>NZ_JAHGAJ010000009.1 GCF_030248535.1 Vibrio sp. D404a | reverse complement strand
GGTTTTGATGGACTCAAAACTATTGTTTCCGCTTTAAAAAGCAGAGGCAAACAAGAACACTTGAATGAGTTTAGAGAACAGAAACAGCTTTCCAGATTACTTTTCTGAAAGAAAATCAGAGAAGAAAGAATTTGCTTGGCGACCATAGCGTTGTGGACCCACCTGATTCCATGCCGAACTCAGAAGTGAAACGCAATAGCGCCGATGGTAGTGTGGGGCTTCCCCATGTGAGAGTAGGACATCGCCAGGCTTTGATTTGGTTATTTGCTATGCAAATAACAACTTCAACAGATTAGTACACTGTTGATGACAATTTGTTGGAGGGATGGCTGAGTGGTCGAAAGCACCGGTCTTGAAAACCGGCAACCGTTAATAGCGGTTCTAGGGTTCAAATCCCTATCCCTCCACCACCATTGAAAAGCCCACTGAGAAATCAGCGGGCTTTTTTCATTTCCACCAATTTTTAAAATCTCACCTATTCGCTCTCCTTGAAGCACTCAATGTGTTCAATAGCCATCATCTCTATCTCTACCTTTAACCATTCTTAACAAAAACTTAAAACTGATTCTCTGTCTTGTCCTCTTATAAAGCATCCAGTGCTGCCTATACTAGTTGCGTACAAACAACATAAAACAATGGATAGGGGTTCTGCGGTATGAAAGCGACAGTGATTCGTAAGTTTGGTGGTACAGAAGTATTTGAGACTACTGATGTTGCAAAACCAGAAGTTAAAGCAGGTCATTTGGTAGTTAAAATTGAAGCTTCAAGCGTTAACACAGTAGATATGATGCTACGTGAAATGGGTGAAGCGCTGCCGTTCCACCCTCAACTACCCGGTATTCTTGGTATGGACTTCGCTGGCACTGTAGAAGCGGTTGGTGAAGGTGTTACCGGTTATGCTGTTGGAGATGAGGTATATGGCTGCGCAGGTGGCTTAGGCGACTTACAGGGTGCTCTTGCTGAATACATGCTAGCGGATGCAAACCTTGTTGCTCACAAACCTAAGAATATCTCGATGCGCGAAGCTGCGGCTATCCCATTGGTCGGTATTACGGCTTACGAGGGGCTCATTCGCGCAGGTATTACTGCGGGTCAAAAAGTACTGGTGCATGGCGGTGCTGGCGGTGTAGGTCATATTGCACTGCAGTTAGCTAAGCACTTCGGTACCGAGGTTTATGCTACCGGCTCTGAAGGTGAGAAGAACGATCTAATTGTAAAGCTTGGCGCAACACCGATCGACTATCGAACTGAATCCGTCGCTGATTATGTCGCTAAGCATACTGATGGTGCAGGTTTTGATGTTGTATTTGATTCTGTTGGCGGTTTAAACCTAAATAATTCGATTGAAGCGACCAAACTGAATGGTCAGATCGCAACGACGGTTTCTATGAATGAACTTGATCTGACTATGGTGCATTTGAAAGGCCTGTCGCTGCATGTCGTCTTTATGTTGATCCCGATGATCCATAATGTAGGCAGAGCTGAGCATAGTAAAATTCTGAAAGCGATCGCTGAGATCGTTGAAGCAGGCGCTCTTACGCCAGTTTTGGATGAGCACAGCTTTACGCTAGAGCAAGCTGGCGCAGCCCATGACCGTCTGGCAAGTGGTCAAACGCTTGGTAAAGTCGTGATTGATGTGAAGTAACACGATTTCATTCAGTATTGATAAGATTACAGAGGCTCGCATTTGGCGAGCCTTTTTTCGTTGGGCTTTAAACCACCGTTGAAAACAACGGTTCAAGCACCACTTTTAACGAGGGAGATCCTGTTTAAACCTTGTTCAATAATTAGAATGCACTTCCCTATAGTAATGACGGTCTCACCTCCCTAAACCCTTAAATTCCGAGTTTGCAATCCGCTGCAAAAATATGCAACTCGCCCCTTAACAGTCTTGTTTTTTTCGTCAATATACCGCTGTCAGCGCTGGCGTTTTTCTGTATTACGAAGAGAACTTACTATGAGTGATAATTCTAAAATAAAACCACTACCTTCCTTTGTTGAGGAACGCCTTAACTTCTTTATGCAAGATCTAATAGCGCCGAATAAGAACAACAAACACTTGGTTCTGGGGCAGCGCCCCAGACCAACCTCGATAGTGATGCAAAGTAATGATTACCTTGCGTTATCAAACCATCCAGAGATTCAGCATGCCCATCAACAGGCGATTTCTCGCCAAAGCGAGAGTGTTGTGATGTCGTCGATTTTTCTGCAAGACCAAGAGTCAAAACCTGACTTTGAGCAGCAGTTAGCTGAGTTAGTTGGGATGGAGAGTTGTTTGCTGTCTCAATCTGGTTGGGCAGCGAATATCTGCTTACTGCAAACGGTTTGTGCTGCAGATGCTCCGGTTTATATCGACCGCTTTGCTCATATGTCTTTGTGGGAAGGGATACGAGCTGCGAACGCTGTAGCTAGACCATTTAGACATAACGATATGACTCACCTGCGCAAACAACTGCAACGTTATGGCAGTGGCGTCATTGTGGTGGATTCTGTCTATAGTACGATTGGCACCGTAGCCCCATTGAGTGACATCTACGAAATGGCTCAAGAGTTTGACTGTGCCTTAATTGTCGATGAGTCTCATTCTCTAGGGACTCATGGAGAACAAGGTGCTGGCTTAGTTCATGCTCTAGGGTTAACCGAGCAGGTTGACTTCATCACCGTCAGCCTTGCTAAAGCCTTTGCTTACCGTGCTGGGGCAATTCTTGGGCCTAAGTCGATGGCGGGTGCGCTTCCCTTTGTCGCATTTCCAGCCATATTCAGCTCAACGGTTTTGCCACAAGAGATCAGTCGACTGGAGAAGACACTAGAGGTCATTAAAAGTGCTGATAAACATCGGGAACAGCTGTTTGAGAGAGCAAACATTCTCAAACAGGGCTTGAAGAAGATTGGGTTTACTGTGCGGAGTGATTCGCAAATTATAGCCTTGGAATGTGGCAGCGAGAGAAATACAGAAAGGGTGCGAGACTTTTTGGAAAGCCATGATGTGTTCGGTGCTGTGTTCTGTCGACCTGCGACAGCCAAGAATAAAAACATAATCCGTTTCTCTGTAAACTCAGGGCTGAGTATGGGAGACATCGATCATGTACTGACCGTCTGTCAGCAAGCGTATCAAACCCCTGAATTAGAGTTTGCTTAGGCGAACGGCTTTGTTATATAGATAAGGATGGTTTTTAGGTAATACTACAAACCTAATGACAGAGCTCAGTATTGCTCTGAGCTCTGATTGAAAGCCATTAGACCCAGTTGGCTATCTTGTCGAAGAGTCGGTTTTTGTCGGCAGGTTTTACGATGAAATCAGACATGCCAGAAGCCCCAATTTGTTCAAGTGTGATAGGGGAGCTGTCTCCGGTATGCGCGATAATCGGAATAGAGGAGTACTCTTTGTTTGCATTTCGGATACGACGTGATGCTTCAACACCACTCATCACGGGCATCTCAATATCCATAAGAATCAAGTCGACACTATTGCTGTCTAGCGCGTCTATTGCTTGCTGGCCATCTTCTTTTTCAATGACCTCAAATCCCTGCTTAGCGATAAGCATCGCAGTAAATCGTCGTAGTGATTCATTATCGTCAACCACCATGATGGTGCCTTTCTTAGACGTCTTGAGCGGCTCGAACTCCTGAGGAGCAGCGACATAATCGCTATCGTAAAATAGCTCTTCAATGGTGGATTTTGTATTGAGCAACCATGCTTGTGTCTCAACCCACTTTGCGCTCTGCAGTGTGGTGTGGGTTTTCTTCGTTGAAGGGTGTTCATACAAGTAAGCAATACGCGCTTCTGTGAATGACAGCAGCGACTCTAACGCTTTCTGTCGCTTAGATTGCGCAGACAGAGCCTCGATATCAATAAGGATTACGTCAAACTCGAACTCATACTCTTTGCGATTTAAAGCCGAAGCTACATTGAGAACTATTAGGTTAAAGCCCATAAAGCGGCTTATCTCTGTCATTCTTGTGGTTAGAACATTCTGTTCACAGATCATGAGTACCGATTTAAGCTTGGTGAGATCGCTCTGAATTTCGATGATTGTGTGAGAATTGATCTGCGGGAACGTCAGGGTAAATTGAGACCACTCCCCAAGTTCAGATTGGCATTGAATATCGCCACCAAAGGCTTGCATAACTTTCTGGCAAAAAGGTAAGCCTAATCCGTAGCTACCAGATTTACCGGTAGTATAGAAATCTTGGAAGATATTACGCATGGCTTCACTTGAGATACCAGAGCCGTTGTCTGTCACCGTGATACTGCTTTTGTTGCCTTCTTTCGACATGGTCACATGAATATGAAAGTCATCAGTGTTGCGATGATGGAAGGCGTTTTTGAATAGGTTGTACATAACATACTTGAGCAGGGTATCGCTGCCCAGAAATTCAAAGTCACCTTGAACATCGAAAGAGATCGCATCTTTATCCGCTGAACGCTTGTAACTAAAACTGTCGATTGCTTCTGAAACTACATGCTGCGCTGAGTGTTTCTTGAAGGTTGAACGTGAGATTCGGTTCTCATCTATCGAAGTCAGAAGTAGGTCGATGGTCTCGTTACCAGTGTGAATAATATTCATCGCATCGTCACTGACTTTTTTCAGTAGTGACGCGTCTTGGTAGTCGAGAACGTAGTGCTCTTTTTTCTCTTCTTTTGGATTTGGCAATACCGATTGCATGAGGTCGATAGAGGTGAGCAAACCACTCAGAGGGTTACGCATTTCATGGGCGATACCTGCACCGAAAGATTTGGCGAGTGACACTCTAGCCTCATGCTCTACTTGGTTACGAACGTAGAACATATTGCCGAATAGGTAGATAAACAAAAAGATTGGGACGTGCGTCCAGTCCATCGTTAAATCGAGATAAAAGCCCTGTGCAACCCAAGCAAAAAACGTGGCAAGGCCAATCCCCGCAAAGGTTTGAGCAAACATTACTCGAGTAATATGCACCAGTAAAATATGCAGAAACGTCGCCGCCATAAAAGACATCACCCACACGTTCGACCAATTGTTCATTAGCAACATGTAGAAGAAGAACCCGGGTAAACAGATCGTAGTGGCAACCTGGTAGTAGGCCGGTAGGTATTTACGCCAACTGAATGGAAAACGGTGTCGATAAATGATGCCGAAAAACAGCATAGAGCAGAACACGCGTAGCGGCAGGTTTTCATAGGGCTGTGGAAACAGTAGCTCCCATACTATGTAGTACACAGGGAAGCCGACAAAACCCATCCACCCTACTAGAGTAAGGTTCGGTTCCGCGTATTGATAGACTTTACGAATCGCGTCCATATTGAGTATTTAGTTAACCTAGCTATGACGTTTGACGGTATTACTGCTGTTTTTTTTTGTTTTTATATTTTTCGAGCGATTATATAACACTTATTGTTTGTAAGCTTTTAAGTTCGATCAAATAATACACTAAGTTCGAATGTGGCACGTTACTTACGTTTAACATTGAAGGGTTGAGCAATAAAAAAGCAGCCACTTGGACTGCTTTGGGTTTAGATATTTGTGAGTACTGTTAAAAAGTACTCATGCGACACGCTTTCGTTATTTCGCTACGTTTCCTGCAACATTCAACGCATCCCATGTACGAGCAAATGGAGGGGCGTAGCAGAAGTCCATGTAGCCAAGCTGGTGTGTGGTCATCTTCGCGGTGATCGCAACCGCCAACGCATTAATACGTCCAACAGCGCCTTTCTTACCCACGATTTCTCCACCCAGTAACACCTTAGTTTCTGGGTGATAAACCAATTTCACCTTAATGTCTTCTTGGCCTGGGTAGTAATCGGTTTGGTTTTTGTCCGAGATAGTTGAGACTTTGACTTCTAAGTCGTGTTCTTTTGCTAGCAGCTCAGAGACACCTGTACAGGCTAATTCGTAATCCAGTACTTTCAAACATGAAGATCCCAAGAAGCCTTCCATGTAGGTGTCTTTGCCTGCAAGCTTATCTGCCATCATACGCGCTTGCTTGTTGGCGGTGGTTGCCAGTGGCACATATACGGATTTTCCTAATGCCATGTGATGAACCACGGCACAGTCACCCACAGCGTAGATATGTGGATCTTCGGTTGCTCCATATTCATTGACCAGTAATGCACCATTGACTGCTTTTGGAAGCTCGAAGAACTCAGTATTTGGCTTGAAACCAAGTGACATGATGACTACGTCAGTTTCAACATTGCCATTATCCGTTTCTACTGTGTAACCACCATTATCTGCATCTCGAATGGCTGAAACGCTACAACCTGTTTTTAGCTCTGCTCCAGACTCACGAATGGCTCCTTCAACCACTTCGATCATTTCAGGACTAAACTGACGACTCATTACATGCTGTTCGCGTTCGATGATAGTGACGTCTTTACCAAGCTCATGTGCCGCATCGAACACTTCAAGTCCGATGAACCCACCACCAATAACACAAATACGCTGTTTACTGTTGTTCTTTAATGCCTCTTTAACGGCTTGGCCATCTTCCATGCTGGTTAAGGTATGGACGTTTTCAGGGTTATATTCACCGAATGGAGGAACGATAGGGCGAGCGCCAGTCGCAATTACTAACATATCGTAATCAATGATGCTCTCTTCGCCTTGGTGACGAATGGTGATCTTTTTCTCTGCTCTGTCTAAGGCAACCATTTCAGTTTCGATGCGTACATCTAAACCAGATTTAATCGCTTGCTCTGGTGTGCGAGAGATCATGCGTTCGGTGTCATCAAACATACCGCCCGCAAAGTAGGGTAAGCCACAAGCCCCGAAAGAGATGTAATTGCGTTTATCTAGCACAATCACTTCATCTGATGGTTGATTACGTTTGTACTTCGCTGCGAAACTCATACCTGCGGCGCTACCGCCTACGACAACAATTTTCATACTTACTACCTAAATACCTGAAATCAGGAAAACGGAGAGCACCCGTGGTGGGTGCTCTTGATTAAGTTGGGAGGTTATACCGCTGCTTCTTTTGTTGTTGTAGAAGCAACGTCTGCGTTGTATTGCTCAGTGTCTAAAGAGCCATTCTTCTTAGCGGTTAGTACACCCGATAACATAGAACCTGAGATGTTTAGAGCCGTACGTGCCATATCAATGAGCGCTTCAATAGAAACTAGAATCGCAACCACTGTGATGTCTAGGCCCATAATGGTTAGTACTGCTACTGCTGCGAAAGTCGCACCGCCACCCACACCTGCGATACCGAATGAAGCAATCGCGATTACAGCAATCAGTTGTAGGATGAAGCCTAGGTCAACTGGCATACCCATTACTTGAGCCGCCATGATAGCGAGCATTGCAGGGTAGATACCCGCACAACCGTTTTGACCGATACTGGTACCGAATGTCGCTGACATGTTTGCTGTTTCTTCGTCCACACCTAGACGTTGAGTTTGAGTTTCAACGTTTAGTGGGATTGCCGCCATGCTTGAACGAGAACCGAAGCCGAACACCAATACAGGCCAGATTTTCTTCATGAACTTAGCAGGAGATAGGCCAAACATTGACACCATCACGAAGTGGATAGCGAACATTACGCCAATCGCTACATAACTTGCGAGTAGGAAGCGACCCATTTCTGCTAGTGCAAACAAGTCATTGGTCATCATGAACGTGGTCATCAGAGCAAATACACCGTAAGGCGTTAGCTTCAAGATTTCACGTACCATTGAAAGCACCACTTCTTTTGCCGAGTTGATGAAATCAACGAAGTTTTGCACTTTCTCAGGTTTACGGTTTTTAACTTGCAGGATGCAGTAACCTAGGAACATACCAAACAATACTGTTGATAGCGTAGAAGTACGCTCTGAGCCCGTTAGCATGTCGAAGATGTTGGTTGGAATGATAGACAGAGCCATACCAGACAGGCCGCTGCTCGCCATTGCATCTTGTGTCGCTACCAGTGAGTCACCACGTGCTTCGATAGCGCTGTTGGTGCCAATCGTGCTCACTAGTGCGTTTGCATCGATACCAAACAGGTAGATACTTGCGATACCAACCGCCGCTGAAATCGCACAAGTGAAAAGCAGAATACCGATGATTTTTGGTGCGATACGAGACAGTGCGCCACCGCCTTCTACGTTCATGATCGAAGAGATCATCGCCACGAATACCAGTGGGATAACGATCATTTGTAGCAGTTTGATGTAGCCTTTGCCGAACACTGAAATTAGCTCAGCAAAGCCCGCTGTCGCCGTGTTGCCGACGCCGAATACCAGTTGGATAGCTCCACCAAATAGTAGGCCGGCTGCCAATGCGCTTAATACGCGGAAGTTGAAACTCTTTTTCTGTTTCTTGAAGTTCGAAAGTAGTGCGTAGAACCCGAAGAACAGTATGCTTAATCCTATAAATGAAACGCTCATGAGAATCTCCTATTGATCCCATTAAAACCGATTATTTTTTGTATGCGATGGCTTCAACTTCAACCAGTGCGTCTTTTGGTAGTCTTGCGGCTTCAACGCAAGAGCGAGCTGGTGCGTTTTCTGTGCCAAACACGTCGGTGTAAATCTCGTTAAAGGCAACAAAGTTCTCCATATCAGACAGGAAGCAGGTCGTTTTCAAAACGGTGTCTAGTCCTGCACCGCTTGCTTCAAGCACCGCTTTCAAGTTTTCTAAAGACTGACGAGCCTGCTCTTTGATTCCACCTTCAACAAACTGCATGGTTTCTGGAACCAGTGGTAGTTGGCCAGATGTGTAAACCATTTCGCCGTAGGCTGTGCCTTGTGAGTAAGGGCCGATAGCTGCAGGTGCTTGTTCAGTGGCAATGATCTGTTTCACGATGTAACTCCTAAGTTATTAATTTTTATTCTGATTTAAATTCACGGATAAACTTGTAGACCGCCTGACGGCTGATCCCAAGCTGTTCGGATACTTGTGTTGTGGTCTCTTTCAGTTCGAAGACACCGTTGTCGAATAGGTTGCGAATGATGGCTTTGTTGTGGCCTTTCGGTGACACAGTGTCGTCTTGCTCAACGTCTTGAATGGCAGAGTTAAGCGCCTGTTGAATAACGTCGTTCGCGTTGTTACTGAATGTTTCGCTGACCAGCGTCTGAGGTGCGTTGCACTGGGGCATTAAGGTTTTAACGATCTCAGGAAATGGGAATGACAAGTTCATGTTGATACACAACATGCCAATCGGCTTCTGCTGAGGGCCAGCCAGAATACAAGTCGTTGATTTGAGGAGTGATCCGTCAGCTGCATTGGTGAAGTAGCTTTTTGGTGAGACTTCGCCAGTTTTCTCGAATGTGCTCCACATACGCAGGCCTAAGTCGGTGATCGGGGAGCCAATCTCACGGCCGGTATGGTGTCCATTGACGATCTTAACAACGGAATTTTCTAAGCTCTCGAATGAGTGGATCACAACCTCGCAGTAGGGGCCAATCAGGTCTGCGATCGTGTCTGCTAAGCGAAAGTAGCTAGTCAAACATTCTCTGTCTTCATCGGTGAATCGAACTTGTTTTACACTCATCATTTCGGTTTACATTTTTGAACTCAATGACTGCAAACTACTCCTTTAGAGTTATTTCGGCAATGCGGAGTAAACTTCTGTAAACCGAGAAAATGTGATGTAAATTCCAACAATACATCCTGATTTATTTGGTTTTGTGGGTGTATTTTGAACGCGATCACTAGAAAACTATGAAATGGGTTTAATTCCGTAAACCGCATCAAAGTTTAATTATTTAAAATCAAAGATTACGTTATTGAATACTTTAATGATCTAGAACAATTTCTGAGCGTCGAATAAAACGCGCCAAAAATAGACTTAATATCGAAATAGAAAAAATCGTCAATGGGATTGATATTGCATTCAATATATAAGTTTGATGATCAATTTGTCTGAGTTATTAGACGGTGTGAGATAGCAAGAGTGAGCGTCGCTTGTATTGTCAAATTACTGTGAATTGCGTTCTTATATAAGTGCTTAACCTTGTCTAATTATGAGTGTTTTAACCTTTTAAAAACATAATCTTAAGCTTGTCTAGACAAGTTGTTGTTCACCTCTCGATGTTTCATTTCTGCAAATAAAACGACACCGAATCTTAATATTTCATCGTCAAAGTTACCTTAAACCAAACAGGGACATTGACGATGAATCACATCATTGAAGTTAACAAGGTCAACAAGACATTCGGTGACAACCGCGCACTGAATAATATCAACTTGACCATTTCTAGCCGAAAGATGACGGCACTGCTTGGGCCTTCTGGCTCGGGTAAATCGACACTGCTTCGTCATCTAAGTGGGTTAATTATTGGCGACAAAAGTAGCGACTCAAATATTCGAGTGTTAGGGAAGACTGTCCAAGCCAATGGCAAGCCTGATGCCAAAGTTCGTGAACGACGTGCTCAAGCGGGCTACATATTTCAACAGTTTAATTTAGTAAACCGCCTATCGGTGATTACCAACGTGATGATTGGTGCGCTGAGCTCGACGCCTAAGTGGCGAACTCTGACTGGCATGTTCACGGTGGAACAGCAACAACAGGCTTTGGACGCACTGCGTCGAGTGGGGATGGAGCAATTTGCGAACCAACGTGTCGGCAACCTTTCTGGTGGTCAACAGCAGCGTGTCGCCATTGCCCGAGCTCTAATGCAAAAGGCAGAAATCATCTTCGCAGATGAACCTATCGCTTCTCTAGACCCTGAATCGGCTCGCATCGTGATGGAGCTGTTAACGGACATCAACGAGAAAGAGGGCATCCCTGTGATTGTGACTCTTCACCAAGTCGATCATGCGCTTAAATACTGCGAAAACATCATCGCGCTGAGAGATGGTCAGGTTTTCTATGAGGGCAAAAGCGCAGAGCTGACAAAGCCGCAACTTGAAGATCTCTACCGTTCTAAACCGTCATCCAATACACCACAAATTCAACCGACTGACGTGCTGGCCGCGTCTTTTTAAATAATCAGGGAAAACACCATGTTTCATTCAATGAAATCAGGACTTAAGAAAGCGGTGACACTCGCAACTGTAGCGATGACCACACTGACTGCAGGCTACGCTGTGGCAAAAGACGAAATCAATTTCGGCATTATCGCCACCGATGCGCAGCAAAACTTACGTCAGCGCTGGGATCCACTTTTGGAAGATCTTGGTCAGGCACTCGGCAAGCCAGTGAAGGCGTATTTCGCTCCGGATTATGCAGGAATTATTCAGGCGCAGCGCTTTGGCAAGGTTGATTTTGCTTATTACGGCAATAAGGCGGCAATGGAAGCGGTTGACCGTGCCAATGCTGAACTGTTTGTTCGTTACATTAATGACGATGGCCTACAGGGTTACCACAGTCTACTGATCGTCAATGCTGAGAACGACAACATCAACACACTGGACGATGTATTAGAGCACCACAAGACGCTCAAACTGGGCAATGGTGATCCTAATTCTACATCGGGCTTTTTAGTGCCTAACTTTGAAGCGTTCGCAAGCAATGGCGTGTCGGCAAATGATTTTCACCGCAATGTGGCGGCGAGTCATGGAGCCAATGTGATGGCTGTGGCGAACAATCAAGTGGATGTCGCCACCAATCACACCATGAACCTGATTCGCGTCCAACAGAACAACCCAGAGCTGTTCAGCAAGCTCAAAGTGGTGTGGCAGTCCAATCTGATCCCATCGGATGTAGTGACCTATCGCAAAGAGATGGATGAGGAGATGAAGCAGAAGGCGCGTGATTTCTTCGTTAACTACGGAAGCGAGCCAGAGCAACGTGCAAATCTAGAGCAGCTAGCTTGGTCTGGTTTTGCCGCGACTGACAATAGCCAGCTCCTACCAATCCGCCAGATGGAAGCGTTCAAAAACCTTGTAGAGGCAGAGAACAACACTAACTTGAGCGCTCAAGACCGCGCAGATCGCATGGCTCAATATCAAACAGAGATTGACGAGCTTCAATCTGAAATCGATGCGCTGAAAGGCTAATTCAAACTCATGCGCCGTGACGATGCGGCGCATTCATTAGAGTGAAAAATAATGACTGCAATAACTCAAAGCTACGAGCCTTCCTCAAAGCTATCAATCAAAAACGCTGTGATTGCTGTATTGGTATTACTGGTATTGAGCTGGGCTTGGCAAGGTGCAGAAATGGCGCCAATGATGTTCTTTGAACACCCAGAGAATATGGTCCAGTTAGGCAAAGACTTTTTCCCCGCTGACTTCGGCGAGAGCAACATCTACTTCAGCGAAATGTTGGTGACCATTCAAGTCGGTATTTGGGGCACGGTGTTGTCTATTTTGTTGGCGATTCCTTTTGGCATCCTCAGTGCTGAAAACCTAATGCCAAGCTGGGTGACGTTTCCAATTCGTCGTTTGATGGACTGCTTGCGCGCTATCAATGAGATGGTGTTTGCGATGCTGTTTGTGGTGGTGGTTGGATTAGGGCCATTCGCTGGTGTTATGGCGCTATTCATTCATACCACAGGTGTCCTTGCCAAGCTGTTTGCAGAAGCGATTGAAGCGATTGAACCGGGCCCAGTTGAAGGCGTGAAGGCAACGGGTGCCAACCCAATCGAAGTCATTCTGTATGGCGTAATTCCTCAAGTGATGCCGCTGTGGATCTCTTACTCACTCTACCGCTTAGAGTCGAACATCCGCTCCGCAACCGTGGTTGGTATGGTCGGCGCTGGTGGTATCGGTGTCTTGCTTTGGCAATCAATCTCTGGCTTCCAGCTACAACAGACAGCCGCAATTATGGCGATTGTTATCGTGACAGTAAGCGTGATTGATTTCATCTCTCAAGTTATCCGCAAGAAGTTTATCTAGGCATGTTACATGCCTATTTAACTCTACTTGTCTAGATAACTTATTGAATTATCGAAAAGGAAATGCAGCGAATGCCTGTTTATTTGGATATCGCTTCAGAGCTTGAAAAAGAAGTGAAAGAGCAGTTCGTGCCCGGTGATTACCTGCCGACCGAGTCGAAACTTGCCGAGCGCTTCTGTGTTAATCGCCATACGCTGCGTCGCTCGATTGATGAGTTGGTTGCTGCGGGGTTGATTCAACGTCATCAAGGCAAAGGAAACATGGTGATACGTCAGCCGAGTGAATATCGACTTCACTCTGGGGCGCACTTTACCAAGAACCTGATTGAACAAGGGGCGATGCCAAGATGTGAAGTGCTGCAATCTCGATTGATTAGTGCACCGTCCAAGATCGCGGGCTATCTCGGTATCGAAGAGGGTAGCAAGGTGATTCATATTCGCACCTTTCGGAAAACTGAAGAGTCGCCGAGGACCATCATTGACCACTACCTACCAGATACAGCGTGGTGGTCAGTATTGAAGAACTTTACCAGCGGATCTTTGCACCAGTTTATTAAGCGCGGCCTCGATATCGACCTAGAACGAAAACAGACTCGCATCGGGGCAAAGATACCAAGCAATGAAGAGTGTCGACTGCTGCACATCAGCACCAGTACGCCACTTCTTAAGATTAAAACCACCAACGTAATTAAAGGCACACAAGTGATCGCGGAGTTTTCCAGCTCCAATACCCGTGCCGACGCAACAGAAATAGTAATGGAGCACTAAATGACAGCTTTAAAAGAGCGACAAAAGTGGATGTCAGTACTCGCACAGAGCTCGTTCACCGAGTTAAAAGCGCATTGGGACGAGTTAGGGCTAAACGCCGAATACGCCATGGTACGACAACCCGAGATTGGTTTGGCACAGGTACGCGCTCGCATGGGCTCAACAGGGCGTCAGTTCAATATGGGCGATGTGACCATCACTCGCGCGGTGATCAAGCTGAATAGCGGCGAGTTGGGTTACAGCTACCTACAGGGCCGTGACAAGCCACATGCAGAACTAGCTGCTGTAATTGATGCGTTGATGCAGAACGGAAAGCAGGCGGAAGCGATCAATACGCAAGTCATTGAGCCATTAGCGGCAATGAAACACGAGCGTGATAGTCAACGTCGCCAGGAAGTCGCAGCCAGTAAGGTGGACTTTTTTACTATGGTTCGCGGCGAAGATTAGGTTCGCGGAGAAGATTAGGTCCGCGGTGAAGACTAGGGGCACGAGTAAGACTGGTTCATTAGTGATGGAAAGACTCACTGAAAAGACCGGTAAAACCGATAAAAATTAATGAATTAAACAGGTTAGAACGAATTCCATGAGTATGATTTCTCCTGCATTTCAAGATGCAGTTCATGATAGCCAGCAGTGTTTTCGCTTGCTGCTTAAAGCGATGTCAGAGCCCGGAAAGGTAGTGACATTGAATCGCTGTGTCGGCTTTGGCTCAATGATGAGTGCCGCAGCGCAGACGCTGCTTTCGATGGCAGACAACGCAACACCAATCTGGCTTTCAGAGACATTTAAGGCCGATCACGCAGTAACAGAAAACATCAAATTTCACATTGGTGCTCCGCTGGTGGATCAGACCCAGCAAGCAAGCTTTGCCGTCATCTCCGAGCAGGATCTTATGGATCTGGATTGGTCTGAGCTGACATTCAACTTGGGCAATGAAGAGTACCCGGATACATCGACTACCGTCATTGTTGAGCTTGATAGCTTCGGTGCGGGCACCGAGTTAGCGCTTAGCGGCCCGGGGATTAAAACGACGCAGACGACGTTAATGAGCGGCCTGCCTGCTGATTTTATCGCCTACCTTGAAGTTCGTCAGCGGTTGGTGAAATTCCCACAGGGTGTGGACTTTATCTTTGTGGCTAACCAACAAGTGCTTTGCCTGCCTCGAACAACCAAAGTGGAGATGATGACATGTACGTTGCTGTAAAAGGTGGAGAAAAAGCGATAGCTCTTGCGCACCAACTGCAAGCCAAGAAGCGCCGTGGTAATCCAGAATTGCCAGAGCTCACGGTTGAGCAGATTCAAGAACAGCTATCAGGCTCTGTCGATCGAGTGATGACGGAAGGTGGCATCTACGACAAACAATTAGCGGCGCTGGCGATTAAGCAAGCGGCAGGTGATCTAGTCGAAGCGATCTTCTTGTTGCGCGCGTATCGAACCACGTTACCACGCCTGATCACGGCGCAGCCGGTTGATACTAACACTATGCGAATTGAGCGCCGTATCTCGGCGACCTATAAGGATCTACCGGGCGGTCAAATTCTAGGTCCCACCTACGATTACACCCATCGTCTATTAGATTTTAGCTTGCTTGCCGAAGGGGAAACGCCACGCATTCCAACGCAAGAGGTGAGCGATACCGAACCTTGTCCACAGGTGCTGGGTATTCTTGAAAACCTCGACATGATGTTGAGCGAAGAAGATGACCAGCAAGTGCCGGAAGATATCACTATGAATCCGGTGAACTACCCATGCGACCGCAGCGCACGTTTACAAAACTTGGTACGTGGCGATGAAGGTTTCTTACTGGCACTCAGCTACTCGACTCAGCGTGGTTATGGTCGTAACCACCCATTTGCAGGCGAGATTCGCACCGGTTTTTCGACCTTGTCTATTGAACCAGAGGAGCTGGGCTTCAGCATTGACATTGGTGAGATTGAGCTGACCGAATGTCAAATGATCAACGGCTTTGTCGGCAACAAGCAGCAGAAAGCCAAATTAACCCGTGGCTATGGCCTGACTTTTGGCGCGACAGAACGCAAGGCGATGTCGATGGCGCTGGTTGACCGCTCACTGCAAGCGCCAGAGTACGATGAGCCTGTGGATGGCCCTGCTCAAGATGAAGAATTCGTCTTGTCGCACTCCGATAACGTAGAGGCGGCAGGCTTTGTATCTCACCTGAAACTTCCTCACTACGTCGACTTCCAAGCGGAACTGGAACTGTTGAGAAAAATGCACAAAGAGCACGATGAATTAATGGCTCAGCAAAGCAATGACGAAGCACAAGGAGGTCAATCATGAACACAGCAACCCTTAACGCGCCAGTTGAAACTAACAATATGACGGACGCACAGACTAACCTCACGACAAGTTGTGTTGGAACAACAGGTTATAACTATGGCTACCTTGATGAACAAACCAAACGCATGATTCGTCGTGCCTTGCTAAAAGCAGTCTCGATTCCGGGCTATCAGGTGCCTTTTGGTGGG
Source organism: Vibrio sp. D404a (assembly GCF_030248535.1). Classification (GTDB taxonomy): domain Bacteria; phylum Pseudomonadota; class Gammaproteobacteria; order Enterobacterales; family Vibrionaceae; genus Vibrio. Next base: position 73,034 of record NZ_JAHGAJ010000009.1, on the reverse strand, counting down.
CGTGAGATGCCTATGCCTTATGGTTGGGGTACAGGTGGTGTGCAGATCACGGCCGCGATCATTGGTCTGCCGGATGTGCTCAAGGTGATCGACCAAGGCGCAGATGATACGACCAACGCGGTGTCGATCCGTGAGTTCTTCAAGTCAATTGCTAGCGCTCAAACCACAGAGAAAACCACCGAAGCCAGCATCATTCAGACACGTCACCGTATTCCTGAGGTTGCGTTGCAAGAAGATCAGATTTTGGTCTACCAAGTACCAATCCCTGAGCCGCTGCGTTTTATTGAGCCACGTGAAACTGAGACTCGTAAGATGCATGCTCTGCAAGAGTACGGAATTATGCACGTCAAACTGTATGAGGACATTGCGCGCTTTGGTCATATTTCGACGGCGTATGCCTACCCAGTTCGCGTTAACGACCGCTACATCATGGACCCATCGCCAATCCCTAAGTTCGATAACCCGAAAATGGACCATATGGCGGCACTGCAACTGTTTGGTGCGGGACGAGAAAAGCGTATCTACGCAATTCCCCCGTACACCAAGGTTCAGAGCCTAGATTTTGAAGATCACCCGTTTGAAGTTCAACAATGGGATGAGCCGTGCGCGATTTGTGGTTCAACCGATACCTTCCTTGATGAAGTCGTCATGGATGACCAAGGCACTCACATGTTCGTGTGTTCAGACACAGATTACTGCCGCCAGCAACAGGAGAAAAACGCATGAATGCTTTGACCAAGATGCAACAACAACCGAATCCGTCAGAGCAGCCACTGTTGTCTGTCTCTAATCTGACCAAACTCTACGCGCCGGGCAAGGGCTTTCAAAACGTGTCGTTCGATCTCTACCCGGGTGAGGTGCTTGGCATCGTCGGTGAATCGGGCTCTGGTAAAAGTACCTTATTGAAGTCGCTTTCTGGCCGCCAGACGCCGGATAGTGGTGAGGTTATCTACCTACGCGGTGACGCTGACCAACAAATCACACAGCTTGAAGATCTCTACCAGATGGCAGAGAGCCAACGTCGTCACCTACTGCGTACTGAATGGGGGGTGGTGCATCAACACCCGATGGACGGTCTGCGTGGTCGAGTGTCGGCGGGTGGCAATATTGGTGAGCGTCTAATGGCGGTGGGTGAGCGTAACTACGGTGAAATTCGTCAAAAATCGGCGAAGTGGCTCGGCGATGTTGAGATCCCACAAGACCGCATGGATGACATGCCAACAACTTTTTCAGGCGGTATGCAGCAAAGATTGCAGATCGCACGTAATCTGGTCACCCATCCGAAGCTGATTTTCATGGATGAGCCGACGGGTGGATTGGATGTGTCGGTACAAGCCAAGCTATTAGATTTACTCCGTCGCTTGGTGACGGAATTAGAACTGGCGGTTGTGATCGTCACTCACGATCTGGCGGTCGCGCGTTTATTAGCACACCGCTTGATGGTGATGCGTCGAAGCGAAGTGGTTGAGAGTGGCTTGACCGATCAAGTGCTTGATGACCCACAACACCCATACACTCAACTGCTTGTTTCTTCTGTGTTGCAGAACTAAGGACGACGAAATGAATACCAAACTAACCGTAAACAACGTCAGCAAAACCTTTGTGCTGCATAACCAGAATGGCGTGGAGCTACCCGTTCTTAAAGGGGCTAACTTCTCCGTAGACAGTGGCGAGTGTGTGGTGCTACACGGCCACTCTGGCTCAGGTAAATCAACCTTGTTGCGCGCTCTCTACGCTAACTATCTGGTCGATTCGGGTTCCATCAAAATTGAACATCAAGGGCGAACTTTGGATTTGGCAACGGCGACGCCAAGAGAAGTGATCAATGTGCGTAAACACACCATTGGTTGGGTGAGCCAGTTCTTGCGAGTCATCCCTCGTATCAGCGCATTAGAGGTGGTGATGCAACCGATGATAGAGATGGGTGGCTGCGCGAAAGAGGCGGAACAAAAAGCGAAGCAATTGCTGACTCGCCTCAATGTCCCAGAGCATCTTTGGCACCTTGCTCCTGCGACCTTCTCTGGTGGAGAACAGCAGCGTGTGAACATCGCTCGAGGCTTTATTGTCGATTACCCGATCTTGTTACTTGATGAGCCAACGGCTTCGTTAGACGCAACCAACAGTGCGGTTGTGGTTAGCCTGATTGAAGAAGCCAAAGCGGGCGGTGCGGCGATCATCGGTATCTTCCACGACGAAGCAACACGTGATCTGGTCGCTGACAGACTGTATGACGTTAAGCAACAGAAAGACATTTTACCAAAACAACTCACAACGGCGTGTGCGTAAAGGGAGCCAACGCAAATGATTATTACCAACGTAAATCTGGTTTTGGAAAACGAAGTGGTGCGAGGTTCAGTTGAGCTTCGTGATGGCGTCATTGCCAATATGTCTGACAGCACCAGTCAATTACCCAATGCCTTTGATGGTGAGAATGGCTTTTTAATGCCGGGTTTGATTGAGCTGCATACCGATAACCTAGAGAAGTACTTCACGCCAAGGCCAAAAGTGAATTGGCCGCCATTTTCAGCGATGAGCGCTCACGATACTCAGTTGATTGGCTCGGGTATCACTACGGTATTGGATGCCGTTGCGCTTGGTGACTACCGTGATGGTAATCGACAAGAGAATCTGGATCTGTTTATCAATACCGTTGCGGAGAGCCAAAAACGTGGATTAACACGTGCCGAGCACCGTCTGCATCTTCGCTGTGAAGTGCCACACTCAACTACGGTTGGTCTGTTTGAGCGTTACGTGAACATGCCGGAAGTGCAATTGGTTTCTTTGATGGATCATGCCCCGGGTCAGCGTCAGTTTGTCAATCTCGATAAGTACCGCACTTATTATCAAGGCAAGTACAACATGGATGATGCTGAGATGGCGGCGTTCGAAAAAGATCAAATCGTAAAGTCAGAGCGTTGGTCTAAGCAGAACCGTGATGAAATATGTCGCCAATGTCGAGAGCTTGGTATTCCAACAGCAAGCCATGACGACGCAACAAGTGCACACGTCACGGAATCTAAAGATCTAGGCATGGTGATAGCGGAATTCCCAACCACAGTTGAGGCGGCGAAACGTTCTCATGAGCTCGGCTTGAAGGTGATGATGGGGGCGCCAAATGTGATTCGTGGTGGTTCTCACTCTGGTAACGTTGCTGCACATGAACTGGCGTCTTTGGGTGTGCTGGATATTCTCTCTTCAGACTATTATCCAGTGAGCTTGTTGGATGCGGTGTTCACTCTGGTTCATGATGAACGCAACAGTTTGGATGTGGCTCAGGCAGTCAAACTGGCGACACTCAACCCAGCACAGGCTTTGGGACTGAACGACCGCGGTGTGATAGCAGAGGGTAAACGCGCTGACTTGGTATTGGCGCGTCGTGTGGATGATCATCAGCTGGTGTCTCGCGTGTGGCGTGAAGGTAACAAGGTATTTTAATCCATGTCGAAAGGTAACCCATTTGACGCGAATGGGGCGGTGAACTCTGCCCCAATCGCGGATAAGCCGGGCCAGTTGTACTATGTGATTGGCCCATCAGGCTCAGGAAAGGACTCAATAATCACTGCGCTACGTGAGCAATTTGTCGATGACTTAGTTGTGGCACATCGCTATATCACCCGCGCAGCCGATGCTGGTGGCGAAAACCATGTTGAGCTCAGTGAGGATGAGTTTTTTGTACGCTACTCGCGCAATATGTTTGCGATGAGTTGGCAGGCGCATGGCTTGTGTTATGGCATAGGGCAAGAGGTTCATCAATGGATGGATGCAGGTCTAAGTGTGGTGGTGAATGGTTCACGGGCGTACCTAGACGCGGCTAGAAATCTGTTTGGTGATCGCCTCGTTCCTGTTGTGGTCAGCGTAAAGCCTGAGGTACTGGAAGCACGTTTGCGAGCAAGAGGACGTGAAAGCGAGCAAGAGATAGCGCTGAGGCTAAAGCGCGCTGCCGACTATTGCGTAGATTCTGCTTCAGGTTCAGCAACACTCAATAACACCTTGTGTATTGATAATAGCGGCACACTTGAGCAGACCATCGCTCAATTTAGTCAGTTGAAGCACCATGCCGAGCAACTGGCTACGCAATCAACTGAAAAAGAGGGGAGCATGGTATGAAGCTGACGATGCTAGGCACCGCGAACAGCGCGATGGTGCCAGTGTACGGTTGTGACTGTTCCGTATGTCGACGTGCTCTTGAGAATCCGACTTTACGACGTGAAAAGTCATCAGCCTTTGTCGAGCATAACGGCAAAGTATTATTGCTTGATGCCAATGCGCCCGATCTAATGCGCCGTTTTCCTGCAGGAACAATCGACCAGATCCTGCTGACTCACTATCACATGGATCACGTTCATAGTTTGTTTGATCTTCGTTGGGGGGTAGGAGATACGATCCCAGTGATCTCCCCTGATGATCCTTTGGGATGTGATGACTTGTATAAGCACCCTGGAATTTTAGATTTCTCACAGCGTGCTCAAGCGTTTAAGGCATTTTATTGGCAAGGTATCAAGATCACACCCTTACCGCTCAATCATTCAAAACTTTGTCTGGGCTACTGCTTTGAGTTTGAGGGTAAACGCATCGCCTATCTAACCGACACCGTTGGTTTCCCAAAACAGACCGAGCGCTGGCTGAAAGAGTTCCCTGTAGATTGGCTCATCACCGATTGTGCATACCCACCTATTGATGACCATCAAGTGCGCGAAAGCCTTAATCACAATGATTTCCACCATATTTTAGACATCGATGAAGTGTGTAAACCGAAGAATCTTGGCTTGATTCATGTCAGTCACCACACCCTTAGTTGGGCTGAATTGCACCCACAAGCATTTTCGGAGCGACTGCGCATTCTTCACGATGGCGAGGAGATAAACCTATGAGCCAACCTCTTTCCCCAACCTTGAACAGCGAACCAAGCGTTGCTGAGAGCAGTAAACTGCATAATGTCGACCTTGGACGCTGGACGGAAATTGCCGACCGCTGTGTATTAAACAACGTGGTGGTCGGTGATTACAGCTACATCCAGAATGACAGTAATCTGATGTTCACCGAAATCGGTAAGTTCACCTCGATTGCAGCAGCTGTTCGTCTTAACCCGAGTAACCACCCATGGTGGCGTCCAACACTGCACCATTTCACCTACCGACCGGGTAAATATCAATTGGGTGAAGATCCTGCTTCACTCGATGATGAGGTGTTTGCATGGCGCGAAGAGGACAAAGTTCGTGTAGGTCATGATGTGTGGATTGGTCATGGGGCGATTGTGCTGCCGGGTGTGACGATTGGCAACGGCGCCATTGTTGGTGCAGGCAGTGTGGTCACAAAAGATGTACCGCCTTACTCGATCGTGGTCGGCAACCCAGCCAAGGTATTACGTCCACGCTTCGAAGATCCAAGTTACGCAGAGAGGCTAGATAATCTGCAATGGTGGCATTGGAGTGATGAGAAGCTCAGCCAAGCACTGCCTCTGTTCCAGAAGGATTGCGGAGAGTTTTTGGAGCACTTTGAAGCAGAGTGTTAAGAGTATTGCTATATGAGTTCACTCTAGAATGTTGTCCAGTCTAAGACCAAAAAAGCAGCCTTTGTTGGCTGCTTTTGTGTGTCAGGATGGTAGCAAAGTTATTTGGTCGCGAGTTTGAGCTCAACTTGTTTTAGCGCACGTTGAGACATCAACCAAGCGCAGCTGCCTGCAAGGATATTCCCCACCATTGCACCCCAGAACAGCCCTTCAATTCCTGCCATTTGTGAGCCAATCCATAAACAAGGCAGGAAGAAAGCGAACAGGCGCAACGCCGAGATAGTTAACGCGGTATAGGATTTACCCAGCGCATTCGACACTGACACCATCAACATGCAGATACCCAGCGGCCCAAGACTGATTGGAACAATCATCAGGTGATAGTTGAGAATGGTCGTTACATCGCTGTCGCTGGTCATAAGCCCGGCTAACCCACCAGAGAATAGCCAAGTCACCAAGGCGATGACGACTTGGAAACTGATAACGAAGGTCGCAGCGATTTTAATTAAGCTGCGAATGTCAGTGAGATTCTTCTCACCTAACATGCGCCCAATCATTGGTGGCATCGACATGGTTAGAGCCAGTACTGAGACAATCGCGAAAAACTCAAAGCGTGAACCCAATGCCCAAGCCGCAACTGCTGCGGTGCCATAGCTTGCCAGTAGTTTGGTTGCTAGCATCGAAGAGACCGGAGGTAGCAATTGGCTGATCATCGCAGGCCCCATAATATGACCAATCGAGCGGATGCTCTTACCGATATCAAGATCTTGCCAGTCGAACGTTAGCCAGTGTTTCTTGGCGACTTTAGGGCCAACAATGAAGATACCAATACCAAAAGCGAGAATGGTAGCAATCGCGGCACCATTGATGCCTAGGTCTAAGGTGAAAATGAAGATCGGATCGAGGATCAAGTTAATCAAGCTGGTGGCGATCATCATGGTGCCCGGCAGCATGGTATTGCCATTGGCGCGACATACGCTGTAGAAGAAGTACAGCATCGCACCTGTCCAAGAGCTGATTAGCCAGTAGATCCAGTAAGAATCAATGATTGGAAACACCGATTCAGGGGCGTCCAACAGTTGCAAAATTGGCCCACGCAGCAGGTAAATGATCACTGAAAACAGTGCTACGCCCACACCGCCCATTGCAACCACCAAGCCACCTAGCTGTTTTGCATAACGCACCTTCTTTGCTCCAATAGCGCGTGCAATGACCGCCGTGGTCGCGATACCAAGTCCGACTTGAATCCCAATGATGATCATCTGAATTGGCAGGGTGAAACCTTGAGCCGCCAGTGGCAATACGCCCAATTGACCAATAAAAGCACTGTCGACAAGCTGAAAACTCATCAATGAAAGCACGCCGAACAGCATTGGCCAGGTCATAGTAAAAAGTTGCCTGCTTAGAGACGGTGAGGGCGTTGCAGTTGTTGAATTCATAACAGTCTTAAAATTATTGAGGGGACGGTGATCAACCGTTCAATCGAGATTTGGCTAAAGGATAGCGCAATGTTCGACCGATACCAATACGCGGTATTGTCTATTCTGTGTTGCGATAATTGCGCCGATACTGAGGAGCCGTACTGTTCGCCCACTTTTTAAAGGCGCGATTGAAGTTGCTGAGGTCGCTATAACCGACTTGCCAGCTAATTTCTTGTACTGACAGATCAGTCTGCTCCAGCAATTGTTTTGCTTTCTGGTGTCGGATCTTCTCTTTCTCATCTTTAAACAAGATGTCGCGACTTTTTAGATTTCGTTGTAGGGTTCGCTTTGTCATACCGAGCATTTCAGCAAACCAATCTATGTTGAACCATGGCAGAGTGGCATAAGTGTTAATCAAAGTGATGACCGAGTCGTGCCAATCGAGCGATGCGGTTTTTTCATCGATGGCTCGATAATCCTCTGCCAATGGAATGACGATTGCACCATAGGCTTGCTGAAACTGAATATGCGAGTAATGGAAATGATGTGGGAGCTTATTCGAATTTTGGCTCGAAGAGACCAGTTTTGCATGTGACGGCTGCCAACGAGGATCGATAAAGCTGCGACATAGGCTGATTATGGTCAGCGTTCTAAACCACTCAGCTTGTTCAAACCCTGCTGTTGAAGGGTGATAACAGCTGCGATGACATAGCCACCAAAAACCGTCTTTGTACTCCGTCCAGATGGTGATGTGATTACTGAGATTCTGGATCTCGACAATCAGGCAGCGTATCGCTTGTTCCAGTGAGTCACATTGTTCAATCTTTTCATGTAGCGCTGGTGAGAGTTGTTTGAGCGTGGCTTTAATACCCACCTCGATGCCAATGCTGTAACCAAACTTACGCTCAAGCAAGTCTATGAATCGCACCAAATCTTGCGTAGGTAGCCATAGGTTGGATTGGGTTAGCTCAAGGGACAAGCCACACTCAAGAGCGATTGAGCGCCAATCGAGTGAGCGTTTATCGCAATACTCAATATAGGGTGCAATATTGCTGGTCGAACTCAATAGAATATTGGTGGTATTGGCTGTGGCCTTTTTCATCTTTTTGCCTATCGCTACAAATGAGGTGACTTTATTAAGGTAATCGCTATCACTTTAAATGTCACCAAATGACCTAATTTTAACCCTCCAACCTCCCTATACTTCTCTCACCCCAAAGAGGAGAAGAACATGAAACTTAAACCCCTTGCCCTAATTATCTCATCATTTGCAGTTTCATCGCTGGCCTTTGCATCAGACGTTGTGGCTCAAAACCCAGTTGAAGCCGCTCTTCAAGTGGAAGGTGCTCAAGTGACTTTGACGGTCAAAGATGCACCAAAGGCGTTCACCCCAGAGTTTGCTAGCGCAGCGCGTGAAAACTTCAACAACTTCCATTGGCAGATGGGTGGTGACCACAGTGTTTACTACAACATGCACATGAGTGAGTTTATGCCAACGGCTTTAGCTGCACCCAATGAGAACTACAAGCCATTGGTGAAGAACATCGATCCTCGCTTGGCGAAATTGACTGTGGACACAACCGCCAAAGGTGAGTTGACGATGGAGCAGTACCTTGCTGATGAGCAGTTTAGAACTCAAGGTTTTATGCTGATTCATAAAGGCGAGATCGTGTATGAAGCATACCCAGGTATGAGCCCAACAGATACTCACGTATGGGCTTCAGCCGCTAAGACAACCGTCGGTGCCGTGGTTGCGATGCTGGCAGAAGAGGGCAAAGTCGACCCAGAGAAGAGCATCACTCACTATGTTTCAGAATTGAAAGGAACGAACTGGGATGACATCACGGTACATCAAGTGCTCAATATGTCTACGGCTCTTGATAACGAAGAGACGCTTCAATCAATCTTAAACCCAGATTCTGATGTGGTCCGTTTCTTCGCTGCATCGTTCAACTCACCTCGTGCAAAAACGGGTGAAATGGAAACATGGATGCAAGTGGCTCAAGGTGCACAGAAACTGGAAGGTGAGCAAGCAGGTGACCACTTCCGTTATGCATCTATCAACACCATGGTGCTGACAAAGCTTGTTGAGAACATTGAAAACAGAACTTGGACAGAAGTGTTTGAAGATCGCGTTTGGTCGAAGGTGAATGCACGTCAACCAATGCAATTCAACCTAACGCCTGACGGAATGGCTATCGCAGTAGGTCTGGTTTCGACAACGGTAGAAGACATGGCGCGTTGGGGCACCTTGTTCACACCTAGCTGGAAAGCCGTGGCGGAAGAGCCTGTGATTTCGCAAGCTGTGATTGATCGTATTCGCAACGGCGGTGATCCAAAAGCCTTTGTTGGCACCAGCAAAGAGACTAGCTCTCTACATGCTTTCCATGAAAAAGCCGACTATAACGCGTATCAATTCGACTTCATCTTCAATGATGGTGCAATGGCGAAAAGTGGCAACCTCGGTCAATTCATCTACATCGACCCAGATCGTGACTTTGTTGGCGTGATGTTCTCAAACAACCCATATCACTCTGGTTTTGGTGAGAACAAAGCGCCTGCACTGATGCGCTCTGCTGCAAAACTACTTGCTGACAAGTAATCCCCCCATTTGAAACAGACGGATTTTCTAGCTTCAAGGAAGAAGCAAACGACTTTCGAGAGATACAATGAAAAAGTTTGCCCTAATTATTCCTCTGAGCTTAGGTTTATCGATTCCTGCACATGCCGAATCTGAGCGTGTTATTGACCCAGCTGACGTCACTAAGGTGTACACACAAAGCGCACTGATGGTGAGCGGTAATTCTGATATTCAATTCCAAGGCCAGATATCGGGTGGCTTAGAAAATGGTCAGCAGTTTGCTTTACTCGCAGAAGCGACATTTGTCGATGAAAGCAACACAGCGCTGAGTGATCCAGACAAATTTGGTACTGAGTACAGCAATTCTAGAATCCAGTATTTCCACGTCTTTGAAACGGGCACTGCGGCTGCGCCTAAAGTGGGTCTTTCTCTAGATTATATTAATACCCGTAACAGCATCAAAAATGACCTGTTGTCGGTGGGTGGTGTTGTGGCGATTAATCCAGCCTATACCGGTGGATTCTTGGTATTCCCAAGAGCGGGGTTGATGACAGGTAGTATGGAAATTCCTGGAGTTACATCATCTAAAGATGACCTGACGGGGTACTCACTGGGATTGATCACCGCTAAGCATCTGGGTGACTCTGGTGCCTATGTCTCTTTTGTACCGGAGTGGCAGGACCTTTCTGGTGATGATATCGACATGCAGAACTTGTCATTCAAAACATCGTTAAATGTGCCGATGAACACGGCAAGAACTTGGTGGTTGAATACTCGTTATGACATTACCAAAACGGATGTTGATGTGAAAAATGCGTCCATGCCTAATGATTGGCAAACAGAAGCTTGGATTGGTGTTCGTTACTACTTCTAATCTGACTCTGTGAAGCCTACTGATATGAAAAAGCCAGTCATTGCGACTGGCTTTGTTGTTTGTGCTTAGGCTTGGTCTAAGGACTACTTATTCGCGACCTTACCTAGCTTCAACCATGTATCGATAACCGTATCAGGGTTTAGAGATACAGAGCTGATGCCTTGCTCCATTAACCACTCTGCTAGGTCATCGTGATCCGATGGACCTTGGCCACAGATACCTACGTATTTGCCTGCTTTGGTTGCTGCATCAATTGCCATCTTCAGCATCGCTTTCACTGCTGGGTTACGCTCGTCAAATAAATGAGCAACATCACCAGAGTCACGGTCAAGGCCAAGCGTTAGCTGAGTCATGTCGTTAGAGCCGATAGAGAAGCCATCGAAGTACTTCAAGAACTCTTCAGCCAATACTGCGTTAGATGGCAGCTCACACATCATGATCACTTTCAGACCTTGGTCGCCACGACGCAGGTTGAATTTCGCTAGAAGATCGATAACCGATGCCGCTTCGCTTGGAGTACGTACGAAAGGAATCATGATTTCAACGTTCTTAAGACCCATCTCGTTACGTACGCGTTTGATCGCTTGAGTCTCTAGCTCAAAACAGTCTTCGAATACTGGAGAAATGTAACGAGAAGCACCACGGAAGCCCAGCATTGGGTTCTCTTCATGCGGTTCAAACTCTTTACCACCGACTAGGTTGCTGTATTCGTTAGACTTAAAGTCAGACATACGTACGATCACACGTTTAGGCCAGAACGCAGAAGCGATAGTCGCGATGCCCTCTGTTAGCTTGCTTACGTAGAAATCGATAGGATCTTTGTAGCCACGGATACGCTCAGTGATTTCAGCTTTAAGCTCATCGCTCTGTGCATCAAAGTTAAGTAGCGCTTTCGGGTGAATACCGATCATCTTGTTGATGATGAACTCTAGACGAGCCAGACCAACACCTTCGTTCGGGATTTGAGCGAAGTCGAATGCACGATCAGGGTTACCGACGTTCATCATCACTTTGGTTGGAAGCAGTGGTAGTTCGTCAACGGCAGAGCGCTTGATTTCGAAATCCAGCTCACCTTGGTAAACGTAACCTGTTTCACCTTCTGCACACGAAACCGTCACTGTAGAACCATCTTCTAGGCGGCTTGTTGCGTCACCACAACCAACAATCGCTGGGATGCCAAGTTCACGAGCGATGATCGCTGCGTGACAAGTACGACCGCCACGGTTGGTTACAATCGCAGAAGCTTTCTTCATCACTGGTTCCCAGTCTGGGTCAGTCATGTCAGTGACTAGAACGTCACCTTCTTGAACCAAAGACATTTGATCCAATGAATCAACCAGACGTACAGGGCCAGAGCCGATACGTTGACCGATAGCACGGCCTTCAACCGCTACGTCTGCTTTGTTGCTTAGTTCGTAACGCTCAATGACGTTTTGCTCGCTTTGAGAACATACGGTCTCTGGACGCGCTTGAACAATGTAAAGCTTACCGTCGATGCCATCTTTCGCCCACTCAATATCCATTGGACGTTGGTAGTGCTTCTCGATGATCATCGCTTGTTTTGCTAGCTCTTTGATCTCTTCATCGTTCAGTGAGAACTCGTTACGCTCTTGAGTATCTGTGTCGATGATATCAACTTGCTTACCGATCTCTTGGTTAGTTGAGTAGATCATCTTGATCAGTTTAGAACCGAACGTTTTCTTAACGATAGGGTACTGACCCGCTTCAAGCATCGGCTTGTGAACGTAGAACTCATCTGGGTTCACTGCACCTTGAACAACCATTTCACCAAGACCCCAAGATGAAGTGATGAATACCACTTGATCGAAGCCTGATTCTGTATCAAGGGTGAACATGACACCTGAAGAGGCCTTGTCTGAACGAACCATGCGTTGGATACCCGCAGAAAGCGAGATGCCACGGTGGTCAAAGCCTTGGTGCACACGGTAAGAGATAGCGCGGTCGTTAAACAGAGATGCGTATACGTGTTTTGTTGCTTCTAGAACTGCATCGATGCCTTTTACGTTTAGGAAGGTCTCTTGTTGACCAGCAAACGAAGCATCAGGAAGGTCTTCCGCTGTTGCCGATGAACGAACCGCTACAGACAATTCATCATTGCCTTCGATCAGCTCACGGTAGTTATCGCGGATATCTTGCTCTAGGGATTCTGGGAAAGGGGCTTCAAGAACCCATTGGCGAATCGTTGCACCTGTCTTACGCAGAGCTTCAACGTCTTCAACATCAAGTTCATCAAGTAGTTGGTGAATGCGCTCATCAAGACCTTTGTAGTCTAGAAACTCGTTAAACGCATAAGAAGTGGTAGCAAAACCATTTGGTACAGAAACACCAGCATTGGATAGGTTAGAAACCATCTCGCCGAGTGAGGCGTTCTTACCGCCGACCTTGTCGACATCTTCCATGGATAGGCCATTGAACCATAGGGTATTATTTTGCATTTATTTCTCCAGAAACATAGCAAGTTTTGTAGGGATTTAAAGGCAAACGATTACGTCAGAATTGAAAAAAATGTTAAAAATTTTTCAAACCTGTGGGGAACGTAATAGTCAGCAGGCTTTTGTTATATATATTATGGTGTCCATCCTACTCAAAATAATTTTAAACATTAAATAAAAAATGCAAATTGATATTCAAAGTCGTGATGTATTCTATGTTTCTGATGGAACGGCCATAACATGTGAGACTTTAGGGCATGTTGTTCTAGGTCAATTCCCCTTCAAAGCCAATGAAAAAACCTTCCCTTTTGTGGAAAGTGAAGACAAATTGAGTGACCTGCTCAAAGAGATCGAGATTTCCTACCAACAAACGGGTCATGAACCACTGGTGTTTTTCTCGATTGTCATCCCTGACATCAAGAAAAAGCTATTAGCCGCTCCTGCTCACTGTTATGACGTGCTAGAGAGCATTGTGCAGAAAGTGCAGGACGACACCAAAATGGCACCTAAACCGAAGCTGCAGCGCTCGCGTAGCGTTAACAAGGATTCTGATAAGTACTTCGATCGTATTGCTGCGATTGAGTACACCTTGGCTCACGATGATGGGATTACACTAAGAGGGCTGGAAGAGGCGGACATTATTCTGCTCGGCGTGTCGCGCAGTGGTAAAACCCCAACCAGCCTCTACATGGCAATGCAGTTTGGTCTGCGCGTGGCGAACTACCCGTTTATCCATGACGATATTGCTCGCTTGAGACTGCTGCCTGAATTTGAGATACACCGTCATAAGCTATTTGGTTTGACAATCGATGCAGAACGTTTAACTGAGATTCGTGAAAACCGCCTTGCAGGCAGTGAGTACGCTAGCGATTCTCAGTGTGTTTATGAGTTGCAAACGGTTGAAGCCCTCTTTAGGCGTGAAGCGATTCCTTACATCAACACCTCTTCACTATCGGTGGAAGAGATCTCAACGCGTATTCTTGAACGCACTGGTTTAAGACGTCGCTTGCTTTGATCTCCTGATCTCGTTGTTTCTACCATTGTTAAAGATGTCACCTTGCTGGATCACAAGCATGCAGCAAGGTCTCTTTTGATCTTATTCCCTCTTGGCACTTCTTTGCTTCTCACTTCTTTACTTCGAACTGCATCATCTCGTTTGTTTTCGTTTTTTCGCTTTTGATCTTTCAATCATCCATTCACGACATGATTTCTGGCGAAACTCTATTGTGTTTGTGCTCTCTTGTTATCAATTATTCAGGGCAATGTCATCGCTTAGTCAATTAACAGCGATATCCATCTTAAATTAATACCTTGGCGCAAAATGGTAAAAAATCACTGAATATCTCAAATAGTCTAGCCGCAAAGATATTTATTGAGATTGATTGTAATGAAAACCACCATTTTAATTTTAGCTTCTTTATTAACGATGAGTTTACCCGCGATGGCTAATTTGCATGTGTGGGACCAAAAACAATATCAGGCTTATTCAGACAAAACCGAAGTGAAGTTTACTTTAATAAATAAATACAACAAAAAAGCGGACTATTACTTGAGAATTGATAACAAGTCGTTTCCTAATAAATTGAGCTTGGGTCCTAATCAAGACATTGAATTAAATATCAGTGTTAAGACTCCTGCTGGCCAGAAATCCAAGAAAAAAATATGTACGCGAATGGTGACAGACTCACCCAACAGCTATGAGGTGTGTACCAATATTAAGTTCGAAAGGTATTGATGATGAGGCAATTACTCTTACTGCTGTGGATGCTTTTTGTCCCCTCGGTGGTGAACGCCAATCCGATTCCTAGCGTGTCAAACCCATCGGGTACCGACCGAGTTCGAACCTCGGAAGGCGCGTCGTGTGAGCAAGCTATCTCGACCGGTAAAACCATTCAGTTTGGTACTTATGGCGCGACGGGCAATGAGGACAGCGACAACTACTACAGTGGCAACCCAAACAATTACTACCACCAAAACCAAGACGAGGCGGGGATTTATGCCGCCATCACTTTCCAATTTGGTGGAGAAGAGCGAGTGGATTGTTCTCGCTTATACGAATTTGAATTGAGGGAGAGGAAGAGAGAAGAAGAGTTAGCTCAAGCAGAACATGAGCTTAAATTGCTGCAAATTGAAGCTGAGAAGTATCGTCTTCTCAAAATGAAACAAATGAATACAACCTTTTCGGAGTAATGATGAATAAAGTTAAACAACTGACATTGCTAGCAGCCTGTGGTGTGCTGTCAGTGTCGTCAGCACATGCTGCTAGAGATACAAGCGACGATGTCACCTTTAAAGCAACTGTAGAGCAGCAGTGTGGTATCGACGTAACTAATACGACGGCAGATTTAGCATTTGGTAGCGACTATTTGGAATCGAAAGCAGAGGTTAAGCTGATTAATAATGAGAAGAATAGTCATACGAATCTTAGAGTTAGTAATATAGATAAAGATGACTTTGGTAACGAAGTTGGTAAGCAAGACATCTATTTCAAAGCTGATGGAGCGATTGATAAAGAAATGGATGCTATTCGTTGGCAACAAGGGCAAAGAGTATCTCGACAAGAACTTCAAGATAATAGCGCTGTTGTTAGTCTGCAAGCTCGTATTGATATAGATGAAAATTTACTTGATGCGGATGACTATGAATTGGCAACCAATTGGGTTATCGAATGTGACTAGATTTTTAAAACCCTCGTAAGAGGGTTTTAAGGTTTTATGATGAAAACAATGATATTTCTTTTTTTGGTACTCTTTCTTTCTCCTTATGCGCTCAGTCATGTTCATAATAAAGCGTATGACAATGGCGATGAGTTAAATGAGCGCTGTGAGAGTGGTTCTGAGTATCATGAAAATCGTATATTTGATGGAATATCCAGTTCAGAATATATCAACTGGACTCAAGTAGAATTAATGAATGTTAGTAGTCGCTATGACTATTCTAATACCATGATCAATCACGTTAATGATGAGTATATATCATGTGACCTTATCATTGATTATGAATATAACGATAAGAAGATATCCATTAATTCTACGTATTTGGTTTCATTAGAGAATGATGAAATAAAAAGTACGGAAAATTCCACCAAAGAAGCGGTTAAAGACTTCATAGTAAGGGTGATAGTTAATTGAAAATCGTGGCCATATTACTTTCGGTGTTAATCTTTACTTCGCCTGTGATCGCAGCAACTCAGCATAAGACACTGAGGTTTACTAAGCATGTGCAAGAACAGTGCGGAATCACCGTTATTGATAACGCCGGAGAGCTGAATTTTGGCCAACGATTTGAAGGGCAAGCACTGCGTTTCAAGCTCACCTCAAACAAAAAGGGCGGTCGCGTGTTGCTTAAGCTGGTGTACTTTGACCTTGGTAGTTTTGAACAGGTCGTCACGCCATCTCAAGTGCACTTTCAAGTTGATGGTGCATTTCGCTATCGAGGCGATGTTGATTTCTGGCGGCAAGGTATCGAGCTAGAAGCGGACTTGCTACGCGAGTATCCAGAAGTAGCCTTAAGTGCAAGGGTAGATTTGCAAAACTACGATGCCCCTGCTGGGGAGCACTTTATCAATATGGAGTGGGGGATTGAGTGCTATTAGCTGTAATTGTTTAACTACTGGCTTTTTGGTCGATTTTTTCTTTTTCAATTGCTCTCTAAAAATAATTTAAAAAAGTGCTTTACCTAAAGTTAACTTGAGGTTTTAAGATGGCCGTCAGCAGTGAAGAGAAGAACTCTCCCATAGAATAATAAGGCACAGCATGACCCCACAAATGATTGAACAGTATTTTCAACGTATTGGCTTAGCCCAACAGTCAGAGATCAACGAGTCAACACTAAAGCTCATACATCACCATCAACATCGCACCATTCCATTTGAGAACCTATCTATCTTAAACGGTGAAGTCATCGAGATTACCGAGCAGGCATTGTTTGACAAGTTGGTTTCCAACAAGCGTGGTGGTTATTGCCAAGAGCTGAATGGGCTTTTGTTCAATGTACTTTCGCACATGGGGTTTACGGTTCGACCGTTGTTGGGGCGAGTACATTTTGGCGAACAACCCACCGGTCAGGGGCACCGTATTAATTTGCTCACCATTGATGAACAGCAGTGGATTGTGGATGCGGGCTTTGGCACCAATACGCCAAGAGCTCCACTGCCGCTGGTCTTTGAACAAGTGATAAAAACCGATCTGCAAACCTTCCGTTTCGTCGAAGATCCTTTGTTTGGCGCAATGCTACAAGTGTTTGAAGAGGAAAAGTGGATCAACTTGTACAGCTTAGACATGAACCATGTGGTGTGGAATGACTTGGAATATGGAAATCACTTTACCTCGACGCACCCCAGTTCTTTGTTTACTCGACGCTGCGTTGTGGCAAGACCAACCCAAGAGGGTATCACTACCTTGTTTAATCGCGAATTGAAGGTGCGAAAAGGCGAGGAGATACAAGAGGTTGAATTAGAGAGTGAAGCGGATTTTTATCAGGCACTCAAAGCGCATTTCGACTTAGAACCTAAGATCAATTACCAAGCATTTATACCATTTTTAGATAAACCAGAGGCTTAATTAATGAAAGTATTAGCAATTGGCGCAACCAACAGCACTAAATCTATCAACAAACAATTGGCTACCTACACAGCAGGCTTAGTAGCTGGTTCAGAAGTAGAAACCTTAGACCTTAACGATTTTGAGATGCCTATCTATAGCGAACAACGAGAGAAAAATCAGGGCATTCCGGTATTGGCTCATCAGTTCTACAACAAAATTACGGAGTCTGACGCGGTGGTTATCTCGTTTGCGGAGTATAACGGCACTTACACAGCAGCGTTTAAGAACATCTTTGATTGGGTATCACGTATCAATATGAAAGTGTACCAAGGCAAGCCCGTTGTGATGCTCGCAACTTCTCCGGGGCCGGGTGGTGCAAGTTCGGTACTGGCGTCAGCAGTCGCCTCTGCTCCGTATTTTGATGCGGATGTGAAAGGGCATTTATCGGTACCAAGCTTTTACGATAACTTCGACGTAGCAACTGGGCAGCTAAAGCACCCAGAGCTCGTCCAAGAGCTTGAGTCAATAATGAATAAAGTGACTCTGGGCTAGTAAACCGCTTATTTGTGTTACCAAGCCCATAAAAAAACCGAAGCACTAGGCTTCGGTTTTTTACTACGATGGGTATTCGTCTACTCAAGCAGCCCAACACCGAGCTCTTTGCTTTTGCGCTCCATCCAACGGTCGAGTTCTGGTGGCCATTCAATGCTTGATTCAACGTAGAAACCGCGCAGCATGGAGAAGTAAACGGCCTGATCGATAAGAGGCACGGTGGATTCTCCCTTTTCGAAGTCCAGCAGAAGCTCTGCGTCTTTGAGAAGAGGGTTGATCAGTTGCACGAACTGAGGAGTCTGCTCGATCAGCTTGTCGAAGTTGAATTCCTCGGTCTCTTTGCTCTCACGCCAAGCTGCTTTACTTTCATCTGAGCGATACTCTGGTAGATCCAGCTTCCACCAACGTGGGCGACCAATGCGCTGTGTTAATGGGAAAGCGCGAGTTTGAAATTGGGTGGTCGTGGTTGCGGGTTCGCGATGCTCGTCGCTGTTCGCAAGATCCATGAAATAACTGATGATATCTAGGCTTTCAGCCATGATAGAGCCATCGTCTTTTTCAAGAACCGGTACCATTTTCTTGCCAATAAGATCAATTAGGGTTTGTGCGTCATGGTAGTCGACAGACACCAGTTCCACAGTCAGGCCTAATGAGCGCGCGACAAAGGCAACGCGTGCGCAGAATGGACAGTGATCATAGATATAAAGCTTCATGGCTTCCCCTTAAATGTATAAGCTATCCAAGCATAAGATAACGCTAATTTACCAGAAGTTGTTTGAGACCATAAGTACTTGTATTGAAATGTAATAGAAATTTCGTAACCCGCAAAGTGGTCAACATATCAGGAGGTAGGAGTGGCTCGCAGAAATAGATAAGGCCCTGGCAATTCACTCCAATGCAGAAGAGTGTATTGACCAAGGCCCTAATTCGTTGATGTTTCTAATTACGCGTAATCGCGAGCTAAAAACGTCTAATTATGCTTTTTTAAGATCTTGCATAGGGTAAGTTAGTGTAAGACCACCCTCGATAGTTGTAACGTGAACGTAGAAACCGCCTGCGCTTAGACCTGTTACTACCATCTCACCTAGTTCGATACCCTTTGTTGCTACAACACGATCTTCGATTGAAAACATTTTAAACACCTTCAATAAATTAAAATTAACTTTGCTTTTCGAAGGCGGATTTAATCAGATGATCCAGTGATCGACTAATCAGGTAATTTGTCGTCAAGACAACTAAAGGTTATTTAAGATAAGCCGATCATTACAAATCATAGAGTTAGCGAAATGTGTTTAAAGTTCGTCCGCTGGATAATGCACACCAACTTGACGACGCATTTCTGTTATTAGCTCTGATACGGTGAGCGCGCGCTGCTGTGCTTGTAATTGTGCCTCACTATTCCCTTTGAGTACCTGAGCAAACATCTCGGCTTCATAACACATCGAGTTGTCTCTCTGAGGTTGGCTTAACTCTTCAACTTCGCCATTGCGATACTGAATCTTGACGTGCGTACACTCTGCAATATGGTCAATCAAAATCGCACCTAGCTCACCTTGAATCTCACTGTAAGCGTAAGAATCACTGACCTTAGAGTGTGCCAGTGTCACGTCGTAATCAGGGTAACGGAAGATTGCGCTGCCATGGCCGTCCACGCCAGACTCCAACAGATGAGCAGACGCTTGTACCTTTTCTGGCTTACCAAACAGAGCCACTGCTGCCGCCACTGAGTAAAAGCCGATATCAATCAGAGAGCCATTTGAAAATGCTGGATTGAAGGTGTTTGGATTCTCGCCATCTAGGTATCTTTGATAACGAGATGAATACTGGCAGTAGCTAATGTGTGCCTTATGGATTTTGCCGATCTTCGGCAGAGCTTGCTGCACGGCTTGAAAGTTTGGCAGGTACTGCGATTTATACGCTTCAAATAGAACCACATTGTGCTTTTCGGCGATAGCAAACATCTGTTGTGCTTCGTGCAGGTTCGATGCCACCGGTTTCTCACAAATTACATGCTTGTTGTGTTCCATCAGCGTAATGGCTTGCTGGCAATGAAAAGAATTTGGAGAAGCGATGTAAACCGCGTCGATGGTCTGGTCGTTGGCAAGATCGTCTAGATTGGTGTAATGAGTGGTCACGCCAAACTCTTCACCGAAAGCCACTGCGCTCTCTAGATTTCGAGAATAGACCGCTGTTAATTGCATGGCGCTGACTTCGTGAGCAGCCTGTACAAATTTCTGAGTGATCCAATTGGTGCCAATTACAGCGAACTTAATCATATCGGTTATCCCGTCCTTCTTGTTGGTGTGTTGGGATAGTAGCACCGCGATTTAATTAAATGGATGTAAATTGCGGAACAAATTTTCTGGAGTTTGAGCCTAATATAATAAGTACTGACGGAGATCCGTTTCAAACGCAGCAGTTGTGCAGCCGGTGATGGATTTTGCTAAGGTAACGCTAATCACAAACAAGGTAGTTACTATGCGTATACGCGCGGCTAAAGTGGCCGATATCCAATTCATTCTATTGCTTTCCGAGCAGATCAATCGTCAACACCATCAAGGTGCCCCTCATGTGTTTAGCCCACCAGAACAAGCAGAGGATGGCGCAGAGGCTTATTGGCTGGGTTTGATGCTAGAGCCAGACGGACACTTTCTGGTTGCGGAAGAGAACGATCAGATAGTGGCATTTTTAGTCGGAAAAATTACCCAAAACAGTGGAGTGAGTTTCATCCAAGACCATAAAGTTGCCAGAGTGAACACCATAGTCGTTGGTGAGGATGCGCAGGGGTATGGGCTAGGCAAAAAGCTGATGCGAGCATTTAATCAGTGGGCACAAGCCAATGGTGCAACCGAGCTACGCTTGGAGGTGATGGAATTTAACCAAGACGCCCAGCGCTTTTATCAATCATTAGGCATGGTGACTCAGTCACGCATTATGTCTATGCCTCTTGAGGATGTATGAGTCGCCCTGTTAATGCTTTGCTCGGGCTTGCCTGCCTATTCCCGATATCGGCTTGGTCAGGTATTCCACTCGATGCCATAAATGCCAATCATCAAGCATCAAGTTTGCAATCGCCGCAAGTGACTTTAGTTAAGGTGGATAAATCGCAGCGACGGATGTTTCTGTTTAATGGCAATAGCCTGATTCGTGAGTATCGTGTTGCGCTGGGAAAACAGCCCAAGGGACACAAGCGCTTTGAGGGCGACAATCGCACCCCAGAAGGGCAGTACCAGTTAGATTATGTTCTGGAAGAGTCGGATTTTTACCGTTCAGTGCATATCAGTTACCCAGCACCGTCGGATCTTGAGTGGGCTGAAAAGTACGACATTGATCCGGGTGGAAACATCAAAATACACGGCTTGAAAAATGGTGAGCGTCGCAGTTCTCGTTATATCCAGAGTTTTGATTGGACCGATGGCTGTATCGCATTGAACAACCAAGAGATGGATGAGTTTATCGAGTTGGTGCAAATGGGCACCCCGATCCACATTGAGTGGTAGGTGTGCCCTGCAGATGTCATTACGACTTTATCAGTCTAAGAGTCTATTAGCCTAAGAACCTAAGAACTAGAGAATCGTGTTGGGTAGTCAGTGAAAACAGCATCAACTTGGTCGAGGTAAGCAAAATCGGTACTTTGATTTACTGTGTAGCACCAGATTTCACGCTCGGAGTGTCTTAGGTAGTCGATATCTTCTTGCGTGAGGTTGGCATAGTTGAGGTGACAACTGAATGCATCAATGACGTCTAACGTTTCGTGGTCCTGCGGTTCAAGCTTTTCCGTGATCAGTCCAATTCGGTATTGGCTCAATCGCTTTGATGCCTCTTCTACGACATCGTGGCTAAAGCTCGACAGCAGAATACGGTCGGTATCCATAGAGCAGCGAATGAGCTCACAGTGCAAAAGCTCAACAATGTGTTCTGGCTGGTGGCGAGTGTCAACTTTGATCTCTAGATTGACACTTAAATCGTGTTGTTCGACCAAGGACAGTAGCTCTGACAGTGTCAGGATTTTCTCATCCTCAAACTCTTTCGACTTCCAAGCGCCAAAATCGAATTGTCTTAACTCCGCGAGGGTGTGTTCATCAACACGTCCCGTACCGTCACTACAGCGCTCTAGAGTATGGTCGTGACACACAACCAATTGGTTATCTAACGTGGGTTGAATGTCCACCTCAATCCATTTCAGACCGAGCTTGGCTGCTTGTTCAATACTGGCTTTGGTGTTTTCAGGGTGAGTACCTGCAACACCGCGATGACCAACAATCATAGGAGGCATAGGGTTTCCTTTTTCAATGCACTGTTATTCGCACCTAACTCAGTCTAAAGGATAATTCGATAAGCGTCGTCATATTGATGCATAAAGGTGCGAGTTTACTGAATGTAATTGGATTGCATTGCAGTGGGATGGTGTTTGGATGTCGAAAGCATTAATGGTGAGAGAGCCCCTCGTGTGAGGAGCTCTTATGATTGTCAGCAATGGATTAGTGTGCAATATCCAGTTGGTTGTCTTTCACGCCGTTAATGCGGAACCAGCCAGCGATACTGAAACGCTCGGTGTTTGTCGGTAGCACTTCATGAGGGAACTGCTCTGAGAAGAACACAAACAGACGCCCTGCTTTTGGTGGAATCGTTGCTACATGGTTGTCGTCTAAGTCGTACACGACCAGCTCGCCAGCATCTTGCTCAGACCACTCATCATTCATGTAGAACACGGTGGTGAGGCGGCGGTTTTCATTACCTTGGAAGCAATCAAGGTGCTTTTGGTAAAAGTCGCCTTGCTCGTATTTGGCAAAGTGCGCTTCATACTCGAACAACCCTAAAAAGAAAGCTCGGTTTGCTGCGAGACGGATTTGTTCCATCTTATCTAAAAACTGCGAAGCGGGTTGACCCATGTCGCGACTTAGCCACTGGATTTTATCGCTGCGAATACTCGCTTCACGCATCACTTCTTCATTACGGCCAATCCTAGCCTTTTTCCAGTTGTCTGGAATACAGTCCCTCAACGCCACGACTTCATCGTAAGTTAGGAAGTCATCCCAAACAAAATAGCCTTGGGTAGATAACGCATCGATCAGTTGGTTCATGTAAAGCACTCGGACATATGAATAAGGGGCACTTATATAGTCCGAATAACTCGGCTCAACAAATCAGGTTGGTTGTCGTGACGATAAAATAGCTGAAATGGAGTGAGTTGAAGCGGCTCGATACTCTGTATGAGTCGAGCCGAGAGGCGTCATGATTGTGCTTATTTAGACTCAATCAAAGAGGGAGAACCGGCTCTGTATCAATCACTAAATTCAATTGGGAAGGTGAGAATGAGAGTGGTGCCTTCTTCATAAGAGGTGGTGAAATCGATGGTTCCCCCTTGCGCTTCTGCCGCGAGTCGAGCGGAATAGGTACCAATACCTGTACCGTTTACTTTGCCATCGGTGACAAACTTGTCGAAGAAGGTTTTGTGAAGATAAGGCGGGATCTCACCCATATTGTGAATCGTGAAACGAACCGTGTTTTCGTCGTAATCGAGGTGACTAGAGACTTTGACGTTGTTGCCCGGTGGTGATGCCTCGACCGCGTTGTTGATCAGGTTAGAGAACATGGTGTAACTGAGTAACGAGTCACCCATGTATTTGTGCGAGGGTGGCACATTGTAGTGAATGAAGATATTGCGCTTTTCACATTTGGCTTGCATGCCGTAGCAGAGCTTTTTAATCAAAGAGTGGGCATCGATTAGCTTAAGTTGAACCTTATACTTGTCTTCCTCCAGCTTCATCAAAGTCTCCTGGCTGTTGACCATTTTCTGGATCATCATTGAAGACTCGCGAATCACATCGATCTCTTCATCGCAGTCCTGAGCCTTTTGCTCAAGAGCAGGTAAGCTGGTGATAATAGCAGTCAGTGGGTTGCTGAGGTCATGTTGGAACATACGGTCAATTTCGTCACGTAGGCGCGTGTTTTCGACCATGGTTTCTATTTGAAGCTGCATATCCATACGCTGCTGTACCAACTTCATGTGGTTTTTGACCCGAGCCAATACGATCTCTGGGGTAATCGGCTTAGTGATATAGTCAACAGCCCCGAGTGCTAAGCCTTTCACGACATCGTCTGTTTGCGAAAGAGCGGATACAAAGATGATCGGAATGTGTTCAGTGAGTGGGTTACTCTTGAGCGCTTTACACACCTCTAACCCTGACATCTCCGGCATCATAATATCGAGCAGAATAAGATCGGGTGGCGTGTCTTTATCGCACAGCTCTATCGCCTTTTTACCGGTACGACAGGCTTGAATCTTGTAGTGACTCTTTAATAGTTCGCCTAGCACCATCAGGTTGTTCGGTTCGTCGTCCACCAACAAGATATTTTGAGGCATTGGTTTAGGTATGTTTTCAATTCGACGACTGATTTCTGCTGAACCTGCTTTGTCGATAATGAGTTGTGGTGTGGGTGCCTTAAACGCCTTGTGTACTCTCTCTATCAACATACTGCGAGAAAATGGCTTAACTAAGTAGTCTGTCACGCCGTGTTTAATTGACGTCATGACATCGTCTTGGTCGATATTACCGGTGACCATTACAAACGGAATGTGAGCGAAATTTTCGTCGCGACGAATGGTCTTGAGCAACTCAAGACCGTTCATTTTGGGCATGTTCCAGTCAGAGATAATGAGATCGATACTGTAGGTTTTGAGTTTTATCAGTGCTTCTCGGCCATCTTTAGCGCGATGTATTCCACGAAACTTGAGGGATTCTAGGATGGTCGCCATGGTTTGAGTCATGCAATCAAAGTCATCGACGATCAGCACGCGCTTCAACTCATAGGTAGGCTCTGTGGCGGAGGGGTTGATCAATACATTGTTCATAATTGAGGTCTTCAGCATCCATGTTGAAACTTAAAGCGGTCGATGTTCCTTATCGATTAACCTCAAATTATGCCAGTTACGCACGGAGTGCAATAAAAAGATCGATGAAGGCGCAGTCGCTTCACAATAATATATAGAATAGTCTCCCAATTTTGAGCTTCTATAAGTTAATAGGATCGCATTTCCTTTTAGTTCACTGTTTTATAAAAACTATTTAATAGAATATCGTATTCAAAGTTGCTAATCTGGAGAGGTTTTCAAGGACATGAAAACGCGGTAACCCCTACATACAAGGACTGTGCTCATGCTCAATGTCACTCGGTCATGGATGATCGTGCTGTTCTCGCTGCTCTTCTTTCTTGTGCCTCTTTCGGCACATTCTGCGCTCGCCTCAACGCTTACAACCGATGAGGCTCAAACGACATCACAGGCTCTATTCAATGAGCAAGAGCGCGAATGGTTGTCGCAAAACCCCACTATAACCTTTGCTGGTGACCCAGACTTTGCTCCCGTGGAATTTATTAATGAACAAGGGGAATACGCTGGAATCGTGGCCGACATGCTCGACTATGTGGCAGATAAAACAGGCCTTAAGTTTGAGATGGTGAAGACTGACTCGTGGCAGCAGTCGGTAGATTTGATGCAGCAAGGACAGGTCGATCTGTTGCCCTTGATCTCCTCTTACGGCCGTGAGGGGCAACCGCTTCTTTTTACTGATAGCTATTTGGATTATCCGAGCGTCATTTTGGTGCGCAATGACACCAAAGGCATTCAAAATTTGGATGACCTTCAAGGTAAGAAAGTCGTGGTGGTGGCCGAGTGGTCATCAGAGAGAGAGATAAAACAAGATCATCCACAGATTGAAGTATTGGTGGCGCAAAATTCGCGCGAGGCAATCGACCGACTACTGTTTGGTCATGCCGATGCGATGATTCATTACTACCCGGTGGCTTCTTATGAGTTGTTGCAAAGAGGGATTGGCAGCTTACGAATTGCAGGGCGCACCTCCACCAAAGATGGAGCGATGGCGATAAACAGTCAGCAGCCGATGTTGCACACTATTATTCAAAAAACACTGCACGCGATGAGCTCTGAAGAGAAGCAGTCGATTCAATCTAAGTGGTTACACGCTGAGCTGACCGATTCTGAGCATGATCTGGGGCTGACTGAAGAGGAAGCAGCCTGGCTTAAGAACAATCGAACCCTTCGGGTTGCCCATGACCAAGATTGGAAGCCTTTTAGCTACTTTACCAATCAAGCATCACAGGGTTTCTCGGTTGAATACGTCAAGTTGCTTGCGCAGCTGATGGGCGTTGAGATCGAATTTGTTTCGGGCCCTTGGAACCAAGTGTATGATATTGCGTTACGCGGTAACGCTGATCTTATCTTAGATTTAATTAAAACTCCTGAACGCGTTGAACATCATTTTCTATACACGCCGCCTTATGCACGCAACCCCAATGTGATCGTGACTAAACAAACGTCGGATTTAAGTACCTTTGAAAGCCTAAAAGGAAAACGAGTCTCTTTTGTCGAAGGGTCGTTTCTTGAAGAGGTGCTGCGAGATGAAGATCTAATACTGTCACCTCGTGAAGACTCGACTCAAGCGTTGAAGGCTTTGCAGTTTGGCGAGGTGGATGCGGTACTGTCGCGTATCGTGATCGCAAGACAAGTGATTAACGAAAACGCGCTCTACGATCTTGAAATCAAAAATGAACTGAACATCGGTAACCCTGAACTCGACAACATGAACATCGGCGTACCGAAAGATCGTCAGTTGTTGCACTCGATCTTGGTTAAGGCGATGCAGCATCTTGATATGGCGGATGTGAATGAGCTCAGAAAGCGTATTTTGGCGACAGAATCGCAGCAGAGCATCGCGCTGACTCCGGATGAAATCAAATCGGTGTTGGCGGATTCGACGCTCAGCGTGAGGTCTATTGGCGGGTCGTTCTCCGATGAAGAGAGCTTTGACCTGAATGATACGATCCTCAATGCGATAGGGAGTAAGGTCGGTATCACATTTCAAAATCGTGCCCTTTCTAATCAAGCTCTTTCCCCTGAAGACAGTGGACAAGCATCATCAGGCTCGCAAGTGGATGTGCTCATTGGTGAGCGTGACTTTTTTGTCGAGCAATCCGGGTATACGATTCGTAAGCCGATCATCAGCTCATACTATGCATTGGCAACCCAAACTCAAAACAGACGCCTAACCTCCCTTAGTGAACTCAAACCAGACAGTGTGGTTGGGGTTGTCGGTTCCAATCAGTACATTGAAACACTCAATCGAACTTATCCTGAGCTGTTCTTTGCCACGGTCAACGACCCAAGAGAAGGGCTTAATCAAGTCGCCAGTGGGGAGCTGGCTGGGTTACTTGCCGATGGTATGTTGTTGGAGCATCTGCTTTCATCTAACCAGTGGATTGAGCTAGAGATTCCTATCATTACCAGCACACCAATCCAGTATTTAATGGCCTTTGGTCAACACCTAGATAAAGGCGTGATATCGGCACTCAATAAAGCGCAGAGTCATCTGACGACGGATCAGGTCAGTACAATACTGAGCCAATATCAGACACGTGAAATGACGCCGAATGAAGGGCGAGTAAGACAGAGTGAGATGTTCTCGCAGAGCCCGATCAATTCAGACCTCATAATCAAAGTGAGCATTGGCGCGGCGTTAGTTCTTGGTGCGTTACTTCTTATCCCTATTCTGTTGAACAAGTACCTGTCAAATCGAGCGATTCATAACTTGTACACCAATAAAATGATGTTGGTGGCGAGTGGGGTCATTGTTCTGGTGCTAAGTATGGTGTCGTTGGCGGCTTATCTTGTGATTGGTAAGGTAGAGCAGCAGACACGACACAATATTCAAATTTCACTGTCGGGTATTAGTGAGGCGCTTAATACCAGTATTGATATCTGGTTAGATGGCAAAACCTCACACATAGACTCACTGTCACGTGATCCCGCGTTGCTTCCGATGGTGACTGAGCTATTGAAGGTTGAGCCGAGTAAACAGGCAATCAAATTCTCGACCGTGTTGATCGACTTACGTGTGTTTTTTGCTTCACAACAAGCGCTGCATGGTGATCGCGGCTTCTTTATCATCTCACCGGAGCGTATCAACATTGGATCAATGAGAGACAGCAACCTCGGTGAGCTCAACGTGATCCAGCAGCAACGACCTGAGTTGTTAGATAGAGTATTTTTAGGCGAAACCGTGCTGATCACGCCGATTGATTCTGACATTAGCTCCGATCATCAATCTCAGCAGCAGAGCCGTGATGCGACCATGTTTATCGCGGCACCAATCATTAACCAAACGGGTGAAGTGATTGCGGCGATGACGCTGCGTTACGACCCAACGCATGAGTTCAGCCAGATCTTCACCTCAGGACGAGTAGGGCAGAGTGGCGAGTCCTATGCGTTTGACGAAGAGGGTTACTTCTTAACAACCAGTCGCTTTGAACCAGCACTGCGTGCACAAGGTGTCTTAGATAGCCATTCCAATGCGATTCTAAACCTGCAAATGGTCACACCGGAACAACAGGTGGTGGGCAATGGCACCAAGCCACGACTCTTTACTGATGACGACAACTACACCAAAGCTTTCCTTGGCGCACTCCGTGATACCAAAGGCAGCAGTGGCATTGGGTACTTAGATTATCGCGGTGTGCCTGTACTCGGAAGTTGGGTGTGGCGCGAGGGTGAACAGTTTGGTTTTGTTACTGAAATTGATGAACAAGAGGCATTAAAGGGCTACATATCGACGCGAAATCTGATTGTATCTCTGCTCGCATTTACCGTGTTCTTAACCGTTGGTTTGACGGGGCTTTCTTTGTGGTTGGGGCGTCGTACCCAAGCGATTCTACTCGAATCAAATGAGCAATTGGAGCGTAGCGTACGTGAGCGCACACTTCGCTTAACCAGCATCATTGATAACGCGACTGGCACCTCTATCTATTTGAAAGATATGGATGGGCGTTACCAGTTGGTGAATAAGCACTTTGAGTCGGTCACTGGATTGGATGCAGGCGATATTCTGAATAATCGAGACAATGATATCTTTGCTGCTGAACGCGCCGATGCGATTAAGCAAGTCGATAAACAAGTGCTATTGAGCGGTGAGTCTCAAGAGTATGAAGACAGCCTAATAGATGGGCATGGGGTTGAACATCACTTCTTAACCAAAAAGATCCCGCTGCTAGAAGAAGATGGCACCATGATTGGTATGTTCGGTTTCTCTACCGACGTCACAGAGCTTAAATCGATTCAAAATGACCTTGAGTTAGCGAAGACGGTAGCCGAAGAAGCGACGCAATCAAAGAGCGATTTCCTCGCTAATATGAGTCATGAAATCCGCACGCCGATGAATGCGATCATCGGCATGAGCTACCTTGCTTTGCAAACGGACTTAAACCGCAAACAGAGTGACTATCTCAATAAGATCCTAACGGCATCAAACTCGCTGCTTGGCGTTATCAACGACATTCTTGATTTCTCCAAGATTGAGGCTGGAAAGTTGGATCTGGAGGTGATCCCATTTGCCCTGACCAATGTGATGGACAACTTGTCTAATATTGTCAGTGTTAAATCCCAAGAGAAGAATCTAGAGCTGTTGATTGCGATTGATCCTAACATCCCGACCATGCTGCTCGGTGATCCGCTGCGTATCGGTCAGGTATTACTGAACTTAACTAACAATGCGGTCAAGTTTACTCACGAGGGTGAGGTTGTGGTTAAGGTGGAGCAAGTCGCGCAATCTGAGAATCGTGTAGGCCTTAGATTTAGTGTTCAGGATTCGGGGATTGGTATGACGCCTGAGCAGATGTCTCGACTGTTTTCGGCCTTTTCTCAAGCAGATAGCTCAACGACGCGACAGTTTGGTGGAACGGGACTTGGGTTGACCATTTCGAAAAATTTGGTTGAGCTGATGGATGGTGAGATTGGCTGCGATAGCCAACACGGTGTCGGCAGTACCTTCTATTTCGACCTTACTCTGGATATCGACCACAGTACCTCACTGAAGCAGCCTAAGCTGTCTAGTGACTATCAAGGACTGCGTGCCTTAGTGGTTGATGACTCAGCAGAGTCGAGGGATATTCTCACCAGCATGACTCAAGCCATGGGGCTAGAATCCGATGCTGTCGATTCAGGGATGCAGGCTCTGTTACAACTGACCACAGCCGACTCTGCTAACCAGCCCTACGATCTCATTTTGATGGATTACAAAATGCCGCATATGAGTGGCTTGGATACCTTAGATTCAGTTCGGAAGTTGTCTCTAAAGGTGTCGCCAAAAGTGGTGATGGTGACGGCGTATGGGGACGATGAAGTCCGAGACCAAGCCATGCAGAAGGGTGTGGATGGCTTTTTGGTGAAACCTGTCTCATCTTCATCCCTGTTTGACGCTATATCTCAATCCTTTGATAAGGAGAGCAAGGCTGAGAGTGCGATGTTGATGCACCAACCGTTGAGCGATATCGCCCTAGATCAGGGCATTAAAGGAGCGCATGTTCTTTTGGTCGAAGATAACGAAGTTAACCAACAAGTGGCGGTTGAGTTACTGGAATTGGCTCAGTGCGAAGTGAGTGTCGCTGCCGATGGTCAGCAATCCGTGTCACTAGTTTCTAAGCATCAATATGATGCGGTGCTTATGGATATTCAGATGCCAGTGATGGATGGATTTGAAGCTACTCAAGTGATTCGACAGCAGCTTGGGTTAACTGAATTGCCGATTATTGCCATGACGGCCAACGCGTTAGCCAGCGATAGAGAGGCGTGTATTGCTGCGGGCATGAATGATCATGTGGCAAAACCGATCGACCCAGAGCACCTATTCAAAGTACTTAATACGTGGGTGTCACATAATCTCAGCATAACGGATACAGAGCCTACCAAAGCGGAGGACGTTGCACTTCCAGAGCTTGAAGGCTTTGATGTTGAAGGTGCGGTTGCGCGATTTGGCGGGCGTGTAGCGTCTTACGACAAGGCGCTGACGAATGTGTCGAATACCTTACCAGAATCGCTGCCTGTGATTGAGAATGCGCTTGAGCAAGATGACCACCAACAAGCTCTGTTGACGACTCATACTCTAAAAGGTGTGTCGGGCAATATTGGGTGCGATGGCGTTTACCAAACCAGTCTCGGGCTTGAAGACGCACTGCGTGCCGATGATAAAGCGCAATATCAAGCGTTATTCAAGAGCCTGAACCGGGCTGCGCAACAAGCCTTGTTGACCATTAATGATTATCTGGCATCACGAGAGGAGTCGGAATCTACAGCGGCTATGGATGTAGAACAGATCCAACTCTTAATTGAACAGTTAGTGGCTCAAATCGAAGAGTATGACTTCGCGGCTGTTGAAACGTGTGAGGCGCTGGTGGCTTCTCTAGAGAACTCGGAGTTAACGAGTGTATTAGAAAAGCTAGAAAGTGCCGTTTCAAATTATGATTTTGATGAGGCAGCAGTCCATATCAAGGTGCTGGTTGAGTCTCTCACAGAGCCTGCGAACTAACGCTGGACTTGGATCTCAAAAGCTCAGTGTCTGGTTCAATGTTTGGTCTCGTTCTCTGTTGATTTCGTGTGTAACGGCAGCCTTATTTAACAAAATGATCACATTTGTGGGTGGTTTTGCTATGGTATAGGTCTGACCAGTTAGCAGTGAACAAGGAGTCGTTTTGCAACTGCACACGATCAAGGGGTATATCCAAGACATGTATTTGGTGGAGTACCCCGATAGGCTGTTATTGCTCGATGGCGCATGCCGAGCAGACATTCCACACTTGAAAGCCTTTATCGAGCAAGATTTAGGGCGAAATTTTCATGACCTACATACCGTTGTTGTCACTCATATGCATCCAGACCACGCAGGTGCGGCGCATAAATTACGGGCATTAACAGGCTGTAAGTTAGTGTCTGCTGATCGCGAATTCGATTGGTACGCGCGCTGGGATGGTGTCCTAATGCACTTAACCGATCTGGCGCTTGCGCGCTGGATGGCCAATCGACTCGGTAGACCAAAAGCCAACCTTTGGTATTCACGTAAGTTAAAGCCAGATTATAAGCTGTCAGACGGTGAGACCATTCCGGGTTTTGATGACTGGGTCGTGCTGGAGACCCCAGGTCATACTGATAGGGATTTGTCTGTTTATTGCCCCTCTGAGAGATTGGCCTACGTGGCTGATTTGATGGTGGAGGTGAAGCAGAAATTGATTCCGCCATTTCCTATCTTCCACCCCAACCAATATCGTCAATCAGTAGAGCGGATCTATGATCTTCACTTAGATACCTTACTGGTGGCGCATGGTGGGCAAGTGGCTTTTGACCAACCAGCGTTTGAGCACCTTTTAGTGAGTGCGCCGCGCCGACCTGTGACGCATTGGCGGGTCACTAAGATCAAGTTTAAGAGTCTACTGAAATCGATTTGGCGTTTTGGCATTACAAAAAAGGGTAAAGGCAAAAACGACAAAGGCCAGTCATAAAGACTGGCCTCTGCGGAGGGTGGTGCTCTCGATTCACTCACAGCGTGTATTCGGCAAAATAACGTGCGAGTGCCTCATTTAACCCTTGGAATAGCGTTGTGGAGCGACGCTATTAGTTCAGCAAGAATGACTCGCTTGGGTCAACAATCACTTTGTTGCTCATGCCTTGGCGGCCAAGCAGCATCATGTATGTCATGTCTTGACGGTTGCTTAGCGTTAAGTCGATAAGCCATTGCTCACCACCAATACGCAGTAGCGTCTCAATCACACAACGTGTTTCCACTTCACCATTCGAAGATTTGATCTTCTTGCTGGCTTTTAGCTTTGCTGTGCAACGCACAGTCTCTTCTAGATGGTATACGTCTGGGTGTAAGTCGAACTCAACGAAACGCTCACCGTCTTCTTTAAAGCAAAGTAAGTTGTCTACGTGTAGAGAAGAGGTTTTAGCCCCTGTATCTACGCGTGTGTGTAATCCTGTTATCCCTAACTCAGGTAAGCAAAGTGCTTCAGTGTTCCCTATGATCATTTTGTTGTTCATAATTATTCCAATCATCAGTTAACGGCTTACTTGGTTATCTTAACCGTTGTAATCTTTTCTAATATCAGCCTTTACCGCGAGTACGGTTAGCATTTGGCTTTGCATTCTTCTCGATGAATTCGAAAATCATGTCAGCAACATCTTTACCTGTTGCTTTTTCGATACCTTCTAGGCCTGGAGAAGAGTTTACTTCCATTACTACTGGGCCATTTTTAGATTGTAGGATATCGACGCCACATAGGTTTAGACCCATGATCTTCGCTGCATTGATCGCTGTTGCACGCTCTTCTTTGGTCAGTTTAACCAGTTGAGCAGTACCACCACGGTGTAGGTTAGAGCGGAACTCACCTTCACCTGCTTGGCGTTTCATTGCTGCGATAACTTTGTTGCCCACTACGAAGCAGCGGATATCCGCGCCTTTTGCTTCTTCGATGAACTCTTGAACCAAGATGTTCGCTTTTAGGCCCATGAATGCTTCAATCACACTCTCTGCCGCTTTGTTGGTTTCAGCCAGTACCACGCCGATACCTTGAGTACCTTCAAGTAGCTTGATAACCAAAGGTGCGCCACCCACGTTCTTGATCAGATCTTGGATCTTGTCAGGACGGCTAGCGAAACCTGTTTTTGGTAGACCAATACCCTTACGAGATAGCAGCTGTAGTGAACGCAGTTTGTCACGAGAGCGGCTGATCGCTACAGATTCATTGATACAGAAAGTACCCATCATCTCGAATTGACGCACTACCGCAGTACCGTAGAAGGTAATGGAAGCGCCAATACGTGGGATCACTGCGT
Source organism: Vibrio sp. D404a (assembly GCF_030248535.1). Lineage (GTDB taxonomy): Bacteria > Pseudomonadota > Gammaproteobacteria > Enterobacterales > Vibrionaceae > Vibrio. The sequence goes on along the minus strand of NZ_JAHGAJ010000009.1, from coordinate 39,424 downwards.
CGTACTGAGGCAGCTCTTCACCCATGTAGCGAATCTTCGGATTGTTACTCGCGATATCTATGTCACAGTGCAACGTGTCGATAACATCGACCTGGTGACCACGAGCTTCTCCAGCCTGCTTTAGACGAGCGGTAGAGTATAGATTTTCGTTGCGAGAAAGAATTGCGATACGCATGGCGTTTCCTTAGTAAATACCTGATTGGTATGTGCAAATTAGTAAGTTGTTTTTAGGTCCTCGGTCTATTTCCTGAGGCTCCTTGTTTGCTTCGGGGCGAACCTTAAGGCTTTTCGAACAACTAAGAAAACGAATTAAATTTGTCGAGTCGACAACAGAAATTTATGAAGGGTTTGAGTTATTGGTACGCAAGGGATGCGCGCGTTTTCTGAAAGAGAAAAGCGAGTCGAAACCAAACTCAGATTGGGGGTAGGAGCAGTTTAAGAGGTGTTCGACTCGCGTAATCCAGTGAAAAATTGTGTACTCGTTAGTGGATCAACATAGCTCTAAAAGTGCACGAAGCGCTTCTTTTTCAAGCTCACTCTTGGTACGTAGGAATTGAGATAAATAGTATTTCCTCATTGGCGTTCCCCTTTGCTTGGTTGGGTCAGTATTCCTTGAGAGGTTGCTGCCTCTGTGACGTTATTTTCGATGATAATAAGGAAGGAATAAACAGACGGTTTATTTCAATACTCTTCCTGTTATTGTTCTAAGTGGAAGATTTCTTGTTGAAAAGCTCTATAATTGCGTTTATTAGGAAAACGTTTTAAAGAAAGGTTCTGAGTTTGTCTGATGTAAATATGATGCGTTACTACGCAAGGCTGACATCATTTGAGGCCAATACTCCCCATGCGGTTACTTTGGCTGACTTAGCCGATTTAATGTTTACCAGTGTCAGACATGCACGCACCTTGCTAGGGCGAATGCATCAGGCGCAATGGGTAGTGTGGGAGCCCAAAGCCGGTAGAAACCAGCGTTCTAATCTAACTCTGCGCTACGATGTGCAAGGGCTTAATCGTCATATTGCGAGTAAATTGATAGCGGAAGGTAAGTATGAAAAAGCGCTGGCGGTACTTGACGACGACCGCACCGTGTTTGGTTCCTTGTTGCAAGAGACATCCGGTGCAACCTTACGTCAAGGGTTACTGCACGTTCAACTGACTTATAAGCGTCGATTTGAAGCGCTCTTCCCTCACCATGTTCACCGTAGCAGTGAACGTTTTTTGCTAAGGCAAGTATTCAGCTGTTTGGTCAGTTGCAGCAGTGATGGTGTGCTTAAGCCTGAACTTGCTCATCACTGGGATTACCAAAGTGACAGTCAAACTTGGACCTTTTATCTCCGCCCCGGATTGACCTTTCATAATGGCCAGTTCATTGATGGTGAACAGTTAGTGCTCTTGTTTAAGCAGCTCAAGGAGCATTCATTTTACCAATCTGAGTTGGAACACGTTGAACAGGTCTACAGCGATCAACCGCTGCGGCTCTGCTTTAAGCTCTCTAAAGCGGACACTGGTTTTGCTGGACTGTTGGCTGGGGTGAAGTACTCGATACAACCAGCGGAACAATTACAGGGGCTGATAGCGCAGAACATTGTTGGAAGCGGGCCATTTATGATTGCCGAGCATGATGTGGAACGCATTAAGCTTAAGGCGTTTGAGCACTTTTTTAGTACTCGATCGCTCACTGATGAAGTGACGATTTGGCAATTTGAGGAAGAGCTCGCTAAGGTCACCAATTTTGATCAAAGTGAGATTCAAGTGGCGCAAGAGGAAGACGCGTCGTGTTTTCATCAGTTAGGGCGAGATGTGACGGCAAAAGAGACCGATGAGCAGTACAGTCGAGTTGAAGATGGTTGTTTGTTTGTGCTCTTTAATCACAACGCAGCCCAGCAAAACCTCACTATCGAACAGAGAAAGTTTCTTGCAGATTGTTTTAAACCAAGCCATGTTCATGAGCAGTTAGAGGTGAACCGTGGCATGTTTGGCTTACAACACGCCAAGAACATCTTGCCGAGCTGGAGCCCTGTCTATCGCATGCCGAATCCGGCGTGTGCGTTGCCTAAGAAACTCACGATAGCGGTTTATGATTACTACGCCTTATATCGCTGTGCCGTGAGTATTGCAGACTTATTGAGATTTCAAGGCGTTGAAGTTGAGGTCAATACCTACAGCTTTCGCGATTTGACCCAGCGCTCTCAGACGAATCAGCTGAGCGAAGATCTTATCTTGTGTAACTTAAACCTTGATGACAATGCTCCTTCATCACTGTTTTCATGGTTGATGAATGATCCCGTGCTGCACTCGGCTTTGGGCCAACCGAGTAGTGACTGGCTCAAGTCACAGCTCGATGTACATAAGGCATCGGTCAAACTTGAAGATTACCTAGAGCAACTGGAGCCAATTGCGACCAGTTTAGTCACAGATTACTGGTTGCTACCGTTGTTCCATCACCTTCAAACGGTTCGATTCCAAGGGATCTTAAAAAATGTCGCCATTACCAACTGGGGATGGCCAGAGTTTAAAGATGTGTGGTCAGTCGATTAACTTGATGAATATATAGATTATTTTCAAGCCTAGCTGGTGGGTCTCTAGCTGGGCTTTAATTTTCTTAGAATAAAAGTTACACCCACTGGTTTACTTTTTAAAATTTAAATGTAAACTCATCGGTGTAGTTTACTTTTTGGCTTGACGATCCAGAGCAAAAGAACTGAGCGTTTAATGAAAAAATATCTATTACCGATTGTAGGAGTACTTGCCGTGGCAGCGACTGTAACCGCATATTCAAATTCAAATGAGAAGCTTGATAACTTGCCTAAGAAGTTTGCAAACAGCGAGCTTGAATACAAATCTGGTATGTCAGATATTTTCTCAATTCTAAAAGCGTACGTGACCGTTGAGCGTAAAGAGCCGGTGCCTAAAACAGCGCTGCCTTTAATGCCGATGACCACAGAGCAGCTGGTTGAAGAGCAAGAGGACGTGGTTTACCGACTAGGTCACTCAAGTATCGCCATGAAGCTAGACGGTAAATTGGTGATGATGGATCCTGTGTTCAGTGACCGCGCGTCACCGGTACAGTGGATGGGGCCAAAGCGTTTTCATCCAACTCCAATCTCCATTGAACAGTTGCCAGAGGTTGACGTTGTTGTGATCAGCCATGATCACTACGACCATCTAGATAAAGCAGCGGTAACAGCGTTGGCACAAAAGGTGGAAACCTTCCTAGTACCACTGCGTGTTGGTGCGATTCTAGAGAAATGGGGTGTGAGTAAAGAGAAGATCGTCGAACTTAACTGGTGGGAGTCGGCAACGGCGGCGGGTATCGAGTTCACCTTTACACCGACCCAACATTTCTCAGGGCGTGGTTTACTCGATCGAGATCAAACCCTTTGGGGCAGTTGGGTGATTGAAGGGAACGACAAGAAAGTCTTCTTTAGTGGTGACTCTGGTTACTTCGAAGGCTTCAAAGAGATTGGTGAACGATTTGGTCCATTTGATCTTACGATGATTGAAACGGGCGCTTATAACTCACTCTGGGCAGATATTCACATGTTCCCTGAACAGAGTGTTCAAGCGCACATCGATCTAAAGGGTAAAGTGATGATGCCGATTCACAACAGCACCTTTGACTTGTCGATGCATGATTGGCAAGACCCGCTAGAGCAAGCATCAGAAATCAGTAAAGAGCGTGGTGTCGAACTGATAACCCCAATTATTGGTGAACGCTTACAACTCGCTGGCCCAGTTGAAACCAATGAATGGTGGAAGCTGTAACTCATCCCAAGTCTTGTCTTAAACTCTAAATCGTTTGAGTACTTGAGCGGATGAGTAGATGAAAAGTTCCGCAAAGCAGCAGCCGATAAAGGCTGCTGTTTTTATTTGTGATTTTATCGCTATCCAAAGAAATGAAACTCAGATATGATGCTACCCAAAAACACAAAAGTGGTATTGTATGACAATTAAGTTTAATCAAGCAGCACAAGAGTTGTTGAGCCGCAGAGCTCCGGGAACCAAAGCGCCGCGCTTAAATGAAACGCTACGTCCGTTAAACCTTGAAGATGCCCTTCAAGTGCAGTCGTCGATTATCGACCTACGCTCAGATAAGGTAGGTGGCTGGAAATGCCTATTACCTCTTGCTGAAGACAAGTTTGTCGTTGCACCTATCTTCTCTGACACAGTGCAGCAGGGAACGTCTTGTGAGATGTATGCAGACAACGGTGTTGTACGTATTGAGCCTGAAATCGCTTTTGTACTAAAAAGTGACTTGCCAGCGAATACTGAAGGGTACAGCGAAGAGCAAGTGAATGATGCGATTGGTTCTTGTCATATGGCGCTAGAACTTATGCAATCTCGCTACTCTGACGACAGTGGTGCAGAGTTCTATGAGAAGCTCGCAGATTGCCTTGTGAATCAAGGGCTATACCTAGGTCCACAGCTTGAGCGCGAACAGGCATTCAAGGCGTCGACCATTAATGTGTCAGTGACACAGAACGAAAACACCCAAGAGTTCGATGGTAAGCATCCAAATGGTCTGCCGCAAACACCTATCTACTGGCTGATCAATTACATGACGCGCCGTGGTGTTGATTTTAAAGCGGGTGAGGCGATCATTACGGGATCATACTGCGGAATCGTTGAAGTCGAGTTCGATCAACCGACAACTATCGCATATGCAGGTTTAGGTGAGTATCAGGTAACCTTCTCTCAGAAAAACTAAGCCCTGCGCTACTCGAAGCCCAATAAGTAAGCCATTGACTTAATTCAGTCAGTGGCTTTTTTGTACCTGTAGAGAGCGTGGGTCTTTACATATCTTTACTTCGATTTACGTCGCTTTAAGCCTCGATTGCTAAAATAAATAGGTAGTTTAGTTTTTGGTGAACCCTATGTTTAAAGCTCAATTTGTAAAAAGCGCAACCGTAATCTTGGTTGCTTCAGGACTGGTTGCTCCAATGTCAGCCATCGCTAAGTCGCATCCGACTTACAAGCCATCGAAGAAGGTAGTCGTTGTAAAACCCATCTATCGACCCATCAAAAAGGTGCCGAAACACCGTTACTATTATTCTTACAAGATGCCTAAGCAAACGAGTTACATCATCTTAGCGGGCATTAGCTATGCGGTGATCGATAATGTTTACTACAAGCGCAGTGGTGATCAATACATCTATGTCGAAAATCCACCGGTGACTTCATCTTCATCGTCTACTCGTATTACTACTAGTACCACGACTACAACAAGCTCTTCGTCACACTCAAGCGCAAAAGTAGGCAGCTTAGTGAATAAACTTCCTTCGAACACCACAACGGTGACGATCGATGATGCCACGTTTTACGTCAAAGACCGAGATTGGTATGCACCCATAGCAGGCAGCAACCAGTTTGTTATCGTTGAGCCGCAACTATAGCGTAGATTTACTTAATATCGGACATTTAGACGTCTAGACGTTGACAAGTCTTTAAGGTGGGATTAGTCTGCTGCCCTCCTGTTCTATAGTATGTTTTTCCATGTCTAATTCTAAGCACTCTGATGCGCCAATCGTCCCGAGCGCGGTGGCGTTGATCCCGTTAATGATTTTCCTTGCTCTGTTCATTGGAGTAGGGAGCTACCTCTCTTACCAAGGTGTTGATTTCGCCTTCTATCAGCTGCCTGCACCTATTGCGACGTTGCCAGCAATTATGGTCGCTTTATTGATCAGCAAAGATAAGATCAACCGTGCAATTGAGCACTTTATCCGTGGTGTCGGTCATCCAGACATCGTGGCGATGTGCATGATCTATCTATTGGCTGGTGCATTCGCGGCAGTCGCAAAGGCCTCTGGTGGCGTTGATGCAACGGTAAACCTAGGCTTGTCTGCGATTCCGACGAGCATGATTTTGCCGGGTATCTTCTTAATTTCAGCCTTTATTGCGACAGCGATGGGTACCTCTATGGGCACCATCGCGGCGGTAGCACCTGTTGCACTAGGTATTGCTGACTCGGCAGGCATGAGCCTTCCATTGACAGCGGGTGTGGTGTTAAGTGGCGCAATGTTTGGCGACAACTTGTCTATCATTTCAGATACCACGATTGCGGCGACACGTTCGCAAGGCTGTGAGATGCGTGACAAGTTTAAAGAGAACATCCGCATTGCACTTCCTGCTGCTTTGATCGCGATTGCTATCTTTGCGTTCAACAGTACGGCAACGCAAGTCCCAGAGACTGGCCCGATTGAGTGGTTGAAGGTTCTGCCTTACGTGACGATCTTGGTTTTGGCTGTCTCTGGTATGAATGTGTTCGTGGTACTGACGATTGGTATCCTGCTGGCAGGCAGTGTGAGCTTGGTGGGTGTTCATGACTACAGCCTGACGGACTACGCGCAAGACATCTACGCTGGCTTTGGCAACATGCAAGAGATCTTCCTGCTTTCCATGTTGATTGGTGGTCTAAGTGAGCTGATGCGCCGTCAAGGTGGTTTGGCGTATCTAACTAACCTTGTTAGCGGTATGATTCGTACCTTTGGTTCAAAGCACTCTAAACAAGCCAACGGGCGTGCGAGTGAGTTGGGTATTGCGGGTTTGGTATCGATGGTGAATGCGTGTACAGCGAACAATACCGTTGCAATCATTGTGTCTGGTAGTGTGGCTCGCCAACTAGCGGAAGAGAATGATGTTTCCCCACGTCGCTCTGCAAGCTTATTGGATATCTTCTCATGTGTGATTCAAGGTGTGTTGCCTTACGGTGCGCAGGTGCTGCTATTGGGCTCAGTGTTCAACCTATCGCCGCTTGAAATCGTCTCTCACTCTTTCTACTGTTTCGCATTGGCTATCGTGGCGGTGATCGCTGTATTTATCAAACACCCAGCGCGTCAAACACCTCAAGCAGATAACCGTTACTCAAACTGAGTAATTTTTGGTTTTTAAATCATTCTTGGTTTTAAGTAAGTCTTGTTTTAAGTGATTGTTGGTTTTAGGTAGCTCTTGGTTTTAAAGAACCATGGGTTTTGAACGAAGGCTCCTTGATGGAGCCTTTATTACATTTGGTGAATGGATTACCATTGGTTCAAGTTGTCATCACTATGTATTCAGCGATAAAAGCTGAGTAATCAGTTACTAACATGGACTTTTGATGCTCGCCATTCCCTTACCATTTGTTGCTTCGCTATTGTTAGTCATGGCTGGCATGTTGCTTCGCTGTCGTTACCCACAAACCAGTCAAAAGCCATTTTGGTTTATCACCCTATGTGCGTTAATGATCGCTGTTGTCGGGCTGCGATGGACGGTAGATATGGCGTTATTTCGCTTTCTGCAGCCAATTCTCGGAGCGATGGTGCCTGTGGCGGCTTGGCAGTGTTTTGCGGGAGCCCATCGAAGTCAGCCCAATACCTATTTGCACTGGTTAGGTCCTGTCTCTGTATTGATTGGCGCATTGTTGTATCAGCATATCTGGGTGGGAACCGTCGATATATTGCTGATTTTGCTTTATCTGGGCTATGGCAGCCTGTTGCTGAAATCGTCATTCAGCGTGCCGGAGCAAGTGCGGTTGACCGATGTATCAAGAGTATTGGTTGCTGAACGGGTTGCCGGTGTTATGCTGTTGTTCTCGGCTTTAGTTGATGGGGTACTCTCTTACGATATCTTGTTGCTCAACGCGCAGCACACCAACTTGATATTATCGATTGGCTATATGGTTCTTATTCCTGCAATTGTGGCTGCGGTGATGGTTATCAGTATGAGTATGCCTGTCAACGAAAAACACAAACAACAGCAGGTTTCCTCCTCACTGTTACACAGCTTTACAGAAGAGGCCGATACGCCAGCCACACTCGCGCGAGACGTAGATGAGAGCAAAGCTGAAGAGACCGCGCAGATTATTGCTCAGTTCGATGCATTAATGAGAGAGCATCAAGTATTCAAGGATCCTGACTTGTCTCTTAACCGCTTGGCTCGAAAGCTAGGTATCCCCGCTCGAAAAATATCGTCTGCAGTTAATCAAACTCAGCACCAGAACATTTCGAAGGTGATTAACGCCTATCGAGTTGAGCACGCTAAGACTCTCTTGAAGCAAAGTGATGAATCGATAACTGGCATCTTTTTGAGTTCAGGCTTTCAAACTAAGTCTAATTTCAATCGCGAGTTTTCAAGGATAACAGGGCAAACTCCGAGTGAGTTTCGAAGTTCGCCACAAGTGTTAGATTGAGTGTATTTGATCTCTGTTTATCTATTCAGAAAGCTAACGATGTCACTAAAGATCCATTGATGTAGCTGGTCGCGTGAAGCCCCTGAGCCATCTTTACAGATGATGCCATCGCCGGGTACCTCTTCTTCAAGCAGAAGCTCTGCCCCAAGTTTGCAACGTTGAATGAAGCTAAAGTGAGTAGCACTTTCATAGACCTTGTATCGTCTTGTATTCAGGGGCATATATTCAGCAATGTAGCCAGACTCCAATGCCTGAGGTAGATCTCCAATATCGACACCGGCCGCCAGTATTAAGGTTGGTACTGTAATGTCATTTAAGCTGCCCACTGAAAAGCTGCGAGCAAGCCCCAGATCAAGGCTAACGACACGTTGAATTCGAGTGTCTGAAAGCTGTTTATTGCTTGGCTCTTTATCTTGGGCTTTGTCTAACCCTAACTCTTCAGCAAGCCCACAAGTTCGTGGGTTCGGGTATGCCTGACAATTAGCCTTAAAGGTTGGTCTATCCAGTTTTGCTCCCGCCAATTGCATCACTGTCCAACCACCTAGTGAATGCCCGATAACCGCAACATTGTCTGCGTTAACAGACGACTTCCACGCGGTGTCAGATAATAAATAATCCAGAATACGCGATACATCTCTCGGTCTTTCCCACCATTTAGCTGCTTGCTTCGGAGACTGATCAAAAGAGGTGGTTCCCGGGTGGTCCGCGGCCGCGACGATGTAGCCATGATTCGCAAGTCTGGTCGCTAGCCAGTTTTGGTTTCGCCAGTTCCCTCGGTAGCCGTGTGAGAGCAGGACTACTGGGAAAGTACCTGCTTGAATTTTTGCATCTCTTATAACTTGTGTGCCGATGAAGGCCGGGTTATCGCCAATTAAGGTTGTGTCTGATGTATCTTGTGTGGGATACCAAATCGCAGAGTTCAGAGGGCGACTAGGATCGTCAGTTAAGGTTATTTGAGTGAATCCAGCACCGGAAGCGATGGCGGAATTACAAAGGAAAAGGAAGGGTGCGAGCAGTAAATGTGTCCATTTCATGGTTTAACTCCAATTGATTTTATTGGGGTTAATATGCGGTGAGGCTAGGTGCTGCGCGACCTGAAACACGATCGAGGACGCCCTTAATCGTGTTTCAGTACCGAGTTTAAAGACTCGGTTGTGGTTATTTGCCTCTAGGACGTTTCTCCACTAGGCCGTTTCTTTCTAAGCCTCGTCTCACACTACTGCACAGCTTGCCAAAACGACGCAGTTCTTCGAAGTTAGGGCCTTGTCCGATTGAAATGCTGTGTTCCCAGTACATCAGCTCCGTGTCGACCATCTCAAGCAATTTCTTTGAGCAACCTGAACAGTTTCCTTTATGCCCACAGATAAACGTCTCAGACTCGTAAAGAGGGAGCTCGTTTTTTACTTCTTCGATCAGGTTCAGCATGGCCGAATTTAGATCCGGCTTTTTTGTTGTGATTGGCTTCAAGCTTGTTGGTGCTTGCGCTGCAATTAAAGAAGATGATGGTGTGTTGAGTTGTAGATTCAAAGCAGCTGATGACATATCAAAGGCCTCAATGAAAAAAGAAGAGGGGCATCCTACGCCTTAAAAGAAAGCGAATCTTGATGTAGTGCAATAAGCGTGGAGATATGTCCGAAAGAGGTAGGAGAAATAAGGTGATGAAGTGCGTCGGGAGTCTACGCAATAAGAGCCACAAAGCTGTGGCTCTTATGAGAGAGAAGTGCAGCAAGTAACAATCGTTATTAGGAACCATTAATCAGAACCGCTAGTAAGATGCGCATTACTGGCGGTTTGAGGCAACGCTTAGAACTCCGCGTCGAACTGGAACTCCATCCACTCGTTGGTGATTGGGTGACTCAAGCAAAGCTTCTCTGCGTGGAGATGTAATCGGTCTGCTTTATGTCCGTAGAGGATGTCACCGACGATAGGCATATGAAGCCCCTCTTCATGGGAGCAGTGCACACGGAGTTGATGAGTACGGCCTGTTTTTGGGTGTAGGTAGACCTTGGTTTTACCGTCGTGACGTTCAATCACTTCCCACTTGGTTTCAGCTGGTTTGCCGTGTTCATAGCAAACAATTTGACGTGGTCGGTCGTATAAGTCGCCACGCAGCGGCAAACGAATATAGCCCTCGTCTTGCTCTAGGTTGCCTTCAATCAGAGCGACGTAACGCTTCTCAACTTCACGAGTAATAAACTGCTTTTGCAGGCTTTTGTTTGCGCGACGAGTGAGTGCAAAGACCAGTATTCCCGAGGTCGCCATGTCCAATCGGTGGATCACAAATGGCCCTTCAACGTTCGGGAACAGCTCCTGAACACGAGTATAGGCAGAGTCCTTGATGGTTTTACCCGGTACGGATAAGAATCCAGACGGTTTATGAGCCACAACAATGTGCTCGTCTTGATAGAGGATATCGAGCTCTTTCCCTTCGGCTGGATTTTCTAGAAGTGGATTAGGATCGACCTCTAAGCCTTTCATCATGTGCCCCAAGATTGGTACGCACTTACTCTGACACGAAGCGTAGTACTTCTTGTGTTTACGAACTTCGGATTTAGGCGAACGTCCCCACCAGAATTCAGCCATCGCTAATGGTGTGTAGCCGTGTAGGTAGGCGTATTGCAGCATTTTAGGAGCCGCACATTCGCCAGACCCTGCTGGTGGTATTGGGTTAGTCAATGGCGCGAAGATATGGTTGAGATCTTCGGTTTTACCTTCAGCATTTAGAAATGCGTATTGAGCAAACAACTTGTGCTGTAGTTGATGAGAGATGGATGCGCGTTGCTCTTTTAGCTGCTCAAGTTGTTCAGTATAAACATCAATTTTTGATTGCAGATCAGCCAGACGCTTTTCCCAAGCCGCCTTTAGGTGTTTCTGCTGATTTTTGTCTGCAACGCTGGTTTTGCCAAGTTCAATACTTAATTGCTCAAATTCGGCTTCATCAAGATCCAATTTACCTTGTTCACGCTGTTGCTTACGCACTTTACGGCCTTCAATCACTTGTTGGCGTTGGGCCTCGTTCTCTTGCTCCGCTTGCGCTTGGTTGTGCGCAAGTTGCTCACACAGTGCCAGATAGCTTTCATCGGATTTCAATGCTTTGTATTTCGCATTCACTGCCATCATGTCGGCCGTATCTTGATGGAAGAAACTCTCGCTATTCAACATATCAAATACTGGTGGCACGAAGTGTGGTAGTAGGTTTTGGTCGGCAATCTTTCCAGAAAATGCTGAAAAGTAGCCAATTTCACCTTGTGGGCTGCGCACAATAAGAACACCGAACATCTTGCCGCGGCCTTCTTGTGATTCTAGCCCGAAGTCATGCTGCCAATCGGTTTGTGTTTCAAGATGAGCTTGCAGTTGAGCTGAAGCCAATTCACACAGCGGGTGTGGCTCGTAGTAAAAAGGGAACGTAAAGCGTTCTGGCAGAGAGTATGACTCAATCGATTGGTTGAATCGGGTAAAGCACTGTTCAGGAGAGTGGGTAAATTCTGAAACATGCGAAGAAGTCGATGAGTGCATAGCGTGTCTTTTTACTGAGTGAATGACGTCGCAGAGTTTCTGCGTCAGGCGCCAGATTCTACTCTTTATCGATCATTGCCTCAAATTAGAAAAGAGTCCCAATGTAAATTTTCACACGGATTAACGTGGTTTGTCGTTCTAACGGGAGGCGCAATGATAATTGGGAGGCTTATCAAAATTAATTTGTATTATTATATTTTATTTATTTTGTAGTGGTAATCTAGCCGGACACTATCAGAATTCAACAAACACATTGTTTAAGAGATCGATGAACTTACCCATTGTGTTGACTACAGGGAATCCATTTATGGCATTCACTTTTTCGCTCGAGTCCTTCTTAGACCGCTTCTCTTCATTAATTTCTCCTTTGCGCACAAAGCGATTCGCGTTCAAACCACTATGGATCGGTGTTGGCAGCGTATTTTTGTTATCCGCTTGCAGTGCAGTGACTGAACAATCAAAAGCTTACCCTCTTGATGAGTCTGGAAATTACTATGTTGTGAGTTCAACAGAGCTTGTCGCGGATGGTGCTGAAGGGGAGGAGACTTATGATCTTATTGAAGGTGTTTTGGGGAGAGGCTCCATCGAAGCTCCTGACCTCTATGGATCTGCCAACCACGCTGGTGAACGACACATCACAGAAGCAAATGATCCCAAAGTGGGTAATCATTTTGTATTCCACATTCATGTTGATGAGGACAAAGACCGCGATAAAGTCGAGATCACTGACCGACAGCGCAATGAGATTAAAGTCTACGCGAAATCGGATGACCACCTGAAGGGGGCTTTAGGCAAAACGTTTGAGTATCGCTGGGCATTCAAGGTCAGCGATGATCTGGCAGTAAGTAAAAACTTCACGCATCTTTTCCAATTAAAGGCGGTTAAAGCGCGTGGCAGTGCGGGGATCACTAATTCTCCTTTATTGACGCTGACCGCGAATACACGCAGCGGAAAGAGTGGGTTAGAAGTGCGACACGTTCATTACAACAGTGACCGTCGCGGCACAGAAAATAATACGCTAGCGCATACGGCACGAATGAAAAATGTCGACTGGAACAAGGATATTCAAGGGCAGTGGTTAGAGGTGTTTGTACGTGCTCACTATCATGAGCAAGGGTCACTCTATATGACGGTGACTAAGCTAGGTGAAAGCCAACCACTCATCGAAGTAGATGAACCGAACTTGGAGATGTGGCGCTCTGGTGATCTTGATGGCAAGGGCCATTTTGTGCGACCAAAATGGGGTATCTACCGTTCGTTAAAATCGAAACATTTACTCAAAGACGAGCAGGTGAGTTTTGCTAACTTCGTTATTCAAGAGGTAAAGTTGATTGAAGAGGTAAAGCAGACTGAGAGGTAAACCGGTCGAAGAGTGATTGATATAAGTTATTGTTTTATTGGCATTGTATGGAGTGTGAGGGAAAAAACGTGTTACTCTTTCGCTTTAATATGAATAGGTTGGCTTATGATCCCTTTAAATACTTCGATTGTATCTGGCGTGGCTCTCTCTGAGATTGAGGGTCAGATGAAAATGTTAATCATGAAGCGCGTGAAGGGTGGCTTCTGGTGCCATGTTGCAGGCTCTATTGAGAACAATGAAACAGGCTGGCAGGCGATTGTACGTGAGTTTAAGGAAGAGACAGAAATTGACGTTCAAGCTCTGTATAACGCTCAGTTTTTAGAGCAGTTCTACGAGCACTACTCCAACGTAATTGAACTTATCCCTGTGTTTGCTGTTGTGTGTCCGCCTGATCAAGAGGTGATTCTCAACGATGAACACACCGAGTATCGTTGGTGTACGTTGGAGGAGGCAAAGCAGTTGGCGCCTTTCCCCAATCAACATGCAGTTTATGATCACGTATGGCAATACTTTGTCGACAAAGAGCCAAATCCACTGTATCGAGTAAAGCTGAGCTAACCAAGCCAGACTTAGCAGCACTTGGCTCATCAAGGGCGACCTTCATATCAGCATCGTTTGTTTTCTAAATCGGTTTTCTAAGAGCGATTTCTAAAACAGTTTGCTTTTTAAAACAGATTACTTTGCCTGAAATTTGTTTCTAAAAGCTATGTCTGAATACTAGGGCTGACCACTATCAGTGACTTGGTAGTGGCGTTCAACTCTAGCCGTTTTATTGCCCCAATCAGAGTGTTTGACGCGATGTTGGTGCTGCTCAAACGCCTGCTTATCAATAAACTCTTCATAGACATGAAATATCTGAGGATCATGTTGATCCTGTGTCACCTCAAAGACTAGGCAGCCGGGTTCTTCATGGGTAAGGGTGTAATGTATTGGCAGCGCTGCAAGCACTTCATTAAGGTCATCTAATGGTACCTTGATGTGTCCTGATAGAACGATTTTCGACATGGCGAATCTAACACTCCTTGAGCTGAATGACGGGTTTATAGGAATTGGTGGAATCGAGCCGTTATTAATCGGGACGAATTGTCACAGATTACTTTCCTGACGAGCGCTTTGTCACTGAGTTACTGTATTAGTGAATTCGTCTCTGAGACACGTTCTAAATACCAATGCCCTCGACAGGGTCCATTTGTCAGATACCACTCTCCAGTTACCTTATCAGCGCTGACTGTCCCAGAAAAGCGATAGTCCCATTGCTTATGGCTCGCATATAGGGTTAAGGCATGCGTATCGGCAGCTACCCAGCCTTTAAGTGATGTTCCGTTGTAGGTCAGGCGAAGGAGTGCTTTGCCATTTTCGATGCGACCTGTGATGGTGGTACGTTCGCATAGGTTGTTGTTGGTGGTGTCAATACGCCTTCCAACCCATTCTCCATCAAACTTATCCGTGACGGTGTAACTTGGTGTGTCTGGAAACTTTGGAAAAGACTCTGCATTGCCTGATGGAAACCAGCCGACGTAACGACCAATGAACACAAATAAGATAAACCCGGCAGTGATCGTTAACAATAAAGGCTTTTGCATTGAGAAGTCCTTGTCGATTGGAAAGTTGACGGTGCTTTGAATAGGTAAAGACTTTCCAATTAAGTCGATAAATGTCTTATGGAGCAACAACCTAGCAAAGTTATGCGACTTGGTTTGTGGATTTGGCAGCTAAAAAGGGACCAAGGTCAATTTTGGTTTCATTAAACCGTCTTGAGTTTGAAATATATTTGTCACCAAGCCAATTTAGTGTTAGATATGAAACTTAGCTCAATGGAATGAACTGAGCTATAGTTGATAACTGTGTCATATTATGATGCAACGACCACGCGCTACTCTTTATATTTTGTGATGTGTATCGTTGATTTGGCCATAAAACACAGTTAGATTCGAATAGTTGGCAAATAAAAATAGCTCATGAAGAGCAGTCAAACGGAAAGGATATAACCCTTATGAAAAAAATGAGAAGAGCACAGCTTCATCGCGTTCGTATTCAATACTGGAAAGACACAGCGAAAGAAGCTTCGAAAAAATAAGCTAATACATTTATAGCTTTAACAGCCATATTGGCATTTCCCCCATGTGCGTAGATAGGCGACTCCTGACCTAAGCACATAACCAACCCCAGAGCTGGCAAATCTTATACAGATACAACAATGCCAGCTCAGTTATCTCCCCTAAATACTTGTCACTTTAAATTCTGAACATCTCAATCAAAACTCACACTGATACTTAGCACCTTATTACTACCAATTTCGTCATAGCAAAAAGTCCCTAAAAGCAAAAAGCCTTTCAAAACAGCAAGTCCGTAAAAACAAAAGCCCCTGATGAACAGAGGCTATGAGTGGCGATTCGACCTTCAATGATTGAAAAGGCCTAAATGGGTGATGCTAACGCAGGAACAGGTTTCTCCAGCTGACATCTTCGGTTCTATTGAGTCTTAGGCTTGCTTGGTATGCCAGAGCGCCAAGCACCACGTAGACAATCATCGATAATACAGGCGCTTCAATGACAGCACTAAGCGGATTCGGACTAAACAGAGCTGTGATCGGCAAAGAAACGATCAGAGCTAGGAAATCACTCAACCACTGAGTTCCGAACAGCGTTAGCGAAAACCATTTGAGAGCGTAGCCACCGATGAACATGATCAGTAGTGGTGAATTAACGACCTGAGAAATAGCGAGGGTTATCATCGCGAGTGGCAAAAGCACCAGAGCGACCAACACCATTCTAAATAAAAACATCAGCCAGTTAGTGAGCACATAAAAGAGCGATTGCTGTTCAACCAACAGAGCCAGTTGCTTAGAGTTAAACGCTTGGATCAACCAAAGTTGAACATCTGAAATTAACACCAATAGCGAACAGATCGCAGGAATCACCAATAAACCAACGGCCAACTTAACGCCATGAGTTAGGTGGTTCGACACCGGCATGCTACGCCAAAACATAGCACTGCCTTCTTGGCGCTCTTTTCTCAATGTTTTTGGAATGTAGAGGGTGGTGAGTAGAAGCGACAGTCCGCCCGCTACCACAACAATCAGCGAGTTAATATCACGTGCAAACTCTTGATGGATTTCACTGATGTCGCCATGAACTTCCATTTGGAAGAAAACATTGTGCTGCGCTGGTGTGTTAAACATTAAGCTTGCAAACAACACTAGGCTAACTAGGGCAACAAACATTGGGAGTCGTGTGATTAGCTTATGCTCAATCAGCTCTTTTTCGATCATATAAACGCTAGGGTGCATTTAAACGTTCTCCTTTTGTGTCGCGAGGAAAAGGTCGGAAAGTCCAACATTGAGTGTTTTACCAAAGCCCTCAGTCTGAGGTTTGTACTGGCTCTCTAACAGCCATTTCGTGCTGCCTAGACTCGGTTGTGAGCTTAGTGGCTTAAGTTGAGTGATTGTCGAAGTATGTTCGTTGCTTGCATCAAGAATGAAGTAGTCACTTTCGATTTGCTCCATGCTTTTATAAAGCACAGACTTACCTTGTTTGATGATTAACACATCGGTAAGTAGATGCTCGATTTCAGCGACTTCATGGCTTGCGACAATCAATGCGCGCTCACCGTCGTGGAACCATTCGAGTAGGTGGCGATAGAAGGTGTCACGGTAGATAAGATCAAGGCCAAGCGTTGGTTCATCGAGGATCAACACCTTGGTATCGGTAGCGATAATGATGGAAAGGTGCAGTTGTACCTTCATCCCTTTTGAAAGCTGTTTGATCTTTGAAGACAATTTTATATCGGTGTTACTCAGAATACGTTCTGCGCGAGAGCGATCAAAACTCGGATGAACGCCTGCCGTATACTTGAGCAACTGTTTGACACTCATCCACTCAGGAAGAACGTTCACATCTGAGATGTAAGAGAGATGCTGCATTAGCTCTGCGTGTTGCTCGATAGGGTGACAACCATTGATTTCGATGTCGCCTTGATAGCGGTGCCCGCCAAGTAGCGATTTAATCAGAGTCGATTTTCCCGCGCCGTTATGACCGAGTAAACCTAAGACTTGTCCAGCTTTAAGCTCAAAGCTGATGTTATCTATGCCCGTGTTATTGGCATAGTGTTTAGTGACTTTGTTAGCGGAAAGCAATGTCTTCATGACTTTTCCTTTGTTTGTTGTTCTAGCAGAGAGACGAGCTCATCGATGCTCATGTCTATGTTTTTAAGCGTTACTGCGATCTCTGGAACTTTGTGAGTAACGAAATCGCGATAGGCACGCTGCTTTAATTGTGCCTCGGCCCCGAGTGCGACAAACATCCCTTGACCACGTTTTTTCTCAATCAAGCCTTCGTCAACCAATAATTGGTAGCTCTTCATAACGGTGAGGTGGTTTATCTTGAGATCCGCCGCGATCGTTCGCACGGAGGGCAAAGCTTGTTCATCTCGCCAAACCCCTTGCATGATTTGCTCGGTGATCTTGCCAGCCAATTGCCGGAAGATGGGTTGGTCATCTTTCCATTCGATCATAGTCACTTCGGTATGGTGATATACATGTGTATAACACTAAACTTATTATTGAGATTAGCAACTGTTTTTTATAAACCCTGCGGAATTTTTATTTTTAGGGATGGATGTTCAGTAAAAATAATGCGAACATATGGTACTTCGTACTAATTATTCTATAAGTCCCTGCATGCTGCACATCAATGATAAAAAGCTGGTTTGGTTTACTAAGTACCTGCCGATTGCGATCATCATCTCTTCTGCGCTCATACTGAACCTGATCATGATTACTGGTGTTGACCATAAGGTTAGGGCATTGGTTGATTTGGTGCGTTTGGATTACATTGCTGCGCAAAAGCGCCTGATTGAAGCGCAAGTATTGCAGGTCTCACAGCAGATCGAACAGTCACAACATCTAGCGGAAGCTGAATCGAAGAGAAATCTAAAAAAGCGTATCGATCGCGCTTATACCGTGGCTCAGAATATCTACTCTTCTAACCAGCACCTTTCTCATCCCGAACTGAAAGCCATGATACTCAACGAGATACGTCGAATGAGTTTTGCCAATAAGGAAAACTATATCTACGTCTATGACATGCAGGGGACAGCGCTGGTTCATCCAATAAGACCTGAATTTGAGAATACTAATCGAATGGGCGCTAGCAACGATGAAGGTCAGTTTGTGGTTGCTGAGCAGATTGCCTTATTGCAAGAAGCTAAGAGTGGGTTTGCACGTTATAAATTTAAACGTCCGGGTCATGGCGAACAAGAGTTTGAAAAGTTGAGTCACATTCGTCGCTTTGAGCCTTACGGTTGGTTCTTTGGTTCAGGCATCTACCTTGATGATATCAAAGCGACAAGTTATCAACGCATCCTAGATATTCTTGCTAATGTCACCATCGGCAAAGATGGCTATATCTTTGTGTTTGAAGAGAACGGAAACACGCTGCTACGTAGAAATGAAATCTTGATAGGCAGCGGACAGAATTTGTATCAAGAGATCGGAGAGAGCTTTAAAACTCAGGTTCTAAGTCAATCTAGAAACGGTGGATTTGTTGATTACATCACCAAAGACAGCAAAGGTGTACTTGGGCCGAAAACAAGTTATGTAAAGAAGATTGAGGGCTGGAACTGGGTTGTAGGGACAGGCATCTACCTCAACCATATTCAGACGTCTATTGAGAAACGCAAAGAAGAGTTGATGCATGATTCGCGCAATGAGTTTGGTCTTGTACTCGTATTCAGCGTTGTGGCGACGCTTATTTGCATTTTCTTGAGTGTTTTTGTCAGCCGTAAAATATCGCTTCGTTTTATGCAGATGGAGCAGCGTATCGCTGATGATTTTAATCGGTTGAAAAACAGCAGGCGTCGTCTAAAGCATATGGCGAGGCATGATGCGTTGACTGCGCTACCCAATCGCTCAGAGCTTGAACATCGAGTCAATCACGCCATTGCTAAGTCTAAATTGCAAGACAAGCTGGTGGCGATTGTGTTTGTTGATCTTGATGATTTCAAGCGCATCAATGATCAGTATGGACATGGTTATGGTGATGAACTTCTCAAGCAGATCAGTCATCGATTCGAAAAGTGTCTAGATGAACACGACATTGTGTCTCGCTTTGGCGGTGACGAGTTTGTATTTTGTCTTCCTGAATTGGACGAGTTGGCTCAAGCAGAACAGAAAGTGGCGCAAATACAGAGCATCTTCAACAAAGCGTTCGATTTGCGTGGTATCACTGTGACCACTCAATGCTCTGCAGGTGTGGCGATGTACCCGTACGATGGTATCGAAGTCGACGAGCTACTGACTAAGGCCGACATCGTGCTTTACAAGGCGAAAGATAGCCAGAAAGGTGAGGCCGTCTTTTATGATGAGGTGATCAACAAGCAAGTCACCTATGACTTCCGTGTTGAAGAGCAGCTGAAACTGGCGTTAAAAAACAGAGAGATCAGCGTGGTTTACCAACCGCAGGTTGATTCAAAGACGCAAAAGGTGAGAGGGGTTGAAGCACTGTGTCGTTGGAACAATGCTGAGCTCGGCTTTGTTTCACCGTTAGACTTTATTCCTGCTGCAGAACGTCTCGGTTTAATACAAGAGCTGGGAGAGTATGTATTGCAGCAAGCGTGTGAGGATACGCTGCTGCTTATGCCAAATGGGCAAGATGCCATCGGTGTCTCGGTTAATGTTTCACCTAAGCAAGTATTAGAGAGCGGCTTTGCAAAGAGGGTTGAACATTTAGTGAGTGCTACAGGGCTATCAGCGAATCGCGTGACCTTGGAGATCACGGAGAACATCCTGATTAAAGACCTCCATATTGTCGAGCCGGTACTCAGACAACTGCGTGAGCTTGGCTTTGGGATCTCGCTTGACGATTTTGGTACCGGGTTCTCGTCACTCAATTATCTAAACACCCTGCCTGTCAGTGAGATTAAAATTGATCGCTCGTTTATTGGTAAGCTCAATACTAGCGAGCACAGCGCAACCTTAGTTAGAGCGATTATTGATATTGGTAATTCATGCCAGATGAAAGTGGTGGCAGAGGGCGTTGAGACCGATGAACAGATGGCTAAGCTGCAGCAATATGAGTGTGACTTATTGCAAGGCTTCTATTTCGATAAGCCGCTGCCCGTAGCAGGATTAATGGCGACTTATTTTCCAAAGTCGCCACAACGTGCTCGCAACGTTAGCGAGCACGCAGAGGCTTGTATATAGAAGCTTCTAGATACATAGAGCTGATTAGCTGTCATGTTAGGGATTACTAACTTGTACGCTCAGGTCGACTGTAGAGGTAACCTTGGTGCAAGTTGTAGCCTAATTGGCACAGTATGTATTGCTGCCTGCGTGTCTCGACACCTTCGTAGATCATGGTCATGTTCGATAAGCGACCAATCTCAGAAATGTTGAGTAATACGCCTTGGTGATATTCACCAGACTCAATATCCTTCACAAAGCAGCGGTCTAACTTGAGATATGTTGGTGAAATTGCACTAATGATTTCGATATTGTTGTTCCCAGTACCAAAGTCGTCGAGTGCAATGGTGATCCCAAGTTTCTTGATCGTCTTGATATTGTCGATAACCTCATCGCCATAACCGATATTGGAATATTCGGTGATCTCTGCGACAAACTCATTGGCCTCCATTGCCGCCAAGTGAGGCTTGATTTTAGCGAAATTCGCGCCCACCAAGTTGCTTGGACAAACATTGACGCCATATTTGTCATGGCTGTTGTTGTTCTTCGCGCTTCTCACCGCTTCTATCATTAAAATGGTATGGAAGGTCAGCAAGTTAGAGCGTCTCATCGAGTTGATGAAATCTAACACTCCTACTGAACGCACCCTAGATAGCAGCTCATAATAGAGAACGCTGTTATCTTCGGTGTTGATGATTGGTTCTTCTTCAAATGAGATTCGCTTCCAGCGCAGCATGTACAGCACCACGCCGAATAGGTGGCGATGGTAGAGCAGTGCCGTTAACAGCAGGGTTAATGTTACCCAGATAACGCTGATATTGTGGCTATAGAAGCTGATGGTTGCTCCTGTGGCTAGCGAGTGATCATAAAGGGGAGAGTGGTTCTCGTTGTGATGGAGGATGACATTGCCATGCTTTTGAATCGACACGGAATCAACGAACAAAGGCAACAGTGAATTTCGATAGCGAGCTTCAATCGAGCGCTTAGGGATACGCACCGTGAGAAAGATGTTTTCGTCGGGGTAAGAGAAATCTGAGTAGGTAAAATCTAAACTGTCGTAGAACTCTCCGATGTTATCAGGAATAACGGCTTTTGATCGCGTTGTAGAGATATAGCAGGAACCATCAGGAGTGGTCATCACTGCAGAGTCTAGATTTAAAGAGTGCCTCATCGCTTGAACAGCATCGCTGTTATCACACCCATAATTTTTAAGCTCTTGGGTGACGAGCTTGGTATTGTCGCTGAATTGGTCGGCGATCTTTGTCGTATAAAGGATTTGAAAGAAGTAGATAACAAACAAGATCAATGACGAAGCGGACAGGACGATAATGGTCCCTTTAAATAGCTCTTTATAGTAGGTACGAAGCAAGAGCAACAGCACCTTAAAGTGGGTTGGTTTGAATTGGTTGATGTCTACCCTAGAGTTAACTTGACTGGTTGGCGCTCTGTCGAGGTCAATAAAGTATCCGACTTTGTAGAGATTTGAAATGAGTTCACTCTGGGATTCAACATTCGCCTTTTTGCACAGGTTACGGTATTTTCTTCTTATTGATGCAATGGTGTTTTTTAGTGCGTATAAGCTGAACTCTTCATTGAAATTTTGTTTAAATGATTCTTCAACATCTCTCGCAGAACGAGGGTTTGAAATTGAAGAGTTATCAATTAAATACTTTATTACAAAACTCTCCTTACTATTGAGAGTCTCTTCCGATATTTTGCAACTGTTCTTTTTTATATATATTTTTTCTTCATTATAAATTAACTGTAAGCTTTCATTGTCGTTATATATATTCAGGGAACAGTGCATAGCTTAACTCCTAAGTGATGGTTGTTTTCGTTATTATGTTAATAATCAGTTTATTATTGCTCATTAAACCCAGCGTCCCTTCTAAACGGCATCACGTAAAAGTCACTATTTCTCTCAATACTTTGATACTTATCGCAGAATTTGGGCGTCAATGAAGAATTGTAGAGATGTTCATTCAAAAGAAGGATTTATAAATCAATAAAGGAGTTTTACAAGAGGGAAGAAGGATAAATCCATTTGTTTTGGTATTTATCCAATCTGAATTTGCCGTTTATGATGATTTTTGGTTCAGTTTAGCTAACCTAAATTAGCGATACCTAATATAAGTAATTTTTATTGTACGGGTGTGTTATATAGATTTTAACTGGGAAATTATGATTAGAGCTTTTAAACTACAATATAGGGTATGAAAGACTCTTTAATTTAAAATTAAAGTTCATTCAAACTAAGGAAAAATATTTTCAGTTTGCACGAATAAAAATGTATTCATACAGAGATGATTATAAAAACTACACTCTAATTACATAAGGCTATAGATTATATTGTTGGATGAGTTTTGGTTATAAATTGATTATGAAATAATTATGTAACTAACGGTGTTATTCTCTTAAAAAATATATACGAGTACATTAATTATCGAAGAGATTTGAAATGAGAATATACGATGAGTAATTATACTCTTAGAGTCGATGACGCAGGGAGGAAGATATTTCCCGTAACGTCATCAACGGTTGATTTTAACCCTCGCAACTTTTAGCAAGCACTATCAAGAACAACAATTTGAGGTTCTCTTTCGGGTTGATAAAGCACTTGGCAGTAATCCCCCTTGGGTAAGAATGTATATGTTGTTCCTGTAAAATGGATTGCAGAAACAAGCTCTTGTGGATGTGTAGTGATTACATCTTTCTCTTTAATTTCTATGTTACGGACGGAGAGTGGATAATCTTGGTTGATCTCGTTTCCGTTTCCATCGGTTTTCGGTGGGATGTTCATTAACTCGCTAACAGAACTAATGTAAGCAATAGGGTATGCATGGCAGACAGGATAATCGTATATTCTCGTATATGGTTCCGCATACGAGCATTCATTCTCTACGCCTTCGACCATCGATTTTGCATATATCATATCGATACCCGTTTGAAGGTTTGCAGCGATTTCGCGTATTTTATTGGCACGTGCATCACTCTGAATTTCCAGAAACCTCACCATGGCCGTTGTTGCGATGATAGCGACAAGCACCAAGCAGACAATAAGTTCGAGTACAGTAAAGCCGGATTTCTTGTGCATAGTATCTCTGTTTCATCTAGTAACTTAGAGTGGCTTTGGTAAGTGATTAATCGGACAAAGCCTTGTGTGTAATGAGGTTAAACGAAGCGCACTTAACAAAACAGATAGCCGATGGTTTCAAATATTGATTAGATTGTTTTAGTTACATTAAATATCAATAAAAACAATCAGTTAAGACTACCCCTTTTAGATTTGTACAATGTAAGCCTGTGTAAGGGGTATCATTGTTAACCATATGAAATTATTGAATAAAATATCAGTGATAGCTTGGAGTTAGAAAGTACTCTTCGATCTCGTCGGGGCAAATAGGCTTACCAAATAGAAAGCCTTGAAAGTATTGATAACCACAATTAATTAGAAACTGTTTTTGGCTTTCAGTTTCGACACCTTCTGCCACCACTTTAAGCTCAAGCTTTTCACAGATAGCATGCGTTGCTTTGACGATCGCCTTACTTCCCTGATGTGAGCCATGAACAAAGCTTTTATCCAGCTTTACCGTGCTGATGGGCAGGTCATGCAACATCGAGAGTGACGAGTAGCCGGTTCCAAAATCATCAAGGTGTAGCTCAACTCCGAGTGCTGCAATGTCATAGAGCACTTGTTTAACTTCACCGTGTTTGAAGATCATCGCCGACTCAGTGATCTCCAGAGCGACTTTGTTTGCTGGCAGTTGGTAGAAGTTCAACATCGCCGACAGTTGTTCAGCAAAAGCGGAATGGATCTGCTTGCCAGAGATATTGATATTCAGTGAGAGCTCTGGGCTAAATTTTTTATGCCATTGTGCTAGCTGCTTGAGGGCCGCGTTCAATACCCAGCGGCCTAACGGAACAATTTGCCCTGTCTCTTCAGCAAGGCCGATAAACTCACGTGGTTCAATTTGGCCTAGGTCTTTATCTTTCCAGCGCAGAAGAGCCTCAAAGCCAGTGATCTTGTTAGATTCACTATGAATAATGGGCTGATAGTGCAGGTGTAGGTTATCGTTCTCTATCGCACCTGCTAGTCGGTGGCGAATATCAACTTTGCGATGCAGCGCATTAGCAAGATCAGGCGTAAAGGTTTGGTAGCGATTCCTGCCGTTGGCTTTTGCCATGTGCATCGCCATACCAGCTTGTTTGAGCAGTGATTCTTGATCCATCGCGTTGTCTGGGAAATGGGCGGTCCCAATGCTGCATCCCACGGATAAGGAGCCAATGCCAGCGATATGGAAGCTTTTGTTCAGTGCGTTGATAATTCGCGAACAAAGCAGAGGGATGTTTTGGTTACGACAGGCGTGTGCGATCACAATGAACTCATCACCCCCAAAGCGACCTATCATGCAAGTATCATCTAGCAATTCTTTGAGCCTGATACCCACCTGTTTGAGTAGCTGATCACCGACATTGTGGCCATAGGTATCGTTGACCAGTTTGAAACCGTCTAGATCGAGAAACATCAGTTCGAATGGGGAGCGGTAATCAATACTAGTAACCAACAAGTTAGTGATACCACGGCGATTATAGAGTTCGGTTAGGCAGTCATGCTCGGCGTTGTACTTTGCTAGTAAAAGGCGTTCTTTTTGACGAGTAATGCAGGTCAGGTTAAGCAGTAATTGGCTCTTGTCGAACAACCACTTCCCCTGAACATCGAAGTAGTGGATCTTGCCACCTATCTTACAGCTGACTTCTTCAAGGAGCTCTTGCCCACGCATGGCAGAATACAACCAGAGGTCGACGGTCTCCTCGTTCCCGAGGAAGTCGATCAACTGATTGAAAGGGTTGCCGTAGTTTTGATAAAACGCTGTGTTCACGCTGACCACTGCGCCTGTTTTATCAAATAGTAAAGACAAGTTAGAGCCGTCAGAACAAGCAAGGTCGTGCTTTAGGCTGTTCTCCTCAGCGACAACTTGAACCAACATACCGATACGACCATCGGGCAGGGGAATACCTGAAAACTGACACAAAGCACGCTTGGCTATGTGTTTTGGGGTGAAGTTCCACCAGGTCTTGATGGTTTGATTGAGATGAAATTGCCTTTGATACTCTTCGAGTGTCGCCTCAATAGCTTTTGACATCTCTTGCCCAAGGTCGCGAGAAGCCAACTCTTGAAAGGAGTCAGCCTCCCAGAGTGGCAGTGCGCTCTTATTCGCCCAAACGATCAGTTTATGGTCGATGTCGTAAACCCAGATAGGGCATTTTAGATGCTCAAATGGTAGGTAAGTTTGCATAACTAAGGCTTAACTGAAAGAGTGAAAAGAGATAAGCAGCCATTTGTATCAAGGCTGCTGCAATTCGCCATGAGTGTTTTATTTATGCTTGGAAGGGCGATCATGGACAATTCGAAACTAGAGGTTCAATGAGCGAATGACTTTAGTCACACGCCCTTGAGTGTTGACCTCGATGACATACCCCTTTTTGTCATCAAAAATTTCACCATCAATGAGATGCCAAGCCCCTTCTTGTTTGATGATCTCTTTAGCGTAGTTTTGATCAAACATTGATTCATTCGGATAGACGGTCTCTATAGCTTCAAACAACAGCTGTGCTTGGTCTTTATCTGTTACTTTGAAACCACTCTTGATACACAGTTGAAGCTCAGGGAGAGGCTGGGTGGTGTAAGGTTCTGTCATTGAACCGAGAACGCCGTTGTGCGAATAGAACTGATAACGGCCAAAGCTGCTCTCGCTGCCGTTCGGAGATTTTAACGCCGGTATTGCGCTGTAGAACTGACAATCAAACACCATTTTCTGAATGATGCTGCTCTGCTTCATCACATCGACTTTCATCCAAGACATGACATGTTGCTCAATCTTTTGTGCCGTCTCATCTAATGGGGCGGCGTTAACCGTGTTAAAAGATAGGAAATTTGCCAAAAATAGTGCAGCAAGGTGTTTTTTGTTCATACGATAGACCATTGAGAGAGTTATTTATTTGGTGAATAATTCATGTCATCGATACTAATCAATCACTGAGAAGAAAAATACACTCGCAAATAGATTGTGAGGTTGATTCCACTGTCGGCTTGTTGAAGTAATCGTTTTCCCTGTCATGATCACTTATTCCTCTAGATTTTATTACTGCTATCTATCTTTCTATTAGTAATAAATTTTGCATAAAGACAGTGGATAGAATGAATGAACTTTTGGTTAGTTGTAAATAATCTGTATGTAAGGGAGGGTAAGAAAATAAAGGAGATGTAAGAGGAGCAAGTTACTATGCTGTCAGTTTTATAAATTTGTTTTTAAGGATATAGATAAAGGCGCAACAGACTGCATTTAAGGTCAAAACCGTAAAAACAGGTGTACAGAGATGAATACATTGTTTTGCGTACTGTAAAATTGCAAGTTCAGTTACAGTATTGATGATGTATTTTCAGTCTATATACTGCCCGCGCATTTATAAATACTGGTGATGGAAATGTCTAAAGCAAAAGTGCTCATAATTGAAGACGACCAAGAGATCGCGCGCTTAACCACTCTGTATCTTGAAGCCGAAGGCTATCAGGTTGAGGTTGTTGATCAAGGCAACTTGGCAGTGCAAGCGATTCGAGAAGTAGAGCCGGATTTAGTGCTTTTAGATTTAATGCTACCAGGCCTCAGTGGTGCACAAATTTGCAGACAGGCACGTGAGTTTTACAAAGGCATCATCTTGGTATTGACCGCCTCAGCCGACGAAATGAGCGAGGTAAGCTTGTTTAAGTTTGGGGCTGATGATTACGTAACAAAACCCATTCGAGGCCACGCGCTTCTGGCAAGAATTGAGGCCTTACTGCGCCGCGCAGCGTCAAGCACACCGCTAGGCTCAAACGAAGAACAAAGCTGCGATATCGTCGTTAATACCACCATTCAAAGTGCCACTTTATACGGACAAGACTTGCAACTCACTTCTGCGGAGTTTGAGATTCTCAACCTATTGGTCAATAACCTTGGTGAGGTGGTGACACGTGATCAGTGCTGTCAGTTGTTCCGTGGTATTGATTACGCCTTCAACGACCGTTCGATTGATATGCGTATCTCTGGTCTACGTCGTAAATTGCGGGCTCACGCTAAAGATAAGCAATTGATCAGAACGGTGAGAAATAAGGGGTACATGCTTGTTGCGTAAACGAATAGTGAGCCAGTTGAGAAGAATTTCAATGTTCGCTCGGCTCTATATTGGTATCGTTACAGGGATGATTGCGACGATCTTTCTGTTTGTGACCTTAGGGGAAGGGCACATGCGTCGAACTGAAATCGAGAGCTTTCTTAATGATGGCTCCTATTTTGTTGATCAGTACATCCATCAACGCAATAGTCAAACCTCCCTTTATCGAGAGCTAGATAGAACCGGTTACCAGCAGTTTTACATTTTCAACCTCCGCCTTATTGAAAACTGGGATAACCAAGCCCCTTGTGCCAAGTGCGAGCATTTTACGACACTGAATGGTGTCCCTATCTACCTCAGCGATAGAAACCTCTATTCCGCAGTGTACCAACTGCCGAACTCCAAATTCAGCTTCGTCTTCAGTGAGGTCGGTGATTTTTTCGCCCCTCATATCGAGTGGTATGAAGACTCAGAGCGCCACTTCCTTATTGCGCTCCTAATCGCTGTCATTATCGCCATTGGTGCCAGCATTTATTTACCTGTACGTCGATTTCAAGAACGAATTGAACTCTTGGTGGAAAAACAGCAACAATTTGGTAAAGGTAAGCTGAGCACACGCTCGGATATGGACGACATACATCCGGTTTCTGATCTGGCGAATAGCTTTAACCTGATGGCAGACGAAATCGAGAGCAAAGTAAAACAGAGCCACATTTTTGCACAGGCGATCCCTCACGAGGTGAGAACTCCGCTCAGTCGTATTCAATTGGCGACCGATCTGCTGCGACGAGGAGCGCCCAACGAACAGCAGGTATTGTTTGATGACATTGATGGCTACATCGACGATATCAATCAGCTAACCTCTGAAATCATCATGCTGTCTAAACTGAATGTGGTGGATAACTCATTCTTCGAACTGATTAAGACCAGTTGCGATTTGAATGAATACTGCTTGGACAGAGTGCGCTACTCCAAGATAAAGAACATTGAGTTTGAATCGCATGTGGTCAACAGCTTTGCAACCAAGTGTGACTGCACAATGGCTCGATTGGTGCTAGATAACATTCTCAAAAACGCCGGTAATTATACTCGAAACAAGGTGTGGGTGACTCTCGATGAAAACTCAGAGAGCTGGTTGATCGTGATCGAAGACGATGGCGAAGGGATCCCAGAAAATAAACGCGATGAAGTGCTAATGCCGTTTGCGCGTTTAGATCAAAGTCGAACCGCAAAAACGGGTGGGTTTGGATTAGGGCTTGCGATTGCAAGTGCGGCAGCGAAAAAGCTGAGATGGCAAATTAAATTAGATCACAGTATTCATGGCGGGGCGAAGTTTATTATTGTTGTCCCGAAACGAAATGCTGAGGATAATTAACTGAATTAGAGTTATTATTCAATAATAAAGCGCCGACTATTTTGTCGGCGCTTTATTTCGTATCGAGTTCTGATTCAGGTGATTACGTATTTCATATTTAATACAATAACGGAAAAATAGCTTTAAATAGATCTTATCCTCTATTTCTCAAACCGACTTCCAGTTATTACTTACGTTCTAATCCATAAATGGCATGATCGACGATGCGCCCATTTAAGTTTTCGCTTCTGGTAATGATCCCTTCGAGTTGACACCCGAGTCTTTCACAAACCGCTCGACTTGCGGTGTTCTCGACCGCGGCAGATATCTCTACTTTTTCCATATCAAGCTCTTCAAAAGCGATCTTAATGAGTTTTGTAACCACCTGAGTCACAATCCCTTTACCCTGTTGAGACTCCGATAACCAGTAACCAACAGTGGCTTTCTTGAGGTCGTGATTGATGGTGTTGAAACTGCAGTTACCAACAATGGCATCTTGATAGACGATCGCACAGGTCATACTTTTTCCCTCTGCGTAATCGTGCAGCGAGCGCTGGATAAATATACGGAAGTCTTGCTCGGTTTGACAATGAGGTGGCCATGCTAACCACTGACTTAAATAATCGATTTGTGCCGAAACGAGTTGTGCATATTGTGCTGCGAAACTCTCTTGTACCAACGCGATCGAAATTTCATTATTGATTTTTATTTTAAACATCGTGTCCTCATTGACTGCTTAAGGGGCATTATACTTTGGTACTAGTTTGCTCTTTATACTGTTAACTGTCTAATTTTTATGCAAATTGTAGCACGAAAAATGCGTTATACGTTATTTATGTCACGAAACTCAATAAACCTTACTTAATTTGTGACTATATGTTTTGTAATCGATTAGTATTGGCCTCCAATAAATATAAAAAACATAATAACTAGGCTTAATTAATGAATTTGTACTGCCAGAGTGTGACGGTAGATTTGCGCAAGGCGCTATTTGGTATTGCTAAAGCACTCGATAACGTCGGCTTTGAAAGCAAGCACCATGGACAAAGAGTAGGGTATATCGCGTATCGCTGCGCACTGA
This sequence comes from Vibrio sp. D404a, assembly GCF_030248535.1. Classification (GTDB taxonomy): domain Bacteria; phylum Pseudomonadota; class Gammaproteobacteria; order Enterobacterales; family Vibrionaceae; genus Vibrio. Next base: position 9,617 of record NZ_JAHGAJ010000009.1, on the reverse strand, counting down.
GTGTCGGTTGGGAAGAAGAGCAAGCTCAACTGGCATTCTCACTTGGACTTATTCACGATTGTGGTGTTTCACAAGTCGATGAACAGCTTAGCTTGATCGCCGGTTTTATTCCGGACTCAACGCATCATCATTGTAAGAAAGGCTATCAGATTCTCAAACAGTGCCCGGTACTCTCCATTTTTGCAAAACCCGTTTTGTACCATCATACACCTTGGAATGAGCTGAAAGACCTACCCGTTAGCCAACTTGAGAAAGAGTTAGCGGCTGTAGTGATGCTGGCAGATAGGGTTGACTACTTATGTGGCGTCGCATCAGCTGATCGCTTTGGCAATCTTACTCCGACGGGAAAGGCTTACATTATTGAGCGCCTCACCGAGCAAGCGGACCTGTTGTTTGAAAGCAATCTTGTTCAGCATATGTGTGAGCTTGTGGACACCGATGACTTCTGGTTTTCGATGGATGTCTCGTACATTCAGATCATGAGCGATAGGTTTAAACCTGTGCCGTTCTTTTCCCAGCAAATGTCATTGGATGAAACCGTCGCCTTTGCAGAGTTTATTGCCAATGTGGTGGATGCCAAAAGTTCGTTTACGTTCCAGCACTCACTCAAAGTCGGACAACTATCCGAGTACCTTGGTAAGCAGCTGGGTTACTCCTATACAACCCAAAGAAAACTCTATCTCGCAGGATTGGTACACGATATTGGTAAGTTGCAGACGCCCAGAGAGATCTTGCACAAACCGGGAGCGCTCACTGATGAGGAGTACTGCTGCATTAAGCGTCACGCAACGGACTCTCGCTTTGCGCTGCATGAGTTATTCAGTTCACCGCAGATCTGTGAGTGGGCATCCAATCACCATGAACGATTGGATGGCTCAGGCTACCCTATGGGGAAAACCGCCGAACAACTCGACAAGCCAAGCCGTATTGTCGCAGTGGTTGATGTGTTTCAAGCATTGACTCAGTCTCGTCCTTATCGACCGGGGATGAGTTTAGAACAGACACTGGCGATATTGGACGACCACGTTCAAAACCACAAGCTCGACGTTGAGGTGTTCCAGTGTTTGAAAAAACATGCAGAGTACTGCTTTGAGCTATCGACAGATAAAACCAGCGCGGCGTTTGTCACCGCAGAGCAATATTGATCGGTAAGCCATGGCAATGACGTTATGCCACACGGATAGAATCCTCTCTTACAACAGCTTACAGCCTTTACACCCCTTTAGTGGTAGCCTTCGAGATTGAGTTTAGGAGAGGTATTGTGTTGAATAAATCATTGCTGATGTTGTTGGCTCTGTTGATGGGAGCGGTTTGGATGTCGTTTTCAGATGAGTTGCGTCAGATGATCGAGAGACCAGAGCGGTTTGATGCCGCAAAGCTTGAATTGCTGATTGAAAAGCGCACGACCAGAGAACAAGTTATTGCCCTTCTGGGAAAGCCAAAACAGGTACTCAACAAACAACATTCGGTCTCTTACCTGTACGAATATAGTGATCAATTACTCGCACTGACCTTCCACGAAGACGTGTTATTGATTAGAGAGCGAGCAGAAAACGATGGTCGATACGACTTTCAATTGGTTGAATGATGATAAATGAAAGTTGGAACAAATCGCGTAAATTCGCAACGTGGACGTTATAAAGTCACGTTCTGCTACCTAATTATAGTGATTGGAATTGTTTTAATTCGCTGGACGTATGTGCCATAAAGCTAAAAGTCATGAAAAGCGACAGTGAAAATTGTCGCTTTTTTTAATGGAAAAACTCACCCATTCCGATCAAATTCGACCGAATTGATGAATCTTTGACCGCGCGATCGTTTGCGTTTAAAAATGTGATGAAAGTCTCATTAAGTTGTTTATACTTCTCTTCCGGTTTTAAGCCGGTGCTTAGCCAATACAAGCCGTCACATGGATATGTGAATGACCCCACGGACCGGACCAGCTGCGTTCCACTGCTTGTATAAGGTGATCTTACATGAACAACTCGTTGTTACATTCGTTAACTTTGTTAACGCCCTCTTCGCGTAGCGTATTGCTCGCGATTCTTTGTCCTTTTCCTTTGATGTCATTCGCTTGGCTCATGTTTACTCTTTAAGGATCTCTAGGACAATTTATGAATATTTTATTTGGTTTTGTTGGTGTTTTTGCACTAATTGCTTGCGCGTACCTGCTATCTGAGAGCCGTTCGGCAATCAACTGGAAAACAGTCATTCGTGCCTTCTTGCTTCAAATCAGTTTCGCAGCCTTGGTGCTGTACTTCCCTTGGGGACAAATGGCGCTAACCAGCTTAAGTAGTGGCGTATCAAGCCTGCTTGGCTTTGCGGATGCGGGTATATCATTCCTATTCGGTGGCCTTGCGACAGAAGGGTTTATCTTCGCTGTACGTGTACTGCCAATCATCATCTTCTTCAGCGCGCTGATCTCTGCACTTTACTATCTTGGTGTGATGCAGAAAGTGATTCAAGTTCTAGGCGGTGCGGTGCAAAAGCTTCTAGGCACCAGTAAAGCAGAATCATTAGTTGCAACAGGCAATATCTTCCTATCTCAAGGCGAGTCGCCACTTCTTATTCGTCCCTTCTTAAAATCAATGACTCGTTCAGAACTGTTTGCGGTTATGGCTGGTGGTATGGCATCGGTTGCGGGCAGTGTGTTGGGTGGCTATGCAGGTCTAGGTGTTGAGCTTAAATATCTGATTGCAGCAAGCTTCATGGCAGCGCCTGGTAGCCTGCTTATGGCTAAGATTATTGTTCCAGAGTTAGATACCCCAAGTAACTATGAAAACATTGAGCTAGACAAGGCTGATCAAAGCAACGTGATTGATGCATTGGCAAGCGGCGCAATGAACGGCATGAAAGTCGCGGTAGCGGTGGGTACTATGCTGATTGCGTTTGTGAGTGTTATCGCGATGGTGAACACGGGTCTTGAGAGCTTGGGTGAAACACTAGGTTTCACTGGTATCACGCTACAAGCGGTGTTTGGCTACCTGTTCTCGCCATTGGCGTGGGTAATTGGTATCCCAAGTGAAGAAGTTCTGATGGCGGGTTCTTACATTGGCCAAAAGATCATCATGAATGAGTTTGTTGCCTTCATCGACTTTGTTGAGAACAAAGCACTGTTGTCTGAGCACAGCCAAGTCATCATTACTTTTGCACTGTGTGGCTTTGCCAACATCGGTTCAATTGCGATTCAGTTAGGTTCTATCGGTGTGATTGCTCCGGAGCGTCGTGCTGAGGTTGCAAACTTGGGTCTTAAAGCGGTTGCTGCGGGCACGCTGGCTAACCTGATGAGTGCATGTCTAGCGGGCATCTTTATCTTGCTATAAGCGCGGCTAAACAGAGCTGTACCTGTCTTTAACGGGCACTCAGGTATCTCCCTGAGTGCCCGTTTTTTGTTGCTGCAGTTATCTTATTGAAAAGACGCTGTATCGCTCGTTAGGGGAATAGTGAGGTAGAGGCAACTAATATATACTTTAAGCGTGCGTAGAAACTTAAAGATGAGTTTTATCGCTTTATTTAATAAAGGTTTTTTATGAAAGCAAGAGTGTGTGTTGGCTTGTTGGTTGCCGTTTCGTTCGTGTCAGCGTTGATCGTTTTACTGGCGGGTGACAGTCATTTTCCTGTGACGCAATGGCCTAAAGAGGCGTATTTAGGCTTGGTATTTAGTGTGGTATGGGGGGCTGGCGTCATGGCAACGGTCGCGTATGTGTTTTCTGGGATGGTTTTCGTTACGGTCGCTGTGGTTGGTTATGCCATCGGCTATAAGCTTGGTAGTTATCTTCCCGGAACAAGCCATGAAACATAACCGAATGTATTATCTTGTTGTTAGCAGAGACAGCTCAGCATGCGAGGAGTCGTGTCATGCACTGGTATGATAGGCTCCGCGTTTATTGGTACCACAGAAAGCAGTCTAAGCGCTGGCCTGAAGATAAAGCGCGTTCACTCGGTTGGACGGATCGCGACTCACAGCACTCGCGTTTTGCAGCGATTGCCAGCAATGTAGAGTTTGAAGGCTGTTCTGTGCTTGATCTCGGGTGCGGTTATGGCGATTTGTATCCTTTCTTAACGTCACAATACGCCATCCATTCCTACCTAGGGGTAGAGCAACACGCTAACTTCATTCAACAAGCCAAAGCTCTTCATCAGAGCCCAGCGTGTCATTTCAAGCGCGGCGATATCAGCACGCTTAGTCTCAATCCTCATGACGTGGTTGTGGCGAGTGGCTCTCTTAATTACGCTTCAAACAATGAACATTACTTAACATCCATGATCACACGCATGTATGCATTGGCTGATAAAGCGGTGGTATTTAATTTGCTCGACAAGCACTACTATCCCGCACGTCAGTTGCTTGTTAGTTACCACCCTCAAGGGGTTTATCGGTTCTGCAAAACGCTGTGTGAGGATGTCAGGTTAGTGGATGGCTATTGCGATGGTGACTTTACCATTGTGATGACAAAGCCAAAGGCTAACTAATACTTCAAGTCCTATAATACAGCTCCTATTAGACACCACCATACGACAAACCCAAAGCGACAGGCTTGGGTTTGTTGTATTGATGAAAGGACTGCGAGTGCTTAATGTGGTTTGTTTTCCACTAAGCCGTATGGCAAGTTGCTGAACACTTTAGGGTGCTTTTGAAATGTTGGGGCTTCATTCACCTGTTGCCAATCGAGCAGCATGATTGCGAGAACATTTCTATGCTCGCCATACTCTAAGTCGAAATCACCGGTGATGGATGGAATCATACCTTGTTGCTTGTCTATTGAAGCCTGAATTGCAAGGCGGGTTTTCTCAACAACGGGGTCATCTTCTAAACCTGCCAGCAAGAAGGTCAAACCGACTTCAGCTATCACGTCCTCTTTCGCACGCAGCAAAATGGTGTCGATGTTTTCTCGGAAATAGTCGTATATCCATTGGTGCTCTTTTTCACTCACTTGGTGTTGATAGTACTCCGAGTCACCGAAAATGATGTGGGTCATTCCGTATATCTTATTACCATACTGCTGAGTCGAGAGCTTTTTGTCTTGGCTATCAGGGTAGGCGGATTTGAATGTTGTAACGAATTCATCAACAACATCTTGCTCACCAAGTTGACGCAACCAATACACTTGGTTTGCCAACTGTGCAGCCCATGCTTTCACCATATCCTCATTGTTGACGTATGTTGAGAAGTCGTAACGACGGATAATCTCTCTTAGTTTGTCGTCATTGAGATGTTCTAAGCCGTATTCGTTGGCACGAGCCATCGATCCCAGTAAGTCAACACCTAAGAATAGATACTCTGGCATATGCTTGGTGATGTTGTAACGACGAACGCTGCGCTCATCTTCTTCATCTAAATATGAAGAGATGCGTTTTTCTGAATAGAGAACGATCTCTTCTTGAGTGTAGACGTCGTTAGAAAGGCGACTTAGTTTGCTAGCAACACGTGCCATGTCACTCCATACAGCTGCCGCATATTTTTCATCTTGCGTTTGTCGGAACATACGAACGCCATAATGGCCTTCTTTAAAAGCAGCTAGGGTGTAAAGTTGGCTTTCGTAGGTATTTCTTATGATGTCTGCAGAGGCTTTGAAGCTTTCTTGGTTAGAGGCGTCCAGGTTATGCGAAGCGTTGAGTTGCTGCGAAGCGTTAGAGTTGCTTTGATTGGCGTTTTCTAAGATTGCATTTTGCTCGGCGTAAGCGCCTGCGACAGCGGTTGTCGATAGCAAAATACAGAGTGTTATTGTTTTTAGCTTCATATCAAAGGTACCGAACTAAGAAAGAGAGTAAAAGAAAATAGCATTGAGCCATACTCACAATGTAAGTGTTTGGTCAGCTTGTTGTTATTTTATAGCTCACACAAACAACTTGCAGCAAAGTAATAACTTCTATAAATGTTTATTGGTGATGAAAAGCTCACTATTTACATGTGGATTTTACAAGTTATAGATTTTTGGCCTGTTAGCTGCATACTATGAGATAAACGAGAGCAAAAAGTAGTGATTGATGTTTATTTAGCCTTATTTTAGGGCGATAAACATACAAAAATAGACAGAGCAGGGGGAACGAAGTATGACGAATCGTTCAAGCAAGCAGTGGTCTGCCAGGATATTGTCTTGTTTATTTTTGCTAACGACGATAAGTGCGGTTGAGATTTTCCACCAAAAACAGATAGCTTTCTTAAAAAATGAATCCTTTTCAGAGGCACAAAAACAGCTGTCGATTGTTCGCTCTCGCATCGAGGCGGTAATTGTCACTGACATGTATCTGCTTAATGGTATGTCGACACAGGTCGCCATTGCCCCACAAGGCAGTACTCAAGAGTGGAATAAGATTGCAGACAGCATCATTCAAGACGGCTCTCATATCCAGTTGATAGGACTGGCTCAAAACGATGTGCTTAGCTTTGTTTATCCTCGCGAAGGTAACGAGAGCATACTAGGCATCGATTATCGAGATCACCCTGAGCAGTGGTTTTCGGTTGTTCAGGCTCGAAAAATCGGAAAAACCTTTATCTCAGGCCCTGTCGAGCTCTTTCAGGGGGGCTGGGCGCTTATCACTCGTACACCCATCTTCATGGATCCTCCATTCAATCAAGAGTATTGGGGCGTTTCCAGTGCGGTTATCAGCCTAGAATCCATACTCAAAGACGCTGGTGCAGCGCAGTTGGAGAACCGATATCAATTTGCGATTCGAGGCTTTAATAGCGCGGGCAAGGATGGCGCGGTGTTCTATGGCAGTGAAACTGTGTTTAACAACGCCTTTGCGACCGAGATGGCGAACTTTCCTTACGGAGGGTGGTTTCTCGCACTTGCAGGTGACGACAATGTGCTGATGGACGTTCCATGGATAAGAGTTCACATTGTTCGAATTATCGGTTATACCCTTTTGCTGCTGTTGTCGCTGGCTTACTTTATGATCTATCGACTCTACACGATAGCACATGGGCGGTCGATGCATGACGAACTTACTATGCTGCCTAACCGACGCTACTTTATGTACAGCCTTAAAATGGCGTTTAAAAATGCGCAACGTAATGGCTCAGAGCATTTTGCTGTCATGAACATTGACCTTGATGGCTTTAAGTCGATCAATGATACCTATGGGCATGCTGCCGGTGACAAGGTGCTGGTGGAAGTCGCTAAGCGAATCCGTGGAGTACTAAGAAGCTCCGATATCGTTGCTCGTATGGGGGGAGATGAATTCTTGATTTTGTTACCGCGCGTGCATGACGATCAGCATTTGCTTTCAATCCGTAGCAAGCTTGAACGGGACATCTGTTTGCGACCAGTACAGTTTGATGGAAGAGAGATTTCTCTGGATGTCAGTATCGGTTGGGTGGCTTACACCGAAGTCTATCGAGATGTCGATGAGTTGCTAAAAGCAGCTGATGAAAAAATGTACCAGAGAAAGCGCGCAAGTTAATGAAACTAGATTTAGAATTTAGTTGCTGAATTTGGTTAAAAGCCTCAGAATACCGCGCTCTGTAACGCGATGCTGGTCACGATTTAGCGTTACACAGCCCAGGCGCATCTCGCACTGAGCTTACCTTTTCGTTAACTGAGACATTAATCTATGAGTTTTACCTCCCTAGGCCTTTCTGCACCAATCCTAAAAGCGATTGAAGCACAAGGTTATGACAAGCCATCACCTATCCAAGAAAAAGCGATTCCAGCGGTTCTAAAAGGAAAGGATGTCATGGCCGCCGCTCAAACTGGTACAGGTAAAACCGCAGGCTTCACGCTACCTATTCTAGAGCTGCTTTCTAACGGGCCACGTGTCCGTGCAAACCAAGTTCGTGCATTGGTGCTGACACCAACTCGCGAGTTGGCTGCACAAGTGAATGGCAGTGTTGTGAAGTACGGGATTCATTTACCACTGACTTCATCGGTGGTATTTGGTGGGGTGAAGATCAACCCACAAATGCAGAAACTGCGTAAAGGTAGTGATGTGTTGGTCGCGACGCCGGGACGCCTATTGGATCTTTACAACCAAAATGCAGTGCGTTTTGATCAGCTTGAGATTCTGGTTTTGGATGAAGCAGACCGCATGTTGGACATGGGCTTTATTCGTGATATCCGCAAGATCCTAGCCTTCTTACCTAAGAAACGCCAAAACCTACTCTTCTCTGCAACCTTTTCTGATGAGATTCGTAGCCTTGCAAAAGGATTGGTGAACAACCCAGTAGAAATCTCAGTAAACCCAGCTAACTCAACGGCGAAAACAGTTGAGCAGAGCATTTACCCTGCGGATAAGAAGAAAAAAGCACCGATGCTAGCTAAGCTGATCAAAGATAATGATTGGCAGCAAGTGCTTGTGTTTAGCAAAACAAAACACGGCGCAAACAAGCTGGCGCGTTTCCTTGATGACCAAGGTATCACTGCGGCCCCAATTCACGGCAACAAAAGCCAAGGTGCGCGAACCAAAGCTCTAGAGAACTTTAAAACTGGTCAGGTAAGAGTGCTGGTCGCAACGGATATCGCCGCGCGTGGTATCGATATCCCTCAACTACCTCAAGTTGTTAACTTCGACTTGCCACATGTTTCGGAAGACTATGTACACCGTATTGGACGTACAGGTCGTGCAGGTGAGGTGGGTAAAGCGATCTCGCTAGTGTGTGCGGATGAAGCCTCTGAACTGTTTGGTATCGAGCGCTTGATTCAACAAGTTTTAGAACGCCGCGAACTGGAAGGTTTTAGCCCAGTAAACAAGCTGCCTGAATCTAAGCTTGATACACGTCCAATCAAGACTAAGAAACCGAAAAAACCTAAGAAGCCAAGAACAGAACATTCTGATGGCCAGCGTTCATCAGAGAATGCACGTGGTCACAAGCCTGTTGGCAAAAACAAGCGTCACGCACCGGGTACAGGTCCTGCGCCAAAGCGTCAGCCATCTGCAGCGCCTAAGACGCAAGGTCACGGGGCCGACGAAGCTTCGGTTAAGAACAATGGAAGCAACTTTAAACGTGGTAAAGGTAAGAAGCCTCTAAACAGTTCAGCGTCGAACTCGAACCCTGCTGAGAAAGGTAAAAAGCCATCACCAACGCAGTCGTCTTCAAAGAGACCATCTACCAATAAACAAAACGGTGGAAAATCAAAGCCGAGTCAAGGTAAATCAGGTTACGGCGCAAGCTATGGGCCTAAAGGTTCTGCATCTTCGGGCAAACCAAACACCGGTAATCGCAACAAGCCAAAACCAGGCGGTCACAGCAAGCCAAACGCTCGCTAGTGATGTATCGATAAGATAACAAACAAAAAACGCAAACTGATTAAATCATGTTTGCGTTTTTTTTGGCTGGTACTCAATTGATGTTTATTTTCAATGTATTACGTATTGATTATGTAATTTGAGTCTAGTTCCGGTTGAAAGTGACTTAATAAAAAGTTCATCGGAACACAGTAATAACAACATAATCACTAGCGTTATTAGTATTGATTGCAAAATGCAATTTCATATTGCAAATGAACCGCTGTCAAACGGCCAATAAGTGTGCTGATGCGTAGTAAAATGGGGTTTTAAAAGTTGGCACGCATAGTGCATTAAGATAAGTGACCCTTCTTAAGCCGAGGGTCACCTAGCCAACTGACGTTGTTAGTGAACCTTTATTGTTCACACAAAATATATAGCCAATCACC
>NZ_JAHGAJ010000008.1 GCF_030248535.1 Vibrio sp. D404a | reverse complement strand
CAGAACCTCAGAACCTGTTTTTCAATCGAAATCACATTCACCGTAATCTGTGCTTGAATTTCAATCGTTCCGACGAAAAAGGGGTAAAATTCATTTACATTGTAAATTAGTGACAATGTAACACTTTAAATTTATCGAAGAATGTGCCGCATTACAGCGGTTGTTTTTAGTCATTTTTTGTTCACCTGTCACTGCTGCGTAACACAGAAAACATTACAGGCAATCAATTTTATGTGATTTCACTCATAAATGAATGTTCATGTTTTTGTTGGATTTGTTGTTAATTGCTGTACAATTTCTACTAAGTTAACCATTACGGAAATTGGCAATGAAAAGAGAACAAACGATTGATAAGCTCTATCAGCTAGCCGAACAGACTCAACAAGTTCAGGCTGACCGAATTGAGATCATCTTGGAAGAGCGAAGTGACGAGCATTTTCCTCCAATGTCTAAGGCGATGATGGAGACACGCTCAGGTCTTACTCGTCGTAAATTGGATGATGCGATCACTAAACTGGAAGCGGAAGGCCACCAGTTCACGAAAAATAACGCTAATCACTATTCGATTTCTCTTACTGAAGCACACATGCTGATGGACGCTGCGGGCGTGGATAAGTTCCACGAACGTAAGAAACACGCAGACAATAAACCTTGGATTATCAACGTACAGAACCAAAAAGGTGGTACAGGTAAATCTATGACTGCGGTTCACCTAGCGGCTTGCTTATCACTGAACTTGGATAAACGTTACCGTATTTGTCTTATCGACCTTGACCCACAGGGTTCACTGCGTCTTTTCTTAAACCCACAAATCAGTGGGGCAGAGCACGACAGCATTTACTCAGCTGTCGATATCATGTTAGATAACGTACCAGAAGGCCAAGAAGTCGACTCGGAATTCCTACATAAAAATGTACTGCTTCCGACCCAATACCCGAACCTTAAAACCGTTTCAGCATTCCCAGAAGATGCGATGTTTAACGCAGAAGCGTGGCAGAGCCTATCTCAAGATCAGTCTCTCGATATTGTTCGTCTACTCAAAGAGAAGCTGATTGACAAAATCGCTGATGACTTCGACGTGATCATGATTGATACCGGTCCTCACGTTGACCCGTTGGTATGGAATGCAATGTACGCGTCGAACGCGTTACTGATCCCATGTGCGGCTAAGCGTCTTGACTGGGCATCGACGGTTAACTTTTTCCAGCATCTACCAACGGTTTATGAGATGTTCCCTGATGATTGGAAAGGGCTTGAGTTCATTCGCTTGATGCCGACGATGTTTGAAGATGACAACAAGAAACAAGTCTCTGTCTTGACCGAGATGAACTACCTGCTGAATGACCAAGTTATGATGGCTACCATTCCTCGTAGCCGCGCATTTGAAACCTGCGCAGATACTTACAGCACGGTTTTTGACTTAACGACAAGCGATTTTGAAGGCGGTAAAAAGACGCTAGCGGTTGCTCAAGATGCAGTACAGAAGAGTGCACTTGAATTAGAACGTGTACTACACAGCAACTGGTCTTCACTTAATCAGGGATAATCAACATGGCAATTAAAACATCCGACTTAAATGCAAAGCTATTTGGTAAAGCAAACAAGCGCCGAGTAGCAACTCCTCAAGAAGCTCAAACAGCAGCAAAAGAGCAAGCTCAAGTGATTGAACTTGCTGTTGCTGGTGAAGAAATGGTGTCTTTTGAGCTAGTACGTATTCCTGCTGATCAAGTTGCAACGCAAACCGTCGTATTCGAAGAGAATGCACGTGAGCAATCTTTCCTAAACGAACACGCACTTTCAGACGTTTTAACCACACTTAAAGAGCGTGGTCAGCAGTACCCAGCTGTAGGTCGTAAGAACAAAGACGGTAAGATTGAAGTCTTAGACGGTAGCCGTCGTCGTATGTCTTGTATTCTTGCTGACAAAGAGTTTCTTATCTATGTCGCTGAAGACATCAACAGTGAACACGCTAAGTTCCTTTCTGATGTAGCGAATGCGCACAAGCCACTGTCTCTTTATGAGAAAGGCAAAGAGATGCAAGCGAAGCTAGATAAAGGTGAAGCTGAAGACCAAAAAGCGCTGGCTAAAATGTTCCAGTGTAGTGAAGCATTAGTGAGTGGCGCTTTGAAAGCGGCATCGCTTCCGCTAGAGCTGCTTCAAGCGTATCCAAATGTGAGTGACTTAGGTCGTCCAACCATCGTAAAACTTCACAAGCAATTTGGTTCACTTAATGCAGAACAGCAACAAAACTTGCTGACGAAATGCGATGCGACTGATGGTTTTGTATGGCAGCGTAGTGAAGCGCAAGGTGTCACTCGTCTAACAAAAGACGTGACAGAAACACTAGAGAATTGGATTTCTGAACTTGCACCAGCGCCAGCAAAAAAAGCGACTCCTAAGGTTGAGCTAATTAAAGGCCGTGCTTCATACAGCCGTAAGGGTGCTAACCTAGCATTGAACCTTAAAAAGGTTGATGACGCGACCATGGAAGAGATTTTGGCTTTCGTTCAATCAAAGCTAAACTAACGCTCTCACCATTCCAATTAAAAGCCGCTTGATGCGGCTTTTTCTTTACCTGTGATAAACTGTGTGTAGACCAATCTGGACACAATTTATGACAACTCTCCCTTTCTTAACGCAACTCTCTACTACTGCTATTCATCATAACCATCGCTATGGTGTTGTTCTCACCGGCGATGTGGAGTGGCAATCTCAAGAGATTCAATCTTATCTCAAAAACAAAGCTAACTCTGCTGCCTACGTTCTCGGTGAATTGGAAGTACCCGGCACGCAAACAATCCCTTTCAATAAAGGCCAGCACCTACTAGGGCAAGAGTGCCAAGTGTTGATCTGTGACTTTAGAAATGCGTTTGATGCCAATAGTTTTACGGCTGCGTTGGGTGCTTTGGTTGGGGGTGGGGTGCTTTTGGTTCTTCCACACAAGCAGAGCGATACGACGACTTTGGATAAATCCACTTTCTCTGAACTCTGGATTAAACGTCAGTTCGATAAGCTGTATGGTTTGTCTCAAGATATGTCGCCGCAAAACCTTGAGCAGTTGATGTCACAACTGCCTCAAATGGTAGAAGTTGAACATTGTGTTGATCAGTATGAACAACAAAGTCACGCCATTGAGGCGATTCAAAAGGTGATGTTTGGTCACCGGAAACGTCCATTGGTTTTGACTGCAGATCGCGGACGCGGTAAGAGCTCGGCATTGGGCATGGCTTCTGCCAAGATTATTCAGGTTAAAAAGGCGGTGACCATTGTCGTTACCGCTCCTAATGTAAAAGCTGTACAACCATTGTTTGAACATGCTTTGAAGCAATTACCTCATTCAACGATGTTAAACCGCCATACCTTGGTACACGAACAGAGTAACATTGTTTTTATTGCGCCAGATGAACTGCTAAGAACGCAACCCGATTGCGACCTGCTTTTAGTGGATGAAGCGGCGGCGATTCCTCTTCCAATGTTGAAGCGTATGGTAGAGCGCTACCACCGCATGGTTTTTTCGACTACTGTACACGGGTATGAAGGCAGTGGACGAGGCTTTGGTCTTAAGTTTGAAAAGTGGTTATCTCAGCATCGTCCTAACTGGCGCTCATTTAAACTTGAACAGCCGATACGTTGGAGTGTTGGTGATCCGCTAGAAGAGTGGTTGTTTGAGACGTTCTTACTTAATTCAGATATTGAAGCACTACCTGAAAACCTTCAAACCAGTAGTACCACTTGGCATCAGTTCGACAAGCAAGCTTTGCTTGATAATCCTTACATACTTGACCAGTGCTTTGGATTATTGGTTAGCGCTCATTATCAAACATCGCCAAATGATTTGATTCAGTTGCTCGATAATCCACAAATGTCGCTTCATGCTCTGTTCGTCGAAAAGAGATGTTTGGGGTGTGTATTGGTGGTCGAAGAGGGTGGATTGCAACCTAATATGATTGAAGACATTCAGTTGGGTAAACGTCGACCTCGTGGGCATTTGGCTCCGGCGCTTATTGCTAACCACTTAGGCATCCCTTTGGCTGCCGAGCAAACGTGTCTCAGAATCATGAGAATCGCTGTTCATCCGGATATTCAAGGGCAAGGCTACGGTCATCAGATGATGACGCATTTGGTTCAATCAGCAGGTCACTTCGATTATTTGGCGACTAGTTTTGGCGCAACGGATGAGTTGGTTGATTTCTGGTTCAGTAATGGATTTGAGCCAATGCACCTCGGCCACCAGCGTGACCAAGCGAGTGGGTGCCATTCTCTACTCATGTGTAGAGCCTTAACCAAGTCGTCTCAGGTTTGGCTCGAACAAGGTAAGTCGCATTTCAATTCCAGTTTCCGTTATCTGATTTCTACTTCGTACAATGAACTTGAGGCTTCTATTGTTCGTTCGTTGTTGGCATCTCTGTCTTGCCAAACTGTCTCACAACAAAACCTTGCAATGTTGAATCACTACATACTCGGTGGCAACGGATTCGATAGTGTTGGTTTTATGTTTGAGAATATGATCTTCGAGTTGAACCGCGACCAGTTGCGCCGAGTCTCTGACTTAATTATCTGGAAGGTGTTACAAAAGAAATCATGGAGCGAGTGCAGCGAGCTGACCAACTTTACTGGACGTAAGCAAACGGAAGCTTCACTGAGAAAAGACCTCGAACTCGTTATCAGTGAGTTAGGTCTAAATCCTAATTTACAGTGTAAATAGGCTCTCATCGTAATTTCATTCATTTATCGATTTACAGTGTAAACTCAACCATGACTCAATTTACACTGTAAACTCAGCTCTCGTCTCCGGTCTCTCGTCTCTCGTCTCTCTTCATTCACCAACAAGTCGAACTTCTTTCGTTCTTGCCTTTTTCCAACAGCTTGAAATACTCGAAAATTGAGCTCGTCACACCAAACCTGATTTCAGAATAAAATTTTTGTGGTGGACTTGTTGCGGCCACATAATTGGTCTTTGCTAAAGTCATTCAGGTTGATTTAATGCGTTAAGTCAATAAGTTGCGAATTGAAGTGTAGTAGCTCAATATTGAGAAAATATTCAGTAAAGTGACTTATCCCTTGTTATTGAAAAAGGAGTATGTTCACAAAACAGTATCTTCTATAAACTGAATTCATACTCTTTTGCTAAGGAAGTGGCAGTCGTATGTGGGACAACATAGTTACATTGTCTGAAGATGGAAAGGAAGTGATCGCTCGGTTGCAATCAGGCTTTGTCGTGGATGGAAGCTTTGATCAAAAGGAGTTACCTGAGTCACTGAAGAAGTTGCAAGCCAGTCAATTCTTCCCTTTAGAAGATGAAGTTATACGCTTTGTTAACCTAGCAAGAGAGGGCAAAGGTGAAGCCTATGAAGGCGTAACTGTGGCAGAGATGCGTAATGCAAGTATGGTTGTCGAGTTGTCTGACGACGAGATGCTTGCCAGTATCACGGTTACTGGTGCTTATGCAGGGCGTGGGCTAAGAGGCGCGGAAATTGTTCATGCACTGGCTCAGGCACACATCACCAAAGGTATTAATAAACTCGCCCTAAAAAAGGTACTCGTAATGAGTAACAAGCTACAGGCGGGTGATAAATTCACACAAGTGGTCGCTCAAGGCAAACAGCCAGTGAAAGGTAAAGACGCTAAGTTTGAGCCTCTTGTTCCTGACATCACACGTCAAGTGCTCAAACCTCGCAGCAAAGAGTCCGGCAAGATCGACATGCGCGATCTTGGGGAAACCATTACCGTTG
This sequence comes from Vibrio sp. D404a, assembly GCF_030248535.1. Classification (GTDB taxonomy): domain Bacteria; phylum Pseudomonadota; class Gammaproteobacteria; order Enterobacterales; family Vibrionaceae; genus Vibrio. The sequence goes on along the minus strand of NZ_JAHGAJ010000008.1, from coordinate 220,173 downwards.
GTGAAAATGACCCGGTGATGAGGCGAACGCCCGCGACCAAGGGAACTGCAGGTTTCACCGTTCAAGGGAAACTCATTCCACCACTTCCTGGAAAAGACAGCCTACTCAAGCCTGGAAAGGGCACGTCTATTTCTTCTGATGATCCCAATCTTCTCGTTGCCAACTGTTCTGGATTGCCACTTATTAAAGAACGCACCATCGAGGTCGATGAGGCATTGTGTCTGAATAGCGTTAGCGTGGCTACCGGCCACGTTAAGTTTAAAGGTAATGTATTTGTTTCTGGCAACATTGACCCTGGCATGGTGGTGAAGGCAACCGGAAGCGTGACGGTTGGCGGTTTCATTGAATCTGCCGAAGTGCAGGCGCAGGGCGACATTAAAGTGGCGAAAGGCATTATCGGCCACACTGTGAAAGAGGGTGAGTGTAAAAGCTGTAAAGTTCTCACTAAGGGCTCAATCGAAGCGAGCTATGCTCAATATTCTGAGCTGCAAGCTGGAACAGATATCCGATTGACGGTACACAGCATGAGTAATGAAATTCGCTGCGGTCATGATTTGATTGTGGTTGATGGCATGAAGAAGCACGGTACGCTTAGTGGCGGTGAAGCCAAAGTAGGTGGCAAGGTAGAGTGCGTGTTCCTCGGTGTTGAGGGTGATACCGCCACTAAGGTCCACTGTTTTGCCCGCTACGACGGTTACAAGCTGAAGATGAGTGAGCTTAGAGATGTCTACAAGACCGCTCAAGAGAAAACCATGGATGTGATTCGCCAAGAGCTGGAGTTTAAGAAAAGACCCAAGGCAGAGCGCAGTGACGAAGAGGCGCAGCGCATTGAATCGATGAGAGAGCAGAACAACCAAGCGATAGAATCGACCAAGCAGCAGATTGATAATCTTGAAGCGGAGTTTGATACCTTACTTGAAGAGTGCACGGTTGAGGCGCATGAGAAGGTCTATACTCGCGTGACGATTCAGTTTGGTGACGAAACCGTGACAACTAAACGTACTCACGGCGGTAGCGTATTCTCCTTTAACCAATACGAGATTCAGTGTTCGTTTAAAATGGAAAAAGAGGACATTGGAGAGCAGCTGTAATCGTCTAACTACTCTCTTCTTGTCATCAAGTAACCAGAATAAAAAAAGGAGCCAGTGGCTCCTTTTTACGTTTAGTGTGAAAGCGTGTTCTAGTATCAACCTAGCTGACTGCTCTCACTTTGCCTTGCTTAAGATCAGACAGTACTTTGGCTTTCGGACCATCGGCAATGATGCAGCCTTTCTCCATCACAATCACTCGGTCTACAACGTCTAACATTGAGGTTTTGTGGGTGATCAGGATAAGCGTTTCGCTCGGTAATAGCTGGTTCAATTGGTGCTTGATGTGCATTTCTGAGCGATTATCCATCGCACTGGTTGGTTCATCCATCAGCAGTACAGGTGGGCGACCTAAGAAAGCACGAGCAATAGCCACGGCCTGACGTTGACCACCTGATAGTAAACCACCGCCTTCACCGACTTGGCGCTCTAAGCCTGCAGGATCTTGCTGAGTAAAGTTGGTCACGCCTGCTCGGTTAGCTGCGTCCATGACGTCGCGATCATCCACCAATGGACGACCCAAAGTAATGTTGTCGCGAACCGAGCCATAGAACAAGTTACTGTCTTGCGGTACACAGCCTATATTGCGGCGTACGTCGACATGATGTAGTTGCTCCATATCGGTATCATCAATACGCACATGACCCTCTGTCGGCTTGTACAGGCCCATAATCAGACGTTCTAGTGTTGTCTTACCCGAACCAATACGACCGATGATCGCCACCTTTTCGCCCGGTGTTATGGTTAGGCTAAGGTCACGCACCGACGCAATAGGGGAATCTGGATAGTGGAAGGTCACCTTATCAAGCGCAATATGTCCTTGAATGATAGGGCGGTGAATGTAGCGTTTGCCCTCTTCTTGCTCATCAGGCATCTCCATGACTTGCTCAATCAAGGTCATTGATGACTTCGCTTGGTTGTAACGAGTCGACAGAATAGAGAGCTGAACCAACGGGCCAATCGCGCGGCCACTCAACATAGTCGCAGCAATCAAACCACCCATAGTAAGGTCACCCTCAGCAATCAGGTAAACACCAAAGATGATCATGCCGACATTGGTACTCTGTTGCACAAAACCAGCGGTGTTTTGAATGCTGTCGGTGATTCTACGACTCTTAATATTCCAGTTTGCCATGTGCGCCACCGCTTCTTCCCAGCGGAACTGGAACTGACTCTGAGCGCTGAATAGCTTAACGGTTTCAAGACCGGCTAGGCTCTCAATCAGGTTGGCGTATTTTTGCGAAGCAAGGCGTGAGCCCTCTTCAATTGTGCGACGCAGTGGACCTTGAATCAGGAATGCGTAGATAACCAGTATCACTACACCGACGATAGGAACGTACACCAGATCGCCAGCCATCAGCCAAATAAGGGTGAGGAAGAGGAGCGCGAAAGGAAGGTCAATCAAAGATCCAATCGTTGCGGAAGTAAAGAACTCTCGGATTGATTCAAACTCTTGCAGGTTTTTCGCAAAGGCACCGACGGATGCAGGCTTAGCCTCCATACGAATCCCGAGCACTTTACTAAACAGCTTTGAGGAGATTAGGATGTCAGATTTTTTGCCCGCAATATCGATAAAGTAACTGCGCATAAGTTTGAGCAGCAGATCAAAGAGAAACACCACAAAGATACCACTTGCCAATACCCATAGCGTTTCAAAGGCGAGGTTAGGGACCACTTTGTCGTAGACTAAGCGGGTGAACATTGGTGCAGCGATAGCAAACAAGTTAATTAGAATCGAGGCGATCAGTACGTCGCGGTAGATCTTTTTCGATTCCCAAATGGTGCCCCAAAACCAGTGTCCTTGACGGGTTTTGAGGATCTCTGGTGAGCGCTCGTCGTAACGGAACTGTTTCTTAACTAAGAAGTAGCGACCAATAAATTGATCTTTCAGCTCTCCCAGTGGAATGAGGATCGGCACCATGCCGCTTTCGGCTGTAATGATTTCCGCTTCTTGCTTTTCAAAATCGATGCGGTTGAGTACACACGCTTCACCCTGCTTGAGCAGCAGTACCGCTGGCAGAATCAGCTCCGGAATGCTCTCTAAGTCGGAGCGGTTCTCTTTCGCCACTAACCCTGCACGCTCTGCAGAGCGAGGGAATAGGAAAGGGGTCAGCTTACCATCCGCGAGAGGCAACCCATTAATGAGCGCCTCTGGAGAGTTCGCCAGACCGTAATAGCGGCTGACGTATATCAGCGAATTGAGTAATGGATCTTGCATTAAATAACCACCTTACTGCTACTTATCTACGATGAAGCCTTGGAACACTTCAACGTAGTTGTCTGACAATGTATCAAGCTGCGTTTGAGTCTCGATACGTGAGGCGATGGTGGTAATACCCAAGTTGTGCGCCGTACGTGAGATCGACGTCAGGGTAAATTTCTGTTTCTCATCATCCAGATTGTGGGTGTAGAGGTAATCCAGCTTAACGTAGCCTGGGCGGAACTCATTGATGTATTCCAGAGACTGGAAGTTACGACCGTAGTTATCAACACCAAATACCGCGTCGGTGTTGCGAATCGCATTACATAGCAGTGCCGTGTAGTGTGGTTCATTCACAAAGCAATTCTCTGGGATCTCAAAGTGCAGCATGTGTGAAATCGATGAATTCTTGCTGAGTGTTTCTCCAACCCAACGGATGAAGCTTGGCTCTGAGATACTGCTCGCCGAGATGTTGATCGCCACTGGTGTCGTGATCTCTTTAGCGTGAAGTTTCTCGATCATTTTCTCGATAACGTATTGGTCTAGCTCGTGGCTAGCACCAAGTTGCTCAAGTGCATATAGGTATTGAGCGGCACTGTAGCGAACCCCGTCTTTTTCGATGGCAGAGAACACCTCTTGGTGGAAGGTCTTACCGAAACTGTTGTTGGCCGCTTGCAAACGGAAGGTGAACAGATCATTGATGATCGCTTCTTCTACCAGCGTACGCCATTGTTGTTTACCCATTACCGCGCCGTGGTCATCGGCCGTGATGTAACCGTAAGTCATCTCGCGGTTTGCTTTGGCGATAGATAGGGCGTTATCCACCAACGACATGATTTCAGTGCTGGTCTTGCTTTGGCTACTGTGCGTCACACCCAGCGAAATACTAGCGTGAGCGGTGCCTGTTGGGTCGGAACCTAGCCCTTGTACACAATTAACAATGCTGTCAGCGATTAGCTTCAGCTCGCTCTCATCAATGTTTGGCAAGATAAAGCCGAACTCATCTTTTGAGATACGAGCCATTGTAAGATCGGGTGATGAGATAGAGGCTTGCAGATGCTCAGCCAAGTCATGCACGAGCGCGTCGCCCTCTTGGTAGCCTTTATCTTCGTATTCGTCGGCGATGAATTGCGCCTGAAGAACAGCCAAACCACCAACACTCGATTCAGCCAACCACTGGTTAAGCTGTGACATATAGTAAGCACGATTACCCAGTTGTGACACGGGATCGATATAGGCACGCTCACGCAGTCGTTGTGCTTCCTGTGCTTGGTTTTTAAAGGCTTGTTCAACTTGGGTCGACATGTGGTTGATGCCGTCCACGACCATAATCAGGTCTTTGGTTTTTGGTCTCGCAAGCGGTTCACCAAACTGGTTTTTCGCAATTTGGTCCATCTTGGCGATGATCAGGTTCAGTGGCTTCAGAGAGCGTTTAACTATCCACGAGATAGCCAGCAGCCCGATGGTAAAAATCAAAGCAAATACAGTCGTTAAGCGAGTAAATGATTGCCAAAGTTGGGCATAGGCAGGGCCGGGGTGACTGACAATTTCCACCTCAGCGAGCTGCATCCAACCACTGGTGATGACACGGCGGTCGTGAATAGGCTCAAACAAGTTCAGCGATGTGAACCAGCTAGGTACGGTACTGGGTTTGATCGGGTAAGAGCGTAAAATGTCGTCGCCACTATCAAGGAAGATGAGGCGCACCACTGAATACGAGCTGCCATCAAACAGCGCATTGATGACCGATTCAACGGCGATTGGATCTTTGTCCTCAAGATAAGGAGCCAAAGCCAAACCAACGGTATTGATGGTATTGCTTACCTCTGAGCGCTGCTGCGCTTCTAGGTGGCCTCGAGTGGTATTAAATTCGATCATAAATACTGACGTCATCAGTAATATAAAGACCGCAACCATCCCGACTACAAGCTGTTTATATAAAGTCATTGTACCTACTCATCGTAATTGATAATGGGTTTGTTTAATTTTAGAGAGCGCTCGCGTGAACGAAGATCGTTCCACAAGCTCAATCTGGATGATTTACCTGCAAGCTGTCCGTTTCCTGCCGAAGACTTCATAAGCCATAGGTTTTTACCGTTAAAGCTGTATACCGGTAGTAAGTCTCTGCGCGTTGACGCTCGTTTAATTTCTGGATTCAAATTGTCTAAAATGACCGGCTCCGCACTCGGTGTGGAGTAGTAGGCCAGTACCATATGGAACTGATTTAGCTCTAGGGCTTTGACGTAGACCAATCTCAGTTTCTTGTCGGGCACGCCCAGCTCCAGCAAGGAAAAGTACTTCGCGATGGTGAAGTCTTCACAATCGCCGGCGTTACTGCCCAAGAACTCCAGTGGTGTTGCCCAGTAATCTTTCTTTCCCCACAGAACAATGTCGTCAACAAAGTAGAGTTGGTTAAAGAAGCGATTGACGGATTCCAGCTTCTGAGCGTCACTCTGCGTTTTGAACTGCGCAATATAGGATCGCCATGTCTCAACTCGCTTAGCCGCTCTATCACCATAGGTTTGCGAGACGGCATTCACCCAGCGCTGTTCCGTGGTATTCAGTGCAAACGATGCAAAAGAGGTCATTGCCAACAGTACAATGGCAGCACGTGATTTCATCATCGAACGGCCTTGTGGCTTTGACTAACATCTAGGTTGAAAGGGAAAAACATCACACACCCTTACTCTTTCAACGCGTTGTTCTGAGCACTTAATATTGGCTTCAACATGTAATCCAGTACGGTTCTTTTACCAGTAATAATGTCGACCGATGCCGTCATACCCGGGATGATCGGCAACTCTTCATTTTGCCCGAAGCTGTATTTTTCAGTTCGAACACGCACGATATAGAAACTGTTGCCCTCTTCATCTTGGGTGGTATCAGCACTGATGTGCTCCAATACTCCTTCAAGACCACCATATTTGGTGAAGTCATAGGCGCTGAACTTAACAATGGCAGTAAGCTCAGGGCGTAGGAAGGCGATGTCTTGCGGGGCGATTTTGGCTTCGACCAGCAATGAATCTTCGGTTGGTACGATCTCAACAATGTCCATACCCGGCTGAATAACACCACCCACGGTATTGATGCCTAACGTCTTCACCGTACCTGTCACTGGCGAGATAACCACAGTTCGGTTTACTCTATCTTCTAAACCGACGGCAGATTCGGTCAGTGCCGAGAGTTTGTCTTGCGCTTGATTGAGTTTCTCTTGTTGTTCCGAGCGGAAATTCAGTGCTGCATCGACTCGGCTAAGCATCGACTCTTTAATGGCCGAACGCAGGACTGGGATTTTCAGTTCGCTAGAGGTGAGTTCACGACGCGTGTCGTTCACTTGTCTTTGAAGTTTTAGCAGCTCGATACGCGGAACCACGCCCTCGTCAGCCAACGGCTTGGTGATATCGAGCTCTTTGCGCGCAAAACGGTAGCTCTCGCGTAGGTTGGCTACTCGCGCTTGAACCTCGACTAGGTCTTGTTGTTTCTGTTCAACTTGTTGTTCAAATACAGACAGTTGGTTACGTAGGTTATTAAGATCTTGTCGGTATTCGGCTTTTTGGCGTTGGATTAAGTCGGGTTGACGTTCGATAAATTGTGGAGGGAAAGCCAGTTTTCCGTAATTGAGGATCACACTCTTTTGCCAATTTTCGACAGAGAAGTTTTCGTCGATCACCACACTGGTTAGTGATGCGGAAAGCATCAACACGTTTGCTGTTAAGTTGGCGACTTGTTGTTCGCGTTCGCGGAAGTCCGAACGAAAACGGGTGTCATCGATAAGAAGCAGTTGCTGACCTTTTTGAACCTGTTGGCCTTCTTTAACCAAGATCTCTTTTACCAGACCACCTTCGAGGTTCTGTACCACTTGAATCTGAGAAGAGGGGATCACCTTACCTTGGCCAACAGTCACTTTGTCTATCTCTGCCCAAGCGGCCCAGCCGATCGCAGCAACAAAGAACAGAACGATAACCCACAGCATTATCCGCGCACTGGTTGGCGTGTTGAGTAGCAACGCCGCTGTTTTATCATCGACGTAGTCGAGCTCGGTATCGTTCAGCTTGTTGTAACTTTTCTGGCTCATAACAATCCTTGTCTGCGAAATTTAGTGCAAGCCTATTGAGTGTATTCTTAGTTTTAAGAAATGTTAAGATTTTGTTCCCATAAAGCGTTGTATTTATATATATTTATCAAATTATCGATTTTTAAAATCGGTTTTGTCTAATTGGTGTTTACGCAGCTTGTCATATAAGGTCTTACGAGACACTTGTAGCTCTTGTTGCACCTCTTTAAGCATGCCTTGGTGACGGTGTAAGGCTTCTATCAAAATGATCTGCTCAAAGTTATCCGTTCGTTCGCTTAAAGAGAGCTGTTTAATGGCCGTTCCTGAGGCGCTATCTTCTGAATCGTGATTCTCTTCTTGTTCCTCTGGCTGTTTTACTTGGGTGAGCACTCGTAGCTCTGCTTCCTGACGCAGTTGACGAACATTCTCTGGCCAAGGTTTCGCAATCAGCCGCTCGATATCTCGTTTGGTGATGATCGGCGGTGGTAACTGATAACGGCTGGCCGCACCTCGCGCAAAGTGCTTAAACAGTGAGCCAATATCTTCGGTCCTTTGCGCTAGTGGCAGAAGGTCGAATTGACGAAACTCCCCTTTAATTGTAGCGGGTACAACGGTGGATGCGATAATGATACAAGTTGCATTTGAATTGCATGCATTTTCATGAAGTAACTTTGATTTTACTTGCGTGAGCCAAGCCCATTGCTGAGAAATTAATACTTCTGTTTCATGGATATAGAGAGTTCCGCCACGATGTTTATTGCACAACTGGTAGAGATAGTCGCAAAACGTCTCTTGATCGGATTTAGGTAGATTGAACGCGGCAACAGGGTAGAGTTCCCCTCGCTGGTTGCTGTGCAGGTCGTGGGTGTATTGAGCGGTAATCCGCTTGCCCGTGCCGACTTCACCTTTAAAGATGATCATCGGGTCTTTGCTGAGATCGAGCGTAATCAGATCGCGTCTTAGGTTCACCATAGAGGGCGATTGACCGATCAACTTGGGGCCCACGTGCGTCTGCATCGCTAACTCTTTTCGCAGGAGATTGTTTTCTTCAACCAGTGCGAGCTTGTCCGCGGCTTTGTGAATGGCCGTCATCAAGGCATCGACAACAAAAGGCTTCTCAAGGAAGTCGCAGGCTCCCACTTTCATTGCGGTGACAGCGGTCTGAACATCTCCGTGTCCGGTCAATACAATCACTTGAAAGTGCGGATTGTGTTTTAAAAGTTGTTCGGTAAATTGAATACCGTCCATAACAGGCATATGGATGTCGGTGATCACCACGCCAGCTTGGGTCAAAGGGATCTGTTTGAGTGCTTCTACCGCGTTGGGAAAGCAACGAATCTCAATGCCCTCTATGAGCATGGCTTGCTCAACAGAGTCACGAATCGCGGGTTCATCGTCAATAAAGTAGAGTGCTGGCATGGTTTTCAAAGCCACATTCCTTGTTTCAATAATGGGTTGTGTTCAACTACACCTTTAATCGGTGTTTTGGTTATTCTCGTCAGCCGTATGCTCTGGGCTGGTATCCGAGGTGACGGTCTGTAACGGGATTCGCAGCGAGAATACCATGCCACAAGGCTCGCGGCGGGTTGCGGTGATACTGCCGTGATACGCTTCAATAATCCGCTTAGAGATCGACAGTCCAAGCCCTAGCCCTTCCGGTTTGGTGGTAAAAAAGGGGTCAAACAACTGAGAGAGTTTTGATTCAGGCAGCCCGACGCCGTTGTCCCAAATATCAAGTACACAAGTTTGAGATTCCAATCGCCACTCTAAGCCAATCTGCGGGCTCGGCTGCTGGTTCAGTGCTTGCGCGGCGTTATGAATCAAATTAACCAATACCTGCTCTAACTCGGTTGGGTGAATCGAAATCTGAATGTCGTCACTAATAGAAGTCATACGCAACGTTATGCCTTGCTTGATCAACAGGGCACTCAAGATGCCAGTCGCGTTATTGACCGCTTGATGCAGATTTGCCGTGTGGTTCTCTTGCTTAGTGACCTTGCGGGTAAAGACTTTAAGTCGAGCGATGATGTCGGTGATTGACATATTGAGAGCCAGCATCTTATCTAGATTGCCCTTCACCATATCGGTACGTCCCATTTCTAGCAGCTTGAGGCTGTTCTCACTGTAGGTTCGCAGGGCTGCGAGCGGTTGGTTTATTTCATGGTTAATGCTGGCTGAGAGTTCACCTAATACCGCGAGTTTGGCCGTCTGTGTGAGTTCTTGCTCAGTCTGCTTGAGCTTGCTTTGGGACTCTTGGTATTGATGAATGGTCTGTTGCAACTGTTGGTTCGACTGCTGAAGGTAGAGCGTGCGCTTGTTAACGGTCTCTTCCAGTTTATGATTGAGCGTTGTGAGTGCCACTTTCGCTTTGTAGGTTTGACGCCAAGACCAAGCGATCAGCAATACTAGGCTGTAGATCACCAAGAATATCGCGTCTATCTGCGTCACTTTCTTGAGCTCTGTCTCTCGCCCCTTGAGCGCCACAACTTGGTATTGCTGACTGCTAGTTGTGGCAGGGTAGACATTAAACCTGCCCATTTGGCTCAACTGCTTGCTGGGTAATTCGCTAACGGGCTGTGACAGAGCAAGGAAATCATCAATCAGAGTGATTTGGTCCAACCCATATTGACGTTGCTGCGCGATCTGTTGTTGTTGAATTAAGCTCAGTGGTTGCAAAGAGTGGTACAGCCATTGGGGTTGGCTAGAGAGAAACACCACTTGGTTGTTGTCGAGCACGACAATATCAAAGCCATCACTGGTCAAAATCGCTTCAATGTTCTCTAGGCTGACTTTAACGGTCAACACACCAACGATTTCCTCTGCAACGTAGAGTGGGGAAGAGAGAAAATAACCGCGAACGTTTGAGCGTGCACCTAGGCCTACGTATTGAGATTTATCACCATTGATCGCTTGGCTGAAGTAAGGACGAAACGCAAAGTTCTCGCCCACGAAGGTCTTTGGATCTTGATAGTTACTTGAGGCAACCACGGTACCACTGTCGTCATGAATGTAGATGGTATCCGCCAGGCTTTGGCTTGCCCAATCTTCGAGTAATAAGTTGAGTTGCTGCGCGGTAGTTTGCTTTGAAAAGTAGCCCAATATTCTTGGATCGTGGCTCAGTATGGCTGGGACCTGCTTGAATTTGGCCAGCTCGGAATCCAGTTGGAGATTGGCTTTATTGGCCGCCTCTTCAAGTTGCTCGCGAACTAATCGCTGTTGATACTGCTCCGCCAACAGATGCGTCGCGGCGAGTCCAGCGGCACCTAGAAGTAGTGAAGCGATAACAGAAGGGGTCAGAAAACGGGTTATTTTGTTGGCCAAGGTGAACTCAGATCCGATTGAAAGTGTATATAGATTAACAACATGACTATCAGAGTACCGAGATCTTGGTAACACCGAGCCCAATAGCCAGCACAAACGGCTATCACGGGCTTGTATTTCGTTATGCGAAAGCGCAGAATCACAAAAAAATGAAAAGGAGCAACGAAATGGAACTGAAAGATATTCGCCGTGAATATGCTCAGGGTGGATTGAGACGCAAAGACTTAGCTGCCGATCCCGTCGATCAATTTAACCTGTGGCTAGAGCAGGCAATTGAAGCCAAGCTTACCGATCCGACTGCGATGACGGTAGCTACGGTGGATAAGGATGGTCAACCTTTTCAGCGTATCGTGTTGCTTAAGAACGTCGATAAACAAGGTTTCGTTTTCTATACCAACCTAGGAAGCCGTAAGGCACAGCAGTTAGAACATAACAGCAAAATCAGCCTTCACTTCCCGTGGCATCCGTTAGAGCGCCAAGTTCACATTACAGGTACTGCAGAGAAGCTTACAGCGGTAGAGAACATGAAGTATTTCTCTTCACGCCCGAAAGAGAGCCAACTGGCTGCTATCGCGAGTAAACAAAGTAGTCGTATTTCTGCTCGTGGCATCTTGGAAGGTAAATACCTAGAGCTAAAACAGAAGTTTGCCAAGGGTGAAATCCCAGTGCCAAGTTTTTGGGGTGGTTTCCGTGTTCGTGTCGACAGCATTGAGTTCTGGCAGGGTGGTGAACACCGTCTGCACGACCGCTTCCTATTTTCTCGCCAAGAGAATCGTTGGGATATCGACCGTCTCGCGCCATAGCTGAATCAAACGCATCAAATTTGTTGAATGCCAAATACTAAAACACCGCGTGTAATCTAGTGAGACTGACGCGGTGTTTTTGTTTGTCGAGCGAGAACCCTTGAGGCTATCGTCTGTAGCGAATCACATAGAGTGTTCAGAACTATGGCTCAGAGCTATCGCTGAGTGCTAGTGGTCACTTCGCTGTGCAGCACCACCGAGATCTGGCGATTGAGCAGACTCTCAGGAATAACGGAGCCAAGCCCAGACTCCAAAGCAAACTCAATCAACTGACTCTTACTGTTGGCATCGAACTTCTGCTTGAGTCGGGCAACGTGCCCTTCTACGGTTTTGATCGAAATCGACAGGGTTTGTGCAATGTATTGCGGCTTTTTCCCAAACAGCAATAAAAACAGCACCTCAGATTCACGGGAGGTGAGCTTTTTATTGAGTTTTGACTGCCTTGGCTCTGCGCCAGCTATTGAACCGTCACACAACTTGGTGCTGGTGGCTTGGCAAACCCAGTGACCGACCTCTAAGATGGCGGTGTCGGTTAATTCTTGACCATAAAATATCGTTCCCTGCACCTGTCCATCGTCATCGAGCCAAGGGGTCTTGGTAAAAATGTGCGCGTGCCAACGGCCATCTGGATAAGGATGAATATCGAGTATTTTTAATGTCTTACGTGTTTCCATCACGTATTTGTCTTGTGCTCTAAAGTCTTGCGCACATTCCGTTGTTTGGCTTGGCATATCGAAGTCTGTCAAACCTGCGCAGTTTTGATTGTCGGTCAAACCGATCAGTTGGTTATAGGCTTGGTTTGCGTACACAAAGGTGGAGTTAGTATCTTTGCACCCCCAGCAGCCCGGCAACTGTTCAAAAAGAGAGCGTTGTATTGAGTTAAGTGTTTTCGACAAAATATTATCTCAGTTTCGGAACTAAGTTAATGATATCAGTTTCTTATAACGCTGTATTGTAAATTAGCGGGCGGCGTGTGAAACGATGATCAAGGGAACGATGATCAAGGCTGTACGAGTAAACAAGGGAGAGAGCGTTAGCTATTGACGATATGAGACGCAAAAAAAAGCCAGCCTGAAGACGGGCTGGCCAAAGACAAGATCTGCCTTGTCGACGTGTAGAAGATTTCAGATTAACTCACGAGGGTCATGCAAATTAACCTGAGGTATCAGTAAGATACCCAGAGTGACTTACTACTCTGTGAATCAATTTACTCCTTGCTCCGTGTTTGCAAAAGGGGGGAATTCCCTCAATCACTCAGGATTGTGAGTCGCTGTACGAGGATTGAAACAATCAATGTATCGCCCAGTCCTCACCATTCGGAGCGCTTAATAAAATTGGTTTTACATCGACCGTAGTTTATACACTCTTGATCATCTTTCCGGAGGCATGATCACCGTGATCGCAATAATGATCGTGTAGCGAAGGCTTGTGCTAAATGACTCTCATGATCATTTACAAATTCATCTTGGGCTAAAATCAGAGTATTATTCCGGATCTCTAACTATCAAAACTGTTTCGACATGCCAAAATTACCCATCATGCCCAATCTCGATCTTTCACCGCTAGGCTTATCAGGTCCTCGCCCCGCTGAGATCGTGACCCTGCCATCTCACATGGATTGTCACGAGCATCAGTATTCGCAGGTGGTGATTGGATTGAAAGGCCAAGCCGAGTTTGAGGTGAGCGGCAAAGGTAATCTGGTCGGCCCCGGTCAAGGCTGTGTGGTAACGGCGTGCTCTGATCATGCTTTCGGTGGCGTGGTGGGGCAGTCTGATATCTTAGTGCTGAACATGCCTATGCCAAGTAATGATGACCCATTGATGTTAGAGAAGATCAATCAGCTTGCGTCATCTAACGTTTACTTCCAGTTGGACGGGCAGATCCAAAAGCTAATACATATGTTGGTTCAGGAGATGCAAGCCAGTCCTGACGATCTACTATTAAGTCGCGCCTGTAATGACACAGTGATCGCGCTGTTGCAACGCCATATCTCTGAATTTGAAACATCCGTAAAAGAATCACGCTTTGATCTTGAGGCGCTGGATCGCTACATCGAACAGCATTTAGCAAATAAGATCTCAGTGGCGCAATTGGCTGGTAGCGTGTTCTTAGGTGAGAGTCAGTTCCATATGCTGTTTAAAGAGCAGATGGGCATCACTCCACACCAGTACGTATTAGGTAAGCGAATCGACCGCGCTCGCCGTTTAATTGAGCAAGGCAACCTCAGCCTTGGTCAGGTAGCAGAGCTGGCAGGCTTCTCTGGTCAGTCTGCATTTACCCATACTTTTTCCCGCCTTCAAGGGATGTCACCATCTCAATACAAAAAGCAAATAACTGTTAAATAGTGAAACAAAACGGCACATTCGTTTGAAGTTTCATATGTGATGATGTTTTTGTTTTGTTAATAAACCCAGTTTTTAGCAAAAAACTCGGAGTTTTTGACAAGTATTCCTTATATACTCTCAATACACTGCAGCCATTGTAGAAATCTCGGACGTTTTTTGTTCGGGTGTGAGATTAAGGAAAACGCATGTTTACAGCTACTGATGTGTTAAAACCAGAGTTCAACGAGCAATCGCTTGGTGAGCTGTGGTCGCTTATCTCACCATTATATATGGTGGATGAAACCCAATGGCTAGAGCAACTTCTGCCGCTAGCTACGCCTTCTGAGTCTGAAAAGCAACAAATCACAGACAAGACAACCTCGCTGATCGAAGCCATTCGCGCAGATAAGACGTCGATTCAAATGATCGATGCACTGCTGCTTGAATACAGCCTAGATACGCAAGAGGGCATTTTGTTGATGTGTCTTGCAGAAGCGTTAATGCGTATCCCTGATTCAGCGACCGCTGATGCTCTAATTCGTGACAAGCTCAGCGTTGCTGACTGGAAATCTCACCTGAAAAACTCTGACTCTGTGTTTGTGAATGCATCCACATGGGGTTTGATGCTGACGGGTAAGGTTGTGGGTCTTTCATCAAATGAGCAGAGCCCAACTCAGGCGGTAAACCGTCTAGTAAACAAGCTTTCTGAGCCGGTAATTCGTAAAGCGATGCACCAAGCGATGAAGGTAATGGGTCATCAGTTTGTATTGGGTCGCAGCATCGCTGAGGCACAAAAGAATGGCAAACCTATGCGCGACAAAGGCTTTACCTATTCATACGACATGCTAGGTGAAGCGGCACTGACGACTGCAGACGCAAACAAGTACTTCAAAGATTACCTAATGGCGATTGAAGCCGTAGGTCGAGACACTTATGTCTCATCAAAATCTAGCCCTGCGCCATCAGTATCTATCAAGCTTTCTGCATTGCACCCACGTTACGAAGTAGCGAATGAAGAGCGTGTACTGACAGAGCTTTGCGACACGCTAGAGCAACTACTGCGTCGCGCGATCGAGCTTGATGTTGCGATTACCATCGATGCCGAAGAAGCGGACCGTTTAGAGCTTTCTCTAAAACTGTTTGAGAAACTTTACCGCAGCGAACTTGTGAAAGGCTGGGGCAAGTTTGGCCTAGTAATCCAAGCTTACTCTAAGCGTGCACTTCCGGTATTGGTATGGCTGAACCGCTTAGCAAAAGAGCAGGGCGATCTGATCCCACTGCGCTTGGTAAAAGGTGCGTACTGGGATAGCGAAATCAAATGGTCGCAACAAGCTGGCTTTGATAACTACCCAGTTTACACACGCAAAGAAGCGACGGATGTTGCTTACCTAGCCTGTGCACGCTACCTACTGAGCCCAAGCGTTCGTGGCAACATCTTCCCGCAGTTTGCGAGCCACAACGCGCACACTGTGTCTGCTATTGCTGTAATGGCAGATCATAAAGACTTTGAATTCCAACGCCTGCACGGTATGGGTGATTCTCTATACAACCACGCGATGGAAGCATACCAACAGTCAGTGCGTATATACGCACCAGTGGGTAGCCACAAGGATCTACTTCCTTACCTAGTTCGTCGTCTGCTAGAAAATGGTGCGAACAGCTCATTTGTACACCGCTTGGTGGATGCACGCTGCCCTGTGACAGAGTTGACGCAACACCCAGTGGATATGCTTCTGGCGTTCGATACGCTGAACAACACTAAGATTCCACTGCCACCATCTGTGTTCCCAGAGCGTAAAAACTCTTACGGTGTCAACATTGATATCGAAAGTGAAGCGCACAGTTTTGAGGAGCAGGTAAAAGGCTTCTTAGATAAACAGTGGACGGCTGGCCCGATCATCAACGGCGAAGCTCTTGCCGAAAGCATGATCAAGGCTGATCAGAATGTTGAGCAAGTAACAGCACCTTACGATCGTCGTATCAATGTTGGTCAGGTGGCTTTCGCAAACCTTGATCATGTTTCCAAAGCGATCAGCGGCGCAGATGCAGCGTTCGCAGATTGGAATGCGACTTCTGTTGAAGTTAAAGCTGCGGCTCTTGAGAAGCTGGCTGACTTGATGGAAGAGAACCTTGCTGAGCTGGTGGCAATCTGTCACCAAGAAGCGGGTAAGACGATTCACGACAGTATTGATGAAGTGCGTGAAGCGGTCGACTTCTGTCGTTACTACGCAAAACAAGCTGACAACCTACAAGAATTCGAACTGAAAGGCTTTGATGGTCAAGTTCGTTTGGCATCTCGCCAAGGCCGTGGTGTGTTTGTATGTATCAGCCCTTGGAACTTCCCACTGGCGATCTTCCTTGGTCAAATCACAGCGGCATTGGTTGCAGGTAACACTGTGGTTGCGAAACCAGCAGAGCAAACCAGTTTGATTGCGGCTCGCGCGGTTGAATTAATGCAACAAGCAGGCTTCCCGGCAGGCACAATTCAGCTTCTACCGGGTCGCGGTGCAGAAATCGGTAGCGCGCTAACAAGCCACGATGCAATCGCTGGTGTAGCGTTTACAGGCTCAACGCCAACCGCTCAACGTATCAATGTGTCATTGGCAAGTCGCACGGCTAAGCCAGTTCCATTTATTGCGGAAACGGGCGGCCAGAATGCGATGATCGTCGACAGTACAGCGCTTCCAGAACAGGTAGTTCGTGATGTTATTCGTTCTGCTTTTGCTTCTGCTGGTCAACGTTGTTCAGCGCTGCGCGTGCTGTACATTCAAGAGGATATCGCGGATCGCGTGGTAGCACTTATTCAAGGTGCGATGAACGAGTTGAGTGTCGGTGTTCCTCATCTACACAAAACCGACGTCGGCCCTGTGATTGATACCAACGCGAAACAGAAGCTGATGGCTCACCTTGAGAACATGACTCAAACGCAGAAGCGTGTTGCTCAGCTGACCTTGAGTGATGATTGCAAACATGGTGACTTCGTGCCACCAAGTGCCTTTGAAATCAATGATATTAGCTGCCTAACAGAAGAGCAGTTTGGCCCTGTGCTGCATATTGTTCGCTACAAAGCGAGCGAATTGGCACAAGTGGTTGAACAGATAAACCAAACTGGCTTTGGCCTGACTATGGGCATCCATAGCCGTAACGAAACCACTTATCGCTGGATTGAGAAACACGTTCGCGTGGGCAACTGCTACATCAACCGTGACCAAGTCGGTGCCGTGGTTGGCGTGCAGCCATTCGGTGGTCAAGGTCTATCTGGAACGGGTCCAAAAGCGGGTGGTCCACACTACCTATACCGCTTTACCAATGTTCACTTTTCTCAAGCGCAGGTATAAGGAGCGATATCATGGTTCATCAAGTGACGGGTTTTTCCGATGCATTCCAAGCGTGGGAACAGTGGAACTTAACCGACTTTGAGCACAAAAGTACTCAAATTCTGGCATTAAAATCTGAAATCGAGAGTCAGTCAGCACCGCTAGCGGCAGTGGCGAGCTTCCATATAGAGCAGGCTTCTGCTCTGTTGGAAGAGCATCACATGTTAGTTGGGCCTACGGGTGAAACCAATGAGCTATACGCGGCTGGCCGTGGTGTGGCTTTGGTTATTGTCGATGAGACTCAAGACTCATTACCAACATTGCAAACGGCAACAGCAATGCTGACGGCTGCTTTAATTGCGGGTAACAGCGTGATTGTGTGTAGTGATGACACTCAGTTCAATACTCTGATTGCAGATGCAGCGAAACAAGCAAATCTGCCATCAAACCTTGTTCAAACGACCTCGTTCGATGCGTCTCAGCAGCTACTGGCTTGTGACGTGCGTAGCGTTGCTTACGTGGGCAATCCACAAACAGAACAAGCGATCAATTTACAACTTGCTAAGCGTGACGGTGCTATCGTCGGTTTAGTGTCTGAAACGGATCTGACAGCAATGCATGTTGCTCACGATCCACACCTATCGCTGCGCTTTATTACTGAGCGTACGCGAACCATAAATATAACAGCCGTGGGTGGTAACGCGACCTTGCTCGAGCTTGGGAGTGAAGCCCACTAACCTTCAACACCACTGATAACGGGCGGCTGCTTCGGTTGCGCCGTGATTTCAGGAACCCTATCTAACAGAACTTGGCCAACATTATGTTGGCTAAGTTTTATTGGCTGGGCATGGAAGGATTTTTCTAAATGAGGACTATCAAATGATAGAAAACAGTTTTGCAATAACATCGACGTTCATTGCGTATCTAATTATGATGCTGGCAATCGGGGTTATTGCTTACAAACGTACATCTAACTCGACCGACTACTTCCTTGGTGGTCGTGCACTTGGTCCATGGCCTGCTGCGCTTTCTGCGGGTGCTTCGGACATGAGTGGTTGGCTACTGCTAGGTCTTCCGGGCTACGCGTATGCTGCGGGTTTCGAAGCTTTCTGGTTGGCTGGTGGCCTACTAGTGGGTACATGGGCAAACTGGTTAATCAGTGCTAAACGCCTGCGTACGTACAGCATTACAACAGATGCATTGACGCTACCTGAGTTCCTAGCTCGTCGTTTCAATGATACGTCTAAGCTGATCCAAACAATTTCTGCTTTCTTTATTCTTCTCTTCTTCCTTTTCTACACAAGCTCAGGCTTGGTAGCGGGCGGTAAGTTGTTTGAAACAGTATTCGGCTTAGACTACACCACAGCGGTAATCATCGGCACAGTATGTGTTGTATCGTACACGCTATTTGGTGGTTTCCTTGCGGTATCTTGGACTGACCTTGTGCAAGGTCTACTGATGTCTGCTGCGCTGCTTATCGTGCCGATTGCTGCGATGAACGGTGGCCTTGGTCAACTATCGACAGATCTACACAACATCAACCCTGAGCTGCTAACGCTATGGAATGATGCGAAAGGTGAGCCTCTATCTGCGATTGCAATTATCTCTCTAGCGGCATGGGGTCTAGGTTACTTTGGTCAACCGCATATCCTTGCGCGTTTCAAAGCAACACGTACTAATAAAGACCTAGGCACAGCGCGTCGTATCGCAGTGGTATGGACTGCACTGTCTATGGCGGGTGCAATGTTAGTGGGTCTGGTTGGTCTAATCTACGTGACTAACTCTGGCGCACCTAAGCTAGACGATGGCGAGAAGATCTTTATGCTTCTTGTTAATGCTATGTTCCACCCAGTGATCGCAGGTATCCTATTGGCTGCTATCCTAGCGGCAATCATGAGTACTGCGGATTCACAGCTTCTTGTTTCTTCATCTGCAATGGCAGAAGACTTGTACAAGCAAGTTCTGAAGAAAGACGCGACATCTGAAGAGATCGTACGTGTAGGTCGTTTTGCGGTTGTGATTATCTCACTTATCGCACTGTTCCTAGCGATGACACCAGACAGTTCGGTTCTTGGCCTTGTATCTTACGCATGGGCAGGCTTCGGTGCTGCATTTGGTCCAGCTATCGTACTAAGCTTGTACTGGTCTCGTATGAACCGCAATGGCGCGCTAGCGGGTATCGTTGTAGGTGGTGTGACTATCGTAATGTGGAAACAGCTAACAGGTGGTTGGTTCGACGTGTACGAAATCGTACCGGGAATCATCTTCTCAACGATCTCTATCGTTGTTGTGAGCCTAATTACTGGCGAGCCAGAAGAGTCAGTTAAGAAGCAACACGAGAAATTCGAAAAACAATTAGTTGAACTAGACTAATTCTTTCACACGCCAATCTATTGAAACAAAGAGTCACTTCGGTGGCTCTTTTTTTATGCCTAAACATTTGTCAAACGGCTTTATCGAACTCTATAAGTGACGGAGAGCTGAGAGGAGATCAAGTGTGTTGGGCGCTGGTGGCAGGGAGAGAGTGGTCTCTTTTCTACAGAGCTCAATATGTGAATATCTGGAACAGATCTCAAACTAACAGATTGGAGGGCGAGAATTGTCTTTACGATGACTTTCTGAGCAAGTTTACATTGTAAATTGTCGCCGCTTTGTGACTGAGGTTTTCATGATATTAAATGAATACTAAGCTCGCGTTGCTTCAAAAAACAGTGTACCGAGATGGTGTTTTTTTGAACTTAGTCCTCATTTTTATAAATCACACGGTGAATGTTTGAACTGAATTGGACATGATGTGTCAATTATCAGTAATGAGGACAGGCCGGATAGGATAAAGGTATGCCAGATCTATATTGCAAAACATGTAAGAAGACCACCCATCACAAGTCGATCATGAAGCGTTGCGAGATTGCGCCAGAAACTTTGTCGGGCCGTATGTTATTGCTAACCTCAAAGCTGTTTAGTGGTAATCAGTACTATGATATGGAAGTTCAACACTTTTGCCGCACCTGTAATAGCCGAGCAGAAGAACTGCCACAGAAGAAAAGTGAGAGCGTGTCGCCACAAGTTGGCCTTGCCTAACGGCGAGTGATTCGCTTATCAACAATAAGACAAGTTGATGGCGAAAAGGCATAAAAAAACCTCCAATAAGGAGGTTCGATATCGCTTAAGCGGCTTGTTGTACGCTTTCTTGTTCAACGAGGAAGCCGTCTAATTTTACTTCCCAGCCATAACTTGCGTATTCATTTGCAAGTGCTTGTGCGACGTCTTTTGATACGGTTGCTCGAGTCCATAAGCCAATGCCGTAAGGTTTGTATGCGATTTCTTGTGTTTTCATAAATAGAGTCATCCTTTCTCTCTGTGTCATCTATTATTCACACAGCCCTCAGTAGATACTTTTCTCTATAGCTCAACTTATTTGTTAAAAAGGTCATTTTTATAACACAATATTAACAGTCTGAAACAGGATTTATAAGTTGTCGGTATGTGATTTATTCTTTATATCTTTCATGTAAATATAGTGTTGTCGACCTGTTTTAAAATCTGTGAACTTTGTTTTGCAAGTTTTCGCTAAGCATAGAATATACTCTTCACATATTGAGCCTGTTTATAGAGATGTTATGCCTCAACACCAATTAGATCGTATCGATAAAGAGATACTGCGAATCTTACATATGAAAGGTCGACTGCCGGTCGTGGAATTGGCAAAGCAGGTCAACCTTACCACTTCCCCTTGTTCGGATCGTTTAAAGCGCCTAGAGAAAGAGGGCTACATCACCGGTTATCACGCTGAGTTGTGCTCTGAGAAGCTTGGGCTTGATGTACAGGTGTTTATTCATATCCGCCTCGATCAGACTAGCTTCTCTATTTTTGATAAGTTTGCACAGGCTGTGGAGATGATGCCTGAGATAGAAGAGTGCTATTCATTGTCTGGGGATTTCGACACCATGATCAAAGTGCGAGTAAAAGACATGAAGGCGTATCAGTCGTTTATGTCGACCAAGCTTGGAACCTTGCCGGGCGTGATACAGACGCGCAGTGAGGTGGTGATTGAGGAGCATAAGAAAGGCTTCGGAGTGAACCCTGAATTACTGTCGACTTTGGGCTAGCTTGAACAAACCAAAAACCACAGATACAAAAATGGAAGCTCATAGGCTTCCATTTTTCGTTTCATGTTCTGTGAAAGAGACAGAGTGACTGGTGATTATAGAGTGATAGCCGCTGAGATAACGCCAATTACGCCACCGAAAACACCACCCCATACGACAAGCCAGCCAAGGTGCTCTTTGATCATTTTCTGCACCATCTCTTTTACCAATTTTGGTGTCAGCTCGCTCAAGCGCTGGTCGATGATCGCTTCGATGTTCTCTTTGATTTCGTCCATCATTGCAGGAGACTCAAACTGCTCTTTGAGGGCATTTTTCACAGTGTCACTTTGGCCAATCTCAATGATAGAAGTCTGCATTTTCTCTACAAATGGTTCTTTCAGCGGTTGAAGTGCTTCTGTGCCACCAAGCATTGCGAGCATCCCGCCAAATTGAGAGTTGGCGATCACTTCGACCAAGGAATCGAACGCAGGGTTAAGGTCAATCTTCTTGATCACTGGCTCTAAGTTCAGCGACTGGCCGCCAGCCATTTCGCTGTTCAAGAAGCGGTCGATGTTACTTTCGGTAAAGAACTGTTCCATCATCAACTGCTTGATGGCCGCTTTAAACTGTTCGAAACGAGCTGGAATCACACCTGAGCCATACAATCCCGGCACTTTTTCAAACAGCATGTGAATGGCAAGCCAGTTGGTAATCGCGCCAGAAAATGCGAATAGGCCCGCATAAAGTAAATATTGGCTAGCCGTAAAGTAACCCGCAGCCAGCAGAGCTAAAGCCACCGCGTTAGTGATAACACTCTTGTTCATAGTTGTTCTCTAGATTAAGTCTTGCGCGCATTTTAAGAAAAATTGGGCAAGAAACAAATAGAAAGCGCCAATGTTATTGAACGATCTTATTTCGATCGTTGACTTTGTTTGATAGCCAAACTACATTGATAGGCAAGTATTTTGATTGTCAAACTAAAATGGAAACACGATGAATTCACAAGTTAAGCATGGGCACAACTTCTCCACTCGCAATCAATCGGGTGAAAAGCGCACTTTTTATGTTCTGCTGCTAACTGTGGTCACTATGGTGGTGGAGATCAGTGCTGGTACCATCTATGGCTCGATGGCGTTACTGGCTGATGGCTGGCATATGGGGACGCACGCCGCTGCGTTTTGTATCACGCTGTTTGCGTACCGATATGCGAAGAAGCATGAGAGCAGTGAGCGCTTCTCATTTGGCACGGGTAAAGTCAGCGTATTGGGCGGTTATACCAGTGCTATTGCATTAGGTATTGTGGCGTTGTTGATGTTTACGGAGTCGGTGCATCGTTTACTTAACCCGCAAAGCATTCAATTCAATGAAGCGATAGCGGTCGCTTGTGTTGGCTTAGCGGTCAATGTGGCGAGTATGTTTTTGCTCGGTGATCATCATCACGACCATCACGACCACGACCATGATCACAGCCATCACCATCATCATGATCACAACCTGCGTGCGGCATACATGCATGTGTTGGCCGATGCCCTTACCTCTTTGTTGGCGATTGTTGCACTACTGTTTGGTAAATTCTATGGCTGGAATTGGCTGGATGCGATCATGGGTATGGTCGGTGCGGTTGTTATCTTAAAGTGGACAATGAACCTGCTAAAACAGACCAGTCCGATTCTGCTTGATGAAAGCATTGACTCAAATTATCGCCAGCAGATTATTGAAGAGCTTGGCTCTGATGCTGAGGTGGTGGATCTGCATATTTGGAAGATCAGCGGTCACCACTATTCAGCAGCGATTGCGTTGCAGTCTGATAGTGATTTGACGGTGAATGACTTTAGGCAACGCTTAGCGAAGTTTGATAAGATTAATCATCTTACTCTTGAATTAAATTAGTCATTTGTCATGCAAAACCTTGAACACCTAAGTCAGCTTATTACCGAATTCTACGACAAGATGTCTTCTTGGGAGCAGTCGGTTGTGAAAGAGACCGGCTATTCGTTAGCTCAGGTACACACCATTGAGGTGCTGGGTGTTCATGGTGCTCTGCGTATGAAAGAGCTGTCTGAAAAGCTGGGCATTACGACAGGAACGTTAACGGTTCAGATTGAGAAGTTGGTGAAGGCGGAGTTGGTTCAGCGTTGTGAACACCCGACAGATAGGCGTGCCATCGTGGTTGAGCTGACGTCAGCAGGGCAAGCGATTCATACCCAACATAACCAGCTACACCTTGATTTGGTCAATGACCTCACCAGTGGTATGTCGTCGGAAGAGACACTGATTTTGACGGCGTGCTTAGAGAAAATGAATCGCAAGTTTTAGTTAATACAAAATCCAATTAATAAAAAAGCTAGCCAATAAAAAAGGCTAGCCTCCCCCCGAAGTCTAGCCTTATTCCAGAACGCGCAAGCGAAGCGTCTTTGTCTGTTAGTCATATTATATAATTACGACATAACATTCTGCTACGTATAATTTACGACTACCTAACAATTTTATGTGAATCGCCCCGCATATTTATAATTGCACACAAATTAAGCGTTGGACGCTTGTTCCAGATCATCTCCGATAAAGCCACCCGTTTGATGACTCCACAATTGAGCATAGATACCATTTTGTGAAATCAGCTCTTGGTGAGTGCCTTCTTCCACAATGTTACCTTGGTCGAGAACGATCAAACGATCCATTGCAGCAATCGTCGATAAGCGGTGCGCAATGGCAATCACTGTCTTACCTTCCATCAACTCATTGAGACTCTCTTGAATCGCGGCTTCTACCTCTGAATCGAGAGCAGACGTAGCCTCATCCAACACCAGCAGTGGCGCGTTTTTCAGAAGCACACGTGAAATCGCAATACGTTGGCGTTGACCACCAGACAGCTTCACGCCGCGCTCACCTACTTGCGCATCGTAACCTAGATTGCCGAATGGGTCGGTTAGGGTTTCGATAAACTCATGAGCATGCGCCTGCTTAGTGGCTGCGTACAACTCTTCATCTGACGCATCTGGGCGACCGTAGAGAATATTGTCTTTGATAGAGCGGTGCAGCAGTGAGGTGTCTTGCGTCACCATGCCGATATTGCTGCGCAGTGAGTCTTGAGTGACCGCTGCGATCTCTTGCCCATCAATCATAATACGACCTTCTTCTACGTCATGGAAACGCAGCAGCAAGTTAACTAAGGTCGATTTACCTGCACCAGAGCGACCGACAAGGCCCACTTTTTCACCCGGTTTGATGTTGAGGTTGAGGTTATTGATCACCCCTTTGTTCTCACCGTAGTTAAAGCTCACATTATCAAAATGGATACCGCCTTGAGGCACTTGCAGTGGCTCAGCGTTTGGTTTGTCTTGAATCGCAATCGGCTTAGCCAGTGTTTTCATGCCATCAATCACGGTACCCAAGTTTTCAAACAGGCCACCGATTTCCCACATGATCCATTTCGACATGCCGTTAATACGTAGAGCCAAACTCACCGCAATCGCGATCGCACCAACGGTGATCGCATCATCTAACCATAGGTAGATAGAGATGCCCGCGATACTGAAAACCAGCAGGTAGTTAGCAAACTCAACCCACACGTTAAAGCCCGTCACCAAGCGCATCTGACGGTAAACCGTGTCTAGGAAGCCTTCCATGCCTTCTTCTGCATATTCTGTTTCACGCTTGCTGTGTGAGAACAGCTTCACCGTCGCGATATTGGTGTAGCTATCAACAATTCGACCTGTCATCAACGAACGCGCATCGGCTTGCTCAGAAGAGACATTTTTCAACTTAGGTACGAAGTGCAGCTGAATGCCAATGTAGGCGAACAACCAGATCAGCATCGGAGCCATTAAGCGCCAGTCGGACTCGGCCAACATAAACAGCATGGCCGTAAAGTAGACCGTGACGTACACGAACACATCGACCATTTTGGTCACAGTTTCACGCACAGCAAGCGAGGTCTGCATTACTTTGGTGGCAACACGCCCTGCAAAGTCATCTTGATAGAAGGATAAGCTCTGCTTCAAAAGGTAACGGTGAGCAAGCCAACGAATCGACATTGGGTAGTTGCCCAGCAAGGTTTGGTGAAGCAAGAGAGAATACGCCGCGATCATGACAGGCATGATCACCAACAACAGAATCCCTAAGCCGATCAATGTTGTTTGATTGTCGGCAAGGAAGGTCTCTTTATTGCTGGTTGTAAGCCAATCAACCAACTGTCCCATATAGCCAAACAGCGCCACCTCGATGATTGCGATGGTCATACTCATTAAGCCAAGGATCAGTAACGGCTTTTCAAATCCGCGTGTGTAATGTCGACAAAAAGCCAATATGCCGCTTGGTGGCTGTATTGGTTCGTCCTTTGGGAAGGCCTCGGTAAAGCCTTCAAATTTCTTAAACATAGATTTCCCTTAGTCAACCTCTGCATCTGTGTGCAAAGTTGTAATTATTGTTGTGATTTTAGATCACGAGTAAAGCAAGTCTATGACGACGCCATAAGCGAAATCATAGTTATTTTTGAATGAGTTAGGGTTGATGTGAAATGAGACGTTGACTGACTGCCGCGGGATCAACGTGTTATGCAACAACGCTATCCTAACGCTAATTGGATTAAATTGTAACCAAAACTGACACTTAGCGTAATATTACTGTTTGAATAGAATGCGATAAATGAACAGAGGGCAGTGATAGAGATAGTGCAGTAAAAATTAGGGTTTAACCGCGATTTGGCAGGGATTATTGAGGAACGCTAATGAAATTATCAATAATTCAGTGATTCTTCTTGTAACAATCTGTTTACAATTGTCGGGTAAATCAAAGATAGGGACAGTTGAGATGTTAAACCTACACAAGAAATCACTACAGACAACGAATGTACAAAATGCAAACTGTGTAGTGATGGTGCCACCCAAAGAGTTTCGTTTTAACGAAGAGACGGCACGTGACAATGAATTCCAGCAGCGCGTTAACCTGACTCAAGACGAAGTGAAGTCGCAAACCATGGCTGAGTTTAAAGCGATGGTAAAGGCACTTCGCAAAGAAGGCGTGCAAGTCGTCGAGTTTGATTATCCTGAACTTGGCGTTGAAACACCGGATGCGGTTTTCCCAAACAACTGGTTTAGTACCGTTAGCGATGGCAGCTTGTATACCTTCCCAATGGCGTGTGAAAACCGCCAACATGAAGTGAAGCCGAATGCTCTCATCGAAGCCCTTGAAGCCTCGGGTCGCATCGTGAACCATGTGGATACACTTGAATCTTATTTACAGCAGGGTGCTTACCTCGAAAGCACTGGCGTTATGGTGATCGACCATATCAACAAAACCATCTATGCCGCCCTTTCTCAACGCTGTGATAGAGAAGTACTGGAAGATTACGCCAAGCGCATTGGTTACTCGCGCGTGGTTTCTTTCCAAACCGCTTTGCCTTCAGGCCACCCGATCTATCATACAAACGTGATGATGGCGATTGGTGACAACTTCTGTGTGATCTGTGATGAAGTGATTCCTGAGTTCGAGCGTCGCTTTGTGGTGAAGTCCCTTGCGAAAGATAAACAAGTTATCTCTATCTCGATTGATCAGATGAATCGTTTCTGTGGCAACATCCTTCAGCTTGAAACCGTGAATGGCGATAAGGTTATCGCAATGTCGCAATCGGCTTTTGATGCGTTTTCTCCAGCACAGCGCGCTCAGCTATCGACGCACGGAAAACTGCTGCCATTCAATGTAAAAACCATTGAAGACATAGGCGGAGGTTCGGTTCGTTGTATGCTCGGTGAGGTGTTCCTACCTACCAGAGTGAATCGCCTGTAGTCCTGCTTTCACTGTGTTTGTTTGAGTTATTCAATACCACTCTTTGTTAAAGGGTGGTATTTTTGTTTTAGGGTGTAACTTCTTCCCGAACACTTAAAGAGTTACCAAGCGGCGGCGACTCGACTTAACCACTAACGGCTGGAATGTATGGACTTAAATCTCATTATCCCTTTCTTACGTGTTTACGAACTCAACAGTATTACTCAGGCTGCTGACGTTCTCGACGTTACCCAGCCAGCCATGT
This sequence comes from Vibrio sp. D404a, assembly GCF_030248535.1. Lineage (GTDB taxonomy): Bacteria > Pseudomonadota > Gammaproteobacteria > Enterobacterales > Vibrionaceae > Vibrio. Next base: position 192,950 of record NZ_JAHGAJ010000008.1, on the reverse strand, counting down.
CTGCGAGCATCAAACGCTTAGAACAACAGTTGGGCAAAGCGTTGTTTGTTCGTCATGGTCGCAGGCTTGAACCCACATCTGATGCTCATGCCTTTGCTGAACACTTTAAAGAGATAGAACACAGGCTTGAGTTAGCGCTGGATAAACCCAGAGAGTTCACTGTCTACGCTCCCGAACACATCGTGATTCAACTGCCAGTGATTGAAGGGGTGAAGTTGATTGAAAACCCGTTGTCTGAGTATCTTGTTCTTGACCACTTACGTCACGATAAGATCGACATGGCGATTGAGTCCCGCTTTAAGCAAGATAAAGAGCAGTCTTTTGTTTATGAGCATCTTCAAGATGTTGAATTGGCGTATGTGTGCCGAGAAGATCATCCTTGGATAGGTGATTCGGTAACCTTAGAGGAGTTTCATGACCTCGAACACGTGACTCTTACCTACTCTCAACATGAAGTATCAGGTATGGAAAAACTCACAGGGATGAATCTGCCAAGAAAAATCGTCAAGCAGGTGACAAGCCCAAGTTCGATGCTGCTATGTGTGCGTGACTCTGATGCTATCTGTGCCACGAATGGTAACGATCCTTTGATCGAAATTTTGGGTTTAAAAAAGGTCGCGGTACCTTTTTCAATTGCTCCCATTCAGATAGATTTGGTGTACCACAAAAAGTACCAAGATAATCATCATCACAAACAGGTGAGAGCCCAGATCCTTAAGCTCCTCGGTGATATATAAACGCTCGCCTACCTCTCCCATCTTCTCTTTTGAATAGATTGTCCTCTACATAAACGCTATTTATGTAGAGCATCACTGCGCCTGTCTACTACCGATATTCATTCCTAAATACATTAACCACATCAACGATACAGCGTAAAAACTGTCATCTAACTGGGGTTATTTTTGAGGATGAAAACATGAAAAAAACAGCGGTAGCAGCAACACTTGCTGCACTTTCCTGTGGCGCCTACGCCGGCAATATCGAAATTACTTACGACAATTATGAAGTGATGGAGACACATGAAGCAATGAGCCGTATCGCTGGCCTTGCTGGTGATAATAACTTCTTTCACTTCCGCGCTATCACACCGCTTGATAATCAAACCGTTGTCAGAATGAATCAGGATACGCTTTACAGTGGTTTCGTTACTGATTTGAGTAAAGGCGGCGAAATTACGATCCCTGATCTTGGTGATCGTTACATCTCTGTCATGGTGGTTCTTGGTGATCACTATATCAACCAAGTGTTTAGCACCGCAGGTACACATAAGATTGATGCCGACCCAGAGCAGACTCACGGCATGATCGTTGTGCGAACAGAGGTTGATGCGAATAACCCTGACGACATAAAAGAAGTGCATCGAATCCAAGATGGACTGGTTGTTGAAAGTTACTCAAAGACGCCATATGTGCAGCCTCAATACGACCGCGACGAACTGCTAGCTTGGCGTGCAATGTTTGATGAAGTGAGTTCAAGAATTGGCTCTTTGAACGACATGCAAGGTGCTCGCGGAGAGATCAATCCACTGATGCATCGCCTAGGAACCGCAACAGGCTGGGGTTTACTGCCGGATGCAGCTGCTCAATACGTTGGGTATACCCACGATGGAGGTTCGACTGCATGTAGCGTCGCCACTTATGAAGTCCCTCCATTCTATAACGATGATACTCGTAATGGATTCTTCTCAATCACCATGTATGGCTCAGAAGGCTGGATGATGAACGAGAAGGCAATCCTGAACAAGAACAACATTCAGTTCAATTCAGACAATACCTTTACTGTGCACTTTGGTGATTGTGACGGTGTTAAAGGTGTGAAAAACCATTTGCCAGTGACGGAAGGTTGGAACTTCTTGGTTCGAGTCTACGAGCCAAAGCTTGATGAAATGGAATCTTACACGCTGCCAGTGGCAGTACCTGTTAAGTGATGCTATCGCATCGATTCAATAGCAATTTCAGTATTTGATTACGATTAAACGAGAGAAAAACTCATGAAAAAAACACTTCTTGCGATAACCATTGTCGCGGCATCATGCGGGGCGATAGCGAGCGACGCAGTGACAACAAGCTTGCCAAATGGAACAGAAATTACGGCAACACCTGCGGAAATGCGTGCATATATTGTTACGCATCATGCTAACTATTTAAAAGATACTGTGATTGATAATGGTGGTACAAACATCATTAAGCATACTCGTGAACTACCCGGTTCAGGCACGGATTTCGTTGTGACACCCGCACTTGATCATTTGTACTCCAAGGCGGTGCTAGACCTTTCTGATGGCCCTGTATTCATGCAAGTACCCGTGGTGGAAGACCGTTACTTCTCAGTCCATATTACAGACCAAGAACACTACACGATTTATGATGAATATAACCCTAAACAAACCAATTATATGTTTGTTCGCGAGGGCAGCGACTATAAAGCCCAAGATGATGTGATTGTTGTTGAGTCTAGAGGTAATCATCCGCATGTCTTCCTGCGAACGCAGGTCTTTGAAGCCGATACAATTTCAGAAAGCCATGCGATTCAAGATCAGGTCGCTATTCAAGCGGTCACTACTGGCGGCGGGTTGGACTTTTCTGATCCAATCAAATTTACGCTAGATACGAGCAGTGTATACCCTGAAAACCTTGAGCTGATGAAGTCACGAGTTGGCAAACACAGTGACGCTGAATTCAAGCGTATGCAGAACTTCATGACGGGCGTTTACCTAGAAAGGTCAATCGCTGAAGGCGCAGATAACTGGGGATTGTTTGGCCCAATCGATTCTAATGAGCCAAGAGCAGATGACCATGTTACTCGCGTCATTGGTATTGTTGGTCACCTTGGGTTGCCAGTGTATTCGGCAACAATGGACGCTGAACATGCCTACTACACAGGTGTTCCGAGCAACTGCGAAGGTAAACCGTTAAATGGTTCGAAGACCGAGGTCTTCACTATGCCATATGAACCTGGAGTCGATCTATTTTGGTCACTGACTCGCTACTCGGGTATTACCTACAACACCATCCCAGGTGCTGATCATCAAGTTTATAACGCGTACAACACCCAACCAGATAAAAACGGAAATATCACCATCACCTTCTCAACTGATGACCCGCAAGATGGCAGCTATTGGATGCCAGTGAACGAGGGCGAACCGTACTACTTTGTTGAGCGCTACTACGGGCCTCGAATGGCGGAGTTAAAGACGATTCTTCAACGTTGTGACTAACTAATAGATGCTCATGGATGAGCATTTAAACTGACATCTGATTTACGCGAGCCTAGAGCTCGCGCATCCAACCAAAGGTTCCATCCATGAAAATTGATTTAGATACATTTGTGCCGCGCACATTAGCGGTAGGCATTGTTACAGCTCTAATTTGTGTTCCTTCTGTCGCAAAAGCAGAAGAGTCAGTCCAAGACATGAGTGACCCACTGGCTGTTTACACTCAGGCTGGTGCAGGCTACAGCGATAAAGGACTGAACTTAAAGTTTGGTCAAACCTACGATACGGGCTCAGACACTACAATGGGTATGAACGTATTGGAGATTAAGGGGATCGCAGGCGATGCCATTGGCTTCCGTGATAACGATAAAGCTAAATTCGGCACTGTCGATGATTCAATAGACTCGGTACGTTTTCGCAATTTTACTGTCGACCTAACCAATGGTCGAGGCGCTCAAGTTGACGTGAACTATAACTTCGATACCAACCAAGGTTCTGCATCGTATAGCTTTATTCAAGCGCTACCAAAGTTTGGCCCTGTGAACTTATATCCGTTAGCTGGAGCTGGTATTGCGGCAGGTGAGCCTCTAACTGACAAGGCTCGTTCAGATGCCGATGAACTGCATGATCGTTACGACATGCATGGAACATTTTATGTAGCGGGTATGTACGCGAAAGTCGAGATCACAGACAAAATCTGGCTGAACTATAACCCGATGTACATGGGCACAATCAGCGGCTCAGACACCTACAAAAATGGTGCGTTCTACGGTGACGATTCAATCATGACTCATGAGTTTGCAGCGTCATACCAAATCAACCCACGCCTCAATGTTCGCTACTTTGCGAACTGGAATGAAGAGGTTGATTTCGAAGATGGCGATCACCGTATCGAATTTAACTACCAATTTTAAAAATAACTCCTCGCTATAGGGAAGTAGCGTGGAGGTAATCATTATGAAGAACTCCCTTCAATCTATAGCTACTAGGTAGTAAGGCGTTTTCTGTGATGCGAGCTCAAGGGAGCTCGCTTTTTTTGTGCCTGAGTAAACAGCAGTGTGTGAGTTCTTATGTTTTGGTCTCTTAATCGCATATTACGTTTACTTTGCGACGATTTATTATTGAGGTCCTGTTATGAATGACTTAAATACACTGCATGTTTTTGTTTCGCTGATGAAAACGCAATCCACGAGCCGCACTGCGATGGCGATTGGTCGATCTCAGTCGTACGTTTCAAAGGTTCTAGCGAAGTTGAGAGAGGACTTGGGTGACCCTCTATTCCTACGTAACCCGACAGGTTTAACCCCAACGACTTATGCGGTTTCTATAGAGCCGAAAATCAGTGCCGCACTAGGGCAGTTAAACCAAGCATTAGAACCCGAAAAGTTTGACCCGAGACAACTAGAAACGGTCTCGCTGCATATTGCAGAGCCTTATTTAGTTACTAGAGGAAAAGCGATAATTCAAGCCATTAGAAATCAGACGAATGCCGTCATTGATATTCGTACATGGGGAGACACTAGTGAGAATTTGATCTTGCAAGGAGAGGTCGATCTAGGCGTACACGTACTAAGTGATAAGCCGCAGAGTTTCTATCAAAAACGCCTTCACCGTGGTTCTGGAGCATTTATTGGCAACGTTGAATCTAAGCAATACGTTAAATTTGTCGTTCCTGGTGTTAACGACCAAATACATCACTTTCATCAGCTTGATCCTACGATAGAGCCTCAAGTATTTGTCGATAATTATCAGCTTATGTCGCAGTTAATGGATGAATTCTATACGTTGCAATATTCGAAAGTGATGGATGATACCCAGCCGGACTTGAGCATAGAGGTGGCTTTGATCATGAAGTCATCGCGTCGTTATTCATCAAAGATAGCGTGGCTTTGTGACTTGCTAACCCCAATCCTGAATCAAGATTAAATGTGCTTGAATTGAAAAGAGGCTCATGTGAGCCTCTCTTTTTGTGTTTCAACATCACTATTCCAATAGCGGGATAATTACAGTGCCGAAAGATAGGCTTTGTAGGCTTTGAGGCGAACGGTCGCTCCGCCAATAATGTCCATGAAGCCGAGCATTGGGTGAGGCTTGGTCGCGGATACCCAGCCAGAACCAGTCGCTCCGATAGGAATGTTATAGCCTTCTGGCTCATCAAACTCGATGACGACAGTTCGGCCATGATCATTCATGTTGTTCCCGACATGCTGTCTTACGTGTTGTGACCCGTTCATTACCGAAACCCTTGCTTCACCAGTTCCGGTCGTCAGGCTATGGACACGACCTCGGAAGATTTCACCCGGGTAGGCGTTGACGTAAAACTCCGCAAATTGCCCCACCTTGATGCGGCTATAGGTTTGATCAGCTATACGCATTTCAACAAACTTCTTATTTACATCGTATAGATGCATGTTGCCTACACGGGTGCCGTCAACAATGTTCGAAATAGAGAGTTGACCATCAAATGGTGCACGCACTTCACGGCGTTCATTCTGCCACTGTGCGGTCGCTATTTGCGCTTCAATATTCAGTATTTGCGCGTTTGCCGATGCAATCTGTGCTTGAGTTGTGTCGATACGAGTTCGAATTTCATCACGTTGAGATTCTTGTGAAAAATCGCCTAATTGCGTCAAGCGTTGCAGTGTTCGCTCATCATTGTTTACCTGATGTGTGAGCGCCAATATTTCTGCTTGTGCGGCTTGTTTTTGAGCTTCTAGCCCTTTCATTTGCGATTCAGTGTCGACCGAACGTAGTGTGTAAATCAGATCGCCTTTATTTACGAACTGGTTGTGATCGACAAATACTTGCTCAACCTCCTGACCGATCAAGGGGCTTAACACTGCGTGAGGCGCTTTGACTGTCGTGCTGTCTGTGAGGTCAGCAGGAGACCAAAACCTGTGGGCGGTAAATAGAGCAAAGGCGAGTAACACACCAATACCGACGATGATCGTCGCGTTTTTCAGTGTCCAGCGAACAATTCCTGTTTTAACCAAAATCCAACAGATTAAGATGTAAGGAAGCATGATCTCTTTCATGGGTTACTCCTTAGCAGTCTTAGTTGCTGAATTGCCGTTGCGGATGATACTCGAAATCGCGTCAGCGAGGATATCCCAGCGGGCAAAGGCAATGATGATGGCGAGCACCCACCATGTTTTATCGATAAACAGGCCACATAAGGAGAGCGCAAAGACGATTTGAGTATGCGCACTCGACATCTTGGCAGCTTTATGGACTGCTATTTCATGTAATTCCCACAGCAGATATAAGACATAAACGAGGATGGCGACTGTGACAAAAAACACGAAGCCCATAAAGACCTCTGAATCGAGCAATTTTAATATTGTCGGGTGACCATCAATGAAGTAGTGCTCTGGCAAGGACTTGCCATGAATGGTTCCAAGTTTGGATAGACCGACAGATGCTCCAACGAGAGCACCGATTATCACGCAAGATTTGACTATAAACTTGGCGATGGTGAAGAAGCCATTCTTTATCTTTTTACCGAAGCTATCCTTAGCGTCGTTGGTTTGATTGTAGTGAAACATAGCGTTTGTCACTCAGTGATTGGATGACATACACGATACTTAGTTATTGGTGAAGTTTGGGAATAGCCGATATTACAAATGATGCGATGAGGTTTGACTACCCAGTTGTATTGAATAGGATATCAATTAGATTTCAATGCTTAATTATCAGAATCTTACTATTTTAATCTATTTTCAATGATGAGGATTTATATAGATAGAATATCTCCTATTCCATTTTAACTATTTATTGTTTAAGTGCTGTTTTTTTATTTAATACTTATGTAAGTCAGTTTTTTTGTGGGGTTGTACGTGCTGTTGCTATTTTAAGTTTATGATTTTTAATTGTATTTTTTATTTACCTTGCTCTACATAAATGCCGTTTATGTAGAGCATAAATTATGCCCGCTACTTGTCTTTATCCTGAGAGTTTACATTAACGCCACTGAACAGTAGCGCTGGATTTATTTAAATAATCCGCCTGTTCTAACAGTTAATTAAATTATCAATGAGAGTTTTCTCTCTACCTTTAAATTAAGCGAGTAAAGAAAAGTAACGTAATGAAAAAGACAATTTTAGCAGTGGCAATTGCAGCAGTATCAACAGGCGTAGTGGCAGAAGTGCAAACTCCAGACAGTAAAGGTCACGTGACAGTGATCGGTGATACAGCTGTTGTTACTAATGGGGAGGACACCTGGAACCTTGTTAAAGATGAAGAAGGTCATGGATGGACAACTTTAGACGGTAATCACTCTATTACTTTTGATGAGAATGGTGAGTATGTACATATCGACAACCACACCGATAAAGTAACTAAAGTTAATACTGGTAATTGGATTGTCTCAAACGATCCTGATGGTTCCGTTGGGCAAGAAGTTCGCCCGCCATTAGGACAAGACAACGGAGTGTCGGTAGAGCGTGATCGCCATGATGGCACATCATCAACTACCATGATTAAGGTTCACGATGAGCTAATTGGCACAATCGATACGTCTGTGAATGAAAACAATGGAGCTCGCGTGTTAGATATACGTGATGCAAATGGCGATCATGTATTCGCGGCGGGCAAGCTAGGTGATGACATTGTTTACCACGATCGTGAGGGAACTATACACGAAACTAGCAAGCAAGAAATCAAAGACAACCTAAACGGAAAGACTCGCCCAGAGTCAGGCGGCGACCGTCCAGAACTAGATATTCCAAATAAGGACGAAATTGATTGGGATAACGGAAAAGAGCGCCCAGGCCGCGACGACATCAAAGATAATGCTCGTGAAGTTATAGAGCAAGCTCGCGACACTTACACTGAAGATATGGCTCGCATGGATTCACTAGAACAAGATCTATATAAGCAAGGTCAAAAAATGCTTGAGCTTGATGACCGCATGGATCAGGTAATGGCATCGTCACACGCAATTACTAACGCTCGTCCTGTGCTAGCTAATGCAGGTGAATATGCAGTTGGTGTGGGTGTTGGTTTCGCAGGTTCTACGGAAGCCATTGCACTTGGCGGTGCATACCAAGTGAATGACTCATGGTCAGTTTCTGGCACAATGAACTACGCGACATCGACTTCTCACGCATCATCAGATTTCTCAGCAGGCGTTGGTGCACACTACCGTTTCGGAAACTAATCGATAAAAGGACTATCAGGCGCAAGGATGCGTCAATCTATATGCTTGAATAACCCTATTGAAGTATAAATACGAACTAGAAAATCACGTAAAGACCAAATCCCCCTCTCTTATTTTCCAGATCTAAAAGCCTTATTTTCAATAAACTCCAACGATCGCTGTACCACTTCTTTCGAATACACCAACGCGGTGTGATTGAGGTTGAGTGCGCAGGTGTCAGTAGCCCCTTTTAGGTTGGCATCTTCTAGTGTTACCGTGCCATCGCCATGATTCTTACCGAGTACAATTCGCCCTACGCCCGCATCATAAGTGCCTGTAATCACTCCAATCGGCACGTCGATGTCATAATCACCCAGCCCGTCGTTGAGGATGTGTTTGGTCGAGCCAAAGATAAATCCAAGTCCATGATTCGAGAGCGTTTTGGCTATGGTAGCGCCGTTGTGCGGTGTGCCTGCAGTAATGATGCAGGTATCGGCAAATTTTGGTTGGTAGTGCTTAAAGTAGTGACGAATTAGTAGGCCGCCAAGAGAGTGTCCAAAGAAGTAGACTTCGTCATTTTCATTGAATCGGGCAGTCACAAATCGATTCAATCGCTTGGAAGCGGATGGAAAGCGCAGAGAGTTATAGGCAAACTTGTGAGTTTGAAAGCCGCGCTTTTTAAAGTTTCTATCTAGATACTGCATGATCAATGCAGGCATATAGAGGCCGTGAATTAATATTATGTGCTTGTTTTTATTGTTCATTTCACCTCCGGGTAATGCTCTCTTCAGTGTATTTATTTGCTCAAACAAACTCAATACAAATCGGTCGATGCGGAGCGAAAATAGTGCATGAAAAAAGCCACTACATGAGTGGCTCGTAAGGGAGTTTGGAGCGACTAAAGCGTTGCGAACTGCTTAGCGGTTATTCCGTAGTAAAGCTTATCGTCAAAGCCGTTCTCTAATTTATAGTAATCAGCTTGGCGACCTTCTTGTGTGAAGCCGCATTTCTCCAATGTCTTAAAAGAGCCTGCATTGCCAGCGTAGCAGTCAGCACTGATCTTGTGAGCATTGAGTTCGTTGAAGCCGATCTCAACCATCATCTTACAAGACTGAGTTGCAATACCTTGCCCCCAAGCGTGCACAGGAAGTTGATAGCCGATTTCGTAGTTACCTTGCAGAAACATTACCTGCGTAACGGCCGTCATTCCCATGTAGCGACCTTGTTGGTCTCGGATCACAAATGTCGGGCTGGCTGGCCATTCACCCGCCTCAATTGCTTGTTGAGTGTTCTCGATTATCGGACCAAAGAACCCTTGGAACATACTCTCGTCCGCTGGCGCAAAGAACAGATATTGGTTGACGGCTTCATCATTGAGCATAGTAATGATGTCTTGTAGGTCGTTGGGTTGAATGAGAGCGATAGTCAGTGAATCGTTAAAAGGAATCGACTCACCACGTTTTAATTTTGAATATGACATCGTTTTTGTTTACCTCGTTATTTGAAGCGTATCTTAGCGAGTGGGCTGCAGATAAAATTGAACATTTGCGACAACTTTTCGTTTTTTTGGGCGCTTGAACTCATTGAATCAGTCTTCAAAGTCACCGTAGATATCAATGGTGAGATCTCGGTTCTTCAGGTACTTCGACGGCGTGCGTTTCAGCTGCTGCTTGAGGGTTCGAATCAAATGCGATTGATCGCTAAAGCCAAATTGCTGGGCAAAGTCGCTCCAATCAACCTCTTGATCTTGTTGGTAAAGAGATAAAATCATCTGCTCAAGGCGAGTCATCTTCTGATATTGCTTAATGCTTAAGCCAACCATATCTTTGAATGTTCTCTCCAGGGTACGTCTTGAACATGCGCACTGCTCGGCTAACGCTTCAATGTCGACATGATCATTGTGCTCCAGTATTGAGTCGATGATCGACACCGCTTTTTGAATCATCTTGTCGTTGCGATCTACTGGTGGGGTTAGCCCCAGTTTATCGAGATGCTGGTGGATATGATCAAGGATGTCATTACGAGCGGTTAACGCCAGTAAATGCCGTTGGAAATCCCCGTCAAATAAGCAGGACAGCCACTCAAACCACTCACATTGGTTAGGCGTGATTACGGCATTGGAATTGAGGAGTTTGAGTCCCTCAGGACGAAAGGTAATGCCGATACGTAATAGTGGAGCTTGGTCTTCTAAAAGAAGTAAGTTTTCACTTGCAGTAAGAAGGTGACTTCCCAAACCTTGTAGTTGAGAATGCCCATTGTCATAACTGTATGGCTGCTGTGGAGGGGTAAACAGCAGGTGGGCACGAGAGTTGGGGATCAGGTGAGGTTTGGGCTCGATGATCTCTCCTTCATCTACCTCAATAAACCAGACTTGATGAATAAGCCATTCGTAGCCCGGCAGTGGTTGTTTCCATGTTTTCATTGGATTCCTTTTAAAGAGGAGAGGCCGTGAATGATTTGCCTAATCAGCTTTTGCCACGGTTCCTGTCACCCAAAACTCGTTCTCACGTGATTGAATCTGCTCGCCAAGAAAGTCGACAAATCGGCGGATGCGTGCAGTCCGGCGTAGGTCGGTGTGCAGCAGAAGCCAGATACTTCGATAGGGCAGCGGCTTTTGAAATGGAGCGCGCACTAGGTTTGGGTGCCTGTCTCCTAAATTGCACGCAAGATAAGCCATTCCAAGCCCGGAAGCGGCTAAGTTTATCAACGGGACCAGTTCTGAGACTCGGTGCTTAAGCGTTGCTTTCGGGTAAAAACTCTCTTTTAGCCACTGGGCACTGATATCACCCTCCGGTTCGTGCCATCCAATAAAGTGTAGCCCTTCGCCAGCGTTGTCTTTTACTTTCTGTGCATACTCTCTAGTGCAATAGGCCGCTTGCGACATTTGCACTAAACGGCGCCCCACGGCATCGTCGTAGACTTCATTGGCAATGCGTATAGAGACGTCGGATTCACGGCGGCTCAGATTAGCGATGTCGTTACCGAAATTAAGATTAAGTGTGATATCTGGGTAGCGCTCCGCAAAGAGTGCGAGGTCATCCATGATCGAGGTCATCGCCAATCCATGAGGCATAGAGACATAAACGGTGCCAACAGGCTCACTGTCTTTGCCAATGATCATGCGTGATGCTGCGACCATCTCCTCTTCGACACGCTCAGCGTATGGGAGCAGCTCTTCCCCTATTTGAGTGAGTTGTAAGCCTTGCTTAGATCGGTCAAACAGTCGACTACCAATCTGCTCCTCCATGACTGACAGGCGACGGGTCAGTGTCGTGTGGTTAACCTTGATGCTCTCGGCTCCCCCACGCAGTGTTCCGCTGCGCACCACCGCGAGAAAGATCTTCAGGTCATCCCAGTTAAAGGTATAAGTCTCATTGTTCAGCATAATTCTGCCTATGGTTCATTTTTGAAACACAGTGTCCATTTTTACCTATATACAGTCCATTTTTCAATCATGTTAGCTTAATTACACGTTAAACATCACCGAGAAGGGAACATGATGAACTCAATAACAAGTGTATTAATTACGGGTGCCAACGCTGGCTTAGGCTTTGAAGCAGCGCGCCAGTTGGCTCAACAAAGTGGCATAAAGAAGATTTACTTGGGTTGCAGAAACCAACAGAAAGCGAACGAAGCGAAGAGAAAGCTGGTTGAAGAAACCGGCAAAGATTTGTTCGAGATTTTACTACTTGATGTCTCCGAGTCCTATTCCGTGCAACAAGCAGTGACTCGTCTCAAGTCGCCTGTTGATGCGGTAATTTTGAATGCGGGTGGTACGGGCGGTAAAACACCTCATCAACTGACTGAAGATGGCGTGACCACTATCTTTGCATCGAATGTTCTAGGTCATGTAGTACTTGTAGAAGAGCTAGTGAAAAAGCAGTTGGTTACGTCAACCATTATTTATGCGGGCTCTGAGACGGCACGCGGTGTACCAAGAATGGGTGTTGCTAAGCCTGAGCTAAAGGACACGTCGGTACAGGAGTTCTCGTCAATTGCAGACGGAAGTAAATTCGGTTCAAACGCGGATCCGCTGGATGTTTACGGCACCATTAAACTGACTGGTACTCTGTGGATGTCATCGATGGCGAGACAGCACCCGCACCTTCGTTTCGTGACCATCAGCCCTGGTGGCACGACTGGCACCAATGGTATGGACGATTTGCCACTGTTGAAAAAGGTGTTCTTTAAGTACGTGGGCGGAACCGTGATGCCACTATTTGGCATGATGCACAGTGTCGAGAAAGGCGCCAAGCGTTACCTAGAAGGTTTGTTTAATCCAAGCTTCGAGAGTGGCCGATTTTATGCGAGCCGGGCCGGTTCTCCGACAGGGCCTGTGATCGACCAAGTGACACTGGAGCCACTATTTAACAACAGTTCTGCACAAGACAACGCGTATCAAGCGATTCAACAGTTTTTAACAGCGAAAACACCAGCATAAGGAGAGATATGATGGATACAGTAATGAACACTTTGGTTGGCGTGATTGCGTTGATGTTGACTGGGCTTGGCATGATGTCGATGTTTGCACCTAAGAAAATGTTGGCAAATTTCGCTTTGGAGCCGATTGGTAAGGCGGGTATGAACACGATTCGTTCAGTAATGGGCGGCCTATTTTTGGCAAGCGTTTATATTATTGCGGCTGGATTTTTTAACAATGATACCGACGGCTACTTCTTTGTTGCAGTGGTGATGTTGGCTGTCGCGGCCGGGCGAGTGGTCGGTCTGGTTCTGGATGGGTTCGATAAAGCGGTCGTTCCGCCATTGGTGCTGGAATTGGTTATCGCTGCTATCTTACTTTTTGTGCACATGAAACATGGTGGCTTTTACTGAGCGAGTTTCCGGTGACGAGTAATGTAAAAAATCCGAGTGTCGTTAAACACTCGGATTTTTCAATTAAGCTTGTTTTGCTTCTTAGCCAATCACTAGGAAGAAGATAGCGGTTGCGATGATACCGATCAATGCGTACGGGAACTGAGTCGTCGCGTGTTGCATCGATGTACAACCTGAGCCTTGTGCTGACAGAACCGTTGAATCACTGAAGAAACAAGAGTGGCTGCCCGCTGCTGATGCTGATAGTAGCGCCGCTACAGTAAGGTGCAGTGGTACGCCAAGCTGCTCACCAAGTGGCAATACGATTGGCATTGCTACAGCGAATGTACCCCATGATGATGCAGTCGCGAATACCAACGCGCCAGTGATCATGAAGATGATCGCAGGGAAGTAAGATGCAGATAGGTAAGGGCTCACCGTTTCGATTACATATTGAGTTACACCCAGAGAATCGTTAACCGATTTCAGCATAAAGCCGCCGATTACCGTTGCTAGTGGCAACAACATCACCTTGATACCGTCGTAGACCGCTTCGAACATGTCGTTCATCGAGATCAGACGCTGCACACCGTAGAAACAGATAGTGAAGATGATTGCGACAAACACACCGGCTAGTAGATCGATACCGAAGTACCAGCTCGCTGCAACTAATACCACCATTGGTAGTAGGAAGTTGATTAGGCCCATGGTTGGGTTAGTGTGTGCTGAGATGTCTGCGCCAAAGTCGATATCTGTTGCGCCATCTGGGCGAACTTGACCCTTCTTCGCGCGTTTTTCAGCGACTTTCATTGCGCCTAGGTCAGGCAGTTTTTCCATTGCAACGAGAAGTACGATGGCCAGCGTTACCCAGCCGTAAGCCATGTAAGGAATCGCTTCGATGTACGCTTTGATGCCTTGACCCGCTTCAGCAACGCCATTCGCTTCAAGCAGTGAGCTAAAGAAGATTGCCCAAGTTGAAATCGGAACCAGAATACAGATAGGTGCCGCGGTCGAATCCACTAGGTAAGAGAGTTTCTCACGCGAAATGTTGTAGCCATCCGTGATCTTCTTCATTGAAGAGGAGATCGCAATCGCGTTTAGATAATCATCAATGAAGATCAGAATACCGAGGAAGAAGGTCATCAACATAGATTGCTTGCGGCTTTTAACCTTAGTCACCAGCATATCAGAGAAGCTTAAGATACTGCCGCCCTTCTCTAGAATCGCAATTAAGCCGCCCATCAGACCACAAACAAGCACGATCCATGCAATGGTCTCGTTCATCATCACATCCATTGAGATGCCAACGATCTGCTCCACTGCTTCTGTTGGGTTCAGTAGCAACACACCAGCAATCGTGCCACTAAATAGCGCTTCTACGGTGCGGTGCGTTGTCAGTGCGAACACCAATACCAGAGCCGTCGGAAGCAAACTCATCCACCCGTAAGCCTCTCCTTCTTGGTGGTTCAATCCGATTGAAGTGAAGAACACAAACGTCGCCACCACCAATAGGGATACCATGATGTGTTGAGTGTTGATCTTCAGCGGCGCGTCCAACGCCTTGGTTTGCGTAGTCATACGTATATTTCCTTTATTTATGCTGAGTGCAACATCCATTCGATTTCTAATGGGGTGATTTCGCGTTCAAAGTCGGCGAGTTCACTCCGTTTGCAAGCTAAATATAAATCGATAAAGTCTCTAGAGATGTACGGAGCCAGCTCACTGCGTTCTAGCTGGTCGAGTGCCTCTGACATACGCAGTGGTAGGTCAATTGCATCATCACTGAGGGCTTTAGGACATTGGTCTTTGGTATAGTTTTCACTCGCTAATACCGCGGAAAGTACTACTGCAGCGAGAATATAAGGGTTAACGTCAGCTCCTGCTATACGATGTTCAATTCGGCGATTTTTGCTATCGCTGATGGGCACACGCATCGCAACACCACGGTGGTTTTCTCCCCAATCGGCTTTCGTAGGTACGTAAGCGCCAGGGACAAAACGGCGGTAAGAGTTTACGTTAGGACAAATCAATGCCATGGAATCGGATGTTTGAGCCAACATCGCGGCCATGGTTTGATAAAAGAGGTCACTGGCTTCGCCATCGGCTTGGCTAAAGTGATTGTTGCCGAGCGAATCCACCAAACTAAGGTGAATGTGCATGCCATTACCGGCTTGGTCGCCAAACGGTTTAGCCATAAAGGTGGCATCAAAACCGTGCTGGTGGGCAATCTGGCGGATAAGACGCTTAGCGATGATCACTTCATCACATGCTCTAAGCACATCTTTTGAGTGGTTAAAGTTAATTTCAAACTGCCCCGGTGCGGATTCAGAGAGTGCACCAGAGGTATTTAGCCCTTGATCTTGTGCGATCTTGTTAAGGTCGGCGAGGAAATCAGCGTAGTCATCAAGGCCGTCTAGGTCATACACCTCGGTATCTTTCTCGCGGGACTTTTTAGTTGGGTTAATAGCGGTTTGCAGAGCGCCCATCTCGCCGCGTTTTTTGTCGATGAGGTAGAACTCAAGTTCTAAGGCAACGCATGGGTACTGATCTTTAGCGTGCAGTTTATCGAGCATGTCTTCGACGATATTACGAATGAATAGCGGGCTTGGTTGCTCTGCTGTCTCATCCATCATACTTAGTAGTATCTGGCCGACTGACTCTTTTGCTGTTGGCATCAGTGTGTCAGCAACAGGGAAACAAATGTTATCTGGCTCGCCTAGGTCTTCACCTAACCCTGCGCTCTCTACCACATTGCCTTTAGTATCGAGAGTAATAGTAGACAGCGGTAGTGCCACCCCTTTCGCTAGCTTCTCCAGCGCATTGACTGGGATTCTTTTGCCTCTTGGTGTGGCATTGATATCGGTGAAAATGAGATCAACAAACTCGATGTTGGGCCATTTTTGTCGAAAATTTTTAACTTCCTGTAGATACGATTCCATTGAGTTCTCCAACTAGCCTCTGTACAGCAAACCTAAAGCAACAAAAAACAAACAACTGAGTTGTATTGATAAGACTAAAGTCTAAAGATTTTGTTTTATTTGCTTAAAATACAATGGTTTATTTTGATTTTCTTTCAAGTTGTAAATTTTATGAAAGATATTTTTGTTAACTATTTTGTAACAGCTGATCGGTTTTTGCTCAATATAATGAGCAAAATTAGCCGTTTTTTTGACCAAAAAAGAGGCGTTGGTCACGATTTGGTCAGAATATCGAACATCGGTGTTGATAATTTTGTACATGGTTTGTAGTGTGAGTGTTAAATAAATCGAGCACGGAAGTAACATGTCTACACAAAGCAAACCCATTATTGGAATTGTTAGCTGCGCGAAAGAGTTGGGTGGCTATCAAATACAAGCCGTTAATGACTTCTATCTAGCGGCAGTAAAAGACTTCGGCGGTTTGCCGCTGATGTTAGCGCCAGATATGTCGAGTGAAGATATCGAGCGAATCCTTGAAATGTGTGATGGCATTTTATTTCCGGGCAGTCACTCGAATGTTGCGCCGCACCACTACAACGCGACGCATCAAGAGGCGAAGAAAGATGAAGCGCGTGACGAGCTCTCTTTTTCATTACTGCGCAAAGCTATTGATAAAGACATTCCATGTCTAGGGATCTGCCGTGGGTTTCAAGAGATGAATGTGGCGTTGGGTGGCTCGTTAAATCCGGCGGTTCACGATTCCGGCTTTAATGATCATCGAGAGATCCAAGTCGACGACTTTGAAGAGAAATACGCACCATCACATGCGGTGCTGGTGCAAAAGCAGAGCCTTTTTGAAAAATGGCTGACAGAGAATCACTGGGAAACCACGGTCTTTTTTGAAGTGAACACTCTTCATAATCAAGGTGTTGACCAACTGGCTCCGCAACTGCAAGTAGAAGCGAAAGCCCCCGATGGTTTGGTGGAAGCATTTAGCCTTCCAGGACAAAAATTCTTTGTTGGCGTGCAGTGGCACCCAGAATGGAAAGCGAAAACCAATCATTTCTCACAAATTTTGTTCAAAGAATTTATGATGGCTGCCTCTCTATAAGTTAGGAGCCAGATAAATGGACAATCAAGAGATTGGTAAAAATATTGTTCAGTTACGAAAAGAACATGGATTGTCACAACGAGAATTAGCCGAGCGAGCTGGCATTACACATAGTGCTATCTCCTCTATTGAGAACGCTAAGGTCAGCCCTTCAGTGAGCTCGTTGCAAAAAATAGTGAACGTTTTTTCTTTGTCGCTATCGGAGTTTTTCACCTTTGAAAAGCCAGCCAGTGATGAAGTAAAGGTTGTCGTTACCCCTGATGAGTTGGTGGAGATGGGCAGTGAGTCCGTTTCAATGAAGCTAGTCACCAACGGCAGTAAAGAGCAGGTCATCGGGTTTTTAATCGAAGAGTATGCCCCACATGGCACGACTGGTGCGGCAGAAATTAAACATGAAGGCGAAGAGATCGGAACCATTCTTGAGGGTGAAATCACGCTTGAGTATAAAGACCAATCTTACGTCCTTAAACAAGGCGAGTCGTACGTCATTGATACAACTCAGCCGCATAAGTTTACAAATCACACAGACAAGGCTTGTCGAATGATAAGCGCGCATACGCCAACCACATTCTAAGTGGGCCTTGCCTTGTTGTGATAACAAGGAGAGCGTATGAAAACCCAGGAACAATGGATTGAATTACAAAACAGTCTAAACATCGAAAATCGAGCATTTATTAACGGCGAGTATACTCTTGCCATCAGCGGTCAAATGCTTGATGTCATCAACCCAGCAACGGACGAAACGCTTACAGAGATCGCTCGTTGCCAAGAAGAAGATGTTGATCTTGCGGTAACATGCGCTCGTCAAGCCTTTCAAGCCGGTGAATGGAGCAACAGCGCCCCATCTCATCGTAAAGCTGTCCTAAGCTTATTCGCTGATCTCATCGATGAACACCGTGAAGAGTTAGCGTTACTGGAAACGCTCGATACCGGTAAACCTATCAATCACAGCGTCTCTACCGATATCCCGGGCGCAGCAGGCTCTTTACGCTGGTACGCTGAAGCGATTGATAAAGTCTACGGTGAAGTCGCGCCAACCGAAAAAGATGTTCACGCCTACATCTCTCATCAACCTATTGGTGTTGTCGCCGCTGTGGTTCCATGGAACTTCCCTCTATGGCTAGCCTGTTGGAAGCTCGGCCCTGCGCTCGCGGCGGGCAACAGTGTCATTCTAAAACCGTCAGAAAAATCCTCTTTAACAGCAATCTTCCTTGGCAAGCTTGCTAATCAAGCGGGTCTTCCTCGTGGCGTATTCCAAGTTATTACTGGCTACGGTCATGAAGCCGGAGATGCGCTAGCTAAACACCATGATGTTGATTGCATTGCCTTTACCGGTTCAACCCGAATCGCTGGTCAGTTAATGGTTCGTTCTGGTGAGACCAACCTAAAACGCGTCTTTGCAGAGGCGGGTGGTAAGAATGCCAATATTGTCTTTGAAGACTGTGACGATCTTGACCGCGCAGCCGCTGAAACGGCAGGTGGTTGCTTCTATAACCAAGGTGAAGTGTGTGTTGCAGCAACTCGATTGCTGGTTCATGAAAGCATTAAAGATCAGTTTGTTGAGAAGGTGATTGAAGCGTCTAAAGCCTTCACGCCAAAAGACCCAATGGACACCACTTGTTCTATGGGCGCACTTATCGATCAAGGGCATAAAGCCAAAGTGCTGGAGTACATCCACCTTGGTCAAACTGAGGGTGCAACGCTGCGCTGCGGTGGCGATGTCGATGGCAAAGGCGCGTTCGTTGAGCCAACCATTCTCGACAATGTAGACAATAAGATGCGTGTTGCGCAGGAAGAGATTTTTGGTCCTGTGTTGTGCGTGATTCCTTTCAAAGATGAGCAAGAGGCGATCGCCATTGCTAACGATTCTAAATATGGCCTAGGTGCCGCTCTTTGGAGCAGCAATATTAATCGTGTTCACCGTGTGGCTAAGCAGCTACAAGCGGGTTCAGTCTGGGTCAATAACTACAACGAAGGTGACATGACTGTCCCATTTGGTGGATTCAAAATGAGTGGTAACGGCCGTGATAAGTCACTGCATGCCATTGAAAAATTCACAGAAACCAAAACGACTTGGATTCGCCTACACCCTTAAGCCTGCTGACGAATAACAAAGGAATAAAGCAATGAATAAGCATACGGACTCGTTTTACGCGCACTCAGTACCAAACATGCCAGATTTCCCACAACTTCAAGACAACATCGAGTGTGATGTGTGTGTGGTTGGTGCCGGTTTCTCTGGTTTATCTTCAGCACTGCATCTGGCAGAGAAAGGCTTCAAAGTGGTGGTGCTAGAGAGTGCGAAAGTCGGTTTTGGCGCAACCGGTCGCAACGGCGGTCAGATCGTTAATAGCTACAGCCGAGATGTTGACGTGATTGAAAGCCGTTACGACCAACCCCAAGCTAAAGCTCTGTGTGACATGATCTTTGAAGGCGGCGACATCATTCGTGGCCTTATCGATAAGTACGATATCGAGTGTGATCATAAGCGCGGTGGCCTATTTACAGCACTAAACAAAAAGCAACTCGCTGGCCTAGAGCACCATAAGAAAAACTGGGAGCGTTACGGTAATGACCAACTGACTCTGCTTGATGCCAATGAGGTAGAAGCGGCAGTCGGTACTCAGGTTTACACTGGCGGTCTGCTCGATATGCGTGGTGGTCACATCCATCCTCTAAAACTGGCTCTCGGTGAAGCAGCAGCGTTTGTCTCTTTGGGTGGTCAAATTTTCGAACAGTCTGCAGTAACCTCGCTAGAGAAGGGCGTGAACCCTGTGGCGAGAACGGCTCAGGGCAGCGTGAAGTGCAAATATCTAGTGTTGGCAGGTAATGCTTACCTTGGTGGTCTTGCACCGAACATCAGCAACAAAGCGATTCCGTGTGGTACCCAAGTGGTGGCGACAGAGCCGCTGACTGATGAGCAACTTAAGCAGGTACTGCCAAGCGACTACTGTGTTGAAGATTGTAATTACCTACTGGATTACTTCCGTCTAAGTGCTGATAAACGCCTGCTGTTTGGTGGTGGCGTAGTGTACGGTGCTCGTGACCCAGAGAATATCGAAGCCTTGATTCGTCCTAAGCTAGAGAAGGTTTTCCCTCAATTGAAAGGGATTAAGATTGATTACACTTGGACGGGTAACTTCCTGCTAACTTACTCGCGTATGCCTCAGTTCGGCGCATTCGACGACAACATCTACTACCTACAAGGTTATAGCGGCCATGGTGTCACTTGTACTCACCTTGCAGGCAAACTATTGGCAGAAGCCTTAACCGGACACGCTGAGCGATTCGATGCTTTCGCAGCATTGAAGCACTACGCTTTCCCGGGGGGCCGTCACTTCCAAATCCCATTCACCGCAGTGGGTGCAGCGTATTACAACCTAAGAGACAAACTGGCTATCTAATCCAGACACAGATAAGGAACATCGAATGAGTAGAGTAGTGAAATTTGCAGCCTTACAACTGACTAAGAGCTGGGATCTGGAAGATAACCTAAACAAAGCCAAGCAGGCGATTCGTGAAGCCGCGAGCAACGGTGCCAACGTCATTCTGCCTCAAGAGCTGTTTGCAGCGCCTTACTTCTGTAAGAAACAGGAAGCGAAATACTTCGAGTTGGCAGAAGAGACAGATAACTGCTTACTGATTAAAGAGATGAGCGCTCTCGCTAAAGAGTTGGGTGTCGTGATCCCGGTGAGCTACTTTGAAAAAGCGGGTAACACCTTCTTTAACTCGTTAGTGATGATCGATGCAGATGGCACGGTACTCGACAATTACCGCAAGTCACATATTCCAGATGGACCGGGTTACAGCGAGAAGTACTACTTCAGCCCGGGTGATACTGGCTTCAAGGTTTGGAAGACTAAGTTTGGCACCTTCGGCGCTGGCATCTGTTGGGATCAATGGTTCCCAGAACTGGCTCGCAGCTTAGCTCTGCATGGCGCTGAAGCGATCTTCTACCCAACCGCGATCGGTAGTGAGCCACAAGACCCAACCCTAGATTCGCGTGACCATTGGCAACGCACGATGCAAGGCCATTCAGCGGCCAACTTAGTACCAGTTATCGCGTCAAACCGAGTAGGTACTGAGGTGGATGATGGCATTGAAACGACCTTCTACGGTTCGTCTTTCATCACTGATCATACCGGTGGCAAGCTTGCTGAAGCGCCACGTGAAGGTGAAGCGATCATCTATGCAGAAGTCGATTTAGCCGCAACGGCGCAGGCTCGTCACTCGTGGGGGCTATTCCGTGACCGTCGACCAGATCTGTACGGCAGTGTAGGCAAACTGGCGGTATAAGGAGGCACTATGCAGCTATCAACCACGCCTCGACAAGATGGCTTCTACTTTCCGGCTGAGTTTCAACCGGTGAGTGAAGTGTGGCTTGCTTGGCCTGAGCGAAAAGACAATTGGCGTGAACAAGCGCAGCCTGCACAGCAGACCTTTGCTCGCATTGCCAACGCGATTTCGGAAGTGACCAAGGTGTGCGTGGCAGTTAGCTGTAAGCAGTTTGATAGAGCTCGCGCTTTGCTTCACTCCGATATTCGACTGGTCGAGATCCCATACAACGATGCTTGGATGCGCGACATAGGCCCAACCGTGGTGCTGAACGAGAAAGGCGTGCGCCGTGGCATCAGCTGGCGGTTCAATGCGTGGGGCGGGGATTATAACGGCCTGTATGACAACTGGCAGCAAGACGACTTAGTGGCGAGCTCAGTGTGTGACATCATCGGCCTTGACCACTATCGAGCGCCATTTGTTCTTGAAGGCGGTGCTATTCATACCGACGGTGAAGGTACCTTGTATACCACGCAAGAGTGTTTGCTGAGTCCGGGGCGTAACCCTGAAATGAGTCAGCAACAGATTGAAGCGAGTCTTAAAGAGTATCTTGGTATCGATAAAGTCATCTGGCTTCCAAAGGGACTGTTTAATGACGAGACTGACGGTCATGTCGATAATCTAATGCATGTAATTGCGCCGGCTAAAGTGGTCTTGAGCTGGACTGATGATCCAAGCGACCCACAGTTCGAGCTATCACGCCAAGCAGAGCAAGCGCTAACGTCGCAAACCGATGCTCAAGGTAGGAGTATTGAAGTGATCCGCTTGCCACTGCCGGGCCCTCTGCACTACAGCGAGCGAGAAGCGAACGGCGTGGACAAGAGTGAAGGCATGGTGCGTGATGCTGGTGAAAGGTTGAGCGCCTCTTATGCAAACTTTCTTATCGTAAATGAGTATGTCTTTTTGCCCCTACTCGATGATACAACCGACTCGCAGGCAATCGAGATACTGCAACAGGCGATGCCAGATCACCAAGTGATAGGAATCCCTTCACGTGAGGTGTTGTTGGGTGGCGGAAATATTCACTGCATCACTCAGCAAATCCCGGCTTAGCCATTATCTATTAAAATTACTATTAGCCGTTGGCCGAACCTCAACATCGGTCAATAACGGCAACGTTTAGCTGTCAAAAGGAATCACCATGCAACAAATTAACAACCAAACATTGCTGTCGTTTATGGTGTCGGACCAAGAGCAGGGGATTGCCGTGAGCAACCCTGCAACGGGCGAGGTACTGGGTTATGCGCCAGTCTCTTCAGAACAAGCCATTTTAGATGGTGTTGAACGTGCCAGCGTTGCTCAAAAAGAGTGGACGGCTCAGCCAGCCAAAGTACGCGCAGGGCTACTAAATAAATGGTATCAACTGCTGCTAGAAAACAAAGAAGACCTTGGCCGTTTAATGACGCTAGAGCAAGGTAAGCCTCTGGCAGAAGCGCAGGGCGAAGTGCTTTATGGCGCAAGTTTTATTGAGTGGTTCGCTGAAGAAGCCAAGCGCACTTACGGTGAAACCATCCCAGCCCCAAGCGGTGATAAACGCTTAGTGACGATCAAGCAGCCAATTGGCGTGGCGTGTGCCATTACGCCTTGGAACTTCCCAATTGCGATGATCACTCGTAAGGCAGGCCCTGCGTTAGCAGCGGGTTGTAGCTTTATCGTTAAGCCATCGGATTCTACGCCACTGTCTGCGTTCGCTGTCGCTGAACTGGCGTACCAAGCGGGTATTCCGCGCGATGTATTGCAGGTGATTCTCGGTGAAAGTTCACGTCAGGTTGGCGGTATTTTCACATCGCACCCACTGATTCGTAAGTTCTCGTTCACAGGCTCTACTCAAGTGGGTAGCGTACTGATGCAGCAGAGCGCACACGATATTAAACGCACCTCAATGGAGCTTGGCGGTAACGCACCATTTATTGTGTTTGATGATGCAGATATCGATGCTGCCGTTGCGGGTGCTATGGCATCGAAATTCCGCAATGCCGGCCAAACGTGTGTTTGTGCGAACCGATTCTATGTTCACAGCAAAGTCTATGACGAGTTCGTGACTAAATTCGATGCTGCCGTTCAGCAGCTCAAGGTCGGAAATGGCTTAGACGAAGGCGTGAACATTGGTCCTGTGATCAGTGAATCAGCGAAAGCGGGAATCCAAGCTCTGATTGATGGCGCCATTGACCAAGGCGCACAGCCGGTTTCGGAAGTGACGAACCTTGATGGCCTGTTCATGCAGCCGGTCGTACTTAAGAACGTGACTCATGACATGCACATTGTCTCGCAGGAGATCTTTGGCCCTGTTGCGCCTGTGATTGCATTCGATAACGATGAGCAATTGATCGAGATGGCTAACGACACCATCTACGGCCTCGCATCGTACTTCTACAGCCAAAACATCCATCGCGTTTGGAAGATCGCTGAAGCGCTCGAGTACGGCATGGTCGGCATTAATGAAGGTATGATTTCTACCGAAGTGGCTCCGTTCGGTGGGGTAAAACAGTCTGGTATCGGACGTGAAGGGGCAAAACAAGGTATCGATGAATACATGGACATCAAATATCTCTGCTTTGGCGGCAACTAATTTAAGGACAAAACAATGACTAACCAACAACTACACCAAAGAAGAAGCCAAGTAATCGCTCAAGGTATGGGCGCACTTTATCCACTTTACGTTGAGAAAGCAGAGAACGCCCATGTATGGGACGTAGATGGCAACAAATACATCGATTTTGCTGCAGGCATTGCGGTAACCAATACCGGTCACTCAAACAAACGCATCAGTGAAGCGGTGAAAGCGCAGCTGGATAACTTCTCCCATACTTGTGCGATGGTGACACCGTACGCTTCGTTCGTTGAGCTGGCGGAAAAGCTTACTGAACTTGCACCGGGCGATAGTGAAAAGAAAGCGATTTTCCTAACCACGGGCGCAGAGGCAGTAGAGAACGCAGTGAAAGTGGCACGTGCTCATACTGGTCGTAGTGGCGTTATTGCATTCAAAGGTGGTTTCCACGGTCGTACAAATATGACGATGGGCCTGACAGGTAAAGTCGCGCCATACAAAGCGGGCTTTGGTCCTTTCCCGAATGAGATCTTCCATGCACCATACCCAAATGCCTTCCATGGCGTGAGCACTGAGCAGAGCCTGCAAGCGCTTGAAGACCTGTTCGCATGTGATATCGAGCCATCACGCGTAGCGGCTATCATCTTTGAACCTGTGCAAGGCGAAGGGGGCTTCTACAAAGCACCTGCTGAATTCGCACAAGGGCTACGTGAAGTGTGTGATAAGCACGGCATCATGCTCATTGCTGACGAAATCCAAACGGGTTTTGCGCGTACCGGTAAAATGTTTGCTACGGAATATTTAGGCATTGAACCAGACATGATGACCATGGCAAAAGGCATCGCAGGCGGTTTCCCTATCTCTGCTGTGGTAGGCAAAGCGGATGTGATGGATTCGGCACTGCCGGGCGGCCTTGGTGGTACATACGCAGGTTCACCTCTAGGTTGTGTTGCGGGTCTTGAGGTTCTTAAAATTATCGAAGAAGAGCAGCTGTGTGCGAAAGCGATGGGCATTGGTGAGGTGGTTAATGCTCGTATGACTAAGCTTCAAGAGTCTGTACCTGCAATTGGTGAAATCCGTACTACGGGTGCGATGATGGCGATTGAGTTTGCTTGTCCTGAAACGGGCAAACCTCTGCAAGATCTCACTAAGGCCGTTATTAGCAAGGCACAAGAGAATGGCTTAATTCTGCTGTCTTGTGGTGTGAAAGCGAACGTAATTCGCTTACTGCCACCATTGACGATCGAGTCTGAGGTTCTTAGCGAAGGCTTAGATAAGCTCGAGAAGATCATTCTTGAAGTCGCGTAACCCAAGTCATTCATTTTAATTAGCAAAGAGCACCATTGAGTGCTCTTTTTTTGTGCGGATTTACAATGTAAATGGTGCTTTTCACGAGTTTACTCAGGTTTTAGCGCTGTAGAACCTCTTTCTTTCTGAGCGCCTCTCAGTTTGATTAAACTTTTTTCTGCAAAGGTGCATAAGAAAATCAAAAAAACACCCTGTTAAAATCGCTTCTAGGTGCCTTAAATTGGCGATTTTGGGGTATTTTAAATGTATGTTTTTAAAGGGTTTTAAAAACGTGACTCGATGATTATCCGGTGTTACTTTTCTGGCAGTTCAATTGAGGAGTGATCATGAAGACACATAAGCACACTTACCAACACCACGATTTTTCGCATCAAGACTTATCTCATCTTGTTTTTGATTCTTGCGTATTCATTGAGTGTAATTTTCAGAGTGCGGATTTGAGAGAGGCGACGTTTAAGCACTGCAAATTCGTTGCGTCTTCCGATATGGAAGGGTGTCAGTTCAAACTGGCTGACCTGAGAGACGCCAGTTTCCAACATTGCCAACTTGCTATGGCTAACTTTAGCAACGCCAACTGTTTTGGCATCGAGTTGAGAGAGTGTGACCTGAAGGGAGCCAACTTCCACCGAGCGAATTTTTCCAACTATGTGACGCAAAAAGTGTTCTTTTGCTCGGCTTATATCACCGGCTGTAACTTATCCTATACAAACCTAGAAAGCGCCAATTTAGAAAAATGCGAGCTGTTTGAAAACCGCTGGATAGGTGCACACTTAGTCGGTGCATCAATGAAAGGATCAGACTTGAGTCGCGGTGTTTTTTCAGAAGATGCTTGGACTCAATTTAGTTTCCAAGGCGCAAACCTATGTCATGCTGAGCTAGAGGGGCTTAACCCGAAAAGGGTGGATATGACAGGTGTTCAAATCGCAGAATGGCAACAAGATCAATTGCTTGAAGCTATGGGTATTGTGGTGATGCCGGACTAAACGTGTTGTGGCTAGCTAAAATGGAGTGACTCAAGCGCTCATTTGTGCCGGCAATCAGTTAGGGGCATTGTCAGTTAGTAGCCCTAGTAGTTAGAAGAGCTGTTGCGATAGTCTGGCCCAGATAGATTCTCTGCAAAGCCTATCTCACCAATGATGTAGAGGGCACTGCCAATCGCATCGAGGGTTTCATTGGAGTTTCTTTCAGGCACGCTAACCACGGTGATGTTGTCGTCATTAGATGTCGAACTGGTATCGAAAGAAGTGTAGTTGCTACACACGATGCTTTGACACTCATGATTCTGCTTTGGTGCAGTTAGTACGTTTTGAGTCGATAGACTTTGAATTGGTAGGTTCTGAATCGAATTGATATCAAATACATCCGGGCTGTTTGTATTCAAGCTGTTTGAATTTAAGCTCTCTGCACTTGAACTCTCAGTGCTTGAAGTTCCTGCACTCAGGGCGTACCCAGAAAATGCCAGCAATAACGGTGCAATCACTTTGATCATAAAACCTTACTCCATTCATAAGTCGCACCAATAGTAACCAAAGCAGACTTGAATTGCACAGTGTTTTTTATAAATTGTGTTTTGCATTGTTTAGAGTTGAATAACCCCACTACTACCAACAAAACTTATCAACCAAAACTCCAACGCTAAGGTCGGAGTTTTTGTTAATAATGAAGTAATACCATCACGATATTAGCCAATGCTATCAATATGAATTACTACCGAGTCTGGGCGCCAGTATTCAAAT
This sequence comes from Vibrio sp. D404a, assembly GCF_030248535.1. GTDB lineage: Bacteria > Pseudomonadota > Gammaproteobacteria > Enterobacterales > Vibrionaceae > Vibrio. The sequence goes on along the minus strand of NZ_JAHGAJ010000008.1, from coordinate 165,831 downwards.
TCACAGTCCATCAATTCGCCGTCTTGCTTGTAGTTGACGCGGCAGATCTTCAGTACAGGTTGCCCCTCAGAGAGATTAAGTGCCTTGGCGACATGGGCGGGTGCCGAGGTGGGAATCACATCAAACCGTGAACGCTGGGTTTCATAACCATAGTTCTTTTTGTAGATATCGGTGAGCGACATCTTAAGGTCGTGAGAGAGTATGTCTTGAAACAGGGGCGCTTTAAGCACGTTCTCAACGAACAATACTACTCGGCCATCAATGTAGCGCAGTCGCTCAATCACATGAATGGGGGTAATGCTCTTGACTTCTAGCGCTTTCGCGTATTCACCTGCTGCCATTTCAGATCGAGTATTGATGAGGCGAGTCTCAGCGATGCGGTTCTGCTCTCGGATCATTTGATGAAAGTGAGAACGCGACAGCGGGTTGTAGCGGATGCGCTCGGGAGAGACAAACCAACCCCGTCTCTCTTCACGGTAAATAAGCCCCTCTGTCTCTAATGAGATAAGAGCGTCTTTGAGGGTGATGCGTGTTGTGGAGAAGAGTTCGCTAAGCACGCGCTCTGATGGCAGCTTTTGCCCCTCTTTATAGATCCCTGATTGAATCTGTTCTCGGATACTGTTTTTGATCTTTCCCAGTTGTGTCTCTGAGTGGCTATTGCCCGGCATTCTCATTTCTGATCTAGTCCATGATTCGGTGTTGTTACCAGTATAGGTCTTTTATTTAACAGCAATGTGACAGTCCTTTGCGCTTAAAAGTCATGCTTTTGAAATATATCTGCCATAGAAATGCATTCGAACTGTCAAATAAGTTCCCATAAATCGTAATACTCGGCCTATAGCATACAAAGTGAACTTACTGACCTAGTCCAGAAGGATAGAGACAATGAAAACTTTGCTTAGCCGTGCACCTTTAACGCCATCAAAACTGATTGGTGCGACTTTAATGACAGCGACACTGTCTATGCCAGCAATGGCGAATGATGCAGATTTAGATGCATTAGTAAAAGCCGCGAAAGAAGAGGGTGCAGTTTACAGTGTGGGTATGCCTGATAGTTGGGCAAACTGGAAAGGCACGTGGGCTGACTTAAAAGCCAACTACGGGTTAAAGCACCAAGATACAGACATGAGCTCAGCACAAGAGATTGCAAAATTTGAAGCTGAGAAACGCAATGCGACAGCGGATATCGGTGATGTTGGTTTTGCTTTCGCGCGTGTTGCGGTAAACAAAGAAGTCACTCAACCCTACAAGCCGTCAACTTGGGATGACATTCCTGAGTGGGCAAAAGACAAAGACGGTCACTGGGCGTTAGCATACACCGGTACTATCTCATTCATCTCAAACAACAACCTTGTAAAAGATGCTCCTAAGTCTTGGAGCGATATCCTTGAGGGTGACTACAAAGTGACTGTGGGTGACGTAGGCGTTGCGGCGCAAGCGAACAACGCAGTACTGGCAGCAGCCTTTGCTAACGGTGGTGATGAGTCAAACCTGAAGCCTGCGATCAAATTCTTTGCTGAGCTAGCGAAGCAGGGTCGTCTGTCTTACACAGATCCAAACATTGCTAACCTAGAAAAGGGCGAAGTTGAAGTGGCGATTATGTGGGATTTCAACGCGTTGAACTACCGTGACAAGATCGACCGTGAGCGCTTCAGCGTTAACATTCCACAAGATGGCTCTGTGATCTCTGGTTACACCACCATCATCAACAAGTACGCGCAAAACCCAAATGCAGCAAAACTGGCTCGTGAATACATCTTCAGCGACCAAGGCCAAATCAACCTAGCAGAAGGTTATGCACGTCCAATCCGAACCAATGTGACTCTGCCTCAATCGGTACAAGACAAGCTTATTGCTAACGAAGAGTACGGCAATGTTCACCCTGTGTCTGACTTCTCAGCATGGGAAAAATCAGCGCGTCGCCTGCCACGTCAATGGCAAGAAAGCGTTCTGATTCATCAGCAGTAATCCCCGTTAGTTAGCAAGAGAATAAATCATGAGCAATAAGGTCATCCTTGTTGTTCTAGATGGACTGAATTATCAGGTAGCCCGTAATTGCATGGGCTACCTGAATGGTCTTCTAGAACTGAGTCATCAGAATGATTCACAAAGCGACTCGCAAGGCAAAATGCGCGCGACGCTTTATCCAGTGCAGTGCGAACTGCCATCTATGTCACGCCCACTGTATGAGTGCATCTTAACTGGGGTACGCCCGGTCGAGAGCGGCATTGTAAACAATCAGATTGTGCGCCTTTCACATCACGAGTCGATCTTTAGCTTGGCCAAAGCTCAGGGTAAAACCACCGCTGCAGCGGCATATCACTGGGTGAGTGAGTTGTACAATCGTGCGCCATTTGATCCGGTTCGTGACCGATTTACTCATGATGAGAATCTGAACATTCAACATGGCTGTTTCTACCACTGGGACCACTACCCAGATGAGGCGCTGTTTCTCGACGCAGAACACCTGCGTTTAACCTACCAACCGGATTTCTTGTTGATCCATCCGATGAATATCGATGATATGGGACATAAGCATGGCCTAGATTCGCGCCAGTATCGCAACAGTGCGCGCGGGGCGGATATCTTCTTGTCTAACTACATCAAGGAGTGGGTTGAAGATGGTTATCAAGTGATTGTGACCAGCGACCACGGCATGAACGATGACCTTTCTCATGGTGGGATTCTGTCTGAAGAGCGAGAGGTGCCTTTCTTCGTGATTGGCGACAAATTCACTCACCAAGAGTGCCAAGTTAAGCAGACCGACATCTGCGGCACTGTGTGCCAGCTTCTCAATATAGAACACGATAAATCTTACACTCAGGAATTGTTAGCACTATGAGCAGTTCTGCCATCACGCAAAAACCGAATTCATTAAAAGCCAATACGTCTAAACCAGTACAGTCTTGGCTTAAGCGCTTTAAGCCTGTTTTATGGTTGGTTCCTTTCGCGCTGTTTTTCTACCTGTTTCAATTAGCACCTATGGTTTGGGTGCTGATTAACAGCTTCTTTTACGACGGTGAGTTGTCGCTTGAAAACTACATTGAGGTGTTCGATTCCGCCTTTATGATGCAGGCGTTTGGCAATAGCCTTTGGTTGTCGCTGTGGTCGAGTGTTTTCGGCTTGGCGATTGCGACATTGTTGGTTTCTTCTCTACGCCGCGTTGACTGCAAGATTCGCGATGGTGTGATTGCCTTTACCAACATGAGCAGCAACTTTGCGGGTGTGCCTCTGTCGTTCGCTTTCATCATCATCCTAGGCACTAATGGCGCCGTTACCCTGCTGCTAAAGCAATATGGTCTATTGGGAGATTTTGATCTGTATGGCAAATGGGGCTTATTGGCGATCTATATCTATTTCCAGATCCCATTGGCAGTGCTCTTGTTATACCCTGCCTTTGATGCGTTGAGTGATGATTGGCAAGCGGCTTCGGCGCTACTTGGCGCGAAAACTTGGCAGTATTGGCTCAAGGTCGGCCTTCCAGTGTTGTCTCCAGCGCTCTTCGGCACCTTTATTATTCTTATCGCTAATGCGATCGGTGCGTACGCAAGTGTCTATGCGCTCACTTCTGGTAACTACAACGTGATAACCATTCGAATCGCGAGCTTGGTTTCGGGCGATCTGTTCCTTGAGCCTAATCTGGCAGCGGCGATTTCAGTGATCTTAATGGCGATTCTGGCATTCATTACCGTGATCAACCAATGGCTTATCAGTAAGAGTTATGCAGGGAAGAAAAGCTAATGCAAAACGTTAATACTCGCTTTCATAAATTGGTGGTTTTCTCGATCGTTGGCATCATGCTGATTCCGATCTTAGCTACCTTTATCTATTCAATTTCATCTCGTTGGGGGGCAACCATCCTTCCTGATGGCTTTACGTTGGACTGGTACGTCAGCCTGCTGACAGACCCTCGCTTCTTGCAAGCCTTTGGTCGATCGTTGTTTATCTGTATTGCTGCGCTAACACTGAGTGTGGTGCTGATTCTTCCAGCGATTTTCGTGGTGTTCTACTACTTTCCTAAGCTTGATAAGCTGATGAATATCATGATCTTACTGCCGTTTGCCGTGCCGCCAGTGGTGTCGTCGGTTGGCCTGTTGCAGCTCTACGCCGACAGTGAAATCTCGCTGATTGGTACACCTTGGATCTTGATTGGTACCTACTTCACCATTGCTCTGCCATTCATGTATCGCGCCATTGCTAACAGTTTTGAGGCGATCAATCTGCAAGACCTAATGGATGCTGCTCACCTTCTTGGCGCGAGCACCACTAAGGCTTTCTTATTGATTATTTTGCCAAACCTTAAGAAGGGCTTGATGGCTTCTCTGTTTCTCTCGTTCTCGTTCCTATTGGGTGAGTTCGTGTTTGCCAACATCTTGGTTGGAACACGCTACGAGACGCTACAAATCTATCTATATAACATGCGTCAAACCAGCGGCCACTTTACCTCTGCCTTGGTGATGACCTACTTCCTATTCATTTTCTTACTGACTTGGATGGCAAGTCGTTTCAGCCGTGGAGTCAAATAATGAGTTATGTAAACGCACACAATCTAACGAAAAGTTTCGGCGACAATACCGTTTTCGAAGACATTCAATTTTCGATTGAGAAGGGTGAGTTCATCACCCTGCTTGGACCAAGTGGTTGTGGTAAATCCACTCTGCTGCGTAGCTTGGCGGGTCTTAACCCTGTTGATGGCGGCGAGATCTGGGTGAATGGTGAAGAGATTACCCACCAAGCACCACAGCAGCGTGGCATCGGCATGGTTTTTCAATCCTATGCACTGTTCCCAAACATGACGGTAGAGGGCAACATCGCCTTTGGCCTTAAGATGAAAAAGCTGTCTGGCGATGAGATCAAGCGCGAAGTGGCTAAAGTGATTGAGCTGGTGGATCTCAAAGGAAAAGAGAGCTTTTATCCGCATCAGTTATCGGGTGGTCAGCGTCAGCGTGTCGCTTTAGCCAGAGCCTTAGTGGTGAAACCACGCATCTTGTTATTGGATGAGCCATTGTCGGCGTTGGACGCCAAGATTCGTAAGCACCTGCGTCAGCAGATCCGTGATATTCAAAAAGAGATGGATCTCACCACCATCTTTGTAACTCACGACCAAGAAGAGGCGATGATCATGTCTGACCGCATCTTCTTGATGAACAAGGGCGAGATCGTTCAAGCGGGCACACCAGAAGAGATTTACACTCAACCTGCTAACGAGTTTGTTGCCGGATTCATGGGTCACTACAATCTGGTTCAAGCCAATAAAGCCAAGCAACTTTTCGATATCGATACTGATTGGAAGGTGGCGATTCGCCCAGAGTCGATTTACGTTAAAGAGCAGGGAAGACAATACGGTGCACATATTTCAGCACCAAAAACGGCTACGATCCGTAATCATCAGCTGTTGGGTAACGTGATTCGTTATCAAGTGGATGTGGATGAGTGTGAGCTGACCGTTGATTTGCTTAACCGTTCTTCTGAGCGTCTACTGGCGAACGGAAGCCAGCTGGAGTTGCTATTTAACTTAAACGAAATTCAACCTGTGAGAGCCTAAGATGTCTAAGCCTTTGTATGTATTTGATATGGATGAAACCCTAGTCAACGCCGATGCTGCGATGCTATGGAATGAGTTCCTAGTCGAAAAAGGTATTGCGAGCTACCCAAGCTTTATTGAAGAAGATCAGCGCCTTATGGGGTTGTATAGTCAAGGTAAACTCGATATGGAGGATTACCTAACGTTCGCCATGGAGCCTCTCGCTCATCTGACAACACAACAGGTGAATGTGTTGGTGGAAGAGTGCGTAGAGAGTAAAATTCTACCTAAGCTGTTTACTCAAACCTTACCGCTTATTGAGCAACTCAAACGCGAAGGGATTGATATGCTGATCATCTCTGCCAGCGTGACTTTCTTAGTTGAAGTTGTTGGGTGTAAGTTGGGTATTCCTCATGCACTCGGCATCGATTTAGTCGAGCAACAGGGCTGTTACACATCGAAGATAGAGGGTGTGCCGAGCTACCGAGAAGGCAAAGTGACTCGCTTAGAGCAGTGGATTGCACAGCAGCCGAATCGCTACTCTGACATCCATTTTTACACTGACTCGATCAACGATTTACCACTCTGCGAATACGCGGATTACGCCTATTTGGTCAACCCGTGCCCGCGTCTGCGAGCATTGGCAGACAGACCGAACTGGCAGATTCTTGATTGGAATTAACGCTGGTTGTGTACTTGAACAAAAAACTCCGACATTAGGTCGGAGTTTTTGTTTTGGGTGAGCGGTAAACTTAATATCTCGTCAATTGCTTTTAGGACGTCAACTTTATTCTCAAAATGAGAAAATCGTGTTCAGCATTGCTAACCTTATGAAATTAAAGGGCTAAATTTTAGGCACCATACTTGCTCTCTTCTACTTTACGCATTTAACGTCAGTTGATAGAGGGAAGACAATGAGAATATGGAATCCACTGGTTGCGGCAGGCTGCATGGTTCCCAGCCTTGCACTTGCATTAACAACGTCCGATTTTACTTTTGAATCTGGAGCAGACAGCTCAAATTACTCTGTCTTAGGTAAGCCCAACGATACTTATTCGATTGCCGGGACATTGCCTCATGACACGCTAGATAATGTCTACTCGATGTTGCCTGAAGGAACCTATGTTAACAGTGCTTTCATCGCACCAGAGCGCTACTCTAATATTGATATTGACGATGAATTAGGTGGTGCCGAGTTTGCGTCGGCAAAAGTCACCTTTTTGAATGAGGGCGCGGGTTATCGAAACGCGCTCGGTTACTTTGTCTACGATACCAATAATCCGCCAGCTTCAATTGACGACATTACGGCGCATACCATCGTTTTTCCCAACACTTCAAAAGCCCCAGATGGTGAAATGGTCGAAGGTGACACCATCGACTTAGGTGTCGAGTTGACCGCGGGTCAAACTTTAGCCTTCTTTGTTATCCCGAATGGTTGGGGCTGGTCGGGTTCATACAACAATATTGCCTCCCTCGGCAGCTGGGGCACACCTTTCTATAGTTACTCTGATCTAAATCCGGAGACCACCGCAACTCTGCGAAGACATAATGTGGCCTTTATCGATACTGAGAATGAGTTCTTCGTACTGGGCTTTGAAGACCTAAAACGCACGGGCGGCGATCATGACTTTAACGACCTGCTGTTCACGGTTGAAGTAACGCCTTTTACTGCGGTGGATGGGGTTAATCCAGACGGTTCAACAGACTCAAAATATGAGCCATTGGTGCAGCAAGACAGCGACATCACGATCACCTCTGTTTATCCAAGTGGCAATGATTATGCGACCATCGCATTCGAGGACAGATGGCCATTGATGGGGGATTACGACTTCAATGATGTGGTGTGGCGTTACCAAATTACAGAGCAGTTGAATGGTCAGCGTGAACTGAAAAACATCAGTTTTGACTATACGCTGCAAGCGATGGGGGCGGGCTTCTCAAACGGCTACGGTATCCATCTTCCGGGCGTCGACCCTAGTAACATCGCCAGTGCAACTCTAACCCGTAATGGTGTTGCGGTTAGCCACTCGATAGTTAAGCAGGGCACTAGCGATGCGGTATTGATTGTTTCTGAAGACCTCAAAGTGGATCTTCAAAATCTGGGTGAATTGACCGAAAGTTGTACATTTTATCGCACACAAAGCGACTGCTTGGGCACTCAAACCGTGGGCGCATTGCAGTACCAACTCTATGTTGAATTTGCTACCCCAGTGTCGAGAGACATTGTCGGCTATCCGCCTTATGACTCATTCATTTTCGCTGCTCAGTACATGTACCACGGGGACTTTACCAGTGAAGCGCCTGGATTTACTTGGCAAACACACCTCAAGCAGTTCTCGGGGACTAGCGACATGAACAATGCGTTCTTTAACACCCATGATGACAAGTCTGATGGCGTGGCTTCGTTCACCACTGAAAACAATATGCCGTGGGCGATAAACATTCGCGATGAATGGGATCATCCGATTGAATACACAGACATTTGTGAGGCCTACCTAACCTTTGATGACTGGGTAGAAGCAAGCGGAGAGAGCCATGGTGAGTGGTACAAAACCGCTGTAGAAAACACCTCAGTATCAGCAACGGGCGAATAAGGAGAGCATCATGAAAACATCTATCAAGTTAATCAGCCTACTTTCCATTTCAGCCCTAACTGCATGTGGTGGCGGCGGTGGAGGAGGGGGCGGTTCAACCGCTCAACCTGCTACGCCGGCTGCCGCTCAAGATATTGTTGCACAACGTGATTTTTCGTTTGATGTTGGTGAGAAAATAACCCTGTCGATCGATTATTCAGGGTCAACAAAGGGGGCGTTACATCTCTATTCAGAAGCCGCGTTTGTAAAAGCTGATGGTGAGGTAACCCCAGATCCGGTGTCGCGCATCACTACCATCTACCCAGATCTTACGGATGAAGTCAAACTTGAGGTTAATACGAACTGGGACTCTCTATATGTGCGCTGGGTACCAATGACCAGTAGCGAATCAGAGCAGACTTGGAGTATTACTCTTGGGCAGCCGAGCAACAGTTATCACCTTACGTTCTAGTTAACTCATGCTCTAACTCTAAATCACACGGAGAGTGCTATTGGCTACTCTCCGTTTTTTATATTGTCTATTTTCAAGATCATCTGTTTTCGATTCTTTCAATTTTCAAGCCTCAAGCTTTCCCTTCTTTCTGCTCATCTATTAAACAACCTTTGCCTAAAACTATCGAACAATAAACATCACACCTCAAATCTTTTGGGTATTTGTTTAGTGGGCGAATGATTATGTAACTTATTGTTTTAAAGCCTAATTTTGTTGTTTTTACGTTTGTTTTGTAATTGCTTTGTTAAAATAATCATTTGAACCCTAACTAGTTTTCTGTCATTTTATAATTAATTGAACGTTCAATAAAAAATAAAAGGACTCGAAAATGCCCAAGGTTGGGATGCCAGATATTCGAAAACCTCAGCTCGTACAAGCCACGATGGCGGTGATTGATCGCGTTGGTCTGCATGCTGCGAGCATTGCCTTGATCAGCAAAGAAGCCGGCGTATCGACTGGAATCATTAACCACTATTTCGGTGGTAAGCATGGGCTACTCGAAGAGACGATGCGTGAGATCTTACGTCAGCTCTCGGTCACCATCACAGGTGCACTCAAAGAACTTCCCGCAGAGGCTCACTTGCAAAGAATCAATGCCATCATCAACGGAAATTTCGAAGGCTATCAAGCAGAGAACAAAGTGGCGAAGACTTGGCTTGCGTTTTGGTCTTACTCGATGCATGACGCTCAGCTAAAAAGATTGCAGCGCGTAAATGAAAAACGCCTTATTTCTCATTTGCTTATTGAGTTAAAAGCACTTTTAGAGCCCGACCAAGCCGAACTGGTGGCACATGGTATTGCATCGCTTATTGATGGTATTTGGCTGCGTGGGACGCTCAACCCCGAAGGCATTGATGCCAACAAAGCGCGTGCAATCATCAACGATTATCTCGACAAGCAGCTCACGTTCTACTCTCTGAATGTCGATTAACACAAACACATACTTGTAATTTGAATTGGCCATTAGAGCCGAAATAGAAACTAAGTCAGAAACTCAAATGGAAATGAACACTTTATTCATAGATGGACAAACCGTCGCCGCGACATCTGGGGAAACCTTCGTAAGCACTAATCCTGCGAACGGTGAACCGATCGCGATCATAGGCCAAGCCTCTCAATCAGACCTCGATCAAGCCGTTGCATCGGCGCAGAGAGGCTTTGCGGTATGGTCGGCGATGAGCGCTGTTGAACGCAGTCGCATTTTGATGAAAGCGGTGGAAATACTTAGAGCTCGAAATGATGACCTTGCAAAGCTTGAGGTTGCTGATACGGGCAAGCCACTGCAGGAAGCGATTGAAGTGGATGTGGCTTCTGGTGCCGATGTGATCGAGTACTACGCAGGCCTTGCTCCGACACTTCAAGGCGAGCAGCAGCCGCTGAGCGAAAGCCAGTTTTTCTATACCCGTCGCGAACCTTTGGGAGTGTGTGCGGGCATTGGTGCTTGGAACTACCCAATTCAGATTGCGATGTGGAAATCGGCACCTGCTCTGGCCGCTGGTAACGCGATGGTGTTTAAACCTTCAGAAGAGACACCGCTTACGGCACTAAAATTGGCGGAGATCTTCACCGAGGCCGGCTTGCCTGATGGCGTGTTTAACGTTGTTCAGGGCGATTACCGAGTCGGTCAAATGCTGACGGCTCACCCAGATATCGCCAAGGTTTCTTTCACTGGTGAGACAGGGACAGGCAAAGCCGTAATGGCTGATAGTGCTAAGACGCTTAAGTCCGTCACTATGGAGCTCGGCGGCAAGTCGCCAATGATCATCTTTGATGATGCCAAGCTCGATGATGCGGTCTCTGCCGCGATGGTGGCGAACTTCTACACCCAAGGTGAAGTGTGTACCAATGGTACGCGTGTTTATGTGCATGAAAGCATCTACCAAGCGTTTGTCGACCAACTCAAAGTACGCACTGAAAAGTTGGTCATCGGTGATCCAATGGATATCGAGACGCAGATTGGCGCACTCATTTCTAAGCAACATCTCTCTAAAGTGCTAGAGGCCATCGAAACGGCCAAGCAGTCGGGCGCAACACTGCTCACTGGCGGTTATCAAGTGACTGATAACGGTTTAGAGAATGGCAACTTTGTTATTCCAACCGTATTTGTCGATTGTGACGATGACATGCCTCATGTTCAGCAGGAGATCTTTGGCCCTGTGATGTCAGTGCTCAAATTCACCGATGAAGACGATGTGATTCGCCGTGCCAACGACACCCATTACGGCTTGGCAGCGGGCGTATTTACGCAAAACCTATCTCGTGCTCACCGCGTGATTCATCAAATGCAAGCGGGCATCTGTTGGGTTAACACTTGGGGTGACTCACCAGCCGAGATGCCAGTCGGTGGCTACAAGCTGTCGGGGATTGGTCGTGAGAATGGCCCTGAAACCCTGCTTCACTACACCCAAACTAAGAGCATTCTGATTGAGCTAGGTGATTACGCCAGCCCTTATGCATAACGCTTAACCTCTCACGGAGAACAGAACATGGAACAACGCTACGATTATATTATCGTCGGCGCGGGTTCGGCCGGCTGTGTGTTGGCCGATCGGCTAACCGAAAGCGGTCAACACAGCGTTTTATTGTTGGAAGCTGGCGGCACAGATAAGAGTATTTTTATCCAGATGCCAACGGCACTTTCTTACCCAATGAACACCGAAAAATACGCTTGGCAGTTCGAGACTCAGCAAGAGACTGGATTGGATGGCCGTCAACTGCACTGTCCTCGTGGCAAGGTGCTTGGTGGCAGCTCGTCGATCAATGGCATGGTTTACGTGCGTGGTCACGCGTGTGACTTTGACGAGTGGGAAGAGCAAGGCGCAGCGGGTTGGAACTACCAAGCGTGCTTGCCTTACTTCCGACGCGCAGAAACATGGAATCAGGGCGGCGATGAGTACCGCGGTGACAATGGTCCTGTAGGCACCTGTAACGGCAACGATATGGAGATGAACCCGCTTTATCAAGCCTTTATCGATGCCGGCAAAGATGCGGGTTACCCAGAAACCAAAGACTACAACGGCTATCAGCAAGAGGGCTTTGGTCCTATGCACATGACGGTAGACAAGGGTGTGAGAGCCTCAACCTCTAACGCGTATCTACGTCGTGCATTAAAGCGCTCTAATCTGACGCTCATTAAAGGCGTGGTGGTGCGCAAAGTATTGCTAGAGCAAAACTCGGACACCTTGGTCGCGACAGGTGTTGAGTTTGAAAAGTCCGGTAAGGTTCAAACCGCTTCGGCTTCGAAGGAAGTGATCTCGTCGGCGGGTTCTATCGGCTCTGTTCAACTGCTTCAATTGTCTGGTATCGGCCCGAAAGCGGTGCTTGATAAAGCAGGTGTTGAGGTGAAACACGAATTGAACGGTGTAGGGGAAAACCTACAAGATCACCTAGAAGTCTACTTCCAGTACCACTGTAATGAGCCGATCACACTCAACAGTAAACTCGGCTTAGTGAGTAAAGGCATGATTGGCGCGGAGTGGATTTTGACTCGCAAAGGACTTGGGGCGACCAACCATTTCGAATCATGCGCCTTTATCCGCTCTCGAAAAGGTCTTAAGTGGCCGAACATCCAATATCACTTTCTGCCAGCAGCGATGCGTTATGACGGGCAAGCAGCTTTTGATGGTCATGGCTTCCAAGTTCACGTTGGTCCGAACAAACCAGAGAGTCGTGGCACTGTTGCGATTACCTCGGCAGATCCACATGCAAAACCAGACATCATTTTTAATTACATTTCGACAGAGCAAGACCGCCAAGACTGGCGTGACTGTATTCGCTTAACGCGTGAGATTCTCGCTCAACCCGCGATGGATAAATTCCGTGGAGAAGAGATCCAGCCGGGAGCAGATGTCACCTCTGACGAAGCGATCGATGAGTGGGTAAAACAGAATGTCGAGAGCGCATACCACCCTTCTTGCGGCTGCAAAATGGGCGCGAGCGATGACCCAATGGCTGTGCTCGATGAAGAGTGTCGAGTTCGCGGTGTCGCCAACCTGCGCGTGGTCGATTCGTCAATATTCCCAACCATCCCCAACGGTAACTTGAATGCGCCAACCATTATGGTTGCAGAGCGTGCCTCGGACTTCATCTTGGGCAAAACACCACTGCCAGCCGCAGAAGTTCCGGTCTGGATTGCGCCTAAGTGGCAAGACAATCAGCGCCAAAATCAGCCGCTGCGCCCGTTAGCAAGCGAAACCTAATTACAACTTGATAATCGGTCACTGATAAAGACCGAGCAAAAATCAGTATGAGTCAGAAGCCACATCGACGTGGCGAAAAGGAAGAATTAAAGGAATCATTATGACAATTATCCGCACCGTAACTAAAAAGACATTGGCCACTACTGCAGTGAGTGCGCTGGCATTTAACGCCTATGCTGCTGTTGAGCCTCAACAGTGTGAGAACGTTCGTTTTGCTGATGTAGGTTGGACTGACATCACCGCAACCACAGCGGTTACCACAGAACTGCTGAAAGGCTTGGGCTACCAAACCAAGACCGATCTGCTGTCTGTACCTGTGACTTACTCTTCAATGGCGAACGGCGACATCGATGTTTTCCTTGGCAACTGGATGCCAACCATGGAAGGCGATATCGCTAAGTACCGTGAGGCGGGCACTGTGGAAACGGTACGTGCCAACCTTGAAGGCGCCAAGTACACGCTGGCAGTGCCTAAGTACGTTTACGATGCAGGTGTGAAGAGCTTTGCTGATCTCGCGAAACACGCTGACAAATTTAAAGACCGCATCTACGGCATCGAGCCGGGCAACGATGGTAACCGTCTCATTCAATCGATGATTGATTCTGATGCCTTTGGCCTTAAAGACTTCAGTCTGGTTGAATCAAGTGAAGCGGGCATGGTTTCACAAGTGTCTCGTGCAGCGCGCCGCAGTCAGTGGATCGTATACCTTGGCTGGGCTCCGCACCCAATGAACAGCAATGTTGAGATGGAATACTTAGACGGCGGCGATGACTTCTTTGGTCCAAACTACGGTGGTGCCAATGTTTACACTAATGTTCGTTCTAACTACCTATCTGAATGTTCAAACGTAGGCCAGCTTCTGCAAAACCTAGAGTTCACGCTAGAGATGGAGAACGAGTTGATGGAAGCGATTCTTAACCAAAACGTTCAACCAAATAAGGCTGCTCAGCAGTGGCTAAATAGCAACCCGCAACAGGTAGAAGCGTGGCTTGAGAACGTGAAAACCTTGAAAGGTGAATCGGCGCAACAAGCTGTGTCAGCTTACCTAAAGCAAGTAAAAGCGTAATTAGTATCGGAAACGGTGAGTTGCGCTTGGCAGCTCACCCTAGATTAAAGGCAATATTGTGAATTTTATTACCGACAACAAAATCCCGGTGGGTCAATGGATGGAAGCCGGTGTCGATTGGCTAACCATCAACGCTGCTGGGTTGTTTGATGCGATCTCCATCTTTCTTGAGACAATCATTCTGTTTCTGGTTGATGTGTTTAAGTGGATGCCACCGGCTCTGCCGATTCTGATCACTGCGGCTCTCGCGTGGTATCTGCATCGTAAGATATCGTTAGTGGTGTTTGTTGTAGCGGCTTTACTGACCATTCTTAATCTTGGCTACTGGCAAGAAATGCTGGAAACCTTTGTCCTCGTCTTTGCCGCGACAACGATTTCCGTATTAATTGGCGTTCCAGTGGGCATTATGGCAGCGCATCGTCCTTGGCTTTATACCCTACTCAGACCCATTCTCGATTTAATGCAAACCGTGCCAACCTTTGTATATCTGATTCCAACCTTAGTACTGTTTGGATTAGGGATTGTACCGGGGCTTATCTCAACCATCATCTTTGCCATTGCCGCGCCAATTCGCTTGACCTACCTAGGGGTAACCAAGGTGCCAGAAGAGTTGATTGAAGCGGGCAAGGCATTTGGTGCGAGCCGTATGAAGTTATTGATGAAAGTTGAACTGCCAGCGGCACTGCCAAGCATTATGGCGGGTGTTACCCAGTGCATCATGTTGTCGTTGTCGATGGTGGTGATTGCTGCTCTTGTTGGTGCCGATGGCCTAGGTAAACCGGTTGTTCGAGCGTTGAACACGGTGAATATCTCTCAAGGTTTTGAAGCGGGTTTAGCGATTGTTCTTGTAGCGATCATTCTTGACCGATTGTGTAAAACACCGAACCAGAAGGAAGTTTAATCATGAGCAAGGATAAGCAGACAATGAATGCGATTACGATTAGAAATCTCGATGTTGTGTTCGGTGATAATACCCAATTAGCACTTGAAAGACTCGACCAAGGTAAGTCTCGTCAAGAGATCATCGATGAGACAGGCCAAGTGGTTGGGGTCGACAATGTGTCACTCAATATCCAAGAGGGTGAGATTTGCGTATTAATGGGGTTGTCGGGGTCTGGCAAGTCTTCATTGCTGCGCGCTGTGAATGGTTTGAACCCAATCAGCCGTGGCTCACTTGAGGTTAAAGACGGCGATAAGCAGGTCGACCTTGCCCAGTGTGACGAAGCGACTCTGCGTCAATTGCGCACTCACCGAGTATCCATGGTGTTCCAGAAGTTTGCTCTGATGCCGTGGCTGACTGTGTTGGATAACGTCGCCTTTGGGTTAGAGATGCAAGGTATGGCCAAAGAGGCTCGCCGAGCAAAAGCGCGTGAGCAGCTAGAAATGGTGGGCCTCGCGGAATGGGAAACCAAGTTCCCGCATGAGCTATCAGGTGGCATGCAGCAGCGTGTTGGTCTGGCGCGAGCATTCGCGATGGATACTGATATCCTGCTGATGGATGAACCGTTCTCTGCGCTTGATCCTCTGATTCGTGCTCAACTACAAGACGAGCTGATTACCCTACAGAACAAGCTCAACAAGACCATTTTGTTTGTTAGTCATGATCTCGATGAAGCCCTTAAAATTGGCAACAACATTGCGATCATGGAGTCGGGTAAACTGATTCAACATGGCAAGCCAGAAGAGATCGTACTCAAGCCGAAGACTGAGTATGTGAAGGACTTTGTTGCTCATACGAACCCATTGAATGTGCTTAAAGGGCGTTCATTGATGCAGCCTTTGGCTGACCTTGAACAGCAAGACAAAAGCTGGAAAGTCTGTACGGCTAAAGATGTGTGGGTCGAAGAGGTGGAAGGCGCACTTACCATTAAAGGTGAGAACGACCTTAATCTCCATCAATGGCAGCCATCAGACTCTGAGGAGCTTGATATCGCACCGTCGACTCTCGTACTTGCTAGCCCTGAAATTGGAATGCGTGACGCAATCAAACTCAAACAGCAGAGTGATTATCCGATCCTATTAGTTGAAGACCAACAGCTGGTGGGTATTTTAGACGACAGTGAATTTTATAGTGCGCTAACGGGCGATTTTCAGCTCAACCATGCCGCTTAACCTGCCTAACGGATAGATTAGAGAGCTAGCTTGGGCTCTCTAATTCTCGTCACCGCTATACATCAATTGCTCTCTTACACCGTGTGATTTAACAAAAGTGCCGTGCTGCGCAGGTTTAGAGTTTGAGAAAAGATTGAGAATAGTATGAACATAAGTACAATGCGGAAAAATCAATGAAGTAATCTCTCAATTTACAGTGTAATTTCCATCATGCTGCCGTCATTAAGGCGATGGTTTTTGTGGCACTGTAAACTCACTCACAGCATATAAGTACAAAGGTCTGCATCTTGGACAAACATGACGAAATCCTGGTCGCTATTCGCCAAATTATTCGCGCTATCGATTTACACTCGAAGAAGCTGAGTAAAGAGTATGGTTTGACTGGCCCTCAATTGATTTTAATGAGAGCAATCCAAGAGATGGGCAATGTGACGATCAAAGAGTTATCGAATCACACCAATGTGAGTCAGGCAACCACCACTACTATCATCGACCGTCTCGAGCAGAATGGTTATGTGCAGCGTGTGCGCAGTGTATCGGATAGACGTAAGGTTCACGCGAATCTAACCGAAAAAGGTCAAGACCTACTAAACAGTGCGCCACCACCACTTCAAGATAATTTTGTTAATAAATTCCAAAGCTTAGAATCTTGGGAGCAGAGCTTGTTGCTCTCTTCGATGCAGCGTATTTCGTCAATGATGAACGCAGAAGATATTGATGCTGCACCAGTTCTTCAGCTTGAAGGCATCGCCAATACCGTCAAAACGGATGAATCAGCAAAGTAATTCTTTACTGACTTGATAGGCAAATTTATTCAAATAGAAAGACCACGCATTATCGCGTGGTCTTTTTTATTGGGCGCAGGTTTTATGCATTCTGGTACTTGGCGATTAGAGCCAACACGTCATCTTCCGTAACTGGGGTGCCATAGTAGTACCCTTGCAGATAGTTACAGCCTAAACGGGTTAGGAAGGTCTCTTGTTCTTTGGTTTCTACCCCCTCAGCAACCACTTTAAGTGAGTAGTTTTTGGCAAGGCGGTACAGTACGTTGACCATCTCTTGCTTGGAAGGGTTGTTATTGAAGATTTGATCGACGAACGATTTGTCGATCTTCAGAGTATCAAATGGATAACGAATCAACTGGTTAAAGGAAGTAAAGCCCGTTCCAAAGTCATCTATAGCAAGATCAAGCCCCAGTTCTTTGAGTTCAAATAGCACGTCCAGTTCGGTGGTTTCATCAGGAACAAATGCCGTTTCAGTCACCTCGAATTCAATGTTTTCAGCAGGCACCCCCGTACTTATCAGCATACGATTAACATCAGCAGGAAAGCCCGGAGACATGAGTTCTAAGCTAGAGATATTGATGGCAAATTTGAGCTCGCGATTGCCTTTGTCGATGAGCCTCTTCGCCGCCATTAAACCATTACTGATCACCCACATATCAATATCACGGATAATGCCACTGCGCTCTGCACAAGGGATAAATTCGTCGGGGCCAATTTTTTGCTGTGCCAACTCAGGGCAACGCAGTAGTAACTCGAACCCACGTAGTGTCTTAGAGCCCGCATTGATGATCGGCATGAATGAAAAGCTAAACCCGTCTTCGTTGAGTGCCTTGAGCAAGGTCTGCTCGATGAGTTGCTCTTTGGCCACCACCTCTTCGAGGTCGGAGTTATAGAAATAGTGACGCGCCTCAGACTCTTTCGCCATGTACATCGCTCGATCTGCTTGGATCATGAGTGAGTCGGTAGTGAGGTTCTCATTGTGTTCGTTGATCTCAACCACACCGAGACTGATCCCAACGCGATAGCGCTGATCACCAAGGAAACAGTTGGATTGGAATTGTGCTTCAATGCTTTCAAGCACGCTCAGAATGTCGGACAGTCGCGTAATACCGTAGGCATAGATGGCAAACTCATCCCCGCTAAGTCGTGCAAACAGGTACGATTCAAACAGGCGTCCGCGTGAACGCTGCAGGATTTGCTGAGTGGATGAAGCAAAACGAACCAACAGTTCATCCCCTGCGTCGTGACCATAGTTATCATTAACCGCCTTAAATTTATCGAGGTCGATATAGATAAGGTAGCTAGTACCGTGATGCTTCTCTGAGACTAACTTTTTCAAGTTCTGCATAAAGAAGGTGCGGTTATCGAGCCCAGTTAGGGCATCGGTTTCTACCAAGGTTTTAACGCGTTCAAACACGGATTGATAACTTGGGTCCACCAGTTCATCCCGGTTGGTGTGAGTCTCTTCACTCGGTTTTAGGGTGCTAAGCTCTCTGGTGTAAGCCTGGAGTGGCTGCAGAACTTGTCGGTAAAACACAAAATAACTGCCACAAATCAGTAGCAGGGTGATGGCTAAGGTCACGCCACCGATTGAAATCTTGGCTTGGTTGAGCTGGCTTTGATAGTTCTCTGGGAAGATATGCAACGATGCTGAGATAAAGGGATCAACATGTTTGAATGCAATGCCATCGGAGTAGTCCACTTCCATGACCATATCGTGGCTATCAAAGGCGTGATAGTTTGAGAGTGCAACGGCCAAAGGTTCAGGCGTTTGGGTTGAGAACATGCTCCGTTCTTGTCCAGTCAGAAAGCGATAGTCAAAAGAGAAGCCAAATGGCAGCTGCTCTTTCAGGGTTGATTCAAAGCTATCAAAGACGGATATCGGTAAAATTAACACTGCGATACGGTCTGGGTAACCGTCTAGGGTGTGGGCGGTGATCGCATACAGCTTACCGTCGATTATGGAGAGCTTTTCTGAGTCATTCGGATTTGAAAGGTAGGTGCGTCCGGTGTCGAGAAAAAGTTGATTCGATTGGTTTTCTAACGTCTGCACTGAGCTGGCGATGAGATTGGATTGCGTATCTACAATCGCGAATGAGTAGGAGTTATTGGTGTTGTAGCCAAAGCGCGTGCTGCTGAGTTGTGTATCAATTGAGGAAAAAGCGTCGTAGACGGTTCGGTTGAGGTTGGCTCGTTTAATGAAGTTCTCTCGCTCGGCAATGTTGTTGAGGAAGGCTTTTTGATCACGCAGCTCTTCCCCCATTTGCTTCACAACAAACTCCAGTTGCACACACCATTTACTCACGATCTGCTTTTTAATGTGATGTTCATAGGCCAAATAGAAAGCGATGCCACTTGAAAAGACAATAACGAAAATGGCAGGTATAAAAATGCGAGCGGCCTTGTTTGTTAAATCCATATAACACTCCAATCTCCCAGTCGACATCCATGCTTACCGACCAGTATGCTACTTTGCTCATATTAAAAATTAGGCCAGATCACCGCTGTTTGCAAAGAGATTTAAAAGAGAATTTAAGCGCGTGACTGAATATCACATATTGACTGTTTGAATTTACAAAATGATGTAAGTATTTATTTATTTTCAATGCGTTATATATATTGGTTTGATGAGGCAATTAACAGAGTTATCAACGTTTTTACCCTGTTTGAAAGTGATTTCCTGTTAAATCTCATGGGCAATCGGAACGTTCGGTGATCACCTTGACACGTTTCGTCAGCATGTTGAAATATGAGGGCGTGGGTGCATATGTGTTTGATTTTTCAATTGATGAGTCTGTGGTGTAAATTATTGTATTGACCATCATCCAAAATGGCTTTTTGTTCGTATACAGAGAAGTTCACCAATAGAGAGTAATTATGTCAGCAAAAGAAAGGAATATTCCCACTCATCGAATTTCTCGTTTCGGCAAATTTGCCTCTTTAGCGACGCGCGTTGCTGGCAATGTGTTGACCGAAGGCACCAAGCAGATTGTGCAGGGCAATCGCCCCAAGGCGCGAGATCTGTTGCTGACTCCTCAGAATATTGGGCGACTTACTGAGCAGCTGGCTCATTTACGAGGTGCAGCAATGAAACTCGGTCAGATGCTATCCATGGATGCTGGAGACGTGCTTGAACCGGAACTGGCTGACATATTGAGTCGACTGCGTTCAGATGCCGATCCTCTGCCTGCTAAGCAACTCAATCAAGTGCTGGAAAGTTCATTAGGAGCCGATTGGAAGTCTGAGTACATCGCCTTTAACTTCAAACCGATCGCCAGTGCGTCAATAGGGCAGGTTCACCAAGCCTACAGTGACGCGGGTGATAAGTTGGCGGTGAAGGTTCAGTATCCGGGCATTCGTAAGAGCATCGATAGCGATGTTGATAATGTTGGCACCTTGCTCAAAGTCGTTGGGCTGATACCGGAGTCTGTTGATTATAAAGGCTTATTAGAAGAGGCGAAAAAGCAGCTTCACGACGAAGCGGATTATCATCGAGAGGGGCAGTTTGCGATACGTTACCGTGAAGCCCTACAAGATGCTCCCCAGTTCGTCGTACCTAAAGTCCATCAACCGGGCTGCTCTGATGCGGTACTTGCGATGGAATTCATTGACGGACAATCGGTCGAATCAGTTGAGCACGCCTCACAAGAGACACGCGATTTTGTCATGACCAGTCTGCTTGAGCTGCTGTTTAAGGAGCTGTTTGAACTACAGATGGTACAAACCGATCCTAATTTCGCCAACTATCTCTACAACGATAAAACTAATCAAATCGGCCTGCTCGACTTTGGAGCGACGCGAGAGTACAGCGATAAATTTAGCAACGGCTATCGTCTGGTGTTCCGCTCAGTGATTGAGGGCGATGAAGTAGGTTTAAACCGAGCCTTGGAAGACATCGGCTTCTTTAGCGACACCATTGTTGATAGCCAACGACAAGCGGTACTGAACCTTGTCAAAATGGCCTGCGAACCTATGTTGGTGGAAGGTGACTATGATTTTAAGAAGAGCGACCTGGCCAAGCGTTTGCGAGAGGCCGGAACGATCTTGAGTATGGAGCAAGAGTATTGGCATACGCCTCCTGCTGACGCCTTATTCCTGCACAGAAAAATTGGCGGCATGTACCTGCTGGCCGCGAGGATTGGCGCTAAGGTTAATATCCGCCAATTGGTTGCACCTTATCTTGATGCTTAAGCAATCTTAGAGCGAGTCCGTGCTCGTAAAGCCAGAGTCCAGAACGGTACTCTGGCTTTCTTATATTAGCGTGAGACTTGTTCAACAATTTCACGGGTCAGGCGAGCGATCTCATCCCATTGCTGGTTATCCACCAGTTTTTTATCCACCATCCAAGTTCCGCCGCACGCAAGTACTTGAGGAATCGCAAGGTAGTTGTCGATGTTACTTGGGGTGATTCCTCCCGTTGGCATTAGACGGATGTTGCCGTATGGACCCACTAATGATTTCACCATGCTGAGACCACCAGAAGCCTCTGCAGGGAAGAATTTAAGAGTAGTTAAGCCCATCTCTAGCGCCGCTTCTACCGTACTTGGGTTATTAACGCCCGGAATAATGTCGATACCAATCTCTTGGCAAGCTCTTACTGTATTTGGATTAAAGCCAGGTGAGACCACAAAGGTAGCCCCTGCCTCTTTGGCTGCCAAAGCCTGCTCACCATTGATGATAGTTCCTGCACCGATCAGCATGTCAGGTTGTGCTTCGCGAAGTAAGCGAATAGCTTCAACTGCAGCATCTGAGCGAAAGGTGATTTCAGCCGCTGGAAGGCCATTTTCTGCCAATACCTTACCTAGGGGAATGATATCTTGAGCGTTGTCGAGAGCGATAACAGGGATAACTTTAAGCGCTTTTAATTGATCGTTGATAGTCGGCATGACTTTATTTCTCTATAGAGGTGAAAAGAGTGTTTGTGACTGCGTGAGGGATAATTGCCCCACGATGTTGAATTACTAATCCGGCAAGCGCATTACCTCGCTGACACGCCTGTTTGACGCTGCCGCCAGCTAGGTAACAAGCAAGGAAACCTCCGTTGAAAGAATCGCCCGCAGAGGTGGTGTCGACAACTTTTGATACTGGAATAGTTGGAACGGATACGGGCTCTTCCTTTGGGTTCTCACTGATTAAGCAGCCGTCAGCGCCGAGCTTAACCACGACCGTTTTCACGCCAAGATCGTGTAGCCTCGCAATGGTTTGTCGTGGGCTCTCATCTTGCCAAATCAGTTGTTCGTCTTCGAACGTTACCAAAGCGATATCGGTCGCTTGGTACGCGAGGCGGTAGGTTTCTTTAGTTGCCTCGAGGCTCTCCCATAATTTCGGACGGTAATTGCTGTCGAATGCAATTTGAACCCCTTGGCAGCGCAGGTCTGTAATCTGAGTCAGTAGCTTCATTTGGTCCGAGTGAGGAAGAATCGCCAATGAGATGCCACTCAGAAAGATCATGTCGCTATCTTTAAGCTGGTTAATAACGCCATCAAACTTGGGGTGTTGCACCATGTAGCGAGCTGCTGAGTCATTGCGCCAATACAAGAAGGTGCGCTCGCCAGCCTCGTCAAGTTGAATAAGGTAGAGCCCAGGAGAGCGTTGTGGATCGTTGAGAACAAAATCGGTCGATATACCTTCATTTTGCCATCGAGTGATCATCTGCTGGCTAATTGCATCATTGCCAAGGGTTGTTACGTAACTAGTGCGAATTGTTGGGCTAGCTGCTTGTTGATCGATGCTGCGATTTAAATATATCGCGGCGTTGAGTGTGTCTCCGCCATAACTCTGTAGCATGTTGCCAAACGGCGCACCATTGAGCTCAATCATGCACTCACCGATGATTGCGATATGGGTCATAGAATAAACCTTAGAAAGGGAAACTTAGAGTGAACGAATGAAGCGTGGCCACTGAGAAAAGTGCCCACGCCTGTTGGTGTTACCTCATTGCAGAGAGGTATTTTGAATTACTTGTTGTCGAGCTTTACAAACAGCAGAGTTAACACGTAAGAAAGTGCGAACACGCCAATCACGCCCATAAGAGCCTGAACAAAGTTCTGAGTACCGCTTGCAAGGTAAGCCGGCAAACTGAAGACAGAAGAGAGAATATAGCTGGTTAGGTGAGTATCAATCGTTACAGAGATAGCACCGAAGACGCCCGCAGCTAGACTCGCTGTCATCATCGCCTTGGTGTACTTAGTTAATACGCCGAATAGCGCTGGTTCGGTTATACCTAGGATAGCGGTAACACTTGAACCTGCTGTAATCGAAGATTGCTCTTTAGAAACATATTTGCGCTGCTTGTGCCAGATTGCCAAGGTTGCACCTGCAATTGCCATGTTGCCTAGACACATGATTGGCATCAGCAGATCCTTACCGTAAAGCGCGAAGTTGTTGAGGCTGATTGGTGTCATGCTGTGGTGAATACCAAACACAATCGTGATTGGGCGAGTCAGGCCAAAAACAAAACCAGTCAGCGTAGGCGAGATCTCAAGTAGCGAGCTCATTACCCAACCTGCACCGTTACTTAGCCAGATACCAGCAGGGCCAACAAAAGAGAGTGTGATTGTTGAAGTCACGGTAAAGGCAAGCAGAGGTGTAAATACCGGTTTCGCTGAAGAGGGTACAAGGCGATCAACCAGAGGCGTTACCTTAGACAGTAACCAAATCGCTAAGATGGCCGGAACGATAGCGCCGCCGTAGTTGAGAAGCTCAATTGGTACAACACCAAGCACTGTTAGCTCAGGTGCCGCTCCTGCGTCTTTCAATAGCGTTGCTTTCTCAACGAGCAGGGGTGCTAGCATGGCTGAAGAAACGGCCAGTGCAATGTACTCGTTTACTTTGAACACTTTCGCAGCTGAGAAGGAGACCAACATCGGCAGGAAGAAGAAAACAGCAACAGAGATAGAGCGGAAGAAGTAAACCGTATCAGAAGTCTCAGAGATTACATTGGTTGCGATGAGGCCTGACAATAGACCCATCAGCATACCGGCACCGGCGATCGCAGGAACAACCGGACCAAAGATACCTGCGACAATGCGCATCACGCCTTGGAATAGTTTGCCCTTTTCGATCTCATCACTGCTTGGTGCGTCCGCTTGTTGAGTATTAGAAAGTGCTTTGAACCACTTTTCAACTTCAACACCAATAATGACTTGAGTTTGGCCTTGTTGAATCACAATGCCTTTTACGTCGGAAATCGCTTTGACTGCTTCTTCGTCAACCAAAGACTCATCGGCTAGGTTGAATCTCAAACGCGTCATGCAGTGAGTAATACTCACGATATTATCTTCACTACCGAGTGCAGAAACTAATAACTGTATATTTTCATTAAAACTTTTCTTTTTCGATGATGACTTAGAGTTATTAGTAACGGCATCATTCTTTTCTACCATTTGCATACTACACCTGTTATTGGGATATGTTTAACTCGAGAAATCATAACGACAACCAATTTAAATCCAACGTGATAAAAAGAGATCTCAATCACATTTAAAATCCGAAAAATTATTTTTTCACCGTTTTTTGCCAATTGGTATGTTTTGTTTATAAAAAAAAATCACTTAACGTACCAATTATTTTTGGCCCAAATTTAGCGCTTGAAATGTGGTTTTTAACACGGTTAGATAATAGGAGTTGACATAAGTTTAGGTTATTTAATTGTGAAAGAAACTATTATATCTGACATCCAATGCATTATTACTAAACCTGATAGGCACAATCTCATCACTGTAATAGTTGAAACAAATGAGGGTGTGACTGGCTTTGGTTGTGCAACCTTCCAACAGAGACCACTTGCCGTTAAAACAATGGTCGATGAATATTTAAAGCCTATTCTAATCGGAAAAAATGCCAATAACATTGAAGACTTATGGCAAATGATGATGGTGAATGCATACTGGCGAAACGGTCCCGTGATTAATAATGCGATATCGGGTGTCGATATGGCATTGTGGGATATCAAAGCTAAGTTAGCGGGTATGCCTCTTCATCAATTATTCGGTGGTAAGGCTCGTGACGCTATTCCAGTGTATACACATGCAACCAGCGATACGATGGAAGGTATTTACAGCCTTGTGGATTCATTTCTAGAGAAAGGCTATCGACATATTCGTTGTCAGTTGGGCTTTTATGGTGGCGTGCCAACGGACTTGCATGCGACGCAAAACCCGACCGAAGGTTCTTACTACGATCAAGACCAATATATGGATAACACCTTAACGATGTTTAAGTCGTTGAGAGAAAAGTATGGGAATAAATTCCACATCTTACACGATGTGCACGAGCGCCTTTTCCCAAATCAAGCTATTCAGTTTGCAAAAGAGGTTGAGCAATATAAGCCTTACTTTATCGAAGACATTCTGCCACCGAACCAAACTGAGTGGCTGGATAATATCCGTAGCCAAAGCTCGGTTTCATTAGGTTTAGGAGAACTTTTCAATAACCCTGAAGAGTGGAAGTCTCTGATAGTAAATCGCCGCATCGACTTCATTCGCTGCCATGTTTCGCAGATTGGTGGCATTACGCCAGCCTTGAAACTGGGTCACTTGTGTCAAAGCTTTGGGGTGCGTATTGCATGGCATTGTCCACCAGATATGACACCAATTGGTGCAGCAGTGAATACTCACTTAAATGTGCACTTACATAACGCGGCTATTCAAGAGCATGTTGAGTACAATGCTAACACTCATAAAGTATTCCCGAATGCGGCAGAACCAATTGATGGTTACCTATACGCTTCTGAAGTCGCTGGTATTGGCGTGGAAATGGATTGCGACGTAGCACGAGAGTTTCCAGTAATGTATCGCCCCCACGAGTGGACTCAAAGCCGCCTTCCTGATGGCGCTATTCATACTCCATAACTCGTAAACTAATACCAAATAGCCACGTTCTGTGGCTATTTTTTTGTCTCGAAATCACACATTGAAATTAACACTTTTCTGCGTCCCCCCATCCTTGTCGTTGTTGTTTGCCATTGACTCAATTTGTTCTAGTACAATTCGATGCTTATAGGTTTTCCGCATTTTAAAGTGAGCGGCAGTGTTCTCTTTAATATGTTATGAGGGCAGATGCGTACAGTTATTTATTCTTATTGCTTAACTATTGAATATTTAAATGATTATCTAATCATAGCCAATGCTAAGTTCTTTTATTATGAAATCCTTGGTCAGAACAAATATGAAACCTATTGTGTTATACCAATGATACCTTCGATAACTTTGATTCACTTAGGGGAAGCGAAAGAACAATAATTTATCATAATCCGTTCAATATTTGTTTTTGTCTGATTAATTAGATAACGTTTTAGTCGGTAAATTTGTTTTTATATTTAAGCTGTTGAAATTTAAAGGCTTTAAAATAAATATAAAAGAGTGATTTAGGTCTGCAAATGTAATTAGAGAAGATTGTGAGGTATTAATTAATCCGTAAATATACGCCCTAGAAATTGAGTCGAATACTGTCCATAAACTTCAACTTGATTATCAAAAAGTTGCTATGCAACACATTACAATAAAATAATATATAGGGTTTATATGAAAAGCATGTTCAAGCTGTCCTTAGCTGCTGTACTGGTTTCGTCTGCAATGGCCGCAAATGCAGGCATCGCTATTGTTGATAACGAAGAGGGGAATTTCTCAGTTGGTGGTAACGTTGAGTTGAACTTCAATTACCAAGATAGAGATTCAAATGAGAACGGAGATGCCGAGTTCAACCAAGATGGTCGAGTTCTGATCGAGTTTGCCGGTGAGAAATACACCACAAGTGGTCACTATGTAGGCGTAAAGGCGCAGCCTCTATTTGAGAGTACGGGTAATGTCGCTCTTGATGATGCCTACTTTGAGTTTGGTAAGAAAGATAGCTGGGCGATCAAAGCGGGTCGTTTTGAAGCATACGATATGTTCCCTGTCGGGCTAGATGTGTTCCTTGAATACTCAGGCGATACTTCAAATGAGCTCTACACAGGCGGTAGTGCTTATGTGTATCAGGTGAAGGAAGCTCGTGGCCGTGGCTCGGATGGCCAATTGATGTATAACCAGAGCTTTGGCAACCTTTACCTTGAAGTTGGTACCATGATTGGTGACCGCTCAGATTTATTCTCTGATACCTATCACGGTGTGGAAGTAGATCACGAAAACGCGAAAGACTCGTTCCTTGTTCGCCCAGTTGTCGCGTATAACATGGGTGACTTTACCGTCGCAGCATCGATGGAAACTAACCTAATCAGTGATGCGATTGTTGATGATAATGGTAAGGACATTTCAGATCGTACCGGTTATGGTTTGACGGGTAACTGGACCAGCGGTGCTTGGAATGTAAATGCTAACTTTGCTTACCTTGATGCGGTCGATGAAACCAATGCCAGCGTTGGTTTGAATGCACTGTATAACAACTTCGGTTTAGGCTACGTTTACGGAGCGAACGAGTATGACTCAACTTGGGCTCAAGGTGACGTGAAAGTGAATACGGGTTATGCGTCGTACGAGTTCCAAAATGTACTTGAAGTCGAGGACTTCTCTGTACTGCTTGGTACTTACTACACCACGGTTGAGAATAAGACTAACAACGCGAGCGCATTCTCAGAGGATGACGACTTTGGTGCTCGTGTACGCCTGTACTACGAATTCTAAACAGTGCTTACTTATGAATAATAACAACCCGCCATTGAGCGGGTTGTTTTATTTGTGGCTGCGGCTTGTTTATTCGTGGCTACGGCTTATTTGTTTATGACTACTGATAACTGCTGAATCTCGACTCGGCGTCGTTACTTTTTGTCTCGGTAACTCATACTTTCGCTGTTAAATGGCGTGTGATAGGTGCATTGATAGTTAATATCAATGATGTCGCTAACGATAAACAGCTCACCTGACGTTAAGAAGCCTCGGTTGGTAATATTCATTGCCGCAGCGTTTTTCTTACAGCCGAGTAATTCCGCATCATCTTTAGAGACATTGACCGCCTGATAAGTGGTGAGGTAGCTGTCTATTTCAAGCCCGATAGATAAGGCGTGTTTTTGGATTGAGCTTTCGATGATATCGGCATTCATTTCGGGAAACACACTAACGGGTATTTTTGCTTCCTCTATTTGAACGACTTTATTGTTGATTA
Organism: Vibrio sp. D404a; assembly: GCF_030248535.1. Classification (GTDB taxonomy): domain Bacteria; phylum Pseudomonadota; class Gammaproteobacteria; order Enterobacterales; family Vibrionaceae; genus Vibrio. The sequence continues at coordinate 137,961 of NZ_JAHGAJ010000008.1, read as the reverse complement.
ATCTTAAGCGTCTAATCTTCCAAATATACTCACTGTCTTTGAGTGAAAATATCTGCTGCTCGTGCTGATCAGGGAGGGCTTTATTAAGCTGAATTTTTTTGTAGGAGATCTCTTCGAAACTGTTCTCAGTTATTGAGTTATAAACAAGAGGCGTGCCGATAAGTGCGGTATTCACAAAGTAGCCCGATCCGACTTTAGATTTGACCATGCCGATTGCTTCGAGCTTGGCTAAAGCCTTACGAATCGTAAATCGAGACAACCCATAGATCTCTGAGAGCTCTCTTTCTGCTGGGAGTTTATGGTTGATGCTGTTCTGGCAGATCTTGCTAACAATATCTTGAACAACTAATTCATACTTCTTCATTCTCAGAACTCAAAACACTCATCATGACTATATTATAGTGAACCAAATCAGAGACTCAGCACGCTGGGTAAGAGTAATAATTCTATCACATACGGCTAAATAGGCGCTTGGAAATAGAGTCGAGAAGTGATCAAAAACATCTCCTTAACAGTACAACACCTATCGCCTCAAATGAGAGATACACGGATGAATAAATATAAACTTAGCTTGGTAACACTGTGTCTGAGCACGCTTCCATTTATAGCTAACGCATCGTCATGTCCCGATATACTCAAAGGTTCTCAACGACTATTGAATTCGACAGACGAAGTGAGCTTGTGCGAAGAGTTTCAAGGAAAAACCCTACTGGTCGTCAACACGGCGAGCCAATGCGGTTTCACTTCTCAGTTTGGTCAACTCGAAGCGCTTCACCAAGAGTATAAAGACAAGGACTTCACTGTGGTTGGTTTCCCAAGTAATGACTTCCGACAAGACAAAGGCAGCGAAGCAGACAGTGCCAAGGTGTGTTACCTAGATTACGGCGTGACCTTTCCAATGATGGCGCGTTCTTCTATCTCAGGGCCTGAAGCAAATCCTGTGTTCAGTGAGATCAAGAAGCAAGCGGGTGTTTCTCCGCGCTGGAACTTCTACAAGTACCTGATTGATAAAGATGGCAATGTAGTCGGGACATTCGGTAGCTCGACCTCACCCTCAAGCTCAACCTTGATTAACGCGATTGAACAGCAGCTATAGGGAGGCGATATGTCACAAACAAGAAGCACCATGCTAAGGCTAGGCTATCTTGGTCTCATACCTTTTGCGTTCGGACTGTTGCTGATGTTGTTAGACGCTCAGTTCTTCTCTTTGGGAGGCGAGCAGCTGTTCGTTAGCTACAGTGTCGTTATTTTGAGTTTCTTATCGGGCGTGTTGTGGGGCAGAGCCATCGACTACCCAGAACAAAGCTTGAGTCGCAAAGCACTACTGCTGAGTAACGTTTTTCTATTGATTGCGTGGGCCGCGTTATTGCAAGGATCAGGCAGCACTAGCCTAACGATTATCGTGCTAGCAGCGGGCTATATTGCGGTGTGGTTTTCTGAGCACCAACTCAGGCCTCAATCTCAAAATCAACTGCCCGAAGGGTATATGGGAATGAGAGGAATCCTAACATCCAGTGTCGTGGCGATGCATGGTGTTGCCCTGTTTAGTTAACAAAAACGGCCATCGAAATGATGGCCGTTTCTATTGGTATGTCTAGTTGTTCTGCTTATCAACATCTAGCCTGCGAATCAACTTCGCAGGCGTGCCGCCATAGAGGCAATCTGGTGGCACATCGCTGTTGACTACTGAGTTTGCAGCGATCACTGAGCGGGCACCAATGGTGACACCTTGGTTGATCACGCAGTTACCACCGATCCAAGCGTCGTCTTCGATTGTGATAGGTTGGCAAAAGGTCTCCCATTTACGACGGCTTAGATGGTTCAATGAGTGAGAAGCGGTATAGAGCTGCGCACTCGGACCGATCATCACGTTGTTGCCGATCTTAATGTTCGCACCATCTAGCATCACCACACTCATATTGATGAAGGTATCATCACCGATTTCGATGGTCTTGCCGAACTCACAATGGAAGGGAGCACGCACGATACTGCTGCCTACTTTACCGAATAAATTGGCCTGTAACTGTTCTAGCTGAGAGGGATCTGTGCTTCGGTTAAATTCAGAGAGAGCGTGCAACGCGTGAGTACGCATTTGGTCGATTTCTTTATCGGCGCCATCGAAGATCTCGCCTGACAACATTTTTTCGAGTTCTGTTTTCATCTCTGTACTACTCGTTAGTCAATTTTGAATATAGGTTAACGACAAATAGGTAATAAAAAAGAGAAAAGCTTTCGCCTTTCTCTTCCTGATTTATCTTGCGTTGCTCAAATCTTATTAGATTTGGTCTGCAAAGCTCATTAGGTGCTGTTTTACTTCGTCTGAAGCAAACGCGTTTTCTACAGAGTATTTGTAGATTTGAGCGTAATCTTCTTTGGTTAGGTCGAACGTTTCACATACACGCTTAACTTCGTTAGTCATGGTTGTGTTCGATACTGTGCGGTTATCCGTGTTGATCGTTACCACGATACCGTCTTTCTGGAATTCAGAGATTGGGTGGTCGCTGAATTTGTGAATACATTTCGTTTGTACGTTACTTGTTGGGCAAGTTTCTAGTGCAACCTGCTTCTCTTTCACGATGTTGTACGCGTCTTCGTTGCCTTGGATGTGAACACCGTGGCCGATGCGCTCTGCGTCTAGTAGCGTTACCGCGTCGTAAACGTTTTGACCGTGCCATTGCTCACCCGCGTGTACTGTCACACGGTAGCCTTTTTCAATCGCGTATTTTGTGTATTCTGGGAATTCTGCACAGAAACCTGGTTTCTCACCGCCTGCGATATCAAATGCGACAACGCCTTTACCTAGGTAAGCTTGACCTGCATCGATCACGTCTTTGATAGAGTCTTTCGGGAACATACGAAGAACAGACAGGATGTAGTTACCCTTGATGTCGTACTTCTCTTCCGCACGCTTCATGCCTTTTACTGCGCTTGCGATGATCGTATCAAGCGACAGGCCTTTGTTTACGTGAAGAATAGGTGCAAAACGCACTTCAAGGTATTTTACGTTCTCAAGCGCTGCATCTTCATAAAGCTCGAAAGAGATACGCTCAATCGCTTCTTCAGTTTGCATCACTTTAAGTGGCAGAGAGAAACACGCTAGGTATTCGTCTAGGTTCTTACAGTCTTCTGGCACAGTAAGAGATTCAACGACTGCATCACGGTCTGCAGGAAGCTCGATACCGTATTGCTTCGCAAGATCAATGATAGTGTCTGGACGAACGCTTCCGTCTAGGTGGCAGTGAAGATCAATCTTAGGGAGTGCTAGAAAGTTCATGAGTATTCCTTAGTTCTATTATTCTTGAGTAGTTAACTCATAGGTTATATGGGTCTAAATTACCAACTTCATGATATGATTGAAAGTGACATAAAATCATTTTTGATGTGAATCTGAGGAATATCATGGTTGATGTGAAGCGATTACTGAAATGCGATATGAATCTTTTGCTCTGCTTGCACGTTTTACTCGAAGAACGCAGTGTAAGCAAGACCGCACAGCGAATGTTTTTGAGCCAATCAGCGGTGAGCAAACAGCTGACAAAACTACGGACTCTGTTTGACGACCCGTTATTTGAACGTGAGTCGAAAGGTCTGTTTCCGACGCCGAAAGCACTCGAAATTGCGCCGAAGATCCACCAAATCTTGCTTCAAGTGGAACAGCTCACTGTTCCGGAAGACTTTGACCCACTCGGCAGTGAACGCATATTTAACATCGACTTGGTCGAAACGGCCTATACCGCCATCTATCCTAAGTTCATGCCTAATGCGCTCGCTCAGGCTCCGAACATTACCATCAATAGCACCACTTGGAATGGTGAAACTTACAAGCGCTTGTTAAAGCGTGAGGTGGATTTTGGTATTGGTATCTTTGAGCTGGACGAACGCGCCAGCACTCACGTCCACAGTATTCCTCCCGAACTCAATTACGCTGAGCTGATGCAAGACTATTCGGTTTGTCTTATGCGTCAAGACCACCCCGCGTTGATGGAAGATTGGAATCTTAAGACGTTTCTAAAATATCGACACATTCAGCTGGTGACAGGCGGTGTCGGGGATTGGTTATTGCTAGAAATACTGCAAGCGAAGCAGCTCAAGATCAATAAAGCGGCCAACGTTTCTGATATAACGAGCGCGGTGAAACTCTGTAAGCAGAGTGACCTCTTGATGTGTTATCCCTACAACTCAGTAAGGGACTATATTGAAAGCGGTGAGTTAGTGATGAAGCCGATTCCGATGGAACTGGTTCCGGGAGGACTTTTCTTGCTCTGGCATCGCTACTATGACTCAGAACCGAGCCACAAATGGCTTAGAGAGTTGATCATTGAACAGACCCAATAAGAGTCCATATTTTTGAGCCCGTTTGCACTTTAAACAAGGGACTTGAAAATATTATGACTATTTTTCGTCTTTTGAGAATAAGCGTCGTCTTAGCTAGGGCATTCCTAGTAAATAAAGAAACAATATGAAAACCAATACTCAATCGTTAGTTCCGCAACAGCTTTTACAAGAAGCGTGTGAGTGGGCGATCATGCACGGTGTCGCGTTTCGACAAACAGACAATACCGCGCGACACTGTCCATTTAGTATCGCACCGATGACCATGACACGAGACAGCTTTGAACACTTGAAACTCGTGGTTCCTTTGATCACCAAGTTGATCAACAAGGTGTCGGAAGACCATGATTTTCTGCAAGCCTCTTTAAGTGACATGGCCAAGGCGGATCCCTTTTTCGGACGTTTGATGGCTCTGCACCGACAAGCTCATGGTGATAAGACTCAACGATTGTTTCCTGCACGTAGACCATTGCTTTTGATGCGCACTGACTTTATGGATGACCGAGACCACGGTGCCAAAGTGGTGGAATTCAACGGCATTGCCGCTGGTATGGGCCCCTTTGGTCAAAAAGCGACAGAGTTGCATGCGTTTTTACAAAACCAATGGCCGCAACACTTCTCGTCGTGGTTAGAAGCGCCGTCGGCTGTTCCCGCTGAAAATAGAGGGTTGGAACAAATGGCGTTGGGGATTGCGAAAGCGGCGCAAAAGGTCAAACACCATTTTGGTGAGTCGGGAAAACCGACATTTTTGATGGTTGTGCAGAACAACGAAGACAACGTCTACGATCAACACTTATTGGAGTTAGAGCTTCAGAAATTGGGTGTGAGAACGGTGCGTCGCACGTTTGAGCAACTGAGTTGCCAACTCAGCAGTGGTCGTGGTCAGCGCTTAGAACTTAAAGACGTGGGTGGCGTTGATGTGGTTTATTTGAGGGCTGGGTACCAATACGCCGATTACTGGATTCCTGAACTCAATGAAGACGTATGTTGCCAAACGCTCAGTCAAACTCGCCTGTTTATAGAGCAACACTATGTGGCAATGAATGCCACCATCAGTCAACAACTGGCAACCAGTAAGACAATGCAAATGCTGTTGACCATGATGCCCGCCAGTGAATACCTGCGTTGGGGTTTAACTCTTGAAGAGGCGGAGTTGGTTCAGAGTGTGCTGGCGGATATGAAGCCCATCAATGAGGCGACAATTGAATGGTTCAACCAACTAGATAACAAGCATGACTGGGTGTTGAAAAATCAAGGTGAAGGTGGCGGTCACTGTGTGTTTGGTGAAGAGGTATCGCAAAAGCTGCAGCAATTACAGCCAAGTGAATACGATGCTTGGGCGTTGATGCAGAGGATCTATCCGCATGAGCGCGATGAGCCAACTCTGGCGATTCGAGATGCTCAGCCAACCTTGGTGAGCGACTTAGTGAGTGAAATCGGTCTGTTTAGTCTCTATTTTGAGGGTGAGCCGATGACGCAAATGAACGGTTATGCTGGCTATTTAATTCGCAGTAAACCCGCCAGCGAAAATGAAGGGGGCATTCATAGCGGACAAGGGATCCTTGATTCACTTATGTTGATTGATTAGCACTCAACCCTTTATTGCATCCTATCGAAAAGCCAGAGTCACTTTCACGACTCTGGCTTTTTTATACCCACATAAGCGGTGACGTCTTATCGGTTAAATGCCAAGGGTGTTTGGCCTGTCTGCTGCTTGAAAAAAGCGATGAAAGCGCTGTCGGACGAGAAGTCGAGTTGGTGCGCGACTTCTGCAACGGGCAGCAGTGTGGCAAGCAGCTCTATCGCTTTCATTAGTCGCCACTGCTGACGCCAGTCTTGATAGCTCATGCCGGTTTCTGCCTTAAAAATACGGCTCATGGTTTTGCTACTCGCCCCTGCTTGATCGGCAAGTTGGGTGAGGCTAGGTGGCAAAAAGTTCGGCTTTGTCATCTGCTGTTGAAAGCGTGTTAAGCGGCGATCTTGTGGCAGCGGCAGCATTAAAGAGTGGATCTGTGCGTTGTAAAACTCTTGCCAGAACAGCTCGGTCGCCTTAGTGGTTTGCTCTGGTTCTATATCCCATTCCCACAATGCCATTCGATTGATGAGCGCCTTGAGTAGCTCGTCTACATCGACCGTTGTAATCGCTTTTGGGCATTCAAATGCATTCACATCAAAGTAGATAGAGCGGTAGGCAACGACGTTTGTCATTTGAGCGCGATGCATCGTACCCGGCGGGATCCAAACCGCTTTTGTTGGAGGAAGAATACAGATCGCTTTCTCCAAGGTCAGCGTGATGCAGCCTTGCGGAGCGTATAGCAGTTGCCCCTTATTGTGTTGATGAATCCCGGAATCGTGCTGACCTAATTCTGCAGCAATGCCCACCACTTTGGCGTCAATGGCGTCCGCATCAAATCGGGTATCAGGAGTGATGATTGCCATTTGTCCCTTTTTTGATGTTTTTGGTTTTAATGTTGTTAATGGGTCGAGATTAGTTTGCCCTAAACTGCGCGTCAAGTTGATTGATACGGAGAAACAACCATGAAAACGAAACCATCATTATGGCAAATGGTGATGTTATTGATGTTTCCGCAGATTGCAGAAACCATTTATAGCCCGGCCTTGACCTCAATCTCTGACGCCTATTCGGTGAGTTACGCGCAAGCCGCTCAAACCCTTTCTATCTACTTTGGCGCATTTGCCTTAGGCGTAGTGGTGTGGGGCATACTCGCCGATTATTGGGGACGACGCCCAACCATGCTGCTTGGATTGCTGCTGTTTGTGGTTGCCGCATGCTTAGCCATAACCACTGAAAACTTCACTGTTCTGATGCTAGCTCGAGCGCTAAGTGCATTTGGGATTGCAGTGGGTTCAGTGGTCACACAGACAATGCTGAGGGACATCTTTACAGGCGAGGAGCTAGCAAAGGTATTCGCCTACATGGGGATTGGGATCTCGATTAGTCCTGTGATCGGTATGCTGCTGGGCAGCCAATTAAACGTGTTGGGTGGGCATCAATGGGTGTTCGTCGCACTGCTGACCATGGCGTTGATTGCGTTATTGCATAGCCTGTTCAAACTGCCAGAAACACAGCAATCTCAACCCTCAGTTAGATTGAAGCCGCTTGCACTAGCCATGTTCATAGATCGCCGAATCTGGCTATCTGCATTGCTAGTGAGTGCTTACAACGTAGCGCTGTTTTCTTACTATCAGTTGGGGGCTTTTACCTTTACTCAGATCGGACTGAGCAACGAACAGTACGGTTACAGTGGCGTGGTGCTTGGCCTTGGAACCTTAATCGGGAGCTATCTCAATAAAGCATTGTTGGCTCGTGGCAGAACCTCAACTCAACTGTTAAATCTGGCTGCACTGTTGCTGGTGGCGGGTGGTATTGGGGTTTGGTTGACACAGCAGCAGGTCGTTTTTCTGCTGCCGATGATGTTAGTGGTGATGTCGTTTGGGATCGCGATTCCTAATGTGTTGAGCAAAGCCTTGGTCGACTATCGAGCGCAAATTGGTAGCGCGGGTGCGTTGTTTGGTCTGCTCTACTACTTGTTGATTGGTGCGGGTTTGAGTCTTGTTGGTGTTGGACAGGATCTGGGTATGAGCTTAACTGTATGCGGGCTAATCGCCGTATTCGCGACCTATCTGCATCAAATGATGACAACGAGCTTGAAATCTTAAGTCTATGATTTTTGAAGGGTTATAAGGCAAGAGTAGGGACAAGCTAGGCCCTAGGTTGGCGAATGTAAATCAACAATGATTGACAAGGGTAGAATGATCGCTCTACCCTATAAGTAGAACAATCATTCTACCCTTGTGAGTGTTTATTTTTATTCCCTGTGAAACGTATTGAGACTGCTCTATGTTGAAAGAACAGATTGCCGCCGCCCTTGAGGTTGCATTTAGCCAACACGGTTTCGCTGAGCCTAGCGTCGCTCAGCTGAAAACCGCGTGTGGTGTTAGCTTAAGAACCCTGTACAAGCATTACCCTTCCAAAGAAGCAATGATTGTTGGGGCACTTGAACATCGTCACCAACGCTATTTGCACCTGCTACTTAATGAAGCGCCTCAGAGCCCGCAACAGGGTATCGAGCATGTGTTTTCACAGCTGCAAGCTTGGATGGAGGAGTATGCCCCTCATGGCTGCTTGTCGATGAATGCCATCGCGGCTTTTCCAGACAATGAACTGATCAATCAAGCCGTACTTGATCACAAACACGAAGTACGTGCCTTGCTAGGGCAGTTGAGCCAAAACGAAGCGCTATCAACCCCGTTATTTATCTTGCATGAAGGTGTGTCCAGTGCGTGGCCTGTGTTGGGCCAAGCTGCGGTCACCTCTGCAAAAAGTGCAGCTAAGATGCTGTTAAATTAAGGAATCATTATGAGTTTTGATGTACCAACAACGATGAAAGCCGTTGAGATGCTAGGTCACGGTGGAGAAGAAATGCTGCAATACCGAGAAGATGTCTCGGTGCCAACACCAGCTCCCAATGAGGTGCTGATTAAAGTGCTGGCGGCGGGTGTGAACAATACGGATATTAATACCCGTATCGGTTGGTACTCGAAAAGTGATGATTCTGACGATGCCAGTTGGTCTGGTGAGTCACTGAAGTTTCCTCGAATTCAGGGGGCGGATGTGTGCGGCATCATTGTGGCTGTCGGTGAGCAGGTTGATGCTTCTCGTATTGGTGAGCGTGTGATGATTGAGCCATGCTTGACCGAAGTGTATGGCCGAGAACTTCCACAGCCTTGGTACTTCGGATCTGAGTGTGATGGTGGTTTTGCTGAATACACTAAGGTGGCATCTAAGCACGCTTATGCCATTAATAGTGACTTATCAGATATCGAACTGGCGTCGTTTCCATGCTCTTACTCGACCGCTGAAAACATGCTAACCCGTTCCCAAGTTTCTAAAGGCGACCGCGTTCTGATTTCAGGTGCGTCGGGTGGCGTGGGTTCTGCTGCGATTCAATTGGCAAAAGCCCGCGGTGCTCATGTGATTGCGATTACTAGCCCAAGCAAAAATCAACAACTGCTTGAACTGGGTGCTGATGAGGTGATTGCTCGTGATGCAGACTTAGTGAAAGAGCTAGGTGAAAGCAGCGTTAACGTCGTCATCGATCTCGTCGCTGGTGATAAGTGGCCTGAATTTCTGGAAGTCTTAAAGCCACATGGTCGCTATGCCGTCTCTGGTGCGATTGGCGGTGCGATGGTTGAGTTAGATGTACGCACACTCTACTTAAAAGATCTGAGCTTCTTTGGCTGTACAGTACTGGAGCCTGAGGTGTTTCAGAACCTGATCCGTCGAATTGAAAAACAGCAGATCCAACCGATCGTGGCGCAGTCTTTCCCACTGGCCGAGATTCACCATGCGCAGCAAGAGTTTTTGAAGAAAAACCACGTCGGAAAAATCGTACTTGAAGTCGCGGATCGATAATACACTGATGTGCTGTTTCTAAGGGCGATATCGTCTTAGAGACAACAGAACATCAATGATGACAAAGACAACAAAGGGGCCCAATTGAGCCCCTTTTTTATGCTGATAATTTTTCTAGTGCTTGCGCTCTGATGACATCCACAATCGTGCGTGATTTTGGCTGCGTGAGTCGCTGTTCACAGCGTTTATCAAACGTGTCTAAGTCTATGATGTCTGATTGCAGCAGCGATTGCAGTTCGCTGATGTAGTTAGCCTCAAGTACCGCGGTCGCTAAAGGCGTGGCTGCAAATTTCTGAGATTCTTGGTAAGCGATGGACAACAGCACCGATTCCGGCAGTTCCCAGAATTTGGCAAGTGTGTAGGTCAGTTTGATGGAATAGCTGTTGATCAAACGCTTAAAAGCGGTCGAGTTAGGTGGCACGCTTGGATCGACATGACGGAACGCCTCTACCATCACTTGGAAGATAATCATCTTACCTAGGTTACGTATCAGCCCGACAAAATAAGCCGTCGATTCATCTTCGTCACTGCCACTGTCTTGGAGAAGATCTCGAGAGTAACAAGCGGTACGTAAGCTGTGATCCCAAATCTTTTCACCAAATTGGCGCCAGTAAATATTCAAGGTTGGAGAGAACTCCTTAAGGTAGGCGTTGATAACCCCCTCAATCAGACCTTGAGAACCCATATTCATGAAGGCGGTTTTTAGATCGGTCACCTCTTTTTCAGAGCGACGGTAGCGCGCACTGTTTGCCAGCTTAATCATGTCAGCGGCCATGCTTGGCTCTTTGTCGACCACGGTGAGCAGAGCATTAACATTAAAGTCGTCACTCTTAAGCTCGCCCATCAATGTGGTGATGGAGGCAGGCATAACAGGTAATTCATTCAACAACGCCTTAGGTGACAGCAACAGCTTTTCAATACGCGCAGCAACAAAGTCACTGAACGGATCCGACTCAGTATTGAGTCTCGATTCACCAAATAGGTAGTTAAGAAAGTCCGCATCGTGCGGGCTTAACGGTTTATCAGCTCTTAACGTGTGCTGAGGTGTTGGTGCTTGGTGAGTCTCTGATTGGGCAGATTGAGCGTGATTTACGGTGTTGTTATTTGATTCTGAAGAGGCTCTTGTTGGTTGCCCCTTTAAAGAAGGGAATAGTGCTTGCAACACTCTTTTAAACATTGCAGTGGGATCCTAAAACAAAGTCATGAGGCGGATATGCCAATGGCTTAATTATCTCACACGAAATGTATAAATTAAATCAATGAAACTTTCATGCATTACAAACCCTTACGCATGGTTACTTAATTGTTAATGACTGTGAGCTATAGTGCGCCCGAGTGTTAATAATTAAATAATCAATAACACGAAATTGGGATAATAATTAGAGAGAGATTGTCATGCTTGTCTTTACAACAGACTCATTAAAGCTGGTTTTAGATTTACTAAAGACTGCCGACTACACACAACACAACATCTATTTTAATGATGGACAGCACCAACATCAGCTGGTGGATTTTGAAATTCAGTGTGAAGACTTTGAATGCAACGGGATGTTCCAACGCATAGAAGTTCGTTACCGTATGAAGATGGCTGGCGGAGAAGCGGTTGAGTTCAGCTTCCACAATGGTCAACTGAGAATGGAACCGATGAAAGCGACCTCACCAAAACACGATATCGGCACCCCATCGAAGATTGCGGAATACAATTTCTAGCAAATCGTACTCGCATCACTTGTTAATTGAGCTGGGTTGAATCTTCCCAGCTTTTTTCCTGACAGTTTTTTTCTTAATCATTCCCACAGCAGGTCTTTTCTTCTTTTAGGCAGTCGTCACACACACAGTTTATCTCTAACTGTGGACTGATCACGGTAAAGCCTTCTTCTCTCGCATTTGATTGCAAATCCATGATCAGTTTAGGGTCGATGGTTTGCTCACTGATCTTGTCACATTTAGAACATATGAAGAATTGTGGGATGCCGTGTTCATGCTCACAAAGGATATGCGAGCAAGCAATGTACTTATTGGACACCTTGAGCTTGTGCGCCAAGTGCTCCTTCTCTAAGAATTCGAGAATACGGTAGACCGACATAGCCTGAATCGTCTTATCCAAATGATCTCGACAGTAGTCAACAATGTCATAGGCAGAGAGTGCTTTCCCTGATCCAATCAGTGCACGAAGTACGAGGCGTCTTGTTGCGGTTAGCTGCTTACCACGCGCTTTAAAGTTGTTTTCTACATGTTTGATCTGAGCTTCAGTATCGACAGGGTTTGTCATTAAAGATTTCCATTATGAGAACAGTACATATCCATAAGTTGTTATGTTATATCATAGCTTTTGAAGCGTCCTAAGAGCAAGTGAATGCGAATCAAAGCGTATGTTGTTTACCGTTACTGTTTAAAACAATGGCTGAATAGAGAGAGGATATTGATTTGATATCAATAAGCTACCGAGAAGGGACGGTCTATTTGGGATGATTAAGATGAAAAGATATCACCACCTTACAAGCAAACAGCAAGGCGGTGATTAATGATTTTATTGTTCAGTCGGCTACTCAGCCAGCGTTAACTTCCAATCGCTGAGCGCTTTAATGTGTTTAGGACCAATCCCGCAGCAGCCGCCGATTATAGTCGCACCCAGTTGATACCAACGTTTCGCATACTCCAAATAACCTTCAGGTGAGAGCTCTCGCATGCACTGCAGAGTGTCGTTCGCTTCGTGATCACTGCTTATCGGAGTAAAGTTGTTGGCGTATACCCCAATTTCGATGCTGCTCTCTAACTCGTCGAGTACCGTTTTAGCGTCGATGATCGCTTGTTCCATTACTTCTGGTACTGAACAATTAAATAGCACAGCAGCGGCATTGGATTGAACGGCCAGTTTGATTGCATCGGTCACGGCTTGTCCTGATCTCAGAGTGGCCGCTGATCCCGTTTCATCGCTGAGGCTGAAAGCGTAATAGCTTGGTTTGGAAGAGGCTTTAAGTACCTCGTGAATAGCGCGTAACTCTTCTAGGCTGCACAGCGTTTCGACCATCCATACATCCACATATGGCGCTTGGGCATCATGAAGTGTTTGAACAATAGGTTTTGCGTTCTCAGCGTCAAACAGATCCGGTCGGTAGCTGCCAAATGGAGGAGGGATAGCACCAGCCACCGTCACGGCGTGTTTTGAGTTACCAGCCACAGCTTGAGCAAGCTCGCCAGATAAAGCGGCAAGCTCAAAGCCCTGCTGTGAAAAGCGCTCTTCCCCTAAATGGAAGGGAACACACGCGTAGCTATTGGTGATGATTAGCTCAGCACCGGCGTCGATAAAGTGCTGATGGGCTTGCGTAACAAATTGTGGGGCTTCGATGAGCGCTTGGGCACTCCAAAGAGGCTGGGAAAAAGGCGCGCCAATCTCTTTGAGCTCCCTGCCCATACCACCGTCTAATATTGTGAGTCTGTTCATAGTCATGCTCATATCCGTGACAGAAATTCTTGCGACACCATATCAGACCCATTAAGGGAAGACTACGCCACTGTGGTATTCGAGGTGAACTTTTGTTTTGTCGTATTCAGGAGGCAATCGGCCATTTGGAAGTGATGATGAGCAGGAGAGCGGCACCTGTGGTACCGCTGATATTTGGTTTTTAGTTAGGTTAGTTAGGTGAGGTTCTGATTGAAGCCTTTAGTGGATCTTGGTCTCTAATATTCGATCCAGTGCCGCAACAAGTTTTTGATTCTTTCGGTCGTCGAGCGCATCGGCATGGGGTGGTTTGAATAGCCCTGAATCGTTGTCAAAGTACTGACCAGACACGTCAGCAAACTCTTCCGAGAGCGCGGCACGACACAAGATATCTGCACCAATCGCCAGATCATTGCCATCCAGTCCATAGGCTTCTTTCACCAATTTACTGCCTAAGAATGAAGCGGGGTTGACGGCAATCACTGAAGGTCCATGGCCTGCGAGCGATTGAGCCAATTCCATCGACCACATGTTCAATGCGAGTTTGCTCTGTGCATAAATGGTCCCGTGGATCTCACCCGTATTGGGGCTGGTGAGTGCATTAAGGTCGACCGAGGCTTGTGCTGCTGAAGATAGATTGATGATGCGCCCTGTGGCATCGAAAAGAGGAAGCAACAAACGTGTCAGTCGATAAGGAGAAATGGTATTGACCACGAAACGGGTATCAAGATTGTCTTTGGTGGTGACCTCTGGGACGTTGTAGACCCCAGCATTATTGATCAGAATATCGAGCCGACGGTGATTGCGTATCACCTGCTGAGCGAATTGCTCAACCTCGGACAGTACCGATAAATCAGCAAGATAGTGTTCTATTTTCGCCTGTTTTGATAGGCGACTTAAGCTTGCGGCAACGCGCTCTAATTTGATGCGGTTTCTACCGTGAATGAGTAGGTGGTGTCCCTGTTGAGCCAATACTCGTGCGGTCTCCAAGCCAATCCCATCGGTTGCACCTGTGATAAGAATTATTTTTTGCATTATTAACCCTTCAAAAAATAGCTGGAGGGATTTTTATAACAAAGATCACCTGCGCAAAGTTTTTGCCGGGTCACACGCTTACAGAGGAAAGTTGACTAAATTTTGCGCGGATCACGTTCGGTGCAGAGATTATATACAAAATGTTGAAACTCATTCAGCGTTGCTGACGCTTATCTTTTGCAATGTGCGCTCTATACTGCACCCTGAGAAACAGAATAGAGAGCCGACTATGCCAAGCCTGCCGTCCACTTTACGCACTGTGATTGAGAAAACCATGCCCTTAACGGTAGGGGTATTTGCGATCATGATGGTTCAGCTCGTGGACTCTATTTTCATTGGCATGCTTGGTGTTAATGAGCTTGCGGTGCACGGTATCACTTTGCCATTTCAGGCAGCGTTTACTGGAGTGCAAGTCGGGATTGGGGTTGCAGCTACCTCGATCATCTCGCAGGCGGTTGGTGCGAAAGACAGTCGTAAGGCGAGCTCAATGGCTACCTTATCGGTTGGCGCAGGTATGGTAGTGATTGCGTTAATCTGTTTTGCTCTGATTTTAGCGAGTGATTGGGTTTTCCACTCATTTATTTCCGGTGTCCCACAGCAGCAGTATCAGCGCTTACTAGCGGTGTTCAATCAATACTGGCCTGTGTGGCTGTTGAGCGCACTTACGGTGGCACTACTGTACTTAACCACTTGTATCTATCGTGCAAATGGTGACACCAAAACGACGGGTAGCATGTTCCTTGGTGCGAGTATCATTAACCTGATTCTCGACCCTATTCTGATTTTCTGGCTCGATATGGGTATTGTTGGCGCAGCGGTGGCTTCGAGTGTGGGCTACCTCTCTTGCTCTATCTACATGTTGATGAAAGTGCGTGGACGCGGCTGGTTTGGTGTGTCTGACGCAAGCATTCAGCAAATCAAACACGATGGCTCAGAGCTGGTTAAAACCGTGGTACCGACCACCATGAATCAAATTCTGCCGTCGGTGAGTGCTTTCTTTACTATGTGGTTGATTGCGCGCATGGGAACAAGTGAAATGGCATTTTGGAGCCTGTTATCGCGCGTTGAGAGCTTTGTGTTGGTGATGTCTTTGGCATTGACCATGTCGATCCCACCTATGATTGGTCGTTACCTTGGCGCGCAGCAACGTCATAAAATTCCGCAACTATTGAAAACATCAGCTCAGTTTCTACTGACTTTCCACATTGCAATTGCCGCACTGTTAGCGTTAGGCAGTGGTGTGTTAGCGTCTATGCTATCGGACGAGGTGACAATTCGTCACTGGTTTGAATTAAGTCTACTGTTTATCCCATTAAGTTTTGGCCCGTTGGGTTTGTGTATGCTCGTGGCATCGGTGTTCAATGCGCTCGGCCAACCGAAACAAGCGTTGAATGTGTCGTTCGCAAGGCTGTTTATTTTCTATATCCCTGCACTATGGGTAGGTGCATCGACGGGTGAGATGCTCTACGCTGTGGCTGCGGCTGCTTGTGCCAACGTGTTGGCGGGTGGCTTTGCTTGGATGCGCTTAAGTCGATACATAAAAGAGAAAATACAGCCTCAAACGCCTGAAGTGAGTTGTCAGGGTGCACTTAGCGCAGACAGCTAATACTACCGCTATGATGAATTTTACTCAGCCCCGGCAAATACGTCGGGGCTATTTCTATTTGTCGGCTTAAATCTCAACTGAGTTAAGGGGAGCGGCTTAACCAAGTTAAATGTGACAGGTTGAATATTTAAATCTTAATAATAAAGAGCAAAAGCAATTTATTCGTGAATGTATAGATTCTAGCTATAAAAATAGCGCAATGTTTTACAAAGCGGCGGTAATTCAGGGTCACATCACTTCATAAAAAAGAGTATGATCACCGCTCTTGGGTATGCCATACCTATTATGTTATCTGCGAGCTTTGAATATGAATCTGTCGACATTTTCTGATTCCAATCAAGACTCTCGTTTTCGCTATTTAAGCCAGACTTTCTTGATCGCCTTGGCCATTCTGTTGAGTTTCCAAGCATCACAGTGGTTTACGCTAAGTGCTGACCGAGTCCATGTTATCTCACTCACTGCCAGTACTGTAGCCGCTCTTTTTCTCAATTTCCGTAAGCATGCATTCCCTGGAGTTATCGCTGGGCTACTCACACACTATTTGTTTATTTCTCAGCGAGATATCGCGGTCTCTTTCGCGTTTTCATTGGCTTTGCCTGCGCTCATGTGGCTGTTTACTGAGATATATTTAAGACTCAGGCAGAGGATAGAGGGAGAGCAATTTACTCTAATGGCGATGAGCTATATTGGTGTGATGGTGGTGGTTTATCCGATCTTTAACACCCTCCTGATGACCGTCATTGCGTGGTTATTTGATTACCCGTTAATGAATGAGCTTAGTTATTATGGCTACGCGGTGTTAAGCGGCTCTATGACTCACCTTGTGCTAACGCCCGTGTTTTCCGTTGCGCTAGCGTTCTTTTCTGTCAGCACGCGCTCTCAGCTGTTGGCGCTCAACCGCTCGATGTTTGAACACTCTGCGCAATCTCGGCTGTATCTCTACTGGGTTGCGATGGTGTCGACGGTGTTACTGGCAGCGATTGGTTCTGGACATTTCGTTACGACGATAGCTTTCTCCTTGCTGCTAGTGCCTATGGTTGGGCTTGGCTTGGGGCAATTTGGTTTCGTACTTCCTGCTCTGTTTACCGTCGTGATTGTGCTGGTCAATATCCACAAAACCATCGTCTCCTATGAATCGGGCGGTATTACCGATCAGACGTTCTATGGGCTGATTGTGGTGTTGTTTACACTCAGCGTTATGATTTTCTTGATGATCACTCAAGCAATAAAAAACTTCTTAACCACCAAAGCTGCGATTGATGTTGAACGTCATGAGCCTTACACCGGGCTATATACCATTGCACAGCTCAAAGAAGACGTGACCCATTGTGATTATGAACCGGCACTTGTTCTGGTTGATTTGTCAGAAGTTACGCGACGCGTTAAGGCGTTAGGCTTAGCAGAGAAGAGTGAACTCCTTAAACAGCTGAGTCATTACCTTAAGCTGAATAATTCGCACTGTGGTCAAGGCTATATTGCTCCTTTCACCACTACGTTGATCTACATGTGGCCAAAGAGTGACGGCTTGGAGCCACAACTCAGAACACTGCATCAGCAGCTATTGGCATTCTCTTTTGATTGGAATAACCGTTCGATCAAGGTGTTAGATCCACAGGTACGATATACACGTATTACGCCTGAGGTTGAGTTTGAGGCATTGGTATCACAACTGTGCTCAAGAACGAGTGAGCATGACGCATTTGATGCTGTCGCTGAAGTAAAACTCGTACGCAACCCGCTATCGTCACTGGGGCAATTGAGTCAGGTGCAACAGGCGTTTGATAACGATGCATTTGAGCTCTATTGTCAGCCGTATCGAAACCTGCAACACAGCCAACAAGGTGCATTGTCGTTCGAAGTCCTATTACGCTTACCAAGAGAAGGGGGCGAGGTACTCTCACCCGCTCAGTTCTTCCCACTAATTAATGAATTCGGCCTTGAGTTGGATCTTGATAAATGGGTGATTCGCAATACCTTCAAGGTGCTCAATCGCTATGTTTCCGATTGGCAGATGATTGATCGCTGCTGTATTAACTTGACGGCTCAAGCCTTAACCCAACCCGATCTGGCATTCAGTATTGTCGAAAAAGCCCAAGATTTTAGTATCCCGTTGGACAAGATCTGTTTTGAGATCACTGAGAGTATGCCACTCGCGAACGAATCAAACGTGCTCAAGAATATCAATCAGCTTCAAAATGTGGGTTGTAAGATAGCCCTTGATGACTTCGGAACTGGTTATGCTTCATTTGATTATCTGCGCCGTATTCCTCTCGATATTCTGAAAATCGATGGCTCTTTTGTTGAGCAAATTCACCACAACCAAAACGATCGAGCGATCGTTGCGAACATTAGCCAAATTGCACAAAACATGGGGCTTATCACGGTGGCGGAATTTGTGGAGTCGGAGCAACATGCCGAGATATTGAGTGACCTGAACGTGGTCTACGCACAGGGCTTTGGCATTGCGAAACCAAGGCCGTTGATTGAAGAGCTGAAAACTCGGTTTGCTTAATGGTTATCAAATGAGTGAGCGGTACCAATTGATTTAGTGGTCGCTAAATGAATGAGCTGTCGTCAATTGAACTAGCTACCACCAATTGAATTGCCACTAATTGGTCTCACAAAAATTGAGCGAATAAAAATGGCCAAGACATGTTCGATGCATGTCTTGGCCATTTTTGTATCTGTTGTCTGTGCTGGATTACGATGCGCGCTGCTGGCGTTTTCGTTTGGCTGCTTGAAGCATTGCGTAAGGCGATAAGCCAGTTACCAACATGGTGCCGACGACAACGCAGATGGAACCAAAGATGGTGTTGATGCCGATGTGCTCGTCGAGGAATAGGTGTCCCCAGAGGATACCAAACACCGGGATCAGAAACGTCACCGATAACGTTGGAGAAGGCCCTAATTCGTTGATGAGGTTGAAGTAGAGTAGGTAGGCAAGCCCAGTACATACCGCGCCCAATAAAATCACCGACGTGGCGATGGTCAGGTCAGGTGCTTCTCTGACAGGGATAAAGAAGATGAAAGGCAGCACCAATAAAACCGACGCCCACATACTGCCATGAGCATTACTAAAGGCCTCCACTTTTGGTGCCGTTTTCGTGTAGTTAGAGGCAATGCCGTAACTTAGCGCAGCACATACCGCAGCGCCGATCGGTAAGATAGCTTCACTACCAATATTTATCGCATCCCAGCCAACGAGAATAGCGACGCCTGTCACCCCCAATCCAAGTCCCGCGACAACGCGTCGGTCGAGCGCTGTTTTAGTCCAAATGGCACCGATGATCGCCGCCCAAATAGGCGCGGTAGAATTGAGAATGGACAGAGTGGATGCATTTAGGGTCTGCGCAGCATAGGCGAACAGCAAAAATGGGAGCGCCGTATTAAACAGCCCCAGAATAAAGAAGTGCCGGGTATGCTTGGTGAACTTGAGTGTTTTTTTGAGGTAAATAGAGACGATAAGTAAGGTCAATGCCGCAAATAGAACCCGAGCTTCAATCAGCATTGCCGGCCCCAGTGGCGTCGCTGCAATACGCATAAAGAGAAAAGAGCCGCCCCAGATTGACGCCAATATCAGTAATTTAGCAAAGCTTAACATCGCATAACTCGAACCGTTCAAAAAAGCGACTATGGAGCAATTAACGTGAATACTCAAGCAGTTGTTATAAAAATGTTGGAGATGCTCACTGCCCTAAATTGACTCATTTTATTTAGGAACAGTTGTGATTAAATTTGTTCTGTTTTTCATTCCGGTTTTGAGGCTTATTCTAGCACTATTCTCTATTTATCCCATGAGCAGGGCTTACTATGAAAATTGAACATATTGCAATCTGGACTAAGCAGCTAGAAGTACTTAAAACCTTCTATATCGATTATTTTGGCGCTGAGGCGAATCAGAAATACCACAACCCGACCAAAGGCTTCTCTTCTTACTTCTTGTCTTTTGATAGTGGCAGTCGCTTAGAGATCATGGCAATGGACTCGGTGCCTGAATCGAAAGATGATATCTATGATCAGTTCACTGGGTTTATTCATGTGGCGATTTCATTGGGTTCAGAACAAGCGGTTGACGATCTAACCCAACGCTTGGTTGAAGACGGTTATGAGCGATTAGATGGCCCAAGAAGAACCGGCGATGGTTATTATGAGAGTTGCGTTCTCGATCCAGATGGTAATCGACTAGAACTTACGGTCTAAAAGGGACTATTCTCAGTTGATAACATATCAATACGGGTACCTTTATGCGCAAACCTCTTTTTTGTCTCCTAGTTTTATCTCTGCTGGTCGGTTGCCAGACGACCAGCGAGGTGGTTGATGAGCCGATTGGGTACTTGGGCTTCCAAGATGGGCAGGTATGGGCAATTCAGTTCAACGATTGTAGTGTTGTAAATTACGTCGAAGCGAAAAAATTCCAGTGGTTTGATCGTTCACTTGAATCGATAAGTTGCTATCAATTTACGCCTCAACAAACCATGCCAGCGGTTTCTGTATATGAGTCTCCAAATATGGACAGCCAGCCGATTGAACAGGTTTTGCGTTTTAGTGAATTACAAGTATCCGAATCGGGCTGGGGTACTTTTCCAAGCGTTTATCAAATCCACGATAATAACTGGGTTCGTCTGAAAGAAGGTTGGATCCACCTATCTGTCGATGATCTTAAGCTGGTTCAGTTCTATCCTGGAGAGCAGAACACTCAATACAAGCAAGCGCATGAACAGTACTATTTAGAACATTAAATAGAGATTAACCTATTTAAAATCATAGTTTTATGCTGTCATTTTATAGAGAGTCACGAGTCAATATCGTGGCTCTTATTGTTTTCATGTCAGTTAATCTTCTCACTTAGATCAAAAATGAATAAAAACTGTTGGGCTTCGATGTTTTAATTTTTGAACGTTCGTTCTAATATGATTTTATTGATGTCAACTGAGCCTATGTTCGGTTGTCTTTGTAAAACAAACAGGATAAAGACGATGAGCAATTTTAAATTTCATACGATTGAAACAGCACCAGAAGGCAGTAAAGCGATTCTTGAGGGCGCGCAGAAACAGATGGGGATGATCCCTGGTCTGTATTCAGTGATGGCAGAGTCTCCTGAAATACTTAATGCGTACAAAGAGTTGCATCAACAGTTTACGAATAGCTCTTTCGACGCAGAAGAGCTCACCGTTGTGTGGCAAACCATTAACGTTGAACATGAATGTCACTACTGTGTTCCGGCGCACACCGCGATCGCACACTCAATGAAGGTTGATCCTGCGATCACTGAAGCGCTACGAAACGATGAAGCCTTACCAACTGAGAAGCTGCAAGCTCTGAAGGACTTCACGCTGAGTGTGGTGAGAGGGCGAGGCAATGTTTCTAAAGAGGAAGTAGAGGCGTTTTACAGTGCTGGCTACGGACAGAAACAGGTTTTAGAAGTGATTCTTGGCTTGTCGCAAAAAGTGATCAGCAACTACGTTAATCACTTAGCAGAAACGCCGGTGGATAAAGCATTCGAACCATTTGCTTGGAAAAAGTAATACCCAGTTGCCGGACTAAATCCCTTAGTCCGGTGCTTTTCATCTCTCAAAATTTTTATTCCCCTTCCAACACTTTTATTCTCCTTAATATCAAAGATATAGCGATCACTTGGCTCATCAACTTGATCTCTATGATCAAATAAACCTCAAAAATCTGTTGTTGAAACCGGTTTCAGGGTGTATCTTTTTGTTATCTTGAAATCGGTTTCAGAGTTGCAGCTTTTAAGTTTGTTACCTTAAACCTATCTATTTTCTGACGAATAACTTGTAGTGAGTGATGGTATGAATAACGAATTTCCAAACGATTTTTTATGGGGTGGCGCGGTTGCGGCACATCAGCTAGAAGGCGGCTGGGATGCGGATGGTAAAGGTGTGAGCGTTGTCGATGTGTTAACGGCAGGCGCTCATGGTGTTCAACGTCGAATCACCGATGGTGTGATCGACGGCGAAAACTACCCAAACCAAGTGGCGGTTGATTTCTACCATCGCTACAAAGAAGACATTAAGTTATTCGCTGAAATGGGCTTTAAGTGTTTCCGCACCAGTATCGCGTGGACGCGTATTTTCCCGAATGGCGATGAAGCCGAGCCGTGTGAAGCGGGGTTAAAATTTTACGATGACCTGTTTGATGAGCTTCTGAAATACGATATCCAACCAGTAGTGACACTGAGCCACTTTGAAATGCCTTACCATCTAGCCAAAGAATACGGCGGCTGGATGAATCGCAAAGTGATCGACTTCTTTGTTAAGTACTCAACCACGGTGATGGAGCGTTACCAGCACAAAGTGAAATACTGGATGACGTTTAACGAGATCAATAACCAGATGAACACCTCGGCGGACATCTTCGGATGGTTATGCTCTGGCGTGAAGTTCCCACAGTGCGAAAAGCCGCAAGAAGCGATGTACCAAGCAGTTCACCATCAGTTTGTTGCGAGCGCATTGGTGGTGAAGAAAGGTCATGAGATCAACTCAGATCTTCAGATCGGTGCAATGTGTGCGATGGTGCCTTTCTATCCTCGCTCTTCAAAGCCAGAAGACATCATGGTGGCGCAGCAAGCGATGCGTGATCGCTACTTCTTCTCTGATGTCATGGTTCGTGGTCACTACCCAAGTTACGCCAAGCGTGATTGGGCACTGAAGGGCTTCAATATCGAAATGCAGCCTGAAGATGAGCAAATCCTAAAAGAAGGTAAAGCGGATTACCTCGGCTTTAGCTACTACATGTCAAACACCTTGGACTCGTCTTCTCACCAATCAACAGAAGAAGCGATGGACGGTGGTCATGAAAACTCAGTAGAAAACCCGTTCATCAAATCGAGCGATTGGGGCTGGCCAATTGACCCAACAGGCTTGCGTTACTGCTTAGCGTCTCTTTATGAGCGCTACGAAGTGCCGCTGTTCATCGTTGAGAATGGTTTTGGCGCGGTTGATACCATCGAAGAAGATGGCAGCATCAACGATGACTACCGTATTGCTTACCTTGGCGATCACATCAAAGAGATGAAAAAAGCCGTTGCGATTGATGGCGTTGAATTGATGGGTTACACCCCTTGGGGCTGTATCGACTTAGTATCGTTCACCACCGGTGAGATGAAAAAGCGCTACGGATTCATTTATGTAGACAAACACAACGACCAGTCAGGAACACTAGAGCGTAAACGCAAGAAGTCTTTTGAGTGGTACAAAGGCGTGATTGCATCTAACGGTGCCTCTATTTAGAATGCCTGCAATTAAACGGCAACGAGCGTTGCCGTTTCACTAAGCAATACAATTAGCTGGCTTAGGTCGGCTAATTTTTTTAGAAGGGTAAGTGAATGGTCACAATGCTTGATGTCGCGAACCGCGCAGGCGTATCTAAATCGACGGTTTCTCGTGTCTTGAATGGCAAGAATATCGTGCGCCCAGATGTGGTGAAAAAGGTATTTGATGCGATTCAAGAAACGGGCTATCGACCAAACTTGTTAGCTCAGCAATTGGCGACCAAGAAGACCAATTTCATCGGCTTTGTCATTACCAATGAGCTGTTTAATGGTCCTTACTTTTCATCTTTGATGTATCACGCGGCTTCTTACAGCGAAAAATCGAATCACCAGTTGGTGATCACCGATGGTAAACACAGCGCTGAAGACGAAAGAAAGGCGATCAATTTCCTACTCGACATGAAATGCGCCGGGATCATCATTTACCCGCAATGCTTGAGTGAATCTGAAATTGCTCAAATCATCGAAAGCACGGATACACCGATTCTAGTGCTCAACCGAGAAATGCCTTTAAAGCCAGAGCACGCGATCACCACCGATCATTATCAAAGTGCTTGTTTGATGGTTGAACACATCATCGAGCAGGGGCATACAGAGATTGCGGTTATCCGTGGTAAAGTTGGCTCGTCGACCGATGAGCAACGTTATCAAGCTTATCAAGATGTGCTCGCGAAGCATGGTATTGAGCTAAACCAATCTAACGTTGCTCAAGGCGACTGGACCATGGAGAGTGGCTACCGTGCCGCGCAAGCTTTAGTGGCAAGCAAAGCAAGTTTCACTGCAATTCTGTCTGAAAACGATGACATGGCGATTGGTGCGATTAAGGCGTTGGCTGAGCTGGGATATTCATTACCTCAAGATATTTCTATCGTCGGCTTTGATAACAGCAAAGTGGGCGAGTTCCTTACACCCAGTTTAACCTCTGTCAGCGTACCGCTGGAGCAGATGACGCAAAAAGCTATCTTGCAAATTGTTGGTGATGCTGAACAAGCTGCGGCCATCAACACTACCGGCAGCTTAGTGCTGCGCGATTCAGTGAAGAGTCGTTAAAAACGGATACAGAAGGTTGCCTAGAAGGTTCTTTGATTGAATCACTTCTAGGCTGGGGATGTTCGATAGAGAGTTGAGGTTAGTGGGTGAGCTTGGCGATGATTTTGCCAACCGTACGCTGATTTCGGATATCAAGCAGAGCATCACCAACCTCATCGAGAGTAATCACTTTGAGGTTTGGAATGACGACGTCTCCTGACTCAACCAAAGCATTAACGGCGTTGCCTGCATCAACCAAGGTCTTCATGCCCTTAGGCCCATTCACGTGGCCTGAGCCTAGGCTAAGCTGGTGGAAGCTGAGAGCTTTAAGGAAAGCGTTGTCGTAGCGTTCTGGTGTCACGACTTGAACAAGCTCAACCATCTCGCCTTCATAAGCCAATACATCAGCGGCAAGTTTGTCGTTATCGCCGCCGACACAATCCAGTGCAATATCTACACCTTGGTCTTGAGTAATCTTCATCACTTCTGCAACGACATCTGAGTTGCGGTAATCAATCACATGAGTTGCACCGAGTTGACGTACAACCTCATGGTTTGCTTGGGAGCAGGTTGTTATGATTGTTTTAACACCAAGTGCTTTAGCTATCTGAATAGCAAAGCTGCCTACGCCACCTGAACCTCCAGTAATCAATATGCTCTCTTTATGGCTGGCATTCAGTTTGTCGACCAATCCGCGATAAGCTGTCCAAGCAGCACAAGGAATGGATGCAGCCGATTCTGCTGAGATAGCTGGGTGCTTTACAAGCGTGCGTGAATCTTGAATCGCGAACTCAGCAAAACCACCATGGGTGCGGCGCATATTGCCGTGATAAAGCACTTTGTCACCCACTTGCCAATTGTCTACCTTGCTGCCGACCGCGATGATTTCGCCTGAAACGTCTAGGCCACCGACAAATTGATCGTCCATGTTTGGCACCATTTCATGCCAAAGATTGATTTTTGCATCTACGGGATTGAGCGCGACAGCCACAACTTTAACCAAGACATCAAATTCACTTTCTAAATTGGGTGTTGGAAGTTCTGACACTGAGAATGTATCACTCGATTTTTGGTAGGTAATGGCCTTCATGACGGTGTCCTTTTTACAGATCATAGCGATAGCATAGCTCGCTTTTTCGAAAAGCATAATTATCAATTGTTTGGATATCTATTATGTTCTGTTATCCACTTTTCTGAGTAAATTCAGCTTACTTATTGGATATCGAACGCACTGAACTTTCACTCTGAGTGAATCAAAAAAGTGTGCGCTGCGTTGATAATTGTGTGACATCAACGCTCTATAATCGGCAAAATTTTCAAGTATTAGCAAAACTATTATGAAGACAGAAAAACAGAAAATGTTGGCTGGTGAGCCTTACCTTGCTTGGGATGAAGAGCTGTACGCGGAACGAATCGAATGTCGCAAGGTTCAACAAAAACTCAACAGCAGTATTCCAGACAGTGAAGAGTGGCGTTCGGCCATTGATACGCTGATCCCGGATTCTGAGGGCGCGTATTTAGAGCCGCCATTTCGCTGCGACTACGGTTCAAACATTAAACTGGGCAAGAACTTCTATGCCAACTTTAACTGCGTCGTTTTAGACGTGGCAGAAGTGACGATTGGCGACAATGTACTGTTCGCTCCCAATGTTCAGGTGCTAACAGCAGGGCACCCATTGGATGTGAAGAGCCGTGTCGACGAAGGTGTTGAGTTCGGCACGCCAATTTCGATTGGTGATAATGCTTGGATTGGTGCGGGCGTGATCATTTGCCCGGGCGTGAACATTGGCAAGAACAGTGTGATTGGCGCAGGCAGTGTGGTGACCAAAGATATTCCAGACAATGTGGTTGCGGTCGGTAACCCATGCCGAGTATTAAAGCCAATTGATAATGAGTAGCCGAATAATGAAATAGACAAAGCCCGAACTTAGATTCGGGCTTTGTTGTTTCTAACTCTTCTAAAATATTAGATGCTAGATGGGACGGCTTGCTGAGTTTGTTTCTTGTCTAACAGACCACTGAATCGAGTTAAGGCCAATGCCACTAAGACAATCACTGCGCCAATCCAAGGCGTGTTCATTAAGCCAGACTCCGCAACAATGATACCGCCTCCCCAAGAACCGAGTGCGATGCCTACATTGAAGGCTGCGATGTTCAAGCCTGATGCTACGTCGACTGCATCTGGCGTGTATTTCTCTGCGAGCTTAACCACGTAGACTTGCAACCCCGGAACATTACCGAAGGCAAAAGCACCCCAAACCAAAATTGTTGCCACCGATGCGTATGGGTTAACCGCCGTGAAGTTAAACACAACCAGTACAGCAGCTAGACCAGAAAAGATAACCGTCAGCGCTTTGATTGGCCCCATTTTGTCAGCCATCTTACCGCCCCAGATGTTACCTACCGCGACTGAAACACCGTAGACCAACATGATTAGGCTGATTGCACTTGAGTCGAAACCAGACACATTTTCTAGGATCGGAGCAAGGAACGTAAACGCGGTAAATGTGCCACCGTATCCCAGTGCTGTAATTGCATAAACCAGTAGCAATCTTGGTTGAGTCAGCACTTTCAATTGAGCAGAAAGCTTCGTTGCTGGTGGCTGTTTTAGGTTGTTAGGTACCAATAACGCACTGCCGATCAGAGCAATTAAGCCCAGTAAAGCCACGATCAAGAAGGTTGCTTGCCAGCCAAAAGTTTGACCGATGTAAGTACCCAGTGGTACGCCAGTTACGAGCGCTACTGTGAGTCCTGTAAACATAATCGCAATCGCACTTGCGGCTTTGTCTTTTGAAACCAAACCTGTTGCGATGGTTGATCCAATCGAGAAGAACACACCATGAGCCAAACCCGTTAATATGCGTGCAGCAATAAGAGTGTTGTAGCCAGGTGCTTGCCAAGCCAGTAAGTTACCGACAACAAACAGAGACATCACGCTGAGCAGCACCAGTTTGCGGTTCCATTTACCGGTAAGCGCAGTAAGGATAGGTGCACCGATAGCAACACCCAGTGCGTAAAGGCTAACTAACAGGCCTGCTGATGGCAGTGATACATTTAAGTCGGTTGCCATGGTCGGAATTAAACCGACGATGACAAATTCTGTGGTTCCTATAGCAAAGGCGCTGAGCGTCAATGCAAGTAAAGCTAAAGGCATGATTCATTCTCTCAAAATGTGATTTCTAAAGTGGAGTCCATGTGATGACTCGTTTTGTTGGTGAGGATTATGAGAGAAGTGGCCTTTGCTAAAAACAGTGTGATTAACAAATTACTTTTGTTATAAATGCAATAGTTATTCTGTTCTTGGCGCAGGAGGCTCCCGTGTTAACACGATCGGATGATCTAGAAATTATGCTAACCGTCGTTGATAGTGGCGGCTTTTCAGCGGCAGCACAGGTGCTTGATATTCAAGTCGCTCGCGTATCTCGCAGTATTAGTAAGATAGAGAACCAGCTTGGCGTTTCCCTGTTCAACCGTACGACGCGACGCGTTGAGTTAACTGAAGAGGGCAGGCAGTTTGTTGATTCGATTAGAGCGGGTCTAAAGATCATTCAAGATGCGGAAGAGGAGATAGTCTCGCGTGGTGAGCTTCCAAAGGGCCGACTAAGAGTAGACGCAGCAAGTCCGTTTGTGTTTCATCAACTCGTCCCTCTAGTCAATGAATTCAATAGTGCCTATCCAGATATTGAGCTTGAACTGACTTCCAATGAAGGGTTTGTGGACTTAATCGAAAAACGAACCGATGTGGCAATACGTATTGGTCAGTTAACCGATTCAACGCTGCACGCTCGTCCATTGGGCAAGAGTTTGCTTTATATGGTGGCTGCCCCTGAGTATCTCGCTAAACGTGGTATCCCTCAAAAGTTCGATGATCTTTCTAGCCATCATACTGTCGGTTTTACGGGCGCTAAGGTGCTAAACCACTGGCCACTCCCCAACCACAACTATGTTGAACCAACTATCACAGCCAGTAACGGAGAAACGGTGCGCCAGCTCGTTCTTGCAGGTAATGGGATTGCCTGCTTGTCTGGCTTTATGGTTCAACAGGACATCGCAGCAGGGCGGCTTATCCCTGTATTAGAGAATGAGAAATTGATCAACACAGGGCGAGAAACGATTAATGCGGTGTACTACAAGTCTTCCTCTGTCTCTAAACGCATCTCCGCTTTTATTGACTTTATACAACCAAGGTTGAGTTTGTAATCGGAGTCAGAATAGAGTGAGCTCTGAGTCTGAATTATTTTCGGATACTTATTGAGTAGTCGTTAAGGAACTCGCTGACATAGGTGTTAAATACTAAAACCCGCCAGCCCAAGCATCAAATTCATCAATGTTGTCGAGTTCTTTCTGGCTTCTTGGTGCAGGATAGTAGGGTAGTGCGAGTCTGACTTCTGAGGGTTGCAGTTCCCAGTCTGGTGTCATTCTCAGGCGCTTCAATTCACCCTCTAGCCTAACGAACATGTAGTAGCCATCGGCGTGAGTGTTGGCGTAACTGGCGATAGTGGCAACCTCTCCACTTGGGAGTTTTACATCCCGTCCTAGAGGGTAGAGTTGGTGAAGTGCGAAGCTGACTTTTGGGTCTTGTAGCTTACCTTGCTTAAAGCGTTCTAAGCCAATAGCAGTAGACGTTGTTCGAGGTTTCCATCCGGTGAGAAATAAGCCGCTCTGCGTATCTTTGAATGGTTTACCCTTACGAATACCTTCATTGCTGATGAACTGGACCAACAGTGCATCGCCTCTCTCTTCAAGGATTTCAAGAAATTGTTCACCAGTGTGATCGACGAGAAGTTTCATAAGGGCCAGTACCATTTCAAAAAATTGACTCAAATGGTACTGACAAATCCACAGATTTAACAGATGGTTGTTCTGTTATTTATTGATATACCACATGGAAACGTTCAAGAACCAAGGTCATATCTTGTTTGGGCTCAATACCCACTTCTGCACACTCCTTAGAGAAGAAGTTCCAATGTGCCTCTTGCCACCATGCTAAAGACAAATCACCTTCGCCTTCTGCTTTGGCAAATTCAGCGGTTACCTTGTTGTAAGGGCACTGGGTTACGGAGTCTATTTCGATGATGCAAATCGGATTACCGTGCCAGTCGACGACCACTTGCAGGTGACCAACTGTAGGCATCGGCTCTTCGCCAGACTCGTACCAGTAAGCCATGCTGCAGGTTGCGGTTTTCTTACCTTGCTTGATAAGTTCAGCACACAAGTTGGCATTG
Organism: Vibrio sp. D404a; assembly: GCF_030248535.1. GTDB lineage: Bacteria > Pseudomonadota > Gammaproteobacteria > Enterobacterales > Vibrionaceae > Vibrio. The sequence goes on along the minus strand of NZ_JAHGAJ010000008.1, from coordinate 108,567 downwards.
TATTCGTCGCCGCAAAAGTAGTCAGAGCTGAAAGATTGGTACTTAAGGCGTGTTTGTTCTGGGAGTGAATTGAGAAAGTTGTCTAAGTAGAGTTGCGATCTATCGTCCATGAGAGCCTAACTATTTGAAATAATGAGTTGTGTGGTGACTCACTCAAGAATATCACAACTCGGTTAGGCTCTGACGAACTTCTACCTTTTAGAGATGAGCATAGCTTGCACTAGGCTTGATTTTTTTCTTTAAAGTGGTGAAAATACAACCATCATTTCTCGAGGAGTTTACGCCAATATGAATCACTAAACCTGTCATCCACTTATTACATTTTTTTGGATTTACAGGGTTAGTAGGCGTAGCTCACTGTCGTCATATCAATCAAACCGTTATCTCATAACTGGTCGTTCTTAAACGATGTTCCCGCTTGGGGTTAGTGTATTTATCGGTTCACTCTCGTAATGTGTTGCTGCGGCTGATGTCCCTGTTTACAGGAGGCAAAATATGCCATTTTTACAAGCAAATAATATCAGCCATCAATTCAGCAATGGCGACGTCATTTTTGAAAATCTTTCATGTGTTATGACCCATTCTCGCGTTGGCCTAATTGGATCAAATGGTGCGGGTAAGTCTCTATTAGCATCTATCCTATTGAAACTTGCTGCGCCATATAAAGGCACAGTGTCAGAGCCCAAGGATTTTGTCTTTTATCAACAACAAACGGATCAAGCTTTTCAGGATATTGAAACCATCGTCGAGTTCTTGGGTGTATCTAAGGTATTGGATGCGTTGAAGAAAATTGCATCTGGAGATTGTGACCCGTATTGGTTTGATGTGGTTGGGGATAGCTGGAGTCTAGAACAGCAATTGAAAGATGATTTGCTGCAATTGGGCTTACCGCAAGAACCGGAATTTCGGTGTGAAAAGCTCAGTGGCGGTCAACGAGCAAAACTGCTGTTGTGGAAAGCTTTTGATAGTGAATGCGAGCTCTTGGTATTGGATGAACCTTCCAACCACCTAGATCGTGAATCAAAGCAGTGGCTTATGGATGCAATGCAGCGGTTTGAAGGGGGGATCTTGTTGATCAGTCATGATCGAGAGTTGTTGAGAAACATGAATGAGATCTGGGAGTTATCTACCTTAGGCTTACGAACTTTTGGTGGTAATTATGATGATTACACCGCTCAAAGTGAGGCAGAGAAAAAGGCCGTAGAACGTCAACTCAATCACAACCTCAAACAGCAAAAGTTGCTAGAGAAGCAGGCGCAGCGTAATCGCGACAAAGCGGAACAGCGAGCAGCGCAAGGGGCGAAACAGAGAAAAAGTGGAAGCCAGCCTAAGATCTTAATGGACGCCAAGAAAGGCAAAGCGACCGCTAACATGGCGAATCGACTCAAAAATGAGAGTGTAAGGCGCACTCATTTGGACGATAAAGCCCAACAGTTGGAGGCGAGATACGCCAGAAGCAAACCTCAATCTCTCTATTTGGGGCAGAGTGATGTACGAAGTAAAAGGGTGTTATCTGTCATTCAGGGCAAGCTGCCATTTTCTGAGCATGAGCCGATTACTTTTCAGCTGTACTCCAACAGTAAGCTCTATCTTGAAGGAAAGAACGGCATCGGAAAATCAACCTTATTAAACGTGCTACGTGGATACCAAACGCTAGTTGATGGTGAGTTACAGGTTAGTGCACCAGTCTGCTATCTCGATCAGCATTTCGGCGCGATTGAACGGTCGCTCTCAATGCTCGATAACCTGACAAAGGCGTGCCCTCATCTCAATGAAAGTGAGGCTCGAACTTTGCTCGCAGGCATTGGTTTTCGGCGTAATAGCGTCAATCGAATTGCTCAAGTGCTAAGTGGCGGTGAAAAGATGAAGCTTGCGATGCTGATGGTGAGCCATCAATTCAACCAACCTATCTTGTTGCTTGATGAACCAGACAATCACCTCGATATCGAATCGAAAGTCATGCTCGCTAAGGCGCTGATGCAGTATCAAGGCGGGTATATTCTGGTGAGTCATGACCAAGACTTTGTTCACGAATCTGGCGTCAATCAGAGTTTGAGGTTGAGTGCTCCACAGTCGTTATAAGGCGCTACATGTACGGTGAAACCATGGGAGCTGAGCAATTGGCTCCCATTTATTACGTAATCAATGGGGGAAAGTACAAAGTTTGGTATATATTTCATTAATAAGGACTTATAAACTTGCTCTCCCCTGAATCGTCAGGGCTTGCAGATCAACCTCGACTAAGGAATGGAATTAATGCTTGCGCTTAAACGCATCAGTGTCTCTTTGTTACTCATCGCTACATTAGGTGGCTGTTCTTCATTACCTGAACAGGTAAATCATGCTCAAGAATCTGTTGTGGCACCGCGACAAGGTGTTCTTTGGAGTGTGAGCCAGCAACATCCTGCTCAACCTGATGAAGCCGGTGACAGCGCGGTACTGATTCAAGAGGCGGGTTGGGATGCTTTGTCTCAACGTTTGGCACTGGTTGAAGCCGCACAATACAGCATTGATATTCAGTACTACATTTGGAATTCGGATACCACTGGCGGTTATCTTGCGAGTCGCTTACTGGCGGCGGCGGACCGAGGCGTTAAAGTGCGAGTGATGCTGGATGACATCAACCTCAACGAGCGTGAAGCGCTACTCAATGCCTTAGACGCGCACCCAAATGTCGAGATTCGTATCTTTAACCCTACCCCAAGCCGCAGTGGCTTTTCTAAATGGTTTAGCTTTCTATCTGATTTTTCTCGTCTAAATCGACGTATGCATAATAAGTCGTTCACAGTGGATGGCGTATTTTCGGTTGTCGGCGGACGCAATATTGGCGATGAGTATTTCGATTACTCTGACGAGATTAACTTCCGAGATCGAGACGTGTTAGTGCGCGGTGAGGTGGTGACAGAGATCCAAGGTAGCTTTGCAGAGTACTGGAACAGTGAATGGTCTTACCCTGTGGAGATGCTGGGTGATGCTGATTCCACAGACCTCTCTCTTCTCGATGAGGTTGTAACGCCTCGTTATAAAAATTATCCAGAGCTGCCTAATGGGCGAGAGGCGTCTCAACGTTTCTTAAGCGAGCTAACGCAGCAGATGACATGGGTCGAAGCGCATTTTGTTTATGATCGCCCAATTCCTGTAGATGCTGGTGAAACCGATCAGCCAAAAGAGACGGCGGTGATTTTGGGTGAGTTAGCAGAACAGTCAAAACAAGAGATCTTGCTCGAGTCAGCGTATTTGGTGTTTGATGACGGTCAGCTTGATGAATGGCAGATGCTGAATAAGCAAGGTGTTGAAATTAAAGCGTTAACCAACTCGATGGCTTCAAATGACTTGGTGACTAACCACTCGGCCTATGCGGGCAGACGCCAAGATATGTTGGAACATGGTATTGAACTGTTTGAGCTGAGACCTGACTCTGGACTTTGTGAGACCTCTACCAAAGATGCAGACAAGTGTGCACCTAACACTGCGTATGGTCTGCACGCTAAGTCGGTGGTGTTTGACAATCGCGTAGCGAGCATCGGGTCTTTTAACTTTAACTTACGCTCAACGTACTTAAACACGGAGTCGGTGCTACTGATCGACAGTCCTGAAGTGGCAACGCAATTGGCGGACACCATTAACGAGGCGATGGATATAAACAACAGCTGGCGTTTAGATTTGGAAGACGGCGATGTGCGTTGGTACTCCAGTGACCAAAGCTGGAGCGAAGAGCCAGAAACCGGCCAATGGGAGCGCGCGCAATCGGGGTTCTTGCAGCTGTTACCGATTGAAAAGTATCTATAACGTGATGCTTTAATTGAACAAAAATGTCAGCGTATTACACGCTGACATTTTTGTTTCTAAGGGCTTTGAATGTTGAGGCCTCAAACTTTGAACTTCAATTTGGGAGCCTCAACGATGCAATCTCAATCATAGAACAAAGGGTGTCATTAAAGGCTAATGACGAAGCGATAACGTAATAAAGTGCACTTGGTTGGTTGAGTAACTGCCTGTCGGCTGGAACAGGCCAGAATTCGCATCAATCTCTGCTTTGCCAAGGTCTTGGTATTGGTAACTTAAGCCAAGATGTAGGTCGCTGGAAATTTTACGCTCAGCACCTACGCCAATGCGCCATTGCTGATAGAGTGGCAATAATACGTCTCGGTTGTGGTTGTCTAATGGACTTGTATCCCCGCTGATGCCACTGTAGAGCAACCAATCTTCATACGTGTATTCAACGCCGATACCCAGCGAATAAGTGGTTGAGTATTTCTCATCGTAGTCCTGCCATGTCTCTAGGTTGGTGCTTAAAAGCAGGGCAAGGTCGTCATTCAAAGCGTGTCGTATCCCAAGGTTCAAGCTTCGCACCCAAGTCAACTCAGAGCTGATTCCAAAGGCATTGGCTTTATCGAGTTCAAGGTCGTGGTCAAACTGGCTTTGGTAACTGATCCCCAGTTGCGTGGTGTCGGTAATGTGGTGGTTTACACTCAAACCAAATCCGAGTTCTAGGCTGTCACCTTCGAGCGTACGGTCTTGTATCGATTCTGTCTTGAGTGAGGCATGCTGCAAGATGAGTGAGCCACCGAGCGAGAGTGTATCCGTTAACTCATAAGACAATGACGAGGTGAGGTTAACCGCTGCGATGCTGTTTTCTTTGATAAGCAGGGCTGGGTTCGCACCAACGCCTTGAGAATATTCAACCCCGATCCCTCCGGCGGCATGTAAAGCTGCACCCGCAACCCAGCGTTCGTTTAACCGCGCCGCGTAAGAGAGGTGAGGTAACACGGAGCTACTACTGCCGGTGGTTTCTGCTTGGCTATCGCTGCGTACAAAGGTCGACTTTACATCCAGATATTGTACGCCAAGTATCCAAGCGTCATCCTCGATGGAAGAGAGTGCGGCTGCGTTAGTGATCACTGCAGAGGCATCCTTTGCAGTGACATTTCCGGTGCCTGCGGTGCCGACACTTTTGGTCGTCGCGATTTGTGAGAGGTTTAAGCCACCTGCATGCGCGACGGAGGTGAGTACACCAACCATAATGACAGGAAGTACGATTAACGGAGTTTTCAAAACAAGAGTCTCATGTTGTTTGGCGAGAGATTGACCGCAACGACGGCGGGGGGCGTCGCTGCGGTAATGGGGGTAGGGTGTTTCTGGTTCGCTCTTCAGTGTTAGAGCTTGGTTACCTGCGGTAGTGGATATTGGTTATCGAGTACCGCTTGTGTTGGCTCGTAAAGACGCATGTGCAGATAAAAGTCATCTTTCGGTGCTGGTAGCCAGTTACATGTTGGATCGGTTGGCTTGCTGTACTGAATACAGATCGGCAGAGTGCCATCTTCCGCGTAAATAAGTTCTTGTTTACGGTTGGTCGAGATGGAGTAGCGTTGAATGAAGTTCTCAACCATAAACAGGTTCTTAGCATCGTACATCGTCAATGACCAGAAGGCCTCCGCAGGCGCATCGGCAGGCATGGTCATGCGGTATTGATGCTTGCCAGATAGCTGTTCTCCCTTTGAGTCTGTGTATCGATTTGGGTAGAGCGCTCGCTCAGGTACGTTTAACCCTGCAGCTCGAAGGTTGATGCTGGCACGGCTCAAGTAGTCGTTTCCATAGCGACCGCCTTCGTACATCATCGACCAACCATTGTTAATATCGCCAATGCTACGCCCTGCGTACTGAATGATCTTCTGAGACGACTCAATCGCTCGCATCAAACCTTTTTGCTGTTCAGGGGAAAGCGTTTCTGGGTTGAACGGCGTATCACCGCCAATCCCAATTTGCTCAAACTGTTCGACAATCGGGGCATCTTCTGGAATCGGGTTCTTTCTGAGCTCACGGTCGATTAAGGCATACCACTCTAGCCCTTCCGGTCTTGCCATCGGCGGAATACCGCCACTCGCATGCTTGAGTTTCGCCGGTGTATGCTTTTTATCGAGTTCGCTGAGTGGGTAACTTAGGAACTGGTCGTGTACCACGAGTGCATCTTTAAGGTCTTGTTCGCCAAAAACGCCAGTACGGTGAATCAACCAAACCATAGGGGTGCGTGATTCAACGACGCGATCAATACCGTCCGGTACCTCACCTTTCCAGCCTTTGTTGACCAGTAGTACTTTTGAACCTTGGTCTCCGGCATTTTTGATGTGCAGATCGTCAATCGATTCAGAATAAGCATCCAATAATTGCACGATATAGTAACGGTTATCGGTTTTCGGGATGTCCAGTACCATTGGTCCGGAAAGGTCTAAATCGTAGTGTGCCTGTGAGTAAAGCGTGTCGTTATTGACGGTTGGCACGATTTGCTCTTGCGGCCCAGACAAAGCGCGTGTCTTGCCCATCTCATTGAGAGGCGCCATGCCATTATCCATGGCGGCATCGACCGAGGTGGTGGTTTGTCTGACAGCAGCAACCGTGAGAGGACCAGTACCATAAATGAATGCCTGCACACCTAAGTTGTAAGCAAGCTCCTCTTCTGGCGTGACTGGTTGCTCAGCAAAAGATGGCATCGCCACAACACTGGACAAAGAACACACCAAAGTGGCCAGTACCTTTTTCTTACAAAACAGCTTTCTCATGGAACACCTATATTGTTGGAAGTCTATGATGCAGAGCATAAGAGGAAGTGTGATTAAGGAGTGTAATAGCCGATATTAAGATTGTTAATACGTCATTTTTGTTATTTAAGTGTTTGTTTTTGATTGGTATTTCATGTCTAGCGATTGACGGTAAACCAGTACGGAGGAGAGGCGTCGCAAGGGGCTATTGTTTGCTCGATTGGCGGTTGATATGTTGACCCAAAATTAAGGGGGCAATATGAACGCATCAACTCATCCTTTCAGTCTATTCATCAAAGCAGAAGGGGCGCAATGTAATCTTGATTGCAGCTATTGCTACTACTTAAACAGACAAGATGTCGACAAGCGATCATCGATGCCACAGAGCATGATGGAGCAGATCGTCCACTCGCACATTGAGGCGCAACCCGCTCAGGCTACACAGGTCGATTTCATTTGGCATGGCGGTGAACCCATGCTGAGAGGGCTCGCGTTTTATCAGTCTGCGGTTGCTGCTCAGCAGTCCAAAAAAGTGAACAAGCAAATCGTTAATACCATGCAAACCAATGGCACCTTAATCAACGAGCGCTGGGCCTCTTTTTTTGCTCAACACGACTTCATGTTGGGGATCAGTATCGACGGTCCGAACCTGCTTAATGACATTGCTCGTATCGATAAAAATGGACACTCTTCTTTCGAACGCACCATGCGTGGCATCTCCTATCTGAAGAAACATAATGTTGAGTTCAATACGCTCACCGTGGTCAATAATAAGACCTACCAACATGCGAAAACCATCTATCAATTTTTGGTCGAAAATGGCAGTGGTTATATGCAGTTTCAGCCGTGTATGGACCATGAACTAGATAGACGAACGGGTCACGATTGGTCATTGACGGGCGAGCAATGGGGGCAGTTCCTATGTGACCTCTTTGATGCTTGGAGCACTGCGGGTGTGGGCAAGGTCTATATTCAGTTTTTTGAGAACTGCTTAATGATCTTGATGGGTTACCCTAGCCAGATGTGCCATCACAGTGCAACCTGTGGTCAGCAGTTGATGGTGGAACATGATGGGCAGGTCTACAGTTGTGACCATTTTGGCTATCAAGATCATAAACTTGGTTCTATGAGCAGTGATAAGCTAGCACAAATGGCGATGTCGCCGCAGCAAGTCGCGTTTGGTACCAACAAGTATCACGACTTAAACAGTACCTGCCGAAGCTGTGATTTTGTTGAGATGTGTCAGGGTGGTTGTCCAAAGAATCGCATTGCCACAACTCAAGATGGCGGTGCGATGAATCATCTATGCCAAGGGTATAAGATGTTTTTCCGCCATGCACTGCCTAAGCTATTACCTATGGTAGAGGCGATGAAAAAGGGCTACTCACCCGCCTATTTCCCTCTGTTTAACTGATTCGCTTTCTTTATGAGGTGCGACTAAAGATGACCAAAGACCTTAACTTGCTGCGACTGATACTGGTGCTCAACGAGACGCGCCAAACGGTGACGGCTGCGAAAGCACTGAATGTGAGCCAGCCAACCATCAGTGTGATGCTGCGTAAGTTAAGGGAGCAGTTTGATGATGAACTGTTTGTCAGAGATAAAGCTCGCCTTGAACCTACCCCTAAATGTTTGAAGCTGATTGAGAGCCTGCCAACCTTATTGGAGCAGATAGATGATCTGTATGTTCCCGATAAAGAGTGGAGCCTCAGCGACCTCAAAGGCGAAGTGCAAATCATGCTGCCCACGCCACTGCTTGTGCCAATTGGGGTTCCGCTGATGAAGACGCTGACCAAAGCCGCACCACATGTCACTTTTCAGTGCTCTCCGTGGCTGGACAATGGTGTGCAAACCTTGGAAACCAATCGCACTAGCTGGGGCGTGAGTTACCTGCCGATGGAGGTTAACAAAACCCTTGCCGAAAGGCCTGTGGGGTTTGATAAGTTCATGCTAGTGCTACGCAAAGACCATCCTCTGCAAGGTAATGCACTGGAGGATGTTATGAAATACCCATTATGTATCAATATGATACCTGGGTATATTCAGCCTTCTAAATCGGAAATGCTGATTAAAAAGTACGACTTGGATAAACACATCGCCCTTCGAAGCAACAACATGAACCTGATGTTAGAGATCGTCAAAGACAGCGATTTTATCTACATCACCTCCAATAAGTGTCGCTCGCACGTGGGTGAAGAGTATCGCTGTGTCGAGCTGCCATCTGAGTTGCTAAAAGACACCTATCGCCGAGAGTTAGCCCTGTTTACTCACCAAGCCAATCGCAATAACCCGTTTACTGATTGGTTGCAGAGCGAAATCACCGTTCTGATTCAGCCTTAGTTTTGCTCTTAATCCGAGAGTAAGAATACCTTGCCTAAACTGCCGCTATTAAAAAATGTAATAGTGGCTATCAAGCTCTTTTTAGCGGCTTTCTTATACCATTTACCTCAACACAAGTTCGCTGAGAACGTGCATTTTATCGCGCAATTTCAGCGGTTTATTCTTTGTCATGAGGGTTATATATGTATAAGTCTTTTGTTAAATCAGCGCTCGCACTCTCGGTGTTGGCAAGTGTTAACGTTCAGGCGGCTAGCCAACCGAATATGGTGGCTATCATGCTTGATGATGTTAGCCCAACCGATCTCTCAGCTTACCACCGTGGCCTAGGCGCGGTTGATACTCCTAACATCGACCGCATCGCTGAACGCGGCATGATGGTCAGTGATTACTATGCACAGGGCAGTTCAACTGCGGGTCGTTCTGCGTTCATCACCGGGCAATACCCATTCAGAACGGGTTTGACGTCTGTAGGCCAGCCGGGTTCATCGTTGGGATTACAAAAAGAAGATCCTACGCTGGCTGAAATGCTAAAAGACAAGGGCTACGCCACAGTTCATGTTGGCAAAAGCCACTTGGGTGATAACAACAGCCACCTGCCGACTGTCCATGGTTTCGATGAGTTCTTCGGTTTCCTTTATCACCTTAACGTGATGGAAATGCCAGAGCAGCCGGAGTTCCCTAAAGACCCGAACTTTAGAAGTCGTCCTCGCAATGTGCTTCACACTGTGGCGACCAATACGGTGGATATGAAAGAAGATCCAAGGTTCGGTGTTGTTGGTAAACAGACCATTGAAGACAAAGGCCCGCTGGGTGCCAAGCGCATGCAGACTGTCGATGGCGAGTTCTTAGACTTCGCCATGAACTGGCTGGATAAGCATGAAGCAAAGAACGACGATCAGCCTTACTTCATGTGGTACAACCCAACGCGAATGCACCAAAAAACACATGTGCGTCCGGAGTACCAAGGCGCGAGTCAAATCAATACCTATTACGATGGTTTAATCGAACTTGATGACCAAATCGGTGTGCTGCTCGACAAGCTCGAAGATCTGGGCGAGATCGATAACACCATCATTCTATTCACCTCGGATAATGGCGTGAACCTTGACCATTGGCCGGACTCTGGCTCGGCATCGTTTAGAGGACAAAAGGGAACGACCTGGGATGGCGGCTTCCGTGTGCCGATGTTGGTCAGCTGGCCAGATAAAATCCCTCAAGGCGAATACACAGATGGCTTCATGACTTCTGAAGACTGGGTGCCAACCATCATGGCTGCTGTGGGTGACACCGAGATCAAACAAGATCTGTTGAAGGGTAAAGAGCTGAATGGACAGAAATACCAAGTCCACCTTGATGGCTACAACCAACTGGATATGTTGACCAAAGGCGAGCCGAGCCAGCGTCATGAATTCTTCTTCTATAACGAACAAGACCTCAATGCATTCCGTGTTGATGACTGGAAAGTACACCTAAAAACCAAGACCGAGTGGATTGCACCACCAGAGGCGTGGCCGCTTGGTATGCTGGTGAACATCAAAGCTGATCCGTATGAGCGTAGCCCAGATACTCGCGGTTGGTTCCTATGGATGAAAGAGAAATCTTGGGTATTACCAAAGCTACAAAAAGCGGCGGCTGAATATCAAAAATCCCTAAAAGCGTTTCCACCAAGACAGAAAGCGGGTGGTATCGGTATGGCAGACAAATCAGTCGCTGCCGACTAACTCTCTTTTCTAGACATAAGGTGTGCTGCACAGCGGCACACTCGTGAGTTCTCGACAGAGATGCAACTCGGTTATCGAGTCGATGATGACAATGTCATTATTTTGAGCGGCGACACGGACAACAATACATGGATGACCTTCCGGATTCGCTTCTAACTAGGATCAACAATGATGAATAAAAACAGAATTATTAAAGCGTTAGCCTGTGCTTTTCTCGTTTCAGTGCCAGCTTATGCGCTAGCGAATCAAACAGAGTTACCTGCTGAGAGCACCTTTGAAATAACGCGTGACACTTTACCGGTTGAGATGGCGAGCCTAGCTTGGCTAGAACAAGATAAAGAGCAGCTTGCGCAACTGGCCTATGAATACGCGTACTCGATTGATGAGGCGTACAAATACTTTTATCAGACCGTCATTAAAGAAGAGTACCCACTGAACCGCTTTCAGAACATTCGAGTTTTAGCGGATGACACCTACACTGCCCATCCAACGATCAATAACGATACCCTGCATTTGATGGGCTGGATGGACCTGGGCGCTGAGCCTGTGATCATCACCATTCCAGATCACGATGAAGACCGATACTGGCTTTTTCACACTATGAACATGCAGCACTTCACTGACTCCGCATTTGGTTCTCCGCAGCGCGGTACAAAAGGTGGCAGCTTTATGTATGCGGTGGAAGGCTGGCAAGGGGAGGTTCCTGCGAGTGTCGATCAAGTCATTTATGTTGAACACCCATTGGTGAAAATGATGGGACGCATTATGGATCTCGGTGGTGACGACTCAGCAACGGCTCAAAAGCTGATGGATCAATGGAACATTCGAACGCTGTCGGAATATCTAGGCCAGAAAGGGCCTAAACCAGTTGAGCGTGAGTATCCCGATCCACAAAACTCGAACTGGGTAGAGCGTACCAACTTCATTTTGTCAGAAGGCACCATGAAGCATCACGATCAAAGACTGCTGCAACAGTTCGACTTACTCGGTTTGGGTAATGAAGACTACATCCTGAGTGATGAGCAGTTGAAATTGATTGAGCTAGGCGAGAAAAAAGGTGCAGAACGAATCAAGAATGCAGGTTTCGATGATTCGCGTGATGTGCTTGGTACTCGTGAAGAGATGACAAAAGTTGCAAGCTATCAACATGCCTACGGCACCCTGATGGGACAATGGGGATTGCCTGCGAAACACACCATGTACAGTGGCGACTTTTTTGATACTGAAGGCGTAGCGTTAGACGGCAGTAAATATGATTACACCGTGACTTTCGATGCGCCACCGCTTGAAGAGGGCGGCTTTTGGTCATATACGGCTTACAGCGGCAAGACTCGTTTGATGGAGAAGAACGCTCTGAACCGTCACTCTCGAGGTGACCGCACATTAACACCGAACAAGGATGGGAGCTACACCATTACTATGAGTAGTGATGTGGAAGGGAATGAAGACAATCCGAACTTCCTGCCTATCCCTAATCACCCTTGGTATGCCGTGCTTCGCATGTACACGCCGGGTGAAGAAGTCAGAACAGACAAGTGGAAATCGACCGCATTTACTAAGGTAAGCAAGAGCAACACACACTAATGGTCAATCTGTGAGTGAAGCCGTTTCGCTCACGTTTGGAAGTAGATTGGTGATAATAAAAAGGCAGCGCTATGTACGCTGCCTTTCTTCGTTCTCTGCTCATTTATTTAACGACAGCAGGGTTCGTGATTAGAACTTCACTTGGTAGTTCAAGGTATAAGTACGGCCGCGGCCACGGTAGTCATAAGCGGCTGATTCATAATGTGTCGCGTAAAGAATCTGTGCACGTTGACCCCAAATAGTGGTGTAGTCTTTGTTGAGTAAGTTTTGGATACCAAAACCTAGGCTACCTACTGGAAGTTGGTAAGTACCCACAAGGTCGAAGACAGTGTAACCATTGAGCTTGTTATCGCTGTCATCTTCGTAGTCAAACATGGTTTGGCTCTGAACTTTCAGAGATAGGTCAGCATCGTACCAACCCGCCCATGCACTGGCTTTTGATGTGCTCGCTTCACCTGCTGATTGGTCTTCCCAGCCATCATCGCCTTTCACCTCTGAGACAACGTAGTGTCCCGATGCACCCAGCTGAACGTTTTCATGTACCCAGTAAGAAGCCAGTGCTTCTAAGCCATAAACACGTTTCTTGTCGTCGATCTCTTCGATCAACAGTGTGTTTTTGTTGTACTTAACATTCTTGTCAGACTGAGAGTAGTAAGCTGCTGATTGAAGGCTTAGGTCGCCAGTGTCTAAGCGGTAACCAAGTTCAAAGCTGTTGGTCTTGATGCCAGACATCTTAGAGTCGTTCACATTGATGCTGTCATCAAGTTGCCAGTGATCGCCCACTAGGGTGTAGTTGCCTTGGCCGTAGTATTTTGCCGGATCGGCTAAATCGAAACCTTGTGAGAAGTTGGCCCAAACTTGTGAATCACTGTTTAGATGATAAACCGTACCTAAGTTGAATAGACCAACACCGTAATCCGTTTCACCGCCAGGAACTGCATCTGCGCTGGTTCCGTTACCTGCTGCGATTTGCTTTTGCTGTTGGTAGCCAACGAAGTCGTCAATGGTGTTTTTCATGTATTGGTAACGGAAGCCACCCTCTACAGACCAATCATTCGTGATGTCAAAACCAGCTTGAACAAAGCTCGCAATAGACGCGACTTCAACGTCCGGATAGCGTCCGACTTCAGCATATGTTTTGTTGATTAGGTTGCCCGAGTTATTGGCAATCGTCGGATCGTAAAGCGCTTGGTTACTCTCGAGAGTGTCTTGGTAAGCATCCACACCATAAACGATGTTGAAGCGACCGAAGTCCTTCGCCAATGCCGCTTTTAGAGAGAGAACATCAGTGATTTGCTGACCAGAAGATTGGAAGTAAGGCGTATAAGTCTGGTCTTCTTTACGATATGACGCTTCAGCAATCAGCTGGTGGCCGAGGAACTGCTCATCAATGTATGACGCACTCAACATGATACGCTCGGTGCCGTGTTCTCTATCAGAATCAAAACCTTTGCGAACATCAACGAAGTCACGCCCAACAATGTACAAACCATATGGAGAGTCTTGCTGGCTGTCGTAATACTGCGCTAGGAAGTTGAGCTTCTTCGTCTCTGAGATATTAACGCCAACGGTCGTTAGGAAGTCGACGGTTTTATTGAATTGCAGAGAACCTTGAGAAATATCTGGCGTAACGATATCGCCATTCGCGTCAAAGAAACCTTGAGTTTCTGTGTAGATCACTGACGAGCGTGCTTGAACGGTTTCATTGCCGCCCGAGATCGATTGTCCAACTTTGTAGTCGAAATCTTCACCTGAATTGAAACCTGATGTACCGCCAACAAAAGACTCAAACTCAAGCTCTTCGCCATCGGCTTTTTTGGTGATGATATTAATCACACCACCTGAAGCACCAGCACCGTAGATTGACGTCGCGCCTGATAGGACTTCAATTCGTTCAATGTTGAATGGGTCGATAGAGTCTAGATGACGACTGATTTGACGTGAAGATTGCAGCGATACGCCATCAATCATCACCAGCATTTTTCTGCCGCGCAAGTTTTGACCGTAGTTAGTGCGGGCACCGCTGCTTACATCCAGTGATGGGATAGCGCTTGCTAGGATTTCTCCTAGAGATTTGCCGCCTCGGTATTCTTGTTCAATCTGCTGAGGTTCGATGTACCAAACAGTACCTGGAATATCGCTAATGGCTTTTGGAGTGCGACTCGATACAACAACCATTTTTTCGTCGGTGGTGTGATCTTGAGCTTGGGCTGTGAATACGGAACTTACCGCCGCTACTGCTAGAGCGACTGTGGAAAGTTTGAAACTTCCTTTTTCGGTTTTCATTTTATTCTCTGCAATTATCAATGAAAGGCTGCACACATTTCTTTGGCGTGATGACTTTATTTTTATTGTTTTTATTGAGAATCAAACGAGTTGATCCAGACCAAGCATGTGCCTGTTTTTGCATTTGATTCTAAATAAGAATCATTATTATTGTGTTTTTGTTGCGAAAAAACAATATGTAAATGCGATTTATTTTCAAATGCAACAATAGTCGGTCAGGTGATAGTGAGGTTTTTTGAACTTGGTTTTGATTTAAATTGCTGATTTTAAAGGATTATATTTAGTAGATATAATACGGTGAAGGAGGGCGGCTTGATGAGTAGCCGCCCTATTAATCAGTTGTTTTTTAGAGAAATACTATTGATGATTTGCTCTCGCTGCTCTTGAGATACATTCATCACGTCTTGGTAGGTGCGTTTCATCACGCGAACATCATTTTCAAGCAACTGAGCGAGTCTCTCTGAAGCCGCTTGGTTATTCCCATCTAAAACCAGTTCCATGATATCTAAACGACGTTGGCATGAACGGCTAACGGATGATTGGATGTGCATAGAGACCAAATCAGTCGCTTTACGCAGTCGATTTTGTTGCTGCATCATGCCGAGTAGGAAGCGGTTACCAGAGCTTGCCGCAAGGATCTCATGGAAGTCTGCGCTCAAGGTGAAAAGCTGACTTGCAGTGATTGAGTCTGGGTTGTCGATAGCATGGATATGGCGCTCACGACATTTTTCCAATGCGTCGCGTTTTAGCCTCCACGTGGGTTCAAGTAGACCAGCAGGTTCAAAAATCAGACGGCATCGGTAACTTTCGGTGTGTCTTTCAAGGGAGTTGAGTACTCCATCCAGTTGCCACTTGTAACCAGGACTGCGTCGGAAAATCGCGTCGCTTTCCAATAACCTGAGCACCGATTGTACTTCTCCTCGATTGGCGTTATAGCGTTGTTGGAGTTCATTTTCCGAAAACGAATCGCTGATCTCGCCAAAGAAAATATCCATCAGTAGTCGCAAGTACAGTTGCTCTTCGCGCGCTTGCTCTTGGTTATTTTGATCATCGGTTTCGATATCGCAGGCATTCACCTGCAGTACAAATCCCTTGTATGGAACCGACTTCGCGATACCTTGATCGGACAAGTGCTTGAGTACTGCTCGCATCGGCGTTCTTGAAACCTCAAATTGCTGCGCAAGCGAGGATTCATTCAGGCTATTTCCGGCGACGGCATTTTCCTCTTTGAGGCGTGTTACTACCTTGAAGAGTAAATCGCGTTGAAGTCTTGTGATTGCTGATGTGTCCATATCGTCCAAAATTGTTCTGGGTTTGTTGCACCCGAGATAAACCGTTTTACTCGAGGTAAACGGCTTTACCCAAGGTAAGTTGAGACCCTATGGTAAACAGAAACTAGCATGAATACCATAAATTGTGTTTTGGTTGCCAAAATACGAAGGGGAGATCAAAAAAGCCCAGTGATTGAGTGTTCACTGGGCCTTGTGTTTGAGCTGTTCTTGTCGGTTGAGTTAGCGTCTCATCAAGTACAAGAAGTAGCCTCCACCAATCAAAGAGGCGAGCAGTCCTGCCGGGAATTGCCAAGGGAACCAAAGGGTTCGGCCTATCCAATCAGCGCAAACCATGATGATTGCACCCAGTAGTGCCGCGGTGAGCATTTGAGGTACAGCGCGATATTGGTGCAGTGATCGAGCCATATGCGGAGCCAAAAGCCCGATGAAACTCAGTGGGCCAATGACAATCGTACATAGCGTGGTAAGAGCGGCGACCAGTAGAAGCAAAACAAGGCGAACCAATGTTGTGTTCATGCCTAAACTGGTTGTGGTGACATCACCCAAATTGATCAACTCTATCCATCGATTCAATGAAATGGCGAGTGAACCGACAACCAGTACACCGATCGCGAGAAGTACAACGTCATGCTCGGCAACGAGGTAGGTGGAACCGGATAGCCAAGTTAGAAGTGCGGTTGCGTTTTCGTTGCCAGAGCTCATCGCAATTCTCAGCAGAGCGTCTAATCCCGCACTGAGTGCAATACCTGTAAGTAGAGTTTGGGTTGGTGCAAAGTTGTGTTTACGACCCATCAACCAAACAATACCCGTGACCGTTGCTGCGCCCAATGTTCCCAATAGCATCTGCTGTTCACGCCCAATCGCGCCACCGATCAAGGTACCAAGCACCAGTGCTAAAGCCGCGCCCGAGCTGATACCGAGGACTTCGGGACTTGCCATTGGGTTGTTAGATATTCGTTGGATGATGGTGCCAGCAAACGCCAATCCAATACCTGCTAACAGTGCAACAAGCACTCTTGGTAAGCGAAGTTCAAGTAGAGATGGGCTTAACTCTAGGCTCCAACCCAGTTGGTTTCGCCCGAGCGTGATTGAAACTGCACATACTAGGATGAGCACCAACAACATGGCAGACAACACCTTGCCAGTGGCGGCATGTTTGAAATGCTCAACGTGCTCACTGCGATTTTTCAATTCCGAGTTGAGCTTAGTACGTTGCAATAACCAGAGTAGGAACGGAGCACCAAGCAGAGCTGTCATCGCTCCGGTTGGCAGAAGTTCACCGCCGACCCCCGAAAATGGCTGAATCAACAGGTCAACCGTTAGCAAGATAGCGCCGCCTATCACCCCACTGGCGATGATCTGTTTTGCTAGCGCGCGAATACCGAGCATGCGAGCAATCGCAGGGGCAACGATACCGATAAATCCAATTATACCCACTTCGCTGACCACAGCCGCGGTGATGAAAATCGACAATGATAAACACAGCAATTTGATTTGCTTGATGTTAACGCCCAGCGATGTGGCGACGTTATCGCCAAATTGAAGTGAGGCCAATGGACGCTGCAGCAGCAGTAGTAGCAAGGTCGGAATACAGACTAACGGCAGAAGAATCTGGGTGCTTGTCCAATCGTTTTGATTGAGTACGCCAGCCCCCCAAACAAACAAGCTGGTGAGTTTCTGTTCGTTAAGCATCAGTAACATGGTGTTGAGTGAACCCAAGAACAGGCTTACGATCATGCCCGATAACACCATGTGCAGAGGCGAATAGCCGCGCGTTGAACTTAATAAGAAAACTAACCCTGTCGCTAAACACCCTCCGATAAACGCAGGCAAAAAGCTTGGTAAAGCAAGGCTTGCAGGCAGCAATAGAATTCCTAACACCATGCCCAATTCAGCACCGGCGGCGACACCCAATGTGGTCGGTGACGCAATAGGGTTGCGCAAAACAAACTGCATCACACAACCTGCGACGGCTAGAGCAAATCCGCAAATTAACGCGACAGTTAAACGAGGCAGATACGTTAAGTGAGTGATTATGTGCTGGTAGTTTGATGCATCATACTCAAACAGCGTATCCCAAATTAGACCCAGGCCTTGGGAGTATGGGGCGGTGATCTGAAGCAATGAACCGAGAACCAAAACAGCAGCGACGAGTAGCCCTGCTGTTTTGAATCTAAATACGCCAACCTTTGGCGTTGAAGCGTTGGCTGTGATCATGGTTTGTGGGTCAAGGTCTGATGAGTTAATTGCTCGGTGATGTGATCGCTAAAGCGCTGGGCGGCAATCAGCCCACCAAATGTCCAGATTGCAGGTAATTCGTAAACTGAGTCAGTACGAGTGAAAGCCATTGCCTGCCAAAGTGGAGAGCGAGTCAGTTGATTGCGTTCGTCATCGGTCAGAGGACCAAAGATCATCACATTGGCTGTTTGATGTTCTGCGATTTTTTCGATTCCTGCGGTGCTAAAGCCCCAAAGGTTTGTTTTTTCATTCCAGTCGTTTTGCAGGCCCATCGCATGGATAGTGTCTTGAGCCAGTGACCCCTCACTGTGAATACGCAGTGTTTTGTCATTGATGAATCGAGTGAACAGAAGCGGTTTTTCATCGTTATTGGCTGCGTGGACTCGCTCGCCGTTAGCAAGCAGTCTCTGCTCAGTCTGTGTGATGATCTCTTGGGCTTGTGCTTCACGATCAAACAACTGGCCAAGCGAGCGTGTCACCGATTTCGCCGACTCAAGCGGTTGTTTCTCTTCGCTGTAAATACTGTAAACCAGTACGGGTGCAATTTTGTTGAGTTGCTCATACGCGGCTGCCATGTGTTTACTCATTAAAATAACATCAGGTTGTAACTTGGTGAGCAGTTCTAAATTGGGTTCTCGTCGAGAGCCTACATCTACCGCGTGCTCGTTCAGCTGCGGCTCTACCACCCATTGTTGATAGCCTGGTGCATCAGCAATACCTTCAAGCTCAACGCCCAGACTCATTACCGTTTCCGATAATGCCCAGTCTAGAGCGATGATTTTTGTTGGTGTGGTTTCAAAGTTGGCGGTCCCCATTTCATGCGTCAGTTCCAACGCGTATGCATTGAACGTTAGGGCGGACACGAGGAGGGTAATGATATTTTTCACAACAGAATCCTTTCGGTTAGGGGATGTAACTGATGGGTTGACCAGTGACTGGATGATTGAAGAGCGCAAGCTCCATTCCATAGATCTTGGTGAGTGTCTCTGGGGTCATCATTTCTTGAGGGGTGCCTGATGCAATGACTTTTCCAGAGTGCAGCGCGATCAAATGGTCACTAAACTTGGCCGCCATGTTGACGTCGTGCAAAACCATAATGACGGTCAATCCAAGCGACTGGTTTAGTTCACGAATGAGTGCGAGTAGTTCATGCTGGTGGGCGACGTCGAGCGCGGAGGTTGGCTCATCAAGCAAGATGCATTGACTCTGTTGAGCAAGCAGCATTGCGACCCATGCGCGCTGTCTCTCACCGCCAGATAGCGTTGCAACAAAGCGCTCAGAAAACGGGGTTAAGCCGACCTTCTCAATCGCTTCATCGACAATCGCGTAATCGTCTTTACTGTAGCGACCAAAAGCTCCTTTCCACGGGTAACGACCAAAGCAGACCAACTCACGCACGGTGACACCATCGGTGATCGGCGGGTGCTGCGGTAGGTAAGCAACTTGGTGTGCAAACTCAAGGTGGCTAAACGAAGATAAGGGCTTTTCATTGAATAAAACTTGCCCTTTTGTTGGGCTATTTTGACGGCTTAATAACTTAATTAAAGTCGACTTTCCGCACCCATTGTGGCCGAGTAATGTCGTGACTTTTTTAGGTTCAAAATTCAGGCTCGTAGGAGAAAGAATTGCCTTACCGTCGATTTCAAATGATGCATTGGTAAGCTGATACATAATGAAATAGGAAGTTGAGTTATAGGTAAAGAGCCGTTAATGTTAGCACAACGAATTTAAAATGATAATTATTCACATAATCAATAATGATATATTCAGCTATGGCGATTTTCACTTCCAGTTTATTTTCTCTTATTTACGCCTCTTAATTATGTCAGTTATAAATAATAAAAAGTTTCAGCTAATGTCGATAGGGCTTATTTCTTCACTAATGGGAATAGGTCAAAATGGGTTGCTTGTTTCTCTGCCATTTCTGGTTGAACAGTCGGCTTTCGATCTGCCAACCTGGTCTGTGCTCATTGCGGTTGGTAGTCTACTTTTTTTGCCATCAGCGCCATTTTGGGGGCGCTACAGTGATAAACACGGCCCAAATCGAGTTGTGATACAGGCCCTGTCAGGCATGACAGTGAGTTTTCTTCTGTTGGCTCTGTTTTCTATGGTGAGCAAAACAAACGATATTAATGTAACGTTATGTTTTATAGGATTAATTGCTGCTCGGGTTATTTACGGTTGCACCGTATCTGGCATGGTGCCAGCAAGCCAACATTGGGCAATATTATTGTGTGGAGAGCAACAGAGATTACGAGCAATTACAGCAGTGAGTATTGGATTAAGCAGCGGTCGATTGTTAGGCCCCGTTGTCTCTATTTTTTCGTTAAAACTAAGTCCATTTGCACCGTTATTTTTGATGGTCGCTCTGCCATTTTTAGCCTTAATTATTGCTATATTTATACCTATTCCAAAGGCGGAAGTAACAACATCAAATAATAAGAAAGAGCCTTGGTTACCAAATAAGATATTATTTCCGTACCTATTTAGTGGCCTGTTTCTATGTGCGTCTGTAGCCCTATTGCAATACAGTCTGTCCCCTTTGATCCACTCCTTCACCGATTGGCCTTCTGAAAAGTTAAGTGATGCAATCGGTGTTTTATTGACCATTAGTGCTGGTGTTACGCTTTTAACGCAAGTCTGGGTGGTAAAAAGAGAGAAAGTGACACCAACGACCATGTATCGTTTGGGGGCTGTGATGTTGTTGGGTGGGATGTTGTTGTTTGTTGTGCCTCATCTGGTGATGTTTTCATTGGCGATGACTGTGACCGCCATCGGTGCTGCGTTGCTAGTGCCTGCCTATACAGCTTCAGCAACCAGTCAATTGAGTCGAGCTCCGGGTTCTGTCGCGGGTTACATCTCCATGTTTCATACTCTAGGCTACGGGTTAGCTGCTGCCTTAGCATTTAGTGTGGTGATTAACCCTATTTACCCTATCTATCTTTGCGCTCTTTTTTCGGCACTTATCATGGGCATTGCTTATTGGGTCAACCGGGAAAATAGGCGTTCAGTACAAGATAGTTGCGGCTCTTGAGGGGAGTCGGCTAGCTGGAATAGACACATTAGTTGCGGCATATGAGCGTTAGTTATAGCCTTCATAAGTGGAAAACTAGAGTAGACGAACTAGGATAAATGGAAGTTAACCCTACAATTTATCAATAACATGGTCGTTGCTATGAAGAAACTTACTTGTCTGTCAGTCGCTATTTTATCCAGCCTCTCTTTTTCATCTTTTGCCAAAGATTGTGATTCATCACTGCTGCCCTCGTGGAAGGATAGCCCGAGTAAATCCGCCATTGTTAAATTTGTCGAGCAAACGAATGATAAACAGGCTGATACCTATGTGGAAGTGGAAGATCGTATCGCAGTGTTCGATAACGATGGTACGCTTTGGTCTGAAAAACCGTATTACTTTCAACTAGCGTTCGCGCTGGATCGAGTTAAAGAGATGGCGCCTGCGCATCCAGAGTGGAAAACGGAAGAGCCGTTTAAATCTGTGCTCGCAGATGACATTAAAAGCGTGTTATCGAGCGGAGAAGAAGGGCTACTCAAGCTTATTTTAGCGACCCACTCTGGAATGACGGTGGAACAGTATCAGCAAGACGTTGATGAGTGGTTAGCAGCAGCCAAAGACGAGCGTTTCAATAAGGCCTACACCGAACTTACCTATCAGCCAATGAAAGAGATGCTCACTTATCTGCAAGATAACAATTTTAAAACCTACATTGTGTCTGGTGGCGGAGTTGACTTCATGCGAGTGTGGGCGCCAGAGGCTTACAATATTCCCACAGAGCAGATCATCGGTAGTGCACTGAAATACAATTACAGCTACAACGATGGCAAGCCAACCGTGACCAAGGATTCGTCTATCCTAACGATTGATGATAAAGCCGGAAAAGTATCGAATATTCAGCATATTATTGGTAAAAAGCCAATCTTAGCTGTGGGTAATTCAGACGGTGACCAAGCGATGATGCAATGGGCAACCAGCCAACCAAATTCAATGGCTATGATTGTTCATCACACCGATGCTGAGCGAGAGTGGCAGTACGATCGCGAGTCTCATGTTGGTAAATTAGATAAAGCACTTGATGAGGCGAATCAGCGTGATGAATGGGTCTTGATCGACATGAAGTCAGATTGGTGCCAAGTCTACTGATGGTGTTCTTAAGATGGGATAGATGGCTATCCCATTTTTTATGAGCAATTCATAAAGGAACGTGCGTTAGCCTCGAACTTGGCTTGGGGTTGTTCCTGTCCAACTGCTGTAAGCGCGAATAAATGAATTCATCTCTTGAAAACCAAGCAGGAATGAAACCTCAATAATCGGAAGCTGAGTCTGTTGTAAGTAGTAGTCGGCAAGCTCTTGGCGCACTTTTTTCAACACCCATTGATAGCTGTAGTTCTCGTCAGAAAGCTTTCTTTGTAGCGTGCGTTTGCTCATCGCAAGTTGATTAGCCACATATTCGATGCTGCTTTCCCCTTGAGGTAACGAGCCAATCAAGACGGTTGAGACGCGGTCGAGCGTGGTACTCTCTGCCAGTTGAGCTTCAAGTCTCTGTTTTAATTCATTATCAAACATATTGAGCATCGCCTGATTGTTCGTCAAAAAAGGCGCTTGTGCATCTATAGCTCTAAAGCGAATCTGAGCCTGTTCCCCTCGCTTCACTTCACAACCAAAATACGCCTCGTACGCATCAAGTTGGTTGGGTAATTCGGGCAGTATGACAACTATAGGCTGAATGTGCTTTCGAGTGGCCATTCGAGCCAACTGGGTCATGAAAACCATTTCGGTGAGATTGAGGTTTTTCGGTAGTTTCCCTTCATGACCGTAGCACCCGAAAGTAAGTTGCGTGGCAAAGTCATCAGTTTCGATATCGAGGATGAGCGGCCCAATCAGCGGCTTGTAGTCGCGCAGACGGACTAATGCTGCGTTCAGATTATCACTGCACATCGCAGCATAAATCGGTACATCGCACGACTCAAAACTCAGAACATCGGCCAATAGCAATGGTATTTCAATGCTCTTTGAGGCAGCTTCAATACCATGCCAGATCTGGAAGTACTGCGCTGGTGTGAGCTGTACCTTCTGCTGGTCGAATAGCCCTTGTGGGAGGCCTGCATGAGCCAGTATCTCGTCTACGTCTAGGCCAAGGTCATTAAAAAGTACTTTCCAATTCGGTGGAATAATGAACTTACTGGCTCGCTTCATCTCTTTTGCCTCACTTTAAAATTGGTTTAGTTCTTTTCCATCGCTTGACGAGAAAGCTTAAGCGCGGTCTTACGTGGCAAAAGAGGGATAATCCAATTAATCATAAATTTAAGCGGTGCCTCATTGAAAGCAACGAGCTCACGTTTTTGCATCGCTTGATAACCACACTCTGCAACTGAGCGGGCTGACTTAGCGTTTTTCCAGATCTCGACGCCGTCAAGGTTGCCTGCTTTTACAAAACCAGTATCCACTGCTCCCGGGCAAAGTGCTGTGACACTGATGTTGTGCTCTTTGACCTCTTCGGCAATTGCTTGGCTAAATGACGTGACATAAGCCTTAGTTGCGTAGTAAACCGCTTGTAATGGCCCCGGCATAAATGAAGCCGTTGAAGATACATTGAGAATTTGGCCGTAGTTGCGCTCAATCATGCCCTGTAGGTAAAGGTGGGTTAGGTTGGTTAATGTCACCATATTGACTTGCATCATCGCTTGCTCATCAGTGAGAGCACGCTGTGCAAATGTTCCATGACCGCCAAACCCAGCATTGTTAATGAGAGTATCGATTTGAAGTCCTTTCGCTTCAGTAAGTTCAAACACTTGTTGCGCTGATTCCGGTAAAGAAAGGTCAGTAGCAATCACGTCAACCTGAATAGCGTGTGCTGCTTCTAGTTCATTTTTCAGTGCGTCTAGCTTGTCTTTTGAGCGCGCTACAATCACTAGGTTTTGCCCTTTTTCTGCGTGTATTTTCGCAAGCTCTAGACCGATGCCGTTTGATGCGCCTGTAATAAGTACTGTCTGTGTCATGATGCTACCCTATGTCGTTATCTCGTGGTGTGTCTATATATTAGGCTCCCCGTTGATTTAGGTGACATCCGATCACGACAACTATCTATCTGATCGTGCCAATCATTCCCTGAAAGATGAAGGATAAGTAAAAAACTATACATTTCATAAGGTTGCTAATGTCACTTTTACGAGTTGGACGCCTGTAGCTTTTTGTTTAATGAGCTTCAAAATTAAGTTGAATAAGCACTCTATATCACATCTTTTATAAATTTGTAGCTATGGCTGTACACATTTATTTGCCTCATGAATAGAATTGCGGGCTAGTGTTATTTTGGCTATGTAATTGAATGAGAATAAAAATGAAACTTAAATCTATGTTATTGGCTTCTCTGGCTGTAACGGCACTCTCTGGTTGTTTGACAGTTCCAATTGAAGAGTTGCAACCAACAGCTGACCAGAAAACGATTGATACCGCAATCGAGCACCTAAGTGATGTAAAAGGAATTACGATTACGGAAAATGGCGTGATTTATTACGTTGAGTCACTGCCGGGCAATTCTAGATGGGCGACAGCGCATATTATGGAGTTGAGCTACCGCTTTTCTTGCGAAGATCTTCGCTGGTTCGTAGACCGAGGTATGATCGTGCGTATGAGATTCCAAGGTAACAGCGGAACAACGCAAGATTATGATCTTGAGCGTTGTGAAACCGAAGTTCCAACGGACTTATATGAGTCTAAAGGTTAGTCCATTTAAACTTCTGTGGTAAGGCTGAAAGTTTTCTTTGATTAGTTGGGTCGGTTATAGATGGAGTCTATGATTTACATGTTTCATCGAAATCTATGGAATGAAAACGGAGGTCAAATTATGAAATGGTTTTTGCTTTCTCTAACCTTACTCTTTGCCGTGGGCTGTCAATCGACAGGTTCGTCATCATCTGACGACAGCTATCATTGGGAACACGGTGGTGGCTGCGATCACTAACTTTTTCACTAGCCTTTCTAGTTGCAGTACATAAATGCCCTCTCGATTTTGTGAGGGCATTTTATTTTAAATGTATAAACTGATTCTATATCTGCACCTATTATCAACGCTTTCCTATGTCGTTAAACTCTCCCTCAACAAAACAGCGCTCCGCCAATTGGGCAATAACCAGAGCGCGCAACGGGAGACACCACTATGCAATATGAGGGAAAAGTATACCGCCCTTGGATTGAGGCTCGCAGCATTCTGATTCAAACCACACTGGGATGCAGCATTAATACCTGTACGTTCTGTAGCATGTTTGATGACAAACGCTTTAAGGTGCGTGATATCGAAGATGTGTTCAAAGATATTGAAGAAGCGCGTCAGATATACCCATACGTTGAGTCTATCTTCTTAACAGATGGCAACGTAATGGCAGCGCGTACTGACTACCTGTTGAAGGTGCTGACTAAACTCAAGCAGACGTTTCCTGAGAGCCAAAGAATCTCTTTATATAGTGGCTTGAATGATTTTCGTCGTAAGAGTGTGGCTGAGCTTAAAGAGCTGAAGAGTGCTGGCCTTGATATGGCTTATTGCGGCTTAGAATCAGGTGACCCTGTGGTGCTCGACCGCATTAAAAAACGCATGAGCCAAGAGCAGGCAATAGAAGGCATGGCGATGGCGAAAGAAGCGGGTATTGAAGTGTTGTTGTCGTTCATCTTTGGCTTAGGTGGCCGTGAACGCTCTAAAGAACACATCATCGAGACTACGCGCATTTTGAATATCACTAAACCGGAACATATCGCACCTATGGCTCTTGCGATTCAACCGGGAACCGTGATGGAGCAAGAGGTTAAAGACGGCACCTTCATTATGCCGACACAATTGCAGATACTTGAAGAAGAGAAATATCTACTCGAAAACCTAGAGATAGATACCTTCTACTGGGGCGATCATGGCAACAATATTGTTCCTCAAAAAGGCTACTTGTTGGATTCTCGCGAGCAATTCTTAGCCCGCGTAAATCATGCGATCGATAGCAACCCGATGGCTGCACAAAACATCATTCAAACCTATTCTTGGTAATGATACAGGCGGGAGCAGCGTGTTCGCTCTCGTCTAATTTAATACTATTGGTGTCCAAATATTGTTCGACGCTGTGTGCTGGATCTCATCGTTTTTAGCACTCAGTTGCTAAGGTATTTATGACACATTCTCTAATTTCAGCCTGAAGGCTCTACAAAAGGAAAGAGGTCTCTATGCTAGGTGAAAACCACTCACTTGTTCATGAATTCCCAGAAATGAAAGATAAAATTGCTCAGCTTGCAGAGGAGAATGAAAGCTTTGCAACTGACATGAAAACCTACAACGACTTAGATAAAGAGATTCGTAAATTGGAGCTAAACGGCTCGCCGATTGAAGATGGTCAAATGCACCAAATGAAGCACGATCGTTCAGTGCTTAAAGACTCGCTTTATGCGCGACTAACCGCCTAACTAAGACTGTGATAAAGCAAACACAATGACTAAGCTCCTTCGGGAGCTTTTTTTGTGTCTGAAGTAGCAGAACTTGTACGGTATAGAGATTGTATTACTTCGAAAACCAAGCATAATAATTAGTATTAAATTATGACTTTCAAGTTTTTGTTGGTAATCAGATGAATATTGAACACCTGAAATTGTTTGTTCGTTTAGCTTCCACTCATAACATCAGCATGGCGGGGCAAGAGCTAGGGCTGTCACCAGCGGTTGCAAGCTCGCACATTAGCAAGCTTGAAGACAATTTGGGTGTGCGCTTGGTGCATCGTACCACCCGTAAAGTCTCTTTGACCGAAGAGGGGCAAGCGTTTCTGCCCCATGCAGAAGAGGTGCTGTCTAGCGTCGATGCGGCTCGCTCGGCAATTGGAGTAGGCAGTGATTCTCCAACAGGTACACTCAGGGTGACGGCATCGGCGTCATTTGGTCGCCTACATCTGGTTCCGGCTCTGTCGGGCTTTATGGAAGCTTATCCGGGGCTTAAGGTTGACTTGAGGTTGTCTGATACAGTGGTGGACATGGTTGAGGGAGGTTTCGATATCGCAATTCGAATCTCCGAACTCAAAGACTCTTCTTTGATTGCTCGAAAGCTTGCGCCGGATGACCGTATTATCTGTGCCTCTCCTGATTACCTAATCAAATATGGTAAGCCAGTCACTCCACAAGACTTAAACGATCATCAATGTAATAGTTTGATTGGGCTTGAGAACTGGACGTTTCAGACTGAGACAGGGCCTGTCACCGTAAAAGCGAATGGTCCATTTCGTACTGATAATGGTGAGGCTTTGAGAGATGCTGCTATTGGCGGAATTGGTCTAGCCATTGCCTCAACATGGTGTGTTTACGATAAGCTAAAAAGTGGTGAACTGATTCGGGTGCTCGATGATTACCCATTAACATCAGAGCCTTCTATCTGGGCGGTGTACCCAAGTTCGCGGTTACTGGCTCCAAAGGTCAGAGCCTTTATTGACTACTTCTCGGAACATTATGGAACGCCACCATACTGGGACAATTGAGTTTAGAGCAGTAAAAAGCCCGCATCATAGCGGGCTTTGTAGTATCTGTAGGTGATTAATTGATGACTGGATTAAGCAAGCTTTTCAGCAAGAGTGCGTTCAATCGATTCAATAACCAATTGTGACTTGTTACCACGAGTTGCATCTGGATGTGGGTTTGCAAATACCTCATTATCGTTATCGAAATATTTGCCATGAGCGTTCGCAAACTCATCGGATAGCGATGCGCGTACCAAGATATCCGAGCCAATGCTTAAGTCACCGCCCGCAATTCCGTAGGCATCTTTTACCATTTTACTACCAAGTAGTGATGCCGGATTCACCGCCACAACCATAGGACCAACGCCTGCTAACTCGTTTGCCATTTCGCGAGTCCACATAGTGATAGCGAGCTTACTTTGTGCATAGGCTTCTCCATCTGACAGTGGTTTACGACCTTCTAGCGCATCAATACTCACCGGCGCTTGAGCTGCAGAAGATAGGTTCACCACTCGGCTTGAGCTGTCCAACAGTGGTAGTAATCGCTTAGTTAGGTGATATGGTGCGAGAGTATTGACCACAAAGCGCACATCCAAATCATCTGAAGTGATTGGGTTTGACGTGTTGAAGACACCCGCATTATTAATCAGCACGTCGAGTTTAGACTGCTCTGCCAATACCTTGCTCGCCAAGGCTTCTACGTCCGCCAATATCGATAAATCCGCCACATAGCTTTCAATCTTTGCTGTGTCTGAAATGTTCGCGAGCTTTTGTTCAACGTCTTTTAATTTTTGTGGATTGCGACCGTGCAACAAAACGTGATGACCTTGTTCAACCAGTGTTTTTGCTGTTTCAAAGCCAATGCCATCAGTAGCGCCTGTAATCAGAATAACTTTTTGCATGGTATCTATTCCTTATTGAAACGCTGAGTGAGCAAGCGTTTATGTGTTTGGTTTCGTTGAGATAAAGCATAGCAAGGTTTTGAAATGGTGATAATTAACGGGCTGGTGAAAACACTCTTTAGATTTCGTTGAAAATAAAAAAGCTTAGTCGGAGGGACGACTAAGCTTTTGGTTGCTCGAATTAGCTAGGTGCTGTTAGCTCACTTGAGAAAAGCTCACCACTTTTTGCTCAAGTGTCGTCTTTAGGTAATCCGTCACCATCTGTTGCTCGTCTTGGCTCATGTAGAGGCCCAGTTTGGTACGGCGCCACAGCATGTCTTCTGAAGTCTGAGACATCTCTTGTGTGATCAGGTAATCGATTTCACGCTGGTAGACACCGTGAGCCTCTGCAGAGAACTTCTTACCAAGATCTTCTTCACAAGTTGCACCATCAAGTAGATCCCATGTCTTGGTTCCAAACTGAGTGATGTAGCGAAGCAGCAGACCTTTTGAAGCCCAAGGGTACTTAGAGTTCATCATCTCGGCCAGTTGTTCACGGCTACAGCTAAAGTTGCCACCTGGTAGCGTATCGGTCGCTGTCCAAGCTGGTCCCATGTTTGGCAAGAACGGCTCTAGCTTCTTCAGCGCCGCTTCACCAAGCTTACGGTAGGTCGTGAGTTTACCGCCGAAAACAGATAGCAAAGGCGCTTGGTCAAGTTCAGCATCCAGTTCCAATGTGTAATCGCGCGTGATTGCTTGAGGTGAATCGGATTCATCATCACACAGAGGTCGTACGCCGCTGTAAGTCCACACAACGTCATCTGTGGAAAGCTGTTTCACAAAGTGTTGATTCACAATATCGATTAGGTAATCGACTTCATCATCCGAGATTGCAACTTCGCGTGGGTCGCCTTTGTACTCAACATCTGTTGTACCGATGATCGAGAACTTGTCTAGGTAAGGGATCATGAAGACGATACGGTTGTCTTTGTTTTGAAGAATATACGCTTGAGGCTCATCGTGAATACGTGGCACAACAATATGTGAACCCTTGATCAAACGGATGTTACGTGGTGATGCTTGTTCCAGACCATTATCAAAGAACTGTTTAACCCAAGGACCCGCTGCATTTACTAGGGATTTTGCTTTACGTTCGAATGTTTGATCTGTCATTACGTCGCGGATCGTTACGACCCATACACCGCCTTCTCTGCGTGCTGCTTCCACGCGACAGTAGTTACGCGTTTCGGCGCCATTTTCTTTCGCTGCAAGTACATTCAGCAATACCATTCGAGCATCATCTACCCAGCAGTCTGAGTATTCGAAACCGACTTTCATTTCAGGTTTCAGTAGGCCTGATTGCGCTAGGTTAACTGTTTTACTTGCTGGAAGTGTGGTTCGTTTACCCAAGTTATCGTAAAGGAATAGGCCACAGCGAATCATCCACGCTGGGCGCAAGAATGGGCGATGCGGTAAACGAAAACGCATTGGCTGTGCAATGTGTGGCGCTTTCCGTAGCAGGACTTCACGCTCGGCAAGGGCTTCTGACACTAAACGAAACTCGTAGTGTTCTAGGTAGCGCAACCCACCATGAATAAGCTTTGAGCTTGCAGATGACGTTGCTGATGCGTAATCGTTGGCTTCGTAAAGTCCGACAGACAGCCCACGTCCCGCAGCATCTGCAGCGATACCAGCACCATTAATACCACCACCGATCACGATCATATCTAACGTGGAGGATGAACCATTTTTTGTATTTTGTTGTTGAGCACTCATGATTTTGACCTCTTGGTGAGCGAACGAGCATTTTGGAAACTGGTTAAATCCTATATCAACTTTCGTTTTTGGTCATGTTTTATTTTCGTTTATGCGCGTTTAATGTGATTTGGACATAAAAAAACCTCTAATTCATACGAATAGAGGTTTTTGTTAACAATTCTGTTAAGTATAGACGTCCTTTTTAGCGCAAGCGAACATTTTGAGGTCGTTGAATGTTCGCAGAGAAAAGGTGAACGGCTACTCTTTAATTCTTGTTTGTGTTTCAATCACTTCGAGTGGGATCTCTGCTTCCTTTAGAATGGTGTGAATCTCTTCCGGTGGCTGTTGGTTGGTGAAAACCATGTGTGCTTGATTGATATTGCCCAGTTTTACCATGGCATTACGACCGAATTTCGAATGGTCGACCGCAATAAAGATGCTGCGGCTGTTTTCGATGATCGCTTGCTTCACTCGTACTTCATGGTAATCAAAATCGAGCAGTGAACCGTCGAAGTCGATGCCACTGATACCTAGGATGCCAAAGTCCAAACGGAACTGCTTAACAAAATCGAGCGTCGCTTCACCCATGATACCGCCATCTTTATTACGAACTTCACCGCCAGCTAGGATTACCTTGATCTCAGGGTTAGCCAGCAGGATGGTCGCGACATTGATGTTGTTTGTTACAACACGCAGCTGTTTGTGGTTTTTATTGAGGGCGCGGGCGACGGCTTCCGGTGTAGTACCAATATCAATGAACAGAGTCGCGCCATCTGGAATGTGTTTCACCACCTCGTCAGCAATGACGTCTTTTTCATTGAAGTTTAGCGTTTTACGCGTGTTGTAAGAGGTATTTTCAGAGCTTAAAGGAATAGTGGCACCACCGTGGTAGCGGCGGATTTTGTTGCTGTCTGCGAGCTCATTGAGGTCGCGTCGAATGGTTTGTGGGCTTACATCAAACTTCTCAACGAGTTCGTCTGTGCTGACGTATCCCTGTGTTTTCACCAGATCGACAATCTGCTGGTGCCTTGGTATCTGCTTCACTTACTGCTCCCATGTGCCTAGAACTTGCTCTAGAACACCAATTTCGAAAATATATACTCGCTCTATTGTGCGCGAATTGGCGCGATGTGAGAAGTTTCTATGCTGAGTTATCGGGGCTAAAACGCAAAAAGAGCACGACAGGCGTGCTCTTTTGAGTTTCGTTTGGTGATTTTGGTTAAATCACACCCGATTTATAACGCATTAATCTTCGTTTTCTTCATCGTCGTGAAGCTCAGACCATACTTGTGCACACTTGATTGCACGTTTCCAACCTTTGTAACGGCGGTTACGTTTCTCTTCATCGTGGTGTGGCAAGAACGTGCGATCTAGAACGGCTTTGCCTTGAAGCTCGTCGATGCTGTCCCAGAAGCCTACTGCAAGACCCGCAAGGTAAGCTGCGCCTAGTGCTGTTACTTCAGTTACTTCTGGGCGGTGAACTTCTGTATCCAAAACGTCAGATTGGAACTGCATTAGGAAGTTGTTTGCTACCGCGCCGCCATCAACACGTAGGTTTGCTAGCTTGATGCCAGAGTCCGCTTGCATTGCATCTAGTACGTCGCGAGTTTGGTAAGCGATGCCTTCCAGTGTTGCACGAATGATGTGGTTAGAGTTAACACCACGAGTTAGACCAACAATAGTACCGCGTGCGTAAGCATCCCAGTATGGTGCGCCTAGACCAGTAAAGGCAGGAACAACGTAAACACCGTTTGATGTATCTACTTTTGTTGCGAAGTACTCAGAGTCTTTCGCATCAGCCAGAAGCTTCATTTCGTCACGTAGCCATTGAATTGATGCGCCACCCATGAATACCGCACCTTCCAGTGCGTAAGCTGGTTCGCCTTTAGGGCCACATGCTAGTGTCGTTAGTAGGCCGTTTTTCGATGTTACTTTCTCTTGGCCTGTGTTCATCAGAAGGAAACAACCCGTACCGTAGGTGTTCTTCGCTTGACCCGCTTCCACACACATTTGACCGTAAAGTGCTGCTTGTTGGTCACCCGCAATACCTGCGATTGGGATACGAGTACCGCCTTTACCACCCAAGTTAGTTTGGCCGTAAACCTCAGAAGAGCGTTTCACTTCTGGCATCATTGATGCAGGGATGCCCATCTCGTCTAGTAGCTTGCTGTCCCAACATAGGTCGTTGATGTTGAATAGCATAGTACGTGAGGCGTTAGTGTAGTCAGTTACGTGAACGCGGCCTTGAGTCATCTTCCAAACTAGCCAAGTATCCACAGTACCGAACAGTAGCTTGCCTGCTTCTGCGTCTTCGCGAGCGCCTTCAACGTTGTCTAGGATCCATTTTACTTTTGTACCTGAGAAGTACGGGTCAAGGACTAGGCCCGTATTGTCGCGTACGTAATCCTCTAGGCCACGCGATTTTAGGTCTTCACAGATGTCAGCAGTACGACGACACTGCCAAACAATCGCGTTGTAAACCGGCTTGCCCGTCTCTTTGTTCCAAACAATGGTCGTTTCACGTTGGTTGGTAATACCGATACCAGCCAGTTCGTCACTGCG
Organism: Vibrio sp. D404a; assembly: GCF_030248535.1. Classification (GTDB taxonomy): domain Bacteria; phylum Pseudomonadota; class Gammaproteobacteria; order Enterobacterales; family Vibrionaceae; genus Vibrio. The sequence goes on along the minus strand of NZ_JAHGAJ010000008.1, from coordinate 75,877 downwards.
GATACCCGCTTTAGCAAGTGCTTCAACCAGCGTTGAGCTTTGCGTTGCCCAAATCTCCATTGGGTCGTGCTCTACCCAGCCCGCTTTTGGATAGATTTGAGTAAACTCTCGTTGAGAAGAGCTAACGATGTTCGCATCATGGTCGAGGATAACAGCGCGAGAGCTTGTTGTACCTTGGTCTAGCGCCACAATGTATTTTTGCTCGGTCATGGTAAGAATCCTTTTTGTTTCGTTATTTATATTTTAGTAAATGTTGGAAGGCTTAGGGTTTAAGCACGAGCTTGTTCAGCTTCTTCTTCTGTTTCACATTGATTCGGGATAGTACAACCTTGGCCTGTTGATGGCAGGTAAGCTGCAATGGCTTTCGGGTATAGCCAGCCACCAAAACATGCACCAGCGATTGGAGCAAGAATTGGTACGATGAAGTAAGGGATATCACGAGCACCCGTTAGTGCGTAATCCCAACCAGCAAAGTAAGCAAATAGCTTAGGACCGAAGTCACGTGCTGGGTTCATCGCGAAGCCAGTTAGTGGACCAAGAGAGCCACCAATAACCGCAATCAGAATACCGATAAGTAGTGGGTTCATTGCACCACGAGAAGCACCATTGTTCTCATCACCCAGTGCCAAAATCGCGAACATCAGTACAGCTGTAATCACGAATTCCACAGCAAAAGCGCCAAAGAAAGAGAGGGAAGCGTGTGGGTAAGTCGAGAAGATACCAGCAGTAGATAGTGCATCTTGGCTACTGCGAACGAAGTTGTGTGCAATTTCGTAGTCAGTAAACAGGTTGTTATAAAGGCTGTATACCAATGCCGCAGAACAGAATGCCCCAAGTAGCTGAGCAATAATGTAAGGCACGACTTTCGATTTCTCGAAACCATGGAACATCGCCAAGGCAATGGTCACGGCTGGGTTAATGTGCGCGCCAGAGACACCAGCAGTACAGTAAATAGCAATGGATACACCAAAGCCCCAAACAATACTGATTTCCCACTGTCCAAAGCTAGCACCAGCCAGCACTAAGGCAGCGACACAGCCAACACCGAAAAAGATCAGTAATCCGGTGCCGATAAACTCGGCGATGCATTGTCCTAGTAGGGTGGGTTGTTTATTCGTCGTCATTTTCAAGTCCTTGTTTATTGTTATTATCTAGCACGTGTATTGTGCACAAATTTGCGAACCCGAAAACAAACGAACATTAAAAATGAGCGTTTGAGCATAAATTTGTTAATTAAAGGCGAGGTAAATGTTAATTAACGCAACTTTGCTCACAAAGGATGCGCATTTGAAAGGAGGGTGATGGTTTCGAATGCTTGAGGTGGGGTAAAACTACTCGTATGCGCGGTAATGCACAACTGGTACGACAAGTTAGGGTTTTGATTTTGTGAAGCGACTGCACTGATGACGGAAATTTAGCCGAACAAGTGTTTAAATCGCACGCAAATTAACGCTGTACTGAACAGAATGTTCTAAATGTGATGTAGTGCGGAGGTTTGTTTTATTATTGTTAATCTTGTTATTGAAATCTTTTCCTGTCTTGAGAACAATCACCTTCTTTAGGTGGGGGTAAGATGAGAATACTGGTAGTTGAAGACGATCGTTTGATCAGTGAAGCCATAGAGCAACGCTTTGTCGATTTAGGACACGGTGTCGATTGTGCCTATGATGGTGAAGTCGCGTTTGCCATGGTGAGCCATACTCAATTTGACCTAGTGATACTCGACCTAAACCTGCCAAACAAATCAGGCGAGCAGATCATCAAGCGTATTCGCCATACCTCAGATACGCCCGTTCTTATCTTGACTGCTCGTAGTGAAGTCTACGACCGCATTCAGCTGCTCGATCTCGGTGCTGATGATTACCTGACCAAGCCGTTTGATTTTGGGGAATTGGAGGCTCGCTGCCGTGCCATTGTTCGTCGTCATCAAGGCAACGACCAAAACCTAGTCACGTTCGGCGACATTATCTTTGATAGTGTTGCATGTGAGGTCAAAGTAAAAGGGCAGCTGATCGAGCTTAAGCAGCGCGAGTATCGACTGCTCGAGATCTTTTTGACTCATTTAAATCGAGTCATGAGTAAAGAAGAGATCATCGACCACCTATACGGCTTTGATAACCCGCCGAATACCAATGCTATTGAAACCTATGTTGGGCGACTGCGCAAAGCACTCTCCGATAGCCAAGTTGAGATAAAGACTCTGCGCGGATTAGGCTATGTGCTCAATGATAAAGGGCAGTAGCTTGGAGGTGTTTTATGACTTTGAGTCTTAATTTTCCTTCTCGCTGGGTAAAGTTCTCTTCTCGATCGCTACGATTTCAACTGCTGTTCTCAGCAACTTGCCTGTTATTGTTGATCAGCCTGCTTACGATGGTCGCTGTTAAGCGCTACGCCTATCAAACAACGCAGATGTTTTATGATCGTCAGCTTGATAATGCTGCGCAGCAGATCATAGAACAAGTTCGCTTTGATGGTTTCTCTTTTAGTGTGGATATCCCGACCGCCGCTTTTAAATCCTTGGCAGAATCGGCCAGAGACAAGGTCTTTTATTCGGTGTCGGCGCAGGATACGCCTGCATCTCAACGCTTTATTACCGGCTATAAAGACCTTCTTGCACTTGAAGAGGTTCGAGAGCAAATCGCCAATTACCAGATCAAACTTGAGCCTGAAGCGAGCTATTTTTATCTCAACTATAAACAGGAGTGGGTTCGTTTTGCTTTGGTTAGCAATGTCATTAATACCCGAGAAGGGCCGCAGCATGTGTTTGTGCTTGTCGGGCAAACAACTCAAGCAAGGCAAGTGTGGGAAAAATCGCTGACCGATCATGCGATTAAGCTGGTGGCTGGGGTGGTACTCAGTGCCTTATTGGTGATTTTTGTACTGATTATTCGAGTGCTCAAACCCGTCAACCAGATTAACGACAAGATGGGCAGACGTTCGACACTCGATTTAACCCCGATCAACCTCGATGCGCCTCAAGAGGTGAGGCATTTAGTGGATACGATCAATGTGTTCATGAACCAGCTCGATGAGAACTTAAATAATCTCAAGAACTTTACCGGACATGCCGCCCATCAAATCAAAACCCCAATCGCGGGCATTCGCGCTCAAATAGATCTTGCGCGAAGCAAAACCAAAGATGCAGAGACGATTGAATATCTGCACAAGGTCACTGGAGCATGCTCAGTGTTGGAGCGTACGGTTGATCAATTGCTTAACCACGCCACGATTCGTCATCGTTACCAGAGTATTGAACCCAAGCCTGTTGATATGAACCGCTTGGTAAAAGAGGTGTGCCGCAGTTTAGCGATGAATGCACTTATTAAAGACATAGAGCTCTGCTACCAAGAATCGCTTCAATTCAGCGTCAAAGGTGATGAGTTTTCCCTTAGCCAAATGCTGATTAACCTACTTGAAAACGCCATTAAATACTCGCCAAAGGGCAACGTTATTGAGGTAGAGATACTTCAGCAGGGCAGCAAAGCCGTGTTGCTAATTCGAGATTTTGGACCGGGGATTGCCGATCAAGATAAGCCATTTGTGTTCGAGAAATTCTATCGAAGCCCACGTGCAACCAGCCATGGAACTGGGCTTGGCATGAGCATAGCGCAAAATGTTGCGATTCAGTCCCATGCGCTATTAACTCTAGAAGATACAGTTACTCTCGAAGATACCAATAGCCAAGAAGATACGGCTACCCTCAAAGGTGCTGATAGTTTAGAAGGTACTGAAAGCCAAAAAGGACAGCAACAACAGAAAGGGCTAACGGTGAAAATTCAGTTCCCACATCCCCATTGGTCGGAGACTTGTTGATGGACAAAAATACAGGATCGCTATCGTTCATTCCAGCCAAAAATACTTTACTCATGGTGTCTCTGATTACTAGTAGTTCTTTGTTGGTGAATGGTTCTTCATTCGCGGATAGCTCTTTATCAGTCAGCGACAGTAAAACCAATCAGGACAATAGCTTGGTGATCTATGGAGCGGCTTATCTGTCTGAAATGAAACCTGTCTTGGAAGGCTTTGAGCAGAAGTATCCAAGCCTCAAGGTCGACTACACAGCGATGAGCAGCAATGTGCTTGATGCGCATATTCGAGAAAACACGTTCCCTCAGCCGGACATCACCATTAGCTCGGTGATGGATTTACAGATCCGTCTCGTCAACGATGGCTATGCGCGTCCTCATAAAGTCAATTTGCCCGGTTACAATGCGCAGTCAGGGATCATTCCTCAGTGGAGCCAATGGCGTGATGAACTGTTTGGTTTTAGTTATGAGCCCGCTGTTATTGTATTTAATCAGTCCTTTTTAGAGGGAAAACAGACGCCCTCGAACCGTGTCGAGCTGTTGAGCTTTATTCGTCGTCATAGTGATGAACTAAAAGGCAAAATTGGTCTTTTTGATATTCGGCATGTTGGAATTGGCTACCTTCTCTGGTCATTCGAACGTGCCCAAACCACCAACTATGGTCAGTTTTTAGAGTTATTTAATCTGCACCAAGCGCGCACTTTTGGCAGTTCAGCCTCGATGCTAAAAGCTCTGAATGAAGGTGAGATTGCGATGGCCTATAACATCATGGGTTCGTACGCCAACTCATGGCAGGCCAAACACCAAGATGTGGTCATCGTCGCGGCTGAAGACTATACCCCAGTGGTCATTCGTACCGCATTCATCAATAAAACCACAACCAGAGCAGACCAAGCCGAAAAATTCATCGATTACCTGTTCTCCTATTCTGGGCAGCAGCGTATGGCGGAAGCGACCAATATGCCCCCCGTAAGGAGTGATATTAAGAGCCATAAGTCCGCCAAATCACTTCGCCAAGATTACGCAGAGCGACTAAAACCGCTGCCGTTAGATGTGAGCTTGTTGATTTTCTCAGACCAAAGCAAACGCGATATTGTTATTACCGAGTGGGAGAGTGCATTAAAAACCTATGACTGATCGGCAAGTCAGTTAGGTGACAGTTTCGTTTTTTACCCTTGAGACCCGAAGAGCACGGAGTTGCTCATATCTTCCAAGCGTAAAGAGGTTGAAACGGTCATGAACGATAATATTTCCTGCATGTTGATTAGAGGTGGTACATCAAAAGGGGCTTACTTTTTGGCGAGTGATTTACCCAGTGATGAACAGGCGCGCGATGAACTCTTGATTCGTATAATGGGCTCTGGAGATGGCCAACAGATCAACGGTATTGGCGGCGGAACTACCCTCACGAGTAAAGTCGCGATTGTGTCGCCTTCTCAAGAAGAGGGCACCGATCTGGAATATCTCTTTGCTCAAGTCGGCGTAGAAACTAAAGAGGTCGATACTAAGCCCTCTTGCGGCAACATTCTCTCAGGCATTGTCGCGTTTGCCAGCGAAAACCAACTGATTACCTTAAGTAGCCCCTCAACTAAGCTACGCGTTAAAAATATCAATACCAACACCATCATCGAAGTCTCGGCTGAGAGCCCTAATGGTCGATTGCAATACGATGGTGATGTCAAAGTCGATGGTGTGCCGGGCACTGGGTCTCCTGTATTACTCAACTTCTTGAATGTAGGCGGCGCCAAAACGGGCAAACTGTTCCCTACTGGCAATGTGCGCGACACCATACAAGGCATCGAAATCTCTTGTCTTGATGCGGCGGTACCTATGGTGCACATCAATGCCAAAGATTTAGGTCTAGTCGGCACGGAAACCAAGCAACAACTTGATGGGGACGCAGCATTGCTGGCGAGAATCGAATCTATTCGTTTAGAAGCGGGCGAAAAAATGGGGATGGGCGATGTCTCTGGTAGTGTTGTGCCAAAAGTCTCTTTGCTGTCGCCGCCTTGTCGCGAAGGTCACATCACTTCTCGTTACTTTGTTCCGCACAATTGTCATGCCAGCCATGCGGTGACTGGAGCGATTTGTGTCGCAGCAGCCAGCGTGATTCCGGGCACCATTGCGCATGAGTTGTGTGAAGGGATTCAGTCTCAAACGGTTTTAATTGAGCACCCAAGCGGTCAGATTCAAGTGAATATCCAAGTTGAAGCGGGCGAAGTGGAGCCAGAGGTGCGTCAGGCTGCACTGGTGAGAACAGCAAGGCCTCTGTTTAAAGGGGCTGTTTACCCGAATTAAATCAATGTGTTACCTAAGATGGAACATATATTTATTTAGATTTAAGCCACGAATTAACGTGGCTTTTTTCGTTTTCAGGACTGTTGCGAGCGCCAATAAATATCGATCTATGTAACACTTTTGTTATCAAAATGAAGCGTGTCAGTTGAATGACAGTTTCGCCCTCTAATTTGTCAGAAACCACAAAAAATAGCCCTGTTACTGACGACGAAACGTAATCAGGGTACTAGGAGGCAAAATGCTGAACTTACTATCCACTGGCAATACCCCATCGAATTCACAGAGCAAAATACAGCGCCACAGCGAGCGTGTTGTGAAGAAAACGCTCTCTCAATTCAAGCTTTGCCAAACATTGCTAGTGACGCTGCTTGGCGTTGGTGCACTATCAACGCATGCACAAGCCGAAGAAGTATCATTCAAAGGTGAAAGAGTCGAGTTTTTGATGCCCTACAAAGAGGGTGGCGGCACCGATACTTGGGGACGTTTCTATGCACCTTACTTGTCTCAATCCTTACCGGGCAACCCAGTCGTTGTTGTAAAAAACATTCCGGGTGGCGGCTCTACCAAAGGCGCGAACCAGTTCGCTCGCCGTGCTAAGGACAACGGTCTCAATATCTTTGCGAGTTCGGCATCGACACAATATCCCTACCTTCTAAAAGATCGCCGTGTTCGTTATGACTACAAAGATTGGAGTGTCATTTTGGCTTCTCCAACTGGTGGTGTTGTTTATGTCTCTCCGAAAACGGGGATTGAGAATGTTCAAGACTTATTCGATAAGAAAGACCAGATTAAATTTCAATACGCTAGCCAAGGTGCAACGTCGATTGACCTAGTACCCCTGTTGGCAATGGATCTGCTTGGCTTGGATGTACAAGCGGTGTTTGGTATGCAAGGTCGCGGTGCAGGCAGATTGGCGTTTGAGCGTGGTGAAGTGAACATAGATTCTCAAACGAGTTCCTCTTACATCGACAAAGTGACGCCGCTGCTGAATGAAGGCAAGGCGACTCCACTGTTTAGCTTCGGTGTGCTGGGCGAAGACGGCAAACTGCAACGTGATCCTAACTTCCCAGACTTACCGCACTTCGCTGAGGTCTACCAAATGTTCAACCCAGACGCGGCCGAGACACAAGGTTATGCTGTGTGGCGTTCATTCTTTATGGCAGGCTTTGCTGCTCAGAAAATGATCTTTGTACCGAAGTCGACACCTGAAGAGACCGTGGCGGCGTGGCGTGCATCGGCGACTGAGCTCGTTAACCAACCTGATTTCCAAAAACGTTCTGTTGAGGTGTTGGGAGATTACCCTCAGCTCACTGGCGAACAAGCTCAGTTGGCACTCGACGCTGCGTTATCACTAGATGAAAGTAACTTGTCTTGGGTCAGAAATTGGCTCACCACAAATTACAACACCCGTTTCTGATACGACTATCTAAGTCCAAGAAAATACTGGCTCTATTCGGCTAGTGCCCAACGGTAGTGAGACCACAGCGTTAGATTGTGGCTCACTCCTTTTTATATCGCTCACCTTCCTGCAAGTCGTGTCCCTCATACTCTCTTAACTCAAGACGTTTTGATATCAGGGTTCAACGGCCAGCCAGCAGTGAACAGGCCTTTCAAGGTGAAGCGAGTGAATGAACAGAAAGGATTCAATGATGTTAAACGAACTCTTTGCAGCACTGGAAACCATACTCAGCGTCCAGCATATTGCCTTTATGCTTGGTGGCGTTGTGCTCGGTTTGGCGATTGGTATCTTCCCGGGATTAGGGGGCATTGCAGGTTTATCTCTGTTGTTGCCATTCCTATACGGTATGGACCCAATCTCAGCTCTTGCGATGTTGATCGGTTTGGTGGCGGTGATCCCAACCTCAGACACCTTCACTTCAGTATTGATGGGGATCCCCGGCTCTAGTGGCTCACAAGCGACGGTGCTTGATGGCTTCCCAATGGCGAAGAAAGGAGAAGCGGCTCGTGCTTTGTCTGCGGCCTTCACTTCGTCGCTTTTTGGTGGACTATTTGGCGCGGTGATTTTGACTGGCTTTGTGCTGATTGCGCGTCCGGTGATTCTCGCGTTTGGCTCGGGTGAGCTCTTTATGCTGACTCTACTTGGTTTAAGTATGGTCGGCGCATTAGCAGGAAAAAGCCTAGTTAAAGGCCTGTCTGCATGTGGTATGGGTGTTCTGCTAGGCAGCGTGGGCAGTGCCCCTGCAACAGGCGAGTACCGAATGACCTTTGATAACTTCTACCTAATGGATGGCATTCCTCTGGTCGTCGTCGGTTTGGGTATCTTTGCACTGCCTGAAATTATCGATCTGCTGAGACAAAACAAGCCGATCGCCAATGCGAGCAAGCTCGGCAAGGGCTGGTCTGCCGGTGTGCGTGACTTCTTTGCCAACAAGTGGCTAGCGCTACGCTGTAGTGTGATTGGTTGTGTTGTCGGTGCTCTACCGGGTCTTGGTGGCAGCGTGGTTGACTGGATTGCTTATGGTCATGCGGTGCAAACCACCAAAGGAAAACCTGAGTTTGGTAAAGGCGATGTACGCGGTGTGATTGCGCCGGAGTCATCGAACAACGCAAAAGAGGGCGGTGGCCTTGTTCCTACTTTGCTGTTCGGTATTCCGGGCTCAGGCAGCATGGCGGTCTTCCTAGGTGGTATGGTGCTGGTGGGTTTGGAGCCGGGCCCTGCGATGGTCAGTACGGATCTCGATATCACCTACACGATTGTTTGGTCTCTGGCATTAGCTAACGTGTTCGGTGCGGGTGCTTGTATGCTGCTTTCGCCTTGGGTCGCTCGTCTAACCACGGTTCGTTATACGTTGCTTGCACCTTTCATGGTGATGGTTATCTGCTTTGCGGCATTCCAAGCAACGCGCGATCTGGGTGACCTGATCACACTGTTAGCGATTGGTGTCCTCGGTGTGCTGATGAAGCGCTTCGATTGGCCGCGTCCGGCATTCTTGATTGGTTTTGTACTGGCTAGTGGCATGGAAACTTACCTGTACCAAGCTGTGCAGTTCGACGGCATTGGCTTCCTAATGCGCCCGGGTGTGATGATCATTGGTGGTCTAACGCTGTTTTCTCTGTTCTTTATGTGGCGTCAAAGTGCCAAGAAGAATCAACAAGCGAAACAAGCTCAAGAAGCGTCACCGACAGCTAATACTCGTAAGCCAACGGCAAATCGTCAACCTCAGATTATCTTTGCAGCCCTAGTGAACATCGCCTTTATGTATGGGGTTTACGACGGCTACCAGCAGAGCTTCTTGGGTGGCGTATTTACCATTGTCATTTCAAGCATTATGTGGCTACTGTCTGCGATTGTTCTATTCCAACTGCTGACTAAGCCAGAGGGTGATGCGATTTACTTTGATAATGAGTACGAGCAAGGCTACGCCTTTGATAGCAACAGCATCAGTATGATGCACTACCTCTACTGGTTAGGCGCTCTAATCTTGGGCTGCTATTTTGTTGGCTATGTTATCGCTATCAGTGCATTCTTCTGTCTGTTCCTGATGAGTAAGGCTGGACTGAGTTTGGCGAGGTCGGCATCAGTAACAGTGGCTGCGACTGGATTCCTTCTGGGGTTAACCCATCTCATGGTACTCGACCTGCCGATAGGTCTACTGCAAGAGTCGGTTGACCTACCATGGCCACTTGGATAATTGAGGAGAACAAATTATGACTATTCGAACCATCATTATGCCGTTCGCCTCAACAGCGAATGCCAACGAGAGGCTAGAAGGAGCACTGAATGTTGCGCGTTACTTTGGTGCGCATCTCGATGTGCTGCATGCACAAATCAGCCCTCAGCAACTTATGCCGGAAGAGCGTCAGCTACTGCCGAGCAAATGGTTGAATCGTATCGACCAGTTGGTGAACAACTATGTGGCGGAAGATATGAATGAATCCGAACAAGCGTTTGTGTCGCTGTGCGATCATTTGCAAGTGCCTATGCTCGATTCTGACGATCTGGTGATGAACGAAGCGAATTTGAAAGTGAGTGCGCAATGGCACAACTTATCGGGTTATCGTGCTGATGTGGTCTCGGAGCGCGGTAAAGTTTCAGATCTGATCATTATTCCAAAGCCGCTTCATGGCAAAACCAGCGTCAGCTTTGATGTAGCGTTGGAACATGGCAGTCGCCCGATTTTATTAATGCCAAGAGAGCAAAAACAGTTCAACCCAGAATGTGTTTTGATTGCTTGGAACGGAGATGATCCGGGTGCTCGCGCAGTGAAGGCAGCGATGCCATTATTGCGCCAAGCCAAGAATATTATTGTAGTGACCAGCGAACGCTCATTGGATAAGAAACCGAGCCAGCAAGATCTCAAACGCTACCTTGGGCTGCATAATATTGATGCGGAGTGCATCTCTTTCAAAGAGGGCAGAACGCGAACGCCACAGGCGATCTTAGCGCATGCAGAGAAGTTCAACGCGGATTTGATTGTAGCGGGGGCATTTGCCCATAAAAAGATGCATCAACAAATACTTGGTGGGGTGACTCGTAAGCTGTTAGGTAAAACCACTGTGCCTTTGTTTATGGTGAGCTAAACGAATTGTCGTCCTCAATCACTAGGGCGCAAGCGTGCGAATTTTGTTGTGTTTATTTGTGCGAGTGACAGCTGGTTGTCAGCTTCATTCGATACAGTAAGTGTATGGGCTAACTGAATATTGACCCGTCCAAGTTATGTTGTAAAACAGTCGTATTTATCTCCTTTTTACGACTGCTTCTTTCTCAGTTAGCCCCTTTTTCCCTTCTTAGTGTGCTTTTTCAAAGTGGCGTTACTATCTCCAGGTATGCCCAGCGCTTCCGCTTTAGGTCAGCGCTTCCACTTTACTTCTGCGCTTCCGCTTTACTTCAGCGCTTCCGCTTTACTTCAGCGCTTCCGCTTTACTTCAGCGCTTCCGCTATACTTCTGCGCTTCCAGTTTAAGCCAACGCTTTCACTTTACCTTTGCTCACTAGCATGTCTCTGACAGAGTCATACGCCCAGTTGAAGCCAATTGCGTACAGAACAAAGAAAATAACCAGACCGATATCCATGATAAGCACGGTTAGGAAGTCCAGTTGAAGCACCCACATTAGGACTGGCAGCGTGACGGTCATGAGTCCAAGCTCAAAGCCTAGGCCGTGGAAGAGGCGGGTTTTCTTGGTGCGCTTGCTGCGGTCTGCCCCAAATACCTTGTCATAGCCGTAGTTGTATACGTAGTTCCATGCCATCGCAATCAGTGACATTGCCAATGCAAGCCCCGCCATTTTCCCTGCACCGTTGCCAGTAATGTAAGTCGCCAGTCCGGCCATTAGAACCAAGGCAACCAATTCAAATAGCACCATATGTAAGATTCGTTCTTTGTGTGACATGTTGTTCTCTCTTTATTTCGTGTTCCTTTGGGCTTTATTGCCCTTCAATGTTGGCAATAATATCTTTTATGATGATAATAAAAAGATAGTAACTATCACTTATAGTGATGATAGGTAGGGTGACATGTACAACATTGAACAGCTCAAGATGTTCGTTTATGCGGTGGAGCTAGGGTCGTTTTCAGCGAGTGCTCGAAAGCTGGGTAAGGTTCAGTCTGCGGTGAGCCAAGGTATTGGTAATTTAGAGATCGACTTTAATGTCGAGCTGTTTGACCGCTCGACGCGCAAGCCAACCTTAACCTCCGAAGGCACACAGATCTATAAACAGGTCAAAGCGATCGTATTGCAGATCGAAGACCTCAATATCACAGTGAATGCGATTGGCGATAAGCAAGAAGGGTTGCTGCGAATTGCACTTGATGATGCGCTTTTAATGCCGAATTTACCGAAAATTCTGGGAGAATTTAGCGAGCGATTTCCTGCAACAGAGATTGAGTTGATAGCCTGTACGACGACGGAAGTGAATCAGTTCGTGACCGATGAAAAGGCGGACGTCGGCTTGATGTTTACGGATCTCAATTTTGATATCAGCTCTGAGCCTTGCTTTATCGGTCACCTGCCTTTTGTGGCGGTTTGTCATCCACAGCATCCATTGGCACAGGTCGGGACGGCGCGGGTGGCTGAACTATTGCCTCACCGACAGGTAATGCTTAGGGGAGATAAAGGAAAACTGATGGACCAATTTCCCCTGATTGCAGGAAAGGTATGGTGGTCAAACAGCTTTATCGCGATTCGTGAAATGGTGCTAGGTAGTGATATTGGTTGGGCATATCTGCCGGAACATTTGGTGAAAGAGGAGATCAACAAAAAGCAGTTGGTGGAGATAGATATCGCCTTTGACCATAAAACTTGGTCACCGCCGGTGGATCTCATTCTTTCCAAAAAACCGGACAAGGGACCTGCGCTAAAGTGGCTAGAGCAAGGACTGAAAAACCTGCTTGATTAGGTTTTCTTCTACAGATACAAAAAGCTTCTAGCAGATACAAAAAGGGCTCACGCCATATCGGGTGAGCCCTGCAAATCATCATCTAATCTTAGTTGACTGATTTTACTGTTTGACCTGAGTAGTACTTGTCTTTCATTTTCAGTGCCACATTTACCAGGTAAATCAGAACCGGAACTTCAATCAGTGGACCAATAACGCCGGCAAACGCTTGGTCAGAGTTAATGCCGAATACCGCGATAGAGACCGCAATCGCCAACTCAAAGTTATTACCCGTTGCAGTAAAGGCAATCGATGCGTTCTTGTCGTAATCAATGCCCATCTTTTTACCAACAAAGAAGCTGATAAAGAACATTACTGTGAAGTAAATGGTCAGCGGAATCGCGATTAACAATACATCCATTGGCAGTTCAACAATCATCTCACCTTTTAGGCTGAACATCAGAACGATGGTTGCCAATAGGGCAATCAAAGTCATAGGCGAGATGCGTGGAATGAACACATCGTTGTACCACTGTTCACCTTTTGTCGACACCAAGATCTTACGGCTAAGGAAACCCGCTAAGAATGGGATACCAAGGTAGATAAGTACACTGTGCGCGATGTCGATCATAGAGATGTCAACAATCATGCCTTCGTAGCCTAATACAGGTGGTAGTACGCTAATGAATAACCAAGCCATGAAGCTGTAGCTAACCACTTGGAATGCGCTGTTTAGAGCAACCAACGCCGCACCGTATTCTTTGTTACCGCCACCGATATCATTCCAAACCAATACCATTGCCACACAGCGAGCAAGACCGATTAGGATAACGCCGACCATGTAACCTGGGTGATCACCCAAGAAAGTGATAGCCAGTACAAACATCAAGATTGGACCAACAATCCAGTTCATGATAAGTGACAGCTTGATCGCTTGCTTATCTTTAACAACTGTACCGAGCAGGCTGTAATTGACCTTAGCCAATGGTGGGTACATCATCAGAATCAAGCCAATGGCCAAGGGAATATTCGTGCTACCTACTGACATCGATTCATTCCACTGTTCAATTTGTGGGAACATGATACCCAGAAGGACACCCAGCCCCATGGCGATGAAGATCCAGAGTGTTAAGTAGCGATCTAGAAAACTCAACTTCGGTTTCATACTATTTTCTCTTTGTTTGTTATCGCAAATCGTCGAAAGGCGATTGATTAAAGCAAAAAAATACACGCGTCTGCGATATACCTATCGGGTTCTCACTCAGCGTGCTGTTCGTTGTTAGCCTTGTAAAGGCTGCTATTTCAAAATGTTGTTAAAGATAGATTCGAAGCGCTGAATGTTATTGCGGTCAATTCGGTAACACATCTTTGGTGGGATGGATTCCGCTGTAATAAAACCGCTGGCTTTCAGAATTCTTAAGTGCTCAGAAACCGTCGATTGAGCCAAACCCAACTCGCTAACCAAGTCACTATTCAAACAACCACCGGCCTTCTCTAGAGCAGAGAGAATACTTAAAATACGTACTCTTGCAGGATGAGCAAGTGCTTTGGCTAGGGCGGCCATCTCTTGTTCTGCTTCGCTGTTACCAGGTGGTAGCGTACCGCAGTTACCCTTCGCTTCGCATAGTGCTGTCATAGTGGTGTTTCGCTTACTACTAATCGTTAAAAGACGATTAATAGTAAGCTTAATTCATCAGACGGTCAAATTTATCTTGTCTAGAATGGTGTGTTTTTTGGGGTTGCGATAATTTTTTAATTAGAATCAATCGCTTAACTATATCTATTTCCAACCCAATAGAGTGGCCAAGCCTGACTTTTGCTACTGTTGTTGAGTAGAGCGCCAATACAAACTAGCGCCAAACTGCCACTTAAAACCGGCGTTAACAGAAACATCCAATCAATATTGGTGGTTCCTGCCAGAGTAATCACAATAGGGTTCGCCCCGGCTGGTGGGTGAACTGCAGAAAAATGCTGCATGAGCAGGATGGCACCAGCAAATGGTTTGTGCTGGTGCCTAGCTGATTTAGAGCTCAACCATGTCGGTGAGGGAGCTAAATGAGTCCATCAGACTATTCCCGGACTCCTTACTCTGTGGAATCGCTACCCCAGCGCTATTGTGGCATTGAGCAACGATATTACTTTCACTCAACCCTTTACACTTAGTAAGCAGGTTATCCACTTCGGTTTCGTTTCCTAGAGCCTTATGAGCGGCAATGTACTCAGGTAAAAAGGGTACTTGGGTGCCAATAACTTGCTCGCCTTTTGCAAGAAGCTTGAGCGAGTTTTGTGGCTTTTTCTGCTCTCGATAAGATTGTGCTGCAAGAGTAAAGGTTTGGATCGAGGCGTAGTCCCAGTTTTTAATCAGAGCCAAGTTTTGCAGCGCTTTTGAGTCTAAGTTCTGCATCTTACGAACACCGTAAAACGCTAACCTTGGGTAAGCATGGTGCTTCGTTGGGCCCGATACCGCTTTTCTAGCCAGCGTTTCCGCGGTTTTGACATCACCATACTCTAAAGCCTTGAATGCTTCAGACGCATGCCAGTAGTTTTCTTGGATCTGTTGTCCTTTGCCTTTTTTCACCACCTTCTCAAAATCACCGGGAGACATTTTTCTCTTACGCTCTTTGCGATACTCTCGTTTCACGTAAGCGGACAAGTCTTTCTTACGATCCATTGGAGAGGCGTGTCGAGCAGAGAAGCTTTGCAGCAGCTGTGTTCCCGCTTCATTAGCTGCTAAATAGCCTAAGTTACTCCATTTGTTATCGCTTGATAGATGTTTGCCTGCGTCACTCGCCAACGTGACAAAGCTCTGAAACTCTTTTTTCTTGGCTTTTAGTTGCGCTTCTGTGAAGTTTTGACTGCTCTCTAGGCGCTCCAATACTGGAGAAAATGCACGTGGGCTGTAGCCAGCTTTCACCAACAAATCCATACCGAGCAGATCGGCTTCGTCTTCATCGCTGCGGCTCATTGAAGAGCTAATGACATCGCGGCTCAGTCTGTTGATGGTCAAGCCTGCTCGATAAGAGTCTTGAATTAAGCTCTTGGTCGAGTCTTTATTTTGACTCGTGACTTTGTAGCCGTTGGCAGTTTTCTCCGTTTTCATATCGGTAATCAATGCCGTGCTCATTGCGATATTGGCTGTTTTACTGACCAACGCGCTTTGCTTAGCAAAGTACTCATTGGTGGCATTGTGCCCCAACAGAATATGAGAAAGTTCGTGAGCAATAATGAAAGCGAGCTCATCTTCTGATTCTGCATCCGCTAGTACACCTTGAGTAATTACAATGCTGTCGGGTGTTGCATAGGCGGAATAGTTACGGTCAGACGACACCATGATAGAGATCTCTTTATCAATCGGTTGGTCCCACTGCTTGAGGATCTTAGTTAACAGGCCATCAAGGTACTTGTCGACGTAAGGGTTGGCGACCAGATCTTTATCGGCTGCAGCTCGAGTATTGACGATGTTCTTAAACTCTTGGCTGGTGGCAGCATCGGTAGAGGCTGTCTCGCTGGCGGGGGAGTTCGTTTCACCGAGGTGTTGGTCGATAAACTTCCCATCAAAGGACTCATATTTGCTGCCCATGATGTTGTTGATACTGTCGACCGCACAGCCAGATAACAAGAGGGGAGCGGCAATCCAAAGTAGCTTTTTCATTAGTTACACCCCTCACCAAGACCCAATGTAGCGTATGTACCGCTGTCGCTTTTGGCGCTTATTTTTTGCGTGCTACACACCACGCTAGCCACGGCTGTCTTGTTTAATTGCACTTCAATTTGGTCAAACCATTTTTCTTGGCCGTCGATTTTCACCATCACCATTTGTTCTTCTTGGTCATAGTTTTCTACCACCAAGCCGCTCTTTTTAGGATCCGGTAGAGTACTCTTCGGCACATCAGCACAACTGTTGTCCTTGTCACACACCCAAACGTTATCGACCAAAAAATCGATAACCTTGACTTGATCTTGTGCCATGACAGCAGAGGATGCGAGACCAAAACTTAAGCCTAAAACTAACGTTGATAACGATTTCATAAATGTTCCTTATTTACTGAGTGTTTTCTGTTTATTGTGTGTTTCTTAATTTATGTTTTGTGGTTTTTGCGAATAGACAGACCCTCTCTTTGTAAGATTGGAGTTTTGGTCTGAAAGCTTCAAAAATGAAGAAGAAAAAGATGGGTAAATCAATGAATATAATCAGGATTAATCCATACCAATTAGGTGCACCAACATTGAGGACAAAGTGGGATATCGCGACGGAAAGGGCGATTACCGCGATGATAATCAGCATGGGAACAAAAGCGCCCCACAGTTTTTGTCGCTCGTCGAAATGTTGCGTCTCTTGCTGATCCAAAAAGTTGAAGCGAAACCAAATCACAAGGAATAGCACGATGGTTTGTACTGAGATTTCGACCATGTCAGCGATACTCAGATTGAATAGGCCAGCATCGTCGGGAGAGCGCCAGTATTCACCATCGAGTGTAACCAAGTTATCGAGCGCCATAGCGTGAAAGTAGACACCAGGCAGCGTGCCATGAACGGGCGATACGACTAGGTCAACACCGCCAGTCACGTGATAGCCAACCAATACCATTTTCCCTTGAATGGCTTGTTTTAGCTCTGGAGAACCTGCTGCTCCCGGAGCGCTGAGTTTAGAGGCGGCAATGGTGAGAAAAGGTGGGCAACGTTTTCGAAGAGCACTATCCACATCATCTTGATCTTGAATGCCTTGAGTCAGGCTAACAACCAGCAGCTCTTTGAGTTGTTGCCATTGGCTGAGGGTGGCATCGCCGCAACTCATTCCTAGCGGAAAGAACTTTTCTTGGTCTGGTGCGTGTTTATTGCTCCACTGAACGATCACGGAATCATCAAGGTTGTCCATTTGGGTCTCATCGCATTCAGTGGTGCGCTGACACCAATCTTTGTACATTGCTGCGGCGACCGTGTTCATCTTTTTGTCATTCCAAGGAACAGAAAGAGGGTAATAGCGACCTTCTCCACTCCATGACACAGCAGCAAGCTCAGAAACATTGGCGATTTTGTGTCTCAGTGATTCAGGGTCATTGAGACGAGCCTCTGTGTCGTAATAGGTGTTACTGGCCATAAATATGGGGAATTTTTGTCGGTCCAATGTCGTTAGCCAGCGGTTTAGGCTATCTGAGTGTTCATGGTGTTGAAGAATGTCATAGAACATGGATTGCGGTTCGAACCGAGAAATGGTCTTGAGCAACCGAGCGAGGTTTCGATAACTGACGGGGTACGTGTTGGTTTGGTCGATGTACTGGTCATCGATTAACACCACCACGATTTCATCGGAAACAGTGTCACTAAAAAAGGGTGACCATAGCCTAAGGATGTGGTCTTCGTAATGGTCTTCGGCCGAATTACGAATACCCAAGGGATCAACAATGAAGACAAGTAAAATCAGACCAGTAGTAATAAGTGCTTTGGAGAATATTTCGAAACTAAAAGACATCAAATCTTGACCGTCGATAACCTATAAGCAAGTTGTTGGTGAACAACCTGTTGCAAATTTGTTCAAAAATAGCACTAGAGAATGACACTTTATGGGAGGAATATCACAAATAAGGCGGGCATTTATAAATGAAACAATAAGTTAATGATGAGTCCCACTTTAAGTGGAATTTATTGATTTAACTGTCAGTTGAAATATGTGTTTGAGACAAGAAATCGCAGTCGCTATTGAGATATACTTTCAGGCTTAGTTCGCGTTGGCGAGCGTATGACAATAATTTTAAGGTAAGTTTTGAAGATGCCACACCACAACATTAAATTTATCGCTGCTGATATGGACGGCACTCTACTTAATGAGCATGGGAAACTGGACCCTGCGTTTTTCGATCTATACGAAAAGCTGGAAGATCAAAACATCATGTTTGCTGCGGCGTCGGGTCGTCAGTACTACAGCTTGATGGAAACCTTTGCTCCAATTAAAGATCGCATGATGTTTGTTGCTGAGAACGGCACACTCGTGATGCACAAAGGCGAAGAGCTATACAGCTGCACGATTGAGAAATCGTCCATTCAAGCCATCATCAAAGAAGCTCGCACGATTGAGGGCGCACACCTAGTTCTGTGTGGCAAGAAGTCTGCTTACATTGAAACGAAAGATGAGCAAGCCACCACCGAGTTTGCAAAGTATTACCACCGCTGTGAATACGTGGATGATCTGCTAACGGTTGACGATGAGTTTATCAAAGTGGCGATTTGTCATTTCGATGGCTCACAAGAGTGTGTGAATCCGGTCATCAATGAGAAGTTTGGTCAGGATTTCCAAGTGGTTGTAAGTGCTAAGATCTGGCTTGATGTGATGAATGCGGAGGCTTCAAAAGGGGCCGCTATCAAGCATCTTCAAAATACCTTGGGCTTCACTTATGAACAGACGATGAGCTTTGGTGATTACCTCAACGACTACGAAATGCTAAAAGAGAGCTACCATTCGTATGCGATGGAGAACGCGCACCCTCAGCTTAAAGAAATCGCGCGTTTCAGTGCGCCAAGCAATAAAGAAGCGGGCGTATTCCAAGTGCTAGAAAAATTACTTGGCTAATTGATCCACGCCTCTGACAGGCTCTAAAACCTGATATTTGAATTAAAAACCAGCCCAAATAATGGCGCTGGTTTTTTATGCTTGATGCTCGTTTAATAACGAGGCACGAAAGTTAGATGCACTGATTGGATAGGGTACATTCAGGTTTGATTTGTTTAGCCAATTTGGTCATCCATAGCGCTGCCGCCAAAACAATCACGCCTGCAATCACAAAGCCATGAACGATCGCATCGACAGACGCGAGAAAGGCAATCAGCACATAACTCAAGCTCTGAGTTAGGGTCGCGAATAGCGTGAGTCCGCCATCAACGCGTCCTCTTTGCCCCATATCCACTGCATGGTGCATCCAGTTGGTTCGTGCGATTCGATTGAGTGCATTGAAAGCACCCAGAACAAGGGTCAGTAAGATGATATAGGTTGGCTCTGTCACTTGTCCTATTGCAAGCAAAGTAATACCAATAACCAACATTGAGATGTTCATCACCGATTGGTGTGAAGCCATCTTGAGTATTTTGGGTAGCAGTAGGCCTATGAACAGTGCCCCTACACCCAACGCGATATTATATAGAGCAAGCCAGTCTCCGGTGATTTGGATTTCTGAAAACCAGATTGGCACCAAGCGGCTTAGGTAGGTTAATACCGGATACGAGAGACACGATGCCATAAGAAAGGCAAAGAACTCCGGGGATTGCCAAACCAGTTGTTTTATCTCAATTATCTGTTGTTTGAATGGCGTTCGTGCTTGTGGCGTCACTTGTCGGCGATAAGGGGTCACTAGATAACTGATTGTCGCCAATAGAGAAGCAAACCCTGCAAAAATCCCAAATTCGATTATGCTCCATTGCTCTAATAATATGACACCGAGAGCACCAGCCCCCAACGTAGTCGACTGCATCACAATTTCTTGATAGCTCGATATTTTTGCGTATTCGGCTTGGTCATAGTTTTCTTGGGTAAAGGCGTTGTTTGTATGCCATGCTAGGTTGCTTGAAACCCAAAATACTACTTGAGCAGCGCCAAATACCCATAAATTTCCCCAATTCAGTGTATATACCAGAGCGACCAAAAAAGCGGTGATGAATTGAATCACTTGCATCCATACCAAGATCTGCTTGCGAGAGTGTCGGTCAATCATGGCCGAGAAATAGGGTGTGGCACAGAAGGTGGTTAAGGTACAGATCAAAGCGGTGAGAGCGACAAAGCTTCCTTGCCCTGGCTGAGCTAGCATCAACCATGGGAGCGCCAACATAAATAGCCCAGAGCTAATGCCATCAAAAAAGCGTCCTGCAAGATAAGGTGGGGTCTTATTTTTCATAATCTGTCCATGTAATTGATTCCGTTTTGAGCTACTCTAAATCCTAAAGTTAACTTGAGGTCAACGGGTTTTAGGAGAAAGTTTATGCATATGACGGTGGGGCAGGTTGCCAAGCGAGCTGGTGTCAGTGTGCCGACACTGCACTTCTATGAGCAGAAAGGGCTGATCACCAGTACCCGAGATCAGGGTAATCGCCGTCAGTTTGATCGACAGATCTTACGTCGGATTGCGGTGATTAAAGCGGCGCAAAACATCGGCTTGTCTCTACAAGAGATCATTGATGCACTCGCGACACTGCCTACTCATAGAGCGCCCAAGAAAGAGGAGTGGGAACAGCTCGCACTTGATTGGAATAAACAGCTAGAAGCGAAGATCCAGAGCCTGAAAACGCTGCAATCTGAGCTCAGTGGCTGTATTTACTGTGGGTGTTTGTCTATGGAGAAATGCAAACTTTATAACCCAGATGACACAAAAGGGGTGCATGAAGCGGGTGGTAGTCTGACTCAGGGAAGGCCGGAAACTGCCGATTAATTCTCGAATGACCGCGCTTACTCTTGATGACAAGAAGGCATAAGTTAGTACTGAATGGTGCTTGAACGACTGTTCATGTTTGACTATATTACAGCATCGATATTAACCGTAATGAGAGTACTGAGTGAAAGTTATGAGTAAGAAAATTCAACTGGATCTTGTTTCTGATGTAATGTGCCCTTGGTGTGTGGTTGGATACAAGAACTTAGAGAAAGCGATTCACGATCTAGGCGTTGAGCAGCAGATAGACCTGACTTGGCAACCATTTGAACTCAACCCAGATATGCCTGCTGAAGGTGAAAACCTTCGTGAGCACTTGATTCGTAAATATCAAATTACCGCAGAGCAGAGTAAGCAAAATCGCTTAAACATTGCAGAACGTGGCAAAGAGGTCGGCTTTACGTTCGATTTTTACGATGACATGAGAATGGTTAACTCACGCCATTTACACGTGTTACTAGAGTTCGCTAAAGAGCATGGTAAGCAAACGGAACTTAAACTGCGTTTCTTCACTGCACACTTTAGCGAACAGAAAGATCTGTCTGACCTAAACGTAGTGAAAGCTGAGTTAGAGCAAGTGGGTCTAGACGCTGAGAAAGCCCTTGAGCGTTTGAGTCAGGCATCTCACATCGAGCAAGTAGAGGCGCAAGAGTTCCAATGGCAAAGGTTGGGTATCTCTTCTGTCCCGACAGTTGTGATCAACCGAACCAGTGCTGTTACCGGTGCTCAAACGGTAGAAACTTATAAACAGATCTTACTTGAAGAGCTAGAACAAGCGTCATAACGATCTGCCGAGTCTATAGAGAGTGTTTGCTGTTTTGTGACTATATCGTTTTACAGCAAACATTCGAATCGATAGGCTCTTTTTATTCCCTTCGTCATTCTCAGGATCTTTATGGATTCACTGTCCCTTCCTCAAGTGCGTAAAATCATTCTGCACTCTCAGCAGTTGCCTCCCAAGCAGACAAAGCAGGCCTCAAAGGCAGTGACATTATCCGCCATTGAGCAGCTTGGCTACATTCAAATTGACACCATCTCAGTGATTCAACGTGCTCACCATCATACGTTATGGAATCGAAATGCTCGCTATCAGCCTAGCGATCTCGACGTTCTGCTCGATCAAAAACAGGTCTTTGAATATTGGTCTCATGCCGCTGCTTATTTACCAATGCGCGATTACCGTTATAGCCTTTATCGTAAAAATGGTTTTAAAAGCGGGCAACTGAAACACTGGTATAGAAAAGATCAGCCCCTAATGGATAAGGTACTCAAACGCATCGAGCAAGAAGGGCCTTTAATGGCCAAAGACTTTGAGGGCGAGAGAGCGAACAAAGGTGGGTGGGGTGGCAAACCCGCCAAGCAGGCATTAGAGACCTTATTCATGCAGGGTGACTTGATGGTTCCGAAGCGAGTTAATTTTCATAAAGTGTACGACCTGACTGAACGCGTGATCCCGAGCGACATTGATATTAGTGTGCCTAGTGAAGTGGAATACGCTCGCTACTTGATTGTGCGATATCTGGAGGCCAATGGCGTTGGTCTAGCGGCTGAAATGAGCTATCTGCTGAAGAATATCAAACCTCAGTTGATCGATGTGCTGAAAGAGATGTTGGAGCAAGGTGAGTTGATCAAGGTTGCTATCGGACAGCAGCACTACTACATGCTTCCTCATTCGCTTGAGCTGTTAAAGCGCCCGCTGAGCCGCAGCAAACTCAAGATTTTGTCGCCGTTTGATAATCTGTTGATTCAGAGGAAACGAATGAGCGCATTGTTTAACTTCGATTACTTAATTGAGTGTTATGTACCCGAGGCGAAGCGTCAATATGGCTATTTTAGTCTGCCGATATTGTGGCAGGGTGAACTGGTGGCTCGTATGGATTGCAAGGTCGACCGTAAACAAGGGTGTTTACATATCAATAACTTAGCGTTAGAAGACAAATTACAACAATGGGATGACTTTATTGATGCATTGGGTCAGGAATTAACGCAGTTTATGGCGTTTAATCATTGTCACTCTTGTAATGTTCACAAGACTTCACCTTCAACCCTGCGCCCACTCTTGGCAGAACATTTAAAGCAGCTATTTGGTTAGCGCCAGTTCATTTAACACGAAGTCGACAAAGGTTCGATTCTTCAACGATAGCTGTTTGGTTTTATAGAGCAGATGTATTGGTTTTGGCTTCGGGGTTTGTCCAACTAAGATCTCTTGCAGTACTCCTTTTTCCAACTCCTCTTCAACTAGAATTCTCGGTTGCAGCAATACACCAACGCCTTGCAATGCCGCATAGCGCAGTACATCCCCATTATTAGAGGTTAAACGGATATGTTCAGATGTTCCTGATTGGGTGGCTGTCTGTTTAGTTTGACTGTCGCCACGGCTGGAGTAGCTGAACCCCAGGGATGGATGATTTGCGAGGTCGTCGAGTGACTCAATCGTAGGGTGGTGCTTTAGATAGCAAGGCGATACGCAATAAATCATCTCATAGTCCCCCAAATGACGAGCGACCAAACTGGAGTCTGTCAGGTCACCAATCCGCACGATCAAATCAATATCGGATGAGTAAGGATCAACCAGATCATTGTTGAGCATCAATTCAACGTTGATGCTTGGGTGCTGGCTTAAGAACTTGGCAATGATGGGAGCCAAAACCTTATTTCCATAGGTGATCGGACTGTTGATTTTGACTGTACCTTGAGGCTTGTTTTCGAGTGTCTGAATCAGATTCTCTGCATTGCTGATGTCTTCTAGAATTCGTTTACACTCGCGGTAATAGAGTTGCCCTGAGTCTGTCAGTGACTGTTTGCGCGTGGTTCGATGCAAGAGTTGAGTATTAAGGCCTGTCTCTAGTGAGTGAATATGCTTGCTGATCATGGTCGCTGAGAGGGCAAAGTGATCGGCCGCTCGTCGAAAACTGCCATGCTCAACCACATAAGCGAATACCTTCATACTGGTGAGTTTATCCATATTTTAGTCCTATTAAACACTCTTGGTTTACAAATAATAAACGAAAGATGAGTTTATCAATTATTAGGGGGTAATTATATTGAAGGTGAACTAAAACTGTGGAAAGACGAGAATGACTAATCCAATCTTCGTGACGGCTGAGCTAAGAATTAAGCCAAACATTGAACGCGCTGTGGCCATTGAGGCTATTGAACAATTTTGTTTAGACATGCAGAGTGAAGCGGGCTGCTTGCAAGCAATCGCAACCTATGATGAAAAACAGAGTGATCGAGTCATACTGTTAGAACAGTACGTCGATCGTGATGCCATTAATCAGCACTTTGGTATGCCTCACACACAAGCCTTCATTGAGCGTGATATAGCGGAATTAGTACAAGCATTTGAAACTCAGAAGCAGGAGAAGTAAGTCATGAAATGGGGAATTCTAGGAACCAGCTTTATCTCAGGCGTTATGGCAGATGCGATCAAAGGCGATGCTCAAAGTGAGCTGTACGCGGTTGCTGGTCGCACAGAAAAAACACTTGATGAGTTTGCAGCCCAGTACCAACCAACACGCACCTTTAACAGCTATGACGCTCTTATTGAAGATGAGTCGGTTGATATCATCTACATCGCGCTACCAAATCACGTTCACCACGAGTACGTGATTAAAGCGGCTAAAAAGGGTAAAGCGATTCTGTGTGAAAAATCGTTATCGGTTGATATGGAGAAAACCGAACAAGCTCTGCAAGCCGTAAAACAAGCGGGTGTTTTCTTTGCAGAAGGCTTGATGTACCTAAACCATCCACTGATCGCCAAGCTTCATCAAGAGCTAGCAACCGGCGAAATTGGTGAAGTACGCTCAATTCAAGGTTCATACGTGGCGGCGATTGACCAGTTTGTGAATCCAGAAAGTAAAGGTGCATTGTATAACCTTGGCTGCTACCCGATGTCTCTGATTCACTCGGTCGCGCAACACCAGTTTGGTGAGAGTGTATTTGAAAGCGTAAAGATCTCTGCAATCGGTCGACGCGGCCACGATGGTAATATCTGTGAATCGTCAGCGATGATGCGCTTCAATGATGGTTTTACTGCGCAAATCCACACTGCAGAAGACCACGGTTTAAAGCATGGTTTCACTATTTTAGGTAGCAAAGGCTGTATCACTCTCGACACCAACCCATGGTTACCGACTGAAGAAAGCACATTCACGGTTGAGATCTATGAAACGTCGAAGCGTGAAGTGAAAGTCGAAGCGCAAGGCGATGGCTTCCATTATCAAGTGCGCAATATCCGCCAAGCGATTGAGCAAGGTAACAAGGAACTGGCTGCGCCAATGGCAACTCATCAAGACTCTCACGTAATCATGAAGTTACTGACGGATTGGGAGCACGCTGCAAGCGCCTAATCGTCCTCTCAATTTTTACGACTCATGCTGAACTACCTCGCTGTACCTATCAGCAATAAAGCATGAGTCGTTATCCTCTCTACTGCTTCTCTAATCAGTTTTTCTCTATTCACTTCTATTGCGATTCTTTATAAACCCTTTGCATTTGAAACCTCAGCGGTGTCCAATACCGATTCAAGCGACAATGTAATAAAAACCTTATTATTTAAGGTGTTAAATAGGAGTTTTTGTTGATGCGTAAATCCGATAAGAAGATAGAAAACCAGATAAGAGATGTGTTGACTGATGTCTGTGAAGATACGTTAAAAGGCTACGAGGGTTTTCTTTGGGTGACTCATACGGTCAATTTCTCTTCTTTTCCGCAGAGCCTGAAAATCGTTTGTGTATTCAACACCAACAAAGACAGAGCCAATTTCTTAGAATCTAATGGCCAGCAACAGGTGTCAGCCGTTGTTCAAAACGCGTTCAATCAGGTTGGGATCAAACTTAAGAATGCGGACAAGCACATTAGCTACGACACCCAAGAAAACTGCGACCGTGACCATCAAGGTAAGTGGGGCTCAAGGCTTTAATATGTTTTTGATGGACATACGCTTCAGCACATCAGAGAAAGGTGGTTTGAGTGAAGGAGACTCGAATGTCAGTGAATAAGAACATGCTGCTCGGCGTGCTAAAAGAACTCTCTTTGTTAACCCTTCTTCTGCTTGTTGGAGGTATCGTCTGGTTTTGTTGGTATTTCTGGGGCGCCAGTATTGCACCATTCGACGATCCCTATCTTTCAGGTGTTGAGTATCAACGCCTGATCGATAAGGAGAATCAGCTGATCACTGTCGGAATGTGGGTCGGCAAGGCATACATTATTGGTGTTTTAGCTTTGTTTGCAGTTCGAGTTGTTAAGCGGTTTCGCTCCAGTTAGCGGATGACCTCAATACCTTTTTCATGCAGCTCTTCAACGACACTCGTCGATAGGTTACTGTCGGTGACAATGCCATTCAACTCTTCGATATCAAGTGCATGGAAGCTAGCAATTCGACCATACTTGGTTGAGTCTGAGATCAAGTAGTTTGTCTGTGCTGCTCGCACGATCGCTTGTTTGACCAAGACCTTATTTTCATTTGGCGTGGATAGGCCCTTTAAACTCCATGAAGAGGAGGAGATAAAAGCCACGTCAATATTCACACCGTTTAAAAACTCCGCAACCTTGCCCCCAACGCTTGATTGGTTTTCACGATCTACTTTACCGCCTGTATGGTAGATATCACATCGAGTGTGATTCATTAGGTAGGCTGCGATTGAAAAGTCATTGGTAATAATTAATAAGTCGTCACGACCGGCTAATTGATGGGCAATTTCTAATGAGGTTGTTCCTGCATCTAAATAAATGGTTGCCTCAGGTGAGATCAAACTTGCTGCCAACTCTCCAATTTGCACTTTTTCTAACGCTTGTTGCTCAGCTTTTGCATCGTGTGAGAGCTCACTGTGAAGCGCTTGCGCCAGTTGAACCCCTCCTGATACAGATATCACCTTACCTGATGATTCAAGCTTCACGATATCTCGGCGTATTGTCATATGTGAAACATCGAGGTGTTCTGTTAATTCAGAGATACTGATTACTTCTTGGTGTGAAAGCAGCGATAAAATCGTGCGTTGGCGTTCAGCTGGAATCATGTTTTTTCTTCTATATCTTTGTTTTAACACATCCTACCAATCTTCACAGTGCTTGTGAATATCTGTGAACTTATGTTCTAGAACAGCCTGCATTATTGTGATTTGACGCCTATAAACGACTTTCTATGCCTATAAAGGGTTAAATCGACAGGTGTATGTTAACTTTTGTTAAAAGTGTGACTTATCACTAAGTAGTGAACGGTTGCTTCACATATAATCACAAACATAAACAAGAATTAACAAAATCTACTTATATATTTTCCAAGAAGGCATTGTTGTTATGAGTGAAGTTCAATCTGTCGGTGTTATTGGTTTGGGTTCGATGGGCATGGGTGCTGCGAAGTCATGTGTACGTGCAGGGTTAGATGTCTATGGTTTCGATTTAAATCCTCAAGCGCTTGAAGAGCTAGGTTCATTCGGTGCGAAAGCGGTATCTACTAATGCGGTTGAGTTTGCAGACAAGCTAGATTCAGTTCTCGTTCTGGTCGTGAACGCAGCTCAAGTTAACACGGTACTGTTCAAAACGGGTCTTGCGGCGGCGCTAAAGCCAAATACACCGGTTATGGTGTCTGCAACTATCTCAGCAGAAGACGCAAAACAAATTGAAGCGAAACTGGCAGAGCACAACTTAATGATGCTTGATGCTCCGGTTTCTGGTGGAGCAATTAAAGCGGAAGCGGGTGAGATGACCATCATGGCATCTGGTTCGCAAAGCACATTCGATGTGCTTGAGCCGGTGCTAAATGCAACAGCTGCGAAGGTTTATAACATTGGTGAAGCGATTGGCTTGGGCGCTACGGTGAAGATCATTCACCAACTGCTGGCTGGTGTTCATATCGCGGCCGGTGCAGAAGCGATGGCTCTGGCAGCACGCGCGGACATTCCTCTCGACTTAATGTACGACGTTGTGACCAATGCGGCAGGCAATTCTTGGATGTTTGAGAATCGCATGAAGCATGTGGTTGATGGCGACTACTCACCAAAGTCTATGGTCGACATCTTCGTGAAAGATCTCAACTTAGTATCTGACACAGCTAAAGACCTGAAATTCCCACTTCCTCTTTCAAGCACAGCACTGAACATGTTTGTGAGTGCAAGCAATGCCGGTTTTGGACAGGAAGATGACAGTGCTGTTATCAAGATCTTTGATGGCATTGAGCTTCCAGGCGTAGAACGCAAAGACAAGTAAGCGAAAGTAGAGTGGAGAATAAATCATGTTATTAGGTGTTATTGCAGATGACTTTACTGGCGCAACGGACATAGCAGGTTTTCTGGTAGAAAACGGTATGCGCACAGTTCAGCTTAACGGAATTCCAAAAGAAGAGATTGAGATCAACGCCGATGCGGTTGTGATCAGTCTTAAATCTCGCTCTTGTCCAGTCGGTGAGGCGATTAATGATTCAGTTGCAGCTCTTAAGTGGCTGCAAGCGAATGGATGTCAGCAGTTCTATTTCAAATATTGTTCAACCTTTGATAGCACAGCAGAAGGCAACATTGGTCCAGTAACTGATGCACTGCTTGCTGAGTTAGGTGAAGATTTCACTATGGTATGCCCTTCGCTGCCGGTGAATGGTCGCACAGTTTACAACGGCCATCTGTTTGTATTCCAAGAGTTGTTAAGTGACTCAGGTATGCGTAATCACCCTGTGACGCCAATGACAGACTCTAGTGTTATTCGCATGATGGATGCGCAAGCAGAAGGCACAACAGGCTTGGTTAACTTTCAGGTTATTGAGCAAGGCGCTCAAGCTGTCACTGAACGATTTTCTGAACTCAAGCATCAAGGGAATCGTTATGCCGTCGTTGACGCGTTCAATGCTGAGCACCTTGTCACACTTGGACAAGCGGCAAAGTCTCTGAAGCTAGTGACGGGTGGCTCAGGTTTAGCTGCTGGTATCGCAAAGAATTGGGTCGAGCATCTAGAAGATCAAACAGATGCCAAACTGGCGGGGAATCCTGCTAAAGCGGAAACGGTTGTTTTTTCAGGCTCTTGTTCAGTAATGACCAATCAACAAGTTGCTGTCTACAAAGAGAAAGCCCCACACTTCGCGATTGATGTGAAAGCGTGTTTAACCGATCAAGATTACTCAAACCAAGTCTTCGACTGGGTGATGACACATATTCAGAGTGAGTTTGCTCCACTAGTTTACGCGACTGCGGATGCGACTGCGTTGAAGGCAATTCAGGAAGAGTTTGGCGCTCACGCCTCTAGTCATGCGGTGGAGCAGTTCTTTAGCCAGTTGGCGATCAAACTACAGCAACATGGTGTGAAAAACTTCATTGTTGCGGGTGGTGAAACATCGGGCGTTGTGACACAGAGTTTAGCGGTGAAAGGTTTCCATATTGGGCCTCAGATTGCTCCGGGTGTTCCGTGGGTGAAGTCGGTGGAAGGTGAACTTTCACTTGCACTCAAATCTGGCAATTTTGGCGATAAAGACTTTTTCGCTAAAGCTCAATCGTTCTTTGTATAAGTGAGGCTGTGATGAGTACTAATGTGATGACAGAACAGCAACTACGTGAGCAAATGGTTATTTTGGCTCGTTCGATGTTTGAACGTGGCTATGCAACAGGCGGTGCAGGTAATTTATCTCTTAAGCTTCCTAATGGTCACTTCTTAGCGACACCGACGGGCTCGTCGTTTGGTCGTCTGGTCGCGGAGGAGCTATCGGTTGTCGATATTGATGGCAACCATATCTCTGGTAAAAAACCATCAAAAGAGGCGGCTTTTCACCTTGCGATTTATCGTAATAACTCTGAGTGCAATGCGATTGTTCACTTGCATTCAACCTACCTGACGGCACTTTCTTGCCTTGAAGGTCTTGACCGCGCGAATGCCATAAAGGCCTTCACACCTTACTTTGTGATGCGCATTGGTGAGCTGCCAGTGATTCCTTACCTACGTCCGGGTGATCCACAAATTGCAGAAGAGTTAGCACAACGTGCAGGGGACTATCGCGCCTTCCTATTGGCGAATCACGGTCCTGTTATTACGGGTTCTGATTTTGAAGATGCCGTAGATAACGCCGAAGAGTTAGAAGAAACAGCCAAACTGGCGTTCATTCTTAAAGACAGCAACATTCGTTATCTAACGGATGCAGAGGTTCAAGACCTAAAAGGGAGAGGTAAGTAATGGCTAAGTTCGCAGCAAACCTGACCATGTTATTCACAGAAGTTCCATTTCTAGAACGTTTTGAAAAGGCTCACCAAGCAGGCTTCAAAGCGGTGGAATACCTATTTCCATACCCATTTGAAGCGAAAGAGCTGGCAAGCAAGATGGAACAGTTTGGTTTTGAACAAGCGCTGTTCAACATGCCTCCGGGTGATTGGGACGCTGGCGAACGTGGCTTCGCTGCTATTCCTGGGCGTGAAGAAGAGTTTAAAGCGAGTGTCGACACGGCGCTGATGTATGCCGAGGCATTGAGCTGTAAAAAGGTTCACGCAATGTCGGGCTTTCTTGATGAGCGCTACAGTCGCCAACAGCATATCGATACTTTCATCTCAAATATTCGTTACGCAGCAGACAAGTTTGTTGAGCATGGAATTGAACTGATGATTGAGCCTCTCAACAATCGCGATGTCCCTGACTACTTTGTGGCACATCAACGTGACGCCGTCGAGCTTATCAAGCAAGTGGGTCGTCCAAACGTGAAGTTGCAGCTTGACCTGTACCACGCACAAATTATGGATGGCGACCTGAGCACTTTGATTCGCGATGTCGCGCCTTATACCGGCCATATCCAAATCGCTTCTGTTCCAGAAAGACACGAACCTTCAGAGGGGGAGCTCAATTACCCTCACCTGTTCAATGTGCTGGATGAGTCAGGTTACCAAGGGTGGATTGGCTGTGAGTACAACCCACGCAACACAACGGAACAAGGTTTAGGTTGGGTTAAGCCTTACCTCTAATCAGGCAACTCAACCAAGAACCGATTAGCAAAATAAATAATTCGACGATTTAACAAAGAATAAATCGCTTGCATAGAAAGCGCTGTGGGTAGATTGAACCACCCACAGTTCTTCCCCTACAAAATAAGAGACAAAAGGAAAGTAAAATGGATGGAGCATTAATAGGCATTGTGATTGGCATTATCGCCATGATGGGAATGATCATTAAAACGCGTATACCAGTCGCACTCGCAATGGTTATTTCAAGCATTATCATGGGTCTTTTTGCTGGAATGGCGCCGACCGAATTGATTGATGCAATCAAAGCTGGATTTGGTGGTGTGCTTGGCGGTATCGGTCTGATCATTGCATTTGGTGTGATCATGGGCGCGTGTTTTGAGCGTTCTGGTGCGGCTGTTCGTATGGCAAAAACCTTTGTGAAGCTCTGTGGTAAAGGTCGTGAGGATCTTGCTCTAGGCTTTACGGGTGTGCTTGTTGCTATCCCAGTATTCTGTGACTCTGCGTATGTCATTTTACATTCTCTTGTTCGCGCTATTTCACGAGACACAGGTAAATCTGCGGTTGGTCTGGGTGTGACGCTAGCTCTTGGTCTACTTATTACACATGCGCTTGTACCGCCTACTCCGGGTCCAGTTGCAGTTGCTGGCATTTTAGGTGTCGACCTTGGTCAATACATGTTGTGGGGCCTAATGGTTTCTATCCCTATGATGCTATTGTCGATGATCTACATCCGCCGCGTAGGTAACGAGTACTACCGAGTACCAAATGGTGAGTCTTGGATTACGAACCAAGCAGATTGGGCAAACCTAGAGAAAGTACAGGCAACAGATGACAAAGAACTACCAAGTAACTTCTTATCATTCGGCCCTATTCTTATCCCGATTGCGCTAATTCTTATTAATACTCTGGTAGGTACAGGTGATACTGCAGTACACACAGTGTTATCTCTGCTAGGTAATCCAGTGGTGGCCGTCGGTATCGGTGTGCTAATGGCACTCTACGGCCTAACTATGAAGATTGAGCGCAAAGACATGGTTGGCTCAATGGATGACGCTCTGTCTACTACCGGTCTTATCCTTGTTGTTACAGGTTGTGGTGGTGCGATGGGCGCGGTATTGAAAGCGTCAGGCGCAGGTCCACAGGTAGCAGACGCTATTGCAAGCAGCGGTATTCCGCCACTATTAGTACCACTAGCGATTGCCTCTATGCTTCGTCTAATCCAAGGTTCAGCAACGGCATCAATGATGGTAGCGGCAACGATGACACTGCCATTGGTTGAAACGTTAGGCTTAGACCCTGTATTCGTAGCGCTTGCTTGTGCGGTAGGCCCGGTTGGTTTCTCACACTTAAACGACTCTTACTTCCATATCATCAACCGTACTTTGGGTATTACAGAGTTAACGGATCAAATTAAGATCTGGTCGGTATCGTCAACCATCGCTTGGGCAATCGGTGCGTCTATCATCATGGTTCTTAACCTAGTGTTTGGTAAAGGCGGCACTATCATTGACCCACTAGTTCCAATTGCGGTGTTAGGCGCAATCATGGTTTGGCTAAAATCGAAAGAGAAGTCACAAGTAAAAGCGGCAATCGCTAACTAACATTAAATCTCTGTTTATACTGCCCCTATCGCGTGATTGGCTAGCTGATCTCTCATAGGGGCTTATTGGATCTTCGAATTATGAAAATAGTTATCGCACCAGACTCATTTAAAGAATCATTGGCGGCCGTTTCGGTTGCGGCGTGTATTGAAAAAGGATTCCGCGAGATATTTCCTGATGCGGAATACGTGACGCTTCCTCTGGCTGATGGCGGTGAGGGCACGGTTGATGTTTTGCTGCAAGGCTTGTCTGGTAACAAGTATCAAACCGAAGTGATGGGGCCACTTGGTGATAAAGTCATGGCCGAATGGGCGATGCTAGAGCCTTCGAATACTAACCCTAAACGTACCGCTCTGATTGAAATTGCAGCCGCGTCTGGTTTGGATTTGATTACGCCTGAGCAGCGCAACCCGATGATTGCGAGCTCATTTGGTACGGGGCAGTTGATGCTTGAAGCGATTGAGCAGGGTGCAGAGGTGATCATTCTTGGTCTAGGCGGTAGTGCGACCAATGACGGTGGCGCAGGTATTGTTCAAGCGTTAGGGGGCAAGCTACTGGATGATGAAGGTAAGCAGATCACGCTGGGTGGGTTGGCGCTGTCTGAGTTAGCAGCGATTGACCTTTCAGATCTCGATGATCGCTTGAACGATATTGATCTGACAGTTGCTTGTGATGTGGCAAACCCACTGTGTGGTGAGAGCGGTGCGAGTCATATTTTTGGTCCACAAAAAGGCGCATCACCAGAGCAGGTTATGAGGTTGGATTCCGCGCTCCATCACTTC
This sequence comes from Vibrio sp. D404a, assembly GCF_030248535.1. Lineage (GTDB taxonomy): Bacteria > Pseudomonadota > Gammaproteobacteria > Enterobacterales > Vibrionaceae > Vibrio. The sequence goes on along the minus strand of NZ_JAHGAJ010000008.1, from coordinate 42,716 downwards.
GCGCAAATTGCCATGCAACAGCACCCGACATTGAGCCTAAGTGATACCTTAGAGCGTTCAGGTTATGGCGCTGCTGGTGGTACGCCGATGGGACTTAGCCTTTTGTTTTCAATGCAATTGAAGCCGGGTATCGAGATGGTATTGGATACGCTCAATGCGGATGAAGCGCTTAAAGGGGCTTCCCTTGTGATTACCGGAGAAGGGCAGATGGATAACCAAACCCTGCAAGGTAAAACCCCATATGGGATTGCGTTTCGTGCTCAAAAGCAGGGGATACCAACCATTGGTATTGCAGGCTCATTAGGAACCGAAGTTGATGAACTCTATTCAGCAATGGCATCACTGTTTGGGACAGTGCGTTCACCGCAGCCACTAAGCCAAGTTCTCGAAGAGGCAGAAGCTAACCTCACTCGCACGGCTAGGAACATTGCTGCGACATTAAAATTAGGCCACTCCATCCTAAGTTAATATCCTGATTCAATTAGCTAAATTTGATATTGCCGCTGGTGGTTATTCCGGCGGTACCTTCAATGATAGATTTCACCTATCGAATCTATAAATTTATCCCATTATCAATTCATCTCGTCGAGTCTTACTATGCTCTCTATCAGTTTTAGAGCAGTAAATAGAGTAAGAAAAATGAGTAAGAAAGCACTGATTGTTGAAGGCGGCGCGATGCGCGGTATTTTCGCGGCAGGCGTATTAGATGCCTTTATGGCCGAAGATTTCAAACCGTACGATTTCGCAATTGGTGTGTCTGCTGGTGTCTCTAACTTGATAGGCTATTTGTCTCACGCGCCTCGTCGCAGCCTCGACGTGATCACGACCATGGCGACTGACAAAACGTTCTTCAATCCTACTCGTTTTGCCAAAGGCGGTAATCTTGTGGATGTGAAATGGCTTTGGGAAGAATCTAATCTTCGCTATCCATTAGATTGCAGCCGACTGTTTGGTGGTATTCCTTTTTATGCTGCGGTCACCAATGTTGAAACTGGCAGTGCCGATTACTACCAAATCAATCCAACGAACCTGTCGAATGTGGTTGAAGCGACGACTGCATTGCCGATAGCTTACCGCGAAACACCGTGCTTTTCGGGGGGGTGCTATACCGATGGCGGTGTGGCTGATTCGATTCCTGTTCGAGAGGCTTATCGACGAGGAGCACGAGACATCACTGTGATTTTGTCGCACCCTTTGAGCTATCAGATGAAACCGCAGAAATATCAATGGATGATCAAGAAGCTGCTATCGAAATACCCAAACATCGCAGAATCGATGGCGGTACGTGCGGAAAACTACAATCAGTCATTGGAGTTTATCCGTAATCCACCCAAAGATGCCAAAGTGAAAGTGATTGCACCACCAGAAAACTTCCGAGTGAAAAGGCTGACCATGGATCAATCATTGTTGAGTGAAGGCTATCAAATGGGGATTGATGCGGGTAACGAACACCTAGCCATTCGCAACGGTATTCATGGGTTAGATACTGAAAACTGTCACTTCTGTATCTAGTTGGCGCTACAGCTTAAGCGTTATAGAGAGCACGAGTCTTGACCTAAGACTCGTGCTTTTTATTTTAGCGGCTTTAATTTAGCAGCCTTAGTTTTAGCGATTTTAGAGTTATCGCTAGATAAGCTCGTTGCCACTTTTTTGATTGTTGAAGTAAGCCGCGACACTACCTAATGTAGTGTTGGCAATGTTTGACAGGGCATCTTTGGTCAAGAAAGCCTGATGGCCTGTAAACAGTACATTGTGACAAGCCGATAAGCGACGGAAAACGTCATCAACAATCACGTCGTTTGACTTGTCTTGGAAGAACAGCTCTTTCTCATTGTCGTAGACATCAAGGCCTAATGCGCCAATCTTGCTCTGTTTTAGGGCTTCAATCGCAGCCGTAGAATCTAGAAGCTCACCACGACTGGTGTTGACGATCATCACGCCGTCTTTCATCTTGCTAAAGGCTTTGGCATCAAGCAGGTGGTAGTTCTCTTTGCTCATAGGGCAGTGCAGAGAAATCACATCCGAGTTTTGGTACAGCTCGTCCAATTCCACATATTTAGCACCCAGTTCTTCGGCGAGTGGGTTTGGATATGGGTCGTAACAAAGGATATTCATTCCTAAGCCGTTAAGGATACGCATCGTCGCTAGGCCGATCTTACCAGAGCCGATCACGCCTACAGTTTTGCCATGGAAGTTAAACCCAACCAGACCTTCCAATGAAAAGTTCGCGTCGCGTGTACGTTGATAGGCTTTGTGCAGTTTTCGGTTCAAACACATCATCATTCCGACCGTGTGCTCTGCCACTGACTCTGGTGAGTAAGCAGGAACACGAACAACCTGAAGGCCCAGTTCTTTGGCTGCGTCTAGGTCGACTTTATCAAAGCCAGCGCAGCGCATTGCGATCAGTTTGGTACCGCCTTGCGCCAGCACCTCTAACACGTCACGAGACAAGTCATCGTTGACGAACGCGCAAACAACTTCGCACTCATGTGCCATTTTTGCTGTAGTGGTGGTTAAACGGAAGTCGTGAAAATGGAACTCGGCGTTGAGCTCGCCTTTCGCTAGAGTAAATGACTTCTCGTCGTATGATTTTGAGCTAAAAAAAGCAATGTTGAGCATAGCTTCCCCTCTTACCTTAAACATCAATAATAAGTATCAAAATGGTCAATTCTTGCAGTGTGCGTCACTTTAGATGTGTTGTCTATCACGACTAGTCATTGTTTTTGTTATGGTTATTTGTTTTGCACGTCAGCCCTTCGTTCCGTAAATTACGAGTTCAATGACGCTACTTACGGGTGTTGAACATCTTCTTCGTCTCTTTCTCTGACCAAAAATTAATATTGAATTGAGCATCGTCACTGAGCTCAACACGGTGCCAATATTGAGGAGGACTCGTAGCAAACTGACCCGCTTCAATAACCACGACTTGTTCCGGTTCAGTTGCATCGGCATCCGCGAAACCATAAAAAGTGACCGTCCCTTCCATCACACAGATCTGCCCAAACACACCTTCAGCAGTATTGTGGTGGTTAAGCAGAGCCGCTGGGATATTGTCCTTAGTAAAAAACGGCGTTGAGCGTTGAATTGTCCAATGTTTAGGAATACGTAAATGAGCCATAGTGTGATCCTTTAGTTTTCAATCAATAAGTAAATATCTGTGTTACCAGTAATTTTCGCTGCTAAATTGCCCCGGTTTGCGGCGCAAGTGTTTCTCTAATCCAAGTTGGTTTAGTGCTGAGCTAGTATCGCGAACCATTTCTGGATTACCGCACAGGTAGAAGAAGCTACGGTCTTTATTGATAGCGATAGACGTGGCTTGCTCAAGGTCGCCTCCAAGTAACAAACTTGGGATTCGTCCGCGCAAAGTTCCGGCAACGGATTCTCTTGAAATAATTGGCACATAGTGAAGTTTTCCTTGGAAGTGTTGGATGAACTGTTCGATTCGCGTTTGATAGGTCAGATCCTGCTCGGTTCTAACCGCATGAACCAGAATAAGGCGGTCAAATGATCGTATCTGGTTGTGATCTTGAAGCTGTTCTAACAGTGAGATGAACGGGCCGACTGCAGTGCCGGTGGCGAGCATCCACAGATCTTGAGCGTATGCAGGGATCTCTTCGATCGTCATGAATCCACTTGGATCTCGTCCTACAAAAACCTCGTCTCCACTGTTTAACTGGTGAAGCATTGGTGACAGTTGTCCATCGCTGTCTTTCACAATCAGAAACTCTAGGTGTTGATAGCCTTTTTCATGGGACGGAGCATTCACCATCGAGTACGCCCGTCTAACTAGCTCTCCTTGCGCATTTTCGAGACCCAACTTGGTAAACTGGCCTGCTAAATAGGGCGATATAGCGGCTTTAATCTCTAAGGAAAAAAGTTGATGGTTCCAATCAACTCGGTTCACGACTTTCCCTGCGACTAAGCCATGTGGAAGTTCTGTCATAGTTCTGCTCTCCTATAAGGTCCTCTTTATTGAGGGTCTTAATAAGCATAATCAAAGATTCTCATACTGAGGGTAGCAGGTTATATGCCAATAATGAGAATCGTTATCAAATAAGGCTTGATAAACAATCACAACGCTTTTGATGTCAAATTGACTTGGTTTAAAGTGTGTCTTTATAACTCAATAAGTTCTTTTTAACCTGAATTGGTTGGCTAAGTATCTGGAGAATGGATCTGCGTGAAAACTCAATAGCGCGCGCTTTTTGAGTCTCTTTACGAGCTGTATCTGTGATGCTTATAGTGAATAAGTCTTTGAAAGATATTCAATGAAGATGGTCGGTGGGAGATATGTTTTGATTTAAAAACCGCCAGAAGTGAACTGGCGGTTACCTATTACTAGGATTTTTTGAAATATTCAGTTCAAAAAACAAGAGTTCAGTGAACTTTTATGAATATTACATTGTGATTTTATAAAAACAAAGCATAGAAAAGTAAAGAATGTAAATGAGATGAATTATCATTTGCATCGTGTATTATGCACCGCTCTTGTTGTTGTTTATAAAATATAAGTACTATTATGAAACTGAAGTCACTTTCTGCAGCGATTACTGTTGCATTAGCCTCTTTTGCTACTCAAGCTGCCGACGAAACTGTGGTCGTAGTAGGTTCAGCCCTAGACCAACACGTTCAAACTGAGATCAACTCAGATACTCTGGAACAGAAACAAGCGTCAGACATTAAAGATGTTCTGAACACTATGCCAAGTGTGACGGTCGATGGTAACGCTCGTTACTCTCGTAAAGTCTTCATCCGTGGTATGGAAGATAAATTCTCTGTTGTGACCATTGACGGTGCACGTCAGGAAGGCCAACTGTTCCACCACTCTGGTGACCAAACTTTTGACCCTGCGATGCTAAAGTCTGCTGAGATCACTCTAGGTGGTAACTCTGTGCTTTCTGGTGCAGGCGCGATTAACGGCTCTTTCAGCTACGAGACAAAAGATCCAAGTGACTTACTGCGTGGTGACGAAACCATTGGCGCTCGTGTGAAAACGGGCTACCAGACAGCTTACGAGCGTTTCACTACAAACGTAGCCGTTTATGCAAAGCTAAACGACAAACTACAGTTCATGGGTATCGCTAACTACTCTGAAGACGGTGACCTACATATCCCGGGTGAAGACGATGTAACGTCTAAGCAGGGCGAGCTAAAATCTGGCTTAGCAAAAATCGTATTTATCCCGAACGATGCTAACGAGTTTAAATTGACGTTCAACACCTATGAAGATGGTGGCGTACGCCAATTGTCAGGCGAAAAAGCCGGCGCACTATACGCAGATGATGAGCATAATTATCATGCAATCAGCCGCGACACAGTGACGCTAAACCACCACTACGACAATGGCAGCGATCTTGTAAACCTAACCACTGACCTTTACTACAACCGTCAGTACATGGACCGTGATGCGCTAACTGAAGACTACGGCAACTGGGACAATTCATCAGGCAGCTGGGTATTTACCAAAGACGGTGAGCTTTCAATTCCAGATCGTGAATACAACGTCACGACCATTGGTGGTGATATTCGCAACATCTCTTGGGTCGGTGATCACGAGCTGACCTACGGTGTTGAAGGTTACAAAGCTGAGCAGTGGATTGATTCTGGTCTAGGTACTTACACATCGGGTTCTAAAACTGGTGAGACCAAGAACTACGACATGGATGGTGGCACGGTTACCGCTTACGGTATCTACGCTCAAGACGCTTTTGAAATCAGTGACTTCCGCTTTGTGACAGGTCTTCGTTATGACGTGCACGAACTGGGTGGTGTGTTCTCGGGTAAATACGATCAACTTTCACCGAAATTCCAAGGTGAACACCAAACAACAGACAACCTAAGACTACGTGTTGGTTACGGTCGTCTATTCAAGGGTGCAGCCCTTCCTGAAACGCTAACCATGAAAGCCGCGAGCGATGTAAATCAGGCAGACACTAAGGCGATGACAGGTAACAACTATGAAGCGGGCTTCGATTACGACCTATCTGATTTGCTTGCCGCTGATCATGCCATCCTAGGTTTCACGGCTTACCAGTACGACCTTGATAACCAGATGCACCCAACCAAAAACAACACAACACTGGCAAACCAGTACGATGTTGAAGTTTGGGGTGTAGAGACAGTATTTACGTACAGCATTGATGATTTTGCTCTTTACGCGAACCACTCGTTCTCTGACGGTGACCAAACTAGTCTAAAAGATGGCACAACAAGTCACATGAACAAAACAGGTATCCATAACATTAAAGCGGGCTTCAACTACAGCCTATCTAACGAGCTAGTGTTTGGTTGGGATTCACGTTTTGTTCCGGGTAATGACTACACCGATGAAGATGGCGTGAAGATTGAACGTGCTGGCTTCGGTACTCACAATATTTGGGCGGCTTACGTTCCAGATTTTGCTAAGGACCTATCGGTTAACCTTGCTGTCGATAACCTATTTGATAAGAAGTACGCAGAGCACACAGGCTTTGGTATCTCTTGGGGTTCAGAGAAGTACACCAGCTACGAGGCAGGTCGTAACTTCAAAGCTTCTGTTGCTTACAGCTTCTAAAAAACAGACACTGCCTAGAGCAAGCCCCGCATTACGCGGGGTTTGTTCTTTTTGGAGACCAGAAACTTTGATATCTTGAGTCAATACCTCGTATTTAAAACTCTAGTGTTTCACCATCTTCAGGAATCAACACTTTGTCAGCTAACTGATGATGTTCAAGTGTCTGCTTTAATGTTGAACGTTCGATAGGGCAGTGGTTCAACGCTTCCATATGATTAGCAATCACTTTACCTGGAGAAAGGCGGATAAACTCCATCACCTCATCGGTTGGCATCAACAGAGGCTGCCCCACATCCATTTGAGCTTGTCCGGTTGCTACTATAGTAATGTCTGGCTTGAGTTCGCTTAAAGCTCGTTTTACGTCGTCAGTCAGTACCGTATCACCACTAATGTAAATTGATGGTTCGTTCGGGAGCTCTAAATAGAACCCACAGCCATTCGCCATCACTTTATGAATCCAGCCATGACCGTGTTGCGCTGGCACAGCGGTAATCTTGCCTTCGAGATAATCCGTTTCTACCCAACTGTCTAAACCATGACTCACAGTGATCCCGTATTTCTCTAGGTAAGCTTTATCTTTGCTTGGTGTTGCGACTGTAATGCCGTTATCAATCAAGAAAGCTTCACCTGCCGTGTCTAGGTGGTCACCATGTTGTAGGGGCTTGAAACCAAAGGTTTGACTGTGAGTGATTAAAGCGTGAGTGACTGTATTAAGCAGTGGCCCTGCATTGGCGGGCAAGTCTACAGTTGGGTTCTTGGCGGCTTTAAAACGCAAGACAGAAAATGGAGGCAGTGAACCTTTTTCACCTAACATCGGATCAATCAGAATACGGTATTGGCCAGATTCAATGATAAAAGTGGCACTGCGAAGGTGATGAATTTTCATGATGTTTGCTCCGATGAATTAGTCTTCAACAATTATGGTGCAGAGTGAAAAAGTGTCATACTGTGTTTAAGGTAATCTATCGCTCAAATTGGGCCATTGTTTTATTGAGGTCACTTTTATGCTTTCGTCCGCTACAGCTCCAATAAAGGTCGCCGTGATCGCTTTTGAAGGGATCAGCGCATTCCATTTGTCGGTGCCCTGTTTGGTTTTTCAAGATGTATTCATTGAACAGCAACCCAAGTTTTCAGTGACTTTGTGCAGCGTCTCTGGGACTGAGTTTTCTTCGGGGTCAGGCTTTGGGATCAGTATAGAAGATGGAATTGAACGCGCCCGCGATTGCGATATTATTGTGGTTCCGAGTTGGCCTAACTCGTTACCACAGGTCCCAGATGCTTTATTGAGTGAATTGCAATTGTGTCACTCACAAGGCAAAACCATTGTTGGGCTCTGCTTGGGGGCATTTGTGTTGGCTGAAGCAGGTTTATTGGATGGTAAGAGGGCGACCACACACTGGGCTTTTAGCCACCAATTCAAAGAGCGATTCCCTCTGGTCGAGTTCGATGAACAGCCTCTGTTTATCGACAATGAAACCACGATTACCTCGGCTGGCACTGCCGCCGCATTAGACTGTTGTTTACACATTGTAAGAAAAATCTGCGGGACAGAAGTCGCAACCCAACTAGCTCGTATTATGGTGACCGCACCTTATCGCTCTGGCGGTCAACAGCAATACATTCCAACGCCGATACAAACTAAGCCAACTCAGGCGATTAGCTTTGAGGGCGTGATTCAAGATATCGAACAGAACCTGACTCAATCTTATCAATTAGATGAGGTTGCCTCCTTGTGTGCTATGAGTCGCCGTACCTTCACACGTCAATTTAAATCGGCTTATGGGTGTTCATTTGGTGAATGGTTGCTTCAACAGCGACTTAAGCTCAGCCAGAGGTTATTGGAATCGACTAGCCACCCAATTCATCAAGTGGCAGAGCAGGCGGGGTTTGGTTCGGAAAGTGTATTTCGTAAGCATTTTAAATCGACATTCAACTTAGCTCCGACTCAGTGGCGTGACAAATTTGCCAAGAAGTGACTGCTATGACCACCTGCTCAAATGTGTCATTAATATTTCAATGTGTAGATAGAGAGGGGATGAAAAAGGTATAATATCTGCTCCTGTTTTATACCGAATTTCGTTAAGTTACTGTTTACTAATATGTTAGATAACCTCCGTCTAGTCATCAGTGTTACATTGGTGACTATCAACACCGCCATTGTCACGGTTCTGATCTCATTATTCGCCCTCATCAAGCTGCTGTTACCTCTCTCAAAAGTGACGGTATTTTCTAATCGTGCAGCGGATGCGGTTTTCTGGATGTGGGCAACGGTTAACCTTGGCATTTTGTCGTCAATGAATCGCATTGATTGGCAAATTGAAGGGGGCGAGGAGCTATCTAAAGATCAATGGTACCTGATGATGTCTAACCATCGCAGCTGGGCAGATATCGTGGTTTTGGCTTCTGTGATGAAAGACAAAATGCCAATGCCGAAGTTCTTTTTGAAGCACGACTTGCTCTACGTACCGTTTGTTGGTTTGGCTTGTTGGGGGCTCGATATGCCTTTCATGAGAAGACACTCGCGCGAGTTTCTGCTTAAAAACCCAGAGCGTCGCAATGATGACTTTAATGCGATTCAGAAGTCTTGCCAGAAGTTTCAAAACACTCCAACAACCGTGGTGAATTTTGTCGAAGGCACCCGTGTGAATGCAGACAAACTGACGTCAGTGAAAACGCCTTATCAGCACTTGCTTAAACCTAAAACAGGCGGGGTAGCGTTCGCACTGTCGAACATGGGACACATGCTTAATGGCGTAGTGGATGTAACATTGGCATACCCTGAAAACCAAGAATCGCCATTTGAAGATATGCTTAAAGGCAAGATGACTAAGATTGTGGTGCGTATTAAAGTGCATCCAATGGATGAAAATTTAGACGGTAATTACTTTGAAGACAAAGCCTTTAAGCGCCGCTTCCACAGTTGGCTAAATGGCACATGGCAAGAGAAAGATCAGTACCTAGATGGTGTGTATACCAGTAAACAATAGCCGATATCATTGATAACCAGATACGAGAAAGCCGATTGATTCCAGTCGGCTTTTTCTTTGTCTTCGATATGTAAATCTAGCGACTTAAACGGCTTGGTAATGCTCAATAATGTGCGCGACAGAGTTAGGCTTCCCCTGTTTTTCTAAGCCGAAAGAGATGCGTTGATAGTGTTGTAGAGTGCGTTGTTTGTATTGTTCTATAACGTGCTTATCTTGCTCTGTAGCACCTAACCATATCTTGTTACCAACGGGTGATACTTTGTATTCAGATAAGTGAGTACTTACATTCTTGCTGGTTTCTGGCTGATAAGAGACATGCAAAATTTCATAGAAACGACGATTCTCTTCGATGAGCTTTTCGTCAATCATCGAGAAATTACCTTTCCCTAGGTATTCACGCAACTCAAACAATTGATGCACCGGACACAGCAAGAAATCAAACGCCAAATCCGTGTGATTTGAAATGATCGTCTCAATCAGTGTTTGTGTAAGCTCTCCTCCGACACCCGCAATCACCACTAAATGTTGTCCGCTTTGCTCGCTTAACGGCAGTTGACCAACGTCCATGCAGTGCACATGCCATTGAGTATCTGAATCACTTTTTGAAATGGAAGGCTGACTATCGGAAAAATACTGCTCGAGCGTTATTTCCAGTTTCGCCATTAAGTTAGGCACGATATCGACAAAATGGATATTGGGTGCCTTTTGTTCCACTAAAAGCTGCATCCCCAGATGACCGTGGTCACAGCAGCAATCCCAAATGTGATCATAAGGCTTGGAAATGAGGTTACTGATGGATTGAAGTCGATGGCTAAGCTTTATCATTGGCTGTGTCTGTCTTTTCAGTGGTGTGTTTGAAGGGGAAGCGTGGAGCATTGTAGTCACTTTCAGAAAAAACAAAAGCACCGAAGAAGGTTCAGTGCTTTGTGGCGTTGATTGGATTATTAGGCGGCGCTCATTGAGGTAGGCTCAGCAGGCGATTGCCGCTTTGAGTAGCCCTCAACTCGATTTCGACCTAGCTGCTGGGCAATCACTTTCGCTTGTTCAGCAAGAGCCAGAGCCGACTCTGATTCACCTTCCAGCATCGCAAACCCAATACTGGCACTTGCAGACAGGTTAATGTCTGGCGTTTTGATGGCCGTCGAAGCGATACTGATACGACATTGCTCAAGCTGGGCCTTTGCATCACGCTCATTGTTGGCCTTGAATAGAATCGCAAACTCTTTGCCGCCAATGCGCGCTAGGCTAAGGCTTTTTGGCTTAGGAAAGTGCGCCCGAATCGCTTCAGCGGTGCTCTTAATGAGGCGATCACCGATGGCTTCTCCGTAAGCGTTATTGAGGTGCTCGAAATGGTCAATGTCGAGCAGAGCGACAAAGGTATCCGGTGCATTGGTGTGTGAAGACAACGCTGCATTGAAGTTGTTTTTATTATCAAGCTGGGTCATCAGATCTTTGCAGCTCAATTGATGATGCAACAACAGGTTGGCGAGAGAAGTTTCTGTCGCACTTCTTATCATACGAAGGATCGAGCGACTGATCGGAAACGCACTGTTGATATAGAGTACTGCTAATAACTGTTTACGAGAGTGCAATGGGATACAGTAATGACGCTGGTTGATTTTTAGATTACGCGCCAGTGAATCAGCGTAGCGGCCATTTCGATAGACCAAACTGTCAGGCAATAAGCTCTGAGCCAAGGCTTTGTTGGTGTGCACAACGCTCTTGTTACCGTGGTAGTCCAAGGTACTAAAGGCATGGCTGTTTGGGTTGTACAAACAGAATTGAATGCCATTGTTGTAGCAGAAATCGTTAAGCACGGATTTTAGCTGACGCTTGAAGCTCGCGAGATCGTCAACTTGATTGAGCAAGCCTAGCGCACGGTTAAGTCTGTGAATCAGATAGTTAGCCACAATCCATAGTAGCAATAGCGAAGCCAACACCACCGCTGTCAGCGTGAACTGATGAGAACTGGTGAGAATATCTTGACGATCCGTTCCCGCAATAAATACCCAATTGAGATTGTTGTTGGCATTAAACACAGACACTTTGAAGTGATCTTGATAGTAGTATTCGTGCTGTCCGGCGGTTTCGCCTTGAGAGATCTGGTGGCTGATTCCCGCATGATAGCTAATAGACTTGCTACCGACACGTACTGGGTCTGGATGGAAAATAAGCCTTTCGGTTGAGCGATCAACCACAAACACATAACCGTTATCGAGTGTTTTGAGATCACGTAAACCCTGTGTGGTGTGTAACAGATCAAACTCAATCCATATTTCTTTCAGGCGCTCTGAAATGGTGTGCTTAATTGCGAATACCCAGCGACCATCGGTTTTTTGATACACGGAAGAGATAAAAAAGTCTTCTACTAGGCTCTCTATCCGATGCCACTTGAGGTCATTGAGCGTAGTTGAAGGAAGGGATAAGCCACGACTTGAAAAATATTGCTGAGTGCCTGAGTGGTACAAAACGATATCGGAGAAGTTGGGGGTACGCTTGAGGATGTTTTCACTCAGCGTTAAGAAGGCATTTTTTGAAGCTGTTTGCCCCTGTTCTAAGCTGGTTTCAAGGAGGTAGAGTTTTCCTAAGGTGGCTTCGATGTTGGAGTCGATAATAGAGTTAGCTATCCGGATATTTGAAGCAGATTGTTCCCTCGCTGAGTTCTCCATCCGCTCTAATTGTGCTGCGGCTAAATAGATCATCCCTCCTGTGAGTATGACGAGATAAGGTTTGAATAGACGAATTAATGTTTTAGGTAAAGCCATGATATCCAAAGACGTTATAGATTCATTTTTTATAGTGGCAGCATACTAAACAGTTTTCGTAATCACATCAATGCAAATGATTCCATATAAATAAAACAGATTTGTGATATTCACCTAATAAAAAAGTCAGCTATAAACATAGCTGACTTTTATGAAAATCGTTCTAATATTGAGCGTCTTTCTACTTTTCGCTGGCGTCTTCTTGAGCAGCGGCAGAGTAGTGCAAAATCGCCATTGAAGTTGGAGAAAGCAACATTTCTCCTTCCGCCGACCCTGGCTTCACATTGCGAGAATTGGTATCGCAAATCGTTACCCAGTTTTGGCCTCTGTCGTTTGGCAGCTTAAAGCGAGCCGGAGCGTTAGTCTGGTTGATCAGGTAGATCATTTCATTGCCGTCTTCACCAATACCTAAGTGTAGTGCGACAGAGCTAAGGCGATTCCAGTCATCGTGCTCCATTAGAGTGCCATCGACACGGCTCCAAAAGATTCGGTTCGAGTTACGTTGCTCACCACTGAATGCTTTGATGAACGGCACCATATACTCGTGACGAGCTGCAATCATTTCAGAGAGCCACAGCTTAAAGTCATCTTTGCGCTCGTTAGGTGCCCAATTTAACCAGCTGGTCTCACTGTCTTGGCAATAGGCGTTGTTGTTACCGTTTTGCGTATGAGAAAGCACGTCAGCGGTCAGAATATGAGGAATACCAAATGCGAACAGCAAGCTTGCCATGAAGTTACGTTTTTGCTTTTCACGCGTCTCGATCACCAGAACGTTTTCAGTCTCACCCTCAACACCGTAGTTATCTGAGCGGTTGTCACCATGACCATCACGGTTATTTTCACCATTCTCTTCATTATGTTTGTGCTTGTATGAGACAAGATCTTGCATGGTGAAGCCGTCATGATAAGTGATGTAGTTGACGGTGAGTTTGTAAGGCCAGTGAGCAGCACTGTATATATCGCGTGAGCCCATCAAGCGTGTCGCAAACTCTTTTAGGTAGCCTTGATCACCCCGCCAGAAGCTACGAGTGATATCGCGGAGTTTGTCGTTACACTCGTTCCAGCCCAGTGGGAAGTTACCTACTTGATAGCCGTTCGGGCCAATGTCCCACGGTTCAGCGATGAGTTTGGTCTCTTTTAAGACAGGATCTTGAGCCACAGCCTTGAAAAACGCAGCGTCTGGGCTGTATTGATCACCTTGGCGACCTAAGGTAGCTGCCAAGTCAAAGCGGAAGCCATCAACTTTAAATTCGCTCACCCAGTATCTTAGCGTATCCATTACTAAGTTGAGTGATGCTTGATAGGTAAGGTCAACCGTGTTTCCACAGCCAGTAAAGTTGGCGTAGTGGCAACCGTGTTTGATGTAGTGGCGGTGATCCAGTGCTTTAAGGTTAAAGGTACAGCCACCTTCACCACCTTCCGCAGTATGGTTGTAAACCACATCAAGGATCACTTCAATGCCGTTACGGTGAAGCTCACGAATAGCGGTTTTGAGTTCGGTGACTGCATCTTTTTCTGCATAGCGAGGATCTGGAGCCATAAACAGGTAAGGGTTGTAGCCCCAGTAGTTTACTTTGCCCATATCCAAAAGATGCGGTTCATGCATACACGCCGCGACCGGAAGCAGTTGCAGCGAGTTGATATTCTGTTGTTTGTAGAAGGCGAGCATCTCTGGGCTGACTAACCCCATATAACGCCCTTGGCCGTTTTTCTCTACTTCAGGATGTAAGTTGGTTAGGCCCTTTACATGCGTTTCGAATAGCACGGTCTCTTCTCGAGAAATTCTAGGTCCTTCGATGCCTTGCCAATCAAAACTGTCGTCTGTCACTACACACTTCGCCATCCCGAAACTCTTTTCTGGAGTGTAAGGTGTTTGGTAGTGCAGAGGTTCACTCAGTGCCTTGCCATAAGGGTCAGAAAGAAGCAGAGAGCCGTCGTCTGTTTCAGCTATGAAGCCGTACTTTTGACCAGCGCGAACACCCTCTATGTAAGCGTACTTAATGCCAGCGTATTCGTTTTCTAATTTATAAGTGACAAATTCATCATTCTCGTCAAAGAGGGCGAGCGATAGGTTTGGGCAGTCTGGAGAATAAATAGAGAAGTTACAGCCAGTGTCATCTAGCGTTGCACCGAGTGGATGTGGGCGTCCGAGCGTTTTAGTCATTGCTTATTTCTTATTCGTTAAACAGCTTTGGTGAACTATTAGTAAAAAGCTTTGTCACATTAAGGTCAAGCAACTTCACAAAGAATTTATTGTTAAAAAAATAATTCATCGATTAAGTTCAAACAATATATTTGAACTGGATCTCATTTGATATGAATAATTAGATCTGTGTACGGTCTACTCCTCCTAGATTAAGTGATCTAACTCTTCTAAACACCGTTCTGTAAATTTTCTACTCCCTTCTCATCCCCCTTAATTTAGTTGGGGGTGGAGGAAGTCAAACTTGTGCGCCCCCCTTAATATTGACCCCGTTGAAACGAATCAGGGGAAACCCTAAACCTCTCTATCTTACGTCCGCCATTACTGCCTTTGGCTGTCGCAAGAGAGCAAAAATATAAAACCTAAAAATAAATCGTCCTTAATGGAGTTAAGAATGAAAAAAGTAAGTTTGATTGCTGCAGCAGTGACCACTGCGTTAATGGCTGGCTCAGTATACGCAGAAGAAGTAGCTCTTGATGTAACAAGTGGTGATGAGGCAATGGAAGTTGAGGTAGCTAACCCAACTGACGTTATTTCTGATGGTTGGGAAATCCACGGCTACATGTCTTCTAACGTTCGCGTTGCAGATGGCAAAACAGTTGATACTGAATTTGGTAAGCCTGACTACATGACAGCTGGTACGCACGGTAAGAGTACTAACCAAGTTGAATTCGTAGTTAAGAAACACTCTGAGTACCAAAATGGTGTATGGGCGGACTATGTTCTACGTACTGAATATGGTAATGGTAACTCTTACGCTTACTCTTCTTCAGGTAGCCAAAAAAATAACACGACCGCACAATTTGAAGTAAAAGAAGCGTTTGTTGAGTTAGGTGGCATTCTTGGCGAAGACACGTCTATCTGGGGTGGTCAACGCTTCCTAAACCGTGCTGCAGGTATCCTATCTGGCGAGTTTTGGAAACAATCTTCTGGTATCGGTGCGGGTATCCAAACTAAATTAGGTGGTAACACTGCGGGTGTTGCATACGTTCTAGCTGATCCTGATGCTGGTTCTGCAAACCCTGGCGCAGAACGTACAACTCTATCTTCACTTGACTTCTATTACTACGGTGTTGATGCTGGTATCGGTTCTCTAGACTTTGACTTCAAATACGGTCAACAGACTCTAGATGGCGAAGACGATGATGGTTTCGGCGCTTCTGTAACATTGAACACTAGCTACTACGGCCTTGATGGTTGGACACAAAACGCAATTGCTTACGGTAAAGGCGTAATGCAAAACCGTGGTGTAAACTTCGGTGGCTGGTCAGGTGGTGGCGATGATGCTGAATCATTGTTCCTAACTTCTTACGGTGTACTTAACGTTTCTGAGCGAGTACAGCTAGGTACAGAAGCAACTTACTTCACAAGCCTAGACACTCTATTTGGCCAAGAAGATCTTACTCGTTGGATTGTTGCTGCTCGCCCATCATACAAACTAAACGATAACATTCGCCTTGAAGCAACAGCTTCTTACGGCTTCGAAGAACTTGGTGACCCAGCAGCATGGAATAAACCAGCAGGCGTTGATGAGTCTAAAGTCATTAACCTTGAAATCGCAACAGCGTTTACAGCTAACTCTGATTACTTCGGTCGTCCACAAGTGAAGCCATACATCAGCTACATTAAAGCTGACGATGAAGACAGTGCTTCAAACATCGGCATTGAGAATGGTAAAGACCAATTTGTATTCGGTGTTCACACTGAAATCTGGTTCTAAACCATTTATAGTAAAGGGCAGCCAGTTGGCTGCCTTTTTCCGTTTCCCCCTACTAACAACCAATAGTGAGAGAGATTACAATGACAAATAAAAGCTCCATGTTAGCCGTTTTACTAGGTGCCTTACTAAGCGGTTGTGCTTCAGATGCTCAAGTACAAACACAATTAACGCCCCCAACCAATGCAGAAGTATGCTGTAGCGATTTTTCGCAATTTCCATACGCCCAACTTAACGACAATGAAGATTTAAAATTTGATATCGACTTAGGCTCGCCTGTCGGTACCTTTACAACAGGCAACAGCCACTTTGCGGCCTTTAAATTTAGCGATCGCTCTGCAGAGATGCTAGTGACGCTTTCTAGCCTGATGATTGATGACTCGGTGTTTGCACCAGAAGCGATTCTGCTGGATGAGAACTTTCAGCCAGTGAAAACACTGAAGTTTGAAGATTTCAAAATCCAAGCATCAGATGCTTTTACCCGTACGAGCTACGTAGAGCGCCTCCGCATTGATGCTAGCAAGACCCCATTTATGGTTATTTACACTCCAGCAGATCAATTAGGTAAAGCTATTCAGGTTGATCACCCAGCGAAAGTGCGCGCCAAAGAGTTTGGTGAAGTGATGCCTATGGTGACTGACCCTGTTTATACAAACCAGCTTGGTGGTCGCTTGGAGTTAGAAATTGAGACGCTCAAACTTCGCCCTTACCGTGCCCAACCTGTTGTTGCACCAGCAGCGGTAGCCGCAGCACCAGCTGTTGCTGAAGCGAAGAAGCCGGCCACGAAAATCCGTGTGCAACAAGAGACTCAAGATTTCTACATCTCTGCCATTCAAAACGCAGTGAAATCTGGCGACGTGCCAAAAGCACTCAGCCTACTAGATGAAGCTAAAGCACTGAACGTTGAAGGGGCTCAAGAGGCCTTTGTACGAGCAGTCAACGCTAAGTAATTGAACAATGATAGCGCCTAATATAGGCGCTATTTTTCTATCTAGAGTTAACGGTTTTTGCAATGACACAAACAGAACAAGATGACCTGCTGCTGATTGAGGCGTTTCCGATGCCTCAATTAAAGCGCACTCGTACCCTACGAATTTACCTCCCTTACGATTACGCTACATCCAACAAGCACTACCCCGTGCTCTACATGCACGATGGCCAAAATGTGTTTGATGAGCTTACTGCAACTTACGGTATGTGTTGGCAAGCAAAGACCACCTTGGATGAGATGCAGAAGCAAGGCGAAACAGATGGCATCATCTTAGTCGCGATCGACAGCAGTGATGAGCTCGATAAAATGGGACGATACAATGAGTATTCGCCTTGGAAAGCGACGAGTCAGATCAGTGAGTTTGGTATTCCAGACGCGCTTTGCGATTTTGGTGGTGAAGGGGATGATTACGTCGACTTTATCGTTGATACGTTAAAGCCATATATTGATCGTAATTACCGAACCCTGCCGCAACGCAATTCCACTTATTTAGCGGGCAGTTCAATGGGTGGATTGATCAGTTTGTATGGCGGTGGCAAGCACCAGCATGCATTCGGTGCGCTTGGGGTGTTTTCACCTGCGTTTTGGTTTAATCACAGTGAATATTTCAATTATGCCTCTGGTTTGGAGTTTGAGCTTCCTGTTAAGATCTATATGGATATGGGAACTAATGAAAAACGAGAAGATACCAGCGTAGATTTTGCTCAGGTATATTTAGATGGTTCTCGCTCTATGAACGATCTTTTATTAAGTAAAGACAATGTCTCTCTTGTTTATATCGAGGGTGAGGGGCATGAACATAATGAAATCGCTTGGGCGAAACGCTTCCCCGATTTTATTCGATTTATTATGAATCATTAGAAAAAAGCCTGAACAATATATTCTGATAGATTTTTTGTTCAGGCTTTTTTATTTTCTATTAGTCTTTCGCTACTGCGAATTCCTGCTTTTCCCTTTTATTACGCAAGTAATCCTGATTCAGAATACTATTGTGGGCAATTGCAATATCAGGCTGCGCAAACTCAAGTCCTTCTAACAGTGTATAATTTGGATGATTATGGCTAGTTACTACGGCCTTGGAAGTGTTTGTTGTCACTTCTCCGCTCTCTTGATTGACTATTATCTCTAAATCAATCGCAAGGGGCGCACGAACTTCTACGTATTGGCTGTTACTAACATCTAAGGCTAAAACCAGCTCGATATCAGACATCGCTTCAGACTCTTCACTCGATGTAAGGGTATAACGAGCGATTTCATTATCCGATGAATAACGTAATACTATTTGCTTGTTGTCTCCATACGGTAGGGATGCGTTAAATTGCGTCCACAGCTGAGGTAGCTTCGGCGCAATATTAATGCGGTTTTCGAGCAGTTGAGGGCGGTAACCTAAGTAGTCTTGCTGAGCGTTTCTCGCGTATTCCGATACTGACCAAGCCTGTGCGAAGGTGCCAGACTCAACCAATTTGTTATTGTCGTGTTGGTAGGCATCTAAGTTTTCGCTCATGGTGCCACGACATCCTTGATTAAGGATCTGCTTGGCAAGGTTCTTAGACAGTTGATAACTGAAGTCTTGCTGCTTGTATCGAGTTAAAGCCGTAACCGTAAAGCCCGCATTCCAACCCCAGATCGTTCCATTATGGTAGGCCGCATCTTTATGATATTGGCTTTGATTGTCGTGATATGGGTGGAAGTCGATATGCTCTTGTTGCAGAGAACAAATGCCCCAAGGGAACAGTAATTTATCGACTGAATTTTTGACGATATATTGCTCAATGTCGGGTGTTGTCAGAGACTCTTGTTGCGGAATCGATATTGTCATCAATTGATTAGGTCTGACACTGTAGTCTGGTTTATCGCCTTCTGCTAAGTGATCCGCTAAGCATTGCTTCTCTGGATTCCAAAACTGACTAATGAAGCTTTCTTTTACTTGCGCTGCTCGCGTTTGCCACTGCTGTTTGCTTTCATCATCACCAACAAGATCAGCTAAAGCCATCGCACAATGAAGGCTTTCGAACCAGAGTGCTTGAATATCATTGGCTTTTGGCCCTCTTGGTGACCACGGAATCGCACCGTCGATTTTGGCATCCATCCAAGTATCAGGGTGTCGGTGGCTCATTAGCCCATCTTGCGCAAGGTAGTGCTTTTCTACGCCTGATATAAAGCGTTTTAAAGCTGGGTAGATGGCTTTAGCAAAGGCCTCATCTCCCGAGTAGTTGATGTATTCCAGCGCTTCGCGAATCATCCATGGTGTGCCGTCTGTGGTGTTATAGATGATGTTGGTTTTACTGGTGACTCGGTTTGGAATGCGGCCAAAGTTAACCGAAGATTCGTCGGTCATTTGCATTGCTGCGAAGTTCTCAATAATGGCCTTCGCTTCTTCAAAGAATCCATTAACCAGGCTGGTTCCAGATAGCGCGATAAAGGTATCTCGTCCCCAGCAGTCTTTAAACCAAGGTAAGCCGGCCCATATGCCAGTACCGAACTCATGGCTCACAAAGGTGCGGCTAGCTAAACGCGCCCACATTACCGCTTTGTTGTACTCAACGTCGTTGGTCCACAAGTAGTTGTTACATAGGAACTGGTAAATCGCTTGCTGGTGGCCAACTAATGCACCTTTCTCTGCAGCGTAATCTGCCATGGATTCAGCTTCTTGTCGCTGATGTGCAAAGCTTATGTACAGCGCCAGTTCTGTCTGCTCTTCTTTGGTTGAGAACAGCAGGTTGATGTTGTTTGAAGAGAGCTGCATAGGCTCAGCGATAGAATGGACTTGCTCTGAAGAAAGCTCTTCAACTTGTACGGCGTGATTGGCTATGAGTGAAACAAACTTAGGGCACCCTTCAGGACAAACCTGGTCATCGAGCTCTAGGATGATGTGGTTAGAAGACTGGTGAACCTGCACGTAATGGCTTGGAATATTGAGTTCAGGCAGTAGGTTTAATGTCTGCTCAGTATCGCTCTTAACGGAAATTGCGACCTGTCTTTTCTCTTGCATCAAGCTCAAGCAGTCTTGGCTCGATGGATAGTGATGCTCAAGCCCATAAGGCATCAAACACGCTTGTTTTGCTTGGGTTTTGTCATTGATAACGCGATTGATGAAGCTTGCAAACCCACCAAACAACCAACCTTGATGATGGCGATATTTGCCGCTGTTGATGAAGGTGTGCGTGGTACCGTGGTAGTAGCCATCAACGTTGTCGCCGAACACGAAAGTAAACGGCGTTGTTTCGGTGATCGCAAGCTGGGCAAAAAGATCGTTCGCCTCTAAAGCGAAGCTAGGCTTTCTCCACTCTGGTTGCTCGGCCTCGATTGCCTCTAATGCAATATCGACAGGTGGCCTCTGTGTCACAGCTTTTGATTGCTGTTCACCTTGCTCTATAGCCATGGCTGGTGTGTCAGATGCAAGGTCAATGGTCACTGTGTAGTGGCCTGCGGCTTGAGGTGTGAAGAGTAGGTCGTTACCAATGCCTTGAGTGTTAACCAGTGGTAACACGTTTTCTAGAGCACATTCTACGGCTTTGGTTGGGTGGCCTGATAACGTCCATTGCTTGGTGCCATCGAGATCGGAGATCTTAAAGCGGTATTGGTCGGTTGAAAGGCATAAGGTGGCTTGCAGTGTATGACTGTTGATTGCTGTAAGTGGGGTATCGAGTCCCCAGCCATTAAACGTACCTTTGAGGTAGAGTGTTGGGATTTGCATAGGATGAAGGTTCCAAAACAAAAAAAGGCACAGCAAACTGCTGTGCCAAAGGACATAGGATATTAATTATGGAATGGTTTACTTAGTAATTTGTTTTGCGGCAGTGTCTAGCGCTTCGCGCACGGTTTGCTTGCCTTGCATTGCGTTATCAATTGCAGCACCCTCAGCGAACCAGTAAGCGGTCATTTGTGGGATGTTTGGCATGATTTCGCCGTTTTCTGCGTTAGTCATTGTTGACTTGATGCGCTCATCACTCTCAAGAATCTTCTGGAATGATTTCAGTGTTACCGCACCAAGAGGCTTGTCATCGTTCATGATTTTTAGCGCGTCGTCTTGGAATAGGTAGTTTTCTAAGAACTCAACAGCTAGATCCGTATTTGGGCTCGAAGCGTTGATACCCGCACTTAGGATACCTACGAATGGGTTACCTTTACCGCCGTTCAATGTTGGCAGTTCAGCAACACCGTAGTTTACGCCTAGCTTATCTAGGTTACCCCAAGACCAAGGACCATTGATGGTCATTGCTACTTCACCTTTAGTGAATTCCGCTTCAGATACAGAGTAATCCATGTTTGGATCAACAACACCTTGGTCAACCATGTCGACTAGGAACTGTAGGCCGCGAACGCCAGCTGCGTTGTTCACACCTGTGCTTTTTGCGTTGTAACCTGTCGCTGTTTTCTCAAATGCGAATGCACCACCCGCTGAGATCATCGGCCATGTGAAGTAAGCGTTTTTCACGTCCCACATGATCGCTTTCTTGTTCTGCTTCGCCATCTCTTTTTGAATGTCAGCTAGCTCTTCCCAAGTTTTTGGTGGCGTAGGCAGTAAGTCTTTGTTGTAGATAAGAGAAGGTGCTTCGATTGCCAGTGGGTAACCAACAACTTTGCCGTTTACTGTTACTGCATCCCAGCTGAAGTCTACAAGTTTTTCTTTAAATTCTTTGCTTGGGTTTAGTTCATGAAGCAGGCCAGCTTCCGCGTAACCACCAAAACGGTCGTGTGCCCAGAAGATGATGTCAGGGCCGCCGCCTGTTGCAGCATGCTGTTGGAATTTCGCTTCTAGAGAATCTGGGTATTGAACCTTGATTGCAACGCCTGTGTCTTCTTCAAACTGCTTACCGATTTCAGCAAGGCCAGCGTAGCTCTTATCGCCATTAATCCAGATAGTGATTTCGCCTTCTTCCATCGCAATAGCAGGAGCATTGCATAGAGCAGCAAGGGTACAAATTGAAAGTGTTTTTAATAGAGGTTTCATAGTCTTGTTCCATATTAAGAAGGTTATCCGTAACGGGAAACGCTTCTACCAGTTCTTATTATCTGCTGAAAATAATATCGACTAATTTAGCCTTTGAGAAATAGGTAAACGCACCTTTGATATAGTAAAAAGCTATAGCAATGCCGATATAGTGCTGTTTTACAGGCTATCGCCATAGTTTTGTGAAGTGGCGCGTATAGAGAAATGTGAAGGCGGGCTCAAACTATTTTGGGGTGTTGAAAACCATCCAAAACTAAGCGCTAGGTTGCTTAGGCTAAGATGTGAAATGTTGGATAGAATCGATGGCTTTGGGCAATAAAAAAGGCAAGGAGAACCTTGCCTTTGGTGTGTTGAATTTAACGTATGATTACAGTTTTACAGCAAATGATTCATACGGTGCCAGTTCAAGCTTAGCTGACAGTTCAGTGATCGTTTGATAGTTATTGATGAGACAATCAAGCGTCTGAGTTTGGTATTGTTCAGGCATATCCAGTGTCAGGTTGTCGTTTGAGAAGTTACAAACCACAAACAGTTTTTCGCCATCCAGTTCTCTCACGTACGCAAACACTTGGTCATGCTCTTCAAAGACCGGAGTGAATGAACCATAAACGATTGCAGGGTGTGCTTTGCGCAGCTCAATCAGTTTTTGATAGTGGAAGAATATTGAGTTTGGATCGCTCAGTGCACTCTCTACGTTAATCTCTGGGAAATTCGGGTTCAGTTCGATCCAAGGCGTACCTTCTGTAAATCCACCATTAGGTTTGTTGTCCCAATGCATAGGCGTTCTAGCGTTGTCACGGCTGTTCTCGTGAATCGCGCCCATCATGTGTTCATGGGTTACGCCCGCTTCTGTTTTTACTTTGTAGAAGTTGTGAGTCTCGATGTCTTTGTATTGTTCTAACGTATCGAAAGCAACGTTGGTCATGCCGATCTCTTCACCTTGGTAGATGTAAGGTGTCCCTTTTAGGAAGTGCAGACACGTCGCGAGCATTTTCGCTGATTCAACGCGATACTTTTTGTCGTCACCATACTTAGAGACTAAGCGCGGCAAGTCGTGGTTGTTCCAAAATAGCGAGTTCCAGCCATCGTCAGCCAGTTCTACCTGCCACTTGGTGAGTACGTTCTTGAATTCACGCAGATCTAGCGGGATTGGATTCCACTTATCGCCATTTTCCCAGGTCAGGGTAATGTGCTCGAATTGGAATACCATCGAAAGCTCATCACGATCTTGGGCGCTGTATAGCTTAGCGATTTCAGGCGTTGCGCCCCAAGTTTCACCAACCGTTAGCAGATCTTTATTACCAAAGGTCGCTTGGTTCATCTGTTTTAGTAATGAGTGCAAACGTGGGCCATTACCTGTAATGCCTTTATCGATCTCTTTGCCGATAAGGTCAATCACATCAAGACGGAAACCACCAATACCTAAATCAATCCACCAGTTCATCATCTGGTGGACTTCTTCTTGTACTTTCGGGTTTTCCCAGTTTAGGTCAGGCTGACGTTTTGAGAATAAGTGGAAGTAGTACTGTTCCGTTTGCTCGTCCCATTGCCATGCGCTGCCACCAAAAATAGATTGCTGATCATCCGGTGCGCTGCCATCTGGTTTTGCGTCACGCCAGATGTAGTAATCGCGGTATGGATTATCTTTTGAAGAGCGTGCCTGTTCGAACCAACGATGTTCATCTGATGTGTGGTTGACCACAAGATCCATCACGATCTTGATATCGCGCTTTTTGGCTTCATCCATCAAACGTTTCATGTCTTCCATGCTACCGAACTCTTCGGCTATCGCTTGGTAGTCTGAAATGTCATAGCCGTTATCATCCATTGGAGATTGATAAACTGGCGACAACCAGATGACATTGATGCCCAGTAGTTTTAGATAGTCGAGTTTGCTAATGATGCCGTTTAGGTCACCGATACCGTCATTGTTAGAGTCTAGAAAGCTGCGAGGGTAGATTTGGTAGACTACCGCGTCATGCCACCATTTTTGTTCCATTGTACGATCTCACTTATTCATTTCACTTTCGCCACTATAGAGATTTCGTCTCTCTCTGGGAAATAGCGAGAATGGTGCTCTCTATAGAAAAATCCTATATCATTGTGGTTTGAGGCGGGATCCAGTCTTAGCTGTCTAAAACTGTTGAAATTCTAACCTTACATTTTGTGATCCGATGCAAACTAAGAGAATACGATGAATAAGCTCTACCGATACTTTTTGATGGTTGCGCATACAGGCAGTATTAAAGGTGCTGCTGAAAAGCTCAATATCAGTCAGCCATCATTGACCGCTGCGATTAAGAAACTTGAGAACGATATTGGCGTGCCGATTTTTGTTCGTAAGTCGAAAGGTGTCGAGCTCACTGAGTATGGCTTACTCTTTCGTGAACATGCTCAAGAGCAACAAGAGAAGCATCTCTCTTTAATGCATCGTTTTACCGATATGCAGCAGCGTCAACTGGGTAAGTTGAAGTTGGGTACGGGTGAAGCTTGGTGGGAACAGTTTGTTCGTGATGCGGTAGCAACCTACAAAGAGCGAGAGCCTTCGGGATCACTTCATCTGGAGTTCGGTAACAATCTCTCTTTGATGCATCACTTGGTACAAGGCGATATCGATCTGTTTGTTGGCCACGAAATCTACGGTTTGCATGAGCGATGTAAAGTGACCTTTTATCCGCTGTTTAGAGATAAAGAAGCGATGTTTGTGAGGGCTGAACACCCTTTATTGACACGGAAAAAGTTATCGACTGAGGTGTTGATGACTGAGGCCGAGGCTTATCCGATCTTGCGGGTTACGCCAGATCACTCGCGTCACAACTCGGTATTGAGTGATCATGTAAACTCTCAAATCATGACCAAAGAGAGCGAACACCTGGGCCGAGATATCTACGATGTGGACTCTCTATCTGCCAGCATCGATCTGTTGAAAATGACCGATGCGGTTATGCCATATAGTCACACCATGTGCCAGTGGATGGGAGAGCAGGGTGTTGAGACACTTTTGGTGAACAGTGAACGTTTGGGGAATGTTGGGCTTTACGCAAAGCAGGGCGTGAAGGATAAAAAGATCGAGGCCTTTATCGAGATTCTTCAGCAACACTCTTATTAGTGTGCCCTAATTTCTGCGAGCTTGAATTTTCTGCGATCTTACGTTTTTAAACGAGTTGAAAAAGAAAACGCTGACCTGAGTCAGCGTTTTTTTGTAGGCGTTGAACAAGCGATTACTCAGTCGCTG
Source organism: Vibrio sp. D404a (assembly GCF_030248535.1). GTDB lineage: Bacteria > Pseudomonadota > Gammaproteobacteria > Enterobacterales > Vibrionaceae > Vibrio. Next base: position 17,311 of record NZ_JAHGAJ010000008.1, on the reverse strand, counting down.
CGATATTAACCTGTTTAGAGATGATATCGAATGTCACTGTGTAAGTGCCTTCGCTTGCAGGCGTAAAGGCTAGGTTGCCACCATTGTCAGTAACGGCAAGTGAACCTTCAGCAACCACGACATCACTGTAGCCATGCTCACACTGTCCCCAATCTCCACAAGTAAACTTGAATTGGAACTCTTGGTTCGCAGCCAGCTCTGCAGTGGTGAAGCTCACCATAGTGGCGTCTTGCGCATTTGTAGTCATCTTCTGTGCATCGTCGTGACCCCAGTTACCTGAGATTGTGCCTGGGATGTACCAAGTTTTGTCTTTGTAGCTTTCAGCAAGCTTAGCTTCAACAATTACTGGGTTTTCCGCATCAGAAGCGTCCAATGAGAACTCATACATACCCATTTCAGTGAAGTTTGAAGGACAGTTCTCACCGCCGCAGCTAATTTGAGAGTCCCAATCACCATGCGTGAACTTGTAACCAGTGTCAGAAGCCAAGCCTAACTCGATAGTGTACAAACCGCTGTTGGTGTAAGGCACTTCAATCGCTGCTGGATCCCAGCTAGCTTGCTCGAAGCCGCCTGCAATGTAGACCTTAGTTTTACCAAACGGTGGTAAGTCTGCTTTCTTCTCCGCAACTGGTAGACCTAGGCCACGTTCAGAACCTCGTGGTTGAACGAAGACTGCAGTAGACCAAGCTGGTACTGAGAACTTGCCTTCAGTGAAGGATGCATTTCCAGCAATACCGTTGTCTTGATGCGCAGCACTCAATTCAAAGTCAGACAGAACAATTGGCTTGCTCTCGTGGTCAACGAAATCACCGACTGTTTGCGTCTCTGGCGTTGCATTGATGATAACGACAACAGCATCAACTGAGCTGTCGATATCCGCGGTTTGGGTACTGCCGTTATCGATGGTCATTGCGATCACACCGGTCGTTTGACCTTTACCCGTATTACGGAAATCAACACGATTGATGATCTCTTGTGCGCTTGGAAGCGTCATTAGATCTGAGGCAGAACGAAGCATCAACAACTCTTTGTAGTTATTGTACATGCGCTCCATGTGTTCAGCTTGAGGCTGAGAGTTTAGATCCGCAGTTGCACGAGCGATTTGGTCGTAGTTATCCGCATCCTTATCTTTTGCTGGCAGACCTTTGTTCCAGTTACTGTCGGTAAGAGTGAAATCAACGAGGTTGTACCAATCGCCGTAGTCGTACGAGTCACGTTGCATCGATTTTGAACGCAGCAGCTCACCACCCATGTGGTTGAACGGCATCGCTTGACCTAGTAGTACAGTAGACATACCAATGGTCTGCATTTGAACACGCACATCTACGCTAGCATCTTCCGATACCTTGTACATGTTGATGTCCCAGAATGTTTGGTTATCGTGTTTTGATACGTAGTTCTGTACTTCCCATGGTTGCTCTGCGTAACCCGCTTCTTGGCCGTTGTAGTCAATGGATGAACCTACTTGGGTGTTGCCTTCGAAGTCGACCATCTTGAAGTCTTTCAGGTTACCCGCCATGCCCAAACGAGTCAGGTCGATTTGGTGTAGCGCGCGTTCCAGCTCGACGTCAGAAACATTACCTTCATCATCGGCCATTAGTTCATTTGGCAGTGTTGCTGCGCCCGTTGCGAAGCCTTGAGTCTTACGAATCGCTTCACCACCATCGAATGGGCTACCGCCTCGAACAGCATCTCTGAGTCGGTCCGAGAAAGAACCGATGCCTGTGCCACCTAGGTTAGGTTGTGTTGCTTGTGTAAAGCGACGGTTGTTTTCAACTTCACCAAAGTTCCAACCTTCACCGTAGAAGTACACCTCTGGATTGACTTCACGAGCTGCAGCGAGCGTTTGTTGCATTTGAGATAGAGGGTGGTGGCCCATCAAGTCCCAACGGAATGCATCAATCTTGTACGCTTCTACCCAAGTTTGAATGGAATCGTCGATCAGCTTGGCGAACATCGCGTGCTCTGGTGCGGTGTTTTCACAACAAGTTGAAGTCTCGACCATACCTGAATCTGGAACCAGACGTTGGTAATATAGCGGTACAACTTTGTCGAGTACCGACTTGTCGTTCATGCCAGATGCGTTAGTGTGGTTGTAAACAACATCGACGACCACATTCATGCCGACATCTTGCTTAACCGATTTCACCATTTCACGGAATTCAAGAATACGGGTTGTGCCTTCTGCATCAGTTGCGTAAGAGCCTTCTGGCACCGTGTAATGGAATGGGTCATAACCCCAGTTATACGAATCGACTGAACGTACGTATTCATTTAGCCCTTCGACGACGGCGTTGTCTTTGCTGTCTGTCGCTTTGAGCTCTTCAAAGGCTTCGGCGATGGTGCCACCACTTGAACAGTAATCACTGTAGCGGCTGTCGTTCTTAATTGATTCATTCAAAGAACAAAGCTTGCTGAACGGCTCATCGATATCCGCGACTTGGTCTGGATCTTCGTTGATGGTTGCGATGTCAAACACTGGCATTAAGTGTAGGTGGGTCATGCCCGCTTCACTAAGCTCTTTGAGGTGGTTCACAGGTACTGAGTTTTGCTCGGTAAAGGCAAGGTATTTGCCCTTGTTTTCCGTGCTTTGATCGCGTGCTGAGAAGTCGCGTACGTGTGACTCGTAGATCACCATATTTGCAAGATCGCCATTTTCTGGATCTTGTGAGTGTGGTGCGTCTAGTCCATCCCAACCTGCTGGTTTCAACTCGTCTGAATCTAGGTCCACAGCTTGGCTGTAGAAGGAGTTCATAGATAGGCTGACAGAGTATGGGTCTGTCACTTCGTAGCTGTAACCCTTCTGCTCTCTTGGTTGGAAGACCTTCATCGCATAACGGTAGAACTTGCTATCGACTGAATCAGTTTCGACTTCAACACTCCAACTACCCGTTGCGCTGTCTTCTTGCATGGTGTGGCGAGAAGCTTCTGATTTGTCACTGTTGTAGACAACCAACTCAACCTCAGATGCCGTAGGTGCCCATAGGCGGAATGTCACCCCGCCATCACCATAGATAGGGCCGTATTCAAGATCTGTTGCTGCTTCTGCAAAGATTGCGTCCAGTGCACCTGCATATTGCACCGCGGTTGAAGAGCGAAGCTGAGCTGGTTCATCGTCTGTGCCATCGGATGAAGCAAGCGCGACTAAGCTACCTTTCATCAGTGAACTTAGAGATAGCTCTTCTGGTAGGTCAGGAAGTTCGAAGGTTGGGTAATCCGCTAGGTGTGGGAACTTCGCTTTCTGCGCGTCTGTGAGTGTTGTGCTTGAAAGTACAATGGAGGCACCGCTCACAACGCCATCATCTGAGACTTGGTACTCACCATTTGAGCTGAACATGATCTGAACTTGATCCGCATCTTTACCTGCGTTCCAAACTAAGGTTTTGTCATCAATCAGAATCGCGCCTACGCTATCAATCGTGAACTCAGAAGATGGACCTCCTACCGCAAAGGCTTCGCTACGGGTAGCGTAAGAGGTTGAGCTTCCAGACATGTAAGTGACGGCTGGGTTAGTCGCTTGCCCAGAAATGTCGATGACGAGGTCCGCACCAATCAGCTTGTCTTTGTTGGCATTACGGAAGATAAGATTGAAACATTGGCTTGCGTCGTCAGTGACCGGAACATACCAAACTGGGCCGAACTCGTCTGAATCATCTGGTGTGACACTGGTGTCTTCCCAGTCATCATTGAAATAGCTTGGATCGCCAGCTGCACACTTTGCATCGTTCCAGATGTGCAGGTTAAGGTTGCCGTAACCGTCTTTGTCTGCGCCTTCTTCTTTCTTATCGCCTAGAGGATCATAAAGGTGAACGGCGAAGTGATTAGCTGGTGGAGCAGGCAACTCACCCGGCGCTTTAGCTTCCGGAAGTTTTACATCGGTGCCTGTTTGATCAAGCCCGTAGCCTTTGAGCATTGTGTCTTGACGTGAGCCAGTCACTTTTTCACCATTGTGAGTGACGCCCACATTGCTACCAGCGTCAGAGGCATCTATATTGACCGACGCTTGATCTGTCGTACCATCGGTGATCTTGCAGCTTCCAGTTGCTTCGCTAGCGGCAACCAACCACGTTGGACCAAACTGATCCGACGAAGTCGGTGCAAAAGACTTGTCCCCACACACTAACGTCCATTGGCTGAAATCTGTGGTGGTATTCGACATGCGTGCAACGGTTGAAGTGGTATCGGCGATGTAACTTAGCGCCACTTCATTGGCACTTGGTGTTGGCGCTGCGGCTGGCAGATCAACGTTCGGTGCAAGTTCTACTTCACCCGGTACAGAGGTGCCCGGTGTTGGAGCGGTGTAACTGTTGTCGTTGTCATCTCCACAGGCACTTAGTGCACTTGCAGCAAGGATTGGCAGCATTGCTTTTGCAAGGGTAGAGAGTTTAAAGTTTTTTGTATTCACGAGTTATATCCATATTAGTTTTATTCTCGATGAATATCGTAATGTTGAATATGGTGATCTATTTGTGAGCCTTATATACAAAGTTATTTAAAATTCGGAAATTAAGAATTATTAGTGACAGAATCACATTTTGTATTAGGTCAATCGATAATTAATTGGATCAATAACACATATAATTAACGATTGTTTTAAAAAGGCGTAGAGGGGAGGATGAGTAAATAGGATGAGAACTCAGCCTAATTATTGTGAGATTAACAGTGCTTTATTCACCACTTAATTATAATCAAAAAAAAAGAGCCGATTGGCTCTTTTATATTATTTGTTCATTATGACATTATTTAGTTTCTAATACCCACGCTAATGCGGCTAATGGCTGCAACTCACAGCTGAAATAACCGATTCCGTTGTCAACGGTAAGCGATTGGTTTGGTAATCCCTCGATTTTCTCTTCCAACACATAGACACCATCGACTAGGCCCATAGCTGAGATATGCGCTTCAGGGATGGTCACTTTAATGGTGTCTTGACCTTGAGTCGCAAAGCTACTGGTCGCAATAATCAACTCTTTGGCGTCATAACGCATGAACGCATGACTGGTGTTGGAAACCTCGCTGCTCGCCATGAGGTCAACGTATTCGCCTGTTAAGGAAGAGTGTTCTAAGGTGAAGTTCATGATGCGTTTATAGAAGTTACGCAGTGCCATCTCACTCTCGTTCAGAAGACCACCATCGAACTTGCCGTGGTTCATCCATTTTTGGTGCTGTGGTACACCGATGTAATCAAAGATTGACGTGCGTGATGGCTGACCAAAGCCTGCGTTTTCGGCTCCCGCTTCACCGACCTCTTGACCAAAATAGAGCATGGTTGGAGAGCTACTGATCAAAGCACTTACTAACATTGCAGGTCTTGCCATGTCAGGGTTTCCAGCAAACTCAGGCGACGCGACACGTTGTTCATCGTGATTGTCTAAGAAGTGCAGCATGTGATGTTCAATGTCCTGCATCTTGCCTTGAATTTCAGGAATGATCGCAGTGGAGGCTTTGCCCTGCATGATCTCTTTTAGGCCATCATAGAGATCGACTTTATCGTAGAGGTAATCCATCTTACCGAGACGAATGTAATCGCGGTAGAGATCCGGTTGATAGACCTCTGCCATTAGGAAGGCATCGGACTTGCGCATCTTAATGGATGAGTTCAAGTAGCTCCAAAACTCAACGGGCACCATCTCAGCCATGTCGTAGCGGAAACCATCCACACCTTTAGCGATCCAGTACAGAGCGATATCACGGAACTTAACCCAAGAGCTTGGCACATCAAATTGCTGCCAGAAGTGATAATGCTCGACATAGTCTTTATTTTCATAGCCTTTAGGTAGTTCAGGGAAGTCTTTGCTGCCATCTGGTTTAATGCCGTAATTGATCTTGACGGTTTCATACCAGTCATCGAAGTTAGGTTTAGCCAGACGTGAACCGTTTCCGGTCCATTTGGCAGGCTTTTCAACGAACGGCTTTTCTAGGCTAGGGTGTGCTTCTCCACCGAGTGGTGTAAATGCGGGGTCTATATCAGGCAGCTCAAACTGAGAATCTGGGATGTAATAGAAGTTATTCTCTCTGTGATACTCGACACTGGTATCGTCACTGGCACCGAAGTCTTCAACACCCGCTGGGTTGTGGCTACCGCGATACTGACGTGCGACGTGGTTTGGCACAATATCAATGATAACTTGCAACCCGTTATCGTGACTGCGCTTAATAAGAGCCTCAAACTCTTCGACGCGTTGTTCTGGGTTATCCGCTAGGTCTGGGTTTACTGAGTAGTAGTCTTTAACTGCATAAGGAGAGCCAGCTCGCCCTTTGACTACGCTTGGGTGATCTTGGGTAATGCCCACTTCTTGGTAGTCATTGATCACAGCGTGGTGTGGAACACCGGTATACCAGATGTGGGTGATGCCTAGGTCTCTGATTTCAGAGAGCGCTTTGTCGGTAAAATCACTGAATTTACCAACGCCATTCTCTTCAATTGTGCCCCAAGGTTTGTTGTTGGTATTTTGGTTGCCAAACAAACGTGTAAAGACTTGATAGATGGTATGTTTTTTATTGTACATGGTTATAATTCCTTAACTTCCATCATGTTATGTAGGGATGAGGCGAGTAGGCTAACGCAAACAACAGACCAATTACTCATCCTTTAGTTAAGAATTCAGGGCGTAGTTTTTCAGCTTCGTGAGCTGCTGCGCAAAAGGGGATAACCTTGTCATCATCATTGAAAATTGTATTCACTTATCTCTTTATCGTCGGCTTGTCGATGTGGTTTTATCCAAGCTCTAGCGTGATGTTGGCGTTGTATTTGATCGTGAGTGTCATCACCTACTTGGCTTACGCTAAAGATAAGCGAGCGGCAATCAAAGGGGAGTGGCGAGTACCAGAGAAAACGCTGCATTTATTGGCACTGTTGGGTGGTTGGTTAGGGGCTTTGATTGCTCAGCAGCAGCTTCGACATAAGACTCAGAAGCAGCCATTTAAAGCTGTGTTCTTTATGTGTGTCGGGCTGAACATCTTAGCCTTTGTCTGGACGTTAACACCTCATGGACAAGCTATTGTGGCATTGCCGCATGAGATGCTTTCTAGTTGGCTATAAACGGGTTCGTATTATCGAGTGTGCTTAGATCATTGGTACGGTTGAAACCAACAGTAACAATGCCATTGCGTAGTTAAAGCCTTTGATACGCAGTGGCGTGGTCAGCCAGTGTTGCAGTTGCTTTCCTGCTGCCGTCCAAAAGGTGACTGATGGAAGGTTAGCAAGGGTAAAGATGGCCGCGATGATCGCCAATTCAATCCAAGAGCTGCCCGTGCTATAAACTGAAATCGCTGTTAATGCCATTGACCAGCCTTTTGGGTTTACCCATTGGAAGCTCGCAGCTGCCAGAAATGACATCGGCTTGTATCTCTCCTTCTCTTCTGCTTTACCGCTTGTCGCAATCTTAATCGCTAAATAAACGAGATAAGCCAAGCTCAGATATTTCAACACTTGATGAATAATAGGGAAGCTGTGGAACAAGCCCATCAGGCCAAAGCCGACCAATAGCAGCATAACGGCAAAGCCGAGCGTGATCCCAAGCATGTGTGGAATGGTCTTAGTGAAGCCTACATTTGCACCCGAAGTCATCAACATGATGTTGTTTGGGCCAGGTGTAAAGGTCGAGACAAACGCAAATAACGCGAGTGCGGTAAGTTGTTCAAAAGGCATGGCGTTGTTCCTAAATAGTAAAAATTACAGTTGTGTCTGACCGGTCACGATTCATACTAAGTGGAAAGTCGGGCAATTATGTGCTTTTATTCGAGTTAAATTCATTAATTGCACAATTAAATTCACCTATGGATAGATTTGACGAAAGGATATTGCTTGAGCTTAAAGCGGACGGCAGAGTCTCCAATATTGAGCTCTCAGAGCGCATCGGTTTGTCTCCATCTGCAACGTTGCGTCGCGTACAGGAATTAGAGAAACAAGGTGTCATTCAGGGCTATCGCGCCGTACTCGATAACACCTTAATGGGCGTTGGTTTTATCGCGTATGTTTCAATTGGCTTATCCAGTCACAGTAAAGCCGCTCAGCAAGAGTTTGAAGATCATGTGAGCTTGGAAAAAGAGGTGGTTGAATGCCACAACATTACTGGTGCGAACGAGTACTTGTTGAGGGTCGAAACCCAAGATTTGCCCAGCTATAAAAAGTTTCATGCGGATGTGTTGGGTGAGTGCCCTCAAGTACAATCCATCACAACCATGGTGGTGATGGATACGCCGAAAGATGAACGATAACCGAATCTATTTTCTAAAGAGAGTCATGTGTTAAATACCAACCAATTACTCCTGTTCCTCGATGTGGTTCAGCAGGGATCTTTTACCAAAGCGGCAACGCTTCATGACATGGATAATTCGTCTTTGTCTAAGCAGATCAAGCGCTTGGAAGCTGACCTTGGTGTTCAGCTGCTCAATCGGTCTACTCGATCGTTTTCACTGACGTCGGCGGGTGAGGAGATCTTGGCTCAAGCAAGAGTGCTACAAGATACCTTGAGTCAAATACAAGGCATTGCAGACTCTTATCAATCAGAGCCTAAAGGGGTGCTACGCATTACCTCACCGATCTATTTTGGCCAGCAGTATCTGCAGCCTATCGTGACTCAATTTATGCGTCGCTATCCCGATGTTCAGATCGTGCTCTCACTGGACGATAAGATTGCGAATATCATTGCGGGTAAAATCGATATCGCCTTCCGTTTCAGTAAGTTGGTTGAATCAAACCTTATCGCCAAGAAGATAGCAGATAGTCACTTTATGCTGGTGGCATCGCACGATTTTATCGCTGAGCATGGTGAGCCACAAACCCCGCAAGATTTGTTAGCGTTGCCAGCAATCATTTACACCAATGGTGATATGACGCTCGATCAACTTCGGATCAGTGAGCAGCCAAATGGCGACACCTATCAAGTGCTGTCACTGCAAGGTAACTATAAGGTGAGTGATGTCCGTACTATCGTCTCGGGCGTGAGTGACGGATTAGGTTATGGCTTGATGGATCAATCGAACCTACATGCACCAATGAAAGATCTCGGACTCGTTCAGTTGTTGCCTGAGTATCGTATATCAACTGAAGAAACAGCTATTTATGCCGTGTATCCACATCGAAAGCAGACAAAGTTGGTAAAAGAGTTCATTAGCTGCGTCCAAGACTATATCGGCTCACCGACCATTTGGGAAAGAATGCAAAGCGAAAAATAACGTAGAGCGCGAAATAATGTAGAACGATAAGTTTGAGCGGTTTGAGACGTTGGTTTCAAGCCGCTTTTTTGTTTTTGGTGGTTATGATGGGTTTTTGGTGCCCTGATTTACAATGTAAAACTGGTCGGAAAAAGGCTCAATTGAGGTCAATCACCACAAACTAATAGGCTGCAAAGTTACGGTGTCACTCTGGGTGTGGGGTTTACCTATCGAAACTAGCAGATTTCCGACAAACGAAACGATAGCGCAGTAACACTTTGGTGATGATAAATAGGGAATCACCACCGAAGTGGGTATGATAACAACACAGGTTGCGGTGATGATTTGATCTCCAAAACGGGAATTGACCTTCTCCATATTGATAATGGAATCAATATCACACCGGCTAACAGTATTTCATTCTGAGTTCATTGGTTTCGCTTCTTATGGCACATGATTCCTGAGATACTAAACTCATTAGGGCTAATGAACAGATTGCGTTCTACGGTCATTCAATCATCATTTATCGCCTAGTATCGTTCCCGTTAAACACTAGTCGAATAGCAAACAGTTGAGACGTTATGAGCACAATGGGCATCGCTATCGGTGCAACCGCACTTTCTCTGATTCTGGTCGTCATTTGGTTGATCTCATTATCGTTGAGAAAGCAGCGCCTAGAGCAAGAGCGCAAGGCAAGAGAGGTCGCTTATCGTAAGGCGATCGAAAAGGCGCGCCTGCAAGAGAAGAAAGACCGCCTGTTTAAAGCAGAAACTGGTCATATACCTTCGATTCTTTATCTTGCTAAAGAAGCCGAGCGAAGCAACATTAAAGAGGCTTTGTACTGGTATGAAAAGGCTGCTCAACAAGACAACGTCAATGGTATGTACGGTATTGTTCGGTTGAGTATGAAGCGCAAAGAAGACTTGATTCTGAAAGAGCAAGCCAACTTCTGGCAATTAGCGATTGCTGCGCTAGATAACGACTCCGACGCTAAGTTCAACATGGGGCAAGCCTTGATCCACGGCCGTGGCACCACTAAAAATATACCGAAAGGCTATGCTCTGATTGAGGAAGCAGCCACCAGTGGCCACACCGAAGCGATGTTGTTTATGGGCGACTGGTGCCTTGATAAAGACAACTCTGATTACTCGCCAGAGAACGCGGTCGAGTGGTTTCGAATGGCGGCAGATAAGCACGATCTCAACGGGAAAATTAAGTTGGGTCTGAGTTACTTGAGCGGCTTAGGTGTGGAGAAAAACCACGGCCAAGGCTGTTATTGGTTAGAGAGAGCGGCAGAAAAGAACAATACCGAAGCCATGTTCCATGCGGGTGAAGCGTGGATTGATCACGGTGAGCACGGCAATGCTATCGCTTACATCTGGCTGTTTTTATCTGCGCACTTTGGCTATGAACCTGCAAAGGCGCTTCGCGACAAAGTCGGAGGGAACCTTGGCGTTGACTCGATCGTGGGCTTGCAGGCACTAACCAAGCCTATTATGACTAAGCTGTCCCAAGAAGCGGTAACCAAGCACTCGGTTATCAAGGCGCTTAATAAGCTTTATAAACGTAAAGTGCCGGTGCCGAAGAAAACAGAAGAGGGGCTTGAGGTGATGCCGGAAGAGGTGACAGAAGAGCTAACGCCAGAGCAGAGTCGAGCAGAAGTGAGTGATTACACACAAGTTCCATTTGATGCGTCAACTAATAAGCAAAGTGATGGTGCCGCTGGGCTCGATTTCAGTCAGTCGACGGTTCAACCTAATTGGAAGAGCTAACAGACAGAAGCGTTGATATATACCGCACAAATAAAAAGGGGTAGCCATTGGCTACCCCTTTCTCTATCTGAATTTCAGATTATGCGTCTGATTTTTGTTGCTCAGCTTTACAAACGGCAGCGGTGAATACTACGTCAGTTGAGCTGTTAAGTGCTGTTTCAGCTGAATCTTGAATCACACCGATGATGAAGCCTACCGCGACAACTTGCATTGCTACGTCGTTCGAGATACCGAATAGGCCACATGCTAGTGGGATAAGTAGTAGAGAACCACCTGCAACACCAGAAGCACCACATGCAGATACAGCAGCAACAAGGCTAAGAAGGATTGCTGTGAAGATATCGATTTGGATACCCATAGTGTGCACTGCAGCGAGTGTTAGAACAGTAATCGTGATTGCTGCGCCAGCCATGTTGATGGTTGCGCCTAGTGGGATAGATACAGAGTAAGTATCTTCGTCTAGGTTAAGCTTCTTACATAGGTTCATGTTTACAGGTATGTTTGCTGCACTTGAACGTGTGAAGAATGCCGTTACACCAGATTCACGTAGACATTGAAGAACCAGTGGGTAAGGGTTCTGCTTAGTCTTAACAAATACGATGATTGGGTTAATAACCAGTGCGATGATCAGCATAGAGCTTAGTAGTACAGCCAGTAGTTGACCGTAGCTTGCTAGCGCTTCGAAGCCGGTTGTCGCAAATGTTGCAGATACTAGACCGAAGATACCGAAAGGCGCTAGACGAATAATGAAGCGAACAATGTGTGAAACACTGTGGCTTAGATCTTCGAATACCGCTTTGGTTGTTGCTGAAGCGTGGTGTAGAGCAAGGCCTAGACCGATCGCCCATGCAAGGATACCGATGTAGTTTGCGTTCATCAGTGCATTGACAGGGTTATCAACCAATTTGAATAGCAGTGTTTGTAGAACTTCTGTGATGCCTTGAGGAGGGTTTGCGCCTTCTGCACCGGCAACCAGAGTTAGAGTCGTTGGGAACATGAAGCTCAGAACAACAGCCGTTAGTGCAGCTGAGAAAGTACCAATCAAGTAAAGCACGATGATTGGACGCATGTGGGTATGCTGACCTTTCTTTTGGTTAGCGATAGAAGCAGCAACAAGAATGAATACTAAAATTGGGGCTACAGCTTTTAACGCACCTACGAACAGACTACCTAGTAGACCTGCATCTTGGGCCGCCGAAGGCGAGAACATGGCGAGAACGACACCGAATACAATTCCAGCAAGGATCTGTAGAACAAGATTTCCACGAGCGATGCGGGCGAACATGTTGTGATTTTGCATAAATTACCTGCAATTGTTAACTTATTATAGTGATATTTCTTTTATAAAATGGAACCATTTCGAACTATACACTAGTCGAATGGGCGGTCATATTAGCTTGATTAGACTCAGTGTCTAGGATTAGTTTCATTTTGGTGTGATTGTTTGCGCTGTGTGGGTGTTTTGGCTCTAATTGTTAAAGTTATGTATGCAAGATAAGATATAAATCTTTACAACTATGGATATGTAGTTGAAGTATCTGTGGTTGGGATTGGCAAGGAATGGTTATGCAAACTATGTATGCAGAATTGATATCTTGGATATAAAAATGCTGCCGAGCGACCTCTCACCGGCAGCATAGGTTGCTTTATCTTTTTTCGCTATTTAATGACTAAGTATGCATATCAATCATCGAACTGTTTTCGATGACGGCTTTCATTCTGCACACTGCGATACATCTTAGTTAGCTGCTTAAAGCTCGCTCGTTTCTGTGCCAACGTCGCGCTATTTCTCGCTTGCTCACGGAGCAGTTTCTGGTAGTTGTTAAACCTACGCTCACTTAACTCGCCACTTACCAATGCTCGTTGAATCGCGCATCCCGGTTCAGATTGATGTTGGCAATCTGAGAAGCGACAATTCGTAGCAAACTCTTCGATGTCGGCAAAGGTTTCACTGACACCTTCGGCACACTCAGAAAGTTGCAGCTCTCGCATTCCTGGAGTATCAATCAGCAAACCACCGTCTTTCAGCAAATGAAGTGAACGTGATGTGGTCGTGTGTCGACCTTTACTGTCGTCTTCACGAATCCCGCTCGTCGCTTGTGCTTGCTCTGCCATCAAAGAGTTGACGATGGTCGACTTACCTACACCTGATGAGCCCATCAAAGCGACAGTTGTACCAGATTTGCACCAAGGTGCTAAAACCTGAACCGAGTCCAAATCAAGGCCGTTGACGGTTTCAATCATGAGTAATGGATCTAGGCTCTGAACCTGGCTTACTTTGGTCTCTGAGTCATCACATAAGTCTTTTTTGGTTAAGACGATGACAGGTTCCACTTTCGCTTCATTAGCCAATGCTAAGTAACGCTCAATGCGGCTTAGATTGAAATCGTGATTCAAGGATACGACGATGAACACGGTCGTAACGTTGGCCGAGATCAGTTGCTCTGCTACTCGAGTGCCTGAAGCCTTGCGACTGAACAGAGACTGTCGCTCTAGTAATCGTTCGAATTGTTGATTAGGTTTGAGTATCACCCAGTCGCCAATCGTCATTGCGGGTAGGGCATGGTGAATCGCGAGATGGATTTCTCCTTGCTCCGAAGCAAGCGTATAACCGCTTCGGTGATGCGCGATCACTCGTGCTGCGAAATTTTCTTGCTCGTAATCTTCAAGTGTTAGCTGTTGTTGAAAAATAGGTTTCCATCCAAGTTGCGAGAGTGAAATTGGATCGGAAAATACGTTTTTAGAATTCATTGCTATACCTCGACATACAATCCGCGACTGTTGGGCGTAATTGCGATGTCAAAAAATGAGAATATGGGTCGAATTCAATAGATAGGACCCCGGGTTTTGTGCTTATCTGCAGCGCAAACCGGGTAAAAGAAGGTTATGTCAGATTCTTCAGCCAAGTGTGAGTGGTGTTTACACTGTGCTGGATAACAAGTTACAGATGCTTTGTTGTAACTTATTGGTCGTAAGGGAAAGTAAGTTGTTATTGCCTTACGAGTAGTACGCTTCTTTTACTACGGGCGCTAGTGGGTTCATTACAATCATGGACGTTCTCCTTGGTGAGTTATTGAAAGTAGTGAGTATAACGCAATGTCATCTCACTCGACTCTAAATTGCTTGGCGACTCTAACAAAAAACCATGACAACTAGAAGCTGTCATGGTCAATTATTATGCGAAATTGAACTCAAACTCTAGCTTAATGATGAGAGTGATCCATTTTCTTCATACCACTCATCACTTTTTTGACAGGAACTTCGACAGTTTGGGCGTCGCCGTTCGCGTAGTTGAGGGTCAGAGTGATGCTTTGGCCTTCTTCAAGATGAGCCGCTAAATCAAATAACATGATGTGTAAGCTACCCGGTTTGAGTTCTGTGCTGCCGTGCGCTGGGATTTGAATATGTTCCACCTGACGCATTTTCATGACCTCACCTTCCATGATGACATCATGAAGTTCTACTTTCCCAGCTGCTGGTGTCGAGGCAGAGACAAGCGTGCGAGTTGCATCGCTGTGATTCATCAGAGTGGTAAAAACAGCGCTATTCACAGCGGAGGGGGGCATTGCGCGTGCGTAGGCGTCATGAATCATCACGTCACTTGCTTGAGTAACACCAGAGAACAGCATACCTGCTAATGCGAGGGCTTTTAGTTTCATTAATTCTTGGTTCCCTAAACAATCTATTTGAATCGTGTTAACGGTTATAACTAGGCGCTATAGCTTTTTGATTGCATCAACAATCGGTGCTGGCGTAAGTGTATGCGGAACCTTAGTAATCAAGGTGCCATCAGGCTTCAAAAAGTAGAAGTAAGAGCTGTGATCAAGCGTGTACTTAAGCTCGGAGCCTTCTAGTTCTGACTTACGGAAAATTACGCCATAGTTATGAGCCAATGCTGTTGTGATATCAAGAGGACCGCTTAATCCTTCCATATTCGGATGGAAGTACTGTGCGTATTCATAAGATGCTTCTGCGGCATCACGCTCTGGGTCTAAAGAGATAAACATTGGGCGCACGCTTGCTACCTCATCTTCAGAAAGCTGATTCAGAGCGCCAGCCAACATAGCTAGTGACGTCGGGCAAACGTCTGGGCAGCGTGTGAAGCCAAAGTACACAATGCGCACTCGAGAATCATTTTCGTCGAAGATCTCAACGGGTTGGTTATCTTTACCAAACAGAGTGGTGGCCGAGATCTGTTGCTCTTTCTCTAATTGCATCTGAGCTTTACTCTGTTCATCAAGGTAGGTTTTGATCCCGAACCCGAGTACGAACGCAACGACTAATGCGAGTGACCAGTTTTTACTCATCTTTCCATCCTTATTGCTGGGTGTACCGTATTATTGCCGTCGGTTAATTCACCGAGCCATGTCATCTTATCCATGGTACACACAGGTAAAATGACGTCACCTTGGAATGTATTCCCTTCGGTGCGCTGTAATTGAAATCTCGCCGTACCCATCTCCATTTCTAAACCACTGAGTGATAATTGAAGTTGGTCAGAACTGGTGTCATCCCAAGTGACGGTCAGAGTAGCAGGAACCAGAGGTTGAGCCGTATCGTGCTCAAACACCATGGTGACCGAGTCTTGAGCGCACTCTTGTGTACTCAACATACAGTACTGACTGATGTCTTGCTCTGTTTGAGTGTCTAGCGCGTGATTAACTTGCTCGAGTAGTTGTGGGCCAAAGAAGCCGGCAAGCAGGGCGGCGCTTACCATCGCAACCTTAAGTGCTGGGTGCATAGGGGCTCTCATCATTCCTTATATTGAGGAGGCGATGTTATCACAAAGCTCATTACGTGCTTGTATCAAAAAACAATTTTGTGCGGAGGGTAGAAGCTTTGTTGTGGTGATTAAGCTGCGTAGGAGATATCTAATTTTTGTACAAACCAGATACAAAAAAGCGAAGCTGCTTGCTTCGCTTTTGGTGTTCTTCTATTAATTTCTGGCTACTGGTCTGTTAATGACCGTTTCGCTCTGCGAATTTCTCTAGGCCAAGTACCAATAGAATCGCTGCCATCATCATGATGACCGCTAGAACCAACTGTGATGGCTGAGATGTAATAGATTCAAATTCAAATGGAGAAAGATTCTCTTGAATCAATGGCACTTGCTCACCCTTAGAGTTAGTGCGCCAGCTGACGGTCTCTTTCCAAGGCCAGATTTTTGGCAGGGTGCCAATCATCAAACCGGTTAGGAACACTAAAGTGACGTCTCTAAATGAACGCAGTAGCCAAGAAAGAACGTGAGAGAAGCTTAAAAGACCAATCACACATCCAGAAAGAAACAGCAGTAGGATGTCAATTTGAAAGCCCTTTACTGCCGCAAGAACTGGGGTGTACATGCCGATAAGCAATAGAATGAAACTGCCGGAGATACCTGGAAGGATCATCGCACAGATTGCAATCGCCCCTGCCAGCATCACATTGAGGCTGGTCGGTTCCATATGTAGTGGTTTAAGTACAGTAATGCTGTAGGCAAATGCGATTCCCAGCAGTAAAAACAGACCACGTATTGCATCACGCTTCTCAACTTGTTTGAGAATGTGGAACACAGAGACCAAGATAAGACCGAAGAAGAAAGACCATAATGGCACAGGGTGCGCGACGAGAAGCCATGAGATCAGTTTTGCTAAAGTTGCGATACTTGTGAATACGCCACCAAACAGAGCAATCAGGAAAAAGCCATTGATATGATTGAATGCAGCCTTAAAGCCTTCGCGCTTCCAAATACCTAAAACGCTAGGGTTGATTCGACGAATGCTTTCTAAAAGCGTGTCATAAATGCCGGTGATAAAAGCAATGGTGCCACCAGATACGCCAGGTACAACGTCCGCTGCGCCCATCGCCATGCCTTTAAAAAAAGTACTTAAGTAGTTCATTTGTCTCTGAGAGTTAAAAATGGTTTGCAGCAGTATACAAACTTTGGTGTAAAAAAAGTATGAATATGCAATCAAGAAACTGCACTTTCATTATCCTGTCATTGGCTGACGTTAAAATCTCTCATCTAAGTACGAGTTTCGAATTGAACGATAACTGCTGCAACTCAGATTGATTCTCAAATTAAGTCTGCCAAATGAAATTGATTTCCTATTCATATTGCGGTTTGTTGCATTTTGCAATTGCATTTTGCATTGTGAGAGTCATTTCGAGGGTTCTTTTTGCGATATCACCCCAAAAAACCATGGTTTTAAAGTTGGCACGCATTCTGCTTATTACTAAGTGACCCTTCTTAAGCCGAGGGTCACCTAGCCAACTGACGTTGTTAGTGAACAAAAATCAGGTTCACTAAAAAATCCTCATGAGCAGGGTCTATTTGTATTACTTCTCTAGCTTAGTGAAGTAATCAAACAGCACTGGTACATCGTTCTGACCTAGACCTG
>NZ_JAHGAJ010000007.1 GCF_030248535.1 Vibrio sp. D404a | reverse complement strand
CGATTCGGATGGTTGATGATGTGATCTTATCATTCACTTAACTTATTACCTATAAATATCAAAAACTTATAGATAAAAACACACACTAAGTCCCATTAATGTCCACACATCGTATTGTCGTCCAAATCGCTCTTAGTTTTACATCGCCGCGAGTAAAGATTGAAAAAAAGGCTCACATTTCTGTGAGCCTTTTGCTTAGTTAGGAGGGTCCAAGCAAGTGGACATCGTCATGGCTAATGTCAATTAAGTGGTAGTTCTGCAACCACCTGATTGAACGCAATACGAGCTTTTTGTGCTTGTTCAGACAACTCAACTTTCTTCGCTTGAGCGGCACTCAGGTTACTTTCTGCAAGCTCCAGTGCTTGCTGCAGTTCTTCGGGCAATTCATGCGTTTCCATTTGAGAGCCTTGTTCAAGAACATATGCTCGAATTTCTTTCTTCACATCCGCTAACGCTTTGTAGGCAGAGCGTTCTAGCTCAGCTGCGTCTTGTGCCGCATCTTTAACTCGTTCAAATTGAGCCAGAGCCATACCTTCTGCGGACCAAGGGTCCATATCTGGCAGTTCTTCGATATTGATCGTAGGCTCGATGTAATCGTCTTGATGGCGCAAGTCGAGACTGGTTGCTCGCACTGCTGAAATCATTAGCATCATAGAAATGCCGAGCAGTGGTAGGCCACCGACGATGGCTGCAGTTTGCAGTGTACTTAAGCCACCCAAGAACATCAGAATCGTTGGTAGGAAAGAGAGCGTGAATGCCCAGAACATACGGTTCCAACGCATTGGCTCTTCAGTCACATTGTTCTGTACTACCGATGCCAAGATGTATGAAATTGAGTCGAATGTGGTCGCTGTAAAGATGACACACAGCAGCGTGAATACGGCGATCACCAATGTACTCATCGGCAGTTGATCAAGCATAGAGAAAATAGCTTTGGTTGCGCCATGTTCATTCAGTACCGCAACCACATCTAGTTCGCCAGATAACTGCAAGGATAGGCCATAGTTACCCAAAATCATGAAGAATAGGAAACAGCCTAATGAGCCAAAGAAAATAGAACCTGTAACCATCTGTTTAATCGTACGGCCACGAGAAATACGCGCAATGAACAGACCCATACTCGGCGCAAACACCAGCCACCAAGCCCAGTAGAAGATAGTCCAGTCTTGTGGGAAATGGGTATTTTCAAATGTGCCGTAACCACCAAAAGGTTCCGCCCAAGTCGCCATCACGAAGAAGTTAGAGAGTAAGCGACCAATAGAATCTAGACCGGTTTCCAACATGAAGATGGTAGGCCCTGCAACAAGCACAAATGCCAGTAGACCCATCGCACCCCAGAAGTTGATGTTACTTAGGATCTTGATGCCTTTCTCTAGGCCTGCATAAGAAGAGTACGCAAAAATCGCCGTACAGACCAGCAGCACACCCGCTTGTGTTAACGTGTTTTTAGGAAGACCGAATAGGTGGTTCAAACCTTCAGTAATCAGAGGAGCCGCTAGACCAAGCGTGGTTGCTGCGCCGCCCAAGAGGCCGAAGATAAATAGAACATCAACGATTTTACCCGGTGTGCCTTTACTGCGGTGCTCACCAAGAACAGGCATTAATGCACTTGAGATCTTTAGAACTGGCTGCTTACGTACGTAAAAGAAATACGCGATAGGCAACGCTGGGATCAAGTAGATCGACCATGCAATTGGGCCCCAGTGGAACAAACCATAGGTTGCTGCCCAACGCACCGCTTCTTCGCTGCCCGGCTCTAGTTGGAACGGCGGTGATTGATAGTAGTACGCCCACTCAATACAGCCCCAGTAAAGAATACTGGCACCGATACCACCACAAAATAGCATGGCAGCCCAAGATGCTGTTGCAAATTCTGGTGCTTCGTCAGCTTCGCCTAGCTTGATCTGACCCATGTCGCTGAACACGACATAGACCATGAACGCACAAGCTGCTAATCCAAGGGTTAGGTAAAGAAAACCGAGTTTGTCGGTCATGAAGGTTTTCGCGATCGCAATCCATTCTGCCCCTTGAGCAGGGAACATGATCAACGGTAACACTATCGTGAGTAGCAGTGCAATAGCACCGAAAAAGGTAGGCTTATCAATAAGCGCAAAGGAGTTTTTCACGAGCTTTATTCCATAATAATGAGACCAGAATTATGGAGTGAAGTCGATTTTTAGAACAAATCAGGAATGTTGTCGTAACGATAAATCTGTAAAGTGATGCGAGTTTATGCTGGTGGTGTCTTAAGGGTCTTAGACCAACGCAAGCAATATGCCGCCTATTGTTACCGCTGCGGACAAGTATTGCCCCGCAGAATATGAGCCATCGTCTTCTTCTTCGATCTTATCTGGGTGATCCATCCCGAGTGCTCCATGGGCAAAGGATTCCACTTTATCGCCAACGGTCTCATTCTCAGCTTCGACTTTCTTTGCCTCTTTGTCGATCTGTTGCAGGGCGACTAGAAGTGCTTTGCCTTCGTCAGACAACTTAACCGTATTTTGCTCGACCTTAAGTGGCGCAGGCTCTGAAGTTTCAGAAGCAGCTTTTGTAGGCTGAATCTTTGCTGGGCTATAAGTTTGAGCAGTATTGTTGGTAACAGGCGTCATAACACTCTCCGTAGTTGCACCTTAAATAGAGTATCGGCCGAGCAGTGAAAAACTTGTGTAATTAATCACCGTGGTGATGTTTTCTTGCTCTATACAGGCTTGCCTAATTAATAAGCAATAGTTGTGCCGATACTAAATTAAGTCGCTTAAAGGTTATAATTCGCTTGGTTTATTTACACTCTAACCCTTTGCCACGGTGTGAGAGTTTTTTATATGCCTTCATGCGATTTTCTTGCTTAACATAGCGTGTTGGTGGAGCAAGAACCTGCAGTTGGTAATCTTCGCCAGTGTCACTGATTGCTTCAACCGGTGTGATAACAACAACGTTGAGCTCTGGGTTACGACGTAAAATTGAAGCCGCCGTGCCTAGACCTTGCTCGGTGTGGAACTTACCGGCCACGTGCACCACCTGTGAGTCTGGTTGGCTCTCAAGATAGTTCACAATCGACTCAGCCATGGTTTCATCCCAAGTGACTTGCGCTGCAAACTGTTTTTCTGTTTGCTCTGGCGTACCGTGATGCATAGAAGCCATAAACTTCTCTTTGTATGAACTGTCGCTAGTATTCACGTCGGCTGCAACCCACTGGCGCTCTTCTGGTGTCAGCTTGTCTAAATAATCAATACCATTGCGGCCAATACACTGCACAAAAGGCTTAGGCGCGTTGGCTGCGATGATGTCGATGTTTTGTGATTTTGCCAGCTCAACCAAAGGTCGGTAATCACTCTCGTAGTTTGGCCACGCGGCGGCGTCAGACATTAAAACCTGCTCGCCAATTTCACCCGCCAAGTACTCATCAACAACATCTTGGTGCTGACGGGTAAATTGCTCCATCGAAAGGGCGACGTTTTTAGTCTCGGCTAAACGCGCTTTGAGAAAGTCTGTCTGGAATCGGTGTACCGCAGAATGTGTATGCCACTCACCAATCAACACCACATCGGCATCGACTAGTGTGCTAGGCAGTTGATTGAGTGCAATAGGCTGCCCGTCTGCAGAGGCAAACTGGTAATCGTAAAAGGTAGTAACAGGAGATAAGGCCGTGTTGTTGTCGGTCTGAGTCAGCTGAGACGGCTCGTTTGCACAAGCGGTGAGAAGGGCGGTTAAGCCAATAAGAATAATACGTTGCATTGAATGCCTCCTTGAAGAGTAAGCATACTAAATGAGGCTCAAAGAGAATTCAATGCAAACGATAATTAATATCAACTAGCTTTGTTTACGGTAGACTCTTAGAAGGAAATCGGCCTCGCACTGGTAGCTTTCGCTCTGCAGTAACTGCTGCTTAAATGACTCGCTCGCTTTCCAAGCAAAAGGGGTCATTTGAAGCAGGTCAAAGGCGTCTGAACCAGAAAGCTCCATCATGTAGTTTAGATGCTGTTGGCTCTCTAGGGTAAATCCTTCGATGACTTCAGGTGTTTCGTCGTGCAGCCTAACACCATCGTAAATCTCATCACGCAATTGATACAGGTGACGACCCGCTGGTGTCACGGTGATCACCACACCTTGATCTTTTAGAGTACGTTGCAACTCTTCTGCTTTGCATGGCGCATAGATGCGTAGAATCGCGTCTAAGCTGTTACTTGCAAAAGGAAGCCTGTGGCTCGAAGCGACAGAGAAATCAACCGCAGGGTAACGCTTAGCCGCATAACGGATAGCTACCTTGGAGATATCTAGGCCGTAGATGCTTGGTTCACGTTGTGTCAGTCGCTCAGCGATTTCATTGGTGTAATAGCCTTCACCACAACCGATATCGAGTAGGGTTGGAGTTGCTGTAGGCAACACTTGTTCGCACAGATCCACAACAGCTTGGCGCATCGGGTTGTAATGGTCGCCCTCTAGGAATCGGCGACGCGCTTGCATCATCTCTTTATTGTCACCTGGATCTTTTGAACGCTTGTGATGAGCGGGCATCAAATTGACGTAACCTTCTTTGGCAAGGTCAAACTGATGGTTGTTCTCACACTTAAAAGTTCGGTCAACTTGATTTAGAGATTGGTGACATAAAGGGCACTGGTAGTTCATGACGCTCTCTGTGCGGCTAGTAAAGTGGGGGGCGAGTTTACCAAAAATGTCACACTAGGCGAAATAAAAAGAGCCGTGGAATACGGCTCTTGATAGGGCTTAATGGAAGAAGTCGACCTGCTTCTTCAACTCCCGGGCTTGTTGTTGCAGCGCTGTGGCACTTTGCGAGGTTTGGGCGCTGGTATTGCGACTCTCTTGGTTGAGTTCGCTGATTGAGTGCGCATTGGCGGCGATCTCTTGTGTTACATGTGCTTGCTCTTCAGAAGTCGCAGCAATAGCATCAGCTTGAGAAGCGATGGAATGGATCTGATCAGCAATCGACTCTAATGCGGTACCCGCTTCCTGTGCTTTGTCTAATACAGAATTCGCACTTGTTTGGCTCTCGTTCATCATGCGCACAGCGTTGTCGGTTGAGCTCTTCAGAACCGTAATAATGTTGACCACATCTTTTACAGACGTTTGTGTGCGATGCGCCAAGGTTCTCACTTCATCAGCAACCACAGCAAAACCTCGACCTTGTTCGCCAGCACGAGCAGCCTCAATTGCAGCATTGAGAGCCAGCAGGTTAGTTTGCTCGGCAATCTCATCAATCATCTTAGTAACGGTTTGAATGCTCTCGCTGTCAGTGTTTACTTTTTCGATCGCAGCTGCCGATTGATCGAGTTGGTCGTTGAGCTGAGCCACATCAATGCAGACATTCTCTACTATTTCTAGACCAGATTGACCGTCAGAGTTTGCTGAACGTACGTTTTCAGCGATGCTTTCAACTTGCTGTGCTACAGACTGTGCTGATGACGCCATCTCTTCAATAGCTGTGACCACTTGCTCAACTTGCTCTTGTTGGCGTTCAGATTGATTGAGGTTGAGCGATGCATCACTGGCTACGCTGGTGGAGTTGCTCTCGACCTGATCACTGGCACCGCGGATTTCGCCGACTAAATTATTGAGTTGGTGAGCCATGTTAGATAACCCATTACTCAAGTTGACGATCTCGTTACGAGTCGATGTGTTAGTGCGTGGAATATCAATACTGACTTCGCCTTTTGCTAAGCGATTCATGTACTGGCTCAAAGTAGCCAGTGGGTTGAGGGTTTTGTTCAAAAACAGGGTCAAAATTAAGAATGTGATAGAGCCAACAACCAGTGACACAATTGCAATTAGTTTGAGCAGAGCTTGACTGCCTTTGGTGACCTCAGTGATGAAGGTGCCGCCTAGTAGTTTCCAGTTCCAACCCGCTACTTCGGTGTATACCAGATATTTTTCACCTATGTTTCCTTGGTACTCATATGGGTACTTGATGAGGCCACTAGCTTGTTCAAACAGCTGATAGAAGGGTTTGTTACCTTCGTAGTCTTGTACCTCAATAATTGAAGGGTCGCTTTCTGTGTGGCTTGGGTGAAGTAAGTAGTGACCCAAATGATCTGGGTTATTGTCGACTATTATGGTGTAGCCTGAGTCACCCCAAGTTACATTTTTAAGTGCTGTAAACAGGTCTTGAGTTGCACGCTCGACCGGTAGGCCGATAAAGGTGATGCCGTTGACTTTACCTTGTGCATTTTTTAACGGTGCGTAATAGGTGATGTAACGTTCACCATAAAGCTTGATTTGAGCGTAATACGGTTGACCGCTCATCAACTTTTGATACCCCGGGTGGCTTTGGTCTAATGTCGTGCCAACGACTCGATCACCCTGTGGGTTTTTCAAAGAGGTCGCTACTCGAATGAACTGGTTGCCTAGAGGTGCAAACAGAGTCGCCACTGCGCCAGTGTCACGGGTAAAGCTATCGACCAGTTTGGTATCACCAATAAGACTCTCGCTGTACTGGGTAATGTTCGGCACTTGATGTCCATGAAAATCAACGGTGTAGTTTTCAACGTATACACCCGCTAGGTAGCCATTACGAAACGTAGATTCGAGAACTTCTGCGGTATGAAGGTAAGCATTAAACTGACCTTCGATGGTTTTAGCCATAGATTCGATTTTAGATTGATGCTCTTTGAGTGTGCTATCTAAAAGTACACTTGATGCATTTTGATAAACCAGTGCAGCAATACTGGAAAAAGCGATGAGTAGACACAGCGTAGTAACCAGCTTTAACTGGAATCCCACACTTTGATTTTTATATTTATTCCACATGTCGTGCCTTTACTATTGTTTAATTATATAAATGTAACCAATGCATTCTATTTATTTATATAACGAAATAAATTGATATTTATTAATTTAATTATCAAAAAAGAATGGAAAACAGATGGTTGTTGGAGAGTTGACCGGAGGCAAATGGATTTAATTACAAAAAAGGCCGGGAAGTCCGGCCTTGAAGAGGTTATGTGGTCGAGTTGTTTGTTTAACTCTGAGAGCCGATGCGAATTATTTCGCAGAGATCGTTGTGATCAGTTGGTGACTTTCACCAGGCTGTAGCTCTTTACCTTGTTCAATGCTTTGAGCATGAAGTGTTGACTCAACACACAGCATAGTCAGGTAGCCATCATCTTGCATGTCGCCCATACCTGCAGCGCCCTCTGCCCACGGGTTCCAAAGTACAGCACTGTTGTGGCCGTGGTTTTCTACCGTCAGAGTACGCGCTAGCTTGGCGTCAGCAACAGAAATGATCGCTTCTGGCTGAGTGTAGACGCGGTCAATCGTGTCTGTCAGAACAAGCTCTTCGCCACCTTGGCACACTTTGCCGCCTTGAAGGCTATCAATGTACTCAGGGCCCATACCTGTCGTCTTGGCTTGGTGAATATCGCCAACATTGAGGTATGTGTGTAGTGCTCCAGAACACTTCCAAGCTTGGCTGTCGGTGTTCTTAACATCCAGAGTGACTTTTAGTTCATCACCAATCTCGACATTTAGGTGTGCATCGAACTGGTGTGGCCATACTGCCAGCGTATTTTCATTGGTCTTTAAACCTAGGCTTACGATGACGCCTGCTTCACTCTCGCGGTGTTCAATCAACTGCCATTCGCTGTTGCGTGCAAAGCCATGTGCAGGTGCTGCAATACGACCAAACCAAGGCCAACAAACAGGGATGCCACCACGCAATGCAGTTTTACCGTCAAATTTAGCTTGTTGGCTCATCCAGATTAGGTCTTCTTGCCCTTGTGGCTGGTAAGACACCACGTGCGCACCAAACAGAGAGATCGCAGCGTTTGCTTTGTCGTGGATAACGCGAACCAGCTTTACGCCGTCGTGCTCTACAATCGTCACATTGTCAGAAAGAACTGCTACGGCAGGGAGAGTTGATAAATCCATTACATAATCCTTCTTGAGGGAAATTGAATTCAAATATGAGATGACAAAACTCAGGTTAAGAGCAGGGGAGCTCTCGTATTTGAATTGAATCTCTTACCTGATAAACGTGCCGCTTGTTAAACATCATTTTTATCAGTGTGGTTGTGATTCAAAAATAGCAGATACAAAAAAGGCGACTCGAGAGCCGCCTTTTAAAATTCATACGCTAACTGCGCATCCTAAGAAATTACTTAGAGATGTGAGCAATTAGGTCTAGAACTTTGTTTGAGTAACCGATTTCGTTGTCGTACCAAGATACAACTTTAACGAATTTGTCAGTTAGAGCAACACCAGCTTTAGCATCGAATACTGAAGTGTTAACTTCGCCGATGAAGTCTTGAGAAACAACTTGGTCTTCAGTGTAACCTAGAACGCCAGCCATTTCGCCTTCAGAAGCTTCTTTCATAGCAGCACAGATTGCTTCGTAAGATGCAGCTTCTTTTAGGTTAACAGTTAGGTCAACTACAGAAACGTTAGCAGTTGGTACACGGAAAGCCATACCAGTTAGAAGGCCGTTTAGTTCTGGAAGAACAACGCCTACAGCTTTAGCAGCACCAGTTGAAGATGGGATGATGTTTTGAGAAGCACCACGGCCACCGCGCCAGTCTTTAGCAGAAGGACCATCTACAGTTTTTTGAGTTGCTGTAGTAGCGTGAACTGTAGTCATTAGACCAGACTCGATGCCCCACTTGTCGTTAAGAACTTTAGCGATAGGTGCAAGACAGTTAGTAGTACAAGAAGCGTTAGAAACGATGTCTTGACCAGCGTAAGTGTCTTGGTTAACGCCCATAACGAACATTGGGGTTGCGTCTTTAGAAGGACCAGTTAGAACAACTTTCTTCGCACCAGCAGTGATGTGCTGACGAGCAGTTTCGTCAGTTAGGAAGATACCAGTTGCTTCAGCTACAACGTCAACACCGATTTCGTCCCACTTAAGGTCAGTTGGGTTACGCTCAGCAGTTACGCGAACTGTTTTACCGTTAACGATTAGGTTACCGTCTTTAACTTCAACAGTACCGTTGAAACGACCGTGAGTTGAATCGTACTTAAGCATGTATGCCATGTACTCTACGTCGATAAGGTCGTTAATACCTACTACTTCGATGTCAGCGCGCTCAACAGATGCACGAAATACGAAACGACCGATACGGCCAAAACCGTTAATACCTACTTTGATAGTCATTGTAGTTGCTCCACAACTTAATTTCTGATTAAAGATAACTGGTAGTAAAATTACAGAATCCAGTATAAATCTGCAATAGATAATCCGACTTAACTTGTTTAATGTCAAAAAAAAGCGACGCTTTTCTTAACAATTGAGTGTAAGTGGTTGAAATTTGACCATTGCTAGTGGTTCTGTACCCCTCCAGTTGGGTAAAATACCTCTAAATGACGATTCACTTATGAGTGTATATGTACAATGTATCTCGGTGAGAAAGTATGTGCTACAAATCCCGCTAGATGCAAGTATTTATGGAAAAAAGTAAATATAATAAAAGAGAATGTGGAGAGATATTAACGTGAATCAAAGGGGAGAAAATATGACGAAGCCCGATGAATACTGGCGTGAACGCCTAACCGAAGAAGAGTATGAGGTGTGTCGTCTTCGTGGAACAGAGCCTCCTTTTACAGGAAAATTGTTGCACAACCATAAGACAGGGGTCTACAGCTGTACCTGTTGTGAAGCCCCGTTGTTTGTGTCTGAGAATAAATACGACTCTGGCTGTGGCTGGCCAAGCTTTGACGCCCCTATAAATGATAAGGCAATCCGCTATTTAGAAGATCTAAGTCACGGTATGAAACGTGTCGAGATCCGCTGTGCGGCCTGTGATAGCCACCTAGGTCACGTTTTTCCTGATGGTCCGAAAACCACAGGTGAACGCTTTTGTGTAAATTCTGTGTCGTTAATTTTCAACAAAAATGACAAAACTACAGAATAAGCCCGTTCTATTGTCAAAACCTTTCATATGAGGTGATGGTCGTATTGAAGCAAATCGACGAAATGCGAATCGCTTCTCTTAGCGCAATAAAAAACAGCTACCAATAAAGGGTAGCTGTTTTTGTTTGTTCTAGATGCCAGGTGTTTGCCATAGATAAAAAGCGAGTGTGCGTCGCTTAATTAGCAACCGTCTCTTAATTAGAAACTGTCCTTAGTTAGAAACCAATGAAGGCTGGTAGCGTCCATCTTCAATTGCTTCTACAACGTAATCGGCATCGTCTTGCAGCTTCTCATAGACTTCATTTGGGAAGTGATACAGCACTTTGAGTTCGGACTCTGATGCTATTGGTACATTGAACTGCTTAGCAACCATCGCCCATAAATAGGCTTTTTCCATATTCCCAAGGCTGTGATTGATGCTTGCGAGAGATTTAAAAATCTCGGTGTTAACAGTTGAGCCGTTGGACAGCGTGAGAGCGTTGTTGAGTAACTTAACAGTTTTCTCGTGATCTCGCGTTGTATAGAAGGTGGCTAGAGCGTATTGCAGCTCAGCGGTATTGAGAGCATCACTGCCCTCCAATTGAAGGAAACTGCGACGCGCTTCAATATTGCCCGTTTGTGACCACAGGAAATAGAGGGTCTCAGGTTCATTTGAACCAAGCAGATCTTTTACGATACGTTCTTCTTCTTCAATACTGTGCATCAGTGCTGAGAAGCGGCGTTGCTTGAGCATGGTTTGGTCAATGGTTTCTATCTGAGAGGCGAGCTCTAGACATTTTTTGTATTCCGCCACCAAACCGTACTCAACAATCTTATTGTGTTCGGTTGGTTGCTTTAATACATCGAATCGATGCCAAATGAGATCCGTACGAGCTACGCGGCACTGGCCATCATTCATATTGAGATCAGCACAACGCAGTTCTGAGTTTGCTTCGCACAGTTGTTCGGTGTTTTTATTGCCCTCAAAGCACCCAGTCAGCGCCAAAGGAACCGCGGCTAATAGCCATTTAAAAATTCTCATATACCTTCACTTGTGATCGAATACACTTATTTCCAGTGCTCCGCTTGACTCCATTCTACGACAGGTTATTTTCTGGTAAAAATTGTTAACACTAAGGCTTTACCATGGATGCAGAACAACTTCTTAACGCAATGACCCCAGAGGTCTATGAGCGACTAACGTACGCAGTAGAGACGGGAAAGTGGCCCGAGGGTACAGCATTAACTCAAGAGCAACGCGACTCGTGTATGCAAGCTGTGATGCTTTACCAATCGAAGCATAATGTTGATGCTCAGCATATGACGGTTGCAGCCGGTGGTGACATCAGCTTTAAGTCGAAAGCAGAACTTAAGAAACAATTTACTTCAGATCAAGAAGATATTGTTAGAGTAAATCCTAATCACTAACTCATACTTGCGACAATATCACATAGTTCAAGATTGATAGTAAAAAGGGGTGGCATTGAGCCGCCCCTTTTTATGGTCTATCCGAATATATCTTCGGTTATAGGCTCATTTCACCACGCAATACTTGCTGCATTTTTTCTTTTACTTGTTCGTAGCTTAGGTCTTGGCTAAGTAAAAAGTGCAGTTTCGCCAGTGCCGCTTCAGGGGTCATATCGTAACCACTCACTACACCGGCATCGGCAAGAGCACAACCTGTCGCGTAACCACCCATGTTCACTTTACCAGCAAGACATTGAGTCAGGTTAACCACGATGACGCCACGCTCTGAGGCATCTTTTAGATGTTGCAGTAGCTCTGGGTTTTGTGGCGCATTGCCCACACCAAATGTCAGCAAGATCATCGCATTTACTGGCTGAAGTAGGGTGTTTCTAATCACTTCGTGAGAAATACCTGGGTACATTGTGATCACACCAATTGGTTGAGGTGTAATGTTGTGTACCTTGAATTCGCCCTCTGGCTTCTCATCAACCACTACATTGTTGCTTAGTTGGATATTGATACCCGCTTCAAGCAACGGGTTTAGGTTTGGCGAAGTGAACGCGTTGAAGCCATCTGCGTGTGATTTGGTACTACGGTTACCGCGCATCAATTTGTTATTGAAGAACAGTGTGACTTCGTTGATCGGGTAGTTGGCCGCAATGTGCAGCGCATTCAGTAGATTTGCTTGACCATCTGAGCGCAGTTCTGCAAGAGGGATCTGTGAGCCTGTCACAATCACTGGTTTGCCAAGGTTCTCTAGCATGAAAGAGAGCGCCGAGGCCGTGTAAGCCATGGTGTCTGTGCCGTGCAAAATAACAAAGCCGTCGTACTTATCGTAGTTAGCGCGTATGTCATCAGCAATGGTCTGCCAATCTAGTGGCGTCATGTCTGAAGAGTCCATCAGCGGAGAGTATTCATGAATCGTATACTCAGGCATCTCTGGGCGGTGGAATTCAGGCATGCTTGCTAGCTGCTTGTCCATAAAACCCGCCACTGGTACATAGCCGTGGTCATGCGATTTCTGCATACCGATGGTGCCGCCAGTGTACGCAATGTAGATATGTTTTCTTTCCATAGCGATTGTTACTTTTGTTTATAGGGAACAGGGACGCGATTATAGCGGATAATCAGCCAATAAAAAGAGGTACCCCACACAGAGGTACCTCTTGATAGAACAGTAAGGAGAGACGCTTATTGTACTTGGCAATTCAAGCAGAATGCGTAGCGGCCTTGAGGGTCATTAAAGTTGCTTAAAAGTTGGCTATCTTGCGCCAATTGTTGAGTAACTGGCTGTAAACTACTTGGGATAAGGCTCTGAACATCAAGTCCTAAAGACACCTGAACTTGGTTCATGAACTCTTGAATAAACTGCTCAGTTGCTGAAAGCGGCTCTTCAACCCAGTAAACGTTGTACTCTTCAAGCTCTGCCAGCGTTGCAGCAGCAGCGATTGCGTCGTCAAAGTCACCGATTTCATCAATCAATCCGTACTGTAGAGCATCTTGCCCCGTCCATACTCGGCCTTGAGCCACTTTATCGACACTCTCTACATCCATACCGCGACTAGAGCCAACTAGACCGATAAAGCGTTTGTAGCCGTGCTCGATACCCATTTGGAATGCATCTTTAGCGCCGTCGGTTAGGCCTGTTGTTACACCCAAGCCAGAAAACGGCGATGTACCGACACCATCGGTGTAAACGCCGATGTCATTCAAGCCTTTTTCAAAGGTTGTGATCACACTGAAGATACCGATAGAGCCAGTAAGAGTCGTTGGCTGTGCCATGATCTTATCTGCACTCATCGAGATCCAGTAACCACCAGAAGCCGCTAGGCTAGACATCGAAACCACAACCGGCTTGCCTACTTCTTTAAGCGCGACAATCTCGTTGCGAATCACTTCAGACGCGAATGCACTGCCGCCTGGGCTGTCGACACGTAGAACAACCGCTTTAACTTGATCGTCATTACGAGCTTGGCGAAGTAGAGCTGCGGTAGTGTCACCACCGACCGTACCGCGAGGCTGTTTGCCATCCATGATAGCGCCGCTTGCGATGACTACAGCAATATCGTCTGTCGAAGTTGGTAGATCCGGTAGCATGGTTGCACGGTAATCGTAGTAGCTTAGAGCGTTGTAGCTGTCTTTGCCGTCACTACCAAAGGTATCCGCAAGCTCTAGGCGTACTTGTTGACGTGTAGACAATTGGTCAACCAAACCTAACTTCTTCGCTAACTGGGCGATGTCACCATCAACCGATTCTAGCTCGGCAATGAAAGTTTCCATGCTTGGGTTTAGGGTTGAAGCTTCGATCTGACGGTTGTTAGAAACATCATCAACGTAAGCCCCCCATAGCTGACCTAACCAGCGAGAAGCCGATTGCTTAGCTTCTTGTGACATGTCATTACGCGTAAAGGGTTCAATGGCTGACTTGTATGTACCGACACGGAACACATGTGTATTCACATCAAGCTTTTCTAGCAGCGTTTTGTAGTAAAGCGAATACGCGCTGTAGCCTTTTAGCAACACGCCGCCATCAGGAGACATGAAGATCTTGTTGGCGTAGCTCGCAAGGTAGTATTGGCTTTGATTGTAGAAATCACCAATGGCGTAAATCGGTTTACCTGTTGCTTTGAATTCGTTCAGAGCCTTTGCAATGTAGCGCAGCTTGGTGAGATTGGTTTCTGGCAATTCACCCAGTGCTAACACGATGCCGGTAATGTTCTCGTCATCTTTTGCATAACGGATAGTATCGACGATATCAAAAAGCACGTTCTCTTTAGGCAAGTCTTTGCCCAGCAGAGAGCCGGTGACAGAATCCATAGGGTTGATGTAGCGGCTCTGCTCAACGATAGGGCCTGAAAGGTTCAATACCAAGGCCGATTGTTGTGGAACCGTAGGTTGTGTGTTGTCCGTTTGGAAATACACAAAGTAGATAAGGGCAATACTCAATAAAAAGAACAGATTGACCAGTGCAACACGCACAAAGGTGATCAGTTTCCATATCCCTTTAAAGATCATACCGATGAATTTGGCTATTTTTTTCATTATTTCTCCACGGAGAGAACACCACACTTAAACAAGCAGTAGTACTATTTATCTCAATAATATTAACTGGTTAGTATCCTACGTTAATTCAAAGTTCCAAACTAGATGAACTATTTGTTAATCGATAGATATTCTCATTAAGTGTAGTCACATTAGGGGCTGTCGAAGAATTAATACACCCTGCATTATGATCGGTGTTACAAAAATGTAAACGGTTGTTTGAAATTTTGATTTCTGCACTATACTGTGGTCAGACCAC
Organism: Vibrio sp. D404a; assembly: GCF_030248535.1. GTDB lineage: Bacteria > Pseudomonadota > Gammaproteobacteria > Enterobacterales > Vibrionaceae > Vibrio. Next base: position 287,805 of record NZ_JAHGAJ010000007.1, on the reverse strand, counting down.
AAGGATAAATAACAGAAGTGATGTCTGCCATGTACCCACATTTATTAGAACCACTAGATCTTGGATTTACTCAGTTACGTAACCGTGTATTGATGGGATCAATGCATACAGGCCTTGAAGAGAATAAAGAAGGGCTGCACAAGTTAGCTGCGTTTTACGAAGAGCGAGCGCGAGGTGGCGTTGGCCTTATTGTTACTGGTGGTTTTTCTCCTAATTTACGTGGCAGATTAACCCCATTCAGTGCTGAATTCAGTAAAGTTAAGCACGCTAAAGCGCACCAAGTTGTAACCGAAGCCGTCCACAAACATGGCGGTAAGATTGCCTTGCAACTTTTGCATGCAGGTCGCTATGCAATGCACCCATTCGCACAAAGTGCATCAGGCATTAAAGCGCCGATTGCTAAGTTCGCGCCAAGTGAAATGAGCCCTCGTCAGATTAAGAAAACCATCGCTGCATTTGCCAACAGTGCAGAGTTGGCACAAGTTGCTGGCTACGATGGTGTAGAGATCATGGGGTCAGAAGGCTACCTAATTAACCAGTTTATTTGTAAACGTACCAACATGCGTTATGACGAGTGGGGTGGTTCTTACGAGAAGCGTATGCGTTTCCCGTTAGAGATCGTCAAGGCGATGCGTGAAGCGGTCGGCAAAGATTTCATCATCATTTTCCGTCTGTCGATGTTAGATCTGGTTGAGCAGGGCAGTACCTTTGAAGATGTTGTGTTGCTAGCACAGAAACTAGAAGAAGCGGGCGTTACCATTATCAACACGGGTATTGGTTGGCACGAGGCACGTGTTCCAACCATTGCTACTCAAGTCCCGCGTGGCGCGTTTTCTTGGGTGACGGAAAAAGTAAAACCGTATGTTTCTATCCCAGTTGTGACCTGTAACCGAATCAATACACCCGACGAAGCTGAGCGTATTCTCAGTTCTGGACAAGCGGACATGGTGTCGATGGCACGACCATTCTTGGCCGACCCAGACTTTGTAAATAAAGCCGCTCAAGACCAAGCCCAGTTTATTAACACCTGTATTGGTTGTAACCAAGCGTGTTTAGACAATGTGTTCAAAGGGAAACGAGCAAGTTGTTTGGTTAACCCAAGAGCCTGTTACGAAACTGAAATCGTGGTGCAACCCGCGGATGATCGTAAATCGATCGCCGTGGTCGGTGCTGGCCCTGCTGGTTTAGCTTGTGCGACCACATTGGCGCAGCGCGGGCACAACGTTGACCTGATTGAGAAGAATGACCGCATCGGCGGGCAATTTAGATTAGCAATGCAGATTCCTGGTAAAGAGGAGTTCAGAGAGACGATTCGTTACTTCGCCAATCAAGTCGATGCTTCGGGCGTTAATCTTAAGCTCGATACCGAAGCGACGTTTGAGATGCTTCTCAAATACGATGAAGTGGTGATGGCTGCGGGTGTTGAGCCGAGAAAACTGAATCTTGAAGGTATCGAGCAAGAGAAAGTGGTCGACTACCAAACTTTGATTCGCGATAAGACACCAGTAGGCGAAAAGGTGGCGATTGTCGGTGCAGGTGGTATTGGCGTCGATGTCGCGACCATGTTGACAGAACCGCCTTCACACAGCTTGGATGATTGGTTGCACGAGTGGGGCATTGATAAAAATATGGAGCACCCGGGCGGTTTGTATCCGTACCCAGATGCAATGAGTGATAAAACGGTTTGGGTGATGCAGCGTAAGGCCGGCCGAGTCGGTAAAGGTCCGGGTAAAACGACCGGTTGGATTCATAAGCGCACATTAGAGAAACGTGGTGTGAATCTGATGGGCGGTGTGAACTACGAAAAGATCGACGACCAAGGACTACACATTACGGTAAACAAAGAACCGAAAGTGTTGGATGCTGATTCTGTAATTATCTGTGCAGGTCAAGTATCGGTAAGGCCGTTTGAGGACATGTGGCAAGAGTTCGGTGGCAAGCTTCATGTGATTGGCGGTGCCGACTATGCAGGTGAACTGGATGCAGTGAGAGCCATTCGCCAAGGTGTCGAGTTGGCGACTAAGCTTTAAGCGAAATCAGCGCACAAATATTGTGATAATTCATCAAAGCCCTTAGAGACTGTCTAAGGGCTTTTTTGTTACAGATGTTGCGACTTATTATCGTTTGTAATCTATGCTAAAGTTCAAAGATACAAAAAAGAAAATAGTAAGGACTTCAAATGGATGCTTTGGATCTATTGCTCAATAGACGCTCTATCGCGAAGCTATCTGAGCCAGCCCCAGAAGGTGTTGCCCTAGAGAACATTATTAAAGCGGGATTGCGTGCCCCTGACCATGCCGCTTTAACCCCATGGCGCTTTGTTATCGCTCAAGGAGCGGGTTTACAGAAGCTCTCTGATATTCTTTTACGCGCAGCAGAAGCCGACAACAGTGAAGACGCGGTATTAGAGAAAGTGAAAAAGGCGCCGTTTCGTGCACCTATGGTAATTACCGTGATTGCAAAGGTCACTGAGCATGAAAAAGTGCCGGCATTAGAACAATACTTATCCGCGGGTTGTGCTGCACAAGCGATGCAGATGGCGGCCGTAGCTCAAGGTTTCCAGGGGTTCTGGCGCTCAGGTAAGTGGATGTTCCACCCAGAAGTACACCAAGCCTTTGGTCTTGAAGGCGATGATGAAATTGTCGGATTCTTATACCTAGGCACTCCTGGTTGCACGCCAATGAAGGTGCCAGAGCGCAACCTATCGCAGTTTGTCGAGTTCCTGTAATAGACTAGTCACTGTATAAACAAACAGTTTATCTTGATTTATTAGAGCCACATTAGATAATGTGGCTCTAATTGTTTGTTGTCTCTGGAAAATCATGTCTCGCTTAATCATTGCAGAAAAACCCAGCCTAGGTCGCGCCATCGCGGCTGCATTGCCAAACCCACAAAAGAAAGGCGAGGGCTTTATCCAGTGTGGAAATGGCGATGTGGTGACGTGGTGTATCGGACATCTGTTAGAACAGGTAGAGCCTGACGCCTATGAAGAGCGATACAAAAAGTGGAACTTGGTTGATTTACCTATCGTTCCTAACCAGTGGCAACTGAGACCAAGAAAGAGCTCCAGCAAGCAGTTAACTGTTATTCGTAAGCTACTTAAAGATGCTAAAGAAATCGTACACGCAGGTGACCCTGATAGAGAAGGGCAGCTGCTGGTGGATGAGGTGATTGATTACTGTAAGGTGTCGAAAACGCGAAAAGAGTCGATTCAGCGACTTCTTATCAGTGACCTTAACTTACCTGCAGTGAAACGAGCATTAAGTCAGATGCGCAGCAACAAAGAGTTTATTCCTCTATCGGTATCTGCGTTAGCCCGCTCAAGAGCCGACTGGCTTTATGGTATGAACATGACGCGTGCCTATACCTTGCTTGGTCAGAAAGCGGGTTATCAAGGTGTGTTATCCGTAGGGCGAGTACAAACACCAGTCCTTGGATTGGTGGTGAGACGCGATGAAGAGATTGAAAACTTCATCCCTAAAGACTATTTCACGCTGCATGCTTTGATTCCTTATCAAAATGGTAGCGACAACTTCGATATTCGTGCTCGTTGGAAACCGAGTGAGGCGTGTAAGCCTTGGCAAGATGAAGAGGGGCGGGTACTAAACCGCAAACTGGTGGAGAACGTCGCCAGCCGTATTCAGAATCAACCCGCTAAGGTCGTAGAGTCAGAGCAGAAGCAGACCAAACAAGCTGCGCCGCTTCCTTACTCGCTCTCTGCATTGCAGATTGATGCTGCGAAGCGCTTTGGTATGAGCGCGCAACAGGTTTTGGATACCTGTCAGTCTCTGTATGAGAAGCATAAACTGATCACTTACCCGCGTTCAGATAGCCGTTACCTTCCGAAAGATCATTATTCACAAAGGCAGTCTGTTGTTGATGCTATCGCCAATAATGCCAAAGAGCTTGAGCAAGGTGCGCAAGGGGCTGATTTATCACTGCGATCCAAAGCCTGGAATGACAGTAAGGTTGATGCTCACCACGCGATTATTCCTACTCCAAAGAAGTCATCAGTGAACGGGCTTTCTGGTAATGAGATGAAGATTTACCAGCAAATAGCACGTCAATATTTGATGCAGTTCTATCCTCATGCGGTATACGCAGAAGCCAAGTTGGTGTTTGATATTGCTGGTGGCGTGTTTATCGCTAAAGGCCGACAGTTAGTGACTCCGGGCTGGAAAGTGCTGATGGGTAAAACCGATACAGCAGAGAAGAGTGATGGTGCTGATACTGTACCGCCACTACCGGAAGGCACAGTGCTCACCTGCCGCGAGGGCGTCATTGCAGACAAAAAGACCGAACCACCCAAGCACTTTACCGAAGCGACGCTGCTTCAAGCGATGACAGGGATTGCACGCTTTGTTGCGAACAAAGACCTGAAAGCCATTTTGAAAGAGACAGACGGCCTTGGTACAGAAGCAACCCGTGCGGGGATTCTAGATACGCTATTCAAGAGGCAGCTGTTAACTCGTCAAGGTAAGAGTATTCACAGTAGCCCTGCAGGACGAGGTTTGATTCACGCACTGCCCGAAGACTCCACTTTCCCTGATATGACAGCGCACTGGGAGCATCAGCTGCAAGGCATGGCAGAGCGTAATCAGGCGTATCAGCCCTTTATGTCCGATTTGGAAAACAAAATCTCAGGATTGATGCAGCGTGTTAAAACCTCTGAGGTACCGGAATCTTTGCGTCACCTGCCAAAAGTAGAAAGGCCAGCGTATAAAAAGCGTAAAGCGGGCGGTCGAAAAAAGTACACCAAAAAACGTTCGTCGAGTTAACGACCTACCTTTCTACCACAACGTTCAAAAAGGCTTTTCCAATAGTCGACATGTTGGCGAATCGCAGTGCGAAATGCTTGATGTGTGCCGACTAATGGGAATGTATAGGGATGCAATTGTGGCTGCGCCTCAAACAAAGATAAGTTTGGAGCCAGTTGTTGATAGTAGCCGTCGAGCTGTGCCATGTAGGGCTGGACGATGCCAATGAACTGCTGCTCGAACACATTGTTGAGGTGACGAAACTTGGTGGTATCTCGTTGTTTTCCACAAATGATCTTGTGGTCAAATGTTTTGAGCTGTTGAGTGATCAGGTTCAACTCAAAAGTGGCCGCGCTCAATGAGTAGTGAAGATCGCCAAGCACCACCTGTTTTTCTAACGTCTCTTGTACCTCAGTAATCGAGCCAAGTGTCATCGATGTATTGAATGACTGGTTTAGATAATCCAGTGCATCACTGACTCGTTGAACCTTCAAACCGACATCTTCACTCAACCACTGACTGCCACGTAACTGAGATTGCATGGCATCACTGGCATAGAGCAGGTTCCATTGATGCATCGCGATCTGGTCGCGCTTTTGTTGCTCGATGCTCAGCAACTGTTGCTGAACATCATCTGAAATGCCTTGGTGATTGAGGCACTCTGATAACCCATCTAAGAAAGCCACTTGGTAATCAAAGTTACGAAATGGGTCTGCCACCTTCCCAAGCACGGAATTACGTTCAGCAATCAGGTTAAACAAGCCACACTCTCTAAGTTGGTAACTGTCTAATAGCCCCATGGAGATCGGTTCAATGTTAATGTTCAACTCACGCTTTCTGGGTAGAGCATCAAACTGCCACTCTTGAATGACTCTATCTTCATCTTGAACGCGCGCAACGCGACTGTGGTACTCATCAAACACGTCACCTTGGTTATCCCAGCAACCGACGAGCAACGCGCTCAGAAAACCTAAAATAGGGATTCGTCGGGAGATAGTAGAGAGAGTCACCTTGCTACTCATTGTGCTTACCAAGCGATCGTTGAGCCATCGTAATTGAGAAAGTGACCACTTACTTCAGTATTACTGTTCTCAATGACTTGAATTAAGCCTGCAGCTGAGGTTTGCGTGTCGATAAGCGCATTGGGGCCGCCCATCTCTGTTTGTACCCAACCCGGGTGCAGAGCCAAAACCGTAAAGCCTTGCGGGGTAAGGTCATTGCTCAAACTTTTCACCACAGAGTTGAGTGCCGCCTTTGAAGAGCGATAGATGTAGCCGCCACCAGAGGTGTTTTCTGTCATACTGCCTACTCTAGATGATAAACAAGCAACCTTTTTCGAAGAACCGTTTGAAAGTGCAGGAAGAAAGGCTTCGACAAGCTTGAGAGGCGCAATGGTGTTTGTTTCGAATACACGGCGCCACTCTTCAACATCCGTATTCCCCAAACCGTAACCTTTCGGCCCATAATAGCCGGCGTTGTTGATGAGAATATCGATGCCTTCAATATCATTCGCTAACTCGTTAACTGCCGGGTAGTTGGTTACATCCAGTTCAATGCAGGTTAGGTTGGAGTGCGCATGGTTCAAAGTCAGCAGTGCCTCAGCAGCATTTTTGTTCCGATAAGTTGCGTATACGGTGTGACCTGACTCTAGGTATTGTTGAGTGAGGCTCAGTCCAATACCGCGGTTTGCCCCGGTAATAAAGATGGTGCTCATAAGAAGTCCTTGTAGAGATGATGAATCAAGTGTGATGGCTTACAAGCAGAAAATCAACGACCCACCAACTGGTTAGCAACATAGTTACGAATAGTATTACTGCGATAAACGAACCGCAGATCACTCCACCGAGCAACATTAGGTTTTTCAAAACAGCCCCTTAATTTGATTAAATGGTAATCATTATCATTTATTGCGGTTGTCGCCAAGACTCAGGCTGTTATGATCTTAAGACTTTGACACAATGAACAGTTTTATGATCCCGCTAATCTATCACTCAATCTATTCACAGCTCCCTTTACCCGAAGGGCACCGCTATCCAATCAACAAGTATCAATTGCTGTATCAGGCGGTTGAAGCTAAACGATCTACGCTCGCTCATTGGCAGCAGACTTATCAACTCTTTGAGCCAAAAGCGGTGACGTTAGAGCAGGTAAAGCAAGTACACAGTGAAGAGTATGTGGACCTATTAGCGAGTGGTCAGCTTGCAGCCCCAAAGATGCGTCGTATCGGATTTCCATGGAGTGAGCAATTGATTGAACGGACTCTGTGTTCAGCGGGGGGCACAGCGCTATCGGCAGAAATGGCGATTGAACATGGTATCGCTATTCACTTAAGTGGTGGTTACCATCATGCCCACCATGATTTTGGTAGTGGCTTCTGCCTGTTTAATGATTTAGTTGTCGCAGCAAAGCATGCACTTACCTTCGAACACATCGATACGGTATTAATTGTTGATAGCGATGTTCATCATGGCGATGGAACGGCAACCCTCTGCCAAGATGAACCAGACATTGCGACGCTATCTTTCCATTGTGATAAGAACTTTCCAGCGCGTAAGCCTGCTTCTGACTTTGATGTACCGCTTTCTAGAGAAACGGGAGACGCAGAGTTTTTAGCAAGCTTTGAACAAGTGACACAAATGGCGATGGCGCACTATCAACCTGATTTGATCATCTACGATGCAGGTGTTGATATTCATGTAGACGATGAGCTTGGCTATCTCAATGTATCAACCGAGGGCATCTATCAGCGTGACTGCTTGATGTTTCAGATGGCAAAAAAGCAAGGTATTCCAATTGCTTGTGTTGTCGGAGGAGGCTATCGCTCTCAACACCAAGATTTGGTGCCGATTCATATGCAGCTTCTTAATGCCGCTTATGATGTGATGGGGTGAAGTTCGCTATTTTTTCGTCCTCAATGTGTAAACACATTTCAGGATGGGACAGGCATAGAAATGGAAAAAGCCGCTGATTTCTCAGCGGCTTTCTCGAATGTGGTGGAGGGATAGGGATTTGAACCCTAGAACCGCTATTAACGGTTGCCGGTTTTCAAGACCGGTGCTTTCGACCACTCAGCCATCCCTCCGATGGCGTGAATAATATAAGGCCTCTCTGTTCCTGTAAACCCCCACAAAGATTGTTTGCTTTATTTATGACCGCTTTAGGTGGTTTTTGTGTTTGAGTGCTGAAAACTTGATCAGACTGGCGCTAGTTAGTGGAATAAACTGATGCCGTGAGTGTGGTTTTCTCGGATGTGGTCCATTCATCGACATATCGGATGACGTGGCTAAAGCAAGATAAGATCAGTGATGTGAATTGGTTTGCTTTGTGGGACTATCAGCAAGAGTTTCAGGGGAGCAGAAACGAAAAAAGCCGCTGATTTCTCAGCGGCTTCTAGAATGTGGTGGAGGGATAGGGATTTGAACCCTAGAACCGCTATTAACGGTTGCCGGTTTTCAAGACCGGTGCTTTCGACCACTCAGCCATCCCTCCAGTGCGGTGAATAATATAAGGCATCCTTGACCTTGTAAACCCTTAATTTTCATTATTTTGTTTGAATGCTTGTTTTATAAACATAATGAATAATAAAAAAGGAAGCCGAAGCCTCCTTTTTTGGTATTTAGTCGCTGAAACAAGCCAAATTAGTCGTTCTTAGTGTAGAAACGCTGCAGCTCGGTCAGTCCTTGCATCAATACTGGCAGTCGAGGACTCACATCTTTCAGGCGTTTATAGTTCTCATCGTAAAGCTTATAGTTGCCAAACTTATCGAGCACCGTGGTTTGTTGGTTGGTAATCAGCGCTAATTCACGAGAATCACCAGCAAGAATCCATTTACGCTTGCTTTCATCAAACAAGTTACGGCCACTACTGAAGTCATTCGGGTTTGAAGATACACCCAAGAGATCTTGCAGCAGAGTCACTGATACATCTAGGTGGCTCGAACGGTGAGTGTATTCAGACGCAGATTTACCAGGCCAATGGATATACATAGGCACTTGCAATTGGTAACGGCTGTAGTTGGAGTTCGCACCCCAGCTGTTGGTCTTGGTTTCATTGAACTCGGTACCGTGGTTTGACGTAATGATCACCACCGTATTTTCAGTCAACGAAAGCTCTTCCAGTGTTTGATAAATGGTTTGCAGCTCATCATCCGCTGCTTTTGCTGCTTTCTGGTAGTCTGCTGCAAAACGCTCAGCCGCACTGCGAGTTTCGTTACTGTCGTTTTGATAATTGGTGAAGTTATCTAACGTCGTTAGTTCAATAAAGCTGAACCAAGGTGAGCTAGCTTCAGAAGATTGAACCCATTCTGTCCACGCGTTAATCGCGCTCTCATCGTTATGAGCCTGAGTTCCTTCGTCGATCTTACGTCCACGGAAGATGATCTCAGAGAACATGCCATCTTCAAACTGGTCGCCACTGAAGGCAGCAATGCTGTAGTTGTGGTGCTCAAGTACATCAAGCAATACCGCATTAGAACCCTGAGATTTTATGCTGCTTGAGTAACTGCTTGGCAAGCCATAAAACAGGCCGAAAATGCCGTACATATCATTACTTGAACTGTAGTGATTGCTGAAGTTAATGCCTTCTTGTGCGTAAGCAAAGCTGTTCGGCATGACTTCATTGTTCAGTGCGTCAGCGCGCAGGTTGTTGACACTCACTAGCAGAATATTGAGGTCTGCACTGCGGCGGTTGTATTGAATCTTTTCTAGCGGATAGCTGACAAGGTCGATATTGTCAGTATTCGCTTCGCGGCGTTCTAGGTACTCTTCACGATCAAGTAGGCCGTGTTTTTCCATGAAGCTCTTCGCTGTCATTGGGTAAGAGAGCGGGAAGTTCGCTTTTTGGCTAGTAATTGGGTTATAGAAGTAGGCATCTGCCCAAATGTAAGTCAGGTGACTACTAATAAAACTCAAGAAAAACACAGCGGCGATAGGGCGGCCGACATGTTTGTGTGACAGTTTGCGCTGCTTGCGCCATACCCACTCAGATAGACCGAGTTGGAGTAGGAAAATCAGCGGCATAACGATGAAAAGGTGCTGCAAGTCAGAACTGAATGCAGTCTCTTCTTCGCTAAAGAGAACCTCCCACACCACAGGGGTTAGGTGGAGGTTAATGCTTTGATAGGTTTGAGTATCTATCAATAAAACAGTTAGTCCGATTGTTGCAAAGCAGACGGCAACAAGTCGGAGTAACTTTCTTGACGGTAATATAAAGGTGAGGGGAAACAGCACCAATAGGTAGAGAGCGAACACCAAAAAGCCGAAGTGACCAACCCAAGAGACCGCTAAATAGAACTGTCCTAGGAGTGTTTCAGGCCAAGCCGATTGAGTGATATAACGAGTACCGATCAACATCGCAGCAATGATGTTGAAAAATGCAAACCAGTGACCCCAACCAACCAGTCGAGATACACGATCGCTATATGAGTTTGCGCTGTCTACCATTTATTATTCTTTTATCCGTCAGTCTATCTTAGTGAGACTTCTTTTCGTCAAGCGAAGAGATTAGTGCCTCGGCAAATTTTTCAGCAATTCCTTTGCGTTGTGAAGCAGCAACGTTCTGATTTAAGACATTGGTTGCGATATTTCCGGCGATCATCAGTGAAAGTTCTGGTGAAGCTTTGTGCTTAGACAGTACAGCACCTACTTCAGCTAGGATGTTTTCAACTTGTTCATCTGTGTATTTAGATATAATCGGCATAAGGACTCTAATAATGATAGTAAAAGCGGCTTATGATAACCTACAATTCACGACAACTGAAACCTGAACGATAATATTTTCATTATGAGCCTTCATCTTTCCAACGTAATTTTACACCAGCTGAGCAAGAATGATCAGGACGAACTGATTGTTAACTTCCGTGCTGAGTCTCTTGATAACGATGCTTCATCTGAAAGCTTAGTTGCTGAACTGCATCGCGTTTTTAACTCAAAACCTGGCAAAGGGTTTGGTGCATTTAAGTCCGACAGCGAATTTCAGCAGTGGTTGCATGAACTTCGTAAAGGTGAGACCAATTTCTACGATTTCTCGCAAAAAAGTGCTCAACGTCTAAAAGAAGAGCTTTCAAAATACCCATTTGCAGACGAAGGCACATTGGTTTTGGCTGAATACCAGTCGTTAGCAACCGACTATCTATTCATTGGCCTGCTGCCTTCAAACCAGAGTTTGAAAGTAACCGAAGGCTTAGATATCAGTGCTACCGACTACTTAGATATTTCTAAGATGGACATTGCAGCTCGTCTTGACCTATCAACTTACGAGACAGACAAAGAATCAAACCGTTACCTTGCGTACATTAAAGGCCGCGTAGGGCGCAAAGTCGCGGATTTCTTCCTAGATTTCTTGCAAGCTGAAGTGGGCTTAGATGCGAAACAGCAGAACCAAGTGCTGATGCAAGCGGTGGAAGACTTCGTTGCTGACTCTAAGTTAGAGAAAGAAGAGGCGATCAGCTACAAAAAGCAGGTAGCGGATTACTGTAATGAACAGCTGAAAGCAGGCGACGAGGTTCAGGTTCGTGAGCTATCGGGTGAACTACCACAAAGCACAGATGGTACGAGCTTCCTAGATTACACCAGCGAACAAGGCTACGAGCTTGAAGAGAGTTTCCCTGCTGACCGCGCGACCATGCGTAAACTGACCAAGTTTGTTGGCGCTGGTGGTGGTTTGAATGTGAGTTTTGACAGTTTGTTGCTTGGTGAGCGTATCTTCTATGATCCGGAGACAGACACGCTAACCATTAAAGGGACACCACCAAACTTACGTGATCAGTTGACTAGAAATAAGTCATAGCGTTAAGTTAGCACTAAGTGGCAGTAGGACGCTGCCACTGAGATTCATTTTCGCTTTTAATTCTTAAGGTTAATGAATCAACCTCCTCGAATCATTGGATCATAACAAGGAATGTCGATGGAATTATCTGTGACCCCACAACCCACGATTAAGCGTTCAACAAAAATCATCGCTCTGGTTTTGATTATTTGGCTTATTCCTACCTTGATGCTGCTTAATTTAAGTCGTTCCTACAACCAATCACTTGAACAGATTGAAGAGCTCGGCATTCGAGTGACTGAGTTAAGACAGTCTCTATACTTTTCAGAACCGCTTCGAGTATCAAGAGTTAATGATATGGCCCTTGATGCCCAACTTGTTTACTCTTTGCGATTGCAGGTGGAATCGGACTTTAAAAATGCCTGGATTCGACCGGATGTGAATCAATTGCTTTACGTTGTTGACCAATTTTTGGAAAAATTCAACGAGTTCACTCCCATTGAGAGCCAAGTTCAGTATCTAGTCGATGATATAAAGGCGCTCAGAAGCGACCCGAATACTTCTTCGCAGCTGCTACCTTTGTTGAATCAGTTCGGTACTGTTGTCTTCCAAGCGATGTATTCAGAAAATCACACCTCTTCCTCTATCTATCGTGCATTCGATGCAATCTTAGAGCAGTCTTATCAGTTAGAAGATGATGAGCAGGACGCACTGCAACAACTGCTTGCCGACGCATCGTCGTTACTTGGCGACTATGCGCAGCTGAATTACTTGGTCGATAGAATTAAGAAAAACTCAGTGAATGAGCAAATCATCGCGCTAGAAAATCAGTATCACTCAGGACAGTTCTACATGCTGCTCACTTTGGCGATATTAAGTGGCTTGGCTTTCTGCGTTCTGGTATTTACCCGATTAAGAACAGAGCCATATGAGCAAGAGTATTTTGATTCGCTAGAGCCACAAACCAATAATGTTAATCACAATCTAGTTGATGATACGGCTACCCTATCGCAAACGACGTCGTTGAACGAATCTTCGGATCAAAAAGATCGATCGGACAGCAGTGTGATCTTTAAGGCTGCTGCGACAAACCCTTCAACGAAACCAGTAACGGCTGTTGATAGTCCCGCTGAAAATCCGTTTTCGGAAAGCTCTACTTTTGCGGAAACTCCTATTAGTGAAAGACAAATCTCTTCTGAGTCGCGTATTAAACCCGTTGAATCTGATTCAATGAGCTCGGCACAGAACACTTTCGTTGATGCGGTTGAGAGCGATAATGTGGTCCCTTTGCAGCACAAATCGGAGAGCAGAACGGACGTTGCTGAAGAGACGGATACGCCGGTCATTGATATTACGGATATGCTAGAAACCTTAGATGGCGACCACGAATCGGTGTCCTTGCTGCTGAATGTGTTTGTAGAGGATCACGCCGATGACTTTGAAAAGTTCATGCAACTGAAAACAGAAGATGAAGTGACGGCTGCGAGAGTGGTGCATAGCTTGAAAGGCGTAGCAGGTAGCATTAAAGCATCAAGGTTGGCTGTGATAGCCACGAGCATCGAGGCGAGCATGAAGCAGTCTAAACCGATTAGCGATGATGACTTGAGAGAGTTAGAACTGGCGATTGAGGCAACGGTGGAAGCGGCGAGAGCGCACCTGCAATAGAATAATCGACGAGCAATAAAAAGAGCAACGACACTGAGTGTGGTTGCTCTTTTTTTATTTGGTCAAAACAGTGATTAAGCCTGTTGTTTGTTCAGCTCTACCGCTTGTTCCGTCTCTGCAGCTGGTGCTGTTGGTTCACATTTGTCAACGAACCAACCCATGTAAGAGGTAACGATAGTCACGATAATACAGATAAAGCTCAACCACATGAATGGCGCGTAGGATAGGGTAGCAACACCTAGAATGCTCGCCATGTAGATACCGTTGTCACTCCAAGGCACCATACCTGACGTTAGCGTGCCGCCAAATTCCGCATTACGAGATAAGTTCTTACGTTTGTAACCCAAACGGTCGTAGTTCTTAGCACAAATTTTTGGCGTTAGGATAAGCGATACGTACATTGCTGAGCCAAACACGTTACCCATGAAAGCGGTACCGATGGTGCTGGTTGCAAGCGAGCCTGCGCTGTTAACACGACGTTCAAACACTTTAGCGATGGTCTCAAGTACGCCAACTTTATCAAGCAGACCACCAAAGCCTAAACCGAACACAATCACAGCTACTGAGCCAAGCATGGAAGACATACCACCACGGTTAAGAATAGAGTCAATGAACTCAACACCTGAAGAGATAGAGAAGGGTGCCCATGCTGTATTGAACGCGGTTAGGAAGTCGATCTCTTGAATCATCACAGCCCAGATAATACCGAGTAGCGAACCAAAGCTGATCACTGGGAAAGAAGGCATGCGGAAAGCAAGTAGGCCAAGGACGATCAAAACAGGTACGAAAGAGTAAGGAGTGATGTAAAACTGAACTTCCATTGCTTTGATAACAGACTCTACTTGGCTCATGTCTACATTGCCTGCGTAGTGGAAGCCAAATGCCGTGAACATAATACCCGTGATGATGTAGCTAATTAAGGCAACCGGCAGCATACCTTTGATGTGCTCAACCACTTCAACGTTAGACATAGACGACGCTAGGATAACTGAATCAGAAAGCGGCGACATTTTATCACCAAAGTAACAACCTGATAGAACCGCACCCGCTGTAATTGGCGCTGGAACACCTAGGCCTTGACCAATCCCCATCATTGCGATGCCCGCCGTACCTGCAGCACCCCAAGATGTGCCAGTAGCAAGAGCAGTCAAAGAACAGATGATCATGGTTGCTAGAAGGAAAATCGATGGGTGAATCGCTTTCAAGCCGTAGTAGATAATGGTTGGCACAATACCACCAGAGATCCAGGTTCCGACCAGCGCACCTACCGCTAAAAGTATTAAAACAGCACCTAAACCATTCGAGATCCCTTTAAGGGCTGCTTTTTCTAAGTCTTTGTATTGATGGCCTAAGCGGATGCCGAGCACCATAATGATGAACCAACCAATGTAGAGGGCAAGTTGGATTGGGAGATCAAGCTTTGCTGTAAAAGAAAACGCAAGGGATAAAAATAAGCCTAACGAGATGAAAACCTGCATCAGGTTCGGTAGGCGAGTTTTACTTTGCTTCATAAAAGCCTCTTGTTATTTCGAGCATTATAGTGCTTCGTTATAGTGTGGGGTACGAAATAGACACTACAGGATTTGGTTGATTATATCGAAAAATAACATTTAAGTTGTGATATTTGACTATTTATAGTCTTATTTTTAGTATCATAATCTAAATATATGTTAAATATATTGGTGCTTATTGTTGATTTCTGTTGCACGTTGTTTTCGCCATGTAAACGGAAATATTGCAAAATAGAGTGGTTTTAGAACTAATAACTGTTTATCAATTGGGCGAATTGACTGTTAGGTAATCAAATAGCTAGCGCTCATCGCAAAATAAGCCTGATTGAGTTGGTTTTTTGAACTTTGTTAATGAACTGCTTGGAAGAGATAACTCCTAGATTTGTAGTGTTCACGGAAAAGAAACGAAAAAGTTACACTTTTTGACAAAAACCACTTGAGTTCTTTTTCTGAAAAACTTATAGATGGAGGAAAGCAATTTAATTTTTATACATGGAGAGTTCGAGATGAGAGTAGGTCTAGTTGGTTGGCGCGGTATGGTTGGTTCTGTACTGATGCAACGTATGGTTGAAGAGCGTGATTTCGACCTGATTGAACCTGTTTATTACAGTACATCTCAAATCGGCATCCCAGCCCCTGTTCTAGGTGGCAAAGATGCGGGTTTACTGCAAGACGCATTCGACATTGAAAGCCTAAAACAGCTGGACGCGGTTATTACTTGTCAGGGTGGCGATTACACATCAAAGGTATATCCAGCGCTGCGCCAAGCGGGTTGGAAAGGCTACTGGATTGATGCGGCTTCAACTCTGCGTATGGATGCTGACTCTATCATCACTCTTGATCCTGTTAACTTGGCTCAAATCCAACAAGGTATTCATGGTGGCACCAACACGTTTGTTGGCGGTAACTGTACTGTGAGCCTGATGCTTATGGCTCTAGGCGGCCTGTATGAAAAAGGCATGGTTGAGTGGATGAGCGCAATGACGTACCAAGCCGCTTCTGGTGCAGGTGCGAAGAACATGCGTGAGCTTATCTCTCAAATGGGTGTGATCAACGACAGTGTAAGCTCTGAACTTGCGAACCCAGCGAGCTCTATTCTTGATATCGACAAAAAGGTAGCGGACACCATCCGTTCAGAATCTTTTCCTACAGACCAATTTGGTGCGCCACTTGCTGGCTCGCTCATCCCATGGATCGATGTGAAGCGTGAAAACGGCCAGAGCAAAGAAGAGTGGAAAGCAGGCGTTGAAGCGAACAAGATTCTTGGCCTAGACGGTCAGCCAATCCCAATCGATGGTACTTGTGTACGTATCGGTGCGATGCGTTGTCACGCACAAGCGCTGACTATCAAGCTTAAGCAAGACGTTCCAATGGATGAAATCGAAGAGATCATCGCAACGCACAATGACTGGGTTAAAGTGATCCCTAACGATCGTGACATTACAGCTCAAGAGCTAACGCCGGCGAAAGTAACAGGCACTATGTCAGTACCAGTAGGTCGTCTACGTAAGATGTCTATGGGTAACGATTTCCTAAATGCATTCACAGTTGGTGACCAACTACTATGGGGTGCAGCAGAGCCTCTACGTCGTACTCTACGCATCATCCTTGCTGAGAAAGCGTAATAAGAAAGAGTTTTCTGTTTTGAGGCGAGATGGGCGCTGTCCTTTTAAACTCGTCGCTTAATGAGAGTCTAAAGCCGATGTTCATACATCGGCTTTTTTGATCGCCGATGGCGGGTTTATCTAAAGTCCAATTTGTTTAGATACAAATCTTGTCCTTTACGCCACAAAAAACAAAGATCCCCAACTCGCTCGTCCCTCACTCTTGAGGATGACGAGAGTTCGCGTCCAAACCAACGTCGTTTCCAATACTGACGAAATGTAATCGTGGAAAACTTAGTTTTTAGTAGGCAAGTAGAGATATCTCTTGAATAGGATGGTGATTCGTTCACTCACTTTGAATGATGATAGGAGATTATTTCTAAACTAATGTCATTCCCGATAGCGACGAAGGAGCGTAGTCGGGAATCCCGTTTTGGCTCAGTGAACCAACATCAAAAAGGGTGACAATGAATGTCACCCTTTCTAGTCCCCTGATATCTTGTTATCCGGCTCTAGGAACTACTCTTAAATCCCTTCGCATCTCGATACCCGAATCTCGTATCTGCTTTTAAATCCCTTCGCATCTCGCTACCCGAATCTCGTATCTGCTTTTAAATCCCTTCGCATCTCGCCACTCGAATCCCGCATCTGCTCTATTCATCCTCAACCACAACCCGTTTATCTGGGTCAGCCAACTCACTACCACAATGCTTACAGTGCATCGCATCCGAGTCATGCCCGGAACGATTACAATTAGGACACTTGACCAGCTCTTTGTGGGCGTTCATCTCATTACTCAGTTCAGCAGTAATGATACCTGTTGGTACCGCTAGAATTGAATAACCCAATAGCATGGTCAGTGACGCAATAGCTTTACCCAGTACCGTCTGTGGAACCATGTCGCCATAGCCGACGGTAGTGATGGTGACGATCGCCCAGTAGATACTTTGTGGAATACTGGTAAAGCCATTATCAGGGCCTTCGATAACAAAAATCAGTGAGCCAAAAATGGTCACTAAGATACCCACTGTACTGAAGAAGATCAGGATCTTACGTCGTGCCATCAACAGCGAACGCAAAAGGATATTGGAATCTTGTAAGTAGCGAACGAGCTTTAGGATACGGAAGATACGCATTACACGAAGAAGCCTGATCACACCCATGAACGAGGCACCTGGGAAGAGTATCGCTAGATAGGTTGGCAGAATCGCGAGTAGGTCGACCACGCCATAGAAGCTGGTGGCGTAAGATTTCGGCTTTGGTGAGCAGTAGAGTCTTAAAAGATACTCAATGGTGAATAGTGCGGTAAAGGTGTACTCAATGTAGCGAAGCTCTTGTGACCAAGCTGTCATGACGTTAGGTAGTGACTCGAGAATCAAAACCACTAAAGACGCAATAATGGCAACAATCAGCGAGATATCAAAGATACGCCCTGCTCGGGTATGTGTACCAAAAATGATGACATAGAGGTGATGCTTAAGAGAGTGTCGAGGCATAGTTGTAAAAATGTGCTTATTGTAATGACTTGGTAAACATCATACTCGGATGAAATAAATGAGGCGAGTGAAAGCCCATGCTTTACTCGCCTCGATAGCGTTTTTTAGTGTCGGTTAAACGTTTTCTTTATTACGCCAAACCTGGGAATAGGTTGCGAAGACCGTTGGCAATGAACTCGATACCCAGTGCACCAAGAATCAGACCCATGATACGGGTGATCACGTTGATGCCTGTTTGGCCTAGGAAGCGCACAATCACGGGTGCAGAACGGAACAGTAACCATGAACAGGTTGCAAAAGCGACGATGCTAATGCCAATACCCACAGTATCAATGGCCGCTGGGTAGCGAGAGCCGTAAACAATGGTTGAACTGATCGCACCTGGACCTGCCATGAGCGGCATCGCAAGAGGTACTACACCGATTTGCTCTCTGCTTACGTATTCTGACTTCTCTTGTTTGTTCTGCTTATCTTCACCTAGCTTACCGCTCATCATTGAAAACGCGATGCTAAGAAGCAGTAAGCCACCCGCCACTCGGAATGAATCTAAAGAGATGCTGAACATGTCCAACAGCATTTGTCCGGCCACTAATGACACAATCAATATAACTGCTACTGCGACGTTAGCTTGTAGTGCCGTTCGATTCCTCTCTTCTGGCGGCATATGGGCCGTGAGAGAAACAAAAACAGGCATGATGCCGATAGGGTTTACAGCGGCGACAAGCCCAAGGAAGAATTGCAGAAAGATTGCGAGTTCTAAACCTTGCATGAGAGCGATCTCCAGTTAGCGTTAATAGTAAAGTGAGTTTGATCTGACCTATATCAGAGTGCGTAATGTAAGGGACAAATTCAAAGAGCGCGAATGAAAAAAACTAACCTGAAATGGGGGCTGTTTTTTAGAAAAACTAATTGAGTAATAGATGTGTAATTTGAATGTTGCAGGATGTTCTTTGGTGTTTCATGTTGTAACTTGATTTGGTCTAAATGTTATCTCGCGCACGCTTTTAATAAAAATTATGACAGTTTCTCCCCCGTTGCAACGGGATGGATATACTCTCAGTAGCACAGTTTTTGCCGTGTACATGTAAGTAAGCTGATTAAAAATGAAACTTTTTTACAGAATATGACATTAATTAGAAAAAAATTATCCGTTTGCTTGTTTTTTGTTCGAATGTAAATTGTGATTTTAGTCTATATAAATCATGGCTTTAACGACATTTTTGCGATTGCCTTACCACTTATTGGTTAATTCCTTTTGGGTAACTGATCTGGGTCAATTTTTTTCACACACTGAAATAATATACTCAGTTCCGAAAGCAATTTACTAAGAACGCTGTTGGCAACCGAGTAATGACACAGTGAAATTAATAAAAAGTTTTTAATATTTATTATTTTAGGAGATCCACCATGCCTGTAACTAACTTAGCTGAACTAGATGCTCTAGTAGCACGCGTTAAAGCAGCACAAGAAGAGTTCGCAACTTTCTCTCAAGAAAAAGTAGATGCAATCTTCCGCGCAGCTTCACTTGCAGCTAACCATGCTCGTATCCCGCTAGCTCAACAAGCGGTAGCAGAATCTGGAATGGGTATTGTTGAAGATAAGGTAATCAAAAACCACTTCGCATCAGAATTTATCTACAACAAATACAAAGACGAAAAAACGTGTGGCATCTTAGAAGAAGATGACAACCTAGGTACAATGACTATCGCAGAACCTGTAGGTATCATCTGTGGTATCGTACCAACAACTAACCCAACTTCTACTGCGATCTTTAAGTCTCTTATCTCACTTAAAACTCGTAACGGCATCATCTTCTCTCCACACCCACGTGCGAAGAACTCTACAAACGATGCAGCTAAACTAGTTCTAGACGCAGCAGTAGCAGCGGGTGCTCCAAAAGACATCATCGGTTGGATCGACCAACCATCTGTAGAGCTTTCTAACGCTCTTATGAAGCACGACGGTATCGCACTTATCCTTGCAACTGGTGGTCCAGGCATGGTTAAAGCAGCATACTCTTCTGGTAAGCCAGCAATCGGTGTAGGTGCAGGTAACGTTCCTGTAGTTATCGATGAAACAGCTGACATCAAGCGTGCTGTAGCTTCTATCCTTATGTCTAAGACTTTCGATAACGGCGTAGTATGTGCTTCTGAGCAAGCAGCTATCGTAGTTAGCGAAGTATACGACGAAGTAAAAGAGCGTTTCGCATCTCACAAAGCTCACGTTCTATCTAAAGCTGACGCTGACAAAGTACGTAAAGTACTTCTAATCGACGGTAACCTAAACGCGAAAATCGTAGGCCAACCTGCTCCAGCAATCGCTGAAATGGCTGGTGTTAAAGTTCCTGCAGACACTAAAGTGCTTGTTGGTGAAGGTCTAGGTAAAGTTTCTTACGATGACGAATTCGCTCACGAGAAACTATCTCCAACTCTAGGTCTATTCCGTGCTGACAACTTCGAAGACGCAGTTGCTCAAGCGGTAACTATGGTTGAAATCGGTGGTATCGGTCACACATCTGGTCTTTACACTAACCAAGACGTTAACGCAGACCGCATCCGTTACTTCGGTGACAAGATGAAGACTGCACGTATCCTTGTAAACATCCCAACTACTCACGGTGGTATCGGTGACCTTTACAACTTTAACGTAGCACCGTCTCTAACTCTTGGTTGTGGTTCTTGGGGTGGTAACTCTATCTCTGAGAACGTAGGTCCTAAGCACCTTATCAACAAGAAAACTGTAGCTAAGCGAGCTGAAAACATGTTGTGGCACAAACTACCTAAGTCTATCTACTTCCGTCGTGGTAGCCTTCCAATCGCAATGAGCGACCTAGAAGGTAAGAAACGCGCATTCCTAGTAACTGACCGTTTCCTATTCAACAACGGTTACGCTGATGAAGTAGTTAAACTGCTTAAAGAGCAAGGCATCGAAGTTCAAACATTCTTCGACGTAGAAGCGGATCCAACACTATCTGTTGTTGAGAAAGGTGCAGAAGCAATGAAGAGCTTCCAACCTGACGTTATCCTAGCTCTAGGTGGTGGTTCACCAATGGATGCTGCGAAGATCATGTGGGTAATGTACGAGCACCCAGAAACTCACTTCGAAGAACTAGCAATGCGCTTTATGGACATCCGTAAACGTATCTACAAGTTCCCTAAAATGGGTAAGAAAGCTGAGCTTGTATGTATCACTACAACGTCAGGTACTGGTTCAGAAGTTACTCCATTCGCGGTTGTTACTGACGACAAGACTGGTGCTAAGTACCCACTAGCTGACTACGAAATCACGCCAAACATGGCTATCGTTGATGCTAACCTAGTAATGAACATGCCTAAGTCTCTAACAGCATTCGGTGGTTACGATGCAGTAACTCACGCTCTAGAAGCTTACGTATCTGTTCTTGCTAACGAATACTCTGATGGTCAAGCTCTACAAGCACTTAAGATGCTTAAAGAGTACCTACCATCAAGCTACGCGAACGGTGCAAACGACCCAATCGCTCGTGAGAAAGTACACAACGCAGCAACTATCGCTGGTGTAGCATTCGCGAACGCATTCCTAGGTGTTTGTCACTCTATGGCGCACAAGATTGGTGCTGAGTTCCACCTACCACACGGTCTGGCGAACGCACTACTAATCTCTAACGTGGTACGTTACAACGCGAACGATAACCCAACTAAGCAGACTGCATTCTCTCAGTACGACCGTCCACAAGCACGTCGTCGTTACGCTGAAGTTGCTGACCACCTAGGCCTAAGCCAAGCTGGTGACCGCACTGCTCAGAAGATTGAACGTCTACTAGCATGGCTAGACGAGCTGAAAGGCGACCTAGACATTCCTAAGTCAATCAAAGAAGCGGGTGTTTCTGAAGCTGACTTCGTAGCTAAGCTTGATGAGTTAGCGGTAGAAGCGTTCGATGACCAATGTACTGGTGCGAACCCACGTTACCCACTAATCACTGAGCTTAAAGACGTACTACTAGCGTCTTACCACGGCCAAGCTTACGTTGAAGGTGAAACTTTCGAAGGTACTACTGTAATCCTTAAGAAAGCTGACCAAAAACCAGCAGACGCTAAAGCGCCTAAAGCTAAAAAAGAAAAAGCTGACGCTTAATTAGATTCAGTTTTGAGATAGATTTTCGCTAGCACGTAAATCTACAATCGGGAAAAGAACAAAGCCCCAGTCGAGAGACTGGGGCTTTTTTTGATCAGAATTGAAACTAACAATTTCACTGAAGCTGACAGGAGCTTTTACTTATCATGATTAGCGAAGCTAAGTTAGTATACTCACGGATCAAATTGAGCTATTCGGCACTTTCATGAGAATAAAAGTAAAGCGTTTCTGTTGTTGCCTTACCGTCAGAAGTTTGGTCGCATAACGAATTACCACTACGTATCACATAGGTGTCGATATATAGGTCACCTTGTAATTGAGTCCAATCTAAGCAAAAAGGCTTAAAATTCCCAGACACTTTTGATTTCGCACCGGTTCTGTAGCGAAAACGAGCATATGCTTGTCCTGAATCGAACTTCACTGACGTACTGTTTGATTGGAGTTCTCCGAACTCGCCATATTTCCACTTGAATGTAACGGTTCGTGGTTGCCCCAGCGCAATATATTCATTCTCAGTTAAGTCTAAAGTATAGTAACCCACTCGTTTCAACCCATCTTTAACCATACTGACATTTGGTTGGATGTCTGGAGATACTGCTTGAGGCTTTGAGTTGACCTTTTTAAGACCACTCGATGGCAGCTTAAAGACAGAGGGTGGATTACCCTTACCACCAATCCTATTGTGACAAAAGGAAGTTTTTGGTTCGAAATAGTGGTCTGCGCCTCCTTTTTCCCTAATATGTATCCCAGAGATACACGGTTTTGCCACCGGTGTTGTTCTTGAAAATTCTTGGTGTTCTGAAGTGACCCAAGTTTTGAGCGTCTGGTCGTGTCTAAGTTGCCACAGAATGTTTGTAACACTATAGCGATCATTATCTTCTTGCTGCTTAAACTCAATGCCTCCCTTTCTTAGTTGACCGTCCATGCCGTGATCAGTTTTGTACTGTGTAGAAAAATATATGGATTCAATAGTATCAAGAACTGAAGGAGGTGGTGGCGGTGGAGGAGGTGGTTCATGTGGATCAAGAATGATTATTTCACCTTTATCTGGATCTATTTTACCCGGAGAGCCTGGTTCGCCAGGGGTACCTGGGATAATGTTACCGTCTGAGTCCAGGGCATAGGCGGCAAGTAGCCCGACAACCTCTGTATCATCATTGACTGTATCAGGTAGGCTTGCTCCGGGAAGGTGCACTAGTTGAATCTCTCTTTCAGTGAGGTATTCATCTTTATTGCCGTCATCAACAAAGACGGGATAAAGGTTATCTCCTTGCAACATCCCTTGTGATTTTGCATAGCGAAGGTTTTCTTCTGTCGGCAATAGCCAGTGGAAGTTATCTGGTACGTTGTAGTTATCTGAAACCATGTCTGCACGGTATTGCTCCGCACTGGTGTTCATCACTAAGTCGATAAACTGCTTGAACGTGATGGGTTCTTCGCCAAAAACATAGCCAAATTCTTTACAATCCTCGGATGGTATATTTTCTTGTGAACATCGTGAATAAGGATAATTATTTACGTATTCGATATCCATTGCCCCGCCGCCTGAACCGCCAGATTTAAAATCTCCTTGAACTCCAGCATTGGTCGAGAATGATATAGGTATTCCAATTAAAAGTGGCAGTATGGATGTACGTGTGAAAGTGTTACTTCTCATTATTTCTCCTGCTTTTATGAAGGTGAACTTGTTGATAAATATCTGATCAACTATTCCGGCTTGTATATGTTTATGTGCCTAATAGTCATATTTTTTAATTAAAATTAACGCTGGGTCTATTTGTTGTTTATAAAAAACTCGTATCTTTTTTAATTTAAATTTAATGTTTTTAAGGTTTGTTTTATAAACTGCGATTTATGGGCTTCTATTTTATATAATCTTTGCTTGTAATATTAATAAACTAAAAATAACCTCACTAAACCCTTTAAAGTCACATATTGAAAGTACTAGTATAAGAAATGAGCTTAATGATATTTAAGTCTGTTTAGGTTAAGTTTTAGAATATTTTAAAGATAACTCAAATAGTGTTGGTATGCTATACCATGTTGTGGTTTGGTATTGGCTGAATATGTATTTTTAATGCAAACTACCTCTTTAGGGTTGATCTAAAATATCATTAGTAATAAAGTAAATAGCGTCCTGTTATTAATTACTAAATTGTTATTAATAACGATGTGGCTTTGTCTTTAATCGCATTTTTGTAATTAGTAAATCTTGTTGTTCTTATGGTTGATTAGCTCTCATTGCCTATGAGTAGTGACGGATTTAACGTAATAAAAATTCGTATTAATGACTGGTTTGTAATTTAGCTTAATTTAAGGGCTGCTAATGTTTGTAGCCCCATTAAAATACAATTATAAGTTCAAGGAGAAAGTAGTGAACCTGAATAAAGGTCGAGTTAAAAACTCAAAGAAGAAAAATCAAGGTATTGCATTGATAGAAATGCTTATTGTGATTGGTATTATTGGTCTAATTACAGCGGGTATTGTTGCGCTTTCGACATCGGTATTTCGCAGTATGGATGAATCAGATGTGATCGCAAATTTAAGTACAGTAAAGGTAAAGCTACAAAAAGGCTATAAAACTCAAGGAACTTACACTGGCCTTGGCGGTGCATCAGGTGCAACGAGTTCGCTTCTAGAACGTGCAGATACGTTGAATCCGTTTGGAGCTGATTTTGTATTTGGTCCTGTAGAAACAAATGGGCAAACGGATGGTGGTGCAGCAATAAAAGTCGCAGGTCTTAGTTTAGATTCGTGTCAAAATATCTTAACAACTATTGATGATAGCACCTTTGAATATATCGCTCTTGAAACTGGAGGTGCTGGCACGGCTCCTACAGTCCTAGCTACAACTAGTGATATTGCTGAAGGCGGTATTACCGGCTTGGCGGAGTTTGTTGTAGGTGGTGAGGTAGAAATTGATAGAACTGTAGATGAAGTCGATACGAGATGTACTACAGCCGCAGAAGATAGTAATGCAATGCTAGTAGTTGGTTTTTATTAACTGATGAATTTCTAGTTTATAAGTGCTCTACTGTTAGAGCACTTAATTCAATTTGCACCCAACCCGTAATCCGGAATTAATATGAAAAAATTAATAACTGTAATTCTGCCTTTACTCATATTAGGTTGTTCTACCAGCGAATATGTAGAATTGCCACAAAACTCTGAAACGCAGCAGCGTATTGATACAGAGCTAGATAAGAGTAAAGAGAGAAAAACAAACTATTTAGAAGTGGTTGATCACTCGATGCTATTTGAGCCAGGAAATGAATTCCAGATCAATAGCTTTTACAAAGATGAAGATATCAGCTTTAGCTTTACAGACAAAGCTACCGTACAGATGATCATTGAAGAAATGAATGCTCTTCTTCTTTATCAAGGTAACTACATCAATAACTGTTTAACCGAAGATTCAGAAAGTGGTGGCAGCAACGATAGCTCGAATGCTATTACTGATGCACTTGGTTCTCTGCCGTTAGCTGGTGGGGCAGCAATGCCTCAAGAATCCACTCAACTGAGTGAGGACTATAAAAAGTTTATCTATGATGGGAAGTTATCCGGCCTCTTTAAATCCTTAGAAAATATATATGACGTATCGGTAAAATTTTATGACGACCAATACGTAGTATCACGCTGTAGTATGGAGAATATCCCACTTGCTGGCTTGCTATCGTCAATGGAAGCGAGCTTAGAAACAGCATCTAATTCGGCAGGTGGTAGTGGGTCTTTCTCTGGCTCAATGGATCTTTCTTATGATCTTAAAGCCTCTCTAATGGAAGAGGTGGAAATGCTGCTTTCTGAGGAGGGGACAGTCAGAGCCAATAATACGACAGGGTCGTTACTAGTTGTCGAAAGACCATCCTATTTAAGACAAGTGAAAAGACTTGTCGATGATTACAACCAAGTACTAGAGCAACAAATTTTGCTTTTAGTCACAGTGTTGCGCTATGGGGACAACGATGTCAATAAGTTGGGTTTAGATTGGGATTCGATAATTACGAGTGGTTCAACTTCAATAATTCCATCTTCGTCATTTAGCGATAATATCGCCGGTCTTGATTTAGGCTTTAAAAAAGATGGTTCTTCAACAACCGATCTAATATTACGCAGTTATTTCAACAATACGCATTCACTGCTTTCTACTAAAGCAGATTTGCTCACTCAGAATGGTGTTCCTACCCCATTAAGTATTGCTAAAGAGCAAAGTTATATTTCAACCGTAACAACGGAATATGACAAGGATTTGGATAGGGAGATTAGGGAAGTCGGAACCGACGTGATCAACGAAGGTTTTAACATGATGTTCAAGGCATTGGCGGTCAACGATAAAATATCGGTAACCACCCACATTACCCAAAATGAGTTAGTCGGATTAACCGAAGACCAAGGCATTACGCTTCCAACCGTATTCAATCGTCAGTTTTTACAATCATTTCGTGTAAATAGCGGCGATGTGATTCTGCTCGCTGGATATGAAGAGAATAGTGCTAGAACCAGTGACAGTTCAGCGGCTCCAGGAACCATTATCTTTGGTGGTTCTAACAACCGAGACCTAGACCGCAGCAAGATAGTTATTTTGATCGAACCAAGGGTGATATAGGAAATATTATGAAACTCGCGAAACTATGTATTCTACTATCAGCCTTGTCTGCTGGTACTCATGGGCAGTCTGCCGAAAACCTTTATACAGTCGTTAGGGGCGATACTGCGTCTCAAGTTGCATTTAACCATCAGCTGACTTTGTCCCAATTAGCCAACCAGAATCCACACTGGGTTGAGAGTGTAAAAAGTAATCTAGACAAGCTATTTATCGGAACCAAGTTAGATGTCTCTTTACCAAGTCATGGTAATGATAAACAACCCATTTCCGAGGAGAAAGCCGATCTCGACATCGCTGGAGAGGGAAGTCAGGCAGTAGAAATTGTCTCGAGTGAAGAGCTAAATCACTATATGAAATATACCGTAGTGAGCGGAGACACGGCATCTGAGGTTGCATACTCCCACCAAATGACCTTGCAGCAACTGACGGATGAGAATATGGCTTGGGTTGAGCAAGTAGGTGGTAATATTGACCTATTACCTATTGGTACACGACTCAATGTTATATCCCAAAAATTAGCGCCGCCTGTCGCAAAGAGCACGCTAAACGAGATAACAGGCGATGCGAAACAAAAAGTAGAAGCGGAAGAGCCAGTATTTCAAGATACACCGTCCGTTCCAGGTGAGAAAAGTAACGGTAAGACGAGCAAAACAGCTGAACTCAATCAGGCTGATGTTAAATCAGAGATTACTAAGCCAATCAATTTAGAGCCAGTTGTCGTTGAAACATCAGTGGTAGCAAGCAAGCTGATTGACTCTCAGCCGGTAGAAGCTAAAAAACAGGCGCGGGCTATCTCGTCTTTTAAACTTGCAGAGAAAAAATCGTTTAAAAAGCAGTTCCTTAACTGGTGTCGTAGCGAAGAGTTGAAGTGTATTTGGGAATCTCAAACTGATTTTAAAGTTGCTGCTGATTTGGAATACAAGGGCAATACTGCAAACCAAATTGTTGAACAAGTCGCTGAAGATTTATATCTGAACCAATCTAGAACAAAAGTTCGCTACTACAGCAAGAATGATGTGTACCGCGTTTATGACTAGTATTTTTGCTTATTCTATCATTTTTATTATTGGCTCAACTTTATATAGCTTTCTGCAGTGTATTAGCGAGCGAATCTTTATATACAAGTGGCCTATTCTATTTTCTTTAATTTCAAGTTCGCGTTGTGATCTTTGTGGACACAAACTTTCGATAAAAGAATACTTTCCTTTGCTATCGACGATGTACCTCAGAGGGAAGAGCCGTTGTTGCCATCGTTATTTAGATAAAAAATATCTCTATGGTGAGATTATTTCAGGAGCACTTTTATGTACAGGTGTATATTTGTTACGATTCTAGCTATATTTTCTTCTTTTGAATTAACAGCAGAAGAAGTGCAGGGTGTAAATAAGAAAATAGACACAATGCAAGTTCATGCGAGTAAAATGGAATCTAAGATAGAACAGTATATAAAATATAATGAAGAAATTGAGAAAATAAGAAGTGAGAAAGCTCGCCTTCAAGAGTATCTTTCTTTGGTTCGACTTAAGATATCTGTTGCCAGTGAAGAGCAAAAATTGAAAGAGAAAACGCAGCCGAAACCTAAGGCTCAACCTGTTAATGTAACTCAACAATTGGCAGCACCGGCTAGACCGATGGCACCTAAACGTAAAGATATGATACCTGAGGTAAACATATTAAGCTTTGCTGAAGTAGGGAATCGTATTAACGGCGTCATTATGATGGATGGGATTCGATATTCATTAAATAAAAAGAGTACTCGTGTTGGTAAGTATAAGTTTGACTATGGCTCTGGCATGTTAGTTGTTTCCACTAAAGATGACAGGAAAGAAGTCTATGTTGAGTAGTAAGTTGAATCTTAAACTCTCTAGGGAAAAAAAGAAGTCAACGATTGAATCACTTTCCACTTTTGAAGATTGCAACATTGAGTATCAAACACGAGTCTATACGTTAAAAGACAGTGAAGTTGTCCCATATTGTGAAGAAAATAGAATAAACAGGAAATTTCTTTACTACTTCAGTTTTGATTCAAATATTGAATGGGAATATAACCAATACTTCACATCGACGAAAGATACCCCTTTACTCATGGCTGTGATCCCAATGATCAAGGATCCTGCACTTGTTAACGGCAACCATTTTTTTATAGTAAAGAATCCTGATGATGAACAGTACTATATATGGGGTATACAAGGTGGAGTTATCTTGACTATTAATGAGGAATTCCCTGCATGTTATAAAACCCGTGCTTTAGCAATAGACAGTATAGAAGTGATCGCTGCGCTAAAAGGGATTAGTGATTACGATGTATTAGATGTTAAACCTGAAGACTTGACTGACAGTGAATTATCACAGTACCGATTTAGACCAGTGACTAAGAGTTTAAGAGAAAAGGTCATTATATCTAGTGCAATCACCTTATCTTTCATTGTTTCTATTTATACAGGTTGGAATATTAGTTTCGGACTTTATTAATGAACATCAGTGTAGACAAAAAAACAGTTAAAATGTGTGTGATTGTATTTGCTATATCTATCACGCTAGTTTTTATATCTAGCCTGTCTAGGTATTTTATTTACGAACGACCAAAGGTGATAGAGAAAGAGAATGAAGTTAAGCGGCAGGCGCTGCTAAAAACGTCTCTAAAGAAAAAGGCCGATATTAGTGTTGATAATAAAATTCGTGAATTTTGTTCTGCAATTGACATGTCAAAAATTGAACCGCTGGTTACGTATTGGGTTTACGGACACTATGAACAATTTCCGGGATGGAATGTCAATAGCGCCCGATGTAATGATGGGAAATGTAACGCAAACCTCAAAGTTTCCTCTTCTGTCCAGGACAAGAAATCAGCAGTGAATGCTATTCGCTTCCTGCTAGATGAGCTGAATGCTAGCTATGACGGTGAAAGTCAGTTCACTTACTCATTTGATCAAAAGTTTACTGCATTGAGTATTAATAACTTTTCAATGGCTTCTGTTGTAGAAACATCGCTGGAAGAAGCTTGCGTAGATAGTCAGCCTCCACTTAGTGATGTGATGGAATTGGTGGATGAAATGAACGGTATTGTCAATTTATACAAAGATGGACAAGTTTACCTTGATATTAAGCCAAAGAAGAATCTTCCATACAGCTATCAAGATATGGTGAAGTTTAATGAGCTGTCAAAAGTACGCTATGTCCAAGAGTTAGATGTTTACACTACAACACCATCTGAGCTTTATAAATTCGTTGATGCTTTTGATACCGTGTCACCTTGGCAGTGGAAAGTAAAAAGCTTCGAGTATCCTCAAAAAAATAGCCATCTTAAAAGCAGCGTTGGCTACAAACTGTCGCTCAACTTAATCGTGCGTGGTTAGTTACATGAAGAGTAGATACACAGGTTTTACATTACTTGAAATGCTCATTGTAATGGCGATATTTGGAATCATCGCAGCAACGCAATTATCGGGTTATACCACCCGGTTTAACCAAAAACTCAGTTATGAATCTGGGGTTCGCATCGCCAATTTAGTCTTAGGTGTCCGAGCAAGAGCTCAGGATACTATCGTGCCTTTAGCTACAGGAGAGTATAACAATTATGTTGATTTTAAGTTTAGTGACTGCGGCAGTACCGAGAACAACGGTATTCCAGAAGATGTTGGTGCTGGTTCACTAAATAGAGATGACTTTCCAGAAGGTACGTTGTTTCTTCCGTGTCCATTTCGACAAACATTTCAAGAGGATGGTATTGAAGTTGTTGGTAATGAGGGTGAAGCGTTAGATGCAGTGACGATTGTCGTTGCGGGTGAGACAGTAACCCTACGAGATGAGTTGGAAGAAGATAGCCCTGCAATGGTTCACACTGGAGACGTATTTAATATTCGTTTAGACATTGGAGGTTTTCTCTATGGTGATGATGACAATCGCCTGACTCAATTAACGAACTTAGTTGATGGTTTCGAAAGCTCCTTAGTCATGAATGGTATTGCTGTCCCTGATCAAGTACAGATTTTTCCATATACGATGCAAGAGATCGAAGCCACATTGGACACGGGTGGAGCTAGGGCTACATTCTTGGAAGTTTCAATTGGTGTTAGACGAGGTGAGTTCCTGCGTGCTGATGGCAGTGTCAACATAGAAGCCGGCTCTCCTTTGTGTTGGACGGTTATGGCACCGGGTGGTGCTCCGGAAGAAGTGTGCCTGAACGTTGCGCTAGATGGATTAAATGATCAAGCAAACATCAACCTCACTTCATCTACTGGTAGAGACATTAATGTTGTTACTCGAAGTCAGGGCCAATTCGTCAACCAAGACGTGGAGGGTAATTTAAGGACCAGCCCTACCATCTATTCTGTTAATACCAATGAGCGCGTCCCTGTACCGGTTTGTCCTGTTGGTACCGTGCCAAGTATTGCAGCTAGTATATCAGGCTTTACTGACTCACAGTTGGCAGATGCCGTTGATGGAAACTGGGGTGATATGGAGACATCTGCCCCGGACTATGGAACATCAAGTGAGGTGGGCTTAGTCGGTGTCGGCTGGAGGCGCGATGGGAATGATTGGGTGATTGAGTCGAATGTCGCCTCGATGGGGACAACAGGTGGCTCTGATTCAACGGCATCGCGATTTAATGTGATGACTTGGTGTGGTATAGCGCGGTAACTACTAAATGATTAAATACGAAGAAATAAAATCAGTCGACCAACTGGGTTTTTATGAGCGAATTGTTACCGATGAGATATTTGGTGATTTTAGGAATGTCATATTGGTTATTGATCCCGAAGATATTGTTTATGCATTCATCAAGACATCAAAGTTCGACAATCGAGAGCTGATTGTTATCAATGACCGACTAAGTTCTGCTGATTTGCCGATAGTATCGAAAGTGTATGAGTGTGCGGACGAGTTTTTTATTCTTGTCCAAGACAATATCTCGCAGTACTTAAGAAAAGACTTTGATACACAAGACAACGTTCTTCTAATGAGTCAAGCGGAGCTAAGAGTTCGCGAATTATTGTCGGGAGCTGTTATTGAGGGAGCTTCTGATGTTCATATTATTCGAGAAAAAAACATTGCCATAGTGAGCATGAGAAAGCTTGGTAGCGTTGTTCCCTACAGCCAGATTCACCCGAATGATTGTGACATGATGATGAGCGTTCTCTATAACGTGAACGCATCGGGTAAAGGGATAGCGTGGAACCGACGAGAGCCACAAGATGCGGTGATCGCGATGGAAATCTCAGGTGTTAACTACACATTTCGTTACGCTCATATGCCAATCCATTCTCTCGATGGTGAGTCTTACCACGTCGTATTGAGGGTACTGGGCGGTAAGAAGAAGCAGGTCGACCTAGATCAACCACAAAAAAGCTATTCGGACGCGATCAAGGCGCTGGGTTTTGATATTCAGCAGATGGCTGCACTGAAGAAAATGTTCAGTCGCCCAAATGGACTTATTGTTGTATGCGGGACAACTGGTTCTGGTAAGTCGACCACAATTAAGGCCATGCTCGAGTGGCTCTATTACGAATTCCACGACAAGAAAATCTCAATGTTAACGGTAGAAGACCCTGTGGAGTATGATATTGGTGGTGCGATACAGACTTCTGTAGTCCGAACGCTGAACTCAGACAAGAATGCCTTTATGCCAGCAATCTATTCAGCGATGAGACGAGATCCAGATGTGCTGCTGATAGGTGAAACGCGAGACCCTCATACTGCTACTGCACTCGTTGATATTGTGGAAGGTGGGCATATCGCGGTATCGACACTGCACGCTTCATCTGTGGTCGGTGCAGCACAGCGTTTATCAAGCCTAGGAGTGAGCTTTAAAAAGCAAGCCTCTGTTGATTTCTGGTCAGGCGTGATTTGTCAGAAGTTGATCAAAGTGATTTGTACAGAGTGTAGTTTTTCTCTGTACAGTGCCGCTAATAAAGGTGTAATGCCGGAAACTATCGCTCGTATCAACCAGTCACTCACGTTAACGTCCGACGATAGAAATACTCTGAGATTCACTAATCCTGAAGGCTGTACTCAATGTGATTTTACAGGCAACGTTGGCCGAAGAGTCGTGGCTGAAATGCTCGCCGTGGATGACCACATATTGTCAGCATTGGCAAAAGAAGACTCATTAGAGCTCTATACTGCATGGGTTAATTCCTATGGGAGCGATAAGGCACTCGGCAAAACTCTGAGAGAAAAGGCGCAAGAGTTAATGACAAACGGATTGTTGTGCCCGATTGAGTTTGAATCCAAGTTTGGCTTTATTGAGTAGGGGGTAAAATGCTATCAAAAATGAAAGTGGGAACCACAAGGTATCTCAGTGTTCAAGACCGCATCTCTTTCTATGATAAGTGTTCATCAATGTTGGAAGAGGGGATTTCACTGTTTCTAGCGATTCAACAGATGCAAGACATTGCTGCTAAAACGCGACACAAAAAGAAAGAGCAGCTCTACGGAAAATGGCTTAAAGAGTTTAAGAAGGGTAGCAAGCTTGAAAAGATATTTAAGGGTTATGTACCAGAAAGCGAATTGATTGTCCTAGCGGTCGCAGAAAAAACCGGTGAACTCGTCGTGGCCTTTAAAGCCCTTAGTGATATGGCAACACTAAAGCAGAAAATAAAAAATGAAGTACTAGCGGCAACGTTGAAACCTTTGTTTAGTATCGCTGTTGCTATCGGTGTGGTTGTGTTCTTCTCTATAAAGGTGTTTCCCGTTTTTGAACAAGCGATACCTTTAGATAAGTGGCCAACGATTTCAAGCACAATGTATTCGATGGGTAAGTTCTTCACCTCGTATCAAAGTATATTTATGGTTCTGGCTATTTTGGTTTTTGTTTTTCTGCTGCGTTATTACTGCGTCTATTCTAAGTCGCCAATACGCATGAAGCTTGATCCCTTACCTCCGTTTTGTACACATAAGAGCATCTCGGCGACCTACTTTTTACAGTCCCTTGCTGTTTTATTGTCTTCAGGTGTCTCTCTGATTGAGTCAATCAAGATTATTGAAAGGAACAGTAAAGGATGGATTGAAGACAAGACCGAAAAAATGGCAAAAAACATCCGTAAGGGTCAAGCATCTCATGACATCATCAATGTTGGTCTGTTTGATATCGAGACGATGGCGGATGTCGCTATCTTCTTAGAGCGCGGAAACATGGGTAAGAATATCGCCAAGATAGCTCGAAGAACGGAAGCACGTTTGGACAAGCACTTCAAAAAGCTGGCGACTAATATTAACACTGCAATTCTCGCGCTTCTTGCTGTGCTAACTGGCTGTATCTACTACTCCATATTCATGTTGACTCAACTTATTGGTAAGTAGAACTCTTCTTTCTATATTTACAATTCTGCCGCCACCACTCGGCCGCTGAAGTAGTCGTTAGAAACGATATATTCGGCGGTGCGGGTGAGTTCATCTTGCAGCTGCGCCCAGTGACACTTATTGAGTTTGCCATCGGCATTGTGAATGGCTGGTATGACTCCACCGACTCGTATATTGAAAGGGGTCAGTTCTTTGGCCCAGCTGTGGGTAAAACCTGTGATCATCGAATTGGCGCTCTCTAAGCCAGAGACATCTCGAAAATCATCATGGGAGATCACATTGACTATCACCCCTTGCTTATTGGCTTGTCTGAGCCTGTCTACGCTTGCTTGCCCGAATGAGAAAAGGGTAGAAGCCATAGCGGAAAGGTTATCGATAAAGCAGCTGACGGGTTGTGTTCCGGTGAGAGTTGGCATTGGCGTACTTACCCAATTGTTCACCAGAACATCCGGTGTGGTGCCAAATGTCAGTTGAATAAAATCGAACACCTTGAGTATGGTTTGGCTGTCATAGCGTTCTATTGGGTAGCTATACACTGACGTCGAATAGCGTGAACACAGCTGATAGGTTTCATCTAGGCTTGCACTGTCAATATCACAAAGAATGACGGTCGCACCCAAATTAACAAAATGGTTTGCGATGGTTCCCCCAAGTTGTGACCCAGCGGATGTCACCAAAATGATAGAGCTTTTTATTTCCATTCCTAGACCTAAATGAGTAGTCGTGTTTAGCTAAGAGTGGGTTAAAAAATATACGATTGGTGTGAATTAGCTCAAACTAAGCAGTGAAAATACAGAACTTTATATGAACTTAGTGTCAGCTCACACTTTGTGGGTATGTGCGTGAAATATATCACACTGCTCAATGTTTCCGTGAGGTTAAGCTTGAGCCTGAATATGGAATTGACGTTGAGCGGTGGTGAGGTCGTTGTATAGCGTTGCGTTTGGCAAATCCGCTGGTGGTTGCTTGGCTAACTTGCGACGTTCATGTGTGGACAGGTTATGGTAAACCTCTTCAGGGAAGTCGTGTGTTCCTTCTGGTAGAAATGCCAGCGCTTCAGGAGTGAGGTAGTGGTTCAGTTTGGCACTCGGCAAGCCGCCTTCATGAAAGCCTTGTGATTGCTTGGCTGAAATATCATAAGAAGATTGATTCGAGCGTAAAGGCTGCGGCTCTGCGACACCAAATTGTTGGCGCAATTTACTTTCTGTTGTGTCTTCTACTGACAAAACATCCAGAGGCGTGTTATCACGAACATCATCGGAAAACATAGACAGCAGCAACGCGAAATCGGCACGGCGACCTTGTTCAACCGCTTGGTTGATTCCAGTCCCGAACTTGAGTTCGTTAATAATGACGTTATTGTCGAGTGTGTTTACTTGCATGGTGCCTCTCTTTAGATACACCTATAACGGCAAGCCTTGCTCAAACTTTAGTGCTAAAAGCGATTAAGTAATTGATTGGTTTTATTTTAATCAGGGAGGAAGTGTGGGAGTCAAAAACAAAAAAGCCCACGCATGCGTGAGCTTTTATCAGAATCAGCTGAATGCCAATTATTTAGCTAGGTTCGCTGCAACGAATTCCCAGTTAACTAGAGCCCAGAAAGCGTTCATGTAATCTGGACGTACGTTACGGAAGTCGATGTAGTAAGCGTGTTCCCATAGGTCAACAGTTAGAAGTGGAGTAACACCTTCTTCTGTTAGAGGAGTCGCTGCGTTAGACGTGTTAACGATCGCCAGAGAACCGTCAGCGTTCTTAACAAGCCAAGTCCAAGAAGAACCGAAGTTGTTGATTGCTGAATCAGTGAATTTTGCTTTGAACTCTTCGAAAGAGCCGAATGAAGCGTTGATTGCTTCTGCAACTGCACCTGTTGGTTCACCGCCAGCTTTAGGAGCTAGACAGTGCCAGTAGAAAGTGTGGTTCCAGATTTGAGCTGCGTTGTTGAATACGCCACCAGTAGAAGTCTTGATGATCTCTTCTAGTGTTTTACCTTCGAACTCAGTACCAGGGATAAGACCGTTTAGCTTAACAACGTAAGTGTTGTGGTGCTTACCGTGGTGGAAATCTAGAGTCTCTGCAGAGATGTGTGGTTCTAGTGCGTCTTTCGCGTAAGGTAGAGCTGGTAGTTCAAATGCCATTGCTCAATTCTCCATTGATATGAAAGAGTTACCTCTTTCGATTGCTTCCAGTGTTATTTATTATTCATAGCTTACTTTTTGCAGGCTACGGTCAATTTGCTGACTTGCGATATAGTTTAGCAAGTTTTTACTTTATTAAAAGCACATTTGTGTGATTTTCTATGAAATCTTACCTTAACTCTTTAACCATTTTTTTTATATGGTTTTTATTCTTGGGGTTTGGGGTAGAATAAAGCCAACAAAGCCGTAATCCATTAACGAGGAAGCAATGGAAACTATCGATAAAATCAAACAGCAAATTGAAGAAAATGCCATTCTACTTTACATGAAAGGTTCTCCTAAACTACCAAGCTGTGGTTTTTCTTCTCAAGCATCTCAAGCGCTAATGGCATGTGGTGAAAAGTTTGCTTACGTGGACATCCTACAAAACCCTGACATTCGTGCTGAGCTACCAGCTTACGCACAGTGGCCAACATTCCCACAACTTTGGGTTGAAGGTGAGCTGATCGGTGGCTGTGACATCATTCTAGAGATGTTCCAAAAAGGCGAACTTCAGCCTCTTATCAAAGAAGCTGCAGCGAAAGTTGCTGGCGACGAAGCATAAGAGCTGAGCTTATAGCGACACTCAATGAGAAAAGGGGCCGTTGGGCTCCTTTTTTATTGGTATAAGGGAAATGCAATGAATGTAAAACTTCACTATGTCCACGATCCAATGTGCAGTTGGTGTTGGGGATACAAGCCGACATTAAAACTTCTTAAACAGCAGTTGCCTGCGAGCATCGAGTTTAATTACGTGGTTGGTGGCCTTGCACCGGATTCTGATGAGCCTATGTCAGGTGAGATGAAGCAGAAGCTACAAGCGATTTGGAAGCAGATCGAAGCCAAGCTTGGAACAGAGTTCAACTATGAGTTCTGGACCGAATGTCAGCCTGTTCGCAGCACGTATCCTGCTTGTCGAGCTGTGATTGCCGCAGGATTTCAAGATCATTACGAAGAGATGCTTGAAGCTATTCAGCATGCTTACTACCTGCGCGCTATGCTGCCTCACAGCACAGACACGCATTTACAATTGGCTGAAGAGCTTGGAATGAACGTGCAGCAGTTTGAAAACGACCTTTCAGGTAAGCTTTTAGAAGGCGAGCTAGACGATCAGCTAAGCTTTAAAGAAGCGATGGGTGTCTACTCTTACCCAACTTTAATGCTTGAAGTGGATGGCATTTTCACCGAGGTTGAGTTGGACTACCACTCGACGGAGGCAACGCTTAAATCTATTCGCGAGATTATCCTCAATAATACGCCCGCTTAATCGCAGCGTCTGAACGTGGCAAGCGAGCATATTAATGATCTCAAGGCTTACTCAAAAGAGTAGGCCTTTGATTGTGGCGTTTTGGTTTGGGTTGCTCGCAGTTGTTCGAGCTCTCGTGTGAATTGCGATGATACTCGTTGAACGTCTTGAAGGTAGCCATTCATTTGGGCTTCAACTGTTGATACATCGACCGATTGTGCGGCAAGATCATCTGATAGAGCTTCAATACTAGCCAGCGGATTGGCCAGTGCGTCACAAGCAACCATTTTCGCAGCCCCCTTAACGCGATGAGCAGCAGTCTTAAGCGATTTGAACTTCTGATCCAGCCACAATTGTTCAATCGTCTTCCAATCTTTGATAAAGCTTGTCTCAAATTCCATAAGTAGTGACATTGCCACATCGGCATCACCAAACAGATCATTTAGCCCTTTAAAGTCAATAATGGTGACGGGCTCATCATTGGTCACTTGTACTGTGATTGGTTTTGCTTGTGTTGCCTCTGCGGTCGCTTCAAAGCTCTCTTCTATACCTTGAAACAGTGCGGAGAACTCATTGATTTCATCCGATGTGTCGATGCTTGTCTCTTTCGGTATCGCTTCGGGCTCATTGGCTGAAATGTGATTGAGGGAGGGTAGCCACTTTTCTAAGGTTAGCGTCATCTGCTTGATTGAGACAGGCTTGACTAAGAAGTCATCCATACCGTGGGCGTAGCAATTTTCATCTTCACCTTGAACGGCATTAGCAGTAAGCGCGACGATAGGTAAACGGTATTCAATCAATGGTGCGAGCTCGGTAGATTCCTTGCTATTTAACACTTTAGAACGATCTAACGCATTAAAACGATGAGCCGTAAAGCTTGCTCCTGATTGACGCAGCGCCATCACTTCTTGTTCTGGCAGTTCTTCATCTGGCGTGTCTAACTGTTTTCGTTTCAAAGCATTATGGACTTCATCGCACTGTTGTTCGGCTTGACGAATGCTTGCAGCTAGTGTGTAGCCATCCATCTCTGGCATATGACAATCTGTTAATAGCAGTCCGTATCTTTTCTCTTTGAGTGCATTAAGCGCCAGTTGTCCGTTGTCTACAATATCAGCGTGAACACCAATGTTTGCCAGTTGCTTTGCGATGACTTGTTGGTTAATTGGGTGATCTTCTGCGACTAAAATCAGTCGTCCATTCTGTTCTGCTTGCTCGCGGGTTTCTTGGTTAAAGCGGGCGCTTTTCTCTGCATTAGTCTCCATTGGGACGAGTTCGTGGCTCACGGGTTTAGTGAGAACATGAACCAAGTTATCGGGCAGGAGTGGATTTACGGATAAACACCAAGAGCAGCCGAGTGGTTCAGGCGAGAGCATAGGGTTTTGGTTAATGACTGTAAATCGGGTTGCCTGAGCGTGGGCTTGAATCCAGGCATCAGTGATTGCCAGTTGTTGCCATACCGACATTGCGACAAAGATGTGTTTTGGGTTGTGTCGAGTAATAGATTCTTGCAACAGATCTTTCTGATTGATGTGCAGAACTTTAGGCTCAAGTTGAAGGTGTTTCAGGTAACGGCACAGCTCTTCTTGTTGTAAGAAAAAACCCACAATGTAAACCACTGAAGAGGAGTTTTGTGTTTGGCTTGGGCTGCATTGAGCGTCTTCTTTGAGCAATTGAGGCAAGGCCAAGCCTGTTGTTGGCTCTTCACTTTCGCCTATACAGACTGGGAGTGTAAGTGTGACGGTAAAGTCACTGCCTCTTCCTTCCTCACTGTTGAGCGATAATGTCCCCTCCATTTGTTCAATGAGTTTGGTTGCAATCGAGAGCCCAAGTCCTGTACCGCCAAATCTGCGGCTAGTGGTTTTGTCGACTTGTTCAAAAGGTTGGAAGAGTGCATCTTGCTTGTCCTTCGGGATGCCGATGCCAGTGTCTGAAACAGTTAAGCTTATCTTCTGCTGGTGTTGATTGCGCTCAATAACATTAACATGCAGTGAAATCGTGCCATGTTCGGTGAATTTGATCGCATTATTAAGGAAGTTATTCAGAATTTGGTGCAGCCTGATATCGTCGGCAAACAGCCATTGTGCGAGCGTAGGATCTTGCCAGAAGTGGAACGCTAGGCCTTTTTGCTGAGCATGTATCGACTGCGGCTGAACGATACGTGCCAGTACCTTGCCAAGCTCAATCTCTGTTGGGTTGAGTTCTAATTTACCTGCTTCAATCTTGGAGTAATCAAGCACATCATTCACGATATGGAGTAGGTTCCGAGCCGACTGGTTTAACCCACCGTGCAGGCTCTGTAGCTCTTCGCTTAAATGGTGTTCCTGCATCAGTTCCAATAGGCCAAGAATGCCACTGATGGGTGTGCGTACCTCGTGGCTGATGGTGGCCAAGAACTGTGACTTCGCAGCTGTCGCGCTTTCAGCTTTTTGTCTCGCGTTGTCCAATGCCTGTTGTTGCTTCTTTAGGAGGGTGATATCGGTGATAACGGTATTCCACTCCAATGCTGGCTTCGCCTTGCTTTCAACATCACGGTCGGAACTATGCTTCTTCGACGGTACGGCAGTGATTTCACTTGAGTTGCTCGATACTTGACTGCTGAATTTAACCCACTTGATCTCACCAGAGGGTAACTGTACTTTCTGTTCGCTCTCCCAGTGTTTAGTGTCTGCTACCTCTAGTATGGTGCTCTCAAGTTGACGAAGTCCTTTTGCTGAGAATAGTTCGAATAATCGCTGCGGAGTGTCTTGGACGGTTTGAGCACATAAACCAAACATCTCACTAACGCCGGCGCTGACAAAGCTGAACTCAACGCTTAGTGGTTGAGTTGGCTCGGTTTGGATATGTTTTAGAACCACGCCATCGATGTTATCTGCGAGTGTTTGTAAGTGGTTCTCTGCGGCTTTTGCTCGCTCTTCAGCAACTTTTCTTTGCTTGATCTCAGCGGCCATCTTTCTATTCCAATAGACAATCACTAGGATGATCAATCCAATTGCCAGCCCTATGATCGCTGACCATTTAGCGACTTCACGTGGGGATAGTCCTTCTTGATACTCATAGGTTAGCCACTTGTTTTCAAGTCTTTCAAGCTCTTTTTCCGGCAATGCACCAATGGCCTTATTTAGAATGCTGAGGAGCATGGGATAACGAAAATTCACCGCCATGGCGAGTGGCGCGTTGTTTTGTTCGCTAATGGTGCCGGTGATTTTAAACTGGCCAAGATAGTCTTGATGAAGCAGTGGCGCAGCATGATGCAGAGAGGTGAGTGTAAAGTCGATCTCCTCTTTCTGTAATGCTTGGAACGCACTGACGTGATTAATGTAACTCTGGCTACGACAGGTTAAACAGAGTGATGGCAATACTGTCGCACCACCGCTATTTTCAATGACACCGATGGTCTCATTACCACTTGGTGTGAAGTTACCAAACCGATCGGAGCGGCTCAATAGCACCCATGGCTCATAGCTGTAGGCTTGGGTAAAGTCCATGTAACGGGCTTTATCAGAAGTGGGTGTCATGTTGGTGAGAATCATGCTCTCACCGCGGTTGAAAGCGATCTCTGCTGCCTCGGTGGTGAGATATGTGGTGGGCTTAAAAGAGACACCTAATACGTTACCAATCAGCTTTAAAACATCAGCCGACAGTCCATCGTGCTGCTTTTGTTCGTTGATGAAATCATACGGGTACCAATGGCTGTGAGTACCAACGGGAATCGTCGGATTTCGTTCTAACCAGTCTTGCTCTTCTTGGGTCAAATTGAGCGTGCCATAATCCAAAAGCATCGAGTGTTGAGAAGGGGCAAGCCACTGGTTATAGATGGAATGGAGTGAATCCGCTTTGATGTCTTCTAAGGCAAAGTTAATGCGGCTCAACAACTTGTGCTTACCTTTCTTAATGGCGAAATGCAGGTGGTCAGCGGGCAAGTCTGGCAATAGAGACAGCATTAATGACTCTTGAGGCTGCTCGCGTAGCAATGCTGAAAGGGCAAGAGCATCACCGATGTAGGCATCAACGCGATTCTCTTTGATGGCTGAAAACGCGGCTTGCGTACTATTTAAGGTCGTCACTCGACTATCGGGCAGAAGACTAGGAAGCAGCTCATTCAGTGCGAAGCCTTTTTCTAAAGCAAGATTCGCGGTCGCGAGATCACTCAGTTGATTAACCGTTTGTTGTTGGGTGATGACAGCGCGACGGATTGAAAACATCGGCTCACTGAACGCCATATATTCTTGACGCTCTTTTGTGGCTGAAACACCGACCAACAAATCGAGTTCACCTTGCTCAAAGGCTTGCAATACAGCACTGAAGGTTGGGTAGAGATAGATCTCATAATCAAATCCTACGTTGGCTGAGACTCGCTCTAGCATGGTGATCAATAGCCCCTCGGTGACAGTGCTGCCAGCCTGAGTCTGATGTTGATAACTATAAGGCACCATATCGTAGGCAGGTAGACCAACCCTAAGCACGACTTGATTCGGTGAGTGAGTGTTTGCTGTTGCTTGAGTGGTTGTTGATGCTTGAGTCGCGAAAGGTTGAGCATCTAGGGTCTGAAAGTGCTCCTCAGCCAGCAGTGCGTTGGGCAGCGCCAATAACAACCAGCAGCCCAAAACGGTGAAAAAGCGCTGTATTAGGGTTTGAATACCGTCGTATTGCATGAAGACATCCTGTCGTTAGCGGTTCATTTTTTGTAAGCTCGGTAAATTCGATCAGCTCGATTAGCTCACAGTAGCAGGCGCACTTTTATTGAGCGGAGGCAGCGCGAAGTTGTCTGCTTGTTGGAGTGCTATTCGCTGCAGAAGTGCAAGACCGCTGCTGTCGGTTTTTAGCAATGTGTCGAGTTGGCGTGTTATCTGCTCAACCTTCTCTTGCACACCCAGTGATTGGTAACACAGTGCCATTAAGAAGAACGCCTCGATGTCGTTCTCGGAAAACTCATTGCTAGAGGTGCTATCGATATGTGCTCGCGCGGAGTCCGGTTGATTGAGTTGGATAAGCTGTAAACTGCGACATAACTTAAGCAGGGGTTTGCTGAGCGCATAGCTCTTTTCTGAATGAGAAAGCCTCTGCCAAGCAGCTTCAGGACGCCACAGCTGCAGCTCTTTCTCTGTCAGGTTGGAAGAGTCACACCACAAGATCAGAGCGCGCTTACCTGTCGAATCCCAAATTGAGTGGGGTAAGAGTTGTGCCAGAGCACGTAAATGCTGGGTTGCTTTATCAAAATCGCGATTGAGCAGTTGCAGCCACACCATGGTATTGGTGAGCTCTATATTGCTGCCATTCACCGAAAGCACATGATCAATGGTGTTGTCCGCCATCTCAAGTTTGTTGGTGTTGAGACACACCTTAACTTTGAGTTGCTGTAGCTTGAGATTCCGTGGGTTTTGTTCAATCAGTACGTCCAACTGACTTAGAGCGTCTTGGTACTGTTGTTTAGCGATTTGGATTTCAGCCAGTTTTATCTTCGCGGGTAAGTAATCATGCAGCTGAAGAAGACCATTGAGCATCGCCTGTGCTTCATCAAGGTGCTTATTTTTGATCAGCACCTTAGCCATATAAACAATCGCGTCTTTGAGGGTCGAAGGATCGGGTGCTTTGGCAAACAAGGGCTTAACTGCGTTGAGACCACTTTTGATGTAAGTTTGCTCTAAGGTCGAAAAGTAATGCTGGCGCGACAGCCCTAAAGTAACACGCTTAATGATGTCATCCGCTCGTATTGGCTTGATGAGATAGCCATCGGGTTCGAAGTTCGCATAGCCAAAGAAAATGTCTTGGCTGTCATTGCCAGTGACGATGAAAACCAGTGTTTGAGGTTTGATAAGCTCTTTTTGTTGTAGAAACTCTAAGAGCTGTAAGCCGTTACTGCCAGCTCCGAGGTCGTGATCGACGAGTAGAATATCAAAACGATGTGCGCGACATGCTTCAATTGCACTTTGTGCGTTGGAGGCACTAATGACGTTGTTATTGGGAACGCCGAGTTTGATGAGCAGTGCACGAGTCGCACTCTGAATCACACTACTGTCATCGATGATCAGATAGCGTGATTGGGCAAGTATATCCATATATTAGCCTTATGACGTATTGAGCCTTTACCGTACATATCCATCTATTTATCGAATTATTTATCTAGGATTGCACAGCTTATTTATTAGACACTTAAGTGTAGAAGGGCATGTTATAAAATGCCACCTGATGCATAAAAACAGAGTGCTTTTGGAAAGGGAATCACGTACGTAATAAGAGGGTGGGTTATGAGAAAGGCAATAAAAAACCGCCTAATGGTAGGCGGTTTTGAAAGGTATACGTTTAGCTTTAGACTAAAGAACCATTGCCGCAATCCAACCGAATGCGATCAGCGGTAGGTTGTAGTGTAGGAAAGTTGGTACTACCGTTTCCCAAACGTGCTCGTGTTGACCGTCCGCGTTAAGACCCGATGTTGGACCAAGCGTAGAGTCTGAAGCTGGCGAGCCCGCGTC
The DNA here is from genome assembly GCF_030248535.1 of Vibrio sp. D404a. Lineage (GTDB taxonomy): Bacteria > Pseudomonadota > Gammaproteobacteria > Enterobacterales > Vibrionaceae > Vibrio. The sequence continues at coordinate 244,099 of NZ_JAHGAJ010000007.1, read as the reverse complement.
ACCAAGTGCAGCCGCTGTACCTACTAGTGCGATAGTCGCCATAGGAGAGAAACCGAATGCAGCTGCTAGCGGTACGTAGATTGTTGCCAGAATTGGGATAGTCGAGAATGAAGAGCCGATACCCATTGTCACCAATAGACCCACAACCAACATAAGAAGAGCAGCAAGCGGCTTGTTATCACCAATCGTGGTCGATAGGGCCTCTACAAGTGACTCTACGCCACCTGTTTGCTTCATTACTGCGGCAAAACCTGCTGCGGCAATCATGATGAAGCCGATCATTGCCATCATGTGAACGCCTTTAGTGAACACGTCTTGCGTCTCTTTCCACGCAATTACGCCACCAAAAGTGAACACCATGAAGCCCGCTAGAGCACCGATGATCATTGAGCCAGTCGAAAGCTGAACAGTCAGAGCTGCAACAATACCAACAGCCGCCACAATGATGTGCTTCTTGTTGATTTGCTTAGCTTCTGTCGACACTGTTGTGTGTTCAGTCTCTTTGTATTGGCGTGGTTTACGGTAAGTGAAGAAAACCGCTGTTAGTAGACCAAAGATCATGCCTGCTGCAGGCAGAAGCATAGCGACAGGCACTTGGCTTGCAACCACGTTTTCAAGGCCATTGTCGTGTAGGTTCTTTAGTAGGATATTGTTAAGGAAAATACCACCGAAACCAATTGGAAGAACCATGTATGGCGTGATCAGACCAAATGTCAGAACACACGCGACCAAACGACGGTCAAGGTTCATTTTCGCAAATACGCCTAGTAGAGGTGGAATTAAAATTGGAATAAAGGCGATATGCACAGGGATAACGTTTTGAGAAGACATGGTCACTAGAATAAGTGATGCAAGAATGCCGTATTTCAAACCGTTAGACGCAGCGCTGTTCTCTTTGCCGTGAATACGTTTAATAACGCTTTGAGCAAGTAGGTCTGTGATACCTGAACGTGAGATAGCAACCGCAAAGGTACCTAACATTGCGTAGCTAAGTGCGATGGTAGCACCGCCACCTAATCCGCTTTCAAAGGCTGCAACGGCATCGTTAAGAGTCATGCCCGACACAACGCCACCGATGATCGCACTGAATGTGAGAGCAACGACAACGTTAACACGCATCAAGGCCAGAACTAGCATGATGCAAACTGATATAACAACAGGGTTCATAATTTTCTCGGAGTGTTGTGTTTAACTACTTTTTAATTAATGACAATACGAAAAACGTTTGTCGATTTTATTCTTGTTCTGGTTCAACAAGTGGCCAGCCGCCTAAGGCTTTCCATTTGTTAACGATACCGCAAAACAGTTCAGCTGTTTTTTGAGTATCATACAAAGCAGAGTGTGCTTCTTTGTTGTCAAAATCCATCCCCGCAGTACGGCAAGCTTTAGCCAGAACGGTTTGGCCATAGGCAAGTCCACTTAAGGCAGCAGTGTCAAAAGTTGCAAAAGGATGGAAAGGGACGCGTTTAAGCTTACAACGCTCACTAGCAGCATTGACGAAATTCAGGTCAAATGTTGCGTTATGTGCCACCATGATAGCGCGGCTGCAATTGGAAGCTTTTTGTTCTTTTCTCACAAGTTTGTAGATCTCTTTGAGGGCTTCTTGCTCAGAGACCGCACCACGTAATGGACTGAAAGGGTCTTTGATGCCATTGAAATCTAAGGCTTCTTGCTCGATGTTGGCACCTTCAAAGGGCTCGATATGAAAATGAAGCGTCGATGCTGGATGAAGATCTCCGTTTTCATCCATTGCTAATGTAATGGCACAGATTTCTAATAATGCATCGGTTTTCGCGTTGAACCCTGCGGTTTCCACGTCAATGACTACCGGAAAATAGCCACGGAAACGTTTTTTTAGGGTCAGAGCTTCGTTTTCTACAGTCATGTTGGCCCAAATAAGTGTGATTGAGGCTGCATTATTGCAGATAATAGCAGTGATAAAAACTCCAGAAAGTGATTAATTCATAAATTAGCCACCCACATTCGGCGCGATATTTGCATTAATCTGACTAGAGAGAATATGCGGCAATTGGCTGCATTGTTAAACGAATTGCTTAAGAGATACTCCCCCTTATGAATAAACGACTAATTACAGGTTCAATTCTGTTTTCGTTACTGATGTCGTCGACGGCGCTTGCGCAAGAGAAGCGATATGGGGCATCTCCTCAACAGTCGACTTGGGAAATGGTGGCAAATACCCCATTGGAATGTCGACTGGTTCACCCGATTCCAAATTTTGGTGATGCGGAGTTTTCATCGCGTGCCAGCAAAAAGATCATTTTAGATTTTGAACTAAAAATGCGCCGTCCAATGGGGGCGACACGCAATGTCAGCTTGATCTCGATGCCACCACCTTGGCGTCCGGGGGAAAGCGCGGATCGCATGACAACGATTAAGTTTTTCCAGCAATTTGACGGCTACGTTGGTGGTCAAACGGCTTGGGGGATCTTGAGTGAGTTAGAGAAAGGGCGTTACCCAACGTTTAGCTATCAAGAGTGGCAGAGCCGAGATCAGCGAATTGAAGTTGCTCTCTCTTCAGTGCTGTTCCAGCAGAAATACAATGTATTTAGTGACTGTATTGCTAACTTGTTGCCGTACAGCTTTGAAGATATCTCATTTACCATTCTTCATTACGATAGAAATAGCGACCAGCTGAGTAAGGCTTCTCAAAAGCGTTTGAGTCAGATTGCCGAATACATCCGTTATAACCAAGATATCGACCTTGTGCTGGTGGCAACATACACAGATTCAGCAGACAGCAAAGGTGTCAGCCAAAACCTATCGGAGCGTCGAGCAGAGTCGCTACGTGAGTATTTTAAATCGCTTGGTCTTTCAGAAGAACGAATCCAAGTTCAGGGTTATGGCAAGCGTCGTCCGATTGCCGATAATGCATCACCTATCGGCAAAGATAAGAACCGACGCGTGGTGATTTCACTGGGGCGAACTCAGGTTTAATCATCAACCTATTATTCAATCAAATAAAAATGCCAGTCTCGACAGACTGGCATTTTTATTTCCGGGCAGGAAAGCAATTAGTTAAGACGGAATTTGGCAATAATTTCGCAGTTGGTCGCCGTATCTATTTTCTCTACCATAGAGGCAATTTTTGGGTTCGGGTGGCGCTTCATAAAATCAATCAACGCCTTCTTACAGCAGCCAATAGAGTCGATAAAGCTAGCACACTGTGTATTTGGGCATTGAGGAATCAGGGTCAGTACTTTTTCTGAAGCGAGCTGTAGATATTTTAGCTCATATTCAGTGTCGCCAGCCCAACGCCAGAATTGTGCTAAGTTGTGGCATGAAATAACGGAGATCAGTAGTCGCTCATCAGCTTCGATATCCGTGCGTTCAGTAATTCTTTCACTGAGAGTTAGCGCTTGCTGATAGTGTAGGATGCTTCGAATAGGATCGTCGAGTTGCAGCGCGGTATCGGCAAGTAAAGTGTGTTTTTCCCATTCGTTTATCATAATGATAGCTCCCAAATTAAAACTGGCATCAATCTAAACGATAATCATTATCATGTAAAGTCTAATAACTGAGATTTAAGCAAGAGGTAGTGTTTTATGAGAGCCACTGCTACGAAATGAAGTGGAAAATAAAAAGCGAGCATGATGCTCGCTTTATTATTGAATCGTTGTGACTACTTAAGTAGCGGAAGCCTGAAATTAGCCTTCCAGTCCAGCGCTAGCTTGCTTGTTTTGAATCAGCTCAATCATGTAGCCGTCTGGGTCTTTAACAAATGCAATGTGCGTTGAACCGCCTTTCACGGGGCCCGGCTCACGAGTAACGTTGCCACCTGCCGCTTTGATTGCATCACATGTTGTGTAGATATCGTCAACACCGATAGCAACGTGACCAAATGCGTTACCAAGATCGTACTCAGACGTTCCCCAGTTGTAGGTCAACTCAATCACTGAACCTTGTGATTCATCGCCGTAACCCACGAATACTAGTGTGTATTCGTACTCTTTGTTTTCGTTGCGACGAAGTACATTCATGCCCATCACGTCAGTGTAGAACTCGATTGAACGATCCAAATCGCCGACGCGTAGCATGGTGTGTAAAATACGACCGTTTGACATAGTTTGCTCCTAGCTTTGATGTTTTTATAGAAAACCGATAATTGGTTAGACTTCGGTCTTCTCTTTGAATTCGCATAAGTCTTCAATGATGCAGCTACCACAGCGTGGCTTGCGCGCCACACAAGTATAGCGGCCGTGCAGAATCAGCCAGTGATGTACATCTAGCTTGAACTCCTTTGGTACGACTTTAAGCAGTTTTTGCTCAACGTCATCAACAGTTTTACCCATTGCGAACTTACTACGATTCGATACGCGATAAATGTGAGTATCGACGGCAATGGTTGGCCAGCCAAATGCAGTGTTGAGCACCACATTTGCTGTTTTACGACCAACACCAGGTAAGGCTTCAAGAGCGGCACGGTCTTCAGGAACTTCGCCGTTGTGCAGGTCGAGCAACATGCGGCAAGTTTTGATGGTGTTCTCGGCCTTTGAGTTAAACAGGCCAATGGTCTTGATGTATTCTTTTAGTCCATCAACACCTAGGTCATAAATCGCTTGTGGTGTGTTGGCAACAGGGTAGAGCTTATCGGTTGCCTTGTTAACACTGACATCGGTGGCTTGCGCTGATAGCAAAACCGCGATCAATAACTCAAAGGGAGAGCTCCAGTTGAGTTCGGTCTGAGGATTCGGGTTGTTTTCCCTTAAACGCTCTAAGATTTGTACGCGTTTGACATTATTCATAGTGACATTACTTTCCAGTTTTAAAGCTCGGAGTGGCTTAAGCTTCAAGCTTGTTGTTCTTTGCACTCTTGTGAGTGTCTTTATTTATATTTGCAAAAGGGGCTAAATTAGCCCCTTTGAATGATTTGAACTACGCGTTAGTGACACGTGCGCGTTCGATTGTTGGTTTCTCTTGCTTCGGCTGTCTTGCTTTTGCTTGATGGTCGATGAGGTTCTTCAGCGCAATCAAGAAGCCAACGCCGATGAACGCGCCCGGCGGTAGCAGTGCCAGTAAGAAGCTATTATCGAATTGGAATATTTCAATTCGTAGTGCGGCTGCCCAATCACCAAGTAACAGATCTGCACCGTCAAACAAGGTGCCATTACCAATGACCTCGCGCATAGCGCCTAGTACAACAAGAACGGCAGTCATACCCATCCCCATCCAAAAGCCATCTTGCGCTGCTGGCAGTACCGTGTTTTTAGAAGCAAACGCCTCAGCTCGACCGATAATAATACAGTTGGTCACAATCAGAGGGATAAAAATACCCAGAGACAGGTATAGACCGTATGCGTAAGCGTTCATCAGTAGCTGAACACAGGTTACTAATGAGGCAATGATCATTACGAATACAGGGATACGTACCTCTTTTGGAACGTGATTGCGCACCAAAGATACACAGACGTTTGAGCCAACTAGGACTAACAGTGTCGCGATGCCTAAGCCTAGCGCGTTAGTAACCGTTGACGACACCGCTAATAATGGACAAAGGCCAAGCAGTTGTACAAGGGCAGGGTTGTTTGCCCACATGCCATTTTTAATCAGCGTTTTATGTTCACTCATTATGCGCCTCCACAGTTTTTAGGCTGAGACAACAGTGTCTGTTGGTTTTCATTAACGAACACGACAGCATTCTTCACCGCTTTTACTACGGCTCTTGGGGTGATGGTTGCACCGGTAAATTGGTCGAAGTCACCGCCATCTTTGCGTACTTTCCACTTATCTTGGTTCGTTTCAGTGACTTGTTTGCCAGTAAATGAAGTGATCCAGTCGGTAACGCGAAGGTCGATCTTATCCCCAAGCCCAGGTGTTTCTTGGTGTGAAAGGACTCGAGTCCCTAAAACTGTGCCGTCGATATCCAGACCAACGATCACTTTAATCGCACCGTTATAGCCATCAGGCGCAATGGCCTCAATAGCAATCGCACTCGGTTCACCATTGATGGTTGCAATGTAAGCGGGCATGGCTTGCTTGCTGCCCAGCGCTTCAGACTCAACCAGTGTACAAGACGAAAACAATTCGTTGTCATGTTTCTCGTGTGGGATCACTTGATTCAAGACAGATAGTAGTTGTACTTGCTCTTGTTGCTTGATCTGGTCTTTTGTCAGATAGTGGGTAACGGCCACTAGACCTGTGGATGCACAGGCAAAAATTGCAAGGGTTAAACCATTCTTTCTAATAGCATTTAGCATGGTATGTGATTTCCTTAATGGCCGTATGTACGAGGTTTGGTGTAGTAGTCGATCAAAGGAACGCACATATTGGCTAACAGCACTGCAAAGGCAACACCGTCAGGGAAGCCACCCCAACTACGAATAATGAAGACCAAGCCACCGATCATCGCACCAAATACCAATCGACCTTTAACTGTTGTAGAGGCGGATACAGGATCAGTAGCGATAAAGAATGCACCGAGCATCGTGGCACCAGAGAGCAAATGAACCAATGGTGATGCAGTTTCACCCGGGGTAAGCACACTGAACACCAGACTAAATAGCGTCAAACTTGCCAAGAATGAGACAGGAATGTACCACTGAATCACACGTTGTTTGATTAAGACAAGGCCGCCTAGTAGATAAGCGATGTTTACCCACTCCCAGCCAATGCCTGCAAGCCAGCTAAATTGAGGCTGTGAAAGTGCTTCAGAAGCGGTGTTGCCTGCTGCTAGAGATGTTTTGAATGCATCTAATGGTGTCGCCATTGTCGTGCCATCAATACCAACTCGAGCCTGCTGTAAAGAGAGGCCTTCATTGTTAAAACCAGTAAAGATCATCAAGAACGAATCAACAAAGCTTGCAGGTTCTGCACTCAAACTGATGGGTGCATTCCAGCTTGTCATTTGCACTGGGAATGAGATCAGCAATACCACATAGGCGACCATGGCTGGATTAAATGGGTTTTGTCCTAGCCCACCGTAAAGGTGTTTCGCAATAACAATGGCAAAGAACAAACCGATAACCATTAACCACCAAGGAGAGTGTGGCGGGATCGCAACGCTTAAAAGCCATGCAGTAACCACTGCGCTGTAGTCGCGTAACGCCATAACAGGCGGGCGTTTACGAAGTAACATGACACAAGCTTCGAAAGTAACGGCAAGCAAAATAGCGAACACGAGCTGAATGATCGTACCCCAACCAAAGAGGTAGGTTTGGGCCAATAGTCCAGGTAGCGCGGCAATCGCCACCCATTTCATTAGATCGGGTGTGCTTCTGCGGCTATGCGCGTGTGGTGAGCTGGCAATAAAGAAGGCCACTACTCTTTCTCCTCAATGTTCTTTTTATTCTGCTCTTGTTGAGCCTTTCTCGCTTTTGCACGAGCAATGGCCGCGGCAACAGCAGCTTTCTTTGGATCAACCGCTTCGTCTGCTGTCTCAGTTTCAGTTTCTTCAACTTGTGGTTGAGCTTGCTGTGCTTTTTTCGCTTTAGCGCGAGCAATGGCAGCGGCAACAGCAGCTTTCTTCGGATCAACCGCTTCGTCTGCTGTCCCAGTGTCTGCATCAGCTTCTTCAACTTGTGGTTGAGCTTGCTGTGCTTTTTTCGCTTTAGCGCGAGCAATGGCAGCGGCAACAGCAGCTTTCTTCGGATCAACCGCTTCGTCTGCTGTCCCAGTGTATGCATCAGCTTCTTCAACCTGTGCCTTTTTTGCTTTAGCGCGAGCAATGGCAGCGGCAACTGCAGCTTTCTTCGGATCAACTGCTTCGTCTGCTGTCTCAGTTTCAACTTCTGCCTCTTCAACCTGTGGTTGAGCTTGCTGTGCTTTTTTCGCTTTAGCACGAGCAATGGCAGCGGCAACTGCAGCTTTCTTCGGATCAACCGCTTCGTCTGTTGTCTCAGTTTCCGCTTCTTCAACCTTTGGTTGAGCTTGCTGTGCTTTTTTCGCCTTAGCACGAGCAATGGCAGCGGCCACTGCAGCTTTCTTCGGATCAACCGCTTCGTCTGCTGTCTCAGTTTCCGCTTCTTCAACCTGTGGCTGAGCTTGCTGTGCTTTTTTCGCTTTAGCACGAGCAATGGCAGCAGCGACTGCGTCTTTCTTAGCGTCAGCACCTGAATCAGCACCTGAATCAGCGCTTGTTTCTGCCTTCTGTGCCTTCTTCGCTTTGGCACGAGCAATAGCCGCAGCGACAGCGTCTTTCTTCGTGTCAGCGCCTGAATCAGAGCTTGTTTCTGCCTGTTGTGCTTTCTTCGCTTTGGCACGAGCAATAGCTGCAGCAACGGCATCTTTCTTGTCTTCACCAGAGCTTGGGTTGTCGCTGGTGGCTTGTTGAGCTTTGCGTTCTCGAGCTAGCTTTTTGCGCTCTTCGCGTAGCTTGGACATTTCGGTGTTGTCTGGCTCTGCGTTGTTACCTTGCTGAGCGGCTGCTTGTTTTGCTTTCGCTTTAGCAATGGCAGCGGCAACTGCTGGCTTCACAGCCGGCTCGCTGCTTGCTGTATCTGTGCCCGCGGCTTTCTGTGCTTTCACTCGTGCAATGGCTGCGGCAATTGCGTCATCACCGTCAGATGTCTTCATCTCTTTACGACGATTGTCAGCGGCTTTCTTAAATCGATTCTCACGCTCAGCCTTGTCGCGTTCCATACGGGCATTTTTCTCTTCAAAACGCAGTTTGGCGCGCTCGGCTGCGGCGGCTTCATCTCGACGAGTTTTGATTTCTGCTTTGGCTTGGCGGTAATACTGAACAAGTGGGATCTCACTTGGGCAGACAAACGCACAAGCACCACACTCGATACAGTCTTTGATGTTGAGCTCTTCACATTTATCGAGCTCATTTGCCTTAGCGTGCCATTGAAGCTGTTGAGGTAGCAACGAAGCAGGGCAAGCCTCTGCACATTGACTACAACGGATACACTCCATTTCGTAGCTGTTAGGAGAAATCTCGCGGCGCGTTGGCGCTAGAATACAGTTTGATGTTTTAGTGATCGGCACGTTTTCATGTGGCAACGTAAAGCCCATCATAGGCCCACCCAAGATAAGTCTTGGTAGCTTTTTATCTGCTTTGTATCCAAACTCTTCAAGCAATGCGCTGACTGGTGTGCCTAACAGAGCCCATACATTACGTGGCTGCTTAAAGGTTTTACCGGTCAATGTAACGACACGGTTCACTACAGGTTCGCCGTCAATCACTGCTCGTTTGATAGAGTAGAGTGAGCCGACGTTCTGTACCAACACGCCAATATCTGCAGGAATGCCGCCCGCAGGTACTTCTTTGTTAGTGAGAATCTTAATTAGCTGCTTCTCACCACCAGATGGGTATTTGGTCGGAATGACTCGAATGACGATATCTTTGTCTTTTGCAGCGAGCTCTAGTGCTTTAATCGCTTGTGGCTTGTTGTCTTCGATACCAATTACAGTCAGCTTTGGCTGCAATAGGTGTTCAACAACTTCGATACCTTTTAGCACCTCATCCGCGTGCTCTTGAAGTAGTTTGTCATCAGAGGTGATGTAAGGCTCACACTCAGCAGCGTTGACGATCAGAAGATCTGTACGACCCAATCCAGACTGAAGTTTCTTTGCGGTAGGGAAGCCAGCCCCCCCCATGCCTGAGATACCCGCTTGACGAATGATATCCAGAAGTTCATCCGCGCTCTTTTGCGTGTAATCTTCAACGCCTTGACGTTCGATCCACTGATCTTGACCATCAGGTTTGATCACGATGCTCAGTTCAGAAAGGCCAGAAGGGTGAGCGGTAGTTCTTGGTTCGATGGCAACAACGGTACCCGATGTTGGGGCGTGTACAGGAAGAGTGAAACCTGTGTCCAATGCAGTCAGCTGCTGGCCTTTGAGTACAGCGTCACCAACAGCAACCAATATATTGCCGGCTTTGCCGATATGCTGTTTTACAGGTAGCACAATCTCTTGCGGGATCGATGCATGGATCAGATCAGAGCCGTTAGATTGTGTTTTGTTTTCGGCAGGGTGTACACCACCTGGAAAGGTCCAAACAGAGCCGGTACGAATTTGTTCAATTAATGAGATCATACTAACCCTACGCTTCTTTTTCTGCTGGAGCAGCTTGGTTAGTGATGTCAGTAACCGGAATCATGTTCATTTGCCATTTCCAATTTTCAGTTGTTGTCGCGACAGGAATCATTTCTATACAGTCTGTAGGGCAAGGAGCTACACAAAGATCACATCCGGTACACTCATCTTTAATGACCGTGTGAAGGGCTTTGGTTCCGCCGACGATCGCGTCGACCGGGCAAGCCTGAATACATTTGGTACAACCAATACACATGTCTTCATGAATGAAGGCGACGGTTTTGACTTTGTTGTCGAGATCGTGTGCCGAGTCTTCAACTTCTACACCCATCAAATCGGCAAGTTTTTCGATTGTTGCCTGGCCGCCAGGAGGACATTTATTGATGTTATCTCCGTTGGCAATAGCTTCCGCGTACGGTCTACAGCCAGGGTAACCACATTGACCACATTGTGTTTGAGGCAGAATAGTGTCGATTTGATCGACGATAGGGTCAGCCTCAACTTTAAATCGGATAGATGCAAAACCAAGAATGGCACCAAATACAGCGGCCAATACAGCTAAGGCAATAATTGCAATTAAAATGGTACTCATGGTTACTTCACCAACCCTGTAAAGCCCATGAATGCCAGTGACATTAAGCCTGCAGTGATCATCGCAATCGACGCACCTTTGAATGGCATTGGTACATCTGCCACGGTGATGCGTTCACGCATAGCGGCGAATAGGATCAATACCAAAGAGAAACCAATCGATGCACCGAAACCGTAAACGATCGATTGGATAAAGTTGTGATTCTCGTTGATGTTAAGAAGTGCCACACCTAATACCGCACAGTTGGTTGTGATCAGCGGCAGGAAGATGCCCAGAAGTCGGTATAGCGTTGGACTGGTTTTGTGCACAACCATCTCAGTAAATTGAACCACAACCGCGATCACTAAGATGAAGCTCATGGTTCTTAGGTACTCAATGCCCAATGGAGCAAGAATGTAGTTTTCTACAAGGTACGAGCAAACCGACGCCAGTGTTAACACAAACGTCGTTGCTAAGCCCATGCCAATTGCCGTCTCCAGTTTTTTGGAAACGCCCATGAAAGGACACAGCCCTAAAAATTTAACTAGCACAAAGTTGTTGACCAGCACAGTGCCAACCAACAACAAAAGGTATTCGGTCATAATGGATTAATTCTTGAAATTCCGATCCCAATATTATCCTGCTTTGCTCACCTAATAACAACCAAGGATCGTTAGGGATTTAGGCAGTTGATGAAAAAATCTACGCCTAATCGTTTGATTCACTTGGTTGTAGCAAGTATAGACCCTCTCAATCCCAAGGATCCTTGCAAAATGTAAGACTAAGAATGCAGATATTACGACTAGAACAATACGAGGTTTAGAGGAATTCAGGTCAACAAAAACGCAAAAAGCCGCATCGAGTGATGCGGCTTCTTTAAATTTGGCTCCCCCTGCGGGACTCGAACCTGCGACATACGGATTAACAGTCCGCCGTTCTACCAACTGAACTAAGGGGGAATTGCTTGTTAGCGACGCGAATATTAATAACCCAGTGGATATCTGTCAACAGAAAAAACCGACAAAAAAATAGATAAATTACTTTACTTTTCTGTAGCCCTTACGGAGTTTAGCTTTGCTTTAGTTATCCACCAAAATTGTGGATAAGTGTGTGGGTGAAACTTTGACAACGTTAAATAGAAGTTTGAGCATACGGGGCTTATACGAGCTAAGTGCCTGCTATTAATGGCTTTAATGTGGTTTTTTAGACGTGTATAACTTTGGGCGGTTACTGAGTAATCAGCATAAAACGTGGTTATTTTAGAAATTTTGGGGAAAAGTCGTGGATGAAAATAAGTTGGATTCAGCAGATATGCTTGGGTAGGGCGACGGATAATATCAATTAATCTGAATAAAAGCTATAACTTAACAACAATAATATGAGGTGATTATCTCGATAAAGGTTGCATCTATAGCCAACCTAAGGAGACAATACCCTGATTAAATAAACAGTATGGGAATGACAACCTATGAGTAAGCTCTTCGACTTGGTTTCTGACTATAAACCTTCAGGTGATCAGCCGACCGCCATTGCAAAGCTTTTAGATGGTTTAGATTCTGGTTTGGCGCACCAGACACTATTAGGTGTGACGGGGTCGGGTAAGACCTTTACCTTAGCGAATGTCATTTCTGAAGCTCAGCGTCCTGCGATCTTGTTGGCGCCGAACAAAACCTTAGCCGCCCAGTTGTATGGTGAGATGAAAGCCTTCTTCCCAAACAACGCGGTAGAGTATTTCGTTTCTTACTACGATTACTACCAACCAGAAGCCTATGTCCCAACGACAGATACCTTCATTGAAAAAGACGCATCGGTTAATGCCCACATTGAGCAAATGCGCCTCTCGGCAACCAAAGCCCTTCTAGAGCGTAAAGATGCCATTATTGTTGCGTCGGTGTCTGCTATCTATGGTCTGGGTGACCCTCAGTCTTACCTAAAGATGATGCTCCATGTGTGTCGTGGTGATGTTATCGACCAACGCGATATTCTACGCCGCCTTGCTGAGCTTCAGTATTCCAGAAACGATGTTGCATTTGAGCGTGGTCAGTTCCGTGTGCGCGGTGAAGTCATTGATATTTTCCCGGCAGAATCGGATCAAGATGCCGTTAGAATCGAGATGTTCGATGATGAAGTTGACTGCATTAGCATCTTCGACCCACTGACTGGCGTTGTAAAACAGCGCGATCTCCCGCGTTTCACTGTCTATCCGAAAACTCACTATGTGACGCCTCGTGAAAAGATATTGGAAGCGATTGAAAACATAAAAGAAGAACTTCGTGACCGAGCACAATACCTCAAAGACAACAATAAACTGTTAGAAGAGCAGCGTATCTCTCAACGAACCCAGTTTGATATCGAGATGATGACCGAGCTTGGTTTCTGTTCTGGTATCGAGAACTACTCGCGCTATTTAAGTGGTCGTGCGGAAGGTGAAGCGCCGCCAACCTTGTTCGACTACCTGCCTGCTGATGGCTTGTTGGTTATCGATGAGTCCCACGTTACTGTCCCGCAAATTGGTGCTATGTATAAAGGTGACCGCTCCCGCAAAGAAACGCTGGTGGAATTTGGTTTCCGTCTGCCTTCTGCGTTGGATAATCGTCCAATGAAGTTTGACGAGTTTGAAGCCATTGCGCCGCAAACTATATTTGTTTCAGCGACTCCCGGCAATTATGAGCTCGAGAAGTCTGATGGGGATATTGCCGATCAAGTCGTGCGTCCGACGGGTTTGCTGGACCCTGAGATTGAGGTTCGTCCTGTATCGACCCAAGTCGATGATTTGTTGTCTGAGATTCGTATACGCTCACAGAAAGATGAGCGTGTCTTGGTCACAACACTCACCAAGCGTATGGCAGAAGACCTTACTGAGTATCTTACAGAGCATGATGTTAAGGTGCGCTACCTACACTCTGATATTGATACGGTTGAGCGCGTTGAGATCATCCGTGACTTGAGGTTAGGCGAGTTTGATGTGCTGGTCGGTATCAACTTGCTGCGTGAGGGTCTGGATATGCCAGAGGTGTCTCTGGTGGCAATTCTTGATGCAGACAAAGAAGGCTTCTTACGTTCTGAACGTTCACTGATTCAGACTATAGGTCGTGCCGCGCGTAACCTCCGTGGTAAAGCGATCTTGTATGGTGACTCAATCACTAAATCAATGAAGAAAGCGATTGATGAGACGGAACGACGCCGAATCAAACAGATGCAATACAATGAAGAGCAGGGCATTACTCCACAAGCGCTTAAACGCAATGTTAAAGACATCATGGAATTGGGTGACATCACCAAGTCCAAGAAGCAGCGCCAGTCGAAGCAAGTGCCTCTTTCTAAAGTTGCTGAAGAATCTCAAGATTATGCAGTATTAACACCGCAGCAATTGGATAAGGCAATCAGTAAACTAGAGGCGGAAATGTATCAACACGCTCAGAACCTCGAGTTTGAACTTGCTGCTCAGAAGCGTGATGAAATCGAACAGATGAGACAGCAGTTTATTACTAATAGTTAGTGTGGGTTCTTAGCTAGTGTGAGTATTTAGCTAGCGTGAGTATTACGGATTCAGAGGTACATTTCGGCAATAAAAAAAAGCCAGTAGCAAGTATTCTACTGGCTCACATTTGTGGGAATGTCATCCACTAACAACGTCAGTTGGCTAGGTGACCCGTAGGTCAATTAGTATTCTGCATCCTTCATGCCAGATGTTTAACTGTATGATTTTTAGCCTTGACAGAAAATGATGCGATAAAAAGCGTCCGTTAATTTGCATAATGCAAAGCGGAATGCGATTATTACAATAAATGCAAAATAATATCGGCTAGGATATGCAATCACAAACATTTGATAACAAATCAAAATATTTGTTAATGGTAGAGGATACGGCATCAGTTGCTGCTTTGTATCGTTCTTACCTGACTCCACTCGAGATAGATATCAATATCGTGGGCACAGGTAAAGACGCTATTGAGAGTCTCAACCATAGAATCCCAGATCTCATTCTCTTGGATCTCCGTCTTCCTGATATGACGGGGATGGACGTCCTATTTGCTGTAAAACAGAACTTCCCAGAAGTCCCTGTGATCTTCATGACCGCACACGGTTCTATAGATACGGCCGTCGAAGCGATGCGTCATGGTTCTCAAGACTTCCTTATCAAGCCTTGTGAAGCCGACCGCCTTCGTATTACGGTCAACAATGCTATCCGCAAAGCGACTAAGCTAAAAAATAGCGCAGAGCATCCGGGGAGCCAAAACTATCAAGGCTTTATCGGCAGTAGCCAAACCATGCAACAGGTTTATCGTACCATTGACTCCGCAGCCTCAAGTAAGGCGAGTATCTTTATTACAGGTGAGAGTGGTACCGGTAAAGAGGTATGTGCTGAGGCTGTTCACGCAGCGAGTAAACGTGGTGATAAGCCGTTTATTGCGATCAACTGTGCGGCTATTCCTAAAGACTTGATCGAGAGTGAGCTGTTTGGTCACGTGAAAGGGGCCTTTACGGGCGCCGCTACCGATCGACAAGGTGCAGCAGAATTAGCCGATGGCGGCACGCTGTTCCTTGATGAACTTTGTGAAATGGACCTTGAGCTTCAAACCAAGCTGCTTCGTTTCATTCAAACCGGTACTTTCCAAAAAGTGGGTTCTTCAAAAATGAAGAGTGTGGATGTGCGTTTTGTCTGCGCAACCAACCGAGACCCGTGGAAAGAAGTTCAAGAAGGTCGCTTCCGTGAAGACTTGTATTACCGTCTTTACGTTATCCCACTGCACCTTCCACCACTGCGCGAGCGCGGTGAAGACGTGATTGAAATTGCCTACTCATTGCTAGGCTATATGTCCGTGGAAGAGGGCAAAGCGTTTGTTCGTTTCTCTCAAGAAGTGATCGATCGATTTAATCAATATGAGTGGCCGGGGAATGTACGTCAGCTGCAGAACGTATTGCGAAATGTTGTGGTACTGAACAACGGTAAAGAGATCACCTTGAGCATGCTGCCACCACCGCTCAACCAACCGCTGGAAAACAGTCTACGATTAAAAGAGAAACAGAGTGAAGATATCTCCGTTAAGGACATCTTCCCATTGTGGCTCACTGAAAAAACTGCGATAGAGCAGGCAATTAAAGCCTGTGATGGCAATATCCCAAGGGCGGCGGGTTTCTTAGATGTCAGCCCGTCGACCATTTATCGTAAGTTACAAGCATGGAACGCGAAACAATCATCCTCAGAGTAATTAGTGCATAAGAATAACGATGAAAATACTAAACCAACAAAAAGTAGATGAACTTGCTAGTGAAATTGGTCAAGAGAACGTCCCCGTTTTACTAGAGATTTTTTTAGGGGAACTCAAGGGTTATCATGAACATTTAGAGCAGAGTAATGCGGTAGATTCGACTAAGTACTTAGCCGATATCAGCCATGCATTAAAAAGTAGTGCGGCCAGTTTTGGCGCAGACTCTCTGTGTAATTTTGCGATTGGCTTAGACGCCAAAGTAAAACAGTCTAAACCGATTACCGACGATGACTATCAAGATATGAAGGCCTTGTTGGTCACCACTTACGGTGAATATCAACAACTGATGAGCTAATAAAAAAGGAGCGTGATGCTCCTTTTTTCTTTCATGACTCAGAGAAGTGATCGTTTAAACTAATTGCGCTTCAATCGCTCGCTGTAGTTTGACCCTGTCATGACGCCAATCTCGGTTTGGAGATGCGAGCTCGGTCGTCACACAATGCCATTGACCGTCCAGTTCAGGGTGTGCAGTATCACCGATAATCACGTCAATTTTGCGCGCTTTACATGCGCGTTCACACCATTCAATCTTCTCTTTAAGCGTCATCATCCCTGCAGGACCTGCTTCAGGTGACAGGTTTTCAACCAAGATTACTTTTGCATTGGTGTTGTCAGCGATCGCTTTGCCGATTTCAGGCAATAGCAAAGGTGGCATGATGCTAGTCAGGAAGCTTCCCGGTCCTAACACGATGCAGTCAGCTTCTGCGATCGCTTGAACGGCTTCCTTGGTTGCCGGAACTTCAGGCGAGAGATCAAGGCGACGCAGGCGCTCGTTCATGTCATCGACATTGGTTTCGCCTGTAACCCAACGACCATCCATAGAGAGTGCCGTGAGATCAGAAGGGTGCTCAGTCATTGGTACGATGTTAACGTCTACTTTCAGCATGCTGCGAATCAGATTAATCGCTTCTAATGGTCTTACCGACAGGTTATCAAGCGCAGTAAGCATGAGATTACCTAGGTTGTGTCCATCTAGCTCACCTTGACCTCGGAAACGATATTCAAACATCATTGAACTGATTGACGGTTCGGTAATCAACTGATTAATACAGTTACGAGTATCACCCCACGCGATGCCACCTTGGCAGTCACGAATACGACCTGTTGAGCCGCCATTGTCGGTGGTAGCGACAATACCTGTCGCGTTACTGCCAAACTCCTTTAATGCCGCTAACATGCGACCTAAGCCATGACCGCCGCCAATCGCGACGACTTTTTTTGAAGAGTACAAATTCATTTTTTCGTTCTTATTAGATTATTACCAACTATAATTTAGGGTAAATGGTTGTAAGCAGATACTCAACAAGAGTTATTTTGAGGGTCTGGTGTGGTTTTTTTGCTGCTATGGTTCGTTTTTTTAGTATCAGAGCTAGATTCACACACAATTATTAAGTATTTTATACGCAGCTGCTACGAGTGCCTCCGTGTACCGTAGTTGCCATAACTCCGAGCTCTTATATGCTAAGTCGCACAGTGGTCTTTTGCTGTATTGATAAGCGTTGAGAGCCAGTGACATGTTGTCACAAGGGCTTAATTGGAAATGATTATGCCTCCCGTGTTTGGAAAGGTGTTCCGTGGCGCAACAATTCGAAGATAGATTCCATCGCAAGTTTTATTACTTGCGCTTGTCGGTTACAGACGTCTGTAACTTTAAATGTACGTATTGCTTACCTGATGGCTATAAGCCTTCGGGGCAAAAAAACTCGTCTTTTCTGAGTGTTCCCGAGATCAAACGCATTGTAAAAGCGTTTGCAGATTGTGGTACCTCCAAGATTCGTATTACTGGTGGCGAGCCAAGCTTACGTAAAGATTTCACTGAAATTATTGATACCGTAGCCAATACTCCGGGTATCCAAAAAGTGGCCACCACCACTAATGGCTACCGTATGGAAAAGCAGGTTGCACAGTGGCGTGAAGCTGGCCTGACGCACATTAACGTCAGCGTCGATAGCTTAGACTCGCGTATGTTCCACCAAATTACGGGTGAGAATAAGTTCACTGAGGTAATGCGCGGTATCGATAAAGCGTTCGAGGTTGGCTATGAGCAAATCAAAGTCAACGTCGTGCTGATGAAAGATCTCAACAGCCAAGAGCTGCCTTCATTTCTTAATTGGATCAAAGACAAACCTATTCAACTGCGTTTTATTGAGCTGATGCAAACCGGCGAAATGGACGATCTGTTTGATAAACACCATGTATCAGGCGTTGCGATTAGAAACCATCTAATAGCGAACGGTTGGCTTTTGAAAGTTAAAGCGGTTAACGACGGCCCTGCACAGGTATTTGTTCATCCCGACTATAAGGGTGAGATTGGTTTGATCATGCCATATGAGAAAGACTTCTGTGAAAGCTGCAATCGCCTACGCGTATCGGCAACAGGCAAGCTTCATTTGTGTCTCTTTGGCGACCATGGCGTTGAGCTGCGTGATCTTCTTCAACAAGATGAACAAGAAGATGCGCTCATCGCTCGTATTCAAGCCGAACTGCAAACCAAATCAGTGAGTCATTTCCTCCATGATGGCAATAGCGGTATGACACCGCACCTTGCTTCGATTGGCGGCTAAGCTCCCATATCAACAAAATTTAATCACCTAGCTCAAAGGAGCTGGGTGAACTCAGTATAATCATTGAAATAGATAGAATAGGTGAACAAATGGGTCACGCAGAGAGTAAATTCCAACCTGCAAACATCGCAGTACTAACCGTTTCAGATACACGCACAGAAGAAAACGACACATCAGGTCGCTACCTAGCGGAAAACGCGCAGGAAGCGGGCCACAATGTTGTCGACAAGCAGATCGTTATTGATGATATGTACAAAATCCGTGCAATCGTTTCTAAGTGGATTGCGGATGAAACAGTACAAGCAATCATGATCACTGGTGGTACAGGATTTACTTCTCGCGATAGCACTCCAGAAGCACTAAAGCCGCTTTTCGATAAAGAAGTAGAAGGTTTTGGTGAGCTATTCCGTCAAGTTTCTTACGAAGAGATCGGCACATCGACGATTCAATCTCGCGCGATTGCAGGTTTTGCGAACCACACTGTGATTTTTGCAATGCCGGGCTCAACAGGCGCTTGTCGCACAGGTTGGACAAAAATCATCAAACAACAACTTGATGCAAGCCACCGCCCATGTAACTTCATGCCACACCTTTCAGTTTAAGGAAGGTCTTCATGAGCCAATTTACTCACATTAACGCTTCGGGCGAAGCTAACATGGTTGATGTATCGGCAAAAGCAGAAACCGTGCGTGAAGCACGAGCAGAAGCTTTCGTCCATATGGCACCAGAAACGCTTGAGCTGATTATGTCGGGCAGCCATCACAAGGGTGATGTGTTCGCAACCGCACGTATTGCTGGAATTCAGGCTGCGAAAAAGACATGGGATCTTATCCCTCTTTGTCACCCTCTACTGTTATCTAAGGTTGAAGTTCAGCTTGAGCCTATCGTGGAAGAGAACAAGGTTCGTATCGAGTCAGTCTGTAAGCTGGCAGGTAAAACCGGAGTTGAGATGGAAGCGCTAACAGCCGCTTCTGTTGCCGCGCTTACCATCTACGATATGTGTAAAGCAGTACAGAAAGATATGGTGATCGATCAGGTACGCCTTTTAGAAAAAACGGGTGGCAAATCAGGCCACTTTAAGGCGGAATAATGATTACAGTTCTATTCTTTGCACAAACACGTGAGCTTGTGGGTGTTGATAGTCTTGAAGTGGATGCAAGCTTTGCCACCATTGAAGCGATTCGCAGCCATCTTGTTCAACAAGAAGGTAAGTGGGACATAGCGCTGGAAGAGGGCAAGCTTCTGGCTGCGCTGAATCAATCGATCGTACCATTGACGACAGAAGTTAAAGATGGCGATGAAGTGGCATTCTTCCCGCCAGTAACGGGAGGGTAAACATGGATTCTCGTGTATTAGTGACCGCTGAAGACTTTTCCGTCGCTGACGAATACGATTTCCTCTCGCAAGGAACCTCAGCAGGCGCGGTGGTCACATTTGTTGGCAAGGTTCGTGATATGAACTTGGGCGATAACGTCATCGGTTTGTCTCTCGAGCACTACCCAGGTATGACAGAAAAGTCGCTTAGTGAGATCTGTGACCAAGCAGAAGCGCGTTGGCCGGTTCAAAAGATACGTGTTATCCATAGAGTGGGTGATCTCGATATCGGTGATCAAATCGTGTACGTTGGTGTATCGAGTGCTCACCGTGGGGCGGCATTTGAAGCGTGTGAATTTGTGATGGATTACCTGAAAACAAAAGCACCGTTTTGGAAGAAAGAGCGCACCACCGAATCGACTCGTTGGGTTGAATCTCGTGATTCAGATGCGAAAGCAGCCGAGCGCTGGCAAAAATAAACTCCTATTTGGGTAACTGAAAACCGACTCTTTGAGTCGGTTTTTTTATGCCTGAAGAATAATCAACCAATAAGTGAGTGCTGTTTGTGTGAATAAATAAGCATATAAACCGAATAAAACAATTTGTTGTGCCGATATGATCGACTAACCAGCTATTTGTTCTGCTTTTGATAGAGTGATAACCCTCACAATTAACGTAAGCAACTTAGGGGATATGTGATGCCCTATTAGATTTCATGTGTCAATAATGTTAATTTGTCAGGGTTGTTCTAGCATAAGATGCTAAAAATAAGTATCAAAACAGATATATCAACATTTACGGCTGGCTTTTAATAATACATCGTATTTAAATAGCTATAAATTACGTTTTTATTAGAGTTTATCGCTAATTCATTGAGGATTTCGGAGAATTATCCGATTTTTTGTCAGTTCTTTATGGCAAATTACTTCAATGATTGATAGTGTGTGCCGCAATCTTTGTAAGGTTTTAGGTTTTTATGCTCAAGAATTGAGCTAAATAAATCTAAATCACTAACCGTTCAGTGAACCAAGCAAAGAAGTCATGGATGCAATACAAAAACTTGGAGTTTATGCATGTACAAGAATAAAATCACTCAGGCCCTTCTTCTAGGTGCTGGTCTGGCAGTGGCTGCCACTTCTACTACATCAATCGCTGCTGACGTTCCAGCGGGTACAAAATTGGCAAAGGTTCAGGAACTCGTTCGTGGTAACGGTACTGAAGTTGCTACAATCGACCCACACAAATCTCAAGGTGTACCAGAGTCTCACGTAATTCGTGACCTACTAGAAGGTCTAGTGAATCAAGACGCGGACGGCAACACTATCCCAGGCGTAGCAAAAAGCTGGGAAACATCTGACAACAAAACTTTCACTTTCCACCTACGCGACGACGCAAAATGGTCTAACGGCGATCCTGTAACTGCAGGCGACTTCGTTTACAGCTTCCAACGTGCCGTTGATCCAGCGACAGCATCACCATACTCTTGGTACATGGAGTACACGAAGATGGTGAACGCGAAAGACATCATCGCGGGTAAGAAAGACAAGAGCGAACTAGGCGTTAAAGCACTAGACGATAAGACTCTTGTTGTTGAGCTAGAAACAGCAGTTCCATACTTCGTTATGATGACTGGCCACACAACAATGAAGCCAGTACACCAAGCAACAGTTGAGAAGTTTGGTGACCAATGGACTAAGCCAGAAAACTTCGTTGGTAACGGCGCATTTAAAGTAAACAACTGGGTTGTTAACGAGCGTCTAGAGATGGTTCGTAACGAGAACTACTGGGAAAATGACAAGACTGTTCTAAACAAAGTTACTTTCCTACCGATCGAAAACCAAGTAGCGGAAATGAACCGTTTCCTATCTGGTGAGATCCACTTTACTTCAACGCTGCCAACTGAGCACTTTA
This sequence comes from Vibrio sp. D404a, assembly GCF_030248535.1. GTDB lineage: Bacteria > Pseudomonadota > Gammaproteobacteria > Enterobacterales > Vibrionaceae > Vibrio. Next base: position 222,470 of record NZ_JAHGAJ010000007.1, on the reverse strand, counting down.
AGCGTCTGAAGAAAGAGCATGCAGAATCTGTTTCTGTTGAAGGTAGCCTGTGTACTTACTACTACTCTTTCAACACGAAGAAAGAACCATTCAACGACGTACGTGTTCGTAAAGCGATCTCTTACGCTATCGACCGTGACATCGTATCGGGTGCTATCCTTGGCCAAGGCCAAAAACCAGCTTACTTCCTAACTCCTGAAATCACAGCTAATTTCGATCCAGAAATGGCTGCTTACGGTGAGCTATCTCAGAAAGAGCGTAACGCAGAAGCTGCACGTCTTCTTGAAGAAGCAGGTTACGGCAAGAGCAACCCTCTAGAATTCACTCTTCTATACAACACTAACGAAAACCACAAGAAGATTGCGGTAGCACTTGGTTCTATGTGGAAGAAGACTCTAGGTCTTAAAGTAACTCTTGAGAACCAAGAGTGGAAAACATACCTAGATTCTAAAGATCAAGGTGACTTTGAAGTTGCACGTGCTGGTTGGTGTGGTGACTACAACGAAGCATCTTCATTCCTAACTCTAATGGTAAGTGCGAACACAACAGGTGGTCAGCACTGGGGCAACGCAGAATACGATGCTCTTATCGAAAAAGCACTGAAATCTACTTCTGAAGAAGAGCGTAAAGCTATCTACCTAGAAGCAGAGAAGATGATGGCTGACGATATGCCAATCGCACCGATTTACCAATACGTGCGTTCACGTCTACTTTCTCCGCAAGTTGGTGGTTTCCCAGCTGAAAACGCGGAAGAGAAAATCTTCTCTAAAGACCTCTACATCAAAGCTCAGTAATCTGCGCTTCGATTCTAGAAAGTTAATATAAAAATATAACGATACAGACACTACATGCGCAGCGCGCGCATGTAGCGTCTTTCTAATTTTAATTGTCACAGACTGAAAGAGTGAGTTTATGCTTAAATTCATTATGAAAAGGATATTTGAAGCAATCCCAACAATGTTGGTGTTGATCACTATATCTTTCTTTCTTATGCGTTTCGCACCGGGTAACCCGTTTTCAAGCGAGCGTCCATTACCGCCAGAAGTTATGGCGAACATCGAAGCTAAATACGGTTTAGATAAACCAGTATTTGAGCAATACACAACATACTTGACGAACATTCTGCAAGGCGACTTCGGTCCTTCGTTTAAGTACCAAGATTACACCGTAAATGAGCTGATCGCAGTAGCACTACCTGTTTCAGCTAAGGTTGGTTTCGTTGCCTTCATTTTTACGCTGATTATGGGGGTATCGGTCGGAACCATTGCCGCCTTGAAGCATAATACCTGGATCGACTACACCATAATGTCGACCGCCATGCTCGGGGTTGTAATGCCATCCTTTGTATTGGCACCCGCTCTGATTTACCTATTCTCGCTTCACTGGAACATCTTCCCAGCTGGTGGCTGGCATGGTGGTACCTTTATTTACCTCGTTCTGCCTGTAATCGCAATGTCGCTTCTATACGTTGCAACGTTCGCTCGTATTACTCGTGGTAGCATGATCGAAACTCTTAACAGTAACTTTATCCGTACCGCTCGTGCTAAGGGTCTAAGTTACCGTTACATCATTCTTAAACATGCGCTTAAGCCAGCGATGCTGCCTGTTGTTTCGTACATGGGCCCGGCATTCGTAGGTATCATCACAGGTTCGGTGGTTGTTGAAACCATCTTCGGCCTACCAGGTATCGGTAAGCTGTTCGTGAACGCTGCGTTTAACCGTGACTACTCGTTAGTAATGGGTGTAACCATCTTGATTGGTTTCCTATTCATCTTATTCAACGCAATTGTTGATATTTTGCTAGCGGTTATTGACCCGAAAATTCGCTACTAACAGGGACGCATGGTTATGTTGAAGAAAAAAGAAAATTTAGAAGCGATCGAAAAGTTCTCTGAGAACTTAGAAATTGAAGGTCGTAGTTTGTGGCAAGATGCGCGTATTCGTTTTATGCGTAACAAAGCTGCGATGGTGAGCCTGTTTATTCTAACATTGATGGTATTGGCGGTTATCTTCCTACCAATGCTGGCTCAATACACTTATGACGATACTGACTGGTATGCAATGCACGTTGGTCCAAACGCTGACCACTGGTTTGGTACTGATAGCTTAGGTCGTGACCTTTACGTACGTACTCTCATTGGCGGCCGTATCTCGTTGATGGTTGGTGTGATGGGTGCCTTCGTAGCGGTATTGATTGGTACGCTTTACGGTGCAGCTTCAGGCTTCATTGGCGGTCGTACTGACCGAGTAATGATGCGTATCCTTGAGATCTTGTACGCGGTTCCATTCATGTTCCTAGTTATCGTACTAGTAACATTCTTTGGTCGTAACATTGTACTAATCTTCGTCGCGATCGGTGCGATTGCTTGGCTTGATATGGCGCGTATTGTACGTGGCCAAACGCTGAGTCTACGTAGTAAAGAGTTCATTGAAGCTGCTCACGTATGTGGTGTAAGCAAATGGAAGATCATTACACGTCACATCGTACCAAACGTACTGGGTATCGTAGCGGTTTACTCAACTCTACTTATCCCAAGCATGATCCTGACGGAATCATTCCTATCTTTCCTTGGTCTTGGTGTTCAAGAGCCTATGACGAGCTGGGGCGCACTGCTTCAAGAAGGTTCGCAGACAATGGAAGTTGCTATCTGGCAACTGGCATTCCCTGCAGCATTCATGGTAGTTACGCTGTTCTGCTTTAACTATGTAGGTGATGGCCTGCGCGACGCGCTTGATCCAAAAGACAGATAAAAACTAAATAGCAAATAAAAATATAAAAGCTATAAAAGATTAAGGAAGCAATGATGAGCTTATTAGATGTCAAAGACCTGCGCGTCGAATTCACCACGCAAGATGGTATCGTAACCGCAGTAAATGACTTGAACTTCTCACTTAACCAAGGCGAAACGCTGGGTATCGTAGGTGAGTCAGGTTCAGGTAAATCACAGACCGTATTCTCTATCATGGGATTGCTAGCGAAAAACGGCATCATCTCTGGTAGTGCAAAATTCGAAGGTAAAGAGATTCTTAACCTTCCTGAAAAAGAACTGAATAAAGTTCGTGCTGAACAGATCGCGATGATCTTCCAAGATCCAATGACTTCGCTTAACCCTTACATGAAGGTAAGTGATCAGTTGATGGAAGTACTTATGCTACACAAAGGCATGGGTAAAGCGGAAGCGTTCGAAGAGTCGGTACGCATGCTTGAAGCGGTTAAGATTCCTGAAGCGCGTAAGCGTATTACCATGTACCCGCACGAGTTCTCAGGCGGTATGCGTCAGCGTGTAATGATTGCAATGGCACTTCTGTGTCGTCCTAAGCTGCTTATCGCTGATGAACCAACAACCGCATTGGATGTAACTATCCAAGCACAAATCATGGAACTGCTGAACGAACTGAAAGATGAGTTCAATACGGCAATCATCATGATCACTCACGATTTGGGTGTTGTTGCTGGTTCTTGTGACAAAGTACTTGTGATGTACGCAGGTCGTACTATGGAATACGGTTCAGTAGATGAAATCTTCTACAACCCAAGCCACCCATACGCGGAAGGCCTACTGAAAGCGATCCCTCGTCTTGATACTGAAGGTGAGATTCTGCCAACTATTCCAGGCAACCCGCCAAACTTACTTCGTCTACCACCAGGCTGTCCTTACCAAGACCGCTGTCACCGTGTGATGGACCGTTGTAAGCAAGAAGCACCGATTCTGACGCCATTCGGAAATGACCGTCAACGTGCATGTTTTTCTGATTGGGAGGCTTGGAAAAAATGAGTGTAGATAAACAGTTACTATTAGACATTAAAGACCTTAAGGTTCACTTTAGCATCGCTGCTAAGTCTGCATGGCCTTGGGCTAAGCCTTCAAACCTTAAAGCGGTTGATGGCGTTGATATCCACCTTTACGAAGGTGAGACGCTGGGCGTAGTAGGTGAGTCGGGTTGTGGTAAATCAACGTTCGCTCGTGCAATCATCGGTTTGGTTGAGGCAACTGACGGTGAAGTAATGTGGTTAGGCCAAGACCTAACTAAAATGGAAGAAATTCAACGCCGTGAAACGCGTAAAGAGATTCAGATGATCTTCCAAGACCCACTAGCATCGCTTAACCCGCGTATGTCAGTAGGTGACATCATTGCTGAGCCACTAGAGACGTTCTACCCAGAGCTTTCTAAGCAAGAAGTAAAAGACCGCGTTAAAGAGATGATGGCGAAGGTAGGTCTACTACCAAACGTAATCAACCGTTACCCGCACGAGTTCTCTGGTGGTCAGTGTCAGCGTATCGGTATCGCACGTGCACTTATCTTGAAGCCTAAGATGATCATCTGTGACGAACCAGTATCAGCACTAGACGTATCTATCCAAGCTCAAGTTGTTAACCTTCTGAAAGAGCTACAAAAAGAACTAGGTCTTTCGTTGGTATTCATCGCGCACGATTTGTCAGTGGTTAAGCACATCTCTGACCGTGTCTTGGTAATGTACTTGGGTAATGCGGTTGAGCTAGGTGAGTCAGATGCTCTGTTCTCTGATCCTAAGCACCCATACACCAAGGCACTGATGTCAGCAGTTCCAATCCCGGATCCTCGCTTAGAGCGCAGCAAAACAATCCAAATGTTGGAAGGTGATTTACCATCGCCAATCAACCCACCATCTGGTTGTGTGTTCCGTACTCGTTGTCCTCAAGCGACAGAGGCGTGTGCTGAGACAAAACCTAGAATTCAAGGTAACGACGTTCACGCGGTATCTTGTCTTCATGTTCAGGTTTAATCGAAGGTAATTCAGCCTGTGACAGGCTTAAGCGTGGCTGGTCAAACAGTCACGCTTTTTTTATGTCTGACGCTTATTCAAATAATTTGAACAACTAAGCCAACTTCTTCTAGTTTTGAAAAAGTTGGTTTTTTTTATACTGGTTGCGTTTGGTATAAAAAGTTTGGATATGAAGGGGTTCAAAATGGGTAAGTTGATACAAGGTGAGTGGCACGACGTTTGGTACGATACGAAGTCGAGCAATGGTAAATTTGTGCGCGAAGATGCTGGCTTTCGTGGTTGGGTCGAGAACCGTGCTGATGCGGAATTTCAACCAGAAAGTGGGCGCTATCATCTGTATGTGTCATTAGCCTGCCCATGGGCGCATAGAACACTGATTTTCCGAGAGCTTAAAGGCTTGGCTGAACATATTGACGTCACCATCGTATGTCCTGATATGATGAATGAAGGCTGGCAAATGGGGCTGCCTGAGCCATTGTTTGGTCATACCCGCATGCACCAGATGTATACCCAAGCTAAGTCTGAATACACCGGACGCGTTACGGTTCCTGTTCTCTGGGATAAGAAAACCAATACTATTGTGAGTAATGAGTCATCAGAGATCATTCGTATGTTTAACTCTGCATTTAATGACTTAACGGGCAATAACGACGATTACTATCCACCCGCACTTCGCCACGCGATCGATGAATGGAATGATTTTATTTATCCGAATATCAACAATGGTGTTTACCGTTGTGGCTTTGCGACTACCCAAGAGGCTTACGAAGAAGCATATGAAGGATTATTTGCTGCTCTAGATAAAGTCGATGCACACCTAGCAAAAAGTCGTTACTTAGCTGGAGATACAATTACCGAAGCGGATTGGCGTTTGTTCACGACTCTGATTCGTTTTGATGCTGTGTATGTAGGGCACTTCAAATGTAATAAAAAACGTATTGCTGACTACCCACACCTGAATGGCTACATGAAAGAGCTGTATCAAGTGAAGGGTATTAAAGAGACGACGGATTTCTACCACATCAAACGTCACTATTACTACAGCCATACAGGCATCAACCCAACACAAGTGGTACCAAAAGGTCCTGAGCTGGACTTAGAGTCACCTCATGGGCGCGGTTAGAATCATTAATTCGCTTTTCTCCAGGCATAAAAAAACCCTAGATAATCATCTAGGGTTTTTGCTTTCTGAAAAAGAAAATTAGTTAACTACTTTTTCTTCAGCTTGTGCAGCTTGGTCTGCTTGGATAGCCGTTAGAGCTACTGTGTAAACGATATCGTCTACTAGAGCGCCACGAGACAGGTCATTTACTGGCTTGCGCATACCTTGAAGCATTGGACCGATAGATACTAGGTCTGCTGAACGTTGTACAGCTTTGTACGTCGTGTTACCAGTGTTTAGATCTGGGAATACGAATACAGTCGCTTTACCTGCTACTGGAGAGTTAGGTGCTTTAGAAGCTGCAACGTTTTCCATGATAGCCGCGTCGTACTGTAGAGGGCCGTCGATTACTAGATCAGGACGCTTCTCTTGAGCAAGTTTCGTCGCTTCACGTACTTTATCTACGTCTGCGCCCTTACCAGATTCACCAGTAGAGTAAGAGATCATAGCAACGCGTGGTTCGATACCGAATGCTGCTGCAGAATCAGCAGATTGGATAGCGATTTCAGCAAGCTGTTCTGCTGTTGGATCTGGGTTGATCGCACAGTCACCGTAAACCAGTACTTGGTCAGGAAGTAGCATGAAGAATACAGAAGATACGATAGACGCATCAGGTGCAGTCTTGATGATTTGGAACGGAGGAACGATAGTGTTCGCCGTTGTGTGAACAGCACCAGAAACTAGGCCGTCAACTTCGTCGTTCTCAAGCATCATTGTGCCTAGGAATACTGAATCTTGTAGCTTCTCACGAGCAACAACTTCAGTCATACCTTTCGCGCCACGTAGCTCAACTAGACGAGCAACGTAGTTCTCACGTACTTCGTCAGAGTTGATGATCTTAACGCCAGCGCCTAGCTCAACGCCTTGCTGTGCAGCAACACGTTTGATCTCTTCAGGGTTACCTAGAAGTACACATTCCGCGATACCGCGCTCAGCACAGATAGCCGCAGCTTTAACTGTACGTGGCTCGTCACCTTCAGGAAGAACGATACGCTTAGCCGCTTTACGAGCAAATTCAGTTAGCTGGTAACGGAATGCTGGTGGGCTTAGACGACGAGACTTCTGAGTACCTTCAGTCATAGACTCGATCCAGTTGCCGTCGATGTGACCCGCAACGTGTTCATTGATGAACTCGATACGCTCTTTATCGTCAGCTGGAACTTCTAGGCTGAAGCTTTGTAGGTTCAGAGAAGTCTGCCAAGTGTTACCTTGTGCTTTGAAGATCGGTAGGCCGCTTTCTAGAGCTGGTTTGATTAGGTCTTGGATTTCCGCAGGGATATCGTAACCGCCAGTTAGAAGTACTGCACCGATTTCAACGCCGTTCATTGCTGCAAGAGCTGCTGCAACGATTACGTCTGGACGGTCAGCTGAAGTTACTAGTAGTGAACCTGGCTTGAAGTGCTCAATCATGTGCGGCAGTGAACGTGCACAGAACGTGATGCTCTTGATACGACGAGTGTTCAGTTCACCTTCGTTAACGATTTCAGCGTTTAGGTGAGAAGCCATATCTGCAGCACGAGTTGCGATTAGCTCGATGCTCCAAGGCACACAACCAAGAACGCGGATAGGAGAAGTGTTGAAAATCTCCATCACTTTTAGTTCGCTCTGTTTTGCGCTGTCTGAATCGTCGAAGATTTCAGATAGGTCAGGGCGAGTACGGCCTGCTTCATCAACTGGAGCGTTAAGCTTGTTGATGATAACGCCAGAGATGTTTTTGTTCTTAGTGCCGCCGAAGTTAGAACATGCTACTTCGATGCGCTCTTTAAGTTGAGCTGGGTTGTCAGTACCCGGAGTTGCAACAAGTACAATCTCAGCGCCAAGTGTTGCCGCGATTTCTGCGTTCACTTGGTTAGCGAATGGGTGCTTACGAGTTGGAACTAGACCTTCGATAAGTGTTACGTCAGCATCTTTGTTGATCTGGTTGTAACGCTCAACAACAGTTTCCAGTAACTCGTCCATGTTGTCGTTACCGATTAGGCTTTCAGCAACAGACATAGCAAGAGGTTGACCGATCTTAACATCGCTGTTTGTGCCAACGATAGTTGACGTTAGATCAGGTTGGTCGCCACCAGAACGTGGTTGAGAGATAGGTTTGTAGAAAGAAACCTTAACGCCTTTGCGCTCCATTGCGCGAAGAACACCCATGCTTGCGCTAGTTAGACCAACACCAGCACTTGTAGGGATAAGCATAATAGTACGAGACATTCGTATGAGTACCTTTAGCTATTGGATTAAAAAAAGCTCAACTTCATATTCCTATTTAAGGGTAGGAATAGGAATAGAAGCTGAGCCCCATTTTTATCAAAATACCGCCGACTCATGAGAGCCAGCGGTATAAATCTTGATTAAAGACCTGCTAGACGTGCAGTGTCTTCAGCGATTACTAGCTCTTCGTTAGTAGAGATAACCATCGCAGGGATGCGGCTGTCAGCTGTTGTGATAACGCCTTCACCACCGAAGCGAGCTTTAAGGTTAGCTTCGCCGTCAACTTCGATACCGAAGATGCCTAGGCGGTTAAGAACTAGTTCACGGATTGGAGCACCGTTTTCACCGATACCACCAGTGAATACGATAGCGTCTAGACGACCGTCTAGAGTTGCAGTGTAACCAGCGATGTATTTCGCTAGACGGTGACACATTACGTCCATTGCGCGAGTTGCAGCTTCTTCTTTACCGTAGTTGTCTTCAACGAAACGACAGTCTGGAGAAACAGCTGTTAGACCAGCAAGACCAGATTCTTTAGTTAGCATGTTGTTGATTTCTTCAACAGAGTAACCTAGAGAATCGTGTAGGTGGAAGATGATCGCTGGATCGATATCACCACAACGAGTACCCATTACTAGACCTTCAAGAGGAGTAAGACCCATAGAAGTATCTACAGATTTACCGTTTTTGATTGCACAAACAGATGCACCGTTACCTAGGTGACAGTTGATGATGTTAACTTCGTCAGCTGGCTTGCCTAGTTGCTCTGCTACTTCGCGAGCGATGAATAGGTGAGAAGTACCGTGCATGCCGTAACGACGGATGCCGTGCTCTTCGTATAGGTTGTACGGTAGAGCGTATAGGTAAGACTCTTGAGGCATTGTTTGGTGGAATGCAGTATCAAATACAGCAGACATTGGTAGACCAGGGAATGACTTTTGAGCAGCCTTGATACCGATGATAGCAGCTGGGTTGTGAAGAGGTGCTAGAGCAGCACAGTCTTCGATACCTTTCAGTACGTCGTCAGTGATTAGTGCAGACTGAGTGAACTTCTCGCCGCCGTGTACAACACGGTGACCAACTGCTGCTAGGTTTTCAGCAAGTTCTGGCTTAGAAGCAAGAATAGTTTCTACCATGAACGCTAGCGCTTCTTCGTGAGCTGCGCCATTACCTAGCTGAGCTTCGTGTTTGCCGTCAAGTTTCCACTTGATGCGAGCTTCAGGAAGGTGCAGACACTCTGCAAGACCTGTTAGATGCTCGTCACCGTTTTCTGCGTCAACAACAGCGAATTTAAGAGAAGAACTACCGCAGTTTAAAACTAAAACTAGCTTAGACATGAATGACTACCTGTAAATTTGTCTGATAAAATCAGTTAAGGGTGAAAATCAATCACAAGAATAGTCGAAGCACCGTAGCTTGCGTACTAATCTTGGTCAAAAAAACATTAATTTCCATATAAAGTGAAAGCCGTCTTTCATCGTAAAAGAGGCTGGTGCAATCCTTGCAGGGGTCGTCACAAAGTTGCTTAAATTGTAAATAAGGGCAACAATGAGATTGAGGTCTGCAAATAATAGCGATATTGTGCAAATATAACAAAAAAATTTGAAAGAATATTATTTTTCGTCAATTTTTTGCGTTTTTAGTTGATGATTTCAACTTTTTTTTAACGGGAGACTCATATGAGCAATAGAGTTGGGTTAGCCAGTAGTTTAAAAGATGGCCAAAAGTACATGGATCTCTGGCCTGTCAGAAAAGAGTTAAATGCGATCTTTCCCGAGCAACGCATCATTAAGGCAACGCGCTTTGGCATTAAGGTTATGCCTGCGATCGCCGCGATCAGCATTTTAACGCAGATGGTATTCAACAATTATCAAGCGATGCCGCAAGCCGTCGTTATGGCTTTGTTTGCGATTAGCTTACCACTGCAAGGCATGTGGTGGCTGGGCAACCGTTCCAATACTCAACTGCCACCAGCATTAGTGTCTTGGTATCGTGAACTGCATGAAAAGATTACAGAAACTGGCTTTGCTTTAGAGCCGATGAAGTCTCGCCCACGTTACAAAGAGTTGGCGATTATTTTGAACCGCGCCTTTAGACAGCTTGATAAGTCATCGATGGAGCGCTGGTTCTAGATTGAATCAAGTTCCAAGCCACATCATAAAACATTGCGCCCCTGAGATCCTTTTGGGGCGTTTTTGATCTCTACCGCTATCTCTCCTTTTTTGTGCACTTAGTCGCCTTTTTATTTCTCCATTTCAGACCTTTCACTCTAATTTTTGAAGCTAGCTCATAAATTCGACACTTGTTGCACTTTTGTTATTTTTAGCTTTCGTTCTGTATCTCTTACTGGTAATACTATCATTAACGTAATGATATGCCGTTCTCTTTATGCAACAGCGGGAGTATGGCGGCAAGTAAGCGAGTGCATCACAGGGAGTGTCGATGAAAATAAGGTTGAATTGGTCGAGTGCCATGTTATTGAGCGTGGTGGCGCTCTTATATTCGAGTGTCTCTCTAGCGAGCAGTGCCAAAGTCTCTATCTCTCAGATTATCGACCACCCCGACTTGAATGCCACACATAGAGGGTTGATTGATGGATTAAAGGAGCGCGGCTATGAAGATGGTAAGAATCTAGAGTTAACATCACAAGTCGCAGACGGTAAACCGGCGCAAGCGGCTAGGATTGCCAGAGAGCTCGTAAGTAAAAACCCACACGTATTGGTTGGTATCGCTACTCCATCTTCTCAGGCGTTGGTTTCCGCAACGCGTACTATTCCTATTGTGTTTACGGCAGTGACCGATCCTGTAGGGGCGCGACTTGTGAGACGCTTAGAAAACCCCGGTCGTAATGTCACTGGCCTGTCGGATCTTTCTCCCGTGCATCAACACGTCGAGCTTATTAAGCAATCGATGCTAGATGTCGACTCTATCGGTGTTGTCTATAACCCGGCGGAGTCTAACGCAGTCACTCTGATCTCAATACTGAAAGGCGCGGCTGAACAACACGATTTGGCATTGCATATCGAGCCCGTGTTCACCGTTGATGAAGTGGAAGAGAAAACCCGTATAGTGGCCAAGAAGTCGGATGTGGTGTACGCAATGACAGATAATACAGTCGCAAGTGCCATTGATGACCTTATTCAAGCTGCGAACAATCAGAATACCCCTGTTTTCGCTGGGACCACAGCCTATGTCAATAAAGGCGCTGTCCTCGGTGCTGGGCTGGATTACTACCAAATAGGTTTGGAGACAGCAGAGTATGTGGTTGCCATTCTAGAAGGTGAGAAGCCGGGGAAATTGGATGTCAAAACTCCGAATCGCTCAGCACTTAAGGTGAACTTAGAAGCATTGAAGAAGTTTCGAATCACACTGCCTTCGTCAATTCTAAACCAAGCATCCGTCGTGCAATAGAAGCCCTACAAAACACCAAGCAGTGAACTTTATTTGAGCGTTGTAGGGCTACAAAGCGTGATCCACTTTAACTGCTGATAGTTTGCACATTGTGGTCGAGATGATTTTTCATATCTTTAGCGAATCTAATATTGTGTGAGACTCGTTATGCGACCATATCTATACCATGCTCAAACCTCAGACTTCGTCGATTTAGAACGAGGCTTCCTTACTTTAAAACTGCACACAGAAAGTGACGACTGGAACAAAGTGCAACTGCGTCATGAGCCTGATAACGAAGAGTATCTGGTCGATATGTCGCTCGTTGGAAGGCAAGGGCGTTTGTTTATTTGGGAAGCTCGCATTCCACTTAATACTGATCAACCTATCACTCACTACACATTTAAGTTGTTAAGTGAAACGGGGCAGTTTTGGTTAGATGCACAAGGTATTCACCTGCGTATGCCAAGCCGCTCTCATCATTTTAAGTTCAACGCTGAACATCAACCGCCAAGTTGGGTCGCTAAGCAGGTGTTTTACCAGATTTTCCCTGAACGTTTTTGCAATGGTAAGCCAGAGATCAGCGTTCAACCCGGCGAGTACCGCCTCAAAGAAGATACGCTAGATGTGGTAGTCAAAGAGTGGGGCGCTGCCGTTGAAGGGCATAACGGTACTGGCGCTGCTGAGTTCTTTGGAGGCGATCTGGTAGGCGTTCATAGCAAGCTCGACTACTTGCAGCAGCTTGGTGTTACGGCACTCTATTTGAATCCGATTTTCCAATCTCCGAGTAATCATAAGTACGATACGACTGACTACTACAACGTTGACCCTCACTTCGGAACTAATCAAGAGTTTGCAGCTCTATCGGACGATCTGCATTCAAGGGGCATGAAAGTCGTGCTTGATGCGGTGTTTAACCACACTTCTGTCGAGCATCCTTGGTTTGATAAATTAGGTCGCGGTGACACCGGTGCCTTCGGTCAACCCCAGTCAGAATTCCACGACTACTACTTTTTTCATAACGACGAAGCGACGCAATACGTAGGTTGGAAGGGGATTAACTCTCTGCCGGTTTTGAACTTCTCTAATGAGTCGGTGCGCGACTACATCTACCAAGCTGAAGATTCGGTGATTAAGCACTGGCTCAAAGCGCCTTATGGCATAGATGGGTGGCGTTTTGACGTCATTCATATGTTGGGAGAAGGTGAGGGTGCCTACAATAATGCGCATTACGTGAGAGAGTTTCGTGATGCAGCCAAGAGCGAAAACCCAGAAGCGTATATTCTAGGCGAACATTTCTTTGAAGCGACGTCATGGTTACAGGGTGATCAAGAAGATGGTTCCATGAACTACTACGGTTTTGCTCACCCAGTTCGTGCGTTGTTGGCTAAGCAAGATATCGCGTATGACCCTATCGACATTAACGTGCATGACTTTTCAAACTGGCTGTCAGAAGCGCGTGCTAAAGTCCCATGGCTCAACCAATTGTCGCAACTGAATCAGCTTGATAGCCACGACACCGCGCGCTTCATATCTTTACTCAATGGGGATACTGCTAAACAAGAAATTGCTCTGGCGCTATTGATGACTTACGTCGGTACCCCTTGCCTCTATTATGGTACGGAAGTGGGCTTAGAAGGCGGGCAAGATCCAGACAATCGTCGATGCTTCCCATGGGGTGAAGAACAGACGTCGAGTTGGTTTGAATATACCCAAGCACTCATTAAGTTGAGGCAAGATCGCACAAGCTTACAAACGGGCGCCTACCAAGAGCTTTACTGTGATGACGAAGTACTGGTGTATGTGCGTAGCCTGGGGCAAGAGCATACGTTAGTGGCAATAAACCTTGCTCAAACGCCATCAGAGGTGGTGATCCCTGTGTGGAAATTGGGCCTAGAGTCTGGGGAGATTAGTGAGGTATTGGCTGGTGGTGATGCGTTAAGCATAGACAAAGGCCAATTGCGATTATCACTTAAATCCATGTCTGCACAGCTATACATCAACTAATATCTATTGTTCGGTACCGAACGATTCTTTAAACACCCCTTGAACAGCTTGCTCAGCGTCAAGGGGTTATTTTTTTGCGATATCTATTTGTGAAATAACAAATTACATAATTTTATCGGGTTGAATGTCGTTACGAATGTAATAATATTAATGGGAAATAGATAAGCGAAAGAGCATACAGTTTATGAAAGTTAATAGGCATTTTAGCCTAACCTTTGTTTTTGGTTTTCCTGCCATTATTATCACCATGCTGCTTGCGCTTATCGCTAAAAATCATCTCGATGCGGTAGAGAAAGAGGTGACCTACGAGTACCAAAGGATTATTGATGCCTTTGAACGTACGACAACGGTTGTAACCGCTCTGGACTACAGCTTCTCCAATTACTACAAATCCAGTAACCCTCTATTCCTAGACCACAATAAGACTGTGGTGGATGGTGTGTGCCGTATTTGGCCCATCGATGGTCTGTTGCTTGCAGACGGTAAGACTGCCGATATCCCTTCCGTCGATATCAACTATATGTTGGTTGGCGATGCAAGCTTGTGTTCAGAATTGAGTGATGCCTATAAAAGCGCCAGTGAGAAAGTGGCACTTGCTCCTATACTCTCTTTCTTAGCTCAGTTGGACGATTATTATTTTGGTGTTCATTTTATTGATACTAAGGGCTATGTGATCTCTTCTCCTGAGGATTTTGCCAAAGGGCTGGGTAAAGAACTGCTATCGACGGTCAAGGGCCGTCCCTACTGGCAGCGAACCGCCAATAACCCTGAAATGCTCACTTTGTCGGGGCCTGCTCGTAGACCCGATACTCTGGATCGAGTAATGAGTATGACCATCCCCGTATTCTACAAAGGCCGTCATCAGGGAATGCTCTCGGTGGATATCAATTCGAAAAAGCTTCTGCGCTCGGAAAGTCGTTTGCTTGCAGGGCAAGTTGATATTGTTGATTTAACCCATAAGCTGCCGCCAGAGGGCGCGATCTGGGTACAACCAATAGAGCTAAATGGTGTAGCAGCCCATCATATGATCTTCTATCGATTCGATTTGGCGAAAGAGCTTAAAACCTTTGTAAAAAATGAGACCGACAGTGTGTTTGTCGCCTTAACTGTGTATCTGTTCATGGTGACCATTTTTTTCTATATCAATAGCACGATAGAGAAAGGCTACTTTAAAGAGCTTGCGGCTAAAGACCCGATGACAGGATTGCTCAACCGACGTGGCTTAGAGGCATTTTGGCGTAACGTTCAGCACGATGAGTTATTTGTACTGGTCGTGTTTGATATCGATAACTTTAAAGGCATTAACGATACCTTTGGTCATGACAAAGGCGACGAAGTGATTCGCTATATGGCGCGTCAAATCCATAATGGAATACGCAGTAGTGATGCTGGGGCCCGTTTTGGTGGAGAAGAGTTTGTTCTTTATCTTAGAGGAGAGGAGCGACAAACCCTTAAGAACATCCTGCATCGCGTTAAGACGGCGATTTGTGAGCAGTCGACGAATGTGGTTGAGGGTGGTTTTACTGTCTCAGGCGGCGCTTGTATTGTCGAGTCGGATAGCACTCAACTAAGCTTTGATGAAGTATTCAAATGTGCGGATGAGAAGCTGTATATTGCGAAAACAACGGGCAAGAATAAGACTGTGTTTTAGTCTATAGAACGCCTGTGTGACGTTCTGTAGATGGGAGGAGATATCTTGGCGTGATTTAGACTGTTGGCGCGGCCAATAATCTATCTTGATAGCGCTGAATATGCTCAACGATCGGTGCGGCCTTCTTGAAGGTACGGATCTCTCGGAAGATCTCTTCTGCCTCTGGGTACTCTTTACGTAGATAGACAAACCACTGTTTTACACGGTTAGGGTAGTAGAGCCCCTTATCGCCCTCAATCTCGAACTCAGAATAGCGCAGTAGCAATGCCAATACTTCTTTCCAAGGCATCGGCTGGTGGTTGTGCTTAACCACATTACCTAGGTTAGGAACGTTAAAAGCGCCTCGGCACACCATCAAAGAATCAATACCCGTCGCTTTAATGCAGTCCTGGCCGTCTTGGTAATTCCAGATCTCGCCGTTTGCAATCAAGGGTAATGAGGTTTTCTGGCGGATTTGATTAATATAATCCCACTTGATTTCACTTGCCTTATAGCCACCTGTCTTAGTACGTGCGTGTACCGTTAACTCATCGGCCTTGGCTTGCTCAATCGCATCCACAATCTCAAAACACTCTTCAGGGTCTTCCCAACCCAGGCGAATCTTAGCTGATACAGGAATGTGCGCTGGTACCGCTTCGCGACAAGCCTTAACCACCTTGTAGATGAGGTCAGGCTCTTTAAGAAGAGAGGCACCACCATTACTCTTGTTTACCGCTTTAGCTGGGCAGCCGAAGTTAAGGTCAATCCCTTTTGCGCCCAGACTCGCGGCTTGGACTGCGTTTTGCGCCATCCATTCAGGGTGCTGACCAAGCAGTTGAACGTGCACAGGGACACCTGCCATGGTTTGAGAGCCTTGGTGTAGTTCAGGACACAGACGGTGGAATACGTGAGGCGGCAGTAGCTGATCGGTAACGCGCACAAATTCGGTGACACAAAGATCGTAATCGTTGATCTCTGTGAGGATCTCACGCATTAGGTGGTCTAAAACACCCTCCATCGGGCCTAGTATTACTCGCATATCGCTCTACCGAAACATCTCTGTCCTAAAAAATTAAGAGGCGTGATTGTACGGTGTCCCTTTCTGATTGTCACTACGGAGCGGAGTTAGCTAATTGCCTAGTTACTCTAACTTCACCTGTAATCGGTGAATAATAGAGAATAGGTAAGCGCTCGGATTGGGTGAAACTCGGAGTGTAGTAGTAATAGCACTCAGGCGTTCCTGTATACCAACTAACAATCGCTTCCGTTGAGGGTAGAATATAGCCAGTATCGTACTGTGAACGAGCGATTAAGTCAGAATCAATCAGAGAGTTCCACAGCGCAACACACTGGTCGCCTTCTACTTGTGGCGCTTGTGTTGGTGGTTGCTCACGTACCGATATCGGGAATCCAGTCTCTGAAGGATATACATCGCCTTCGCCGTAATTAACAACTTGATCAAAATCGGGCTCACCATCGACCAGCCATTGTGAATGGTACATATCGATACTGTTTCTGAAGGCAGAAAATGCGCCTTGCGCTAATGCCTCGTGAGCGTCTCTTTGTACACCCATAAAACGAGGTGCGACAGTAATGGCCAATACACCCAAAATAACCACCACCACAATAAGTTCGAGTAATGTAAAACCTCGGAATTTTGACTTCATGTTGATTAATCCTAAATGTAATAAATTATTTCAGCCGCCGTTTTACACCCAAGACTATGATTATCAAAGCGAAATAAGTGATATGAAGGTGATATTTTCAACGCAATGGTTTGCGTACGATTGTCGGTTACAAAAGGGAGAGAAGTGGTTGGCGACATCTTAGGGTGGTTGGCGTTATAATGTCGAAAATGCCCAATATCCAGAGCTTTCATGACATATCAATTATTAAGCCTTCCAGAGTCCATCAATGACATTACGCCTCAATTTATTGAAGGGGCAATCCTTGCTTCGAATCTAGCGACAAAACCGTTAGAGCCTGAAACATGGTTAGCGATTATTGCACCTGAAGCGGGTGAAGCTTTAGTTGCCTTGGTGACGGAACAGATTAACCGCCAACACAACCTAATTCAGCGTAGTGAATACTTACTGACGGATGTGCTTGCTGAAGGTGATTTCAACGAGCAGTTCGCGGATTTCGCTGAAGGCTTTATGATGGTTTGGCCGACTGTGGAAGAGCAGTGGCAAACCGTGACGATTGCCGACGGTACACTACGTATGTTGCAAGCGCTGCTGACAACGCTGATGCTAGCGATTGATGAGGAACAAACACAGCAACAGATGATTGCGGCTGGCCTTGAAAACCCACCTGTATTAGCAGATTTAGTTGGCCAAATTGACTTGATGGTTTCTGAGGTTGCACTGGCAGCAGACGAAGCGATGCTCGGCAATAAAGCACAGAGTGTGAATCCGTTCAAAGGTATTGGTCGAAATGATCCGTGTCCTTGTGAAAGCGGTAAAAAATTCAAGCAATGCTGCGGCCGAGCGAATGCTTAATACTCGTTAATAGCGGGTGGTTAATAGAGGCTCGTTACTAGAAGCCTGCTAAAAACAACGCGCAAGAAAAACAAAAAAGTCGACCTCATTGGTCGACTATTTTATTGATGTCTGCAGTGATGATTACTTAGATTTAACGAACTGAGAAATCACAATGATACCCAGTGCAATCAAGTTGCCGGCAAAAATGACCACCAACCATTGTGGCATGGATAAGCCTATAAATTGCCAAACGACCTTAGCACAATCACCATACGCCTCGAACATCCAAGGTGCCCATTCATTCAGTGGCGCCCAGCTTGGGAATGTCACAAATAGGTCACAGGTTGCGAATGGTGATGGATTGAATTGGTAATCCACGTGTTGAAGTGACAACATTAAGCCTTTATAAGCACCGAATCCCCAACCAGCAAGACCAAGCCAGCGTACAACTGGATTATTGGGTGCAATGGCACCTATCATAGCCGCAACACCAATAGCGAGCATGGCAATGCGCTCGTAGATACACATTACGCATGGGCCAAGCATCATAACGTGTTGGAAGAACAACGCGCATGCTTCAAAGAAGATTACGAAGCCAAGTAATAGTAGCCAAGAGAGGCGACCTTTAGAGAAATCTTTGAGCATTACAAGAAAATTCACGAATTTAGTCCTTCAATAAAATTAAAAAAGCCCTGATTACTCAGAGCTTTTTATCTTGGATAAGTTTCCTAATCAATGATTATTTTTCATTACTTAGATTCACTTATTCGTATCAGCCTACCAATTCGCCAATTAATGGCCGTTTGAGATGATTGATGTCACTTCGCCAGTGCGAGCCGTGATCCAACCTGCATCATAGAACCATGCGGTCATTGGCTCAACAAAGAACACGATTCCTGCAAGGCCAACCAGAGCCAGTACGATGGTGTAAGGCAGTGCCATGATAACCATACGACCGTAAGATAGGCGGATAAGTGGTGCTAGAGCCGAAGTCAGTAAGAATAGGAATGCCGCTTGGCCGTTTGGTGTTGCAACTGAAGGTAGGTTAGTACCCGTGTTGATAGCAACAGCAAGTAGGTCGAATTGGTCACGTGTGATGATACCGTCGACTAGAGCCGTTTTCACTTCATTGATGTAAACCGTACCAACGAATACGTTGTCCGAAACCATCGATAGAATACCGTTGGCTACGTAGAACAGAGCAAGTTGTGCACCTTTGTCTTCAACGTGAAGTACGGCATCGATAACTGGCTTAAATAGGCCTTGGTCGATGATTACCGCAACGATAGAGAAGAATACAGCAAGTAGCGCGGTAAATGGCAGTGCCTCTTCAAATGCTTTACCCATTGAGTGCTCTTCGATAACACCAGTAAATGCAGTTGCAAGGATGATAACCGATAGACCAATCAGACCTACTTCTGCAACGTGCAGAGCAAGACCAACGATTAGCCAAACCGCAATTGCGCCTTGAACCCACAGCTTAGCGATGTCTTGTTTTGTGCGGCTTGCTTTCTGCGTGTTATCGAATTCAACCAGGATTTGGCGAACGTTTGCAGGCAGTTTAGCACCGTAACCGAAGACTTTTAGCTTCTCAACTAGCGCACAAGTGATGATACCGCAGATGAATACTGGCAAGGTTACTGGCAGCATACGGATGATGAATTCACCAAACTCCCAGCCCGCTTGTTTAGCGATAACCAAGTTTTGTGGTTCGCCTACCATGGTCATTACACCACCCAGAGCCGTACCCACACCAGCGTGCATCAATAGTGAACGTAGGAAAGCACGGTAGTCTTCAAGGTCTTCACGTGTCAGTTCAGAGATCTCTTCATCGTGCGTGTGGTCGTGGGCTGAGTTCGAGCCCTTACCTGACGCGACTTTGTGATAGATAGAGTAGAAACCTACCGCCACGCTGATAACAACAGCAATAACCGTTAGTGCATCAAGGAACGCAGATAAGAACGCGGCTGCGACACAGAAGGCAACAGAGAGCAGGATTTTAGAGCGGATGCCAAGCAGTATCTTAGTAAAGATAAACAGCAGCAGCTCTTTCATGAAGTAGATACCCGCAACCATGAATACTAGCAAGAGTAGTACTGGAAGGTTGGCTTGGATTTCGTGGTAAACCATTTCAGGTTTGGTCATGCCAATCGCGATAGCTTGAATAGCCAGCAGACCGCCCGGTTGAAGAGGGTAACATTTGAGTGCCATTGCCAGCGTGAAAATAAATTCAACGACCAGTAACCAGCCTGCAACAAATGGATCAACGAGGAAGAAAACAAATGGGTTGATGATTAAAAACGAAATGATGGCAACTTTATACCAATCAGGAGCCTTACCAAGGAAGTTCTTGATAAAAGCGTTTCCGAGAGACATCGGCATGTTAATACTCTTTTATGTTGATTATGAATAGACAAGCAATACAACATTCGAGTTTCGAGCTATAGAAATTGATAAAAACTATAACTAACAGTGACTTAGAAAAACTACATTCCATGTAATGTTCTGTGGCCTTGCCAAGTCACTCCCTTAGAAACTCGTGCACTGCTTATTTTTGAGCGCAACTCTACTCTTAGATAACATTTAGTCAACAGGAAAAGCTCTGTTGGCCTAAAAATACCTCTTTTTTGTTGAAAAACGCGATCAAAGTAGCGCAAGCATAACACTTAAACTGTAATAAAAACCGACTAGAATCAATATTTGAGTGAAATGATTGAAATTTACATAATAACCCCACTTTATGTTCGATTATTACAACTTAATATTGCATTTTAATAGATTTAAAATTATGACCTATCTCTCTGATTTAATTGAAAAAGTAATGTGTTAAATTTTTGTTTAAATTGATGTTATATAGTGCAGCGATATTAGACTAAAGGTGCAAACGTGTGCTGCAATTTAGAGCTTTAGCTCTATTGTGTTGTTGGTGTGAGTAAACTTTTCGAGGTGTTTCCGAGAGGCGCTAACTAGTGGTATGATGAGTCAATTAAAGCAAAATAATTAAATTGGATTGAAGTGTAGATGGTCATTAAGGCGAAGAGCCCGGCAGGATTTGCAGAGAAGTATATTATTGAAAGTATTTGGAACGGCCGTTTTCCCCCTGGCTCAATCCTACCAGCTGAGCGTGAGCTGTCTGAGTTAATTGGTGTTACCCGTACTACGCTGCGTGAAGTGCTCCAGCGTTTGGCTCGTGACGGTTGGTTGACGATTCAACATGGTAAACCAACTAAGGTTAACCAGTTCATGGAAACGTCTGGTCTGCATATTCTTGATACGCTAATGACGCTAGACGTCGATAACGCGACTAACATCGTAGAAGACTTGCTTGCAGCACGTACAAATATTAGCCCTATCTTTATGCGCTACGCATTTAAGGCAAACAAAGAGAATTCTGAACGCACCATCATTAATGTGATTGAGTCGTGTGAAGCTCTACTTGCTTCAAAGACATGGGATGAGTTTGTTGAATCTTCTCCATATGCCGAGAAAATTAAACAAGCAGTAAAAGAAGACAACGAAAAAGACGAAGAGAAGCGCCAGGCGATTTTGATTGCGAAAACGTTCAACTTCTATGACTACATGTTGTTCCAACGTCTTGCGTTCCATTCAGGCAACCAAATCTATGGTTTGATCTTTAATGGTGTTCGTAAGCTTTACGACCGTATCGGTAGCTACTACTTCTCTAACCCAGAAGCACGTCGTCTAGCGATGGACTTTTACAAAGAGCTATTGGTGATTTGTGAGAGCGGTGAACGTGAAACCTTGCCATTGGTGATCCGTAACTACGGTGTTGCTAGCGGTCAGATTTGGAACGAGATGAAAACCACGTTACCAACGAACTTTACTGAAGACGACAGCTAAAGCGCGGTCTACAGTCTAGATTCTAGAAATAAATAAAAACGGGGAGCTATCTGATAGCTCCCCGTTTTTTGATCTTTTGCTGTGATTTGAGCGTGGTTAAAGGTGACTTAATTAACCAGCAAACTCTTCTGAATCTGGGCGCTGGGTGAACTGAACGCCGTTTAAGAAATCACACAGAAGCTGATCTTCACATACTTTGTAGTTTTTGTTGTTTGGCTTACGGAAGTAAGCACCAATCTCGTACTTGCTTAGGCTAATTCCCATTACTTCTAGCGCATCGAGTACATCTTCCGCTTTCATATTCAGTGCAATACGCAGCTTCATGAAAATCATGTTGTTGGTGAGTGATACTTCCGGCTTCGGTTGTTCGCCTTCTTTCTTACCGCGCTTAAGATTGATGAAACCGTTCAGGAAGATCGCCAGCTCTTTGTCTTTCATTTTCGAGAATGACTTTTCACCTTCGGCTTTGAGCCAGTTGTTCACTTGGTCGTGCGCAACGGTCGTATCTGCTTGTTCAAAAGCTTTGATGATTTGAGCGTTCTTCAGGTTTAGCGCGTGTTGGATACGGCGCAAGATTTCATTGTTAGTCACAGGAATCCTAGTTAGGCAGTGAGTCGAGAAGGGCTTGTATCGCATTAGTACGTAAAGCGCATCATCGACTGAAAAATTGAGGGGGGAATGTATCAGAGAATTTGGGATATCAACAGAAATAAAAAATCCCCATGCATTACTGCGATGGGGATTTTTAATTCAGTGGTTGGCGTTACATTACACGCATACCTGGCTGTGCACCTTCGTGCGGCTCAAGGATCCATAGGTCGCTGCCACCAGGGCCCGCTGCTAGGATCATGCCTTCAGACATACCAAACTTCATCTTACGAGGTTTAAGGTTCGCTACCATTACCGTTAGCTTGCCTTCTAGCTCTTCAGGTTTGTAGGCTGACTTGATGCCAGAAAATACCTGACGAGTTTCGCCACCGATGTCCAGTTGGAACTTAAGCAGTTTGTTTGCTTTTGGCACTTCTTCACAAGAGATGATACGAGCAATACGCATATCGACTGCTGCGAACGCGTCGAACTCAATCTCGTCTGCGATTGGATCTTTATCAAGCTCTGTTTGGCTTGCTTTGTTCTTAGCTGCTTCTGCCGCTTCTTTCGCTGCAACTTCTGCTGCGGCGTCTTCTTTAGAAGCTTCAATCATCGCTTCAACCTTTTTAGGGTCGATGCGGCTGAACAGTGCCTTGAACTTAGTGATCTCGTGGCCAGTTAGTGGTGCACTGATGCCTTCCCACGTTAGCTCTTCGTTTAGGAAGGCTTCTGTACGTGCTGCAAGCTCAGGCATTACAGGTTTCAGGTATGTGATCAGAACGCGGAATAGGTTAATACCAACAGAACAGATGTCTTGAAGCTCTTGGTCTTTACCTTCTTCTTTCGCTACAACCCACGGTGCTTTTTCGTCAACGTATTGGTTTGCTTTGTCTGCTAGCGCTGTGATTTCACGGATCGCACGACCAAACTCACGCGTTTCGTAAAGCTCAGCAATGCGGTCAGCGGCAGCAACGAACTCATTGTAAAGCTCAGGCTCAGCGAAGGTTTCAGATAGCTTGCCTTCATAGCGCTTAGTGATGAAGCCTGCGTTACGTGATGCTAGGTTAACGATCTTGTTTACTACGTCAGCGTTAACGCGCTGAGTGAAGTCTTCAAGGTTAAGATCTAGGTCATCGATACGGCTGTTTAGTTTCGCCGCGTAGTAGTAACGTAGACACTCTGGGTCTAGGTGGTCTAGGTACGTTGCCGCTTTGATGAATGTGCCTTTAGACTTAGACATCTTCGCACCGTTTACCGTTACATAGCCGTGTACGAATACGTTGTTTGGCTTACGGAAACCAGAGCCTTCTAACATTGCAGGCCAGAATAGAGAGTGGAAGTACACGATGTCTTTACCGATGAAGTGGTAAAGCTCTGTTGTGCTGTCTTTCTTCCAATACTCGTCGAAATCTAGACCTTCAGTCTTGTCACATAGGTTCTTGAACGAAGCCATGTAACCTACAGGTGCGTCTAGCCATACGTAGAAGAACTTATTCTTCTCGCCTGGGATTTCAAAACCGAAGTAAGGTGCATCACGTGAGATATCCCACTGTTGCAGGCCAGACTCAAACCACTCTTGCATCTTGTTTGCTGTTTCAGACTGAAGAGAGCCAGAGCGAGTCCACTCTTGTAGCATGCTTTCAAACTGAGGCAGGTCGAAGAAGAAGTGCTCAGAGTCTTTCATAACTGGTGTCGCGCCAGAAACTGCTGATTTCGGGTTAATCAGTTCAGTTGGGCTGTACGTTTCACCACAGTTGTCACAGTTGTCACCGTATTGGTCTTCTGACTTACACTTAGGGCATGTACCTTTTACGAAACGATCCGGTAGGAACATCTCTTTCTCAGGGTCGAATAGCTGAGAGATAGTGCGGCTAGAGATAAAGCCGTTCTTTTTAAGCTCTAGGTAGATGTGTGAAGCCAGCTCACGGTTCTCTTCTGAGTGTGTGCTGTGGTAGTTATCAAAGCTAATATCGAAGCCAGCGAAGTCTTTTTGGTGCTCTTCACTTACTGCAGCGATCATTTCTTCTGGTGTAATACCCATCTGTTGTGCTTTTAGCATGATTGGCGTGCCGTGAGCATCGTCAGCACAGATGAAGTTTACAGTGTTGCCACGTAGGCGTTGGTAGCGAACCCAGATATCAGCTTGAATGTGCTCAAGCATATGACCTAGGTGAATCGAACCATTAGCGTACGGAAGGGCACAAGTTACCAAAAGTTTTCTTGGATCAGTCGCCATACTTAAATTTCGCTTCTTTTTGATGGGTATTAATTTGATGTGTAATACTACTTTATAACGTGTGTCACGCCAAGGTATCAAATTGAGGAATCCCTTAGTTTTTTAAGGGTTCAGTCTTTCGTCAGCGGGTGATAGCATAAATCAAAAAAAGGAGCCCCAATGCGTAACTTCACATCAAAGCAAGATTTCTGTTCTTGGCTGAATGAGTTTGAATCTGTACTTCTTATCCCTGAATGGGCATCGCAACCAAACATGGTTACGGTTGACCCAAAAGGCGCATTCATCATCACACTACCATTTGCTGCCAACAGCTTAGTCGAAGAGTTGTCTCACTGGGTATCACATCAAATTGCAGACCAAAAGGTTGCTGCTTTCGAATTCGAAGTTCGAATTAAACCTGCTGCATTGGAAACCACCGTATCTAGCCCTGTGAAAGGGGTGAAAAACATCATTGCAGTGACGTCTGCAAAAGGTGGCGTGGGTAAATCAACAACCTCAGTAAACCTTGCGTTGGCTCTGTCTAAGTCGGGCGCCAAGGTCGGCCTACTAGATGCTGATATTTACGGCCCTTCTGTTCCTATGATGCTCGGTCAAATGCAGGCGAAACCAGAAGTACGTGATAACAAATGGATGATCCCAATTGAAGCGCATGGGATCTTTACGCACTCTATCGGTTACCTTGTATCAAAGGATGATGCGGCCATCTGGCGTGGTCCTATGGCGGCAAAAGCATTAGGTCAGATCATGAATGAGACGGTATGGCCTGATCTCGATTACCTGGTGATTGACATGCCACCGGGCACGGGCGATATCCAACTCACCCTCTCTCAACAGATTCCAGTGACGGGCGCTATCGTCGTAACTACACCACAAGACTTGGCACTCGCCGATGCGCGCAAGGGTGTGGCAATGTTCGATAAAGTGGGCGTGCCTGTGGCGGGCTTAGTGGAGAATATGAGCTACCATATCTGTAGTCACTGTGGTGAAAAAGAGCATATCTTTGGGGCTGGTGGCGCAGAAGCCATGGCTGTTGAGTTCAGTTTAGACATTCTGGCGCAAATTCCACTGCACATTGATGTGCGAGAAGATATCGATGCCGGCATGCCAACTGTCGTGCGTCGCCCGGAGAGTGAACATACTCGTCACTACCTTGATCTGGCTGAGAATGTTGCTTGTAAGATGTTCTGGACGGGTAAGGCAAAGCCAGAGGCAATCAATTTCTCAATGGTTGACTAGTTTAAAAATAATACAGAGTGTGCAAATGGTTGATGGGTTCTGAACGCTAAGCAAACGTTTGTTTTGATTTAATCCATTTGGATCATCAATTTGACGGTATTTTGCTGAAATGGCGACTAGAATCTGTAGAGCTTAGCCCCTATAATCAGGCGGTTTATCTATTCCCATCACCAAAACCATATCGGGTGCAAAATAATGTCTGATAATAATCAATGTGTCATCGTAGGTATCGCTGGCGCTTCAGCTTCAGGAAAAAGTCTGATTGCTAGTACTATTTATAATGAGTTGCGCGAAAAAGTAGGCGACCATCAAATTGGTGTTATCACGGAAGATTGCTACTACAGCGACCAAAGCCACTTGAGTATGGAAGAGCGTGTTAAAACGAACTACGACCACCCAAATGCACTAGATCATGATCTACTGTGCGAGCACCTGAAAGAGCTAATGAACGGCAACGCTGTTGAAGTTCCAGAATACAGCTACTCTGAACACACACGTACTTCTGAAACGACTACACTTACTCCAAAGAAAGTGATCATCTTAGAAGGTATCCTGCTGCTAACGGACCCACGTCTACGTGAATTGATGCACGCGAGTGTATTCATGGATACACCACTAGACATCTGTCTACTGCGTCGTGTTAAGCGTGATGTTGAAGAGCGTGGTCGTACGATGGACTCAGTACTGAAGCAGTACCAAGAGACAGTGCGCCCAATGTTTATGCAGTTTATCGAGCCATCAAAGCAGCATGCGGATATTATCGTTCCTCGTGGCGGTAAGAACCGTATCGCAATCGACGTTTTGAAAGCTCATATTGCTAAGCTATTAAAGTCGTAGTCAGTCGGATCTGACAGAAGTAAGAATTTAGTTATAAGTTCTTAACTTAGCTTTATTTTTTATCGAATAAGTGGCACTTTTATAGTGCCACTTTCTTTTGGAATCTAAGCAAGGAATATGCGGATGAAGAAACTACTCATTTTCATAGCTATCCCAGTTGTTGTCGTTATTGCGGCTATTCTGGCGTTAGTACTGTTAGTGAATCCTAACCAATTTAAACCAATGATCGTTGAACAGGCGCAAAAGCACACTGGCTTAGAGCTTGTGATTGAAGGCGATATCAGTTGGCAATTCTTCCCATCAATTGGTTTTGAACTCGGACAAACAGAGTTACGTAATCCGCAAGGCTTTACGCAGCCGAACCTATTTAAGGTTGATACTGTTGGTATCGACATCTCGGTAACCCCTCTATTTAGCAATCAACTTGAGATCGGTAACGTCACGCTGGATGGCGCAGAATTCTATTTAGAAACGCTGAAAGATGGCCGTAAGAATATTGATGCGCTAACGCAAGCTCAATCATCAGAAGCGACAACGGAAGAAGCGGTTGCGACTGAAGAGACAGTGCCGGCTGCACAAGAGGAGAGTGCGGGCTCTAACTGGACGATTAACCTTGCTGGTGTGACAGTATCCAATGCACTGTTTGAGATGGACGACAAGCAAGCTGGTTCGTTTATCAAGCTCTACGATGTGGCATTTAATCTATCTGAATTTGCAGCAGAGACTTGGACGACTGCGACTTTCTCCGCATCGGGTGAAAATAATCAACAGAAATTCTCAGCGGACGGCAGTGCGGAATTCAAGTTGGCGAAGGGTTTCACCAGCTACGTGCTGCGCAATATCGATCTAGATGCTACGTTTAGCGATCCAAGCACCAAGATTGAATCAGCAAAAATTGGTTTGGATGCCTTTGAGTTCGATAAGGTTAGCAATCTAACTTACAGTGTTGTGGGTCAAGCCGCTGATATGGAGCTGGATCTGAAAGGTTCGGGTGAGCTGACCGTAGACAGCGCAATTTCTAAAGTTGTGCTGAATAAGCTGACGCTAGACTCTACCTTTAAAGGAGCAGCACTTCCGCAATCGCCAATGAAGGTCGATATGCTATCGGACTTGAGTTTTGATCTGACTAAGAGCCATCTAAGCTTTGTGTTAGAGAAACTGCAAGCGAATAGCATCGCCTTAGACGGTAAAGCGGATGTGACACTGTCTGAGATTCCTAAGGTTCGCTTCTCTTTGCATAGCCCAAATATTGATTTGGATGAGTTCCTAGGTTTGAACAATGCTTCTGAAACGGCGGTTTCAGAGCCTGCGAAAGAGACAACGCCTTCAGCGCCGGCAAAAGAAGTAGAACCGGATCTTACTGCGCTGAAAACGCTTGATGTTAAAGGCGATATTACGATTGATAAGTTCAAAGCTAATAACGCACGTATGCAGAATGTAAAAACGGCATTCTCGGTTAACCGTGGCGTAGCAAAGCTAGAGTCATTCACATCTAACCTTTATGACGGCTCGATCTCTGCGACAGCAACTCTGGATGCGCGTAAGTCACCAGCGTCATACACGGCTAAGAAAGCGATTAAGGGCGTTAAGGTTCAACCATTGCTGGTGGATGTTGCGAATAACGACATGCTTGAAGGTACGGGTAATATCGATGTGAATGTCTCTGGTAAGAGTCTGACGCCGACTGGTATCAAGAAGAATCTTGTTGGTACCATTGCGATTAACTTTGCCGATGGTGCCGTGAACGGCATTAACGTTGCGCAGTTGATTCGTGAAAATTACGCGAAGATCAAAGGCGAAAAGCTAGACGATACCGAAGGTGTTCAGAAAACGGATTTCAGCGCGATGAAAGCAACACTGAAAGTCGATAAAGGTTGGGTATCGACCAATGACATGTCTGCACAATCTCCACTACTGCGTGTAACGGGCTCAGGTAAGGCTAACTTCATTAATGAGACTGTCGATTTCCTAGTACGCACCTCAATCGTAGGCTCTCTAGAAGGTCAGGGCGGTAAGAGCATTGATGACCTAAAAGATGTGACCATTCCAATTAAGGTGACAGGGGCTTGGGCAGATCCTAAGTTTAGCTTGGTGTTCGATGACGTATTGAAGCAGAAAGCACAGAAAGAGATTGATCGCGGTGTTGAGAAGCTGACTGACAAGATTAAAGATGAGAAAACCAAAGAGGCGGTAGATGGCCTTCTGAAAGGTCTATTTAACTAATCTTGGATTAATTCGTTAATGAAAAAGCGCCACTCTTTAATTAGGAGTGGCGCTTTTTTATTTAAACGTCTAAAACAGAGGTTTTCTAAGATATCGCCCTTTGTTATGGGAAGTAACACGGCCAAAGCCGTCATTTGCCTGAGTCGAGAACCCCTGTTCGAGGGTTATTACCAATCCACGCCTTGCAGAGCTTTAATACCAGACTCGAATGCATGCTTCACATTGCGAACCTCTGAAACCGTATCTGCCATCTCGGTCAACGTGCGATGTGCGCCACGACCTGTAATGATCACTGATTGCATCTTTGGACGGTTATTTAGCGCTTCAACGACTTCATCAAGCTCAATGTAGCCATAGCTCACCATGTAGGTCAGCTCATCAAATAGAATCACGTCTAGAGACTCATCAGCGAGCATTCGTTTACACTCTTTCCAAACGCGCTGAGCTGCCTCGATATCTTGGGCTTTATTTTGTGTCTCCCAAGTAAAGCCCGTGCCCATTACCTGAAACTCAACGTCTAGCTTCTCAAGAACATTCTTTTCGCCGTTGTCCCAAGTACCTTTAACAAACTGAGCCACTGCACACTTCTTACCGTGACCGACTGCGCGAGTAATGGTACCAAAGCCAGATGTAGACTTACCTTTGCCGTTACCTGTGATAACAAGCAGCAGTCCTTTGACTTCCTGAGCAGCAGCAACACGTGCGTCCACTTGCTCCTTTACCTTTTGTTGGCGGGCTTTGTGGCGTTGCTCTTTGTTGTCTTCAGTCGACATAACTCATCCTTATAATTTGTGATTGGCTCTATCATAGCTTAAGTTAAGACTATCAAAAACCATCGAAAGAACAGGTGATTAGGGATGAAAAAGATACTGGTAGTCTGCATGGGTAATATTTGTCGTTCTCCGACAGGCGAGGCAATACTGCGAGCAAAGGCAAAATCTATGGGAATAGACGTAGAGGTCGACTCAGCTGGCACCATTGGCTATCATCAAGGAAATCCACCGGATCCTCGTTCTAAAGCTGCAGGTGAGGCGAGGGGTTATAGCTTTGCGGGGATTACATCACGTAAGGTGGTAAGCCAAGATTTTGAGGACTTTGACCTGATCCTAGCCGCCGATAATGCCAACTTGTCGGATCTAGAATCACAATGCCCAGTGCACCTACGACACAAACTGGCACTTTTCTTAAGTTATGGTTCTTCAAGTTATCAAGAGATCCCTGATCCCTATTATGGCGGGGGAGATGGCTTTGAATTGGTTCTCGATTTAATCGAAGAGTCGAGTGAAGCGGTACTGAAATCCCTTTGAAACTCTAATATTCCGATTTCGTAAGCAGATACAAAAATGCCGACGTTCAACGTCGGCATTCTTTATCTTATCTATGTAAAGCCATCAGCTGTTACTTAGACATAACCTTGTAGATTGGGTCTTCAGCAACGTTTGCTTCAACTAGGCTACCGGCCTTGTGCAGCATAGCAACACAGTCTTGGCTTAGGTGGCGTAGGTGCAGCGTTTTACCTTGCGCAGCGTAACGCTCTGCAATGGTATCAATCGCTTCGATTGCTGAGTGGTCCGTTACGCGAGAGTTTGCGAAGTCTACGATAACATCTTGTGGATCTTCATGAGCATCAAATAGCTCTAGGAAGTTCGCTGTAGAACCGAAGAAGATTGGGCCATTAACCTTGTACTCTTTTGAGCCTTCTTCGTTGATGCACGTGTCTGCGTAGATGTGCTTAGCGTGTTGCCATGCAAACATTAGCGCAGAAGCGATAACACCAACAAATACAGCAACCGCAAGGTCAGTCATTACAGTAACAACCGTTACTAGAACGATAACAAAGAAGTCTTGCTTAGGTACGCGGCGTGCAAGCTTGAACGTTGCCCATTCGAACGTACCGATAACAACCATGAACATTACGCCCACAAGAGCTGCTAGAGGAATCATTTCAATCAGCGAAGATGCGAATAGGATGAACATCAGTAGAGCAACCGCAGCAACGATACCTGATAGACGACCACGACCACCAGAGTTTACGTTGATCATCGATTGACCAATCATTGCACAACCACCCATCGCGCCAAATACTGAACACGTTACGTTCGCCATACCTTGACCAACACATTCACGGTTAGATTGACCACGAGTGTTCGTCATTTCATCAAGTACTGTCAGAGTCAGTAGTGATTCAATCAGACCAATTGCTGCAAGGATCACTGCGTAAGGCAGGATGATGTAAATCGTTTCTAGGTTAAATGGTACTGCTGGAATAGAGAATGTTGGTAGAGAGCCAGCAAGTGTTGCTGCATCGTCGCCAGACATAGTACGCAGGAAGTCTACTACGGTACGTGTTTCTAGGTCTAAACCAACCACTAGCGCGGTAACAGTCACAATTGCAACCAGTGAAGAAGGTACTGCAGTGGTGAACTTAGGCAGGAAGTGGATGATACCCATTGTAAGTGCAACCAGACCTAGCATTAGCGTCATTTGGTCTGTTGGCAGCCAAGTAAGTGCGCCCGTCATATCCGGTGCTTTGAACTGACCAAGTTGAGCTAGGAAGATAACGATAGCCAGACCGTTCACAAAACCGATCATTACCGGGTGTGGAACGATACGGATAAACTTACCGAGTTTGAATAAGCCCGCAGCAATCTGAAGGATACCCGCTAGCATGATGGCTGCGAATAGGTATTGAACGCCATGAGTCGCGACTAGGCTAACCATTACAACGGCCATTGCACCCGTTGCACCAGAGATCATGCCTGGACGACCGCCAAAGATAGAAGTGATTAGACCGACGATGAATGCTGCGTAAAGGCCGACCATAGGGTCAACACCAGCAACGAATGCGAATGCTACGGCTTCAGGTACTAGAGCAAGTGCTACAGTAAGGCCTGAAAGCACGTCATTCTTTACAGAGTGCTTTGAAAATTGTGGGAATTCGAACATGTGTGCTCAGCTATGCTTTAAATGGATTTACCGACACGAACATATTGCGAAGCTAAACAGGTGTAATAAAGAGCGGCAATAGCTAAGTGTCGAAAAAGATAAGTGCGCGAATCCTACCCAAAAATGTGATTAAGTTCAAGGTTGAACCCAACTTTGAGTAATATATCTATTAATCGTTATTCCGATAACGGATATAAAAAAGGCTGCTTATTATAAGCAGCCTTTGATTCTATTTACTTAAGATTTTACAACAGTAAATGCTTAGTAGTTTGGCTTAGTCATGCCTGAACCCGCTTGGTTCGAAGCCGCTTGGCTACCTGCGCCTTTTGCAACGTAGCGCTCGCTACGGAAAGGTGCAGCAACAACTTCAATCTCTTTGATCTCTTGTGGACCAGGAGCTTTCGTCATTGGTGAGCTTGCTTGCTTCTTCACTTCTACTGAAGGTTTTGCTTCAGCCGTCTCAACAACTGATTTCGCTTCAACAGCAGGTTTAGCTTCGACAACTGGAGCTTCTGCAACAGGAGTTTCAGTCACAGTCTCTTCAGCTTTCGCTTCAACTGTTTCTTCAACTTCAACAGACTCTTCAATTGCAGGTGCCGCTTCTTCAACAACAGGCGCTGCTACAGGCGTTTCAGCAGTAGACGTTTCAACAGCAGGAGTCTCAACCACAGGTGTATCAACAACTGGTTGTGCTACGACTTCTTCAGCTTTCGCCTCAACAACAGCTTCTACCGCAGGTTCTTCACGACGGATAATTACCTTACCCATTGCCATTTCAGGACATGCAAAACCACCTGCAATCACAACGTTACTCTGAACTGCTTCTAGCTCAGTTGATTGTTGAGTTTGCACTTCTGCTTTAGCCGCTTCAGGCTTCGCTTGCTTGTGGTGTGGCTTAGGCACGAAACGAGGCATCACTTTACCCATCGCCATCTCTGGAGATGCTACACCACCTTTACGTAGGCGGAATGGGTTAGGGCGACGATCACGACCGCGACGACGACGTTGACCACTTGCACGTAGGTGACGTGGAGAACGACGGTTGCGACGTTGCTTCGGCTCTTCCTGCTCTGCTTGTTCAGCGTTTGCTTGGTTAGCTTCTACTTGATCAGCCACTTTTTGCTCTTGAGCAACAGACTTATCTTTTGATGCAACTTGGTCTTTAGCTGAAGGTGCTTTTTGCTCTTTCGCTGGTTGGTCAGCTTGTGCTTGCTGATCCTTCACACGAATTTGCTTGTTCAGTTTACGACGTTGACGACGCTCTTTAACTTTAGCCGCTTTCGCTTCAGATTTAGGCTTTTGACCTTCAGGCTTAGACGCTTGTGCATCTGCTGCAAGTTGTTGGCCTTGTTCTGCAAGTTTCGATGGTGCCTGCTCTTCGCGTTGTGGCTTCTGCTCGTCACGCTGCTTGTTGCGGCGGTCTTGCTTAGGCTTGCGGTTTTGACGAGGTTGCTGAGTCGCGGTCTCTTTTTGCTCTTCAGGTTTTTCGTCACGAGCTGGCTTACGGCGGCGCTTGTTATCGCGGTTTTCGTTACGATCACCACGTTGGTTGCGACGACGGTTGTCGTTACGATCGCGACGCTGGCGGTTGCCGTTGTTGCGATTGTTCTTAGGTTTCTCTTCTTGCTTCTCTTCTTGTTTCTCTTCTTGAGTTGAAGAGCCACCGAATAGGAAGCTGCCAATAGCCTTAAAGAAGCGGCTGATTAGGCCAGATTCTTGTGCTTTAGGCTCTTCTTTCTTCTCTTCTACTTTTGCAGCTGCTGCTTTTGGTGCCGGAGCTGGTGCAGATTGAGCTGGAGCAGCGAAGCCTTTCAGTGCAGGTTCTTCAATCTTCTTAGGACGAATAGTCTGTTCAGCTGGTTCTTTGCTTTCTGCTTCTTTCAGCGCATCTAGCTTCTTAGGAAGTAGGTAAGACAGTAGATCGAACTCTTCACCTTCACGAACACGGATAACTTCGAAGTGCGGAGTTTCCATGTCTGAGTTAGGAACAACAGTGATCTTAACTTCTTGGTTCTTCTCAATGTGGTTTACTGAGCGACGTTTTTCATTCAGAAGGTAAGAAGCGATAGGAACAGGCACAACCGCAAGGACTTGCGCTGTGTTGTCTTTCAGTGCTTCTTCTTCGATCAAACGTAGAACAGACAGTGCTAGAGATTCGTTATCACGAACAACGCCCGTACCTGTACAACGAGGACAGATGTGGTGGCTTGCTTCTGCTAGAGAAGGGCTCAAACGTTGACGAGACATCTCAAGTAGACCAAAGCGAGAGATACGGCCGATTTGAACACGTGCACGGTCTAGACGAACGGCATCACGTAGGCGGCTTTCTACTTCGCGTTGGTGGCGAACTGGTGTCATATCGATGAAGTCGATTACCACTAGACCACCTAGGTCACGTAG
Organism: Vibrio sp. D404a; assembly: GCF_030248535.1. Lineage (GTDB taxonomy): Bacteria > Pseudomonadota > Gammaproteobacteria > Enterobacterales > Vibrionaceae > Vibrio. The sequence continues at coordinate 188,501 of NZ_JAHGAJ010000007.1, read as the reverse complement.
GCGAAGTTGGCGTGCAATTTCGTCTGCGGCTTCTAGGTTAGTGTTTAGTGCTGTCTCTTCAATATCGCCGCCCTTTGTTGCACGAGCAGAGTTGATATCGATAGAAGTTAACGCTTCAGTTGGGTCGATAACGATTGAACCACCAGACGGAAGGCGAACCTCACGTTGGAAAGCTGATTCAATTTGGCTCTCGATTTGGTAGTGACTGAATAGAGGCACTTCACCATCGTACTTCTTAACGCGACTGATAAAGTCAGGGCGCACTAGTTGAATGTGCGCTTGTGCACGCTCAAAAATAGTGTTGCTGTCGATAAGAATCTCACCAATATCGCGACGTAGGTAGTCACGAATTGCACGTACGATAACGTTACTTTCTTGGTGAATTAGGAAAGGCGCTGCATTTGAGTCTGAAGCTTGTTTGATCGCACCCCAGTGATTAAGTAGAACGTTTAAGTCCCACTCAAGCTCTTCTGCGCTTTTGCCAACACCCGCTGTACGTACGATTAGGCCCATACCTTGAGGAAGCTCAAGCGTGCTTAAAGCGGCTTTTAGTTGTGTACGCTCATCACCTTCGATACGGCGAGAAATACCGCCTGCACGAGGGTTGTTTGGCATAAGAACTAAGTAGCTACCCGCCAAAGAGATGAAAGTAGTCAGTGCAGCACCTTTGCTACCACGTTCTTCTTTCTCAACTTGTACGATAACTTCCTGACCTTCCTTTAGCACTTCTTTGATGCTTGGACGGCCTTGGTAGGTGTAACCTTCAGGGAAGTATTCGCGGGCAATTTCTTTAAGAGGGAGGAAACCGTGACGTTCTGCGCCGTAGTCAACAAATGCCGCTTCTAGGCTTGGTTCAATACGAGTGATACGTCCTTTGTAGATATTCGCTTTTTTTGATTCGTGACCTGGACTTTCGATATCAAGATCGAAAAGTCGCTGGCCGTCAACCAAAGCGACACGCAACTCTTCTTTTTGAGTTGCGTTAATTAACATTCTTTTCATTTAGAAATACTCATTGTCTTTTCTTATTTTCATCATTGTTCTTGTCGCTTGATTTCGTTACTCATGGTGCCTGATCCCATGGCTTTATCGGTGCAGCCTCCCGGCTGGAAGGGATGCTCTTGGGGCACGTCAGTCATCATAGATATTGATCTATGATCCGCGATGTGGCGGTGAATACTCAACACGAGTGTACGTGAGTAGAGCGACAAGGAACTCAGTTAACGGTGTCTTACGCCAGTGCAGCACGGTTTTGGCTGAGTCATCTACTCATTTACTTGCTTGTGAATGGATGACTGTTTAAATAGTAGTCAAACCATAGATAGCAGCTGTGAACTATAGCAGTGGTCGGTAATCACAGCAATCTGCTTTATCAGAATGCGCGAAAAAAAACGGTTTTTATTTGGGTTTTGATAGCTCTAACTCACTGTCTATCAATAATTTATCAAATGATATTTAATTTTGCGGCAGTCTTGACGATTTTTTGTTCGAAGAATCAAACAAATATAGAAGTTTCCCACCTCCTTTTGGGTATAATCGCGTTGAAAAATGCAATTAACTCTCAATTATCAAATTTGACAGTGATACACTAACCGCATGAGCGAAATTAGAACCAAAGTCCAATTTGTCGACATCGACGAAGATATGGCTGGTCAACGCATAGACAATTTCTTGCGTAACCAATTAAAAAATATCCCGAAAAGTATGATTTATCGAATCGTACGTAAGGGCGAAGTGCGCGTTAACAAAAAGCGTATCAAGGCAGAATATAAGCTGAAGGCGGGCGACCTAGTTCGTATCCCTCCAGTGACTATCGAAGAAAAAGTTGAAGAGCATGTGCCAAGCACCAAGCTGAACAAGGTTTCAGAGTTAGAGCACTGTATCATCTATGAAGATGATCACATGCTTATCTTGAATAAACCTTCTGGTACAGCAGTACACGGTGGTAGCGGATTAAAGTTCGGTGCCATTGAAGCACTGCGTGCACTACGACCAGAGGCTCGTTTTTTAGAGCTTGTACACCGTATTGATAGAGATACCTCAGGTATTCTTCTGGTTGCGAAAAAGCGTTCGGCGCTGCGTCACCTGCAAGCTCAGTTCCGTGAAAAAACGGTTCAGAAGTACTATTTCGCTCTTGTTATGGGTGAATGGAAAAACAGCTGCAAGGTGGTGAATGCACCGCTGCTTAAAAATGAAGTGAACAGTATTGTTCGAGTTAACCCGAACGGTAAGGCATCAGAAACGCGTTTTAAGGTGTTAGAAAAGTTCAAAGAGGCGACCTTGATTCAAGCAAGCCCGATTACAGGTCGTACTCACCAAATCCGTGTACACACTCAATACACGGGTCACCCGATAGCGTGGGATGATCGCTATGGTGATCGCCGCTTTGATGCTTATACAGGTAAAGTTGGTTTGGACCGCTTATTCCTGCACGCAGCAAACATTAAATTTACGCATCCAGGCAGTGAAGAGAAGATGGATATCTCGGCACCAATGGAAGCTAGACTAGAAAAAGCGATCGCTGGGTTACGTAAGCTTTAATTTCTAAAGATACGAGATACGAGATACGAGATACAAAAGAGAAATTCTCTCTCTGAGTTAGGTATCCCGAAATGAGAAAGGTTGACGAATATCGTCAACCTTTTTTGTTTGTGCCGTGGTAGGAGAGCCCCAACTCGCTCGTTCCTCGCTCTTGAGGATGACGAACTTTGGTTTTTAGCGATAAAGTAACCCGTTATGTTAGTTGAATCGTGTTATTCTAAAATGAGTGATAAACCTCTGTCATTCCCTAGACTGACGAAGGAAGGAGTAGGGAATCGCTAGCAACGGGATTGGAGCACTTAAAGCACATTCATCCCTTGCACTTCCAACATGTCGATCAAATCGATCAGAGGAAGTCCAATCAAGGTATTCGGATCTTTACCTTCAAGACGTTCAAACAGAGCAATACCTAGCCCTTCACTTTTGAAGCTACCTGCGCAATAGAATGGCTGCTCTTTATCAACGTAGTTTTCAATCTGTGCTGTGGTTAGTTGACGAAAGTGAACAATAAAGGTGTCGAGACGCGTGTCAGCTTGTTGGGTCTCGGTATTCCAAACAGAGAGGCCGGTATAGAAGGTAATGCTTTTACCGCTTTGTCGAGACAGCTGTTCAATGGCTTTTTCACGTGTATGGGGCTTTCCTATGATTTCACCATCAATCACACAAACCTGATCGGAGCCGATGACTAGGCTAGGAGAAGCGACTTCACAAGATTTAGCTTTCTCTTGCGCTAGTCGAGTGACGAGTTGTTGAGGTGTCTCATCAACTAGCGGCGTTTCATCGCAGTCTGGTTTGGCGGTGACAAAGTCTAAATGCAGTTTTTTAAGGATCTCTTGCCTAAATGGGGAAGTAGAGGCCAAAACTAGTTGGTAATTTTTCATTTTAATTTACAATTCATAGAAGCATTTAATGCAGGATATAGTAACTTATCTTGATATTCATAATGCTCTGTATGGGAAAGGTAAAAAAGTGTACTTTTTTTGCCATTTCCTTTGACTAAACTCGATTTGGAAGATAATATTCGCGCCCTATGCAAAAGGTAAAAATACCGCGTACAGTTGATCCGGCTAGAACCGCTCAAAAACGACTTGATTTAGATGGCATCATCCAAACCAGTCTTTTCAAGCGCTTAAGCGAGGCAACTGAAGGCGTAAAACGTGACGCGCAAGTCTCATTGTCATTTGGGCTTGATGAACAACGATTAGTCGTTATCTCTGGTAAAGCTAACGTCGAAGTCGATTTAGAGTGTCAGCGTTGTAATGAGGTTTTCGCACATGAGTGCGATGTCGAATTCACTTATACTCCTTACTACAATGAGAAAAGTGAAGAAGAAGCACCGGAAGAGTACGATTTGGTAGATCTGAACGAGTACGGTGAGTTAGACCTGATTCAACTAGTTGAAGACGAGTTCATCCTTGGATTGCCACAAGTAGCAATGCACGACGAAGCGGACTGTAGCGTTAACTCAAATAACTTGGTGTTTGGTGAACTTCCTGAAGAAATTGAGGAAGATAAGAAGCCGAATCCATTTGATGTTTTAAAAAGCTTAAAGAAGTAACTGCTTCTTTAAGAATTTACATAGGAGTAGGGTCAATGGCCGTACAAAAGAGCAAGAAATCACGTTCAATGCGTGGCATGCGTCGTTCACACGATGCGCTAACTACAGCTGCACTTTCTGTAGACGCAACTTCAGGTGAAACTCACCTACGTCACAACGTGACTGCGGAAGGTTACTACCGCGGCAAAAAGGTTATCAACAAGTAAGGTTGACCTTTTGCAAAATATAACCGTTGCGCTTGATGCAATGGGCGGGGATTTCGGTCCTCGTGTAACAGTGCCTGCCGCCGTGCAGGCACTGTCGTATTTCCCAGAGCTAAAAGTCATTCTCATAGGTGATCGAAACGCGATCACATCTCAATTATCCTCATTAGGTCGACAGCCTGATTCTCGTTTGAGCATCCAGCATTGTGACCGAGTAATCTCCAACTCAGAAAAGCCTTCTCTTGCCTTAAGAAACAGTCAGGGCAGTTCGATGCGTGAAGCAATCGATCTGGTTGCAGAATCTCAAGCAGACGCATGTGTCAGCGGTGGTAATACCGGCGCGTTGATGGCTTTGTCTCGTTTTCGTCTAAAGTTACTCCCAGGTATTGATCGCCCAGCTCTCGTTTCAGCATTGCCTACCGCTTCCGGTAGTCGTACGTGGATGTTGGACCTCGGTGCCAACGTATCCAGTGACGCAGACTCTCTTTTTCAATTTGCTGTAATGGGAAGTGCATTAGCAGAACAACATTTAGGCCGCCCTCCACGTGTCGCTATTTTGAATATCGGCGCAGAAGAAATAAAAGGTAATGACCTTGTAAAACGATGCGCGGAAATGTTGTCTAACACCCAGTCTGTGAACTTCATCGGCTATATTGAAGGAAATCAATTGCTGCAAGATGCAGCAGATGTGGTTGTTTGTGATGGTTTTGTGGGCAATGTGTGCCTAAAAACGTGTGAAGGCACTGCGCAGCTCTTTATTGATAAGCTAAAAACGCGCATCATGGCGTCAACGATAAAGGGTTGGATCGCCAGAATATTGTTTTCTGAGCTATTTACTGAATTAAAAACCTTGAACCCCGACCAGTATAACGGCGCAAGTTTGTTAGGATTGCGCGGCATTGTCATAAAAAGTCATGGAAGTGCTGATGTGTCTGCCGTCGTCAACGCGATTGGCGAAGCAGTACACGAGGTCAAACGACAAGTCCCTAGCCGCATTAGCGATCGTTTGGAAGCGGTTTTACTCGAGAGGCATTATTAGTCTTCATGTATAGCAAAATATTAGGTACTGGCAGCTACTTGCCATCTCAGGTGCGTACTAACGCAGATCTAGAGAAAATGGTAGAGACTAGCGATGAGTGGATTGTTGCTAGAACAGGAATTAAAGAGCGTCGTATTGCTGCTGAAAACGAAACAGTAGCGGATATGGCGTTTTACGCTGCAGAAAACGCGATTGAAATGGCGGGTATCGATAAAGAAGATATCGACTTGATCATCGTCGCGACAACCAGCAGCAGCCACACGTTCCCATCTTCTGCATGTCAGGTACAAGGTAAGCTTGGTATTAAAGGCTGCCCAGCATTTGACTTGGCTGCGGCTTGTTCTGGTTTTGTTTATGCATTATCAGTGGCAGACCAGCACATCAAATCAGGTATGTGCAAGAACGTATTGGTCATTGGCGCAGATGCACTGTCTAAAACCTGTGACCCAACGGATCGCTCGACTATCATCTTATTTGGTGATGCAGCAGGTGCGGTGGTTGTAGGTGCAAGTGAAGAGCCAGGTATTCTATCAACGCACATTTACTCTGATGGTAAATACGGCGAGCTACTAAGTCTTGAAGTACCAGAGCGCGGCGGTGACGCTGACAAATGGCTACACATGGCGGGCAATGAAGTATTTAAAGTGGCGGTAACTCAGCTTTCTAAGCTAGTTAAAGACACATTGGCTGCAAATAATATGGATAAGTCTGAGCTGGATTGGTTAGTACCACACCAAGCTAACTACCGTATTATTTCAGCGACGGCTAAAAAGCTAACCATGTCGCTTGATCAAGTGGTGATCACTCTTGATAAGCACGGTAACACGTCGGCAGCGACGGTTCCGACAGCGTTAGATGAAGCGGTTCGTGATGGACGAATTAAACGCGGTCAGACTCTTCTTCTTGAAGCGTTTGGTGGCGGTTTCACTTGGGGCTCAGCGCTCGTTAAGTTCTAACCCTAAGTTGACTGAACAATCAAGGCACATCGTTATGTGCCTTATTCATTTTTTTGCATTGCTTAAAGGATAATTACAATGAGCAAGTTTGCTATCGTATTCCCAGGCCAAGGTTCTCAAGCTATCGGTATGCTTGCTGAACTAGGCGAACAGTATGATGTTGTTAAACAAACATTTGCTGAAGCTTCTGAAGCACTTGGTTATGACCTATGGGCACTGGTTCAAGAAGGCCCAGTAGAAAATCTAAATGAAACTTTCCGTACTCAACCAGCTCTACTTACTGCATCTGTAGCGATCTGGCGTGTATGGCAAGAGCTTGGCCTAGAGCAGCCTGCAAACCTAGCAGGTCACAGCCTAGGTGAGTACTCTGCACTAGTATGTGCTGGCGTTATCGACTTTAAAGAAGCGATCAAGCTAGTTGAACTACGTGGTCAACTGATGCAAGAAGCGGTACCAGCAGGCGTTGGTGCAATGTACGCAATCATTGGTCTAGACGACGAATCTATCGCAAAAGCGTGTGAAGAAGCGGCGCAAGATGAAGTGGTTTCTCCAGTGAACTTCAACTCTCCAGGTCAAGTTGTTATCGCAGGTAACAAAGCGGCTGTAGAGCGTGCTGGTGCACTATGTAAAGAAGCGGGCGCTAAGCGTGCTCTTCCACTTCCTGTCTCTGTACCGTCTCACTGTGCACTGATGAAGCCAGCTGCAGATAAGCTAGCGGTTGCTCTAGAAGCGCTAGAGTTCAACACGCCAGTTCTGCCTGTAATCAACAACGTTGATGTGGCTGCTGAAACAGATCCAGCAAAAATCAAAGATGCACTTGTTCGTCAACTTTACAGCCCAGTTCGTTGGACTGAAGGTGTTCAAGCAATGAACGAGCAAGGCGTTGAGAAACTACTAGAATTAGGCCCAGGTAAGGTTCTTACTGGTCTAACTAAGCGTATTGTTAAAACAATGACAGCTGCTGCAGTAAACGATGCTGCATCACTAGAAGCTGCTAAATAACGACATAAAGAGAAGTTATGATGAATTTAGAAGGCAAAGTTGCACTAGTTACAGGTGCAAGCCGTGGTATCGGTCGTGCTATCGCTGAACTACTAGTTGAGCGCGGTGCTAAAGTTATCGGTACTGCAACGTCAGAAAACGGTGCTGCTGCGATCAGCGAGTATCTTGGTGAGAACGGTAAAGGTCTTGCTCTGAACGTAACAGATGTTGATTCTATCGCTGCAACACTAAAAACCATCAACGATGAGTTTGGTGCGATTGATATCCTAGTGAACAATGCTGGTATCACACGCGATAACCTACTTATGCGCATGAAAGATGACGAGTGGAACGATATCATCGATACTAACCTAACGCCTATCTACCGCATGTCTAAAGCTGTACTTCGTGGCATGATGAAGAAGCGTGAAGGCCGTATCATCAACGTAGGTTCTGTTGTTGGTACTATGGGTAACGCTGGCCAAGCAAACTACGCTGCAGCTAAAGCAGGTGTTATCGGTTTCACTAAGTCTATGGCACGTGAAGTAGCTTCTCGTGGTGTGACAGTGAACACAGTTGCACCTGGCTTTATTGAAACAGACATGACAAAAGCGCTAAATGATGACCAACGTGCAGCAACTTTGGCGAATGTACCAGCAGGTCGTCTAGGTGACCCTCGCGAAATCGCTGAAGCTGTGGTATTTTTGGCGTCGCCTGCGGCAGCTTATATCACAGGTGAAACACTTCACGTCAATGGCGGTATGTACATGGTGTAAATTGTGTGCAACATTTGTGCATGATTTAAGTCAAAATCATACGTAATTTCGGTTAAAATCGCTAAAATTGTGGTTTGACCAGAAAAGTTGGCCTTGCAACTTTTAATAGATTGAATAAACTACGGAAAACATCGCATAAAGCGAACTCTGTAAAGGAAAAGAAAAAATGAGCAACCTCGAAGAACGCGTAAAGAAAATCATTGTTGAACAACTAGGTGTAGACGAAGCAGAAGTTAAAAACGAAGCTTCTTTCGTTGATGACCTAGGTGCTGATTCTCTAGACACTGTTGAGCTAGTAATGGCTCTAGAAGAAGAATTCGACACTGAAATCCCAGATGAAGAAGCTGAGAAAATTACTACTGTTCAAGCTGCTATCGATTACGTAACTAGCGCTCAGTAATAATCTCTCCCAGGCGGTCACCTCGACCGCCTGTGTTTTATCTAACTCATCTATCCTCATCCTAAATCATTTCAATCCCCGGAGTGTAAAATCGTGTCCAAGCGTCGTGTAGTTGTCACTGGCATGGGTATGTTGTCACCGGTAGGCAACACTGTAGAATCTTCTTGGAAAGCCCTGCTAGCTGGTCAAAGTGGTATCGTGAATATCGAGCACTTTGATGCAACCAATTTCTCAACTCGTTTTGCAGGTCTAGTTAAAGACTTTAACTGCGAAGAGTACATGTCTAAAAAAGATGCTCGTAAAATGGATCTATTCATCCAGTACGGCGTCGCAGCAGGTGTTCAGGCACTTGATGATTCTGGTCTAACCGTTACTGATGAGAACGCACCACGTATTGGTGTGGCTATCGGTTCTGGTATCGGCGGCTTAGGTTTGATCGAAGCAGGTCACCAAGCTCTGACTGAAAAAGGCCCTCGTAAAATCAGCCCATTCTTTGTACCGTCAACCATCGTAAACATGATCGCGGGTCACATGTCTATCATGCGTGGTCTACGTGGTCCAAACATCGCTATCTCGACAGCATGTACGACTGGTCTACACAACATCGGTCACGCAGCTCGTATGATTGCATACGGCGATGCAGATGCGATGTTAGCGGGTGGTGCTGAGAAAGCATCTACACCTCTAGGTATGGGTGGCTTCGGTGCAGCTAAAGCGCTTTCAACACGTAACGATGAGCCTCAAAAAGCTTCTCGCCCGTGGGATAAAGGCCGTGATGGCTTCGTTCTAGGTGACGGTGCAGGCATGATGGTACTAGAAGAGTACGAACACGCTAAAGCACGTGGCGCTAAGATCTACTGTGAGCTAGTAGGCTTCGGTATGTCTGGTGACGCTTACCACATGACTTCTCCAAGTGAAGATGGTTCAGGTGGCGCACTAGCAATGGAAGCGGCGATGCGTGATGCAGGCATTACTGGTGAACAGATCGGTTATGTAAACGCACACGGTACATCGACACCAGCAGGTGACGTAGCAGAAATCAAAGGCATTAAGCGTGCCCTTGGTGAAGCAGGTTACAAGCAGGTTCTTGTGTCTTCGACTAAATCGATGACGGGTCACCTTCTAGGCGCTGCAGGCTCTGCAGAAGCTATCATCACAGCAATGTCTCTGGTTGACCAAGTGGTTCCACCAACAATTAACCTAGACGATCCTGAAGAGGGTCTAGACATTGACCTAGTACCACACACAGCTCGTGAAGTAAGCGGCATGGAATATGCGGCGTGTAACTCTTTCGGCTTTGGTGGCACAAACGGCTGTTTGATCTTCAAAAAGATTTAATCATCTTATAAAAGACTCAAACATCGTAGATAGTCATTAATTAGACTTGTTTTTAAACGGCTTGATGCTTAGCATTGAGCCGTTTCTTTTTATGGAGAAAAACATGTTTTGGGTTGACGGAGAAAGCCAGCAGACGATTGCTTTAAGCGATCGCTCTTTCCAGTATGGTGACGGCTGTTTTACCACGATGTTGACATTCGATGGTGAAATTAAGCATTACAATGATCACCAACAGCGCGTTAATGCATGCCTAGCGGCTTTGCGTATTGCGCCGTTAGATTGGAACCTTGTCGACCTATGGTTAAAGCAAGCACTGAGCTCAGTCTCTCAAGAGGGGCTAGGTGGTATTAAACTGCATGTAAGTCGCGGCTCTGGCGGCCGTGGGTATAGCCCTATGGGTGCAACTGCGCCTGTGGTGACGATTAGCACGTTTGCTTACCCAGAACATTATTTAGAGTGGCAGCAATCCGGTGTACATTTAGGATTGTGTCAACATAAGCTTGGCCTCTCACCAATGCTTGCTGGACACAAACATAATAACCGTCTTGAACAGATTATTATGAAGGCCGAGATGGATGAAGCGGGCTATGTCGATGGTATTGCATTAGATATCAACGATCAGGTTGTCGAAACGACGATGGCAAATCTCTTTTGGATTAAGGGCTCACATGTCTATACGCCTAAGCTAACTGAGAGTGGCGTCGCGGGTGTGATGCGTAGACAGGCTTTGCTTGCTCTTCAAGATATTGCTGAAGTAAGCGTGGGACATTTTAATCTTGACCATCTGCTTGCTAGCGACGAAGTCTTTATGACCAATTCGATACTCGGTATCGCTCCAGTCACACAAATCAAAGAAACATCATTTGAAATTGGACCTATCACACGTACCCTTCAAGGACTTTTAAACTCGTGATTAAGAAGTTATTTATTTTTTTCGTTCTATGTTTGGTTGTTGCGGCATCTGGCGCGTTTTATATCTATAACCAAGCACAAGATCACTTAAAACAAGTGATTCAATTGGATAAGCCACAGGTTATTACTGTCGCACCGGGCACGAGTTTCAACCGTGTACTCAATAAACTGGTCAACGAAGGCTTGTTTACGGCTTCTCCATACAGCAAGTTGATCCGTAAGCTTCACCCAGAGCTGGTTGATGTCAAAGCGGGCACTTTCTTATTGGAACCCGAGCTAACACTAAACCAAGCCCTTCAAGTATTGGTTGAGGGCAAAGAGCACCAATTTACGATTACCTTTGTTGAAGGCAGTCGTTTTGACGAGTGGCGCACGCAACTTGAGCAAAATGAGTTCATTGAACAGACCCTACAAGGCGTATCTGAAGAAGAGATTGCTGAGCTATTAGGTGTTGAACACAAGAAGCTAGAAGGCCTGTTTTTAGCAGAGACTTATCACTACACCTATGGTACAAGCGATTTAGATTTATTGAAACGTGCGCATCAAGATTTGATGGACGTGGTTAATCAAGAGTGGGAAAGCCGCGCTGAAAAACTGCCACTGAAGTCACCCTATGAAGCGCTGATTCTGGCATCTATCATTGAGAAAGAAACCGCAGTGGCGTCTGAGCGCGAGCGCGTTTCATCGGTATTCGTTAATCGTCTAAATAAGCGTATGCGTCTGCAAACTGACCCAACTGTTATCTACGGCATGGGCGACAGCTATGATGGTAACATTCGTAAGAAAGACTTAAGAACACCAACACCGTACAACACCTATACCATCAATGGCCTTCCACCAACGCCAATCGCGATGGCGGGGCGAGCATCTATCAATGCAGCACTTAACCCTGAAGAGAGTAACTATCTTTACTTTGTGGCAAGTGGTACTGGTGGTCACGTATTTTCAAAAAGTTTGGCTGAGCACAACCGTGCAGTACGAGCTTACCTAAAACAACTAAGAAAAAATAAATAAAGAACAGAGCTATGAATCAGTCGAAGTTTATTACCGTAGAAGGTCTAGAAGGCGCGGGCAAAAGTACCGCGATCAACGCAATTCTGGCAACGCTAAAGGCGTCGGGTGTGGCTGAGGTCGTCAATACTCGTGAGCCTGGCGGCACGGTTCTCGCAGAGAAGATGCGTGCTTTGGTCAAAGAAGAGCATGAAGGCGAGCAGCTGCAAGATATGACTGAGCTGCTACTGATGTATGCAGCGCGTGTTCAGTTGGTTGAGAACGTCATTAAACCCGCTCTTGCAGAAGGAAAGTGGGTATTAGGCGATCGTCATGATATGTCTTCACAAGCTTACCAAGGCGGCGGTCGTCAGATCGCGCGTAACACGATGACATCGTTGAAAGAGACAACCCTAGGCGATTTTAAGCCGGATTTAACCCTATATTTAGATCTGGACCCACGTGTTGGTCTTGAGCGTGCACGTGGACGCGGTGAGCTGGACCGTATCGAAAAGATGGATATCTCATTTTTTGACCGCACCCGCGAACGCTACTTAGAGATTGCCGCACAAGATGACTCTGTATTGGTGATCAATGCAGAGCAAGAGATCGAGCAGGTTGCCGCAGACATTAAACAAGCTCTAACAACTTGGTTAGAGCAGCAGTAGGTTAAACATGACCGAGTTATACCCATGGCTCTTGCCACTTTGGAATGAGTGGAAAAAGAGCTTAGAAGCGGGGCGATTCCCTAACTCCTCGATTGTGAATGCACCACAGGGGTTAGGTATTGATGAGGCTGTCGACCAACTCACCGCGTCTTTGATGTGCATGAACTATGAAAGCGAAGCGTGTGGTTTTTGTCATAGCTGTGAACTGATGAAGTCGGGCAGTCACCCTGACTTTCACGTCATCTCTCCTGAAAAAGAGGGGAAGGCGATCACTGTTGATCAAATCCGAGCGAGTAATCGCTGGGCACAGGAGTCATCGCAATTGAATGGCCTACGTGTCATCGTGATCAGCCCAGCTGAAGCTATGAACGAATCGGCATCGAATGCTCTACTTAAGACGTTAGAAGAGCCTTCTAGTGAGTGTGTTTTTGTGTTGGTAAGCCAAAATAGCCACCGCTTGATGCCAACGATTGTGAGCCGTTGCCAGCAGTTTACGGTGAGCTCTCCGAGTATTGAGCTTGGGTGTGAATGGCTTGAACAAGAGCTTGGTAAAACCGTCCCTCAGTACGCATTGGCCTTGAATGATAATGCGCCTCTGCTCGCTAAAGCTATGGTCGAAGAAGGCGGTTTAGACAGTTCAAAACAACTGTTCGAACGCTTTTCAAAGATCGTTCAGCGCACGGATATCAATCTGATGCAAATGGCCTCTGAATTGGCGAAAGATCCTGTGGTTCAGCTGAGCTGGTTGTGGCATTTGTTATCCGATGTACAGAAGGTACATTTTGGTATTCAGAATCCGTCGTTGTTGCCCAGTGCACAAGCATTGGCTGCGACACTCTCGTACCAGTCTGCATACAAATCATCGAATCAACTTCTAGTATTACTGGAACAGTTAAAGCAACACCCAGGGCTCAACAAAGAGTTACTGATAATGAATTGGCTTATTGCCACTTGTGAGGAAACATGTTTGTAGATTCCCATTGTCATCTAGACAAGCTGGACTATCAAGATTTGCACACCAGCGTAGAAGATGTAGTTAATAAAGCGAAAGCAGCCAATGTTGAACAGCTGCTTTCTGTGGGTGTAACGCTCGATTCCTTTGAAAACATGATCGAAATGATCGCCCCTTTTGACAATGTGCATGCGTCGTGTGGTGTGCATCCATTGGATGTAGAAAGCGATTTCGACTTTGACCGAATGCGTCGCTACGCCGCTGACGATAAGGTTGTGGCTATTGGTGAAACGGGGTTGGATTACCATTACCAACCTGAAACGGCAGCACTACAACAAGAGCGTTTTAAGCAGCATGTAGCCTTGGCTGTTGAGTTGAATAAACCGTTAATTATCCACACACGCAATGCACGCGAAGATACGCTGGCGATTCTACGTGAGGGTGGCGCGCAGAAGTGTGGTGGTGTAATTCACTGTTTTACAGAAGATCAAGCTTTCGCTGATGCTGCTATGGAACTTGGGTTTTATATCTCTATTTCAGGGATCGTAACCTTTAGGCAAGCAACTGAGTTGAAGGAAGTGGTTAAAAATATCCCACTGGATAGGCTACTGATTGAAACAGATTCCCCATACTTGGCACCTGTACCATATCGTGGTAAACAGAATCAGCCTGCATATGTAGTGGAAGTGGCTGCGTATATCGCACAGCTCAAGGGAATCTCAATGAAAGAAATTGCACAAAAAACCACAGAAAATTATCAAAAACTTTTTTTGCGATAAAAAGTAAAGTTAATAAACAAAAGGGAGCGTGAGCTCCCTTTTTTGCGTATTAGATCACCAAAACGCTCAACTTTTTTAATGTTTACGAATTATGTTGAACTTGAGAGCATGAAATGCAACATTTGTAAATTTGTTACGTGAAATAACATTGCCCTTTATTTTATTTACCCCGTAAAATAATAAGGCTTCAATAAATAAATGATAAAAATCAATAATTTACACCGCTGTAAACCATTGCATTTTTAAATTTGACATGTGATCCAAGACGTGTTTTGAAACTAAATTTCGTAAGTGACTAGAAACTTTGTCACCCATCAATATATATTTAGCGGCAGAAAATATAATGCAATACATGGTTACATTTTCACTGGGTGCTAACATTTAGGCTACGGGGGTGTGCCGTTAGAACCCATATAATTATTTTATCTTTATCAGGAGCATAAACATGTTTAAGAACCTTTTTGCTAGCCTGCAGAAAGTTGGTAAGTCTCTGATGCTTCCAGTATCAGTTTTACCAGTTGCGGGTATTTTGCTTGGTGTTGGTGCAGCGGACCTTCCTTTCATTCCAGAGATTGTTTCTAACCTAATGGAACAAGCTGGTGGTTCGGTATTCGGTCAAATGGCTCTACTATTCGCAGTAGGTGTTGCACTTGGCTTTACAAACAACGACGGTGTAGCGGGTCTAGCTGCTATCGTTGGTTACGGTATCATGACAGCAACACTAGGCGTAATGGCTGGTGTTATGGGCGTTGAGAAAATCGATACTGGTGTACTAGGTGGTATCCTAGTCGGTGGTGTTGCTGCTTGGGCATTCAACCGCTTCTTCCGTATCCAACTTCCAGAGTACCTTGGCTTCTTCGCTGGTAAGCGTGCTGTGCCAATCATCACTGGTTTCTCTGCAATCGGTCTTGCAATCGTACTTTCTATCGTATGGCCACCAGTTGGCGGCGCAATTGCTGCGTTCTCTGATTGGGCTGCACACCAAAACCCACAAGTTGCGTTTGGTATCTACGGCATCATCGAGCGTTCACTAATCCCATTCGGTCTTCACCACGTTTGGAACGTACCGTTCTTCTTCGAAGCTGGTACTTGTGTAAACGCTGCTGGCGAAACGCAAAACGGTGTTCTTACTTGTTACCTAGTTGCCGATGAAGCATCTCGTGCAGCGGGCAATGGCTTCGGTCAGCTAGCCGGTGGTTACATGTTCAAGATGTTCGGTCTACCTGCTGCTGCAATCGCAATTGCACACTCAGCTAAGCCTGAAAACCGCGCTAAAGTAATGGGTATCATGGCATCTGCTGCTCTGACTTCATTCCTAACGGGTATCACAGAGCCAATCGAATTCTCATTCCTATTCGTTGCTCCTGTACTGTACGCAATCCACGCTCTACTAGCTGGTTCTGCATACGTTCTAGCGAACACTCTAGGTTTTGTACACGGTACATCTTTCTCTCACGGTCTAATCGACTTCCTAGTTCTGTCTGGCAACGCGTCTAAGATGGGTCTAATGGTTGTTTGTGGCCTAGGTTACGCTGCACTTTACTACTTCGTATTCCGCACAGTAATCAAAGCACTAGACCTTAAGACTCCTGGTCGTGAAGACGAGTCTGAAGATCAAGCTGTAGCAACTGGTTCTGAGCTAGCTGGTGAGCTTGTTTCAGCATTCGGTGGCAAAGCTAACATCACTGGTCTTGACGCTTGTATCACTCGTTTACGTGTAGCGGTTGCTGATACTGAAGTTGTTGACCAAGACAAACTGAAGAAACTAGGTGCTGCTGGTGTAGTAGTAGTAGCTGGTGGCGTTCAAGCTATCTTCGGTACTAAGTCTGACAACCTGAAAACAGACATGGATGAGTGGATCCGTAACAACGGCTAATCACTGATTCAATCGAATAGAAGGAGGCTTTATGCCTCCTTTTTTCGTTTTTGTATGCTCTTCACCACTCTCGCTAAGTTGACTTAACATCCACCATTCTCTAACTCTAAGATGACATTTATCTTTTATAGGTATCTATGCTTCTTCGCATATATATTTATAGGGATTGATTATGAAACAGTATGGGTTATTGGGCTTACTCATAAGTAGTGTTGCCTTTACATCGCAAGCGTCAGAGAACGCAGACCTTGAAGTGGGTTTGGCATTAGACCAAGATTTGAGTGCCGTGATTGAAATTGATAGCACTTATCGCGTCACAGTAGGTAATGATGGCGCAGCCTTCGATTACATGCTTAAACGCGGCAAGTTTGATTCAGAAACGCCCTTAGATTGGTATGTGGGTGTTGGTGCTTGGGCTGAGTGGGAAGATGACTTTGGTGTCCGTGTTCCGCTTGGTGTGAAAGTTAACTTCTACGATGGCTGGAATGCTTATGCACAGGTTCACCCTGAGTTGGATTTGTACGCTGGTGCTGAATTGCAGCTTGGTGGTGCGGTAGGCGTGACTTATAAGTTTTAGCCCCAAAAAACAGCAAAATAGGTGCGGTTGAACCGCGCCTATTTTTTTATGTATCTAAGTGGGGCAGGTGGCTAAGCAGCTAAAAGGTAAAGGTCAGGCCCACGTTTGCCTGAAATTGGTTCATCCAGTCCGTATCAAATCGTATCACGCAGTTTTGACCTGTCGAAGGGACAGTACAAGCGCCACTGGTATCGTTGTCTACCACAGTTCCAAGCCATCGCAGTTGACTGGTGAAGGCGAGACTATCGGACAGTTTGTACTCCACACCGCCAAAGATTGACGCTGAGAATCCGTATTTATCCTTGGCCCAATCCACATCAACATAGGATGCACCTAAACCTAGGCCCAGGTAACCGGAAAATTGATTGGTTGCAGGGTAGTAAATGCTGCTCTGGAAATGCAAATACTGAATCGATGAGTCCAGTTTCAAAGAGTCTAGCTCAGACTGTTGGTTTGAATAAAAGAAGCCAACACGACCTTTTTCTAACGGTGTTTCAACGGCCAGAGAGTAGCTGGCTGCATTCTCCATGTCATAGGTATTGTCGTCTTCATCTTCGACCGCTCCGCCGCCGGTAAAGCCAATCATTGGCGTAATTAGAATCTCCGCAGACAGAGATGCCCCTGAATACATCAGGAGTGCGAAAAGCGCGAGAGTATTTGCTTTGTTATTCATGGGCCTATCCTTATCCATACACTCACTAATTGTGATGGTTACATCAATATTGTGCGACTAATTTCGACGATTCTTGAACATACTTCACACACCTGATATCACTTAAATAAGGCTAAACAAATTTATAATAACCAGAGGTGTCTATGGAACATGATCTGAAAAACGCTCTACAAATTACCGCTTTTATCTTTATTGTGCTGCTTACGTTCGGTTTCATCGCAATAACCAACTAATACAGCGACAATAGGCAAAGTACATCTCGTCAGGATGTGCTTTGATGCCGATGAACAGTGGCGTAATCACTAATACCGATATCGCAATAGACTTGTCTTACTACGACAAGTTTATTGCGGGTAAAACAGCTTTGGTTGCCCAAGGTGGTGGCCAGAGAGGTATTTTTACATCTGGTGTATTAGACGCCTTCCTTCTTTCCAATTTCGATCCATTCGATGACTTTGTCGGCACATCGGCTGGCGCTTTGAATCTGTGTGCTTTCGCCTGTCGAGACAAAGGTCTCGGTAAATCTTTCATTATGGATCTCACAACGGATCCGGAATTCTTCAATCTCTTTTCTTATATTCGTCATCGCAAAGGGCTAGGGATGGAGTGGGCGCTTGAAAAGATTTTGGCGTACCCTTACAAGCTTGATCTCGATTTGGGGCGGCAGGCTTTAGGTGGGCGCAATATCTACGCGGCGGTTACCGACACGAAAGACCTCAAAGATCATTATTTCCCTCTATTTAGCGAAGATTGGCGCAAGATCATGATTGCGACCTGCGCAATTCCACGTCTTTATAATGGTGAGGTGGAAATTGCAGGTGAGCGTTACGTAGATGGCGGTGTGTCGGCCTCTATACCGGTTCAGGAGGCGTGGAGAAGGCAAGCTCGTTCTATTGTTGTGATTCGAACTGAGCCGGCTTCTGAGGCGAACCCTGACAGCCAATCCGACCAAGATACTCCCAAGCCACCCAAACCGATCACGGCAGAAGAACTTGAATGGTTCCGTGACTCTTTTAGCAGTGTGCAAGAACATTGGCAGCAAAAAATAGATCAGTGGAAGGTAGATTGGACGTCGTTTTTCCAGCAGCAAATCACGCGTTCTAAACAGCAGAAGCGAGACAGGCGGCATTTAGACTTGCTCAATGGTGGTCGCTGGCTGTTTGGTGCCGACGATATTTATCGCCTTAGTCATTTGGTGGGAGATAAGTTTGATTCCGGTTTGGCGGATATGTTGATGGTGCACTATCAAACCTACTCATTAACCGAAGATTTCTTACACTCGCCACCCGATGACACCTTTGTTGTTCAGATTGCGCCGAGTGAGCCACTGAAATCGAACTCTTTGATGAGCGAAAAAGAAGATCTGCTGCACGACTACCAACTGGGAATGGAAGCCGGTTTCAAATTCGTCGAGTTGTATTGCTCAATACAGAACGCTAAAGCATCACACGTCATCCAATTCGCATAATCATCAATCCATTTTTGTTTTTCCCACAACTAAAAATGGCTGCGAGTTCATTATTCGCAGCCATGGCTTAGTGCACTGTTGCTTGGATATCGGGTTATTTTAATATTAAGTGACAGGCAAGATACGCATACAGTTTGTTGAACCAGCGACATCCATGATATCACCTTGCGTGATGATCACGAGATCACCAAACTTCAGCATCCCTTTCTCTTTTAAGCAGGTTAGGGTAGAGAGCGCGATATCAAAGCTGTCCTCTTTATCTGTTTCAAAGTAAATAGGGGTTACACCACGATATAAGGTACAGCGATTTAATGTGCCTTCGTTGCGCGATAAAGCGAAGATGGGCATATCGGCGCTTAGGCGTGACATCATCAATGCTGTGCGACCTGACTCTGTTAGGGTCACAACACCCTTGATCCCTTCCATATGGTTTGCCGAATAGATGGTGGCCATCGAGATGGTCTCTTCTGCTGTGACAAATGTGCGGTCAATTCGGTAATTAGATTGGTTAACTCCCGCCATCTTCTCAGCACCAATACAGACCTCTGCCATCGACTTAACCGTTTCTACAGGATACATCCCGGCAGCAGTTTCACCGGATAGCATGACGGCATCGGTGCCATCGAGTACGGCATTGGCCACATCCATTACCTCGGCACGGGTCGGCATGGGTGCGGAGATCATCGACTCCATCATCTGGGTTGCAGTGATGATGGTACGGTTAAGGGCTCTAGCGCGTCGTATAAGCTGCTTTTGTACACCGACTAACTCTGGGTCGCCTATTTCAACTCCGAGGTCTCCACGGGCTACCATGACCACATCTGAGGCCATGATAATGTCATCCATGTTCTCAATACTAGAAACGGTCTCGGCGCGTTCTACTTTGGCTACCAAATGCGCTTCTAAACCTGCGTCTCTTGCCAGCTGTCTTGCATAACTCATATCTTCTCCGTTGCGAGGGAAAGATACGGCTAGATAGTCGACTTGAATTTCTGATGCAGTAATGATGTCGCGCTTATCTTTTTCTGTGAGGGCTTCGGCTGAGAGGCCACCGCCTTTTTTATTGATCCCTTTGTTGTTAGAAAGCGGACCGCCAATGATGACTTCTGTATGTACTCGGCAGCCTTCGACGGCCGTCACTTTAAGCTGAACTCGGCCATCATCCAATAAAAGGATATCGCCGGTATCAACATCATTCGGAAGTTCTTTGTAGTCGAGGCCGACGGACTCTTGGTTTCCTTCGCCTTTTCCGAGGCTGCTATCGAGTGTGAACTTGTCACCGACCGAGAGTTGGATTTTACCGTCTCTGAAGGTAGAAACTCGAATCTTAGGACCTTGAAGATCGCCAAGGATAGCGACTTGTGTGCCAAGCTTTTTGGCGATAGCACGAACTTTTGCAGCTCTTTGAATGTGATCTTCGCTGCTACCATGAGAAAAGTTCATGCGAACAATGTTGGCGCCGGCCTTGATGATCTCTTCGAGGACATTGCCTTTATCTGTGGATGGACCCAGTGTGGTGACGATTTTTGTTTTTCTTACCTGTGCTGTCATGAATACTCCTACTGTGAGACCAAGTAATCTGTGTAAGACAGAATTAAGTATATGCAGTAATCAATAATTTATTGGGAGCCAACAAGATATTTCTCTAATTACATAAAATAATTGGTGTTGGGGCGCAGCGTGGATGTTTTCTGGTGAAAATTAAGTCTGAATTCAATCGGGATGGGATGAATTTCTATTAAAGTATTTGACTCGAAACACAAAGATTCATGTATATACGTGATACTGGTCACGGCAATATACCAAGGGACTTCACAATTACTTCGCAAAGTAAAAAAATTACCCGGTTGATGATTTCTGGAGCGTAAAATGTACATGGCTCAACCGGGCCATATTGATCATATCAAACAGGTCAATGCTGGTCGTGTATATAAACTAATAGACCTTAAAGGTCCCATTTCTCGTATCGATCTGTCCAAACAAAGTGAGTTGGCTCCGGCGAGTATTACCAAAATTACTCGTGAACTCATGGAAGCTCACCTTATTCATGAAACGACGGTACAAGAGGCGACCACGCGTGGGCGTCCGGCTGTGGGTTTGCAAACGAATAACGAAGGCTGGCAGTTCCTTTCTATGCGATTAGGTCGTGGCTACCTCACGATTGCACTCCATGAATTGGGCGGTGATGTGCTTATCGATACCAAGATCGATATCCACGAGCGCGACCAAGATGATGTGCTTGCGCGTTTGCTTCATGAAATCGACGAATTCTTCCAAACCTACGCTGAACAGCTTGATAGGGTAACCAGTATTGCTGTTACCTTGCCGGGTCTTGTGAACTCGGAGCAAGGTATTGTGCTGCAGATGCCTCACTACAATGTTGAGAACCTTGCCTTAGGCCCTGAGATCTATAAAGAGACGGGGTTGCCAGTATTTATTGCTAACGATACTCGCGCTTGGGCACTGGCCGAGAAGCTGTTTGGTAATTCTCAAGACAACGACAACTCTGTGTTGATCTCTATCCACCACGGTTTAGGGGCGGGTATCATCCTAGATGGCCGCGTTCTTCAAGGGCGTCATGGTAACATCGGTGAACTGGGTCATATCCAGATAGATAAACAGGGCAAGCTTTGTCACTGTGGTAACCGAGGTTGTCTCGAGACAGTAGCCAGCTCGCAAGCGATTCGTGAACAGGTGAAAGAGCGTATTGCGAATGGTGAAAGCTCTTCTCTAGAAGGTATCGAAGACGTTACCATCGAGCAGATCTGTGCTGCTGCGGCTGAAGGTGACCCGATGGCCGTTGAGGTGATTGAGCAGCTTGGGCACTACCTAGGTTCAGCGATCGCGATTGTGATTAACCTATTCAACCCTGAAAAAATCTTAATTGGTGGTGTGGTTAACCAAGCGAAAAACGTGCTTTATCCAGCGATTCAAAAATGCATCGAAGAGCAGAGCTTGAAAGTCTACCACCAAGACTTAGAACTGATGGAGTCTCGCTTTTACAAGCAGGCGACGATGCCGGGTGCGGCGCTGATCAAGCAAGCACTGTATGACGGTCAATTATTGATGAAGGTGATTGAAGGTTAATTTATAAATTGACTTCGTCACCGCTCATATCTGAACACCTACCATTTACTTCAATGGCATATTACTTACAATGTTGCCACTAGTTTAAGAACCTCCCTATGTAGTTTTGCTTTAGCCTATTGATTTAGGCTATTGTATCTGCAGTTATTGTTATCACTAAGGTGTTGTATGTCTGGCGTTTTGAACTCGGTTGATCAAAGAACCAAGTTAGTCGGTGAAAACCGTTTAGAGCTGTTACTGTTCAGTTTAAATAGCCGTCAATTGTTTGCGATTAATGTTTTCAAAGTAAAAGAGGTGCTTAAAGTACCTGCATTAACCAAGCTACCGGGTTCGCATCACAATATTACAGGTGTGGCCTCACTGCGTGGTGAGTCAGTGCCTGTGATTGACTTGCGTAGTGCCATTGGCTTCCCACCATCTCGCCAAGAGTCACAAGAGAGTAACCTGATCATTACGGAATATAACCGTACTGTGCAGGGCTTCTTAGTCGGGCAGGTTCGTAATATCGTGAATACCATGTGGACGGAGATCCAACCGCCACCAAAAACGGCAGGTCGTGCAAACTACCTAACCGCGATCACCCATATCGAAGAAGATAACCAACAGAAGATCGTTGAGATCATCGACGTCGAGAAAGTGTTGGCAGAGATCATTGATTACGATGTCTCGATCTCGGAAGGGGTACTGGATGCCGAGTTGGCCGTTCAGTTAGTTGGTCGTAACGTCTTGATTGTTGACGACTCTTCAACGGCACGTAACCAAATCAAAGGGACCTTGTCTCAGCTTGGCTTGAACATTATTGAATGTTGCGATGGCCTGGAAGCGTTGAACTTACTCAAGTCTTGGTGTGATGCTGGTAAAGATATCAACGAAGAGCTGCTATTGATGATCACCGATGCTGAAATGCCAGAGATGGATGGCTATAAACTGACTCATGAAGTACGTAGCGACCCTCGAATGCAAGATCTGTTTATCACACTGAATACTTCATTAAGTGGCAGCTTCAATGAGGCGATGGTAGAGAAAGTGGGGTGTAATCGCTTCATTTCTAAATTCCAACCAGACTTATTGGTGGAAGTGACTCAAGAGCGTATGCGTCAGATTTTATAATAATTGTCAGAGCGCGGTTAGTTTTAGATGATTTTATGGAAAACGTTTGCTATATTGGTGGTGCATATTTAAACAGAGTTAAATATGTACAAATGACTAACGTAACTTTTCATGAACAATCTAAGGTAATCCCTCTTAATGATATGGTTGACGTCAAAAGTCGTAATGACTTTGAGTTTATTACTATATAGGGAATTTAAGAAAAGACGTACGGAAGCTGAAGTTGAATCATAATTCAACGTATTAGATTTGAGGGAGGCTGATAGCCTCCCTTTTCTATTTCTGAGACAGCATTTGTTTGTCAAAGCCATTTTCTCTTAGCGAGTGAATGCTCTTAGCTAGTGAAACTCCCGCGATTTTGTTTTTAACCCCGTTAACTCGTCGGTCAGGTCGATCAGTTGCCCCGCAATTACATGAACGACATCGCCTTCTTTTTCGATGATTCCTTTCACTTTTAAAATTTTAGCGGTGAGATACGCTTGCTGCTGACAACGAGCGGTAGCCTTCCAAACCACAACATTGATGTTGCCGGTATTATCTTCTAGGGTAAAAAAAGTCACACCAGCGGCGGTTCCCGGGGACTGCTTACCAGTGACAACACCCACAACCGTTACAAGTGACTTGTCTCGTTGGTGCTTTAAATCTTGCATGTGGATAAAGCGACCGAGTTTGTTCGCTTGCTCAAGTAGCGTTATCGGGTGCTGGTTTAAAGAGATCCCAGTGCTGGTGAAATCCTCCAACAAATCTTGTGTTGCGTTCGGTTGTCGCAGCGGTTGAGGTTGTTCATGCACATCTCGAAAGAGTGGCAGTTCTGAAGCTGAGTCCATCAAAGTCCAGCGTGTCTGGAAGCGGTCACCTGACACATTGTGCATCGCATTGGCAGAGGCCAAAAGCTCGACATCTCTGCGGTTGATAGAGAGCTGAGTGATCTGATTTGGATGGGTATAACCTTGATATGGACGATTAGCAACCAAACTTTCCATTGCTTGTTCACTCAAGCCTTTGACTTGCCTCAAGCCCAGTCGAATCGCGAGCCCTTGCTCTACTTTGACGACAGTATGATCGCGTTGTGATGCGTTAACACAAACCGGCAGCACCTTAACGTGATGTCTCTGAGCGTCTTGCACTAGCTGTGATGGGCTATAAAACCCCATAGGTTGGCTATTTAATAATGAGGCGTAAAAGCACTCTGGGTAATAGCACTTCAACCAAGCGGAGCAGTAGGCGAGTACCGCAAAAGAGGCGGAATGACTTTCAGGAAAACCGTATTCACCAAAGCCACAGATCTGTTTAAAGATCTGCTCGGCAAAGGCGATGTCGTAACCGCGACTCTGCATTCCGTCGATGAGCTTAGATTTAAACTTAAAGACGTTTCCATTCTTCTTCCACGCCGCCATCGCTCGTCGTAACTGGTCGGCTTCACCGCCAGTAAAACCAGCTGCAACCATGGCCAGCTTAATGACTTGTTCTTGAAAGATTGGCACGCCTAAGGTGCGCGCGAGTACCGATTCGACCTCAGAAGAGGGGTAATTAATAGGCTCTTGTCCATTTCTTCGTTTCAGAAAGGGGTGCACCATATCACCCTGTATTGGGCCCGGTCGAACAATCGCAATCTGAATCACCAGATCGTAATAGCTCCTCGGTTTTAGGCGTGGCAACATGCTCATCTGAGCTCGGGATTCTATTTGGAAAATGCCTACCGTATCGGCTCTTTGAATCATTCCGTATACATTGGGATCGTCTTGCAAGCGAGTGATCTCTGCAATTGATAGGGAGTGTCCATAATGTTGCTGGATCATGGTGAAGCATTTACGAATCGCCGACAGCATACCCAGAGCCAACACATCGACTTTGAGCAGCCCAAGTGCCTCTAAATCATCCTTATCCCATTGAATGATAGTACGTTCTTGCATTGCAGCGTTCTCAACCGGTACCAACTCATACAGTGGACCAGAAGAGATCACAAAGCCTCCCACATGCTGAGATAAGTGGCGCGGAAAGCCGATGATCTCATCGACCAAATGGATAAACTGTTTTCCTTTGAGTGAGTCTGGCTGCAACCCAAGTAACGTGAGCTGCGCTTGCCAGCCCTGTTGCTTATCCCGGCGGTTGGTGTTCTTAATGAAATAGTCGAGCTGGGTCTCTTGTAGCCCTAATGCCTTACCGACATCTCGCACTGCGCTTTTAAAGCGATAAGAGATCACCGTCGCGGCTAATGCAGCCCGTTCGCGACCATATTTTCGATAGATGTACTGAATGACCTCTTCACGACGTTCATGCTCGAAGTCGACATCAATATCAGGCGGCTCATTACGCTCTTTACTGATAAAGCGTTCAAATAATACGGATATTTGACGAGGGTCGACAGAGGTGATCTCAAGACAATAACAGACCACAGAGTTAGCGGCTGAGCCTCTTCCTTGGTACAAGATCCCTTGCTGCTTAGCGAACATCACAATGTCGTGAATGGTTAGGAAAAAGAACGGGTAATCCAGCTCTTCAATTAAGTGGAGCTCTTTCTCTATGGTTTGTTCTATATCGTCGGATACCCCGTCAGGGAAGCGAATTTTCTTGCCCTGTTCAACCAAGTGTCTGAGGTGTTGAATTGGCGTTTGTCCTGCTGGTATCAATTCACTTGGATACTCATAACGCAGGCTATCCAAATCAAATTGGCACAAGCTGGCGATGTGGTTGCTTTCATCCAACCATGACTTTTGGAATACGTGACTGAGCTTGTTAATGCTTCGCAAGCACCTTTCGGCGTTAGCCAGTAAGTGACTGCCTACTTCAGGAACCGAACATTGATGTTTTATCGCGGTAAGCGAGTGCTGGAGTGGCAGGCGATTGGCACTGTGCATCAATACACCGCCGCACGCGGTAACCGGAAGCTGCAAGTTTTGAGAGAGTGAAGCACAGTGTGCGACATAGTCATGATCGCTCTGTTTTAAATGGCGCTGTACCCCGATCCACAATCGCCCTTGATGATGCTGATTGAGCCAGTTTCCCCAATGGTTGTCTTGATCGTGTTGCTGAGGAAGCCAAATAACTAAGCAGTGTTTTGCCGACATGATATCCCACTCTGACAGTTGGTATGCCCCTTTACTGCTGCGTCGACGTGCATTGGTGATAATACGGCATAGCTCCGCATAGGCTTGTCGGTTTGGGCATAAAAGCAGTAACTGACACTCCTCATTAAGCCAAAACATACTACCAACAATCTGCTTGAGCGAGAGTTGGTGCTGCTTGATAGCGGCGTGCACTTTGACGATTCCAGCCACAGAGCACTCATCGGTTACGGCTAAGGCGTTATAGCGCAGAAAATCGGCCTGCAGAACCAGCTCTTCGGCATGGGATGCTCCCTCTAAGAAAGAGTAGTTACTTTGACAAAAGAGCTCAGAATAGTGCTGTGTCATAGAGCGTTAAGATCCTGATAAGGTTGAAGAAGGCACAAGTTGTAGTTAGGTGCGCTCACCCATTTCTTATATAACTAGCTGAAAAGCCCATGGACAAACCATGCTTTATTGGGGGTGCGAAATACCCAGAGCCAGCGGCCTGTTTCACAGCGTGCAATGAAATAATCTCGAATCACTTTCTCACCATCCCACCAGCCAGAAACAATTCGTTCCGGTCCTTGAGACAGGGTAATAGGTGTATTCAAAGGCTCTGGAGTCGGCAATAAAATGCTTGGCCTTAAGCGCTTTTGAGACGGCAAAGGTGCGGCAATTATCGCTGGCGACTCTCGACTTTGTGACTGAGTTGTTAGGTCTGGCAACGAGTATTGATTGGCTTTTTCTGGCCTCGGGTCTTGATGGATTAAGGGAGAGTGAATCGCCCCTTGGCCAAGTTTAGCTTGCAGTAGAGAGAGCAGGTCTAACGAAGCCAACGTTCCAGTATTGCCATCAAACAGGTCGTGATACGCGGCTTGAGGCTCTCCGTGGCGAATTAAGGTCAGAGTGAGGCCCTGAACCGGTGCGTTAATCGTAACCGACTCTAAGCTGAGATGAGTAAGCTGCGCCCACTTACTGGCAAGGTAATCTCCTTGTGCAGAGAAAAAAGGCACACTGTGATCATCGCAGTCACGTAGATGCAGAGTGAGCTTGATTTCAAACGCGACACGGTCACGCAACTTCAAAAAGGCTTCAAGCTGCTTAAGTAGTTTGGTCAGTGGCTTCTCGATAAATTGCAGGTTCTCGATATCAAACAATAGCTCAAGGTACTGCTCGAACTTTTCAGGCGGATGATAAAAATCAATAGGGTGTTTAAACTGCCCATTCAAGCGCCCAACGTAGTTGACGAGATCAATATCAAAGCGGCGCGCAACGTCTTGGATCGGCAATTTCAATAAATCGCCAACCGTCTCCATACCCACACGTTGTAGTCGTTCTATTTGCTTCAATGGCAGTTCGGTGCTAGTTAAGCTCTGCTGCTGAACATGCTTCTTCATTGTCTCAGTATTGTTTGTGATGACATTCAGCGACTGCTTCCCCAACAAAATCGCAGCCAATGGGGAGTAACCTGTGGCGAACTGAAAGCGAACGTTCAACGCTGCTAGGTGCTGCTGCAAGGTTCCCCAGTAGTTATCTAATCCGTCATAGAGCGACAACATATTGGATGTTTTAATCAACAAGCCGTTTGGTGGTAGCAGCGCCATATCGGAGGTGACCAAATAGGCCCAATGTGCGATCTCTTTGAGGCGGTTTGACTCAAGATCGGCACGATACGGCAATACCTGAAGCTGGTGGTTGAGCGCTGCCGCAGAGCCCAGTCCCATACCAAGAGCGATTCCAGAGGCGATTGCCAAAGAATTGGCCTGCATGACCTTATGTGTCTTTTCATCGACAATGATCAGCGGGTGCTCGTTTTGGTTATCGCCACTGAATAGACTGTCTAATTGCAGCGACGGGAAATGAAGATAGAGCCACAACATGCTTCACCCTTGCTTTGCGATAGGGAAAGGGATGACAGTCGAGTGATCGTGCAGCTCGGCCGGTGTTTGCTCTGTCAGTAGTGGCCAATGCTGTTGCATGTTGATGATTATACTCCCATACGACCAACTTCCTTTGCGCTTGATGACTTCGACTTTTAAACCAAGGTGATGCGATGACAATTTCATGCTTAATGACACGGGTAGGGAAAGCTGGTTGTGATTGCTGTCTTTGAAATGAAACTGCAGACAACGACCCGTTTCACTCGCTGCTTGTAAACGCTTGGTTTGATGAATCTCTAGCTCTGTACCCCATAAGAGTACTGAGTGGCAGGCTCCACTTTTTAGGCACTGCTCAGCCGCCCACAAGGCTTCAATATCGCTGTTTGGGGTGATGACGAGTATGTTATTTAAGGGAAGCCCTTGAGCATCAAAGAACTCTCCACAGACATTACCGGGAGGGTTAATGAATACGGCAAGGCGTTGAGTATTTTGTTGTGCTAGATAAGGCGTCAGCAGACGAATTTCACCTAAACCGGGTTGAGACTCTACTTCTATTACGCCATGCGTAGGAAAGCCCCCGTTGAGCTGATTGTCGAGCTCTGGGTAGCCAGTTGAGAGAGTTTGCCCTTGCGTGCTGGGCTGTAGACCTTTCCAGATTAGCTGGCGGTCTTGTAGGTTTTTGATCAGTTCATGCATAGTTAAATACCTGTATATATATACAGTATATTTAACTCTGGGAATTATGGAAAGAAAAATGAGAGAAAGAAGCGAGCCCCATGTTCAATCGGTTGTTTTTAAAACAAAAAAAGCCGCAAATAATGCGGCTTGATTAAAAATGGGTTTGCTTATGTTGCTGCGCGATTATTTCTTTGGTTGCGCATCAATGCATTGACCATGCACGTCAGTCACACTTGGGTTCATCAAGTGCAGGTACAGCGGCATAATGTCCAGTGGTGTCTTCAGCTTGTTGGCGTCTTCGCCTGGGTAAGCTTTTGCACGCATACGCGTTTGTGTCGCACCCGGGTTAATCGCGTTCACGCGCATCGCAGTGCCTTCTACTTCATCCGCTAAGATTTGCATCATGCCTTCGGTAGCAAACTTCGAAATGGCGTAAGAACCCCAGAAAGCACGGCCAGAGTGACCAACGGTTGAAGAGGTGAAGATAATACGACCCGCTTCCGACTTCTTAAGTGCAGGCAGCAGAGCTTGAGTCATTAGGAACTCTGATTTCACGTTAATCTGCATAACATCATCAAAAGAGTCTTCTTCAATCTGTTCAAATGGGCTTAGTGTGCCCAGAACGCCAGCGTTGTGCAGAAGACCATCTAAACGACCGAACTGAGACTCAATGGTCTCTGCCATATCGATGTAGTTCTGTTTGGTCGCACCCTTAAGATCGAGTGGGATAATCGCAGGTTGTGGGTAGCCTGCGCTTTCAATTTCATCGTAAATAAACTCAAGGTTTTTTACGTTACGGCCGAGCAGAATCACTGTCGCACCATGTTGAGCAAAACTTAATGCAGCTTGGCGGCCAATACCGGCTCCAGCGCCTGTAACCAAAATTACTTTGTCTTTGAGGGCATCTGTAGAGATTGGGTAATCCACTGTGCTTATCCTTCTTTTTTATGTTCGTCATTCCATTGATGTTTAATCACACAGATAACCGCAGGAATGATTAGAAATTCTTGGTAATCGTGACAAGATGGTTACAATACACTAATTCGTACATTAGGGGATATGACATTGGAATTTTTGTTGGACTACGGCTTGTTTTTAGCCAAGATTGCGACTGTTGTAATCGCCATCGTTGCAATTTTAGTGATTGCAAAATCGGTGGGTGGCAAATCAAGCGCAATAAAAGGTGAGCTGGAAATCACTAACCTATCTGATCATCACAAGCAGACCATTGAACAGCTTGAACATCACCTACATGATGACGCTTTCATCAAGGCTCGTGACAAAGCAGAGAAGAAAGCGGAAAAAGAGAAAACAAAATCACGTGGCAAAGAAGTGAAGAAAGCGGCGAAAGAGGGCGAGCTAGACAGCAAGCGTGAACCGCACCTTTTCGTTTTGGAATTCAATGGCAGTATCGATGCTAAAGAGGTTGCTTCTCTGCGTGAAGAGGTGACAGCAGTTCTGGCTGTGGCTCGTGAAGGTGATGAAGTGCTGCTGAAGCTTGAGTCTGGCGGCGGCATGGTTCATGGCTATGGTCTAGCTTCTTCTCAACTTGATCGTATTAAAGCTGCAGGCCTTCCTCTGACTATCTCGGTTGATAAAGTTGCAGCAAGTGGCGGTTACATGATGGCGTGTATCGCCGATAAAATCGTTTCTGCACCGTTTGCGATTGTTGGTTCGATTGGTGTTATTGCACAGTTACCAAACTTCAATAAGCTACTGAAAAAGTATGACATCGAATTTGAACAGCTAACAGCAGGCGAGTACAAGCGCACGCTGACCATGTTTGGTGAGAACAACGATAAAGCTCGTGAGAAGTTTAAGCAGGAGCTTGAAGAAACACACGGTCTGTTTAAAGACTTTATCCGTGATCACCGCCCAGAGCTTGATCTTGAGAAAGTGGCGACGGGTGAACACTGGTTTGGTACACAGGCTCATGCATTAGGGCTGGTGGACGAAATCCGCACTTCTGATGACATCGTTGTGGATGCGTGCAAAGAGAAAACGGTACTGGCAATCCACTATGTTCAGAAGAAAAAATTGTCAGATAAGCTGGCTGGAGTGGCAGGTAAATCTGCAGACAACATCTTATTGAAACTGATCGAGCGTGGTCAAAAGCCAATCGTATAATGGCTAGCTAACTAGCTAATCAGCTTACGCCAGTAAAAGAAAAGCGCATGGGCTTCGGCCGATGCGCTTTTTTGTTATTAGGTTGCTTGGAATCTATGGTTTAGGCCTAACATTAGGCTTAAACGAGATTTGACTATATCTTCGCACCATAATCGTTACGTTTTGGACAAGTCGCGAGGATTTCTCGATGTCCGGTGTCTTTCAGTTCTTCTAACACCACATCGAAGCCCCATAAACGGTAGAGGTGCTTCATTACCTCGTCGTAGCCTTTATCAAGAGGAATACGGTCGTGAGGCACGTATTGCAGAGTCATTGAACGGTCACCGCGCACATCCACGTTGAATACTTGAATGTTTGGTTCTAGGTTACTCAAGTTGTATTGCGCTGCGAGTTTTTCACGAATCATGCGGTAGCCCATTTCATCATGAATTGCACTTACCTCAATCACGCTTTTACGGTCATCATCGAGTATCGAGAACAGCTTGAAGTCGCGAATGATCTTTGGTGACAGATATTGGCTGATAAAGCTTTCATCTTTGAAGTTATGCATAGCAAAATGCACAGCCTCGAGCCAATCACTACCAGCCAGCTCAGGGAACCACTCCTTGTCTTCATCTGTAGGATTCTCACAGATTCGACGTATATCTTGGAACATCGCAAAGCCGAGCGCGTAAGGGTTAATCCCGCTAAAATATGGGCTGTTGTAGGCAGGTTGCGCGACAACACTGGTGTGGCTATGCAGGAACTCAAGAATGAATTTGTCACTGACCAAGCCTTCATCATAAAGATGGTTCAAAATCGTATAATGCCAGAAGGTCGCCCAGCCTTCGTTCATCACTTGAGTCTGTTTTTGTGGGTAGAAATATTGGCTAATCTTGCGCACGATACGAACACACTCGCGTTGCCATGGTTCTAGCAGCGGCGCATTTTTCTCAATGAAGTAGAGAATGTTCTCTTGTGGCTCGCTAGGGAAACGTACCTTCTGCTCTTCCTCTTTATCGCGGTTCTTCGGTACGGTTCGCCACAGTTCGTTTACTTGAGATTGCAGATACGCTTCTCGTTCTTGTTGGCGAGCCGTCTCTTCTGCAATGGAGATTTTTTCAGGTCGTTTATAGCGATCTACACCATAGTTCATTAGTGCGTGACATGAGTCCAATAACTGCTCGACCTCCGAGACTCCGTATTTCTCTTCACAGTCGGTGATGTATTTCTTGGCGAACAACAAGTAGTCGATAATGGAACTGGCGTCAGTCCACGTTTGGAAGAGGTAGTTACCCTTAAAGAAAGAGTTATGGCCGTAACAAGCATGCGCCATAACAAGCGCTTGCATGGTCACGGTGTTCTCTTCCATAAGATAAGCAATACATGGGTTAGAGTTAATCACGATTTCATAAGCAAGGCCCATTTGACCGTGCTTATAGTTTTGCTCGGTTTGGATGAACTTTTTACCAAATGACCAGTGGTTGTAATTGATGGGCATGCCAATACTTGAGTAGGCGTCCATCATCTGCTCAGAGGTAATAACCTCGATTTGGTTAGGATAGGTGTCGAGTCGGTAGTGTTCAGCCACACGTTTGATCTCGACATGGTATTGTTCTAAGAGGTTAAACGTCCAATCAGGGCCGTCTGGCAGCATCTTGCCTCTGTTTTTATCCGCAGGGCTATCTTTCTCTGCAACGCTTGATTTTGCTGTCATGAAAAGCCTCCTTACGCTGTCTCTTTCTGGAACAGTTCTCTGAATACCGGGAAAATATCGTCCACAGTTTTAATGTTTTTCATGGCGAAGTTATCGAAGCTTGCTTCTAACTTCTCATACTCGTGCCACAACGTTTGGTGTGAACGACGAGTGATTTCTATGTAGGAGTAGTACTGACAGGTTGGCAGTAGTTTGTTAACAAGCAGTTCTTTACAGCGCGGTGAATCGTCTGCCCAGTTATCGCCATCGGACGCTTGTGCTGCATAGATGTTCCATTCGTTTGATGGGTAGCGTTCAGCGACGATTTCATCCATTAACTTCAGAGCGCTCGATACAATCGTGCCACCGGTTTCTTGAGAGTAGAAGAACTCATGTTCGTCCACCTCTTTGGCTTGGGTATGGTGACGAATGAACACCACATCGACGTTTTCATAAGTACGATTGAGGAACAGATATAGCAACACGTAGAAACGCTTAGCGATGTCTTTAGTCGCTTGATCCATTGAGCCGGACACATCCATCAAACAGAACATGACCGCTTGACTGGATGGGATAGGGCGCTTCTCATAGTTCTTGTAGCGCAGGTCAAAGGTATCGATAAACGGCACACTCTCGATTTTCTTTCTCAGTTCAGCGATTTCATCTTTAAGGCGCGTCTCTTCAAAAGGTTGAGCCGGTTCCGTCATCTGAACCTTGTCGAGTTGTTCCATCAGCTGATTTAATTCACGTCGTTTCCCAGCTGTCATTGCTGTTCTTCTAGCAAGCGACTGTTGCAGTGAACGAACTACTGCGATGTTGGAAGGAATCCCTGCTGTTTGATATCCAGAACGATGGGTTTTCCATTCAGTGATTTTGTTTATCTGATTCTTTTCTAGGTTAGGAAGTTCGAGATCCTCGAACAGAATATCTAGGTATTCGTCCTTGGAGATTTGGAAAATAAACTCATCTTGACCTTCACCATCAGGACTGGCTTCGCCTTGCCCTGAGCCACCACCTTGACCACCGCCTTTTGGACGTTCAATTTTGTCGCCAGTGATGAACTGATCATTACCTGGGTGGACGCGCTCTCTGACGCCTCCTTGCCCTTGATGGAAGCTTGGCTCTTTGATGTCTTTATGCGGAATAGAGACATCCTCACCGGTTTCGGTGTTGGTGATTGAGCGTCGGTTAACGGCATCGGCTACCGACTCTTTAATTTGCTCTTTGTGGCGTCGAATAAAGCGCTGCCTGTTTACGGCGCTCTTATTCTTACCGTTGAGCCTCCGATCAATAAATTGTGCCATAAGAACTCCCTCTCAAATTTATGTCGTGAACCTACTTCTTGTGAGTAGTGGAGCTGCCCGCATTAGGCAGCTCAACACGTTTGGCTTATGAGGACTTACGAACTCTTAGGTACCATTCAGAGAGCAGTCTTACTTGTTTCTCGGTGTAGCCTTTTTCCATCATACGAGCGACAAAGTCATCGTGCTTCTTCTGGTCTTCAGAAGATGTTTTCGCGTTGAAAGAGATAACCGGCAGTAACTCTTCTGTGTTTGAGAACATTTTCTTCTCAATCACAGTACGCAGCTTCTCGTAACTGGTCCAAACAGGGTTTTTACCGTTGTTGTTCGCTTTGGCACGAAGCACAAAGTTCACGATTTCATTACGGAAGTCTTTAGGGTTACTGATACCCGCGGTTTTCTCGATTTTTTCGAGTTCAGCATTTAGCGAAGCTCGGTCGAACAGTTGGCCTGTTTCAGGATCGCGGTACTCTTGATCTTGAATCCAGAAGTCGGCATAGGTGACGTAGCGGTCAAAGATGTTTTGGCCGTACTCAGAGTAAGACTCCAAGTAAGCGGTTTGAATTTCTTTACCAATAAACTCAACGTAGCGAGGAACAAGGTAACCTTTCAAGAACTCAAGGTATTTCTCTGAAGTCTCTTGAGGGAACTGTTCACGCTCAATCTGCTGTTCAATGACGTAGAAGAGGTGAACAGGGTTCGCCGCAACTTCAGTTTGGTCGAAGTTAAATACTCTTGAGAGAATCTTGAAGGCGAAACGTGTCGATAGACCTGACATACCTTCGTCAACGCCGGCGTAGTCACGGTACTCTTGGTAGCTCTTCGCTTTTGGATCCGTGTCTTTGAGGGTTTCACCATCGTAAACACGCATTTTAGAGAACAGCGATGAGTTTTCTGGCTCTTTCAAGCGTGACAGGATACTGAATTGAGACAGCAGTTCCAGCGTA
The DNA here is from genome assembly GCF_030248535.1 of Vibrio sp. D404a. Classification (GTDB taxonomy): domain Bacteria; phylum Pseudomonadota; class Gammaproteobacteria; order Enterobacterales; family Vibrionaceae; genus Vibrio. The sequence goes on along the minus strand of NZ_JAHGAJ010000007.1, from coordinate 153,962 downwards.
CTTGGTGAACATGGTGCTTTTGACAGTTCACTGTGCTCAAGCAGTTTCTGATAGATTTTCACTTCTTCAGATACGCGTAGACAGTAAGGGACTTTTACGATGTATACACGGTCGAGGAAGGCTTCGTTGTTTTTGTTGTTGCGGAATGTTTGCCACTCAGATTCATTCGAGTGAGCCAGGATCATGCCGTCGAATGGTAGTGCAGATAGTCCTTCGGTGCCGTTAAAGTTACCCTCTTGAGTTGCGGTTAGTAGAGGGTGTAGAACCTTAATTGGCGCCTTAAACATCTCTACGAACTCCATAAGGCCTTGGTTTGCCTTACACAATGCGCCAGAGTAGCTGTATGCATCTGGGTCATCTTGAGAGAAGTGTTCAAGTTTACGGATATCCACTTTACCAACCAGTGACGAGATATCTTGGTTGTTCTCATCGCCCGGTTCTGTTTTCGCAATCGCGACTTGGTCAAGAATGGATGGGCGAACTTTTACGACCTTGAATCGTGAAATATCACCACCGAATTCATGCAGACGTTTTGCAGCCCAAGGAGACATGATTGAGCGTAGGTAACGCTTTTCGATGCCATACTCTTGTTTCAGTACATCGCCGTCTTCATTAACGTCAAATAGACAGAATGGGTGGTCGTTAACAGGGCTTCGCTCGCCGTCAGCAGAAAGCACGTAAATTGGCACTTTTTGCATTAATGATTTTAGCTTCTCTGCCAGAGATGATTTACCACCACCTACAGGGCCAAGAAGGTATAAGATTTGTTTGCGTTCTTCTAACCCTTGTGCGGCATGTTTGAGATAAGAGACGATCTGCTCGATAGCGTCTTCCATGCCATAGAAATCTTCGAATTCACGATAGCGAGAGATCACACGGTTAGAGAAAATTCGGCTGAGCTGAGGGTCTTGTGCGGTATCGATGACTTCAGGCTCACCGATAGCCAGTAATAGGCGCTCAGCAGCGTTGGCATAAGCACTTTTATCGTCTTTACACAGCCCAAGGAACTCTTGCAGAGTCAGCTCTTCTTCTTTGGCTGCTTCGTAGCGTGATTGATAGTGGTCGAAAATACTCATAGTCACATTCCCCTTGTTAACCTGTCAAAACTGACGAGCGATTGAAAATTACGAACTCCCCACAACTTAAGCCTAGACCCGCTTATACAATTTTGCTTAACAATTATGCATTTATTTACATTTTTGTCTGAATTGTGATGTCCGAGAATGTTGCGAACTGCGGGTTTATGCTTAAACAAATTACTTTTTATACGAAGCCTTTTTAAACAGAGTTTTAAATTTTCAGTTTTTATTATTTGATAGATAAAAATGTGTAATATCTGGTATTGATTCTGTGTATGGTTGATTTTTGGGTATTTCGTACCATATAATGACTTTGGTTTCTATTTAGACGATGTGAATAAGGTTTTAGTAGTGAAGAGTAATTGGGTAAAAGCGTTGGTGGTGGGTACCACTTTATTGGCGACTTCTGGGGTGCAAGCAAAGATATCTCAATGGTCATTAGGCGTAGCGGCTTCTTACTCACCAGCGGTTTATAAAGATACCCCTTCTAACAAAGCTGTGATTCCAGTTGTGGGTTACGAAGGTGAACACTTTTTCATGCGTGGCTTTAGTCTTGGCTATCGTCTATTCCCTGTTGGTACACCTCAGAATATCGTTTTTCGTGCCCTTTACGATCCACGAACACTAAAACCGGGCGATTCCGACAACGCTGATATCCGAGAGCTGGATGAAAGAGAGGCATCGGTATTGGGTGGCGTGAGCTATCAATTGATTACTTTGGTGGGCATGCTTGAGGTTTCTGCTGGTTCAGACTTGGGTTTTAAACACAACGGCATCTATGCAGAAGCAGCTTGGAGACTACCGATTCGCCGTAAAGGGTGGGGGATTACGCCTTCAATTGGTTATGCGTATAACAGTGAACGTTTGAACAACCATCTTTACGGCGTGAGCTCTGAAGAGGCCGCAAGAACGAACCTGAACGAATTTGATGCCGATTGGGATGGTCAATACTTCATTGGTTTGGGTGGTTACATGCATATTACGCCAAACATTCGTGTAACCGGTGGTGTGCGTTATACCAATCTAGAGGGCGATATCGAGAGAAGTCCGATCATTGAGAGCGGCATTAATACGACCGCTAACGTTGGTATCGCCTACGTTTTCTAATATCCGTCTTTAAGATGTCAAAAAGGGTTGCCCATCATGAGCAACCCTTTATTATTTTTGTCTATCTACTATGCGTTGAAGATTTGAGATAGCTCTGTCGCACATAGGTGGTATTGGCGAGGGCAGTTGCGCCATGTCGTCAGCATGCGGCGGTACTTATCAAGCATCGGCATTTGGCTGTTGAAGTGGTGATCCGCTTTATCAAACTGCGGGTAAAGGCCTTCTGAGTCAGTCAGGAAGCGCACGTAATGTACGATCTGTGCTTCAGATGCAATGTCAAATCCTAGGAACTGTAAACGACGTTGATCCACTTCTTTACGCTCTTCATCTGCAAGCATCTTGTTTGATTCTTGCATCGCGTGGTACATCTCCATGATGTCGATAATTTCGCGACACTCTGCTTCTGTTAGGCAACCAAACTCTTTGTTCAGTTCACGCATTTGTAGTTCGTAACCACGTTCTACAATCGTTTGTAGACGCTGGTATTTAGCTGAGTTCTCAGGATCCATTTGAGACATTAGGTAGTATTGATTTGATAGAATTAGACGCTGAGCATTGGTCATTTCCATGGGAGGAACCTCACTAAAAAACTAAATGTTGTAATTTGTTTGTTGAGGTAAGAGTAACAGCAATTCTACTTACCGAAACATGATCTCAACACGGATTTAATACGTTTTTTTGAAATGATCAACAGAAGTTGTAACGAAAAATGAGAGGAGATGAATAGAAACCGTGAATGAGTGGCGCAGTAGAGCGCCAATAAAAAAGCGCCTCATCAAATGAAGCGCTCCTAAAGAATTAGTGGATCAGTACTTAACGTTGGAGTGGTACTCACTCAGTATTGATACAATCTCATCCATAGTCTCTTTGCTTGGTGGATTCACACCTTCTAGAGGGTACTCAATGCCTAGAGCTTCCCATTTGTGAGCACCAAGTTTGTGGTATGGCAGTAGCTCTACCTTTTCAATGTTGTCCATATCTTTAATGAACTCACCTAGTAGGCGCGCATCTTCAGGGTTGTCTGTGTAGCCAGGAACGACAACATAACGAATCCAAGTCGTCTTGCCAATCTTGTGCAGGTAACGGGCGAAATCGAGAGTACGTTTGTTAGATACACCTATGAAGTCTTGGTGGATTTCGTCACGCATGTGCTTAAGGTCAAGCATAACAAGATCAGATGCGTCTAGCACCTCATCGATAACGTCTGTGTGTTTGCGAATGTAGCCGTTAGTGTCGAGACAAGTGTGGATGCCTTCCGCTTTTGCAGCTAGGAAAAAGTCACGTACGAACTCAGGTTGTAACATTGCTTCACCACCTGAACACGTCACACCACCGCCAGAAGCCTTCATAAAGTGACGATAAGATTTTGCTTCGTTGATGATCTCTTCAACGGTTACTTCTTTGCCGTCATGCGTGTCCCAAGTATCACGGTTGTGACAGTACATACAGCGCATTAGACAGCCCTGTAGAAACACAATAAAGCGGATTCCTGGGCCGTCGACGGTACCACAAGATTCGAATGAGTGAATGCGACCAGTTGTAGACATGAGCTGTTCTCGTATTAGTATTTATGTTGGTTATTTTATTACAAAAACGGTACATAAAATAGGGTCAATGCCCTTTGAGCGCCTAAAAATAAAGGCAATCACCACTGAGGTTGATTGCCTTTATCTGTATGTTTAGCAAATGAATACTTCGGCTGATTTTAGCCTAGAAAAATGCGAAGAAAGTGACGCCGCCAGTGGTGTAAATTGACTCTTTGGCTTCTTCGTAATCGGGTGTTTTCATGGTCAATGAGAAAGCGGCACCCACATGTTGATTGTACCAAGCAACACCTGCAACAGCGGTGGCTTGAATGTTCTCTAGTGTTACATCATAAATTGCAGGGTTTTCGCCGTTTTCATTGGCATATTTTTCAACGCCAGAACGATCGCCTTCTATGGTGATGTCATTAAAACGGTAACGACCTTCAAGACCTGCGTATGTAAACCAACCTGTGTTTGAAGCACCGATCATGCCTGGGCGGAAAGGGTTTTCAGAGGTAATGGTTGCCGCACCAAAGTTGCCGCCTAAATCGGTACCCCAACGCAGCATGAAACCTGTTGAAATATCACTTCTAAAGTTACCGACATTCACCTCTGATACGTTAGAGATCTCGAAGTCTGTATTCGCGATAGAGCGCGAGCGCATTAAATTAAAATGACTTAGGTATCCAACGCTGCCCGCCCACTCATCATCAACTTGATATTCCCAACCTAAAGGATCATCTGATTTGGTGATTGAGTGAACCAGTTTTTGAGCATCTTCAGAAAGCGCACGCTCACCTGTTGTACCAAAGGTAATGTTAAAACGTTGTGCTTGTTGAGGGTGCAGGCTGATGTAGTTGAACTCTGTGTGCAAGTAACCTGCGTATGGGCGGTCATTAGGCGATGGTGTTTCCAATTCAATATCAGACGGTGTGTACATCTTATGTCCGATGGTTACTTCCCACTTATCAAGAGAGCTTGCGCCCCAAGCTGAAAGGCTGAGTGGTTTTGCCCAGGTGTAAGGGGTAATTGCCGATGAGGTATAACTCAAAAACAAGCCGTTCGTATAGTCTTGGTCAACGCCAAAGATGCCATCGTTGTCTAGAGCGAAAGTGACGGTGGAACGCTCTGAAGCAATCGATGAAAAAGACAATAGAATCAGGGGTAAAAAACGGACAAGTTTCATGAAAAGGTACTCTTTGGTAACGAACCGAGATAGTACCGCAATTTGGTGAAGTGTGTGGAAAAAAAGTGAATGTAAGAAAACATTTTTGCGCAACTTAACATTTCAATTTATCAATAAACCATATGGCATATATTGATAGGTATAAAAAAGCCCCGCACATTGGCGAGGCTAATATTTTTACTGTGTTAGTCAGCTATAAGATTATAGAGACTCAGTAAATGTACGTGCGATTACGTCAGCTTGTTGCTCTGCAGTTAGAGAGTTGAAGCGTACAGCGTAACCAGATACACGGATTGTTAGCTGAGGGTATTTCTCAGGGTGCTTAACTGCGTCTTCTAGAGTGTCACGGTTAAGAACGTTCACGTTAAGGTGTTGACCACCTTCAATGCCAGCTTCGTGGTGGAAGTAACCATCCATTAGGCCTGCAAGGTTCGCTTTCTGACCTTCAACGTCTTTACCAAGAGCGTTAGGTACGATAGAGAACGTGTAAGAGATACCATCTTGTGCATCAGCAAACGGTAGTTTACCTACAGACGTTAGTGACGCTACAGCACCTTTCTCATCACGACCGTGCATTGGGTTAGCACCAGGAGCGAAAGGAGCACCAGCACGACGACCGTCTGGAGTGTTACCTGTCTTCTTACCGTATACAACGTTAGATGTAATAGTAAGAACTGACTGTGTAGGGATAGAGTTACGGTAAGTCTTAAGCTTACGGATCTTGTTCATGAACGTAGAAACTAGTTCACAAGCGATATCATCTACACGAGAGTCGTTGTTACCGTATTTAGGGTAATCGCCTTCGATTTCGAAGTCAGTTGCGATACCGTCTTCGTCACGGATTGGCTTAACTTTAGCAAACTTAATTGCAGATAGAGAGTCAGCTGCAACAGATAGACCAGCGATACCACAAGCCATAGTACGACGAACGTCACGGTCGTGAAGAGCCATTAGAGACGCTTCGTAGCTGTACTTGTCGTGCATGTAGTGAATGCTGTTTAGCGCAGTCACGTATTGCTTAGCTAGCCAGTCCATGAATGTGTCTAGGCGACCCATTACGTCATCGTAGTTAAGAACTTCGTCAGTGATCTTGTCAGAAACAGGACCTACTTGAAGTTTAAGCTTCTCATCTACACCGCCGTTGATTGCGTAAAGCATTGTTTTCGCAAGGTTAGCACGAGCACCGAAGAACTGCATTTGCTTACCAACGATCATTGGAGATACACAACAAGCGATAGCGTAATCATCAGACTCAAGGTCAGGACGCATTAGGTCATCATTTTCGTACTGGATAGAAGAAGTATCGATAGATACCTTCGCACAGAAACGCTTGAAGCCGTCAGGTAGTTGCTCAGACCAAAGAACAGTGATGTTTGGCTCTGGAGAAGGACCCATAGTGTATAGAGAGTTTAGGAAACGGAAGTTCGTACGTGTTACTAGTGTACGACCGTCGATACCCATACCACCCATAGACTCAGTAGCCCAAATTGGGTCACCAGAGAATAGCTCATCGTACTCAGGAGTACGTAGGAAACGAACCATACGTAGCTTCATTACGAAGTGGTCGATCATTTCTTGAGCTTCAACTTCAGTGATCTTGCCAGCAGCGATATCACGCTCGATGAAGATGTCTAGGAAAGTCGAAGTACGACCTAGAGACATTGCAGCACCGTTTTGAGACTTAACAGCTGCTAGGTAGCCGAAGTAAGTCCACTGGATAGCTTCTTGAGCTGTTTGAGCTGGCTCAGAGATATCGAAGCCGTATTTAGCAGCCATCTCTTTGATTTGACCTAGAGCGCGGTGTTGCTCAGAGATCTCTTCGCGAAGTTGCATTGTTTCTGCTAGGTTTTCGCCGCTTTCGAATTGCTCTTGAAGAGAAGCAAACTGAGCTTGCTTGTCTTTCATTAGGAAGTCGATACCGTATAGAGCTACGCGACGGTAGTCACCGATGATACGACCACGACCGTATGCATCTGGAAGACCAGTTAGAACACCAGACTTACGACATTTTAGGATATCAGGTGTGTAGATATCGAAAACACCAGCATTGTGTGTTTTACGGTATTCAGAGTAAATTTTTGAAACAGCTGGATCTAGAGTCTCACCGTATGCTTTGCAAGAACCCTCAACCATGCGGATACCGCCGTTAGGGATGATAGCACGCTTAAGTGGTTTCTCAGTTTGAAGACCAACGATTGTTTCTAGGTCTTTCTCTATGTAACCAGCATCGTGAGAAGTGATGGTAGAGATAACAGAAGTATCGAATTCTACAGGCGCCTTAGTTGCGTTTTCCTGTTTGATACCTTCCATTACCGAAGCCCAAAGCTTGTTAGTTGCTTCAGTACCTTCAGAAACTAGGAAAGATTCGTCGCCTTCATACGGCGCGTAGTTCTTTTGAATGAAATCACGAACGTTTACTTCATTTTGCCACTCACCTGCAGCAAAACCTTCCCAAGCTTTAGCAAATTGCTCTGCCATGACATACCTACCTTTTTAGTAGAAAAAACACGTACTTTAACGCTGTTGAGCCAGCGCCCCTGTATAGGGTAGTACACTCTTATTAATAACAATATGTATTATCACATCGGATTCATATGATTATATATATTGTCATTACTTTTTAAATGGTGTCTCACTTCGATGTATTCAAGACTACGCTAAAAATTTTCTGCAAACCTTAAACTAAATCAATAAATGCTAAAAAAAGTTGAGAAAATAGGGGTGGTGACTTGCACCACCCAAACTTTTTTTGAATTTACTCTGTTTATTTGAATCTAGCTGTGCTCACTAAATACGTTTCATCAGAGTATTCAGACCAACTTATAGCCAAGCTTTAATGCCGTATTGGCCTTCAAGCATACCTACAGCAAGCATTGCAACAAGACAGATAACAAGTACACCAACCGGGATAACGATCTTGTCTACAAAAGATAGACGTTTAGGACGCTCTTTGTCACCAATTAGGCCATTGTTATCAAGAAGCATTGTTAGAGCCCAAGCTAGAACTGGGTTAACAACCGCTGAACCGAAGATACAGATACCAGCTGCTTGAGAGTCTTTTGAATCTTTAACCATCTGCATACCGGCTTCAAGTAGAGGTAGAGATACACCTACAAGTAGCGCAACACGCATCACTGGTGGCCATACTGCTACGTCCATTGGGAAGCCAAGAATCGCAACAATGATACATAGAGAACCAAGTAGGATTGCACCGCCAGGGATAGGACGTTTAGCAATCGCTGCTGGGATCATGTAAGTACCCCAAGAAGATGTGATGTTACCACCACCCACAGCTGTACCAACCATTTGACGTACTGAACACATAGTCATTGTGTCATCTACATCCATAAGAACTTTTTCAGACTTTTTAGGGTAGTTCAACTCTTGGAAGATACGGTGACCTAGGAAGTCAGGCGACCACATTGCTACCGCAAGGATTGCAAATGGTAGAGAAGCGATGAAGTGTTCTACGTTTGGTAGACCTAGCATCCAACCTTCTTCAGTTGAACCCCACCAGTAAATTGGGTTTAGGTTTGGAAGACCAGTTTCAGTTACGAACTTAATGTCAAAACCTGCACCAAGCACTAGAGCGATTATTAGACCAGTAAAGGCACAAACCGGAATCGCTAGCCAACGCTTATTTACTTTAGCAAGGAAAGCGTATAGGCCAATAGTAACCGCAAGTACGATTAGACCGATGTAACCCATGCTACCAGCAGCAACGGTGTCAGATTGAAGACCAACAGCCCACTCTTGGATTGAGTTGATTTGGCTCATAGTACCGGTTAGACCAAGGAAGATGAGCAAGCCACCGGCAGTACCTTCAGAGGTAAGGTTAACCAGTTTCGAACCACCTTTGAGTAGACTCAGGATTAAACCAAAGACACCGATAAGGATTGCCAATGCAAGAGGGTGAGCACCAGCAAGAGCAATGGTACCGATAAGAGGGATCATTGGGCCGTGGTTGCCGGCAAGGTTTGCTTTCGGGTTAAAGAAACCAGAAGCAAGAATACAGAAAAGTAGAGCAGGGATAAGCATCTCTACACGTGCTACTTCAATCGCGAAGTCTTTGCCTAGGTTAACGTGATCCCAAGCTGCCGTTAGACCTTCTGCCCAAGACATCATTACCGCTGAGTACATCGCGATGATGCCGATAGTACCAGCAAGTGCTGGAACAAGATCTTCAAGTTCAAAACGGAAGTCACGACCAGGAAGGTTAAGGCCGAAGCGGCGAGGCTTCATGATTTGCAGCTCGTGATCTAGGTAGTCTGAGCGGCTTTCGAATTCAGAAGCAGGGCGGTGAAGCTCTTGATAGCTTTTTTCTTCTACTTCAGAGTTCGCATTGTTGACAACGTCTGACATAGATTCCTCATATTTTTATTTGGTAGTAATTCTAAAGATGAATTCTATAAGTGCGCGAAATTGCGTCATCTCTTGTTTATAACTCATTAACACAATGTTGCACGATTTTTATGTGCCTTATGCAGCAAAGTTAAAAGAAACATTTGGCATTTTTATATGCCTTATTGTGTGTCGGGGAGTCTAACAAGCTTACCCTTTAGGGTGATTGATCTTGATCACTTTATGAGTTTATGTGAAAGAAAGCTACAAAATGCTCTTGCTCAATAAGTAAACTTTAAAGAAATGTGTAATTTGTTTTCATAACTTGACGTTTATCCCACCTCGTCACAGTTTTGTCCTAAGGATAAGGTAGCTCCTTAATGTTTGGCGTGCTTTTTGCTATATCATCCGCAGAGACTTAATTTTGGCGCGCTGTTGCCACAAACAGGACGAAAATCGATGAAAAAGACACAAATGTTGCCACTAGCGGCAATGATCTCAGGACTACTGGTTGGTTGTGGCGGCGGAAGCGGCGGTGGTGGCGGGGGCGGTGGTCCTGTAATAAAAAGTTATACATTTGAATTTGTGCAGATGGAAGTTAACAAGTCGACTTCAGAATGCACGAATACTAGTAGCCCAACTATTTTTAGATCCTATAGTGATGGCAACTTTGACTACGCAAAGATAGCTACAACGGTGTACGATATTCATAGTTATAATGCTGATGGTTCGTTCAATAAATCTTTGAAGGATAAGTTATCTAATGGCAAGTTGACATTCACAGAAAATGATGTTGAGGATGGTGGTTTTGTTACTGTTATTGATAGTGTAAGTTTCGCTGGTACTGAATTTGCGCATACATTGTCAATTCAAAAAGAGCTTTTAGGAAATTATCTAATCAATATTGAAGCGACACAAGGCACAGCTGCGTGCTATACATCAAATCAGCTCTCGCGAGCATCTGAAGAAAAAGCGGTTATACTCGCAAGCGCTAATAGTATCGCTTCATATTCGGTTGAAACTTATTGGAGTGGACAAAAGTTAGGAAATTCCCTTATCAAAGAGCTTAGCATTATTGATGGCAATGAGGATATCTTGGGGGCAGGGTATGATGCCAACGGCTCAATTATCGAGTACGCATCAATAAAAGGTAGTGATCTGTCGAATGATGATGGAACAACGCCGAATGCGGTGTCATTGAAAGAGCTAACTGATAGTGTTCCACTCTCATGGAATTCGAATAGTTCATTGAGCTCGGAATCTGCAGTTGTCAGTGCAAACGCGGATACAGCACGGTTCAAATGGCAAGCTGTAACTTCATTAGATCTTAACTTGAAATACTCGGATGATTTCACTTACTCAATATCGACGAGCGCCTATCACGATGAAGGGTGGACTATTGACAAAAATCAATACATCTCAAGCATGGGTAATTTCCTAGACGTTGATTTTGTTGATGCAGATGCGGTGATTACGAACAGTAACCCAAGGCTAGATTGTGGAGTAAGTAGCTGCGAAGTTAGTAGTAACGGTGCAGTTGATTTAAATGAAGAAACAGTAGTTAGAATTAATATTCCAGTGGATACTGTTGCAAAACATGCAGTCTATGCAAAATCATCTTCCTCTATTGTTGATGTAAATATCCCAGAATATGATGGTATTTCAAATAGTGCATTGCCGACCGATGGTAATGTAATTGAAGTGACATATATGTCTTTAGGTTCTGTTACGTCAACAGAGTTTGAGCTTTTAGCTAATGAGTATTCAAGCCCACAAAGTTCTGACAAATTCGTGGATAGAGTTTCGTTATTGTTACCACCTACGACAAAAAGAAGTTCAATTCTGGACAAATCTGAATTGAGTTATCAAAAAATTGAGAAAGAAATACCAGCTGGTTAATGTTGCTGGGTTAACAAAAATAAAACATAAAAGCCCCGTTAATCGGGGCTTTTTTATAGCTACTATTCATCTAATTGAGAGGAAAACGCTACTTTGTGCATAATAAATCAGAGTGAAGTGCTATTTATTCCTAAATGATAGGTTAATAATTTGTTGCATGTTGCTGCGTGGGGTGCTAGTTTGTATCGCATGAAAAGGTCGGAGTACCTTGCATTTACACAAACTTGGGAGAGAAAGCGCATGAAAGATGTACCAGCGCTGGACATAAAGGACTTACACAAAACGTTTGGTCAAAATGAAGTTTTAAAAGGAATTTCGCTTTCTGCGCATAAAGGGGACGTGGTTTCAATCATTGGTTCCTCTGGCTCTGGCAAGAGTACCTTTCTTCGCTGTATCAACCTTCTAGAAACGCCAACAGCCGGTGAGATTTGGGTAAACGGTGAGCTTATCCAAATGAAAAACAACCGCCTTGGCGAGTCAATTCCCGCAAATGAAAAACAAGTTCAGCGAATCCGTTCTCGCTTAGCGATGGTTTTTCAGGGGTTCAACCTATGGTCACATCTAACCGTTCTTGAGAATGTTATTGAGGCACCTGTCCATGTTCTGGGTGTACCTAAAGCTCAAGCCATTGAAAATGCAGAGATGCTACTCAAGAAAGTGGGCCTATACGAGCGTAAAGACTATTACCCTGGTCACCTTTCTGGTGGTCAACAGCAGCGTGCCGCTATCGCACGTGCACTGGCTGTAGACCCAGAAGTCATGCTGTTCGATGAACCTACATCGGCGCTTGACCCAGAACTCGTCGGCGAAGTATTGGGCGTAATGCGCGACTTGGCTGAAGAAGGACGAACCATGCTGGTGGTAACACACGAAATGGCGTTTGCCCGTGATGTATCGAACCATGTGATGTTCCTTCACCAAGGCTTGGTGGAAGAGCAGGGCGATCCAGCTAAACTGTTTACAAAACCTGAGTCAGAGCGTTTACAACAGTTTATCTCATCGATTTATTAACGTATTGCGGGCATCGCTATCAAGGTATGAGGCGGTGCTGTGTAATAAACACAACAATTTAACTAAAAACACAACATTAAAAATATCTAAATCACAGGAGTAGGGATATGAAAAAGTGGTTACTGGTAGCAGCACTTGCTGCAACTGCTGCAACTGGCGTAGCTCAAGCAAAAGAGTGGAAAACAGTTCGTTTTGGTATTGAAGGTGCTTACCCTCCATTTAGCTGGACTGAAGCTGACGGCTCTATTAAAGGCTTTGACGTGGATATGGCAAATGCACTTTGTACTGAGATGCAAGTGAAATGTAAGATCGTTGCTCAAGACTGGGATGGTATTATTCCTTCTCTACTTGCTCGTAAATATGATGCGATCATTGCGGCAATGTCTATCACTGAAGAGCGTAAGAAGAAAGTAGATTTCACAGGTAAATACGCGCAAATTCCTAACAAATTTATTGCTAAGAAAGGTGCAGGCTTAGACTTTGATAACTTAGACGGTGTGAAGATTGGTGTGCAGCGTGCAACAACGCACGATAAGTACCTAACAGATAACTACAAAGATGTTGAGATTGTACGCTATGGCTCTTTTGACGAGGCATATCTTGACCTGAACAATGGTCGTATCGCAGCAGTTCTAGGTGATGCATCAGCACTTGAAGAAGGTGTTATCAACAAAGCGGGCGGTGAAGCGTACGAGTTTGTTGGTCCATCACTAACTGATCCAAAATGGTTCGGTGATGGTATGGGTATCGCAGTTCGTAAGCAAGACAAAGACCTAACCAAGAAACTAGACGAAGCGATCATCTCGCTACGTGAAAAGGGTATCTACCAAGATATCGCAGCTAAATACTTCAACTACGACGTATACGGTCAGTAATATCCTGAGAAGACTCTAGGGAGAGAGCGCATCTCTCCCTATCTCTCCCAACTTTTTCGCTGTTCTGTTGGAATTCATTATGTTTGATTTACAAGGGTATGAAGCTTCTATCTTCAAGGGAGCTTTACTCACAATTGAAGTCGCTTTGCTGTCGCTGCTACTCGCTATGATATTGGGTATGTTAGGCGCACTGGCAAAATTGGCTCCTTATCGCTGGGCAAGAGCTATTGCCACACTCTACACCACCATTATTCGAGGCATTCCAGACCTTGTATTGATGATGTTGATTTTCTTTGGTGGTCAGATCCTTTTAAACAACAGTTTGTATTCCATCAATGAATGGCTCAACGAGTGGTTTACGTCGAGCGACCCTAACCACGAATGGACGTCATACCTTCCAGATTATATTGACGTTAGCCCATTCATCGCAGGTGTCTTAACCATCGGCTTTATCTTTGGTGCTTACATGGCTGAGACCTTCCGTGGCGCAATCATGGCGGTTGATGCTGGAGAGATGGAAGCGGCAAAAGCGTATGGAATGAGTCCTGTGAAGGCGTTTAGACGCATCCTCTTACCACAAATGATTCGTCATGCGTTGCCGGGCTTTGGTAATAACTGGTTAGTTCTGCTTAAAACAACCGCTTTAGTCTCAATTATCGGATTAGAAGATATGGTTCGCGTGAGTGCACTGGCTGCAGGTTCAACCAAAATGCCATTTACTTTCTACATGGCTGTTGCGCTTATCTTCTTGTTCTTTACCAGTGTTTCGACGGGGTTGTTGAAGCTGGTTGAACGCAAATTTAGTATCCACGCGAGGTAATTATGGACTTTTCATTGATTATTGAAAGTTTACCTATCTACCTAGACGGCCTTTGGACAACGGCGTGGATGGTAACAATTGCCCTTATTATCGGCTTATTTGTCGCGATTCCATTAGCAATTGCACGTAATAGCCACAATATGTTGATTAACGCCCCGGCGTGGTCGTTTATCTATTTCTTTCGTGGTACACCGCTTCTGGTTCAGCTTTATCTGATCTACTACGGTATGGATCAGTTTTTCCCAGTGAAAGACACACTGTGGGAAAATGCATGGTTCTGTGCATTAGTGGCGTTTATCCTCAACACGTCGGCTTACACGGCTGAAATTATTCGTGGTGCTATCAATGGTTTACCAAAAGGGGAAGTGGAAGCGGCAAAAGCGTATGGCATGAGTACTGCGAAAACCTATCGCCGTATCATCTTACCAAGTGCTCTTCGTCGTGCACTGCCGGCTTATAGTAACGAAGTGATCTTCATGCTTCATGGCTCTGCGGTTGCAGGTATCGTAACGATTATGGACTTAACAGGCGCAGCGCGTTTGGTTAACTCACGTTACTACGCACCATTTGAGTCGTTCTTAACCGCAGGCCTGTTCTACATGGCATTGACGTTTATCATCATTGCAATATTTAAATATGCTGAGAAACGATTCTTGGCTTATCTAAGACCACTTAGTTAATGAGACGGCGCTTTCGGGCGCCGTTTTTTATTGTTCAGTGTCCCCGTCACGTTTATCTCAAAAGCGTTAACTCCATTCAGGATATCGTTAGGTTATTGGTCTTATAAATTGATTTAAGCCTAACCATAGATACACTCAACTCGATTTTTTGGGAGTGTCATAAAACAATGAAAAAAAGCACATTAATGTTAAGTATGGCATTGCCTGTGTTTACTATGCTGTCTGCGTGTGGTGGCGGTGATTCTGGTAGTTCGGCGCAGCCACAAACGGCGGTTCAAAAAGCCTTAGAAAGCGGCGATGCAGCCCATGTTCAAAATGCCAATGAATTTATCGAGGCGAGCGAAACCTTAGTCAGCGATCTAAATCGCCAGTTTAATCAAGTAAAAAGCCATTTATTGCAGGGCGATGATGGCTCATCGTTGCAGCGATTGCATTGGGATCCAACCCACGACACTGCGATTATCTCACCGACCTTCGGTTTTAATGACACCATTCTTAAAACCAATAAAGCTATGATAGATGGCTACGCCGATCAAGAGCTTGTGATTGGTGTAGCAGGCTATACGCCTTCACAAACACGATATGCGGCACTGGCAAGTAATCCATTTCGAACTCAGAAACGTTTTTCTGATTCAGTTAATGAAGAAATGGAAGCATGGTTAAAGAACTTAATCAGCTGGACAAGTGGGGTAGATCAACCAAAGAAGATCGTATTGGCTCAATTCGATCAATCTCACTATTTTCCCGATGATCAGGCGACGCGTGACTGGATCAAGAAAAACATCAATCCTGACGCAGAGATCAACGACGATGACGCGTGTGACGGCGATAAATTAAAAGCGTGTCTTGAAGATAAACCTGATCTTTTGATTATTTCTCAGAAACTGAATGATGGTGATAACCTAAACGATGTGGTCGAAGGTTTAAAGTACGCATTCACCCACCAGATCCCAGTCTTATATTTGCATTGGGACGGAGGAATGACGGAGCTTGGTCATGCTCTTTTCGCAGAGATGCATATTACCTACGTGGGCGATAACTACTGGCGTAAACTTGGGATATCGGATTGGGATCCAAGTCAGCTACTTGATCAGCTTCCAGAATCGGTACTCGCCGAACAAGCCTTATTGAAACGTCTCAAAGATGACATCTTTAATGTCGACCTGAGTCTATGTGACGATAAGTCCTGTAGCGATGAATCATTGATGGATGAAGAGTTTTATCAAGCAGCAAACTCGATTCGCTCTCATTTAACCAATTTAGATAAACAGAAAGTCGACTTATTTGCGAGTGATGATTATGAGTACGAAAAACTCATGTTGCTGTTGGCCGACAGCTATCGACAAGACGTGCTTTATCCGATGGACAAGAACAGCACTGAGCGAATTGATTTTCTCAAGTCCTATTTCAGTGATTATGTCCAGTATCAAAGCCGTTCTTTGAATGCCGCACAGCCAAGCTTGGGTAACTTCAGCACTAAAACTTTTGAAGACGTTCAACTAACTGATAAAACGGTGACATTGGAATCAAAACGCAACTTCCGCTCGGCGGGTTTGTATGCGCTACCGGGTCAGACAATCAAAGTGACACGTGTTGATAACAATGATGTAAGTACTTCCATTGTATTTAATTCGCTACGCAGTGGTGCAACTCATGAGTTTTCTAAAGATGGCGGCTATGCGAGGCCGAAGTTCCTCACATCGGTCGCTTATCCTGTAGAACATGGCGAAACTATCACTCTGACCTCTGCCTATGGTGGAACACTGCAGGTTCATTTTGACAAGAATGATATCAACGTCGAGTTGAAGTTTGAGAACGTTGCTCAGCACCCGGTATGGCGAAGCGAGGATGATAATGATCGTTTTGTTGCAGAGCTAGAAGCCGCGAAATTTGATTGGGCTGAATTGATCACCCCGGGATTTGAGGTGCACTCAAAGTTAGACAAGATGCAAACCTCAATTGGTTCCAGTGACTGGAATCAACCGCATGATATGGCACTTGCCACTGAGCGATACATGCATAACTTCCCCCATGCTTTGGCGGGATTTAGAGGCCCGGGTATCGACGAGATAGCGCAAGTTCATGGGTATGGAGACAGTAAGGGGTGGCAAGTTGAGATGATAGATATCGTCAAACACATGAATGCTGATCAAGCGACCTGTGGCTATGGCTGTTCAGGCAACCCATATGATGCGTATTGGGCGTTTCATCCTCTTGGTCATGGTGACTTGCACGAGTTAGGACATGGGTTAGAGAAAGGGCGATTTCGATTCAGCGGTTGGGATGGTCACGCTACGACCAACTATTACTCGTACTACAGCAAGTCACAATACTATCGAGATACAGGAAAAGTATCTTCATGTCAGGGGTTGGACTTTAAAGGCCAGTATGAGCTTTTGCAGCAAAGTCGAAATCAACCAGACCCAAATACCTATATGGCTCAGCAAAACCAAACAAGCTGGAGTTGGGGTGCTCGTGTTTTCATTCAAATGATGATGTTGGCACAAGAGCAGGGCGTATTGGATTACGGTTGGCATATGCTTGGTCGTCTGCATTTGATTGAGCGAGAGTTTAATCGCCTTAAATCTAGCGATGAGCTTTGGAACACCAATAAACAGACGATTGGATTCGATAGCTATTCTAGAGATGAAGCAAACCAAATCACCAATGATGACTGGTTGTTGATAGCACTTAGCTATGTGAATGAGCGCGACATGAGAAACTACTTAGATATGTGGGGCTTTAGTTTTAGCGACAAAGCGAAACAACAAGTCGCAACTCTGAGCTTAACGCCAATGCCGTTGACCTATTTTGCAAGTTCAAACCAAGGTTATTGTGTTGATGAGTTTGCTAAAACGTCAGTCAGTGTCGATGGAGTGACGGCTTGGCCTTTGGATTAATCGACTAGGGTAAATAAATTCGTCTATTACAGGGCAAAGAAAAGGGCTTATTATTGTTAATAAGCCCTTTGGAGTGATTTATTTGAGTTACTTTTTATACCAGCATGAAGTCTCCATCGAAGCTTGCATCTGTGTAAATAACAACTTCTTTGTCTCCTTTGGTGAAGCTATAAGCAGTGATAGTTTCGCTGCCGTCCAGTCCAAGTTTATCCAGCATATCGGTATCTAAATCGACTTCATCTGATGTTCTATAGCTGAAGCCTTGTAGGTGACTCACATCAATATCTTCAATCCCAATGGCATAAAATTCGGCAACATGGTCTGTATTGCTATCTACCATAAAGTCAGACGCTACAGAATCATCACCATTTTTGGATCTGTTTCCATCCAGATCAAAGTTCTGATTGAAGGTTTTACCTAGAGATAAAGTCACCTTATCACCGACGTCATCACTGCCTATCACAGCTTCAAAACCGTTAATAGATGTTCCTTTTGACATGTCGATATCAACAGGACCTTGATTATCGGCCATTAAGACATCAAACCCTTTGCCACCATGAATGACAGAGTCTGCGGCATCATAGATAACAGTGTCGTTACCTTGACCGGCTTTGATGACATCACTGCCTTCGCCGCCATCTAGCACATCATCGCCTTGACCGCCTTTTAGCGTGTCTTCGCCGCTACCACCAAGAAGAATGTCATCGCCTTTGCCGCCCTTGAGTAAATCGTCCCCTGAACCGCCGTTGAGAACGTCATCACCTTGACCGCCTTTTAGTGTATCTTCACCACTTCCGCCAAGAAGGGTGTCATCGCCCTTGCCACCTTTAAGCAAGTCATCTCCTGAGCCGCCACCGAGGGTGTCATCACCATGCCCGCCGCCGAGGGTGTCGTTGCCGCTACCGCCAAGGACAATATCATCACCTTGCCCACCACGGAGCATGTCATCACCACTACCACCAATGACGGTATCATCGCCTTTACCGCCTTGGATGAAGTCGTTGTCAGCACCGCCATCTAGCCAGTCGTCGCCTTTACCACCGCGCAGGGTCTCTTTATCAGCTTCAAGACCGACAGTGGTTACAACGTCATCAAAGTCACTATCACTACCGCCAGGGTTGTCGTTGAAGTGTTGATTACCTTCACCTGGGATTCCGCTGTATAGATTTGGGGCGTCACCTAATGAATCAAATACAACGGACAATAAGTTGTTACCTGCTACGACGGTGATGTTAGCGTTAGTATCAGAGGTAGTGTTGACCGAAGAGTTGCTCTCGAGATCTGCGATATTGAAATTCAGCTCACTGTCTTTGGTGACGCCCTTATCTCCACCATCGGGAATAATGAAGAAGCCAAGGGTGTCAATACAGTGGCCAATAGACAACTCAAAACTAGGTTTGCCATCTTCAGCATCGGCTAGTGCGTCATGTACTTTGCCCCAAACGACGTCGATGTTAACTTCGCCTTTATCGTCAATGGTATAGTAGCCATATGAGTTGTTAAATCCGGCTTCGGAGCTCTCTAGGGTAATCGATAAGGTGCCTGAGAAGTTAGCCAGAGAGTAGGTACCGTTTTCATTGAGAGTTGGGGAGCTGTTGCTATTGTGACCGCCAAGGATCACATCGTTGCCGTGCCCGCCAACAAGGTAATCAGTACCATCACCTGAGAGTTCAAGTGAATCGACAGAGGTCACATAGAAGTCACTCGAATCATCGGCGACTTGATTACCATTCTTGTCAAACACTTCGCCCACGGCGGTGAATTGCAGTTCGTCAAAGGCTTTGAAGCCAGTATCAATGGGTGAAATGATCAAGTAGCCATTATTGTTGGATGTGCTAGAAGTTACACCATCATCTTGAACTAAATCGTTAGCAGTGAAATCACCTTCTGCAACCAACAACCCTTCGCGATAAGCCGCCCAGTGACCAGTCTCGTGAATGCCGCTACCACCTTCATTGAGGTAAAGGTTAGATATCCCAACTTTAGCAGCCATAGTGTGCTCGTCTAGAGACACGGAAAGCATTTCAGAACCGATAACATCGCCGTCGTTATCATAAGAGAGGCCGATTTGGGCATTAACGCCACTTTCTGGTACGCCTTCGACACCATAGCCCGTTCCACCTGCTCTAACGTTTCCTCCATTCGTTACGGATACATCGGCAGGTTCTCCATCAGGTCCGTAAGCGGAGAGGTTATCATCTGAGCTCAGGGTTACTGAATTGTCTTCTTCATCGCTGTAGGTATTATCAAAATCAAGGAAGAACGCACCTTGGTCTTCATCATAGTAGAGTGGGTTAAAACTATCACCAATAATGATGTCATCGCCTTTACCACCGCGAATCAAATCATCACCAGCCTCTGAGTGTTGATCCCAGTTACCATCGGTATCTCTTGGTGTACCATCACCGACTAAGAAGTCATTGGCTTGGTACTGATACAGCTCAACGTTAGCAATAAGGGCACCATAGGTATCTTCAGTTTGCTCGGTATCAATGGCGCGGAACGAAAGTGTGTGCTCACCTGCTTCCAAATCGAGATTGAGTTTGGCGTCGTACCATTTGTGGTCGAGATCTGTACCGTCGTTTTGGTATTCTGCGACCACTTCGCCATCAATGAGCACTTGGAATGGGCTGGTATTGGTTTCCTCGCCTCTGTGACGGTTTGCATAATCGAAAGTGAGTTGGAAGGTGCCGCCACGGCCAAGTAGGTCAGGCGAGACAGTAAAGCTGGTGGAAGCGGTAGTGTTGGTTTGGTCACTGCCGATACCGGCATGATTGTGTGAATCAAGTTCCAGCACGTTGCTAGGTGTTGATTCTTCTTCGCCATCACCCTCATCCGCTGGATGTTCACCTGCAGGTGCTCCTCCCACGCGAACAAATTGAATTTCCATTAAACCTTCAGGGGAACCGTCGACACCGTTGTTATCATTGTCGGCTTCCCAGCCTTCTATTGTCGCGTAAGTTCCCCAGCTACCTCCCAAACCCGGGCCTCCGGATTTATCATCGCTTTCCGTGACATTAAATGTACCGTTGGTAATCAGGTTCTGATTCTCAGCGAAGGTGTGGCCATTATGGTCTCCGTAAATGGCGTCATTGTTACCACCACCTTCGACATAGTCATTGCCTGCGCCGCCAACAATAACATCGTCAACGCAGTCTATAATGGCTTTGTCTTTGGCTCTGACTGCGTCAGGGTTAGCGAGTTCACCAGTTTCATCTTTAGCTTTAATAGAATGGTTCCAAGACTCAACGACATCATTACCGGCTCCCGCCCAAATGATATCTGAACCGCGTCCCGAGGCAATAAAGTCGTCATCACTTTCGGTAGGTAGGTCTGCGACGACAATATCATCTCCTTTACCTGCACGTATCGAGTCTGCACTACCGGTCCCCGAAATTATGTTGAGTGGATCGCCATTTTGGGATTGGTCTCGGTTAGGTACGGCTACCTTATTGGTATTTGTTTCTTCTGCCGACGTCCCTGTCACATCGTTTGTTAATTGAATAGCCATTGCTATCTTCCTCTAATATATCGTGTAGATATAAGAGGCAGCACAGCCATCTCACAAAGAGATCTGTTGCTTTCCGTCCCTACCTCGCAGTAGGTTTGGCTTTATCTTCTTTCTTGGGTTTAAATTTCTCTCATTGCTTTGTAGGCACTCACTGATAATGGGTTGAGTAGGTACTCAAGAGGTGTTTGCTGTTCCAAAAGGATCATCACCTCGGCGGGCATACCTGGGTACAACGAGATACTTTCTAACGCTTTTAACTCGGCCTTGTTTAATGAGACACGAGCTAAATAGGCGGAAGAACCGGTCGCTTGATCGCTAATGCGGTCAGCGGAAATATGAATCAACTTCCCGTTGATAGGGGGTGTTTTTCGAAAGCTGTAGGCAGTGAGCCTGACTTGGGTGTCTAACCCAACGCGCAGTGCTTCGATGTCTTCAGGTTTTACCAAGGCTTCCACGATTAATTCGTCTTCTTGAGGGACAAGCTCCATCAGGGTTTCACCGGGTGGCACAATGGCATTTTCAGAGACGATATTAAGCCCAACCACCACGCCACTTTGTGGGGCGACAATCTCAACGCGAGTTAAGACGTCTTGCGCATTAACCATGGCTTCACGAGTTTCATTGAGTTTACGTTCTAGATCTTGAATCTCTTCGCCGAGTGTTTTGGCGTAAGTGTAATCGGCATTGATCAGCTCAAGCTTTGCCTCAGCAATAGTGCGTTTTGAGCGCCCAATTCTTGCTTTCAAATCGGCCACATCGCCTTGGAGTTGTGAACGTTCGCGTTGCAGATCAAGTAAGCGTGATTTAGAGGTGTTACCCGAAAGCAGCAGTTTTTGGTGCATCTGCACTTGTTCTTCCAAATATTTCAAGCTGCGAGTACCGGCATAATAACGCTGTTGAAAACCTTGAAGGTCGAGTTTTGATTGCTCTACCTTTTGTTCAAGCACTTCGGACTCTCCTGACTTTAAGGATTGTCGTTTGGCGAATAGATTACTTTGGGTTTTGAGCAAGCTTGCGACGTTAGGATCGGAACCAAGCGAGAGTAGTCGCATGTCAAATTGGATCTCTGGGTGGTTTGCGAGCTCGGATTGAAGGCGATTGAGGCGTGCTAAATCACTTTGCCATTGGGCGCGTAATCTTAACAGTGACGCCTGCGCTTTGGTTGGTTTGAGTGTGATTAAAGGTTGCCCCTTGAGGACAAAATCACCATCAGACACATGAACCTGTTGAACTATTCCACCTTCTAGGTGCTGAATTGGCTTACGTTTTGACTCGACAATAACAACGCCGGGCGCGATCGATGCTGACGAGAGTGGAGCTAGATACGCCCAAGCGCCGAAACCGCCTAAGGTGAATATTAAAATGGTCCAAATGAAGAGTTGTGTTCGAGCGGTTGAGAAGACGACTTTTCTTCCATCGTCAAAACGAATACCTTTATCATCAAAATTTAGGTTAGCCATTAGATACCTCCTTAGAGGCAACGTTGAACATTGAACGTATCACTTTATCCGCCTCACCAGCACGAGATATCTGTCCATTTCTTATTTCAACCACCCAATCTACATGACGAAGAAGGCTTGGGTTGTGCGTCACCATGACCACTGAGATGGCTTCTTTCTTAGCAAGTTCGAGCAAAGAGATCAGATACTCTTCGCCTTCTTGATCGAGGTAGGAATCGGGTTCATCTAAGATCAATAATTTGGGTGATAGGACGATGGCTCTTGCCAGGGCTAACTTTTGAGCCTGACCGCCAGAGAGTTGATGCCCAAAGCTGCCTATCTGCGTCTCATAGCCATTTGGAAAGGCGGTGATTGCATCATGCACCCCAGCGCGAATTGCTGCACGGACGATTTGGCTATCGGTGACGTTGTCATCGAAACGGGCGATATTTTGTTTTACTGTGCCAGTTAGGAACTCAATATGTTGCGGAAGGTAGCCAACGATGTGCTTAAATTGGTTGCTGTTCCAGTGTTCAACATTAAGCCCATCTATCGTTACGCCGCCTTTGGTTGGGCGAATCATCTTGGTGACCATCTTACACAGAGTCGATTTCCCTGAGCCACTTGGTCCAATTAGGGCAACGCGATTACCGCTCTCAAGGGTGAATTTGATGTTTTGTAGAGTCGGGGTATTACTCTGCTCATTAGCAAACCAAGTGACGTTATCTATCGTTAGGTCGCCCTTGATCTCTTCGAGTTCAGTACGCTCTTGCGGAGTTCGGTGAGAAGAAAACTCTTTTCTTAGTCTTTTGTTCGCATCTAGCCCGGTGCGCCATGCTTGTATACCTCCAGAGAGCATTTCGATGGGCTGTAAGGCTCTCGCCATGAGAATTGAGCCTGCAATCATTCCACCCGCAGACATGGCATTCTCAATCACCAAACTGGCACCGACCGCCATAATCACCAACTGCAGTAGCATTCTTAAATAACGGGAGAAAGCACTAAGAGAGCAGGTGGCCTGATCTAAATTGTGTCGAGCCCAACTTTTTTCGGCGATTGTGTCTTGATAAGAGTTGGTAAGGCCTGGTTGTTGATGCTGGCTATAAATCGTATCGTGCTTTTGAAAGCATTCGTCGTTCTTTCGCTGTGTAGCAAGCTGACTTAAGTACGTTGCATTAAAGTGTTTTGACTTGAGCCAATGGGAGAAAAGCGTCGTGAGCAGAATAAACACCACAGCAGCCATACCAACAAATCCAATGCTTGGATGGATGGCGAACATAATGATGATAAAAATCGGTGTGAATGGAAGATCGAACATCACAAAGTAAGAAGGTGAGGCCAAAAGACTTTTCACCTCGTGGATGTCGTTAAATAGATTTTTCTCTTTGATACTCGGAGAGAGCGTGCACTGTTCAAATAGCTGTTTTGAGGCGAAGAACTCAAATTGTACTGCTTTTTTTTGCGCATACTTTGCGCGCGAGGCGTCAAGCAAGGCTTGTGTTGTCAGTAGGAAGACTGCAATGCCTGCGAGTAATAAGAGTGTGTCGAGACTTTGGCTTGATAATACGCGATCAAAAACTTGAAGACTGAATAAGGGAACCACGAGCATTAGCACACTGATCGCCCCGCTGACGACAGTCATCGGTAACAAGTTTTTCAAGCTGATGGGGTTGATGCTGCTCCAAGGCTTCACATCCATTTCAACTCTCCCTGACTATGGTTAATCGCTATTACAACGGTTGTGCCAATGAACGAGGTTGAATTTGATGTTTTAATTATGACTTGAAGTAAAGTACAAAAATCCGCATAAGCCAAATAAAACTTATGCGGATTTATAGGACTATCTTACTTAAATGTTGACCAAATTGGTGCGTGGTCCGATGGCTTCTCTATGCCGCGTAGTTCGTAATCGATGCCTGCTTCCGTACACTTATCAGCAAGTTTTTGAGTTGCGAGTACCACATCAATGCGAAGACCACGGTTGTCTACAAAGCCTTTAGAGCGGTAATCAAACCACGAGAATTGATCAGTGACTTCTGGGTGTAGTTGGCGGAAGGTATCTACGAAGCCCCAATCCATCAATTTTTTTAGCCATTCACGCTCTTCTGGTTGGAACGAACATTTACCTGTTTTCAGCCAACGTTTTGCATTCGGCTCGCCGATACCGATGTCTGCGTCGATAGGGCTGATATTGATGTCGCCCATCACGATGATTTGCTCATCTTTGTTGTGATAGTCGTTTAGGTAGGTCATCAAGTCTTTGTAGAATTCACGCTTATATGGATATTTGGTTTCATGTTTGATGTTGTCCCCTTGCGGGAAGTAGCCATTAAGCACGGTTGTCTTTTCGCCATTCTCATCTTCAAACGTCGCCATGATCATACGTTTTTGATGGTCTTCATTGTCTGTTGGGAAACCCTTCTGAACAGAGATAGGCTCTTGCTTACACAGCATCGCAACACCGTAGTGCGCTTTTTGGCCGTGGAAGTAAACCTTGTAGCCCATTGCTTCAACATCAGCAATTGGGAATGCCTCGTCGTGCACTTTGATCTCTTGTAAACCAATCACGTCAGGTTGATGTTTGTCGATAACCGCTTGCAGTTGGTGAAGGCGAGCTCTTAGGCCATTGATGTTGAAGCTAATTACTTTCATTGATTTTTATACCTCTCGTAAACCTTTGCCTACAGTGCAGCAAAGACTATTTGATTTGGTGAGTTTCATAGTTAATCGTATTTAACCATGCTTAATAATGTATGTCGCCATTTGTAGAGACAAAGTGGCGACATAAAACGACGTGAATACTTGTATTGAATTTATTGAGTCTTGAGCAAATCTAAGAAGAACGCGTATTCTAGTGCCTCTTCTTTTAGTCGCTTAAATCGACCTGATGCACCACCATGACCTGCTTCCATGTCGGTTTTGAACACAAGTACGTTGTTGTCTGTTTTCATCTCACGCAGTTTCGCTACCCATTTCATAGGTTCAAAGTACTGTACTTGTGAGTCATGTAAGCCTGTTGTCACCAACATATTCGGGTAGCTTTGAGCTTTGACGTTGTCGTATGGCGAGTAACTCAACATGTAATCGTAGTAGGTTTTATTGTTGGGGTTACCCCATTCGTCGTACTCGTTAGTTGTAAGAGGAATCGACTCATCAAGCATGGTTGTTACTACATCAACAAATGGAACATGAGCGCCAATGCCTCGATACAACTCAGGAGCTTGGTTGATGATTGCTCCCATCAAAAGACCGCCAGCCGAACCGCCTACTGCAAATACTTTATCTTCAGCCCCGTAGCCTTCTTCAACTAGGCCTTTGGTGACATCGATGAAGTCATTGAACGTGTTTTGTTTAGTCAGCTTTTTGCCATCGTCATACCAAGGGCGTCCTAGCATCTCTGAGCCACGAATATGGGCAATAGCATAAACGAAGCCTCGATCAAGCAGGCTAAGGCGAACTGAGCTGAAGGTTGGCTCTATGGTTGAGCCGTAAGATCCGTAACCATATTGGTAGATAGGGTTCGTGCCGTCTTTCTTGAATAGATCTTTGCGATAAACCAAAGAGACGGGTACTTGCTTACCATCGCGAGCCGTAATCATGATTCGCTCTGATTGATAATTTTCCGCATTGAAATCACCTAATACCGGCGTTTGCTTCATGATTTCGGCCTCACCTGTATTAAGGTCAAAATCATAGTAAGTGCCAGGAGTCGTTAGGCTGCTGTAATAGACTCGCACCTTAGAGTTATCTAACTCATAGTTACTTGTTAGGTAGGCAGCAAAGGCAGTGTCGTTGAACTCAAGTGGAAACTCTTTGCCTGTAGAGAGTTGACGCACTTTCACCGTAGACAAGCCATTTGAACGCTGCTCGTAAACCAGATGATCATTAAATAGCTCAAAATCGACAAGCTGTACGTTGTCGTCAGCTGGAATGACATCGACCCATTTTGAGCGGTCATGCATCTCTTCAGCCGTTGTTTTCATCAAACGGAAGTTGACCGCTTGGTAGTTGGTGTAGATGTAATACCAATCCTCTAGCTTGGCGATGCTGTACTCAATACCCGTTTCTCTTGGGTAGAAGGCTTCTGCTTTTGCATTTGGATTGTTGGCATCAATAATTGAAACACCACTGGTTTCAGTACTCGAGTGCCAAATGTATACCTGCTCGCCATCTTTACTCTTACTGATGCTGGTGTAGTAAGCACTGTCAGCTTCTTCGTAGATCAGCTCATCGCTTGTTTGAGGTGTGCCCAATACGTGGCGGTAAACTTGATAGCCGAGTAAAGTTTGTGGGTCTTTCTTGATGTAGTAGAAGGCTTGGTTGTCGTTTTGCCATGCAATAGCGCTCGAGGCGCCTTCAATTTTATCGTTTAGGTATTCACCTGTTGTCAGGTCTTTAATCTTAATCGTGTAAATACGGCGGCTCAGTGTATCTTCACCATAGGCCAACAAGTTTTCATTTGGACTGATTGTTAGGTTACCAATGCTGAAGAATTCATGTTCTTTAGCCAGTGCGTTAACATCTAAAATGACTTGTTTGTCTGTTCCTAAAAAGTGTTTTTCGCGCAAATGAACTGGGTATTCGTTGTCACCTGTCACTTCATTTGAGTAGTAATAGCTGCCTTTACGAACCGGTACCGAATTGTCGTCTTTCGCGATTCGGCCTTTGATCTCTTCGAATAGTTGCTCTTGGGATGCTTCTGTGTGTTTTAGTACAGTCTCTGCATACTGGTTCTCTTGCTCGAGGTGCTGCAAGATCTCTGGGTCTTGGCGTTCATCATCACGCATCCAATAGTAATCATCAATTCGTGTGTCACCATGAGTCGTCATTGAATGAGGGACTTTCTTAGCAACGGGAGCTTGGGTTTTTTGAGCGGCGAGTTGCGATGGAGAGTAGTGGTTCATGGTTGTGATTCCTTGATTGCTGCATCCGGCGACAAGCGTCATCGATACGGCCAATGTGGTTAAAGCGAAACGCATCTTTACATCCTTAGTGTGCATCTTACTCGTTTTAATGCCAGCATCCTTTGTTATTGGAGTATAGGTAACTTAGTTTCCTTCCAGTGATGTTATTTATAATTGGATTCTGGATATGCACCTTAAACGTAAGTGTCTGTTATTGTTTTCAAAAAATCAAAGTAATGTTTGTTGAAATTGGTGCTAGGTACTAGGCGAGGGTAAACGGGCAATAAAAAAGGGACACGCCTTTCAGCATGTCCCTCTGTTTGTGAGGCAAGATTTGGGTTCTACTTTAGATAGCCAATGGCATTTCGTTTGAGTGGTCAGGCTTACGATTAACCCAACGTAAACCAAGCATGGCGATAAGTGACATGGTAATCATCAAGCAACCCAGTGGCAGTTGGTCTTGAGCTGGGAAGAACGATGCTAGCAGTGTTGCAATGCCAGCACCTAGGTTCTGCATGCCCCCTAAGATCGCGCCACCCGTTCCAGCGTGGTATGGGAATGGCGACAGTGCCCCTGTTGTTGCTGCTGGGAATAAGATACCCGCGCCCAAGAAGTAAATGGTTGCACCGCCAATCAAAGTTAATGCTGTAGTTTGACCAAACAGACCCGGGATAAGCACGACAGCTGAGCCAACCAAGATCGACACTAAACCAACATTCAGTGCACGGCGCTCAGAGCGACGTTGTGCGATGTAACTCGATAGGCCTGCACCCACTAAGTAACCCGGAATAGGCAGCACAAACAGTAAACTCACGGTTGTTGCAGGTAAGCCAAGCACACCGCCAAGCAATACGCCAGCTGCTGCCTCGAACACGGCCACGCCCGCAAATGTTGCCACCAGTACCAACAAGAAGCCTTGGAAGCGTTTGTCAGACAGAACAAACTTGTAGCTGTTGATGACCGATTCATTTTTACGTCGCTCTTTTGGCAGAGTTTCCATCATGCTCGTCATCATGGTGATCACAACAGCGATACCAAACAACGCGAGAAACAAGTAGCTAGAACGCCAGCCGAACGCTTCTGTTAGGTAACCGCCTAATACTGGTGCCATCAATGGTGAGAAGATCACACACATGCTGATTAAGCTGTTCGCACGGTGTAGTTCAGCACCTTCAAAACAGTCGCGAGTCAATGTACGAGACATCGCACCACCACAACCGATGCCCAGTCCTTGAATAAAGCTACCTGCCAAGAACCATTCATATTCATGAGCGAACAGGGCGACCAAGGTACCAAGGATGTAGATGATCAAACCTCCGACGATGATCGGTTTACGACCGAGGCGATCAGAAAGCGGGCCGTAAACAAATTGCGACAAACCATAAGGGATCAGGTAACACGCCATCACAGCTTGAAGTGACGACGCAGAAACCAAGAACTCACCTGCCATATGACCAATAGAAGGCACGTACATCGTTTGAGTCATTTGACCTACGGCTGTCAGAATAGCGATTAAAAAGGTAAGTTTCGCTAATGGAAACGAGGCGGACATTTGCGTATCTCTCCAAAAATTAAAAACGTAAAAAGCCTTAGCGCTCCACTAAGGAGAGCCAACTAAATAAAGCAATTAGGGAATCTAGGCGCGAGATATTAGAGTTTGATTGCCGAATTAGCAATCAAAAAATGTGAAGTTGAACAAGATAAAAATCTATAATGTAGATGAGAAAAAGTAATCCGAAGTTTCTACCTTTAAAGATGTGAAATGTGGCAGTGAGCTTCATTGATATGTCTCTTTGACAAAGCGAAACTTCGATTAATAGTGTGAGTTAAAACATCTATTTAAGTAGCGAATATCGTTAGTTGAGCACCTTAGCTTCAATAACTTAACTAGACGTGACAACACCGAAAGCGATTGAAAATCAATGTGTAAAAATAGAAAGATACGTTTTATTAACATTTATATAAACTTTCGTTTTATATGTGACCGATTTGTGCTGTAATTGTCGGCTAAGCTATTCGTCTAAAAGACATAAGTAGAATTGCATTTTTGCTATCGGTATGTTTTTAGGTCCACGGAAGTCTTTTGGCTTAAATAAGGATATTCAATGCGCTCACTTTCAGTACAGTGGAAAATCACCCTCCTAGCAGGGTGTTGTTTACTCATCACTTCACTTTCTCTTATTGGTTTCTCGATCTACAACGCTTCAAGTAATCAGCAGGTGATCAAGTCTCAAAGCTCAGATTCTGTTATTAACAAAACGGAACAGCTATTGGCGTCTGTTTCGCAGTTAAATGCACAAGAAACCCAACGTTATGTAGATGAAGCAATCTATCGTGCAGAGATGCTAGCGGCGAGTGCTAAGTTTTTAAAGACTAATGCTGAAGAGAATTTTACGCCAAGCGAAGAGCTGCGAACTGCATTAGACGAGATGATTCGTCGTTCAGTTTTAGACTTTGATTCAATTCTCGGTGCTTATTTGGTATTTCGCCCTGAAATGCTCGATGGCGAAGATGGTAACTATGTGGACGCCGACTATGTGGGCTCTAACGAAGTGGGTCGTTTTGCCCCTTATTGGAAAGTGGCAGACAATGGAGAGAACGTACTGTCGAATGTTCTTTCTGAGCAACTCCTCAACGATAACTCAAACAGTGAGCGTTTCTATTGCCCGTTATCGAGCGGTCAAACATGTATCAGCACACCTAAGGTCGTGACTAGCGGTGGTCAATCACTACTAACTTC
The DNA here is from genome assembly GCF_030248535.1 of Vibrio sp. D404a. GTDB lineage: Bacteria > Pseudomonadota > Gammaproteobacteria > Enterobacterales > Vibrionaceae > Vibrio. The sequence continues at coordinate 123,944 of NZ_JAHGAJ010000007.1, read as the reverse complement.
ATCGATCTCTGTCCCCATTCTTATTGATGATACGCCAATCGGCTTTTTGGGTATCGACCTTCGACTCGATGGACTGACTGACATCGTCGCAGAGTCTGACGCTGAGTTGTTTAATGGTAATGGCGCAATCTATGTGGTTAGTTTAGACGGCTCTGTGATTGCAGCGGATGACGCCTCAGTCACGACAGGTTCTCAATTTGCTAGCAGCAATACCAGCAGCGACCAACTGACAGACTTTATGTTTGGCGGTGAGACCATGACTCAATGGAGCGAAAACGGTGAGTGGTTACTCGCATTTGCCCCGGTTATGGCGGCTAACCAAACTTGGGGTGTGTTGTTGGAGATCCCTAAGCAGAGCGTAGTGGCGGATGCCAACCTACTTGATGCCATCATTAGTGAAAAGTTGAGTGAAAGCATTAAGACAGAGCTACTAGCGGGTGGTCTGTTTATTGTGTTGGGCTTGGGTATCATCGCGTTTGCCTCACTCTCTATTGTGAAACCGATTCGTCAAGTCGTTGAAAGGTTGGACGACATCGCATCTGGTGAGGGCGATTTAACGCAGCGACTTGAGGTTAAATCTCAAGATGAAGTTGGTCAACTTGCACAAGGGTTTAATCGATTCTTAGATAAGCTTCAACCGACGATTAAAGAGGTAATTGCGACCTCAGAGCAGGTTGCGAACACCACAAGCGCAGCGAAGGCTTCAGCGTCTAGCACTCGTCAAAGCAGTGAATCGCAGTTTAAAGAAGTCGACTTAGTGGCGACAGCAGCAGAAGAGATGACGCAGACTGCAAGCCTAGTTGTTCAAAATGCTGAGGTAGCTGTTGGCGCTGCAAGTGAAGCTAACTCTTCTGCTAAGCAAGGACAGCAAGTAATCGAGCTGTCAGCTGGAGAAATGAGGAAGCTGGTGGAGCGTATGTCGAGCGCAGTACCTATTGTCGAAGATCTTGCGAAGAACAACGCTAACATTACCGACATTCTTGGTGTTATCGAAGGTATCTCAGAGCAAACCAACTTGCTGGCTCTAAACGCAGCGATTGAAGCGGCTCGTGCGGGTGAGCAGGGTAGAGGCTTTGCTGTAGTTGCTGATGAGGTGAGAAATCTAGCAAGTCGCACTCAGGCGTCGGTAGGAGAAATTCGCCAAGTCATTGATAAGGTTCAAGCGGGCACTCAGGATGTGGTAGAAGCGATTCAAGAAGGTAATATTCTAGCCAATGACACCGCCTTACATGTACAGAATGCGGTAGAAGATCTTGGTTCGATCTTTACTTCAATTGAAGCGATCAGCGATATGAACAATCAGATCGTGCGAGCGGCAGAAGAGCAACAGTCGGTATCGGGTGAGGTTAATCAGAGTGTGGTCAATATTCGCGATTTAAGTGCGCAAATTCTAGAGCAGGCCTCGAAATCTGAAGAGCAAGGAAACCAAATTGATACCTTATCTCAGCAGCAGCAAGCGCTAGTTAATCAATTTAAGGTTTAAAGACTTTTTGCGCTTTAAAAACAACAAAGGGACACGCATCAACGTGTCCCTTTTCGTTTGCTCAGAATTCGAATTACTCTTCGATAAACCAATAGCCTTTGTTGACGAGGTCGGTAATAAGCGCAATGCCAGACGGGCTTACCGTTTGTTCTGATGTGATCACTGGTTCATTACACAATGAGGTCAGTAGTGCGCTGTCATTCTCTTCGACTCTAATGACTTCGCCGTTAATGTAAGCAACATTCGCTTCTACTTCGTGGTATAGGGCTTTAAGGCCTGACACTTTGTAAATCTCACCCTGTGACGCAAGGTGGTTAGACACTTCTTCCGCATTCCACAGTGGTTCAGGAGCAACTATATCAAGCTGGTGGCGTGACTGGCTCAGTAGACAACCCATAAAGTCACTCACTGTGTTCGGTTGCTCTAGCGCTGAATGCAGCATTTTAGTCAGGCTTGCTAGGTCAGATTGACGAATTTGACCAAAGTTGCCTTGTGTTTTGAACTCAGGATCATGTAAGTGGGTATCACCCATGTCGTGTGCTAGAACAAAGTCAGCAAAATTACTGATCAGTTCTTGCTCTTTAGGTGAGCGATAACCGATTGAGTAGCTCATAGATGGTTCTAGCGTTGTACCTTCATGTGGAAACCCTGGTGGGATGTAAAGAATATCACCCGGCTCAAGAATCTGGTCAATGATTGGTTCGAAGCCTTCAATTTGGCGTAAAGCTGACGCTTGTACGGTCTCTTTGTATTGACCTTCATCTTTAGCACCCACTTTCCATTGACGCTTACCTTGGCCTTGGATGATGAATACATCGTATTGGTCGATATGAGGGCCAACACCACCATTTTCTGCTGAGTAACAAATCATCAGATCATCAAATAACCAGTTTGGAAGCTGTTGGAAAGATTCCGCTAATTGAGCTGCACCTTGATGCCAGTGGTTTGCGGCTTGAACAATCAATTGCCAGTGGCTTTGCGGGAGCTGTCCAAACTTCTCTTCTGTAAATGGACCGTGCTCAGCAGACCATTTGTTATCAAGGTTAGAAACAAAGCGAGAGTCGACCTCTTCTTCCATTGAAAGCCCGGCAAGTTCTTCTGGGCTGATTGGGTCAATGAAATCTTTGAATCCACCTTTGATGATGGTTGGTTGCTTATGCCAGTATTGTTCTACAAACTCGGCCATAGAGAAGTTAAGTTGGTACATGTGTATCCTGTTATATTCGTGCTAGGTGCTAGGTGCTAGGTGCTAATTTAGCTTGAAGGTCTTTTTCAACGATTTTGATCGCTTCTAACGCGATTTTTGGGTCAATTTCGTTGCTTTCAAAAAGGTAGATAAGGTCAACAGCCAGCTTGATCTCATCTGGGGCATTATCTAATGGTGATGGTGCTTGTTCAGTGCTCATCTCTATTTGGAACCTCTAGGTCTAACTGTCTTTGAATTTTTTTCATCGACTCTTCACAGCGTTCGAGTCGTTCGGTCGTAAGTTGCCACGCCTTTTCTGCTTGCTCTTTTTGATAAGCAGGTGCGGAATCCAACGCTGTTCGTTTTTGCTGAACAAGAGAGGATAAACGCCGTTGCCAATCCTGATGTTGGGATAGGGCATTGTAAAGCTGATTGGTCGAACTGGTCTGATTTAACTGGCGGTCGTCACGCAGGTCGTAGTTGGCAAGCTCCCTCTGGATTGCTGCTATTTGGTTTGTGAGCTTTTCAGTTAAGTGGCTTGCTCTTGCCGCAGAAAGTTGCCCATTGGCTAATTCAGACAGTATTCGCTTGTAATTTGATTGTGTCTCTAACGCATAAGGCATAAGCACCTTAGCACGAGACTTAAATAGCGTGCTATCAAACAGAGGCTGGTGATAAGCCCCACGAGCACCATCGACTTGTTGACAGTGACCAATGAGGGTTTCAAGTATCTTCGCGAGTTGATTAAATCGAGACATAGCCAAACGTTCGCTCAGTTAAAGGTTTACAAACCAAGCTTCATAAGCGAGTTTAATGGCGAGAACGCTCACAACAGTAACAAACACGGGGCGAATAAACTTAGCGCCGAAACGAATCGCCGAGTGCGCCCCAACGAATGCACCAGCCATTAAGCAAACACCCATAGTTAAACCCAGTACCCAATCGATATGACCAAGAATCGCAAAGGTGACAAGCGAGGTGAAATTACTGGTGAAATTCATCGCTTTGGATAAACCAGACGCGAGTAAGATGTTTAGGCGATACAGCGCCATAGAGCTAACTGTCCAAAACGCGCCAGTACCTGGGCCTGCAACGCCATCATAAAAGCCAAGAACAAAACCTTGGTACTTTTGTTTTTTCTTAAGCACAGGGCAAGGTTTTGGTGACACGTTGTGATTGGCATTCGGTGTCTTATGAAAAATCGTGTAGATCGCTGCAGCGAGAATAATCAGTGGTAAGACTTTCTCTAGCCATTGAGTGCTAATGGCATCGACGGTTAGCGTACCTATGGTTGCGCCGATCAAAGTCGCTATAAATGCATTTATCCAACATTCTGGCTTAAACAGCTTCTTTTTATAGTAAGTAAAAGCGGCGGTTGATGAAGCAAATGTTGCAGCGAGTTTGTTGGTTCCCAATGCAATGTGTGGAGGCAAACCAAGAGACAGCAGAGCAGGTACGGTAAGCATGCCGCCGCCGCCGGCAACAGCATCAATAAAACCAGCTGCAAAGGCAACCAGAGCAAGTATGACCAACATGGTTGGTTCAATCATTTCCATAAATAGCTATTATTCTCGTTATATGCTGTATCAGCAGTGTCGCTTTGAAATTTGCTCGTGACCGAACATTAAATGGGTATGTTCAGGAACGGCTTATGCGTTCCCAATCATTAGTATTTTATCGTACGTTTAAAAGGCGGTAAGGAGTCTAATAAAGACTTGCCGTAACGCTTTGTGACTATGCGTCGATCAAGGATCGTGACTTTACCAGAATCTCTTTCCTTACGCAGTAGTCGTCCAACAGATTGAATCAACTTTTTACTCGCCTCTGGAACCGTGATTTGCATAAACGGATTCCCACCTTTTGACTCTATGTATTCAGAGTGCGCTTGTTCGACCGGAGAGGTAGGTACGCCGAATGGTATTTTGGTGATCACCAAATTCTCTAGTAGTTCACCCGGTAAATCCAAACCCTCAGAAAAGCTACCAGTGCCGAAAAGAACGCTGGTTTTGCCTTTTTCTATAAGGTTTTTATGTTTTTTTAGGATTTCTGAGCGCGATGTGTCGCCTTGAACTTGTAACGCCCAGCCCTTTTTAACGAAATCGGTCGCCAAGCCTTCTGCAACCTGATTCATTTGCCAATAGGAAGAGAATAAAACGAGGTTGGCTTTGTTGTCTTCAATTACCTTAGGCAAAATTTCGATAAGATATTCTGTAAACTGCGGTGCCTGAGGTTCGTACTTCATTGCAGGTACAATTAACTCCGCTTGATTTTGGTAATCAAACGGCGAGGCTAACGCGAGAAACTGAACGCCGTCTTCTGGTTTTTGGCTAATACCAGCTTGATGACAGAAGAAGCTAAAGGAGTTCAGGGCTCGCATCGTTGCAGACACTAATACAGCACCAACGCAGCGGCTCCAGATTTGCTGATCTAGCTGCCAGCCAACCTCTAGCGGAGAGACATTAACAATGAAGTCGCCTTCACTCTCTTTGTTGAGCTCTAACCATCGGGCTAACGGAGCTCCTTTATCACGTTTAGGTTCAGCCATCAGACGCCAAACTTGCGCAAGGTTCTCAGTTCTTTGTATATAGAAGCCGATTTCTGCCAAGGCAGGTTCAGCAAGTTTGGTTGAAAGCTCACCCTCTTTGACGCGCTCAGCGATAAGGTCTGCGATTTTTGCGACCGCTTGGCTGGCCTTTTGACTCAACTGCTTTAGGTCTTTCGATTCGCTTTCTAGCCACTCAGGAAGATCGCCGTGTTCAAATCTATATAAGCCATCTTCGAACTGGCTGGCATTAAAACGCTTGCTTAACTGAGTCAGACTCGGAATAAGCTGTTGAACAGAATCTTGTAGCTCATTTCTAAACCGGTAGACACGTTTCTCTTCAGCTAGGCCAGAAAGCTTAGTGATTGATTGATTTAAACGCTCTAACCACGAAGCCGCACCTTTTAAGCTTGCTGCAGCCGAAGAGTGGTCTCGTGCCACATGAGGTAGATGATGCGCTTCGTCAAACACATAGATGCAGTTTTCCGGTTCAGGCAAGATGACACCACCACCTAAATCAGCATCGGCCATAACTAAACTATGATTTGCGATGATTACATCGGCCTTGTCTAGCTCAGAGCGCGCCTTTTGGAACGGACAGTCTCTATGTGCTGGCATACTGTTATTACAGCTGTGCTTATCGCTAACAATCATTTGCCAAATCATATCGTCAATAGGTTTTGGCCACGAGTCTCTGTCGCCGTCCCATTTACCTTGTGCAAGGCTGCGGTACATGGTTTCAAGCTGTTCAATGTCTTTCTTTTTAGGCTTTGACTCAAACATCGCCATTTGGCCGCCATCGGCACCACATGCCACAGCAAGCTTTTCTGCGCAGCAGTATCGTTGTCTGCCTTTTGCCAATATAAAAGAGAACTCTCTATCAGTCAGTCTTCTATATAGAGGCAGGTCTTTGTTGACGAGCTGCTCTTGTAGGGCAACCGTTGCTGTTGATATGACGATTTTTCGGTTGTTGAGAACCGCAACAGGGATCGTCGCCATTAAATAAGAGAGAGATTTACCAATCCCTGTGCCTGCTTCAGCAACAATCATGCGATTACTTTTATGGTATTGGCCACAAAGTGTCTTTGCTATTTCTGCAACAAGATAGTTTTGGGCGCGCCTAGGTACAAAGTTGTCCAACTGTGACTGAAGGTTTTGATAACTGGTGCGAATAGAATTTTGTATTTTAGTGGTTAGCATACTGTGACCCAAGTAACGAAGCCGCGATAGTAGCACATTTCACTAGACCGTTCATTTTCCGTGAAATAGCTTGCTTTTGAATCAAAGGTAGATCTTGTTCACAAAAAAAAACTGAACCTTCATGAAGTTAGCGATTTTATTTGTTGTTCAAAATATAAATATCAAAATAAAGCTCGCTTTGAGTGTTTAATTCTGTATTGTGGTTGTTGTTTAGTCTTTTAATGGTGTTTTTAACTGTTGTTGGGCTTTTTAGGTTTATTATATTTTTGGTGAAATGACCCGAGAAGTGTCTCGTAAAATGATGAAAAAAATTGTAAGTGATTGAATTTATTTGGTTTGTCTTTTTTTTAGGTTTGTTTTTAGTTTATTTGACACGCAGGATAATCTTTTGCAATCTAGACCTCGAAATTTAGTGGCGGTGGTTAACCAACAAAGAGTGGTAATCATCAACACAAAACAAAAAAAGGGAACCGGGCAAGGATCTCCCATTCTTAGAAAAGGCAGTGGATTTATTATGAAAAAGACTCTATTAGCTCTTGCTATCGCAGCAACAGCAACTTCAGTAAACGCAGCAGAAATTTACGCAAACGACGACACTAAAGTTGGCCTAAAAGGCGAGGTAGATATCTACCTAACAACTTCAGAAGTTGACCAAATCGGTGGTGGCGTTGAGAAGAACGAAGCTGACGTTTCAACTTGGGCGAAAATCCAACTTGATGCTGAGCAAAAGCTAAACGACCAATTTACAGCATTCGCATCTTTCGAAATCGAAACCGGTTCTGGCGGCAACGCTAAGTTTGATGATGTTCTAGTTGGTTTCAAAACTGACACTTGGGGTATGGCTTTCGGTGAAACAGGTGACCTAGCTGAGTCTGCTGATGCAATCCAAAAAGATGACATCACAAACGAAGGTAACTACATGGGTTCTACTGGTGGTCACCACGCAGAATCTAACGGCCACGGTGCAGTTTTCAAAGGTCAATTCCTTGAAGGTCTAACTCTTGTTGCTGACATCAACACTGACTCTACTGAAAATGTAGACAACACATACGGTATCTCTGCTGATTACGCATTCGGTGCATTCTCTGTAGGTGCTTCTTACATCACTGGTGAGCGTACTGAAAACGTTGATTACCTACTAACAGGTGTTTCTGCATCTGCTGAGTTTGGTGGCCTATACCTAGCTGCTACTTACGCACAGTACGAAGGTAACCAAGGTTACGGTTACTGGGATCTACCAACTAACTACGGTAACGGTGAGACAATGGGTGTTGCAGCAGCATACCAGCTAGACGCTGTACGTCTTTACACTACTTACTCTATCGCGACTACTGATGAAGAAGTTAATGCTACAACTGGTGTTGTGACTTCAATCTCTGACATTGACTCTACTAACCTAGTTGTTGGTGCTGACTACGCATTCCGTGACAACGTTCTATTCTTCGCTGAATACCAAACAGCTGACTTCGAGCAATCTGCATCTAACACTACTCTAGATGCTGACGGTATCACTGCTGGTGTTTACTACACTTTCTAAGTCGTAGCTTAGTATGATATATAAAAGCCAGCGTTAAGCTGGCTTTTTTACATTTATTGATAAGGAAACGTTCATGAACAAATGGGTTTTGGGTCTTGTTTGCCTTGCTGCTGCCCCGCATAGTTTTGCCGGTGTTGAATTCGGCAATGGTGTGACATTGAATACACTCAACGGTGAAGTTATTGAAGATGCTGAACAGGTGTCTTTAGAGCCGGGAGAGAACCAACTTGTACTCGATTATACCGGGTATCTAAGCGAGCGAGGTAAACGAGAGTTCTTAAGCACGGTTCCTTATATTGTCATTGTTGATGTACCAAAAGACAGTGATGTCGAGATTGACCTAAAAAGCCGAAAATATGGCCAAGTGTCTAGTTGGGTGGACAAAGAGCAGCCATTATTTGAAGTGACGGTAAACGGTGATGAAGTCGAAGCGATGCAAGAGATTTTACCGCCTGCAAAAGGTGCATTGCCTTATGGTGATATTCCAGAGTTAGTTAAGGTATATAACCAAGAGCATGGTTTAGTATTTGATTCTGGAAAAATTCGATCACTCAAAGAAGAGTTAGCGGCAGTACAAACAGGTGCAGTAGTCGGTTCTACAGTAGCCCCAGACAGCACTGTTCAAGAGTCTGAAAATACGCTTCAACTTAAGCTTTGGTATTCAAGAGCAAACGAAGAAGAGCGTAAAGCTTTCCAAAAATGGTTAGTTGACCAAAAGTAAGATAAAGATTTTTATGGCGAGGAGTTCAACCTGTATTTGGACTCCTCGCTTGTTCATATTCCTTTTTAGCTCCTAGAACCAGATCTAGGTTTAAATCTCTTTCCACTCTCCCGGTTGTAAATCACCTAAGTTCATTCCGCCCATTGAGTAGCGAATAAGTCGTAGGGTAGGGAAACCTATATTAGCTGTCATACGGCGTACCTGACGGTTACGGCCTTCAATGATTGTAATCGAGAGCCATGTAGTCGGAATGGCTGCTCTGAAACGGACGGGCGGGTTTCGTTCCCATACGCTAGGTTCTGGCATGATTTCCACTTTCGCTGGCAGAGTCATACCATCTTTTAGCTCCACTCCTTTTCTCAATTTATCTAAATCGTTCTCTGTTGGAGCGCCTTCGACTTGTACCCAATAGGTTTTTGGCGATTTAGAGTTAGGTTGAGTCAGTTTCGCTTGATAGATACCGTCATTGGTCAGCACCATCAGCCCCTCACTGTCTCGGTCTAACCGACCCGCTGCATACACATCTTTAACCGGGATAAAATCGGCTAAGGTCTTACGGCCCTCACCATCAGTAAATTGGCTCAAAGTATCGAACGGTTTGTTAAACAGAATCACCTTTCGGTCTTCTGGTGCGATCTTCGGTTTGTCACTGCTCGGTTTACGCTTGTAGCGCTGTTTACTGGATGAATTTGCTTTATTGGCAGCAGAAGAACGACGCTCATTACCCTTGTGATTTTGACGCGTGGTGGCTTGGCTGCCCCGTTTAAATTGACCGCCTTGACGAGAGGCCCCATTAGAGCGCGAAGTGCTACGAGAGCGAGTAGACATGTTAACTACCTTGCAAAAATGTAAACGAAGTGTGCTGAAAAGTTTTCACTGAAACGGAATTGAGCTATCATTTGCGCGCCTAAAAGACACAAAATAGAACAAGTTAATGGACTACAAAGCCCAATTTGTTTAATTATACCAACGTGTTTTATTATAACAACGCACTCACGGATTTGGTTCATACCGTCATAAATCGGTATGAAAAATAAGATAGAGTACGACTATCGAGTAGACATTCGGCGCTCTCAAGCGCAGTTTACTGGTCAATTTAAACATTCTCACAATGAGTGAGCTTGTCAGAACTATAGGGAAATTTCATGCCTACTGAAAAACCAACCATCATCTATACCATTACAGACGAAGCACCAGCACTAGCAACATACTCACTATTGCCGATCATTCAATCTTTCACCGCTTCTTCTGGTATCAACGTTGATACTCGTGATATTTCACTTGCAGGGCGCATTATTGCTAACTTCCCTGACTATCTAAACGAAGAGCAACGTATTGGTGATGCACTTGCTGAGCTGGGCGAGTTGGCAAAAACACCGGAAGCAAACATCATCAAGCTTCCAAACATTTCAGCGTCTATCCCACAACTTCAAGCAACAATCAAAGAACTTCAAGCAAAAGGCTACGCACTTCCTAACTACCCAGAAGAAGCAAGCACTGACGAAGAGAAAGCGATCAAAGCAACTTACGACAAGATTAAAGGTAGTGCTGTAAACCCGGTACTACGTGAAGGTAACTCTGACCGTCGTGCACCGCTTTCTGTAAAAAATTACGCGAAGAAAAATCCACACTCAATGGGTGCTTGGGCAGCAGATTCTAAGTCTCATGTAGCGAGCATGGACGGTAAAGACTTCTTCGGTAGCGAAAAATCAACAACAATCAACGGTGCAACAGAAGTGAGCATCGAATTTGTTGGTCAAGATGGCGCGAAGAAAACTCTTAAGCCTGCTTTTGCTCTACAAGACAAAGAGATCATTGATACGTCAGTAATGAACAAAGCTGCGCTTGTTGCCTTCTTTGAAAAAGAGATTGCTTCAGCGAAAGAGCAGGGCGTTCTTCTTTCTCTACATATGAAAGCAACGATGATGAAGGTTTCTGACCCTGTGATCTTTGGTCATGCGGTTAAGGTTTACTACAAAGATGTATTTGCTAAACACGGTCAACTATTTGAAGAGTTGGGTGTTGACGTGAACAACGGTATTGGTGACGTATACGCTAAGATCGCATCGCTACCGCAAGATCAGAAAGAGGCTATTGAAGCGGATCTGCAAGCGGTATACGAAACTCAACCACCACTAGCTATGGTTGATTCAGACCGCGGCATCACAAACCTACACGTACCAAGCGACATCATTGTTGATGCGTCAATGCCGGCGATGCTGCGTTCTTCTGGTCAAATGTGGGGCCCAGATGGCAAGCAAAAAGATACTAAAGCGATGATCCCAGATCGTAGCTATGCAAGCATCTACCAAGCGGTTATCGATTTCTGTAAAGAGAATGGCGCATTTGATCCAACCACAATGGGTAGCGTACCAAACGTTGGCCTAATGGCTCAAAAAGCAGAAGAGTACGGTTCTCACGACAAGACGTTCATCCAAGATGCGGCTGGTACGGTTCAAGTTGTTGACGCAAATGGCGCAGTACTTCTTGAGCAAGCAGTTGAGGAAGGCGATATCTTCCGTATGTGTCAGGTTAAAGACGCGCCAATTCAAGATTGGGTTAAGCTGGCAGTAACTCGTTCTCGTGCTTCAGGTACGCCAGCGGTATTCTGGCTAGACGAATCTCGTGCACACGATGCAGAGCTGATTAAGAAAGTAAATGCTTACCTACCTGAGCATGATACAGATGGTCTAGAACTGAAGATTCTTTCTCCACTTGAAGCGACTAAGTTCTCTCTAGTTCGTATCAAAGAAGGTCTAGATACAATCTCAGTAACGGGTAACGTTCTACGTGACTACCTAACGGATTTATTCCCAATTCTAGAGCTAGGCACGTCTGCGAAAATGCTATCTATCGTTCCGCTAATGAATGGTGGTGGTCTGTTCGAAACGGGTGCAGGCGGTTCTGCTCCTAAGCACGTTCAACAAGTTGAAAAAGAGAACCACCTACGTTGGGACTCTCTAGGTGAATTCCTAGCACTTGCAGCTTCACTTGAGCACCTAAGCACAGTAACAGGCAACGCGAAAGCGCAGGTTCTTGCTGATGCTCTAGATAAAGCGACTGGTGAGTTCTTAGATGAGAACAAGTCACCGTCACGTAAAGTGGGTGAGTTGGACAACCGTGGCAGTCACTACTACCTAGCAACATACTGGGCAAAAGCACTCGCAGAGCAAACGGCTGATGCGGAGCTTGCACAAGAGTTCGCAAGTGTTGCCGCTAGGCTTTCTGAAGGTGAAGAGGCGATTGTTGCTGAGCTTAATAATGCGCAAGGTGTGAAAGGCGAGCTAGGCGGTTATTACCTGTTTGACGATGCTCTGACTTCAGCGCTAATGCGTCCAAGTGCGACACTAAACGCAGTGATTAATGCATAATCACCGTCTAACCTAGACTCAGTAATTGATAAACGCCTCAGCCTAAATAGCTGGGGCGTTTTTTATTGGTGTATAGATATAAAAAAACGCTCTGCATAGGGCAGAGCGTCTTCGGATAATGAATGTAGCTGGACTACTTTGTTTGGCCAGTTTCTACCGGAATAACGGAGCTGGCGTGGGATCCTTTCGGGCCGCTCTCTACTTCATAGTCGACCTGCTGTCCCGCTTTGAGTGTGCGGTAGCCATCCATTTGAATGGTGGAGTAGTGGGCAAAAATATCGCCTTCTTCACCTTCTGGACAAATAAAGCCAAACCCTTTGGCATTGTTAAACCATTTTACTGTACCTGTAGCCATGCTATACATCCCTCATGCATTTTGTTACTGATGTTGTTTATATCAATTGTGAAAAGTGTCACTGATATGATTCGAAACGACGCGGTATCTGGTCGTTATTCTGAACTTCTACATTGCTGACATGAAATATCGCTGCCTTGCGTAATTATTCCGTGTTGTTAAATTTTAATGTAAAAAAAACCTTTTAGCTCCAATGTAGCTAATGATTGAGCACAGTCAATAGCAAATTGGTAGAAAATTGATCATTTTTAATAACAAATCACACCTGAGAATTAACACTACCTATTAACTATTTTGTAACTTATAAGCGCAAATATATGTTTTACGTATGTTTATGCTGCCTTTTTAATCAATCACATATGTTAATCGACGCAATAGGCATCTTTTATTTGCAGCAAGGTAAATGGTGGATTAGGCTCAATGTATGGGTTCTATTTTTGGTCTTGTTTTCTAACACGGTTTCGTAGTACACCCGACACTGTGAATGTGGTAGATTTAGAGTTCGCACATGTCGTATTTCCAAAAATAACCTTAGCAAAGCTAACATGAGTAGAAACTTTGAATGGGCGGCTCCAGGCTCTGATTTACTGGAGAAAGAAAAAACGAAAGTTAAGCCACCGGCAATGTATAACGTTGTACTTAATAACGATGACTACACGCCAATGGACTTTGTAATCGAAATCCTAGAGCGATTCTTCTCGCTAGATATCGAGAAAGCAACGGAAGTCATGCTCAAGGTTCATTATGAAGGTAAAGCTATCTGTGGGACTTACAGCGCAGAGATAGCGGAAACAAAAGTAGCGCAAGTAACGATGTACTCAAAGGAAAATGAGCATCCGCTACTATGTACAATGGAGCAAGCTTAAAGACTTGTTCGGACAACAATGTTGTTCCCTTAGGAGGTACTTATGCTGAATAAAGAATTAGAATCAAGCTTGAACGGCGCCTTTGCTCGAGCGCGAGAAAAGCGACATGAGTTTATGACTGTCGAGCACCTCCTACTTGCATTATTAGAAAATGATGCGGCCAAGGAAGCGCTTTTGGCATGCCAAGCCGATCTTGAAGCCTTACGCAACGAGCTCGATATTTTCATCGATCAAACCACACCTCTTATTCCTGAAAGCGACGAAACACGTGAAACTCAGCCGACGCTAAGCTTCCAACGTGTTCTTCAACGTGCCGTTTTCCACGTGCAATCATCTGGTCGCAGTGAAGTAACGGGTGCTAACGTGTTGGTTGCTATCTTCAGTGAACAAGAATCTCACGCAGCTTACTTGCTCAAGAAGAATGACATCAGCCGCTTAGATATTGTTAACTTCATTTCTCACGGTATTACCAAAGCAAGCAATGAAGGTGACAATGCTTCCTCTTCAGACTCATTCGGTGCTGAAAATGCGGAAGAAGCGAGTTCAGAAGATAGACTGGAAAATTTTGCAACCAACCTCAATGAAGTCGCGAAGAAAGGCAATATCGACCCACTTATTGGTCGTGACAAAGAGCTTGAGCGCACTATTCAGGTGTTATGCCGCCGTCGTAAAAACAACCCGCTTCTTGTGGGCGAAGCTGGCGTAGGTAAAACCGCCATTGCTGAAGGTCTTGCTTGGAGAATTGTCGAAGGCCAAGTACCAGAAGTGATCCAAAGCAGTGTCATTTACTCTCTAGATATTGGTTCTCTGCTTGCAGGGACTAAATACCGTGGTGACTTTGAGAAACGCTTTAAGGCGATTCTTAAACAGCTAGAGAAAGAAGAAGACGCGATTCTTTTCATTGATGAGATTCATACCATCATTGGTGCGGGTGCGGCTTCGGGCGGTCAAGTTGATGCGGCAAACCTCATTAAGCCTCTGCTAAGTAGTGGTAAGTTGCGTTGTATCGGTTCAACAACGTACCAAGAGTACAGCACCATTTTCGAGAAAGAGCGTGCGTTATCTCGCCGTTTCCAGAAAATCGATATTGTGGAACCATCGTTAGATGACACCACTAAGATCTTGATTGGTCTTAAGCCGAAATACGAAGCGCACCACGAGGTTCGTTACACTAATAAAGCCCTGCGTGCTGCCGTTGAGTTGTCAGCGAAGTACATTAACGAACGTCACCTGCCAGATAAAGCGATTGACGTAATTGATGAAGCAGGCGCTCGCAGTCGATTAGCTCCAGCAAGCCGTCGTAAGAAAACGGTGAGTGTAGCGGATATAGAGTCAATGGTTGCCAAGATGGCTCGTATTCCAGAGAAGTCTGTCTCTTCGTCAGATAAAGACATTCTACAAAGCCTTGATGATCGCATGAAAATGCTGGTATTTGGTCAAGACACCGCTATAGACGCGCTAAGTGAAGCGATCAAGCTAACTCGTGCTGGCTTGGGTGCCGATAACAAACCTGTTGGTTCATTCCTTTTTGCAGGCCCTACAGGGGTGGGTAAAACAGAGGTGACAGTTCAGCTGTCTAAACTGATGGGTATTGAGCTACTGCGCTTTGATATGTCGGAATACGGTGAACGCCACTCTGTGAGCCGTTTGATCGGTGCACCTCCGGGTTATGTCGGTTACGATCAAGGTGGTCTATTAACTGATGCCGTGATCAAGAACCCTCATTCTGTGGTACTGCTTGATGAAATTGAGAAAGCTCACCCTGACATCTTTAACCTACTGCTACAAGTGATGGATAACGGTACGCTAACGGATAATAACGGTCGTAAAGCTGACTTCCGTAACGTAATCCTTGTGATGACCACCAACGCCGGTGTAGCAGAGACAGAGAAGAAATCGATCGGCCTGATCCAGCAGGATCACGCGCCAGATGCGATGGGTGAAATCAAGAAGGTGTTTACACCAGAGTTCCGTAACCGTCTTGATAACATCATCTGGTTCAACAGCCTAGACCCAACAGTTATTAGCCAAGTGGTTGATAAGTTCATTGTCGAACTGCAAGTTCAACTTGATTCTCGTGGCGTGTCTTTGGAAGTATCAGAAGATGCTCGTCACTGGTTAGCAGAGAAAGGTTACGACAAAGCAATGGGTGCGCGTCCAATGGGACGTGTGATTCAAGAGCAGCTTAAGAAGCCTCTCGCGAACGAATTGTTGTTCGGTAGTCTAGTCGACGGTGGTACTGTTAAAGTGTCTCTGAAGAAAGATGAGCTGCAATTTAGCTATGTTGGTGCTAAAGAAGAAGTGATGCACTAACCAGTCAACTTGAATAGCTCGATTGAATCAATAAAACGTACGGCTCAGGTCGTGCGTTTTTTTATGCTTGCGAGATACGAGATACGAGATACGAGATACGAGATACGAAGAAATAGAGAAGATAGAGATAAGTGGAAAGGACAAAGTGCCAAGCGTTAGGCAATAAAAAACGGAGCACTAGGCTCCGCTTCTTATCGTATTCACTAATGAGACATTAACGAGCACGGAAGACGATGCGGCCTTTAGAAAGGTCGTATGGAGTCATCTCAACAGTTACTTTGTCACCAGTAAGAATACGGATGTAGTTCTTACGCATTTTACCAGAGATGTGTGCTGTCACTACGTGACCGTTTTCAAGCTCAACACGGAACATTGTGTTTGGTAGAGTATCAAGGACAGTGCCTTGCATCTCGATTACGTCTTCTTTAGCCATCTAATCCTCTTTCGACATTTGGCGGTTTTCAACGGCGATGATAGTGCCGTCAAAATCAAATTATGTAAAGTTGTGGCGTATTCTACCCTTGCCACACTTGATTTACTAGCCTTTGATGACGTTGAAATCGTACTTTATAGTTCATAGCGGGGCATTCGTCGATTTGATAACCCAAATAAAGCCACTGTTTTTGGGTTTGTTGGGCATGCTGAATTTGAAACAAAACCCCAAGCGTTCCCAGTGATAAGTCGACATCTGGGTCGAAGAAGGTGTAGAACGCACTGGTGCTTTGGCTCATGACATCGGTAACTGCAACCGCGACTAACTTTTCTTCCAGATAAACGTGCAAATACTGTGTATTAAGCCACTCGTTCTTTGAAAACTGCAAAAATTCGTCTTTCTGGGGTGGGTACATAGTACCTGAACGGTGACGAGCAGTAATATAACGGCTGTATAGATCAAACCAGTTTTCATCCATCTGTGACTTCATCGTCCATTGATAAGACTTTGCCTTGTTTAATAGCCGTTTTTGACTCTTTGAAAGTTGAGTGTCTGGAATAGACAATCTCAGTGCATGACACGAAGAACAGTTATCACAATGGGGCTTATAAATGGTTGCGCCACTGCGACGAAACCCATTAGCTAAAAGAACCTCATAATTATCTGAGGTATGCATATGCTCGTCGAGCGTGACGGCGACGCGCTCTTGACGCTCAGGCAAGTAGCTGCAGCTATGATTATCGGTTAATCCTATTCTGATTTGGTGCAAACCTGAACTCATTCCGACAGTTCCTCTAACCATTGTGAACGAAAACATAGTGGGTCAATAGGGTGCTCTTTTAATAATGACAGAGATTCAAGAAAAGTCTCTCTTTCAATCTCCAAAGCGCCTAAAGATTCAAGATGCGGATTCATCACTTGGCAATCGATCAGTTGGCCGCCATGCTGAGAAAAGTGTCGACAAAAATACCAGAGTGCGATCTTAGAGGCATTGGTTTGAGTACTGAACATGGATTCACCACAGAACAGCTTGCCCCGAAGAATGCCATACAGGCCTCCAACAAGCTCATCCCCTTGCCAAACTTCAACAGAGTGGCAGTGACCCATTTTGGCTAGTTCAATATAAGAGCGTTGCATATCTTGGTTTAACCAAGTCTCTTCTGCCGGGCGGAGTGAAGAACAGAGCCCAATGACTCTATCGGTCGCTTGGTTAATGCTGACACGATAGTTATGTTTTCTCTGAAATTTTTTGAGACTTTTCGCTGGTTGAAAGGTCTTAGGATCAAACACGGCTCGCGGAGCTGGGCTCCACCAAAGAATGGGCTCACCCGGGCCATACCATGGAAAAATGCCATGACTATACGCATTAAGAATACGCGCTGGAGAAAGGTCCCCACCAAAAGCAAGTAATCCGTTGGGATCATCAAGTGCTTCAAAGGGTGAAGGGAATTCTATACTAGTAGTATCCAACTCTGTTAAGTATATAGTCATTACTATCGCTTATTGATTTACATAGACCCGAGGTCGTTAGGAGTGTTGTTATGAAGAAGTTGCTTTGGATTTTACTGTTTTTGCCTCTTATAGCAAATGCAGCCTACAACCGGAATCAGGCTCGACCTGTGAATGAGGTGGTGTATGGCGAGATTGATACCGTACGTTACATAACCCAACAAGAGATTGTCGAGTCAAAAGCCAATGGCTGGGAAACCCTGCTTGGTGCTGCAATTGGTGGTTTAATTGGCAATCAGTTTGGTGGTGGCACGGGTAAAGAAGTCGCAACCGCGGTCGGTGCCGTTGCTGGGGCGGGAATCGCGAGAAACCGTGGCAATACACAATACCGAGTGGAGTATAAGTTAGTTGAACTATTAGTTAAAACCAAGGACAACAAGCTCGTTAATATTATTCAAGATGTCGACAGCTCAATGCTCTTTTCACGCGGTGACGATGTACGAATCCTATACTTTTCCGATGGTGTTCGCGTTGATCTAGTGTACTAGTTCGAAAATACACTTTGTTTGATGATTGATTGAGCTTTTTCTGGTCGATTTGCTCTGGAGTTCATCGGAAAAGTTCGTTAGTCTGCAATTACGAAGAATTATTCATCGCCTGAAAATAAATCCAAGACGGTCGATCAGGCGATACAAGGATTATATAGATTTAATGGAAAGCCTTACGTTACAACCAATCCAAAAAGTGAGTGGGGAAGTTAACCTACCTGGCTCGAAAAGTGTTTCCAATAGAGCTCTGCTTTTGGCGGCACTAGCACGCGGAACAACACGTCTAACCAACTTGCTAGACAGTGACGATATCCGTCATATGCTGAATGCTCTAACTAAGTTAGGTGTTACTTATCAGCTGTCTGATGACAAAACGGTTTGTGAAGTGCAAGGTTTAGGTGGAGCGTTTGAAAGCCCACAAGCATTGGAGCTGTTTCTAGGCAATGCTGGTACCGCGATGCGTCCACTGGCTGCAGCTCTGTGTTTAGGTACTGGTGAGTATGTACTGACTGGTGAACCACGCATGAAAGAGCGTCCAATCGGTCACTTAGTAACGGCTTTGAAAGAGGCTGGTGCGGATGTTGAATACCTTGAGAATGAAAACTACCCGCCATTGAAGATTAAAGGTACGGGCTTGAAGAGTGGCACAGTTTCAATTGATGGCTCTATTTCAAGTCAATTCCTAACAGCTTTTCTGATGGCTGCGCCGCTTGCGGATGGCGAAATCACGATTAAGATCGAGGGCGAGTTAGTTTCTAAACCTTATATCGATATTACGCTTCACATCATGAAACAATTCGGTGTCGATGTAATCAATAATGACTATCAAGAGTTTGTTATTCCAACTGGCCAACAGTATGTTGCACCCGGTGATTTCCTTGTAGAAGGTGACGCATCTTCAGCCTCTTACTTCCTAGCTGCAGCTGCAATTAAAGGCGGTGAGATCAAGGTAACGGGTATTGGTAAAAACAGTATTCAAGGAGATATCCAATTCGCTGATGCACTAGAAAAAATGGGTGCAGAGATCGAATGGGGTGACGACTACGTTATCTCTCGTGTTGGTCAATTAAAAGGCATTGATATGGATTACAACCATATCCCTGATGCCGCGATGACTATTGCAACGACAGCGCTGTTTGCTGAAGGCACGACAGCGATCCGCAATGTATACAACTGGCGCGTAAAAGAAACAGATCGTCTTGCTGCAATGGCGACAGAACTACGTAAAGTGGGCGCAGAAGTTGAAGAGGGTGAGGACTACATCATTGTTCAACCTGTTTCTGAGCTTAAACACGCGGCAATCGATACCTATGACGACCACCGAATGGCGATGTGTTTCTCGTTGGTTGCACTGAGTGATACACCGGTCACGATTAATGATCCAGGCTGTACGTCTAAGACTTTCCCTGATTACTTTGACAAGCTGAAAATGCTTAGCCAGTAATTGGATTTAGACTAAAAAAGCTTGCTCTAGGGCAAGCTTTTTATTTGCGGTTACCGATAAGCGATTCGTCGGCGAGGGCTCTCTATTAAAGTAAGTTTAACGGAGTACTTTTGATGCTGGTGAAAGGCTACTGTTGTAACGTAAACTCTTTGGATAAGTGATGAGCTAGGTATTTGAACATATTGAATACCGCAGTCGTGTTCTCTGTTGGTAAGCCGTTGCTATCCAAGAAGTATTCACCTTTGAATACCAATACATCATCTTTTTCTGTGACGCTCTCTGCGCGCATTCCCTCTATATAGTCATCGTGAGACTGAATGACTTGGTTGGCGATAAGCAGAAGGTCGAACTCTGTGATTACTTGTTTACTCATTGAGATTCTCTAATAACGATGGATAGATGGAGTTTAGAGCGACAGAGTAGAAATTCAATGACCTGACCCCAAGTCGAATAGGAGTTTTCGATTTTATGTTCGATATTTTGTGATTTATGACAAAAATAATTGAACAGGGCTCGCCATTGAAACATAGACAAGATTAGTATGACCCCGTTTATATAAGAAGCTTGAAAAACAGGCGTTTTGAAGTACGGTTTGATTGTACTTTAGTCTCAAATCCTATTGTGCCCCTTTTCTCAACTGAGTCGCTGAATTGTCGAGCGATCAGATCCAATTTTGAAAAAAGCGGTTGATCTTCTTTTAATCTCGCACAATAGTAAAAAAAGAAGCAATGAATTTAGAATATCATGCGTAAAAGCCCACAGTTTGAATTGTTGGTGCTGAAGCATCGTGATTAAGGACGTTAGTGTCAATATGGGTAAATCGCTCGTTATAGTGGAGTCGCCAGCCAAGGCTAAAACTATCAATAAATATCTTGGCAAAGACTTTGTCGTTAAGTCGAGTGTAGGTCACGTGCGTGACTTACCAACCGCAGGACAAAGCACAGGCAAGAAGGCGGCTGCAGTTTCAACAAAGGGTATGAGCCCAGAAGAGAAAGCTCGTATCAAGAAAGAAAAAGATCGCAAAGCTCTTATCAAGAAAATGGGTATCAACCCATATAAAGAGTGGGAAGCGAACTATCAAGTTCTGCCAGGCAAAGAAAAAGTCGTAGCAGAGCTTCAAAAGCTGGCTGAGAATGCAGACCACGTATATCTCGCAACCGATTTGGACCGCGAAGGAGAAGCTATCGCATGGCACCTTCGTGAGATCATCGGTGGCGATGAAGCGAGATATAAACGAGTAGTATTTAACGAAATCACTAAGAATGCGATTCAACAAGCATTCGAAACCCCAGGTGAGCTGAACATCGATGGTGTGAACGCTCAGCAAGCACGTCGATTCATGGACCGTGTTGTGGGCTTTATGGTGTCACCACTGCTTTGGAAGAAAGTAGCGCGTGGTCTATCTGCGGGTCGTGTTCAATCGGTAGCTGTAAAGCTATTGGTAGAGCGTGAACGCGAGATCAATGCCTTCATTCCAGAAGAGTTTTGGGACATCCACGCCGATACTCAAACTGGCGATAAGACAGATTTCCGTCTTCAGGTTGCTCAGAAAGCAGGTGTTGCTTTCAAGCCTGAAAACGAAGAGCAGACAAAAGCAGCCCTAAGTATTCTAGAGAAAGCGGAATACGAGGTGTGTAAGCGTGAAGACCGTCCGACTAAGAGTAAGCCGTCAGCGCCTTACATTACGTCGACGCTTCAACAAGCTGCGAGTACTCGTTTAGGCTACGGCGTTAAGAAGACCATGATGTTGGCTCAGCGTCTGTATGAAGCGGGTTACATCACTTATATGCGTACAGACTCAACAAACCTGAGTTCAGAAGCGGTCGATATGGCTCGCGACTACATCGTGTCAGAGTTTGGCGATAAGTACCTGCCAGCAAAACCACTGGTTTACGGCAGCAAAGAGGGCGCACAAGAAGCGCACGAAGCGATCCGTCCATCAAGTGTTGATGTTAAATCTGACGACCTGAAAGGCGTTGATGCGGATGCTCATAAGCTTTACTCATTGATCTGGAATCAGTTCGTTGCGTGTCAAATGACGCCAGCGCAATACGATTCGACCACAATCAGCGTTAAGGCTGATGAGTACACACTAAAAGCTAAAGGTCGCATCCTTAAGTTTGATGGTTGGACTCGCGTGCAGCGTCCAATGGGTAAAAACGATGACACTATTCTGCCATCGGTACAGCTTGGCGATAAACTGAACCTGATCACGCTTGATCCTAAACAGCACTTTACTAAGCCACCGGCGCGTTTCACTGAAGCGGCCTTGGTTAAAGAGCTTGAGAAGCGTGGTATTGGTCGCCCTTCAACTTATGCATCAATTATCTCTACGATTCAAGACCGCGGTTATGTAAAGGTTGAGCAACGTCGTTTCTATGCTGAGAAGATGGGTGAGATTGTTACTGACCGTCTAGATCAGAGCTTCAATGACCTGATGAACTACGATTTCACGGCGCGTATGGAGCAAAAGCTTGACCAAATCGCAGAAGGTGAAGCGAATTGGAAAGGTGTTCTAGATAACTTCTTTACTGATTTCACGGGTGACCTTGAGAAAGCCGACCTTGGTGAAGAAGAGGGTGGTATGAAGCCAAACCACATCGTAGAGACAGATATCGAATGTCCTACTTGTGGTCGTAACATGGGCATTCGTACCGCTTCTACCGGTGTATTCCTAGGCTGTTCTGGTTACGCATTGCCGCCAAAAGAGCGTTGTAAGACAACGATCAACCTTGGTGACGAAGAAGGTATCATCAATGTTCTTGAAGAGGACGTTGAAACGGCTGCACTACGTGCTAAAAAACGTTGTCCTATCTGTGAAACAGCAATGGACGCTTACCTAATTGATGATAAGCGTAAGATGCACGTTTGTGGTAACAACCCGAACTGTGACGGTTACATTGTTGAACATGGTGAGTTCAAGGTTAAAGGTTACGATGGTCCTGTTGTTGAATGTGACAAGTGTGGTTCAGACATGGTTCTGAAAAACGGTCGCTTTGGCAAATACATGGACTGTACCAACGAAAACTGTAAAAACACACGTAAGATATTGAAGAACGGTGAGGTTGCGCCACCGAAAGAAGACCCAGTTCACTTCCCTGAGCTTCCTTGTGAAAACTCAGATGCGTACTTTGTACTGCGTGATGGTGCTTCAGGCCTGTTTATGGCGGCAAGTAACTTCCCTAAATCGCGTGAAACACGCGCACCACTTGTGGAAGAGCTGGTTCGCTTTAAAGACCGTATTTCGCCTAAGTTCCAGTACCTGACGACAGCTCCTGTAGCAGACCCTGATGGTAAGCCGACAGTCGTTCGCTTTAGCCGTAAGACTAAAGAGAATTATGTTCGAACGGAAGTCGATGGTAAGCCATCTGGTTGGACCGCGCTGTTTATTGACGGTAAATGGGAAGTTACCGATAAGCGTAAAAAGCCGAAAGAAAAATAATCAATGATAAAAAGCAGCCGTTATGGCTGCTTTTTTTTGCTTGAAACATGCAAAAATATGCAACGCGATGCAATTTCTATCTCAAAGATGCAAATTGATTTATTTTATATGTTGAATTAAATGTATAAACAGAGCGATAAATCTTTGCGACGATTAACAGAAATGTAACTTAATTAAAATATTGTAATTAGCAGATCAGCATTTTCATGTAGAAGTCATGTGTTTTCATTGTTAATGTAATGTTTCTGAAAGTCTGTGTAGTGTGAGCTGCTTTGAGAGTTAGAAAAGCAATCGTTTCACATACCACAGAATGGCATCTTAAAAATTGAAATCGACTGAAAAGTCGATAACGTATATAAAACCAAGTGCAAAGAATAGTGCACACATAACAACGTTTGGCTTAGTATTTTGTCACTGAATATGAATGGATATGTACTAAGTGCCTAAAATAAATAGTTGGTACTTATCCCCCAAGGTAATCCTTTTGTAAGTACCAACATCGACAAGCTATAAATATATGGAGAATAAAATGGCTGGTGTATTGGGAATGATTCTTGCTGGCGGTGAAGGCTCTCGCTTAAGACCTTTAACTGAATCTCGCAGCAAACCCTCGGTTCCATTCGGCGGTAGCTACCGCTTGATCGATTTCGCACTTAATAACTTTGTAAATGCTGATCTGATGAAGATCTACGTGTTAACACAGTTTAAGTCGCAATCACTATTCCACCACATGAAAAAAGGTTGGAATATCAGTGGGATAACAGATAGATTCATCGACCCAATTCCTGCGCAAATGCGTACGGGTAAGCGTTGGTATGAAGGTACAGCTGATGCGATTTATCAGAACCTTCGTTTCATGCAACTAGAAGAACCAGACCAAGTTTGTATCTTTGGTTCGGACCACATCTACAAAATGGACATCAAGCAGATGCTTGATTTCCACAAAGAGAAGAAAGCGGCATTGACGGTTTCTGCTCTGCGTATGCCTTTGGCTGAAGCATCAGAATTCGGTGTTATCGAAGTTGATGCGGAAGGGCGTATGATTGGCTTTGAAGAGAAGCCTGCGAATCCTAAGTCGATCCCGGGTGACCCTGACTCTGCTTTGGTATCAATGGGCAATTACGTATTCGAAGCGAACGAGTTGTTTGCTGAACTGGTTGAAGATGCTGACCGTGAAGGCTCTTCACACGACTTTGGTAAAGATATTATTCCAAACATGTTCCCACGTGGTGATGTGTTTGTGTACGACTTCAGCACCAATCGTATTACGGGTGAGAAAGAAGAAGTGTACTGGCGCGATGTAGGTACGATTGACGCTTACTGGCAGGCTCACATGGATCTGTTAGAAAAAGATGCGCCGTTCTCGCTATACAACCGCAAGTGGCCACTTCACACTTACTATCCACCTCTACCGCCAGCGACGTTTACAGACTCTGCTAACGGACGTGTCCAGATCATCGATAGCTTGGTGTGTAATGGTAGTTATGTACGCGGCTCGCGCATTGAGAAATGTGTTCTTGGTTTCCGCAGTAACATTGCATCTGCTTGTGATATCAGCGAAAGTATCTTACTTGGCGACGTTAAAGTCGGAGAAGGCTGTGTTCTTCGCCGTGTTATCGTCGATAAAGATGCAGATATCGCACCGGGCACGCAGATCGGTGTCAATCTGAAAGAAGATAAAAAGCATTACCATGTATCAGAAGATGGTGTTGTGGTAATCCCTAAAGGAGCACGAGTTGGTTACTAAGACTCTCTCGGTACTTTTTGTAGCGTCTGAAGTTGAAGGTTTAATTAAAAGTGGTGGCTTGGCTGATGTAGCCAAGGCACTGCCGAAAGCGTTACAAACACTCGAACAGGACGTTCGAGTGACCATCCCCGCATACAGTAAAATCCCAAATATTGAGTCGGCAGAAGTTATCTTGTCGACTGAATTAGACCACTGGCCTCATACGGCTTATCAAGTAAAACAGCTCAACGTAGAAGGTGTTCAAGTGTTTGGTATTGAGTGCCAACAGTACTTTGAGCGCCCTGAAATGTACGCTGAAAACAATCAAGCTTACGCTGATAATGGCGAAAGATTTGCGTTTTTTAGCGCAGCTTGTTTAGACATGTTGCCAAAACTTGGCTTCCAGCCTGATATCGTTCATGCCAACGACTGGCATACTGGCTTTGTTCCATACCTACTAAAGTCTCGTTATCAAGAACACGATTTCTATAAATCGATGCGCAGTGTTATTTCGATACATAACGCGGTCTTCAAAGGTGTGTTCTCTTATGATGAGTTGCAGAACTTGCCAGAAATGCATAGTCGTCATGTACCGGAAGCAGCTGTGAGCGATACGCACGTTACTATGCTGAAAGCTGGCGTCATGTGTGCTGATAAGATCAATGCGGTAAGTCCAACTTATGCTGAAGAGTTAAAAACGGAACTTGGTAGCCACGGTATGGCGAAAGAGTTCCAGCATCGCTCTGCAGACTTGTTTGGTATTTTAAACGGCTGTGACTATAGCGCGTGGAATCCTGAAACAGACGCTTACTTACCACGTAAATACAAAGCGACTAAGCATAGTATGGCACGAGGTAAGTCCGCGTGTAAGCAGAAGCTACAACAAGAAGTTGGATTACCTGCGACGGATTGTGCGGTGTATGGCATGGTGTGTCGTCTGACGAATCAGAAAGGTGTTCATTACCTAATCCCAATCATTGAAGAGTTCCTTAAAAACGAACTACAAATCGTGATAGTAGGGACAGGTGACCCTGTATTGGCCAGTCAGCTAAAAGAGCTTTCGGCACTCCACTCAGAGAAGTTCTCTTTTGTTGAAGCGTATAACAATGAGTTGGCGCATTTGGTCGAAGCTGGGTCTGATTTCTTCTTAATGCCATCGGAATTTGAACCATGCGGTTTGAATCAGATTTACAGCATGGCTTATGGCACTCTGCCAATCGTGCGTTCAGTTGGTGGTTTGAAGGACAGTGTTAATCACTATGATGACAATCCAGAGTTGGCGACAGGTTTTGCGTTCGAAGAACCGACACCACAAGCTCTGCTCTCTGTTCTTCATCGTTCTTTGTTGCTTTATGCACAGCGCCCTTCAGAGATCAAACGTGTCCAGCTTTATGCTATGGAACAGAATTTCTGCTGGGAAGACGCTGCCAAAGCATACCTCGCGATGTATCAAACGGCATTGTAATAGTCGATAAAACAAATCAAGGTGCTCTAGTGAGGGCACCTTTTTTCGTTTCTGTGGACGAGAAAGGATTTTTGCTTTCGAGGTTTGCATTCAAATAGTGTTTGAGTGGTAATTAGCTATTCACAAGGCTGATTGATGATTGACACTACTATCACTTAATCGGTTTAATAGCGTGCTATCATTACAAAGCGCCTGATAGAGGTGCACAAGCCAATAAGTAGAGTTTAAGCGATAGGTATGTCTGAGAGTTTATTATTCCATAAAACATTCAATCACCCGACCAGTGATGAGTGGGTCGTTTTCGTCCACGGTGCTGGTGGTAGCTCGTCTATTTGGTTTAAGCAGATCAAAGCCTACAAGCAGCATTTTAATTTGTTGTTGATTGATCTAAGAGGACACGGTAAGTCTGACAATCTACTCAAAGAGTTGATCAGTAACCGCTATACGTTTAAAGCGGTAACACTCGATATTCTTAAAGTGCTCGACCATCTAAAAATCCGTTCAGCTCACTTTGTTGGCATGTCTCTAGGTACCATCATTGTACGCAATGTTGCGGAGCTAGCAGCAGAGCGCGTTCGCTCTATGGTACTAGGTGGTGCAGTCACACGTTTGAATACACGCTCTCAAGTGTTGGTTAAATTAGGTAATCTAAGCAAACACATTATCCCTTATATGTGGCTATACAGCTTGTTTGCTTACATTGTGATGCCGCAGAAAAGCCAGCGTGAATCACGACACCTTTTCATTCGTGAAGCGAAAAAGCTGTGTCAGAAAGAGTTTAAGCGCTGGTTTATTCTCACTGCAGAAGTAAATCCGTTGATGCGTTATTTCAAAGAAAGAGAACTGCCAATTCCCACTTTGTATCTGATGGGAGAACGCGACTATATGTTCATCAAACCTGTTAAAGAGATGGTGGCAGCACATAAAGCGAGTGAACTGGTAGAGATCGCCAATTGTGGCCACGTTTGTAACGTGGAGCAGCCGGAAGAGTTTAATCAGCGTTCGATAGCCTTTATTCAAAAGCAGATTCAGTAGTGCAGTTATCTTAGAGAAGCTAATTTGAGCCCAATAGATACAAAAACAGGAAGCCTATGAGCTTCCTGTTTTTATTTGGGGAGTGAGATAGCAACTCGGGGAATGAGATAGTCAGGCAAAGAAATAGTTAATCGGGGCATGGAGCGCCACATTGCCAACAAGATCCAAATTGCGCCTCATTAACTTCATGACAATGTTTACAACGCCACTCTTCATAAATGATTGAATCTTGTTGTTTCTTATAAGCATTGATAAGAGTTAGTGCTACAGATGCCTGTTCAGGCTCATAGAGCCACACGTAAGGGTCTGTTTCTTCGGAGAAAGGTATCTCGCCCTTTAACCCAAACAAACCCTCTCCACGTACCTCACAGGCAATTTTCTCACTTTCCAGAAGCCCACAAATGATATGGGCTTCTGTAGGGTTAGCAGCACTGAATATCTTCATTAATTTTTCCTTAGCTATTCAGCGACCGGCGCTGAACGAAACTTGCTCATAATCCATTTTGCGGCAATTGGGAAAACCCCTAACAGTGCAAATGACAGTAGTACAGAAGGCGAGACAATACCCGATAATGAATCGATTTCCGCAAGTTGTGTACCTGCATTTAGGTAGACCGCTGTACCCGGTAGCATACCCAATTGACTGGTAAGATAGTAGCGACCCACAGAGATTGGCGTTAACCCCATTAATAAGTTAATCAGGAAAAACGGAAATACCGGTATCAAACGAAGAGAAAACAAGTAGAAAGCGCCATCTTTTTCAACACCTTGGTTGATAGTCGACAGTTTGTCACCAAACTTACCTTGAACCCAATCACGTAGTAGGAAGCGACTACTCAAGAAGGCTAAAGTAGCACCGATAGTACTCGCAAACGAAACAAGCAATAAGCTAGTCCAAAAACCAAACAGTGCAGCTCCGAGCAGTGTAACAACTGCTGCGCCCGGAATAGAGAATGCGGTGATCATGATATAGAGGATGAAGTAGGTTGCTGCGGCAACAACAAAGTTTGTCTCTATATAATCGTTCAGTAGTGCCTGTTGAGCTTTGGCATTTTCAAGCGTTAAGTATTGACCAAAGTTGACGGCTAGCAACACTATCGTGGCAACTAAAATTATGCCTAAAATCATTTTCTTACTCATGGGCTCGTCCCTTAATGTTTTGCTTATAGTTAGTATAGATAGACAGGCGAAGGAAAGATTAACTTTCAGAAAAATTTAAGATTCTTAGTTAATAACTAAACCGACTCTTCTTGGCTGTGGGTATATTTACCGACGATATAGTTATCAGTCTAGTTAATCTAACTAAATGTGATTATTAATTCGCCAGAGAGTAATTCACGTTAACGCTTTGTTTCTACAGTGGGTTGCGACATCGTAAGCAAGAAAGATAAGGAATAACTTTTTTTGAACGGTAAATTTTTTGAAATGATTTTGGTCTAGGTCGGTTCTTTATACGTAGCAATCGTGACACAAAGGTTGTTTAGGTAATCGTTCAGGCAGGAAACTAAGGAGTCAGCTATGAAACTACTATCAGCTATTTCGATTATTGCTACGATGAGCGTAATGTCATTTCAGGCTACGGCATCAGGGATTTACCACAGAGCAGGTGTAGACAGCAAAACATTCAATGGTGATGTCGCAGCCTCTGAAACACAAGCTTATGCCAACGGTCAAAAGGTTTGGCAAAGCATAAATAGCAAAGAGTCATACGAATTGAGTAAGATTCTACCGAGTGCTTCTCAAAAAGTAGATGTGAGATCGTTTGAAATTAAAAATGGCTACATCAAAGTAAAAGAAGTCATGAGCCCAGACGGCAACATCAACTTTATCCCTGTAGTGAAAGTGCACTACAAATACAAATACCGCCCTTCGTTTTAGAGCTCAGAAACTTTAGATAAAGAAAAAGCCGCGTCTAATCGCGGCTTTGCGTTATTCTAAGGCTAGTTAATATAGCTGATGAGCTCATCGCGTCGTTGCTGTGGTATCACAGACCAGTGAGTACCGTTGATAGCACCTTCTAATGCCCACAATAGCTCTAGGCTAACGCTTGATGAGTGTGACTCTTTGATCGCTTTGTACGCATTCACAGAGCCAGATTCATACAGGCTTTCAACAGAATCGATGCCGGCTTTTTTCAGCATGCGCTCTGTTGCCAAGCGAAGGTTAGGCAGATCTTTCAATCGACTCGGCTTGGCCGTAGATTGGATTTGCTTCTCTTCTTTAGCACATGTCAAAGAGGCTTTTGCTAGCTCGATAATGCGTTCTTGACTCTGCCAAAGGTCTTCTGGAAGAGCAAAGTACTTTGTGACAACGGGGAAACCACGTTTCTTATAGACGTAAGGTTCAAAGCCCTGCTGTTCAAATTGTGAAGTAGTGTGTTTGTCCGCTCGAATGTGCAATTGGTTATTTACAACCAGTGCAAACATAGTGTCATCGGCAAATAGGCCGAAACCGCCAAACATTGAGCGTGACTTTATCTTTCCAAGTGGCTCAAACAACTTCATTGAGTCCTTGAGTATCGGTTTATCCATATTGTTTATCTCGGTGTATTTGAATTACGCCACCAAATAAGCAGGTCCGAGAGATTAGCAAAATGTCGCAATAAAATTGTCAATAAGCCGTAAATTACTACTAAGGGTAGGAAATACTGCATTTTGCCATCGGTAACCCCGCTACCATACCAAAAATGGGTTAGGCCGGAGGCTTTGCGTCTCACTCTTTCAAGTGATTTGCCCTGTGCGTGACTGTTTATTAAGAATAAAGTTTTTTGTTGAATGAGGTTCACACTTGTTGCTCAAAAGTGTGATCTTAATTCAGTTAATTGTTGTCTTTATATGCAATTGGGTTTCTATTTTTGACGAATAAAAAAAACGCACCAAGCGGTGCGTTTTATTAGAATTTTCTAAAGTTTACGTTATTTTAACGTTTTTACCGTTGCGCGTTCAATGATCTCTGGATGCATTTCGAACACTCGTTTTTCGTGGTCTTTATCCTTAATGCGCTCTAGAAGAATTTCAAAGGCGTTCTTACCGACACGACGCTTAGGCTGGTGGACCGTGGTTAGCGGTGGAGAGAAGTACTCTGCCAGCTCAATATTGTCGTAGCCAATCACTGAAATGTCTTCAGGGATCTTAATGCCTTGCTGTTGAAGACGGCTCATCAGGCCGAGTGCCATAGTATCGTTAAAACAGAATACCGCTGTTGGACGATTTTCCATTGCGACAATCTTATCGGCTGCGATGACTGCCGTATCACACTCGAAGTTACCTTCAAGGATAAGGTTCTCGTCAGACTCGATGTTCGCTTCAGCTAAAGCACGGCGGTAGCCAGCGATGCGTTCAACACACGCTGCTTTGTCTAGGTGACCACTTAGACAAACAATACGTTCATGTCCGCGTTCTACAAGGTATTTGGTTGCTAGGTAGCCACCTTCCTCTGAGTTGTCGATGATCTTATCCGCTTGTGAGCTCTCTGGGCCCCAGTCCATTACTACCTTTGGAATG
This sequence comes from Vibrio sp. D404a, assembly GCF_030248535.1. GTDB lineage: Bacteria > Pseudomonadota > Gammaproteobacteria > Enterobacterales > Vibrionaceae > Vibrio. The sequence goes on along the minus strand of NZ_JAHGAJ010000007.1, from coordinate 93,325 downwards.
TCTGCATGGCGGTCAAGCATTTCACGAAGTTCTTCGGTTAGGTCTGAACACATAACCAAGATACCATCTACACGCTTTTCCGCTAGCATGCGGATGTAGTCACGTTGCTTCTCGTAGATGCCACCTGTGTTACATAGAATCAGCGTGTAGCCTTGACGGTAACAGTAGCTCTCTACACCATCGATCACTTCTGAGAAGAATAGGTTAGTTGATTGAGTAACCAACATGCCGATTGTACGTGTCGAGTTACATTTCAGGCTACGAGCAACAGCACTTGGTGCATAGTTTAATTCGTCTACGGCTTTGTTTACTTTTTCTTGAGTCGCTTCTGCTACAAAACGTGTCTTGTTGATCACGTGAGAAACGGTGGTTGTTGATACGCCGGCTAAGCGAGCGACATCTTTTATAGTTGCCATGGCTTTATCCTATTGATAGCTACTTTCTCAACAGTACGGAGTAAGCAGCCGTTTAAGCTACCAGAACAAGAGCTTAGAATGTGTAGGGCTCTCTCGGTACTAAAGTGCTAAAAACAAAAAACCGCTATACGAGAGCGGCTTGTCTTAACACCGAAATGCTCTTAGCTAATTTAAAGCATAGCATTTCGAGAATGTTTCATATTTTATCGTTTGCGGTCACAATTTTAGACTGACTAGAAAATACTCGCAATAACATTCACCCAGTTTTCTGGGTGAATTGTCACATTCTACCTAAATTGTGCCTTTAGTCATTAGTGAAAACTATTCACCAGCTAAATATTGAACGTCAAGTTTGCAGAATGCCAGTAGCAACTCTGCAACACAGGCGTAAAAACCAAACTCGTCGAACTCGCGACACTTGCTCGCAAACTGTGGTACCCAGCTCAGCAGTTGTTGTTCAACAAATTCTTGTTGTGCAGTGAAAGCCGCCTCGAGATCTTGCTCTGATTCCGCTTCGTTTGAGCGAACAATGATGTTGCCAAGAAAATCGAGTTCAATCGCAATGTGATCCGCGGGTTCGTTTAGGTCTTGGTTTACCGCAATACCGTAAGAAGCCATGATAGCTTCCATATCTTGAGCCGGTTTCGCGTTTAGTAAGCCGCTCTTATCTAGGTAAATAGATGCGTACGGTAGAGCACCGTATTTATCGGACTTTAGGAATAGCTCACAGAAGTCTGATGAAAGCTCAAGTTGAGCATCTTCGCGGTTTTGCAAACGGTTCAGAGCGTTAACTAGGTTATTGATAGCTGGCTTTAACGTCTCATTGTCGCCTAGGCCAGTTAAAAACGAACGAATCTCAACGGAATGGTAGTTATCTAACTCTTCTTGAGTCAGTTCTTTCGCGAACAGGCTCGATAGCCACCAGTAAATTTCAGCTCGTTGTTCATTGAACGCTTTCGTTTCTTTCATCTAAATAATCCTAATATCGTCTTTCGTAATATCTGCGGTACGAAGGCTAGCTAACAGAGGTATTTGCTCGTTGCAAAGTCACTCGTTAGTAGTAATGCCTATATTGAATTGCGATGGAGGCCAAATAGCAAGGTTTAAGATTGTCTTGTATCAAAAAAAATCCATGTTTCTGGCTTTTATCTTGCGTACTACTAGAATTGTTACTAGTTATGAATAGAATAGTCACTGAAACTATTAAATAAGAAAAGTGGTGTAGATGAGCTATCACGTATTGGTCGTTGAAGATGATGTGGTGACCCGTAGTAAACTGGTTGGTTACTTCCAGAACGAAGGTTACACAGTGAGCGAAGCTGAAAGCGGTGCTCAAATGAGAAACGTATTAGAAGAGAATAACGTTGACCTCATTATGCTGGACATCAACTTACCAGGCGAAGATGGATTGATGCTAACTCGCGAATTACGCAGTCAATCAGACATTGGTATTATTTTAGTTACTGGACGCACGGATAGCATCGACAAAATTGTAGGCCTAGAGATGGGCGCAGATGATTATGTTACTAAACCATTCGAACTTCGCGAATTATTGGTTCGAGTGAAAAACTTACTTTGGCGTATTTCGGCTGCTCGTAACTCACCATCAGGTGCGGTTGAGCAGGCAGAGGATGAGTCAATAGTTCGCTTTGGCGAGTGGACGTTCGACATTCCTCGTCGTGCATTAAGCAAAAATGGCGAACCGGTGAAGCTAACTAAAGCAGAGTACGAACTGCTGGTGGCGCTGTCGTCGTACCCGAACCAAGTATTGAGCCGTGAGCGTATCTTAAACATGATCAGCCATCGTGTTGACGCGCCAAACGACCGCACTATCGACGTACTGATTCGTCGTATGCGTGCCAAGATGGAGTTCGATCCAAAGAACCCGCAAATCTTTGTGACGGTTCATGGTGAAGGCTATATGTTTGCTGGCGATTAACGCTCAGAACTAAAAAGCTTAACTGACAAAAATTAAAAAACCGAGATACTCAGTATCTCGGTTTTTTTGTTTATGGTGCTTGTTTGTGTAGCGCAATATTGTTCGGCAGTAGTCCTAACAAACTCGATGCCGACAATGGTGAACAAGGCTATTGAGCTGTTTGCGCACTGCTTGTTGCTTGTGCATCAGAAACCGCTGGCGCTTCGTCTTCAAGCAGTGAAGGCTCCGAAATAATAATTGGGTCTTCTAGATCAGAGTTTTGATTGTCTAGCCAATCTCGTAAGCTCTGCCACATTAACCCCATTGTTTCGTGCCAGTAACGCTCAGTCTGCTCAAGATAGATAGCTTTTGGCATGTACTTATTCCAAGGCTGTTCAATTCCTTCCTGCGCGAGGTAGTTCGTTGGCGCCGGAAGTGGTTTCATCCCTGCATCATGAAATTCATTCAATGCGCGTTGCATGTGGCTGGCAGAAGTCACTAGCACCATGCGCTTATTCTTAACGAAAGCCGCAGCTTGTCTTGCTTCTTCCCAGGTGTCTTTGGCTGTCTCAAGTAAAATAATGTCAGGCTTAGCAACGCCAAGCGCCAATGCTACTTTAGCCATCATACGAGCGTTACTTACTTCTGTGCCACCACCGTAGCCAGATAAGATCAGCTTTGCGCCCGGGTAGATTCTTTGAATGCGGATACCTTCACTGAGTCTCATTAGGCCAGTTCGGCTGAGCTCTGAAGTTGGCGGGATTTGGTCATCGACCACGTGGCCGCTACCTAATACCATCACGTAGTCGACCGATTCATTGGTTGGCAAAAATGCGGTGTGTTGTCGTTCCATTGGCATGAGAAGTTGGCTAGAAACGGGTTGGAACGCGATTAGGAAAATACCACATAAAGCAGACAGTGTGATAAGGCACCCTGTTTTGCGTTTTGTAGTGAACATAACGAGGGCTAGGCCCAGGAAAGCGAGAATTAACATTGCTGGCAGCGGCATCAACAGGGATGACACTACTTTTTTCAGCTCAAACATATCCGAATAGTCCGAAAAAACATCACTTAGTACTAAAAAGAGACATCGCCTCTTTATTCCTGAAATTCCTGTGACAGAATAGCAGGCACGATAGGACATGATAACTCAAGTAGCTGTGACTGAAGACCGTAATTTCGACGATATTGCCCACAAATTTGCAAAAAATATTTACGGCTCTGACAAAGGAGAGATCCGTCAGATCATCGTATGGGAAGATTTAGAGCAAGCGTTAAGCACATTTGAAACCGATGAAACACCTTTGCATATTCTGGATGCAGGAGGCGGTTTAGCACAGATGTCGCAAAAGATTGCAAGCTTAGGGCACCAGGTGTCTCTGTGTGACCTTTCTTCTGAAATGCTGAATTTGGCGCAACAAGATATTGATAAAGCCGGCTTGCTTGATCAGTATCGATTCATCCATTCTCCTGTTCAAAACATTGCACAACATATGGATGAACCGGTGGATATGGTGATGTTTCACGCAGTCATGGAGTGGTTAGCCAATCCCAAGGAAGCGTTAGACATCCTGCTTGAGCAAGTTAAACCGGGTGGTGTGGCATCGATTATGTTCTACAACCATCACGGATTAGTCCTTAAAAATGTGATTTGTGGCAATATTCCTCATGTATTAAATGGGATGCCACATCGAAAACGGTTTAAGCTGCAACCCCAAAAAGGCTTGAAGCCTGAAGAGGTCTATCAGTGGATAGAAGAGGCAGGGCTTGAGATAAAAGGTAAGTCGGGTATTCGTTCGTTTAGCGATTACATTGGCAACATGGAATACATGGGCGACTACCAATTTGAAGATGTGCTAGAGCTTGAGAAACAGCTATGTCGTCAAGAACCTTATCTCTCTTTGGGTCGATATATTCACGTTTGGGCGCAGAAACCAGAATAAAAACGGTAAAGAATGTGGTACAAGAGTTGCCATCGCATTCCTAGGCTACAATCGACAACTGATAGCCCGCGTTAAAAAGAAAAGGCGTAACATCGACAAACGCTCGGTGTTACAAAGAACAGTAACAGGAACCACAATGAGTGAAATGACTCAAACTGCCGAAGAGCAGCCAATTGATGAGTTGGTGGGCTGGGTCAAGCAGCATGATTTTTCATTAAACTTGCCGCCTGAGCGACTGGCATTTCTAATTGCTATCGCAGTATTAAGCAACGAAAGGTTCGATGAAGAGTTAGGTGAGGGTGAATTGCACGACGCATTTACCATCGTCACTCGTCTGTTCGAAGATACCGGCGAAGCCTCTGCGTTTCGCGCAAACAATGCAATCAACGAACTGGTGAAACAGAAGCTGATTAGCCGCTTCACCAGTGAGATCACCGATGGCGCGAGCATTTATCGCCTGTCTCCACTCGCGATCGGTATTTCAGACTATTACCTACGTCACCGTCAATTCTCAAAACTCAAACTGTCGATTCAACTGTCGATGGTTGCTGATGAGATGGCGAAGGCAATTGAAGCTGCACAAAAAGGCGGAACGCCTGGCCATTGGCGTAAGAACGTTTATGGCGTACTAAAATACTCTGTTGGTGAGATTTTTGATCAGATCGATCTTAACCAACGTGTTATGGATGAGCAGCAGCAAACCGTAAAACAGCAAATCGCAGACCTTCTTAATAAAGATTGGCGTGAAGCGATCAATAACTGTGAAGCGCTGCTATCGGAAACCTCAGCGACCCTAAAAGAGCTGCAAGACACATTGCAAGCTGCGGGCGACGAGCTTCAGACACAAATTTTAGACATCCAAGAAATTGTCTACGGCGACGATGAGCTTGAGTTCGTGGGTGAAACCCTATTCGGCCTGCAAATGAAGCTAGACCGCATCACAAGTTGGGGCCAACAAGCTATCGATCTGTGGATTGGCTATGACCGCCACGTCCACAAATTTATCCGTACAGCGATCGACATGGATAAGAACCGCGCGTTCAGCCAACGTCTGCGCCAGTCGGTTACTGACTACTTCGACGCACCTTGGCTACTTACTTACGCGGACGCTGAAAAACTCACAGATCTGCGTGATGAAGCGCTCGTTCTGCGTGATGATGAAGTAATGGGCCAAGCGCCACTCGATGTCGAGTATGAAGAATTTGAACAAGTGAATGATTACCTCTCAGACAAGATCGCTGAGATGTTGAAGATTCACAAACAGCAAGGGACACCAATTGACCTTGGTTTAGTACTGCGAGATTACCTTGCAGAACACCCTCGCACACACCATTTTGATTTAGCCAGAATTGTTGTCGACCAAGCGGTGCGCTTAGGTTACTCAGAGTCTGACTATCAGGCGATTCAGCCTGATTGGCAGGCAATCAACGATTTCGGTGCAAAGGTACAAGCCAATGTCATTAACAAGTACTGATGATTACATGCCAGAGAAACTGGTAAAAGCGATTGCAAACCCATTGTTCCCAGCGCTTGATAGCATGCTGCGTTCAGGTAAGCATATCTCAACGGAAGATCTTGATAACCACGCACTGTTGTCAGATTTCGAACTGGAACTTCAGCAGTTTTACCAACGCTACAACACCGAGTTGGTAAAGGCACCTGAGGGTTTCTTCTACCTACGTCCGCGTTCTACGTCATTGATTGGCCGTAGCGTATTGTCTGAGCTCGACATGCTAGTGGGTAAGGTACTGTGTTTCCTTTACTTGAGCCCAGAGCGTCTTGCTCACGAAGGTATCTTTACTAACCAAGAGCTATTCGAAGAATTGATGGCTCTTGCGGACGAAAAGAAACTGATGAAGCTAGCAACAAACCGCGCATCAGGCTCAGATCTAGATAAAGAAAAGCTATTCGAGAAAGTAAGAACGTCTCTGCGTCGCTTACGTCGTATCGGCATGCTTATCTCAATTGGTGAAACAGGCAAATTCCGTATCAGCGAAGCCGTGTTCCGCTTTGGTGCTGACGTTCGTGTTGGTGACGACATGAGAGAAGCACAGCTGCGCCTAATTCGCGATGGCGAAGCGGTTGTTCATACTCAAGAGCCAAACCAAGGCAGCTTGCTAAATGAAGAGCAAGAAGAGACAGAACAAGACGCTCAACAAGATATTTTCGGCGACGAAATGCTTAGCAATGAACAGATTAAAGAAGAAGGTGAAGCATGATTGAAAGAGGTAAGTATCAATCATTAACCATGGTCAACTGGAACGGCTTCTTCGCACGTACTTTTGATATTGATGGATTGGTTACAACGCTTTCTGGCGGTAACGGTGCGGGTAAGTCGACTACGATGGCGGCATTCATCACTGCGCTAATCCCAGACCAAACCCTGCTTCACTTCCGAAACACAACCGAAGCGGGTAGTTCACAGTCATCTCGTGACAAAGGCCTTTACGGTAAACTTCAACCGGGTGCGTGTTATGCGGCGCTTGACGTTGTGAACTCACGTAACCAACGCCTGTTGTTTGCTGTTAAGCTTCAGCAAGTGGCTGGCCGTGATAAAAAGGTCGATATCAAGCCATTCTTGATTCAAGGTCTACCGAGCCACGTTAAGCCAACGGATGTCTTGATCGAAAACGTATCAGATAGCCACGCACGTGTGTGTCAGTTGAACGACGTTAAAGCGGCTGTTGCTCAGTATGAAGGCGCGCACTTCAAAGCCTTCTCTTCAATTGTTGATTACCACGCGCAGATGTTTGAGTTCGGTGTTGTGCCGAAGAAACTGCGTAACAGTGGCGACCGTTCTAAATTCTACCGCCTGATCGAAGCATCACTGTACGGTGGTATTTCGAGTGCGATTACTCGTTCACTACGTGACTACCTACTGCCACAAAATGGCGGGGTTAAGAAAGCCTTCCAAGATATGGAATCGGCGCTACGCGAAAACCGCATGACGCTGGAAGCGATCAAGACAACTCAGTCGGATCGTGACCTGTTCAAACACTTGATCACGGAATCGACCAACTACGTAGCAGCGGATTACATGCGCCATGCGAATGATCGTCGCAACAAGCTTGATCAAACCATGAAGCTACGTGGCGAGCTGTTCGGATCTCGTGAAACACTGCTAGAGCAAAACAACCTGCTTAACCGAGTTCAAGAAGAGCTTGAGCTATTGGTGGATCAAGAGTCTGCGCTTGAGCAAGATTACCAAGCGGCTTCGGATCACCTACAGCTAGTTCAAACGGCACTTCGTCAGCAAGAGAAAATTGCACGCTACAGCGAAGATCTTGAAGAGCTAAGTGAGCGTCTTGAAGAGCAGATGATGGTGGTTGAAGAGGCGCAAGAGCGTGTTCTTCTTGCTGAAGAGCAGGCGACCATTACTGAAGAAGAAGTGGATAGCCTGAAAACACAGCTTGCTGATTACCAACAAGCGCTAGATGTTCAGCAAACGCGTGCACTTCAATACCAGCAAGCGGTACAAGCCCTAGAAAAGACTAAGCAGCTTCTGGGCGATGATTCAATCACTGCAGAAGGCGCGTTGACGCTGGTGTCTGAGCTTAAGGCTCAAGAAGAGCAGAGCACACAGACGCTACTGGCGACTAAGCACAAGCTAGACATGTCTTCAGCGGCTTCGGCGCAGTTCGAAAAAGCCTTGTCACTGGTCAAGAGCATTGTTGGTCAAGTTGAGCGTAATGAAGCGTCTCAAGCGGCTAAGCAAGCGCTAGAGCAAGGCCGCAATGCAAAACACATTGTTGAGAATGAACAGCAATGGCGCGCACAGCACCGTGATATGGCGCGTGATGTTGCACAGCAGCGTCAAGCAAAAGAACTGGCTGAAGAGTACCAGAAACAGCACAACACTCAGCTGAATGATGAAGCGGTCTTTGAAGAAGAGCGTGAACGTCATGCAATGCAGATCGAAACCCTTGAATACGCTCAAGAGGAACTTCGTGAAACTAAGAGTGAAAAACGTCGCGTACAGCAGAACCACGACCAAGAGATTCAAAAGCTAGAGGCGATTGCTCCTGCTTGGATTACAGCAAACGATGCACTTGATGGCCTGCGTGAGCAAACCGAAGCTGAGCTAGAAGATAGCCAAGCGGTAATGACTCAGATGCAGCAAGTGCTAGAAGATGAGAAATCACAATCTCTGGCGAAAGACCAACTTGCGCAGCGTCGCAGTGAGCTTGAACTTGAAATTGAGCGCCTAGCGTCACCGGGTGGTTCAAACGATCCTCGCTTGAAAGGTCTGGCGGATACACTTGGCGGCGTGCTGCTGTCTGAGATCTACGATGACATCACGATTGATGACGCGCCATACTTCAGCGCAATGTACGGCCCAGCGCGTCACGCGATTGTGGTTTCTGATCTGGACGGTATTAAAGAGAAGCTGGTGGATCTTGAAGATTGCCCAGAAGATCTTTACATCCTTGAAGGTGATGTAGACGCGTTTGATGATAGCTCGTTCAATGCCGATGAATTAGAAGGTGCGGTGTGCGTTCAATTGAATGATCGCCAAATGCGTTACTCGCGCTTCCCAGACATTCCGTTGTTTGGTCGTGCAGCGCGTGAACAACGTCTTGAGAAACTGCGTGAAGAGCGTGATGTGGTTGTTGAAAACCATGCGAAAGCGGCGTTCGACTCACAAAAGCTTAACCGCCTGTACCAAGCGTTCAACAACTTTGTGGCTAAACACCTGCATGTCGCATTCAATGCAGACCCTGAGCAGGCGTTGGCATCGGTACGTGATAAGCGTAACCAAGTTGTTCGTGCCCTAGCTGAACTGGATGCCAAAGAACAGCAGCAACGTAGCCAGCTTACACAGAGCAAGCAAGCACTGGCAGCTCTAGACAAGCTAGCACCAATGGTTCGTATTCTTGAAGATGAAACCTTGGCAGAGCGCCTTGCTGAACTAGAAGCGCAGCTTGAACGCCTTGGTGAAGCGAAGTCTTACCTGAGCAATCACGGTAAAGCGCTGCAAAACCTAGAGCAAATCGTAACTGCGCTAGATGCTGACCCAGAGCAATTTGATGCACTGGAAGCTGAATACAAGCAAGCAGACCAAGCACTACAAGCACTGAAAGCGAAGGTGTTTGCACTGTCTGATCTAATTGAACGTCGTCACTACTTTGCTTACTCAGATTCAGTAGACCTACTGAACAAGAGCAGCGAACTGAGCGAGCAGTTAAAAGCGAAACTGGTTCAAGCTGAGCAAGCACGTACTAAAGGTCGTGATGGCTTGAAGCAAGCGCGTGAGCAGATGAACCAGTACAACCAAGTATTGGCGGCTCTGAAGAGTTCACACCAAGCGAAGCTGGAAACGGTTCAAGAGTTCAAACAAGAACTTCAAGAATACGGCGTGAATGCTGACGAAGGTGCTCAAGAGCGCGCTGTTCGTCGTCGTGATGAACTGCAAGAGCGTCTGCATACGTCACGCAGTCGTAAGAGTGAATACGAGCGTACCATCACTTCAACTGAGCTTGAGATGAAGTCTCTGGCTAAACGTCTGAAGAAAGTACAGAAAGAGTACACCGAGCTTCGTACCTTCGTGGTTGCAGCGAAAGCGGGTTGGTGTTCAGTGTTGCGTTTGGCTCGTGAAAACGATGTTGAGCGTCGCCTACACAAGCGTGAACTGGCTTACCTATCTGCAGGTGAACTGCGTTCGATGTCGGATAAATCTTTGGGTGCACTGCGTTTAGCTGTTGCCGATAATGATGATCTGCGTGATGCACTGCGTCTGTCGGAAGACAATGCGCACCCAGAGCGTAAGGTTCTATTCTACATCGCTGTGTACCAACACCTACGTGAGCGTATCCGTCAAGACATTATCCATACTGATGATCCAGTAGAAGCGATCGAAGAGATGGAAGTGGAACTTGCGCGACTGACGGAAGAGCTAACACAGCGTGAAAACCGTCTAGCGATCAGCTCTGAGTCGGTAGCAAGCATCATTAAGAAGACGATTCAGCGTGAGCAGAACCGAATTCGAATGCTTAACCAAGGTCTATCGAACATCTACTTCGGTCAGGTTAAGGGCGTTCGCTTGAATGTGAAGATCCGTGAGAGTCATGAGATTTTGCTGACTGGTCTTGCTTCTCAACAGGAGCAGCACAAAGATCTGTTTGAAAGTTCTCGCTTCACTTTTTCTGAAGCAATGGCGAAACTGTTCCAGCGTGTTAACCCACATATCGATATGGGCCAACGCTCACCACAAGTACTAGGTGAAGAGCTGCTTGATTACCGTAACTACCTAGAGCTAAGCGTTGAAGTAAACCGTGGTTCAGATGGTTGGTTACAAGCGGAGTCAGGCGCGCTATCTACAGGTGAGGCGATCGGTACTGGTCAATCTATCTTATTGATGGTTGTTCAAAGCTGGGAAGAAGAGTCACGTCGCCTGCGCAGCAAAGACATTGTTCCATGTCGCCTGCTGTTCTTGGATGAGGCAGCACGTCTGGATGCGAAGTCTATCTCTACTCTGTTTGAGCTGTGTGACCGTCTTGGCATGCAGTTGCTAATCGCAGCACCTGAGAACATTAGCCCAGAGAAAGGCACAACGTACAAACTGGTTCGTAAGGTATTTAAAGACCACGAACATGTACACGTTGTTGGCCTGCGCGGTTTCGCTCAAAACCGCACTGAATCGCCAGTTCAAGAGCTGATAGAAGAAGCCTAACCAGCAAGAGCGAATAGCAAATCTGGATAACCAAGCCCCTTTTCGAAGGGGCTTTTTTTATGTCTGAAATCGCCCTCATTAAAATCCCTTCATACTTTGTGGTTAATATCAATGGAACGAGTTTGCGGTCACACGCACAAAACCACAATTAATGTATGGTAATAGTAACCATGATGAAATATTAATAATATTGTATTACTTAATTGTTCATTTTAGATGCTGTGTAAGGAAGGCTCGCTATGATTCAGATTGTGATTGATGGGAAGTACCGTATCGTAGAGCAAGGACAAACGGTGCTGGAAGCGGCAAACACATGTGGCGTTGAGATCCCTTCATTGTGTGGTCTTAATCGTTCGGGTGACAAAATCCCCTGTGACCTTTGCGTCGTAGAAGTGGAAAGTGGCGGGACTAAACGCGCGTGTGAGCTTGAGGTTCATAATGGGCTAACGGTGAACACCCAATCGCCGCAACTCACACAACATCGCCATCGCGCGCTAAATCGAATCATGTCTGATCATTATGCTGATTGTGAAGCACCTTGTCAGACGGCTTGTCCCGCTGGCGTTGACATCCAATCCTACCTGCATCACATCGCACAAAACGACTCGTTGAAGGCGATAGAGGTCATCAAACAAACCTTACCTATGCCATTGTCGATTGGCCGCGTATGCCCAGCTTTCTGTGAAACTGAATGTCGCCGCAACTTAGTTGACGACTCAATTGCGATACGTCAGTTAAAGCGCCACGCTGCGGATATCGATTTAGAAGCGCAAGAAAGCTACACGCCACCTAAGAAACCGGACAATGGAAAGCGGGTCGCGATTGTGGGAGGTGGGCCGGGTGGGTTGACGGCTGGCTACTATTTGGCGAATGAAGGCTATCAAGTTGTTGTCTATGAGTCGATGCCTAAAGCTGGTGGCTGGTTGCGTTATGGTATTCCTGAGTATCGTCTACCAAAGTCAATTCTAGACAAAGAAATTGAGTTGATGTGCCGTAACGGAATGGTGATTGAATGCGATAAGAAGCTTGGTGAAGACTTTTCGCTGTCGAGTCTATCGCAAGACTTTGATGCGGTTTGTTTAGCCGTTGGTGCTTCCAGTGCAGTAGAGATGAATTATGCGGGTAGCGATTTAGAGGGTTGTTACCTCGGTGTCGACTATCTGAAGGATTACGTCACTGATCAACAATATACAACAGGCAAAAAAGTAGCGGTCATCGGTGGCGGTAACACCGCGATAGACTGTGCTAGAACGGCGGTCAGAGCAGGGGCTGAGACAACACTGATTTATCGTCGGACTCGAGACGAGATGCCAGCCGAAGATTACGAAATCGAAGAAGCTGAACACGAGGGCGTTAAATTCCACTTTCTGACCAACCCTGCGGAAAATATCGCAGACGACAATGGTCGCGTTAAAGCGATTCGTTTAGAGCGAATGGAACTCGGGGCACCAGATGCTTCAGGACGACGAAGCCCGAAAGCAACCGGAGAGTTTTTCACAGAAGCATTCGACACTGTGATTGCAGCGGTATCCCAAAAGCCAGACTTGAGCTTCATGACCGATGAGTCTTTAGAAATTCCCCTCACTCGTTGGAATACTGCTGATGCCAACCCAGATACCATGCACACAGGGGTAGGCAATATCTTCAGTATCGGCGATTTTAGACGTGGGCCAGCAACAGCGGTTGAGGCTGTTGGAGATGGTCGTATTGTTGCTCAGGCGATAGACCGTTTCTTTAGCGGCACTATGACACAGTTACCAGTGAAGCCTTTCAATTCACGCAAAGAGAAGCAATTAAAAGCAGTTGAACGGCAACAATATCAAGCGATTCAAAGTGTCGCCCGAAAGATTATGCCTGAGCTAAGTGCAGAGCAGCGTGAACAAAGCTTCGATGAAGTTGAACTCGGTTTCACCAACGCTGATGCGATTGAAGAAGCGCAACGTTGTCTAGAGTGTGGTTGCCAAGCGAACACTCAGTGTGACCTGCGAGACTACGCGACAGAATACCAAGCTGTGCAAACATTCAATGATTATAAGGTCGATGTTACGGATGATGCGGTCTGGCAAGCAGTAAAAGCTAAGCAAGGGAATAGTAGCCAGCAACCACGACATAAGTTTGAAGTGGATGCGAGTTCAGAGTTCATCGTCTTTGATGCCAATCGATGTATCAGCTGTGGTCAGTGCATTCAAGCGTGTAGAGAGCAGAATGTTCATGGTGTCTTAAGCTTCATGTGTGCACAAAATGGGAAGCCAAGCTTTAGGCCTGAACTTAGACCGAATTTTGGTCCAAATCAGACGCTAATGGGCGACTCTAATTGCGTTCAGTGTGGCGCTTGTGTCCAAGCGTGCCCGACGGGAGCAATGGTGGATGCGAGATACAAACAGCAAGGCTCTGTTGAGCAACTACAAAAAGTCGATACTATCTGCACCTATTGTGGTGTGGGTTGCAAGCTCACTATGCATGTTGACGAATCGGTGAATAAGATTCGTTATGTGGAAGGCGCTAACTCGCCAGTCAATGAAGGCATGTTGTGTGTTAAAGGTCGTTTCGGGTTTGATTTCGTCGGTAGTGACGAGCGACTTACGACACCTTTGATTCGTAAAGATGGTTGGCTACAACCTGCTAGCTGGGAGGAAGCTATTCGTTTGGTTGCCGATAAGTTTTCCGCTATTAAGAAAGGTGTTGGCAGTCAGGCGCTAGCGGGCTTCTCTTCAGCAAAAACCACTAATGAGGACAACTACGCTTTTCAAAAATTCATCCGTCGAGAGCTGGGGACAAACAACGTCGATCATTGTGCACGCCTTTGCCACGCCTCCACAGTCACCGGGCTTGAGGCGTCACTGGGCAGCGGTGCGATGACTAATGATATTCCGAGTATCAAACACTCCGATGTTATCTTTATTATCGGCTCGGATACCACATCGGCACACCCGATCATTGGCTCTCACATTAAGCAGGCCGTGCGACATGGCGGTGCACGATTGATTGTTGCTGATCCTAAGCGCATCGATATCGCCGACCACGCCGAACTTTATCTAGCTCATCGACCAGGGACTGACGTGATGCTGCTTAACGGTGTGATGCAGCAGATCATAAAGCATGGTTGGTACGATCAGGAGTATATTGATGAGCGTGTCGATGGCTTTGATACCTTGCTACAAGAGGTTATGTCACCGAGTTATTCCCTCGACAAGGTGGAACTGGTCACGGGTGTAAAAGCGGAAGACATCTTTGCGATGGCGCGATTGATAGGCACAGCCGAGCGCACAGCCGTCTATTACTCCATGGGCATTACTCAGCACACCACTGGACACGACAACGTACGCTCTATCGCTAATCTGCAACTGTTGTGCGGAAACATCGGCATTGAAGGAGGCGGCATTAATCCGCTGCGCGGTCAGTCAAACGTGCAGGGGGCTTGTGACATGGGGGCTTTGCCAAACAACCTACCGGGTTATCAAAAGGTCTACAATCCTCTGGTTCGTAAGAAATTTGAGATGGAATGGGATATTGCTGAATTGCCTGCTGAGAGCGGTTTAACACTCACTGAAATCATTGATGGCGCGTGTAATCGTGAAGTCCGTGGACTTTACGTGATGGGGGAAAACCCAATATTGAGTGATCCAAACCAAGCCCATGTGATTGAGGGGCTAGAAGCGCTCGATTTCTTGGTTGTGCAAGACATCTTCCTCACGGAAACCGCTCAATATGCAGATGTGGTGTTGCCGTCATGCTCGTTTGCTGAAAAGTCTGGGCATTTCACTAACACGGAACGCCGAGTGCAGCGTATTAATCCAGCGGTAACGCCTCCCGGCGAAGCGAAAGAAGATTGGATGATCATCCAGATGATAGCTAATGCGATGGGAAGTGATTGGGGCTACCAAACGGTGGCAGACATCACCAATGAAATTGCGCGAGTTACCCCTCAGTATGGCGGTTTACGCTGGGAGAATATTACTCTTAATGGCGTTCAATGGCCGAGTAACAAAAACAATCCAGATGGTACTCGTATTATGCACCAAACCCAATTTACGCGTGGGCGAGGGCAGATGGAGGCGATTCCATTCCGATACGCAGCAGAATTGCCTGATGAGGACTACCCACTGGTGTTGACGACAGGGCGGATTCTAGAGCAATTCCACACTGGAACCATGACGCGAAAAACCAAGGGGTTGGATAATCTAGCAGGACCGAGAGCGATGGTGAGTGTGCAAGATGCGGAAGCGTTAGGTATCTCAAATGGTCAAATGCTTAAAGTCTCAACGCGTCGTGGAGAAATAGAGATTGCTGCGTTTGTAACTAAGCGAATGCAGAAGGGGGTGATATTTATTCCGTTCCATTTTGTTGAGTCGCCCGTCAATCGACTCACAACGACTGCGACCGACCCACATGCCAAAATACCTGAATTTAAGGTGGCAGCAGTGAAGGTTGAGCCGATCATCATTGAAGAGAACGTCACCGTGTAATAGAAAATTATTTGAGGTACAAAAAAGCCGCGTCACTCAGTGATGCGGCTTTGGTATTTTAGAATGAGAAATAGAAGCAACACGGTTAGCGCTGCTCTATAGGACGTTAGACGTCACTTACGCCAAACTGCTTCGCTGCATAAGCAACACGCTCAGCCGGTTTTGGGTATTCTGCAGGCGTACCGAGGTTTTCAATATGATGAAGGCGAGGCAACAAGCCTGTACCATTAGCAATCTGGATTGCTAACCCCGGACGAGCATTCAGCTCAAGTACCATTGGTCCTTCTTCTTGATCAAGCACCATATCGGTACCCATATAACCTAGGCCAGTCATCTCCCAAGCACTTGATGCAAGCGTTAATAGCCTCTCCCAATGCGGAACTTGCAGCAGGGCAAGCTCTTTTCCTGTATCTGGGTGATGTGTGACGGGTTGGTCAAATTGAACCGCTCTTACGGCTTTGCCGGTCGCGATATCAATCCCAACCCCAACCGCACCTTGGTGAAGGTTAGCTTTACCGTCAGAGGCTGATGTAGATAAGCGCATCATCGCCATCACAGGGTAGCCCTTGAAAACAATGATACGAACGTCCGGCACGCCTTCGTAACTGAAGCCATCAAAGCAGCTATCGAACTTAATCAAATTCTCAACCACAGCCACATCGTTCTTACCACCTAGCGAGAACAAACCCGCTAGTGCGTTACTGATGTGACGCTCAACGTCTTCTTTGCCAATTGTTGAGCCAGACGGCTTAGTGTAAACGCCATCTTTGTGAGAGGTGATAACTAAGATACCTTTACCACCACTGCCTTGCGCTGGCTTGATTACAAAGCCAGGCCACTCTTTCACCATGTTATGGATAGTCTTCACTTCGGCTTGGTGACCGATCACGCCAATCAGTTTTGGTACTGTTGCACCCGCTTGCTCAGCGATGATCTTGGTTTTTAGCTTGTCATCCACCAAAGGGTATTTGGAACGATCATTGTAGCGACCAATGTAACTATGGTTACGCTTGTTCATCCCCATGATGCCTTTGTCTTTTAACTTAAACGGTGACGTAAACTGTTCAAACATAACTTAATCCTCCGCTAGCGGTTTAAAGCGACGTAGCTCAGTTAAGCGGTAACCAGTGTAAGTACCAAGAAGTAAAATACCACCTAGAACGATAAGTTGTAGACCAATAAAGTTAAACGTTAAGTGCTGAATGAATGGGTTGGTCATCGCCAAGTAAACAAGCACAGCAGTCAGTAGCGAGCCACCACCTTGTAGCACAACCTCTTTCGCACCTTCTTCTTCCCATAGGATAGACATACGTTCGATAGTCCAAGATAGAATGATCATTGGGAAGAACGTAATCGATAGACCTTCGGTCAAGCCAACCTTGAACGCAACAACCGTAAAGATGGAGATAATCATGATTACGGTGATGATCACCGCGGATATCCGCGCGACCAGCAAGAGGTTGAGTTTGGATAGATAGCTACGAATAACCAGACCCGTACCAACGATTAGAAGGAAACCAACAATACCGGTAACCAGCTGCGTCTGTACGAAGGCAACGGCAATCAGTACAGGCATGAAGGTACCAGAGGTTTTCAAACCAACGATAACACGTAGGAACACTACAATGAGTGCGCCAATCGGAATCAACATGATGGTCTTAAACATTGCTTGCTCTTCGAGTGGCAAGCTGTGAATCGAAAGATTCAGTAGCTGGTCAGCAGAGATCTTGCTGTTGGTTGCTTCAGTCGGAGAGACTTCTTGAGCAATCATCGAGAAGTGAACTTTACTGTTTTGTCCGCCAACGACGTCAAGTAGTGATACGTTCGACTCATCCCAAATCAGTAAGTTTGGCTGAACTTGTTGTTGGCTTGACTCTGTAGAGAAAAGTACCCATTGGTCCTTGTCCCAAACCTGAATCATATGTTGGATAGATTGGCGACGACGGCCATCTTCAAGTTCGATAACGCCAACCACTTTATTGTGGATACCCGCGAAGGAAAGTAACTTGTGTGCTGCTTCCACTTTATCCATGTTGTTCAGGATTAGAGCGGAGTTTTGGCTGTCAGGGTCATTCAGCGTTTTGACAAGCTCACGAGTGAAAGTGAGGTTATCAGCAGAGCGTTGTGTTGCGCGCTCAATCAGTGCTTTCGCTGCAGCTTCTTCTGGGCCGTCAAAGCTTGGCGTTGCGACGTCACCTTCTGGTGGAACGGCATTAACTTGCGCTTGAGGATCAACTAAGAATTGAGTCTTGTAGTAAATTGTCTGTGCGCCGCTAGCCTGACGGATAGACCACTCAGCTCGACGACCCGTGTCGGTAGTCACGTAAGAGATACCGTAGCCAGGAGAGGAAGCGGATTCGCCGATGAGAGTGTAGTTTGATTGCGTGTGAGGAGCAGCCAGTGAAACTTTTGCCTCTTGGCCCATGGCGTTGAACTCGATTCGAGCCTCAACATCCCAGACTTGCCTTGTTTCTCCCGGCGTCCATGGCACGCCGTAGGTCGTGTGTCTGAACACACTCAATGTGATACCAGCTGCTATCAGTAACACGATCGAAATATAAAATGGGATTCTTGACGTCATAGCTTACCCTACTATTGTTATTTATCTTCCGTTTGTACGTACTTTTTACTTACATCCACTAGGGCGATATCTTTGATAAACTCACGCCCTAGTAATACAGGGTGACTCATTTGAGAGCGATCCGCCAATGTAAATTGCGCTTTTTCATGGATTTTTCCAACTTTCACCCATAATTCGATCACAGCTCGACGTTCTGTCTCGTCGCTGGTCGATTGACGAATCTTCACGTAGCGTACAACGGGTGCTTCAATCCATTTTTGCTCTTCGGCAGGTTGCGACTTATCAGCAAGGTGGAACTTCACCCAATTCTTGCCATTACGCTCAAATTCTTTGATGTCGACAGCATTCAGTGAAGACGTAGTTGCACCGGTATCAACACGCGCATCGAACTTTTGCTTGATCGATTCAATGGTAACTTTCTCAATGGCACCAAGAACGGTAGGTTGCTCGGTAGTCACAACCGGGACACGAGTGATAACTACCTCTTCCTCTTCAATCTCTTCGATCTGTTGTTTTTCAAGCGTGGTGAGATGGACTTCAACTTCGTTAGATAGCGCAATAATTTCTTCTTCTAGACTCTCGATGTAGTCACTTTGATTGCTAAGTTGAAGCTCTAAGTTTTGAACTTTATTTGCGATGTTTGTCTCTGATTTTGCAATAGCATCCAGAGTTTCTTGGTGATAAGCCGCGCTATTAGTGAGAGTACAGCCAGAGAGCAAACCAACCGCCAGAATAGGCGATAATCGCTTAAACATATAAAAACCTTTGAAATTAGAAAATAGTTCAGACTATTGAATAGTTTAGCCCACAAAAAAGGATGCGTGAAGCATCCTTATGTTAGCGTCCGGTCATATTGACTGACCATGTGAGGCGAGAGCCAATTATCATTCGACGAAATAGCTCATTCATTGAGCTCGAAGCGGATTTTATCCGACATTTCGGCTTCTTTCGTCAAATGCTTGTCAACGTCTAGCGTTTTTCAAGGTTTAGTGCTTTTCAAGGTTTAGAGCTTTTCAAAGTTTATACCTTTATTGCAACTACAAACGCTTATGGCTTTGTTGCAACCAAAACAGCACGGCGTGGTGCAGGGTGGCCTTCAACGGTTTTGCTCGGGTCGTTTGGATCAAGGTAGTCTGGCAGTGAGTTGTGCGTCATCCATTCAGTCGTGCGCTGTTCACCGACAGTTGTCACGTTTTCATCGACAATACGAACATCTTTAAAACCTACTTGCTCTAGCCAACGCTTCAAAGCACGAGCAGATGGGAAGAAGTACACGTTACGCATTTGCGCATAACGGTCGACAGGTACAAGTACTGCATTCTCATCGCCTTCGATAACCAGAGTTTCAAGCACTAACTCGCCACCAGAAACTAGCTGGTCTTTCAATTGGATTAGGTGATCAAGCGGAGAGCGACGGTGGTAAAGAACGCCCATGCTAAATACCGTGTCGAACGCTTCCAGTTTTGGTAGTTGCTCAATGCCTAACGGTAACAGGTGAGCACGTTGATCGTCGCCCATCAGCTTACGAATCGCTTCAAACTGAATTAGGAACAGGTGAGATGGGTCAATACCAACTGTTAGGCGTGCGCCTTCACCCAGCATGCGCCACATGTGATAGCCGTTGCCACAACCAACATCGAGAACAGAGCGGTTTTTTAGCGGAGAGATATGTGGAAGCACGCGGTCCCATTTCCAATCACTGCGCCACTCAGTATCGATATGAATACCGTGAACCGTGTAAGGGCCTTTGCGCCAAGGATGGAATGTTTTTAGTAGGTTCTCTAGCTTCTTCAGCTCACCATCATGAAACGGAGTGTCGTTAGTTAGCGTCACTGAGTTTTTGATATCAATTTGGTCTGGAGCACCTTGAGGGATCTTGTTTAGTGCACGAACCCAGCGGTCGAAGTCACCGTGTTCTGCATTTTGCCAATCCGTTAACTGTTGAGGAAGAATATTCAGCCAAGGTTGCAGGCGTGTATCTTGGGCAATGAGTTGGTAAAAATTGGCAAAATTAAACATAGTTTTTCACTGAGTTAATTAGGGTCGATAACCCTAAAGTAAAAATTAAATTCGTCATTCCCTACAGTGAGGGACGAACATGATAGGGAATCTCGGCTCTATCGTATTGGGTTTGAGATCCCCAACTCGCTCGTTCCTCGCCCTTGAGGATGACGCTCTGGTACGAGTTATTTGTGACGCGCTTATGAATTCAAGATTGTAGCGTTAAATTGAAAACTACTTAACAGCAAACATCGAGCCGAAGTTAAAGCACTGGAACCAAACTTCGTGGCTTGAGAAGCCAATCTTATCGAATCGCTCTTTGTGCATCTGAATCGAGTCGGGGCGCATCACGTTTTCAATCGCACTGCGCTTTTGGCTTACTTCTAGCTCGCTGTAGCCATTCGCACGTTTAAAGTCGTGGTGAAGGTCAATCAGCAGCTCGTTGGCGTTCTCATCTTCAAACACATACTTCTCAGACAAGATCAGTACGCCACCAGGACGAAGACCCGCGTAGATTTTCTCTAGTAGAGCGAAGCGGTCTTCTGGCGAAAGAAACTGCAGGGTAAAGTTAAGCACAACAACCGATGCGTCGATGATTTCAATTTCACGAATATCGGCTTCAATCACTTTAACCGGAGTATCGCTGCGGTAAGCATTAACGTGTAGCTTACAGCGCTCAACCATGGCTTCTGAATTGTCTACTGCGTAGATAGTGCAGCCTTCTTGCTGAATATGACGTCGCATAGATAGCGTCGCTGCACCCAAAGAACAACCTAAATCGTAGATGTTCGAGTGGGGTTTCACGAAACGCTCAGCCATCATGCCGATAGCAGAAATGATGTTGCTGTAGCCTGGAACGGAGCGTTGAATCATATCTGGGAATACTTCAGCAACCCTTGCATCAAAGGTGAAATCACCAATTTTATCAATAGGAGCGGAAAAGATAGTGTCTTTGTTGCTCATAACGTTCTCTCTCGACAGTCAGCAAATTAACACGCTTTCACGTGCCAAATAAAAGGGGGCGTATTTTACGTAAAAAATGCCACTGTGTCACGAAAACTCAGGTTTCAGTGATTAGCCTGTAGATATGAGTGGCGTCTAGTGTCTATTTACTCGTTGAAGATGCTCAGAGCTCAGAACTTAGAACTTAGAACATGCTGATTTGGTGATTGCCTTTATTAGCGGGGAACTCAGATAACTGCGGCAACGCAATATTGTGCTGTTGTTTACACTGCTCTTGGAGCTGCTTATACACGGTTACCGCTAGCTCTGGTGCATGGTTGTTATCAGGAGTATGAATCATCAAGTAGGGCTGCTTTCCCTCTGCAATCCAAGTCGGCAATTTCGAGATCCATGGTTTGAAGAAGTCGAGATTAGGCTTCTCTTCATTTTGTCCAATAAAGCGAATCATAGGGTTGTTTGATGTGGCTATGGCATGAACCGGCACACGGGGTTTCTTCTTGTGGGCGTCAATGATGGCCTCCGTTGTCGGCGCTGCGGCAAACACCGGGCGGCTGTCCATAATGATCCGGTTAATGTTCTCTTCAACCAACCATTGATTGAACCGTTTTTCATCATCGCCTTTATCGAAAAAACCAAGGTGACGAACTTCGACACCCAGCTTCATCTCTTTAGGGAAAAGCTTACAAAACTGTTGCAAGGCAGGGAGCGATTCTGGTTCAAATTGATGCGGAAGTTGGATGGTCCATTGCCCAATTCGCTCGTGCAGTGGAGCCATGATCTGAAGGAACTCTTTCAGCTCAGCTTGGCAATGTCTGAGTTGTTGCTGGTGGGTGATGAATTTAGGCAATTTGAAGGTGAAACGAAAGTCATCGTGACTTGCGCTACGCCAATTGTTTACAGTCGTAATTGAAGGGGTTGCGTAGAAGGTGGTATTGCCTTCAACGGTATGAAAAACATGACAATATTTCTCTAGTCTTTCTGCAGGTTTGGTTCCTTTTCCATAGAATTGGCTCTGCCACTCTGAGTGTGACCACATAGTCAGTCCGAGTCTTAAAGGTAATCTTGTCATGGTATCTAAAAGTGCTTTGGTTGCTTTAGTCAAAAACACTCTACGAGACTTTTGCTGACTTGGGTACTTTCAATATATAATTAGCGCAATTTTTTCAGTGTTGATGAATATTTGTTCGAGATTTGTGCCCCTTTGGCTGTTTCGTGAGCTATAAAGCGTCAAAGCTGAATAAAACACAACAAATAGGCGTGGGAAAGGTCGATTTTAGACAAGTTTCCGCGTATAAATGGATCTTTGAATTGTAATTAGATTCGGTCTAGTTACAGCATAGAAATTAGTAATTATTAAGAGATTGGGAAATTCATTATGCGTACCCATTACTGTGGTAACCTGAACAAGTCCCTGGCGGGACAAACTGTAGAACTTTGCGGCTGGGTAAACCGTCGTCGTGATTTGGGCGGTCTTATTTTCATCGATATGCGAGATCGTGAAGGTATCGTTCAGGTAGTTGTAGACCCAGATATGGCAGATGCGTACGAAGTAGCTAACCAACTTCGTAATGAATTCTGTATCAAACTAACGGGTGAAGTACGCGTTCGTCCAGACAGCCAAGTAAACAAAGACATGGCAACAGGTGAAGTTGAGATCATCGCTAAAGGTCTTGAAATCATCAACCGTGCTGACGTTCTGCCACTAGACTTCAACCAGAAGAACTCAGAAGAGCAGCGTCTAAAGTACCGTTACCTAGACCTACGTCGTCCAGAAATGAGCGACCGTATCAAGCTACGTGCTAAAGCATCTAGCTTTGTTCGTCGTTTCCTAGATGACAACGGCTTCCTAGACATCGAAACACCAGTACTAACTAAAGCGACGCCAGAAGGTGCTCGTGACTACCTAGTACCTAGCCGTGTTCACAAAGGTTCGTTCTACGCGCTTCCTCAGTCTCCACAGCTATTCAAACAGCTGCTAATGATGTCTGGTTTTGACCGTTATTACCAAATCGTTAAGTGTTTCCGTGATGAAGATTTGCGTGCTGACCGTCAACCAGAATTCACTCAAATCGATATCGAAACATCGTTCATGAGCGCAGAAGAAGTTCGCGCAACAACTGAGAAGATGGTTCGCAACATGTGGCAAGAGCTTCTAGACGTTGATCTAGGTGAGTTCCCAATCATGCCATTCTCTGAAGCGATGCGTCGTTTCGGTTCTGACAAGCCAGACCTACGTAACCCACTAGAGCTAGTAGACGTTGCTGACCTAGTGAAAGACGTTGAGTTCAAAGTATTCTCTGGCCCAGCAAACGACGAAAAAGGTCGCGTTGCAGTAATCCGTGTACCAGGTGGCGCTAAGCTAACTCGTAAGCAAATCGACGGTTACGGTGAGTTCGTTGGTATCTACGGTGCGAAAGGTCTAGCTTGGATGAAGGTTAACGACCGTGCTGCTGGCATGGAAGGTATCCAATCTCCAGTTGCTAAGTTCCTAAACGAAGAAGTGATCAACGGTATTCTTGAGCGCACAGGCGCAGAGACTGGCGATATCATCCTATTCGGCGCAGACAAAGCAAACACTGTATCTGAAGCAATGGGCGCGCTACGTCTGAAACTAGGTACAGACCTAGAGCTGACAGATGAGTCTGCGTGGGCTCCGCTATGGGTTGTTGACTTCCCAATGTTCGAAGAAGACGACGAAGGCAACCTACACGCTATGCACCACCCATTCACATCACCTCTAGGTGTGACTGCGGAAGAGCTAAAAGCGAACCCAGCGGCTGCCAACTCAAACGCGTACGATATGGTTCTTAACGGCTACGAAGTGGGCGGCGGTTCTGTACGTATCCACAATGCTGAAATGCAATCTGCAGTATTCGATATCCTAGGTATTGAAGCTGACGAGCAACAAGCTAAGTTTGGCTTCCTACTAGACGCACTTAAGTTCGGTACACCACCGCACGCAGGTCTAGCATTCGGTCTTGACCGTCTAGTAATGCTACTTTGTGGTACAGAGAACATTCGTGATGTTATCGCGTTCCCGAAAACAACGAATGCTTCTTGTCTACTAACAGACGCACCAAGCCTAGCTAACCCAGCTGCGCTTGAAGAGCTAGCAATCGCAGTTAAAGCTGCTGAAAAGAAAGAAGAATCAGCTGAATAAGCACGCTCTACTTTTCTTTAAATGACTCTTTTTTGAGTGAATTGAAATGCCCGTTAATTTAACGGGCATTTTTTTTATGCTTCTATATACTAAGCTCATAAATAAAAGTATGTATAAATAATCAGTATTTTAAGTTATGTCTATTATTCTTGGGATTGATCCCGGCTCTCGCATCACTGGTTATGGTGTTATTCGTCAAAATGGTCGCCACCTGCAATATTTGGGTAGTGGCTGTATTCGTATGTCTGAGAAAGAACTGCCAGGACGCTTGAAGCAGATTTATGCGGGTGTTAGCGAAATCATCACGCAGTTTCAGCCAGACGTGTTCGCCATCGAGCAGGTGTTTATGGCGAAGAATGCCGACTCGGCACTTAAGCTCGGTCAGGCCCGTGGCAGTGCGATTGTTGCTGCTGTAAATGCAGATCTTCCAGTACATGAGTACGCCGCACGTCTTATCAAGCAAGCCGTAACTGGCAATGGCGGGGCAGACAAATCACTGGTGCAAAACATGGTGATGAGCATGCTTAAACTCCCAGCAAAACCGCAAGCAGATGCTGCCGATGCACTGGGTGTCGCAATTTGTCATGCTAATACCAATAAAACGCTGATCGCGTTAGCAGGTAAAGCAACCACAGCGAGACGCGGCCGTTATCGTTAATTCTTCCAATTGATATTCCAATCGCCATCAATTACTTATCTTTGATATGAAATGAGACTTCAAAAACAGTTTTTGTTAAATAGGTTCGCATTCTATTTAACGATTAACTAACATTGGTCGGAGGTCTTACAAGTCAATCAAGGATGATTATCGATGAACCCTATTACATGGTGGCGATCGCTCTTTCTACCCAAAACTCATCAATGGGGGAGTAATGAGTCGCGACAGGCGGACATTTTATTACTGTTTACTTTCATTGCGTTTATCGTAGGACTTTACAGTCTGATCAAATGGAGCAAGCATGGCGAACAGCTATTAATTGCGACCTCTATCTTCCTGATTGTTCTTGAACTGGCGTCGGCGATCATCTTAAAGATTTCCAAAAATCCGATACTGGCACTGAATTTTGGTTTTGTCGGCATGGCCGTTCATGCGTTAAACATCATTTATCAAAGCGGTGGGGTCGTGGAATCAACTCAAGCCTACTGGGTACCATTGCTGGTGGTCGCGTTCTTTTTGTCTGGCACACGTATAATCGCCCTAGCATGGAGTGCATTGGTGATAGGTGTTGCGGTAGTAATGACATCCATGCATCTCAACGGTGCTGTATTCCCAAATATCACTCTGACTGAACAAGCAATGGTAGTTGAGACTTGGTCTGGCGTGGTGATGCCTTTGGTTGTGATCTGCATTGCTCAAGCTTTTACTGCAAAGCAAAAAGAGATTGCGATTGAACAAGCGGAATTCGCCCGAACTCAGAGTCAAAGCGTGGCAGCACAAGCGACGCAGAGTGAAGCACAATTGTCGGTGGTATTAGAGCAAGCGAATACTAACTCACAAAGCTTACAGGGTGTCTCTGTTCAACTCGACCAGCAATCGAATGATCTCCATTCGCAGGTTGAAGTCCTCAATATGAACTGTGAATCGCAGGCCAGCGCCGCTGAGCAAATGAGTCAACAGCTGCATCAAATGACCGAAGGGCTCGAAGAGTCCAACTCGTTTGTCAATGAACTTAAAGAGCGCAGCGAAGCGGTTGGCGTCAAGGCTCAGAAAAGCTCAGAATCGCTGGAAGCGTCAACCAACGCCATCAGTCAAATCATCCAGAGTAACCAAGAGATCATGAAAGTGGCCGATCTCATCACCTCAGTAGCAGAACAAACCAATTTACTGGCTCTTAATGCGGCGATTGAAGCGGCGAGGGCAGGGGAGCAAGGTCGAGGCTTTGCTGTGGTGGCGGATCAAGTGCGTGAGCTATCAGCTAAGAGCAGCCATTCTGCTATAGAGATCCGAACTTTACTTGATCGCAGTAAAGAAGAGGTTGAACACGGACGTACTATTATCGAAACCACTGAAACTGAAATGAATAGCATTATTTCAGAGGTACAGACCATATCATCGGATGTGAATCAGTTAACCGACATAATGACAATGCAGATGGGTTCACTTCAAGAGTTAGACCAAGCCAGTACTGAAGTAGCAAAAAGTGTTGCTGAAACCAAAACCGTCTCAGGGCAAGTTGCGTCAAACGGCGTGCAATTAAATCAACAAGTCGATCTCGTTAAACAATTAGTCACTAGCTTGAATAGCGCGGTATCCCACGCCAAACAAGCCTAATTAATTCCCTCAATCAAATAGAAAGAACTGGATAAGCATCCAGTTCTTTTATATTCTGTCCATCAAATAATTTTCCACCAAGAGAGTAAATTGTGATCGGACGTCTTCGCGGTATTTTAATTGAAAAACAGCCACCAGAATTGTTAATTGAAGTCAGTGGTGTTGGCTATGAGGTACAGATGCCAATGAGCTGTTTCTATGAACTACCTGCTGTTGGCGAAGAGGCGATTATCTATACTCACTTTGTGGTGCGTGAAGATGCGCAGCTTTTATATGGCTTTAACACCGTAAAAGAGCGTGCTCTGTTCAGAGAAGTAATCAAAGCGAATGGTGTTGGCCCTAAGCTTGGTCTCGGTATTTTGTCGGGCATGACGGCAAGTCAATTCGTGCAGAGTGTTGAACGCGAGGATATCTCTACGTTGGTTAAACTGCCGGGTGTAGGTAAGAAAACCGCTGAACGCTTAGTGGTTGAGATGAAAGACCGACTTAAAGGTTGGGGTGCGGGTGACCTATTTACTCCAGCGACAGATGCGGCACCGATTGACTCAACGCCTAACGCACATGACGCTGAAGAAGAAGCAGTAAGCGCGCTACTGGCTCTTGGCTACAAACCAACGCAAGCATCGAAAGTTGTTTCTCAGGTAGCGAAAGACGGCATGACTAGCGAACAGCTGATTCGTGAAGCACTTAAGTCGATGGTATAAGTTTAGCCACAGCCAAGTATTAGAATCACCTCTGCAATTGTTGATGAACGTTTCTGATTGCAGAGTGAAGTGTAAGAATTTAAAGAATAAGAGCTCGTCACTCTTAAATTGGAATGACCTATGATTGAAGCGGATCGCCTGATAGCACCGGACAACCCAGTATTCAAAGATGAAGATGTAATCGACCGTGCGATAAGGCCAAAAGCGTTAGCTGACTATCAAGGCCAAGATCACGTGCGTGATCAGATGGAGATCTTCATCAAAGCCGCACAACTGCGTAACGAAGCGTTAGACCATCTATTGATTTTTGGTCCCCCAGGTTTGGGCAAAACCACGCTGGCGAACATTGTGGCTAACGAAATGGAAGTAAACATTCGCACCACGTCTGGCCCTGTGCTTGAGAAAGCAGGTGACCTTGCTGCACTGCTGACCAACCTTGAAGAAAATGATGTCTTGTTCATTGATGAGATTCACCGACTCAGCCCTATGGTTGAAGAGGTGCTCTATCCTGCGATGGAAGATTATCAATTGGACATTATGATTGGTGAGGGGCCTGCGGCTCGTTCTATCAAGATCGATTTACCTCCGTTCACCCTCATCGGGGCGACAACCCGCGCGGGCTCTTTGACATCGCCACTGCGCGACCGTTTTGGTATTACCCAGCGTCTTGAATACTACAAGGTCGATGACCTACAAAACATTGTTCAGCGTAGTGCGGATTGTTTAGGGCTATCAATGGAAGCAGATGGAGCGCTTGAAGTGGCGCGTCGTGCTCGTGGTACACCGCGTATTGCCAACCGCTTACTGCGTCGTGTTCGTGACTATGCCGAAGTGAAAGGCAATGGCCACATTTGCGCTGACGTTGCTGATAAAGCACTTAATATGCTCGACGTCGATGCAAAAGGTTTCGACTATATGGATAGAAAGCTGTTGTTGGCGATCATGGAGAAGTTTGGTGGTGGTCCGGTTGGTATCGATAATATGGCGGCCGCGATTGGTGAAGAGCGTGACACGATTGAAGATGTGTTAGAGCCATATCTGATTCAACAAGGCTATCTGCAGCGTACCCCGCGAGGAAGAATTGCGACTGATCGTGCCTATCTTCATTTCGGTATCGATAAGCCAAGTTAATTACTGATAAGCAATGTAGGTGATTAAAGTAATGGTTTGGTTTTGGCGTGCCTTTACATTTATGATCAAAAAATAAACTTGTTGGTATTAATTTAATCAAATCCATCATTAAGTTTTATAAACCCCGGTTGCATAAGCGCCGGGGTTTTTAGTTTTTTATAGAATAACAACTCTTTGAGCGAGTCGATATTACTGGTCAATACGCCATTCCAAAATTGAAAACATTGATTTCAAATTTGAAGTTGATAACAAAAATTGAAATAAGTTGTCATATTTCTTGTTAATACTTTATGGGTAGTTGTAATTCAAATGTTGAGGGGGTGATAGCGGCATGTCACAGATATCATGCTTCGTTATTACCAATCCAAGAATTGGTGTGATTTTAATCATGATTGGTTAAAAATAACTCTAAATTGCTCGTAGAAATTTGATACAAATCAACGCAGGGTTCTCCTATAAACCTTTTGAAACATACTGATTTTACCAGTAATATTAGCGGCAGCTATATTAGCTCATGCTTAACAATAATCTAACTATAACGGTACGTTTTTGCTACAAATTTCAACTTGTAATAACAATCACGTTAATTGTTTTAACATGGATTTTTGCGGTGAATAATCACACAAGTGTCATTCAGCCGACACAAAGGAGTTACCATGATTGATGTTGTTGATCTGTCGCGATTGCAGTTTGCACTGACAGCGATGTATCACTTCTTATTTGTTCCACTGACTCTAGGTATGGCATTCCTACTTGCCATCATGGAGTCTGTTTATGTAATGACTGGCAAGCAAATTTACAAGGACATGACTAAGTTCTGGGGTAAATTGTTTGGTATTAACTTTGCTCTTGGTGTAGCGACAGGCTTAACCATGGAGTTCCAGTTTGGTACTAACTGGTCTTACTATTCTCACTATGTTGGCGACATCTTTGGTGCTCCGCTAGCTATCGAAGCGCTTGTTGCATTCTTCCTAGAGTCTACTTTTGTTGGCCTTTTCTTCTTCGGTTGGGATAGATTGTCAAAGCGTCAGCACTTAGCGGTAACGTGGTTAGTAGCACTAGGCTCTAACTTCTCAGCGCTATGGATCTTGGTTGCTAACGGCTGGATGCAAAACCCAGTTGGTGCTGAATTTAACTTCGAAACAATGCGTATGGAAATGGTGAGCTTCGCTGAAGTTGTCCTAAACCCAGTAGCGCAAGTTAAGTTCGTACACACAGTGGCGTCTGGTTACACAACGGGTGCAATGTTCATCCTTGGTATCAGCGCATACTACATTCTTAAAGGTCGTGACCTTGCCTTTGCTCGTCGTTCTTTTGCGATTGCAGCATCATTCGGTATGGCGGCGATCCTATCTGTAATCGTTCTAGGTGACGAATCAGGTTACGAACTAGGTGAAGTTCAGAAAGTGAAGCTAGCAGCTGTAGAAGCTGAATGGCACACAGAAGAAGCACCTGCTGCATTCACTGTATTTGGTATTCCAAACCAAGAAACAATGGATACAGACTACGCAATTAAGATCCCTTACGTAATGGGTATTATTGCAACGCGTTCTTTCGATAAAGAAGTAACAGGTCTGCGTGATCTACGTGATGAGCACGTTGATCGTATCCGCACTGGTATGTACGCATACGAGCTTCTAGAAAAACTGCGTGCAGGCGACAAGTCTGAAGAGAACATGGCAGCGTTCGACGAAGTGAAAGGTGACCTAGGTTACGGTCTACTTCTTAAGCGCTACACAGATGAAGTTGTTGACGCAACAGAAGAGCAAATTCAAATGGCTGCGGATGACTCTATCCCGACTGTTTGGCCTCTATTCTGGTCGTTCCGTATCATGGTTGCGTGTGGCTTCATCATGCTATTCGTATTTGGTGCTGCGTTTGTACAAACGTGTCGCCAGAAAATCGAACAGAAACCTTGGGTACTTAAAGCAGCGCTATTCTCAATCCCACTTCCTTGGATTGCGATTGAAGCAGGTTGGTTCGTAGCAGAATACGGTCGTCAACCATGGGCTGTAGGTGAAATCCTACCGACCAATGTTGCTGCCTCTGCACTGACTCTTGAACAGCTTTGGACTTCTCTATTCGCTATCCTTGCACTGTACACAGTGTTCTTGATTGCAGAAGTTTACCTAATGCTTAAGTTTGCTCGCAAAGGCCCAAGTAGCCTTAAGACAGGCCGTTACCACTTCGAACAAAACGATAACTCTGTTGAAGACAAAGTTAGCCGTTCAGTCGAAGTATAAGTGAGGGAATATTATGTTTGATTACGAAATCTTACGACTTATTTGGTGGATCCTAATCGGTGTACTACTGGTAGGCTTCGCTGTGACTGATGGCTTCGACATGGGCGTTGCGTCTCTGTCTCCTGTTATTGGTAAGACCGACACTGAACGTCGTATCATGCTTAACACGATTGCCCCTCACTGGGACGGCAACCAAGTTTGGCTAATCACGGCTGGTGGTGCACTGTTTGCTGCATGGCCTCTTGTGTACGCAACGTCGTTCTCTGGCTTCTATCTAGCAATGTACGTAACACTAGCAGCACTTTGGCTTCGTCCACTTGCTCTTGATTACCGTTCTAAGATTGAAGAGCCAAAATGGCGTAAAGCTTGGGATTATGCGCTTTGCTTCAGTGGCACAGTACCGCCAATCATCTTCGGTGTGGCATTTGGTAACTTGCTTCAAGGCGTACCGTTTGAGCTAAACAACCTGCTGATGTCTGAGTACAAAGGTTCGTTCTTTGCTCTATTGAACCCGTTCGCACTTCTGTGTGGTGTTCTAAGCTTGATGCTGTTTGTTATGCAAGGCGCAACTTGGCTACAAATGAAAACCACAGAAGCGATTCATGAGCGTGCTCGTGCAGCAGCTCAAATCGCGGGTGTAGCGGCTATCGTTCTATTCGTACTGGGTGGTTTCTGGGTTCAATCTATTGATGGCTACGTGATTACAAGCACGCTTGATACAATGGCTGACTCAAACCCACTGAACAAAGAAGTAGCAGTTCAAGCTGGCGCTTGGATGACAAATTTTGAAACGTACCCAGCAATGTGGGCTGCGCCAATCCTAGGTGTGGTAATGCCACTGCTAGCGGTTCTTGCTTCTCGTTTTGAGCGTTGTGGCTTTGCATTCTTGTTCTCAAGCTTGTCGAACGCGGGTGTTATCCTAACGGCTGGTTTTGCGATGTTCCCATTCGTAATGCCTTCAAGCCTGATTCCGAACCACAGCCTAACAATGTGGGATTCAACGGCAAGTGAACTGACACTTGGTCTGATGACTGCAGTAGCGGCGGTAATGGTACCTGTGATTCTTGCTTACACGACTTGGACTTACTACAAAATGTTCGGTCGCCTAGATAAGAAACACATCGAAGATAACGACGTTTCAGCTTACTAAGCTAGAAGTTAAATAACTTAGGAGAAATTTTATGTGGTATTTCGCATGGATTTTGGGTGTACTTCTAGCATGTGCATTCGGCATCATTAATGCTCTTTGGTTAGAGCACTCTGAAATGATGGATAAAGACAGTGAGTAATCTCACTGAGCAAGTGACTAAGCTGCACCAACCTATGGACAAGACTCTGCTAAGAGTTTTGTCTCTAGTACTGGGTTTCGTGCATGTAGGCTTGGTTATGTGGGACCCCGAAGCTTACGCAGAGAGCATTGGCGGATTTAACGCCGTGATTAGCCCATTGTTAATTTGGGCAGTCTGTTCAAGCATGGTTTTCGGGGTTGGTTTCAAGCCGAGAGCTTGGGTATGGCAACTGCTGTTTAGCCCTTACGCTTCCCTCACAATTTTGCTCTACCTAACAGCGTTAAGGTTCATATAGTGGCGGCAACGCCCGTCAATACTGCCTTTATAGCACTGTTTGGTTTTTAGCCAGAAAGAGGTCATCTTATACAGATGGCCTTTTTTTTCACCACACAAATCAAATATTTCATGCCGTTATACTATTAATGTCAAAGAGTTGAGTTATAGTGATATCTTTAACGTTTTTGTATTGTGGTATGAGTTTGCAGGGATCATCTAAGCCGTTTACGTGGCCTGTCACCGTCTATTATGAAGACACGGATGCAGGTGGCGTCGTTTATCATTCCAACTACCTGAAGTTTTTTGAGCGTGCACGAACCGAGATGCTGCGCTCAATTGGGGTATCTCAGCAAGTCCTCTTAGAACAAAACATTGGTTTTGTTGTCCGACACATGGATATTGATTTTATCCAAGGTGCGCGCCTTGATGACTCTTTACAAGTCATTACAAAGATTTATGAACTGAAACGTGCTTCCTTAGTATTCTGTCAGGAGATCGTAAATCCTGATGGCAAAGCATTGTGTAAAGCAATGGTTAAGGTAGCATGTATCGACAATCAGAAAATGAAACCTAAGGCTATGCCGACTTTTATTCTTACGGAGCTGACAAACAGTGACTGCTGAAATCTCAATTTTAGGCCTTATTTTAGAAGCCAGCTTACTGGTTAAACTGGTAATGCTTACCCTGATGGGTATGTCGGTCGTCTCTTGGGCGATGATCATAAAAAGAAGTAAAGTGCTTTCTCAAGCGACTAAACATACCGAAACCTTTGAAGATAAATTCTGGTCGGGTGTTGATCTGTCTAAGCTATATCAAGAAAGCAACAAGCGTAAAGACGAACTCTCTGGCACAGAAGAGATCTTCTACGCAGGCTTCACCGAATTTGCTCGCTTGCGTAAATCAAACGCAGCGTCACCTGACTTCATTATGGAAGGCACAGGCCGTGCGATGCGCGTTGCCGTTGCTCGTGAGGTCGATGAACTAGAAACCAACTTACCGTTCCTTGCAACGGTTGGCTCAATCAGCCCATACATTGGTCTGTTTGGTACGGTATGGGGCATCATGCATTCATTTATCGCCTTGGGTGAAGTGAAGCAAGCAACCCTAGCCATGGTAGCACCAGGTATTGCAGAAGCACTGATTGCAACTGCAATGGGTCTTTTCGCTGCAATCCCAGCGGTAATGGCATACAACCGTTTCAGCAGCCGCGTTGGTAAGCTAGAACATAACTACGCGACATTCTCTGAAGAGTTCCACAGTATTCTTCACCGTCAAGCGATGGCTGGCAGGGAATAATCGATGGCAGGATACCAACCTAAAAAGCGCAAAATGACCGCAGAGATTAACGTTGTACCTTACATCGACGTTATGCTGGTTTTGCTGATTATTTTTATGGTGACCTCGCCGTTTGTAACACAAGGTGTGGATGTTGAGTTGCCACAAGCATCAACGGCTAAATCGGCTCAGGATCTGTTAGGTGACGACAATGCCAGCTTTATCATCGTTGAGGTGAATAAAGAGGGTGAACTCGGTTTAAGCGTCAACAATGAAGAAGTTCAGCGTGGCTTATCACTTGAAGAGATCATAGTTCGTGTGAAAGCGGAACTCTCGATTAAACCAAACTCGCCAGTGGCGGTTGGTGGCGATGCCGCAACGCCTTATGCAGAAGTTGTTTTACTACTTGATGAATTAAGCCGAGCAGGGGTGCCTAAGGTTGGCCTACTGACGGATATAAGGGAATAGCTCCGTAGCATTCATGAAAACAAAAAAGACTAAATCGAATAGCTTAAGTACACCGCTTATTGTGTCGCTTGCGCTACACGTGGTGTTATTCGTTGTGCTGATTGTGGGTGCAGACTTCACTATGTCTGAACCAGAGCCTAGTGGCCAAATGGTTCAGGCGGTTGTGATTGATCCACAGTTAGTTCGCCAGCAAGCGCAGCAGATTCGTCAGCAACGCGAAGCGGCCAGCAAGAAAGAGCAAGAGCGTCTCGATAAGCTGCGTCGTGAAAGTGAGCGTCTAGAGCAAAATCGTAAAGCGGAAGAAGAGAACATTCGCAAGCTGAAAGAGAAGCAAGCCAAAGAGGCGAAAGCAGCTCGTGAAGCGGAGAAGCGTCGCGTTGAACAAGAGAAGCAACGCAAAGCGGAAGAAGTTCGTCTAAAGCAAGAGAAAGAGCGTGCTGCTAAGGCTGAAGCGGATCGTAAGCTGAAAGAAGCGGCGTTAGTAAAAGCGGAACAAGAGCGTAAAGCGAAAGAAGAAGCGATTGCTAAAGCAGAACAAGAACGCTTGGTAAAAGAGCAGGCAGCGAAAGAAGCCGCTGAAAAAGCACGTAAAGAGAAAGAAGCGGCTGAGCGAGCTGAAAAAGAGCGCTTAGCAAAAGAGAAAGCGGCCAAAGAAGCGGCAGAAAAGGCACGTAAAGAGCAAGAGCGATTGAAGCGATTGGAAGAAGAGCGTAAGCAGCAAGAAGCGGCGCTTAACGACATCTTTGCGGGCCTTGAAACTGAGGCTTCGCAAAACTCTTCTGCAAGACAACAATTTATTGGTGATGAAGTTCAGCGATATGGTGCGATTTACACCCAGCTCATACAGCAAAACTTGCTGTTGGAGGATAGCTTTAGGGGAAAGTCGTGTAGGGTAAACCTAAAACTGATCCCAACTGGCTCAAACGCTATCTTGGGTAACTTCTCGATTTTAGAGGGCGATAGCCGCCTTTGTGCTGCGACCAAACGCGCGGTAGCACAAGTGCAGTCTTATCCATTACCTAAAGATCCAGATATCGTAAACTCGTTGAAAAACATTAACCTAACAGTATCACCAGAGTAAAAGGACGAACCCGTGTTAAAGAAACTATTACTGAGTTTTATGTTTGTAATAGCGACCAGCAGTCAATTTGCACACGCTGCTTTGGAACTCGTTATTACAGACGGTATTAACTCGGCACGACCAATTGCGATTGTGCCGTTTAAATGGGAAGGCAAAGAGAAACTACCACACGATGTATCAGCTGTTATCGCATCAGACTTACAGCGCAGTGGTAAATTCAGCCCAGTTGCGACCAGCAAGATGCCGCAAACACCATACAGCGAAGCTGACGTTGATTTCGATGCATGGACAAACTTAGGTGTTGATTCACTTCTGACCGGTAGCATCACTCAGGATGCACAAGGCCAATATGTGGTGAACTACCAGCTTGTGGATATTGTTCGTGGTCAACTCACAAACGGTCAAAGCCGTGCACTGAGCGATGAGGGCCAATTGGTTCTTTCTAAAGACCATGTCCTCTTCAATAAGAAAGCAACGGTACCGGGCCCACGCTTGCGTGAGTATGCACACCGTATTTCTGATCTTGTGTATGAAGAGCTAACGGGCGAAAAGGGCGCGTTCCTAACACGTATCTCTTATGTTGTGGTAAACGACAAAGACAAGTACCCATACCAACTTCGTGTTGCTGACTACGACGGTTACAACGAGCGTCTAGTTTTACGTTCTAAGCAGCCTCTAATGTCTCCAGCTTGGTCGCCAGACGGTAAGAAACTCGCTTACGTGAGCTTCCAAAATGGTCAAGCAGAGATCTTTATCATGAACATCTATACCGGTGAACGTGAAAAGGTGACGTCATACCCTCGTCATAATGGTGCGCCAAGATTCTCTCCGGACGGCAAGAAGTTAGCACTCGTGCTGTCAAAAACAGGTAGCCTTCAGGTTTACACGCTAGACCTACAAACTCGCAAGTTGACGCAAATTACGCGTGGACGTGCCAACAATACGGAACCTTTCTGGCATCCGGATGGCAAGTCTCTCATTTTTACGTCTGATCGCGGTGGTAAACCCCAGATTTATAATGTAAATTTGTCAAATAATTCTACTCAAAGAATTACATGGCAAGGCAGCCAGAACTTAGGTGGTCAAATTACCCCTGATGGTCGATTCCTAATCATGGTGAATCGCAGCAACTCTGGATTTAACTTGGCTAAGCAAGATTTGGAAACCGGTGCAGTGCAGGTATTAACCAAAACCTTGCTAGATGAGTCGCCAAGTATCGCGCCAAATGGAGGTATGGTTATCTATAGCTCTATTTACAACCAAACAAATGTATTGTCGATGGTTTCTATCGATGGTCGTTTTAAAGCTAGATTACCGGCAACTAACGGACGCGTAAGAGCGCCTGCATGGTCGCCGTTTCTGTAGCCACGCTTAACCGAAATTAGCTATTGATAGTAATAACTATTGTAGCAAGTAACTATCTATAGCAATTTATCGGCTGTAGAAACTAAGTTTGATAACGTAAGGAAAATAAGATGCAACTTAACAAAGTTCTTAAAGGCTTGATGATTGCACTACCAGTGATGGCAGTAACAGCATGTAGCTCAAGTGATGATGCAACATCTGCGACTTCTGGTACTGAAACTAACCAAGCAACTTCAGGTACAGAAAACAACGTAGACACAACTGTTGTGACTCCAATTGACGCGAACGGTCAACTGTCAGAGCAAGAGCTAAAAGAGCAAGCTCTACGTGAAACTCAAACTATCTACTTCGCATTCGACAACTCTACAATCGCGGGTGATTACGAAGAGATGCTAGCAGCTCACGCAGCTTACCTAAGCAAAAACGTAGACATGAAAGTGACTATCGAAGGTCACGCTGATGAGCGCGGTACTCCTGAGTACAACATCGCTCTAGGTGAGCGTCGTGCACAAGCTGTTGCTAAATACCTACAAGCTCTAGGTGTTCAAGCTGACCAAATCTCTATCGTAAGCTACGGTGAAGAGAAGCCACTTCTTCTAGGTCAATCTGAAGATGTGTACGCTAAAAACCGTCGTGCAGTACTAGTTTACTAATCAGTAGACTTTTTATTTGAGGAATAGCCTCATGTTCAGTAACACAAAGCGAGTCATTATGCTTTCGTTACTGGCAAGTGCAGCGAGCACCGCGCTCGCTGCACCAGCTCCAGTATCCGATCTTAATAGCACCGCAACCAATTCAACTTCCTCTTCTACTCGTACGGCTTCGAACGAATCCGATATCGAGCGTCTAGAGCGCTTGCTACAAAATCGCAATCGCGTTCAACTTCAAATGCAGCAACAAATGGACGACATGGCACTGGAAATTAGTGAGCTACGTGGTCAACTTGAGCGCAACAGCTACGACATGAAACAAATGTTGGAGCGTCAGCGTGAGCTGTTTATTGAGCTTGATAAAGTAAGAAGTGAAGTAAAAACATCAGGTTCTGCAGCTGCTGTTGTTCCAGCAACAGATGCGAAAGGCGCTGAAGGTACCTTTAGTACTGATGTCGATGAGCAAACGGCTTATCAAAACGCTGTGGATATGATCCTAAAACAGCGAGACTACACGGGTGCGATTGCTGCATTCCAGAAGTTTCAAACTGACTTCCCAGATTCTACGTTCACACCTAACTCACACTATTGGTTAGGTCAGCTCTATTTTGCTAAGAAGCAAGATAAAGAAGCAGTGAAGAGTTTTGCAGCCGTTGTGGCATACAAAGACTCAAACAAACGTGCCGACGCTTTAGTGAAGCTTGGCGACATCGCTGCGCGTAACAATAATTCTGAGCAAGCGAAAAAGTACTACGAACAAGTGGTTGCCGAATACCCGAACAGCGCGTCGGCAAAAGTAGCCAAGACTCATTTATAGTTCTTTAGTAAAAGAGGCGCGTCAGCGCCTTTTTTTATGCCCAATCCTTTTTGATCCCAGTCGTTGTACTGTGTAGAATGCTCTAATTCTCGGAAGAAGTTGCGTAGAGCAAGAGCAATGAGCCATATATTAGATAAAATCGACACTGTTTACCCATTCCCACCTAAGCCAGTTCCATTGAGCGATGCTCAAAAACAGGCACACGTAGCGAATATCAAAAAGCTTCTGCAAGAAAAAGACGCTGTTCTTATTGCACACTACTACACGGATCCTGAAATCCAAGCGCTTGCAGAAGAGACAGGCGGCTTTGTTGGTGATTCACTAGAAATGGCTAAGTTTGGTAACCGCCATTCAGCAAGCACGCTTATTATTGCAGGTGTGCGCTTTATGGGTGAATCAGCAAAAATCTTAACGCCAGAAAAACGTATTCTAATGCCAACACTCGACGCTGAGTGTTCGCTTGACCTTGGCTGTCCTGCAGACAAGTTCACTGAGTTCTGTGACGCACACCCAGACCACACTGTTGTGGTTTACGCTAACACCTCAGCAGCTGTTAAAGCACGTGCTGATTGGGTTGTGACCTCTAGTATTGCACTGGAAATCGTAGAAAGCTTAGACGCGGAAGGTAAGCCAATCATTTGGGGTCCAGACCGTCACTTAGGTTCTTACATTGCGAACCAAACTGGCGCAGACATGTTGCTATGGCAAGGTGAGTGTATTGTTCACGATGAATTCTCTGCTGATGCATTGAGAAAAATGAAGTCTGTGTACCCAGAGGCGGCAATCCTAGTGCACCCAGAGTCACCAGCAAGTGTGGTTGAACTGGCAGACGCAGTAGGTTCTACCAGCCAGCTGATCAAAAAAGCGAAAGAGCTACCGCACCCGCAAATGATTGTGGCGACAGACAAAGGTATCTTCTTCAAGATGCAACAATTGGTTCCTGAGAAAGAGCTGATTGAAGCACCAACCGCTGGTGCCGGCGCAACATGTCGCAGCTGTGCACACTGTCCTTGGATGGCGATGAACGGTCTTGAGGCGATTGAAAACGCGCTTGAGAATGGTGGTGAGCAACACGAAATCTTCGTTTCTGATGAGCTTCGTGTTAAATCTCTTATCCCATTGAACCGTATGCTTGATTTCGCAGATCAGTTGAACATGCAAGTGAAAGGCAACGCGTAAGCAAGGTCTTCACCTTCAGAATTTAATAGCCAGCATTCGTGCTGGCTTTTTTGTGCCTTATTCTCGAGTTTTACATCAGATATCTTGTTGATATCGTGAATTTTTCCTAGCATGTAAATAACAAAATACTAATTTGAGGTGCAGATGATTATCTGGTTACAACTCAAACGCTGGCTTCAAGCGAATTTGTTTGTGTTAAATGGAAAAAACCTACTGGTCGCTTTTGCCGGGTATGTGATCACGGCATGGTTACTGCTGTTTTTCGCCGGCGAACACGATCTTACTTCCTCGGTCACCACCTTTGCGTACTACTTGGTGGTGACGGCCTCAACGGTGGGTTATGGTGATTTGTCACCGATCACTGAATTTGGGCAGTGGGTAGTGATCTTATTTGTCATTCCTGGAGGTTTGAGCCTTTTCGCTGCCTTACTTGGTAAAGTGGCGACGGAAGGTGTCGAGTATTGGCGAGCTGGACTATTGGGAAAAAGGAGAATTCGAGTGGAAAACCACATTTTGATGCTAGGTTGGAATGAGCAAAGAACCATACATCTCATTCGTATGTTGCAACACGAAGAGACAGGTAAACGACCTATCGTTTTATGTACGCGCTCTGATATTGAAAATCCGCTTCCGGGGGAGATCAACTTCGTTAAGGTGAACAGCTACACCGATGGCAAAGAGATGGAAAAGACAGGCATCGAGTCTGCGAGCTGTATTCTGATCGATAACCCAGAAGACGATATCACTCTATCGGCGGCTCTCTATTGTGCCAACCGTAATCCTAATGCTCACTTGTTGGTTTACTTTAAAGACGAAGCCTTGAGTGATTTACTCCATAAGCACTGTCCAAACTCAGAGTGTATTCCGGCGGTGGGTGCCGAGATGCTTGCTAAGGCGGCGGTCGATCCGGGTTCAAGTGCGCTGCACCAAGAGCTGCTCAGTTCAACACGTGGTATGACCCAATACTCTACTTACTACCCAGATAACGCCGAGCCAACAACCGTGGCACCGATCTTCACTATCTTCAAAGAGCGTTATCAAGCAACGTTGATCGCGATTGATCATGGCAAAGGGCAGGGGATCGAACTGAATCCAGAGCTGGATGTAACGGTAACTGCAGGATCAAAACTCTTCTATATCGCGGATGAGCGTATTCCTGACTTCAATTGGCAAACCATTACTGACAAGTAACCGCGCTGATGATGCGTATGAGGTTTCTGCCAAGATCAAAAAAGGCTTCCAATCGGGAAGCCTTCTGTTTTCATAAATACCCTTGGGTACTTTGAGCGGTGCTTTTACGCTTATTGCGCTTCAGCCAGTGCGATGCCGCGCTGAGTCAAACCACATAGCATCACAGGGACAGCGTTGAAGATCTCTTCAAACTGCTCTAGGCCTTCAACACCTTGCTCTGCCAGTGTTGCGATCGACGTTTCTGGATCGTAAAGCATGCTGATAGAAAGTAGAACGCCACCAATAAGTGCGTTGTCTTCGCTGTCTTCTGGCATCAAGGTTTCCCAATCATCACGAGCTATCTGCCAACCTTGTAGTAGACCTTCACAGAAGTCACGAGTTGCTTCGTTTACTACTTCTTCTTCATCTAACTGGCAAGCTTCTGGCCAAGTCCAGTTGCCTTCCATTAGCGCTGGACGAGTTTCGTTCCAAAGCGCGATGATCACCTCAATGTAGCTCTCTAGTTGTTCGCCATCACTGAAAGGGGCAACTTCCTCACCACCCCATAGGAATGGTAGCCATTCATGAGGAGTTAACACGTTTGGCGCAGCTGCCATAGCTGTAACAAAGCCCAGTGTTTTATGTTCTGTGATGAGTTTGCCTTCCAGCTCAGGAAGCGCAAGAATTTCTTGTAGTGTCAAACTGAAGTACCGTAGTAGGTGAAACAAATTGGTGCTTATAGTACCAATGTCGCTGCCGCAATCAAACTCCAATCTAAAAAGGCTTGATGTAACTGGATATAATCGCTAGCTTAAACAAAAAAGTAACAACAAAATAATATGCAGATACGTTCCTCTCTTAAGAAAAAAAGCATGATTGCGCTGGGGCTTTACCTTGCGACCTTCATTGCCATCATCGGCAGTGTGACCTATTTCGTTGTTGAATCGCCCGTACGTGCCAAGCTGCAACAGAACTTAGACCTACGAGCAGAAATCCTTTCTTCATTAATTGAAGCGCCACTCAATAGTTCTGAGGGCTTTTTACACAGTTTGGTTGGTCTTGCTCAAGCGAAGCCTGACGCTCAACAGTTAGCCCATCATTTCAAATCTATCCTTGCTACCAGTGACGACACCATCATTAGTGCTGGTATCTGGCCTGAACCCTTTATGTTCGATGCCGAACGAGAGCGAGACAGCTACTTCTTCAACAAAGCGGACGACGGCAAGATTGACCAATTGTTTGCTTACAATAATCCTAAGTCGATTCTGTATCATGACGAAGCTTGGTACTCATCAGTCGACAATAAACCAACAGGTACCATTTCTTGGAGCGACGTCTACCTCGACCCGTATACTCACATTAAGATGATCACCGCTTCCGCACCTTTCTATTATGGCGAACAGTTTGCCGGTGTTGCGACGGTGGACTTATCCCTTACCGAGCTTCTTAACTTCATCAAGAGCCATGCCGAAGAGTACAACCTCGGCATCACGCTGCGAGACCAGCATGAACAGATCTTGGTGTCTCATAACTTCAATCTGGTCGAAGGGATCTACATCAGCAACCATAAATTCGGTCAGTTTGATTGGCAGGTTGATGTCGTCAACTCAAAGCTTCTTGTTGCCGATGAAGTGTTTAGACAAGTTATGAGTATTGAAGGGGGTATCGCACCGTTTCTACTCCTTTGCGTTATGGCTGGTTACTACCTTCTTAATCGTTATCTCATCAGTCCAATCACGACCATCGCCGCCAAGGTCGATGATTCCAAAGCGGGTGGCATTATTGATGTGAATTACCATAGCCAAGACGAGATAGGGCACCTCATCAAAACCTTTAATGAGAAAACCGTGTTCTTGGAAGCTGAGAAAGTGAAGGCTCAAGCGTCGACCAATGCTAAAACCGCTTTCTTGGCGACACTTTCTCATGAAATCAGAACCCCTATGAATGGGGTTCTCGGTACGGCGCAAATTCTTCTGAAAACCCCTTTAAACAGCGAGCAAGAGAAGCATCTCCGTAGCTTGTATGAATCGGGCGATCACATGATGACACTGCTCAACGAAATATTGGACTTCTCTAAGATAGAGCAGGGCAAACTCGATCTCGATAATACTCGTTTCCCATTGGACTCACTCATTGGCAGTATTAATAGTGTTTACTACACCCTATCTGCTGAGAAGGGGCTGCAGTTTAAGGTCTACACTGAAGTACCCGCTGGTCGTTGGTACTTTTCTGATAAAGCGCGTCTGCGCCAAATCCTCTTTAACCTACTCAATAATGCGGTGAAGTTCACCTCACGTGGCTTTGTGGAAGTCTATTTCAAAGAGGTCGTCAGAAATGGGCACACGTACCTGAACATTCGAGTTCGCGATACAGGGATTGGTATCTCAAAAGAGGCACAAAAGCGTATCTTTAATCCGTTTGAACAAGCAGAGTCTTCTACGACGCGTCGTTTTGGTGGTACGGGACTTGGCTTAGCGATTGTGAAAAAAATCACTGAGTTAATGGATGGCGATATTCAGGTGACCAGCGAAGAGGGGATTGGCACCAGTTTTGACGTAAACCTGAGAATTGACCCAACAGAGCCGGGAGAGGTAGAAAGCCTTCCACACTCGAAGCTGAATTATTCTGGGTTAAAAGTGCTCATTGTTGAAGACAACCGCACGAATACCGTGATTATCGAAACCTTTATGAGCAACAAAGGCTTTAGCTGTAAGAGTGTCGAAAACGGTGAGCTTGCAATTCAAGCGGCGGCCTCGGAGCGCTTCGACTTAATTCTGATGGATAATCATATGCCAGTAATGGATGGCGTAGAATCAACCACGGCTATTCGTGCGCTGGCCAATGATATGTCGTCAGTGCTTATATTTGGTTGTACCGCGGACGTGTTTAAAGAGACCCGAGAGCGAATGATTGGTGCAGGTGTCGACTACATCATCGCTAAACCAATTGATGAGAGAGAGCTTGACGATGCGCTGTTCAGGTTCTCGAACAAGCTATATCAATACCATGAAGCCTCGCCCCAAACCAACCAAGAGCCAGCAATCAAGGCCCCAGATAACACAGAAGAGTTGTTGGTTACCTTATACATAGCACTTGAAGATCAGAGCATAGAGCTAGCGACATTCGCGCTAGAAAACTTATTGATCCATATTGAACCAACAGACGACTCGTTACTTCCTTCTTTATTAACGCAAGCTATTCAAGAGCTTTCCAAAGGGCGTTTCCCTTCACAGGAGCTGATTAACTCGATTACGGTCAATATACCCGTTGAATAACTGTATTTAAACTACAGTAAACAAAGTACGGTTTGAGCGAAATTTGAACTAGATCTACTTTTCTGGTGAAAGTAACTGGTTTTACTGGTATTTCTGGTTGTAAATTTACCACTTTGTTTTGAATTTGAAATCTATCACTGCAATTCTTGTGATTTAATAGTGGCATAATCTGGCCGGGTAATGTTTTACCCTTTTTATATGTTACTAAATCACTAAATTTGCAGTGATATCTTTTGGGTTTAATCAATGAAATCTCGTGGACCATTTTGTATCCGTAACGCAGCAGCGGATACTTTTGCTATGGTAGTTTTCTGTTTTATTTCAGGCATGAT
Source organism: Vibrio sp. D404a (assembly GCF_030248535.1). GTDB lineage: Bacteria > Pseudomonadota > Gammaproteobacteria > Enterobacterales > Vibrionaceae > Vibrio. The sequence goes on along the minus strand of NZ_JAHGAJ010000007.1, from coordinate 49,680 downwards.
CGTAGAGGTGTTTATCTCGGGTATGTCATTTGAACAGTCTCTTGCATCACGAACGCTCTCTATCCCTGTTAATATTGCCATTGCATGGCCTTACGGTGTATTCCGTGATTGGGTTTTACGTAATGGTGCAAAGCTATCTGATAGCTCATTGATGAAGAACCTTTCTGATTTGGTTGCTTATGTTCTGTTTCAGTCGCCAGTTTATGCGGGTATCTTATTGGCCGTGGGTGCATCAACAGATCAAATCATTACAGCGGTAACCAGTAATGCCGTGATTTCGTGCGGTATGGGTGTGCTATATGGCTACTTCTTAGATATGTGTCGTAAGTGGTTTAAAGTGCCAGGCTACTACCAGCAAGCGTAATCTTGTTGATTATTGGTCTGTTTTCGATCGAATGAGTTAATTTGTAAGCGAACAGACTATTTAAGCCAACTTTTTTGACAATGCCCCTTGACCAAAGCAAGCAGAATCAATAAAGTAGCGCCTCGTTGAGCAACGCGCTTAACAACAAAATTTGGTGAGGTGTCCGAGTGGCCGAAGGAGCACGCCTGGAAAGTGTGTATACGGAAACGTATCGAGGGTTCGAATCCCTCCCTCACCGCCATATTCTAGAAAGCCTAGCAGCAATGCTAGGCTTTCGTCGTTTCAGGCTATCAGAAAGCCTGACCTAAATATCAAAAAACATATCTTTAGTCATTTTCTTCGTTTAGCTAACTGCAGGTTTATGTGGTCTGCACGTCCTAAGCTCACCTTGTTTCCTTTATTTGGCTAAGCCGCTAAACACGTCCAAACACCCTTCTAAAGCGCATATCTCATTGAAAGTACGGCATAATCACAAATAAATTATACGCACCATCTAGGGGCTTCTTGAGCGTGTTTGCTAATAAAGACACTAGAGGTTGGATTTCATTCGTGATGAAGATCATGGCTCACAAGGTGTTTACGTATTTTTACTTGAAAAATATGATTATAGGAACATAATGAACGTAAAATTTACGTTCGTAGTCAGAGGGAACAGTGTGAGTGAATCGAAAACTGAGGCCGACTTAAAGAAAACAACGATACATGAGGCTGCAAAAATTGCTGGTGTATCAATTGCTTCTGTCAGCCGAGCCTTAAATAATAAACCCGGTATCAGTGAGAAAACGCGTAAACGTATTCTCGATATTTGTAAGGATTTGGGTTACGTACCGAGCACGTCGGCGCGTGAATTAATGGGTAATCACAAAAATACCATTGCGATTTCCCTCGGGCCTATCGATTTTTACGCTTCTCGTTACTTGGGTATGCTGTGGCCATCACTCTCTGCAGCAATTCGTAACTCGGGACGTAACTTGTTACCTGTGAGCTTTGGTGAAGTCGACTTGCAACAAGTAGGGGGCGCCATTTTACTGGGTATGACAGCCAATGATCCGCGTGTCGAAACCTGTAAAGACCTCGGTTTACCTTTTGTCTGTATTGGTATGAGCGAAGGCTCGTTTTGGGTCGCGCCAGACGATTTTAATGGTGGTCGAGAAGCAACACAACACCTTGTAGATAAAGGTCTAAGCGATATCTGCTTTGTGACACCAACCACTTATGGTGACGGCTATCAGTTCCGCCACCAAGGCTATATGTCAGTCATGGCGAGCAATGCACTCCCTATCAGAGAACTGAGGACAGGGCATGATCCACTAGGAGAAATTGCCGCGTACCGATATTTTATCTCAATGGATAAACAGCAACTTGAGGGCTATCAAGGCTTTGTCTGTGAAAGCGATGAAACCGCACTTGGTGTGATTGCTGCATTGAAAGACAAGGGCTATCGCGTTCCTGAAGATTTTTCTGTTGTTGGTTATGACGGTTTGCCGGGAATATCAAAAACACTGACGACCATCGTTCAAGATACGGATAAGATAGCGGCTAAAGCAGCGTCTATGCTTGAACTTGCTATTCTTGGTGAGCAACCCGTAGGTGCGGTCGTTCCGATTACCTTAAAAATCGGCGAAACGACGTAAAACTAAACACTATTCTCCAATATTAAAGGGGCATATCGAAAGGTATGCCCCTTTTTTATTTATCTAACGAAAGATTTACTCAATCGTGACATTGTAAACGTTTAGTTATCGTCTCTCTGTACGGTTTTTAGGGGTTATCATGCCCAAAATCGCTAAAAACGCGCGTTATTTAGAGCGAGATCACTAAATTGAACATGCCTTACGTCATCCAAAACGAAAGTGTGATCAAATTAACGTAAGCGTTTACGTAAAGTCTGCATAATACCCTCAGATTTTGAAATTAAGGAACTGAGGGCAACATGAAAAAAACAATATTGGCAGCATCCCTACTCGCTGCAAGCCTATCTGCAACCGCCACTGAAAAGACAGAAATTACGATTGCTGGCTGGGGTGGTAACGATGTCGTTGTATTGAATAACTTGGTCAAAGAAGTATTGGCTGACGACTTTGAAAAAGCAGGACTAAGCGTTAAATACCAAGCGGTAGAAGGCGACTTCTCTCAGTTCATTACCAACTCTTTATCGGCAGGTACTGCGCCAGATGCATTCTACGTTGACGTGGTTTTTGCGAATACTCTCGTTAACTCTGGCAAAGTAGCAGCAAACAGCGAATCACTCGCTAGTGTTAGCTCTGCTGTTATCCCAAGTCTAAATAGCGCGTTTACGTTAAATGGTAAACAGTATGGAATTGCTAAGGATTTCAATACGATCGCACTGCAATATAACAAAGATATTTTCGATGACGCCGGCGTTGATTACCCAACAAACAGCGATTCTTGGGAAGATTTACGTAAAAAGCTGATCGCGGTGAAAGATGAACTAGGCGATGAAGTATCCGGTATCTGTGTTATGCCTGATTACGCACGTTTCGCTCCATTCGCACTGGCGACAGGCTGGAAGCCATTCAATGAAGAAGGCAAGACCGTACTGGATGAGAACTTCGAGCGTGCATTCAACTTCTACACGGGCCTAGTTTCTGAAGATGAAGTCGGCATTTTGGCAACAGACTTAGGTCAGGGCTGGGGTGGCGGTTGTTTTGGTACAGAAGAAACAGCGGTTGCGCTTGAAGGTAACTGGATCAGTGGATACCTGCGCGACAAAGCGCCAAACCTTCCTTACGGCACAACGTTAATGCCAACCGATCCAAAAACAGGTGAGCGTGGCAATCTTCTATTTACTGTTGCTTGGGGCATAAACGCAGATGGCAAAAATGTAGAAGCAACGCAAAAAGCGGTCGAAATCTTAACTAGCCAAGAGGCGCAGGAGTGGGTACTGGACTCTGGCCTTGCGCTTCCAAGCCGCGAATCTCTCGGTGACGCTAAATTCTTCGAGGTTGAAGATGCAGAAAGTGAATTGGCGAAACAAGTATTTAAAGGTGCTCTAGAAGGTAACGTCGAACCCTTTGCGTTTGGTGATTACGGCACAGCTTGGATGACTCCAATCAACGAAGCCTTGAACTCTGTACTGCTTGGTCAAATGTCGCAAAAAGAAGCGCTCAAGATGGCTCAAGCTAAATACGATGCACTAACGGCTAAGTAGTAGGACGAGCGATGAACTCTTTACGTCTTCGCCAACAAGTTTACGGATGGCTCCTAGCTGGGCCATTTGTACTGACTTTGGTGGTGTTTTTTCTTTATGCATTAGTTCGAACGGTTTACTTCAGTTTTACTGAATACGACCTGTTTAGTGATGCAGTATGGGTTGGTTTAGCGAATTTCAAAGCATTGCTTACTGACGACTTATTTTTACTGTCTTTGGCAAACACGATTTGGTTCTCCCTTATCGTTACCTGTGTTCAAACGGTATTAGCACTGGGCTTAGCAATTCTTGTTAACTCTAAGATTCGTGCGAAAAGCTTCTTTAGAACAGCTTTTTATCTGCCAAGCATTCTTTCCAGTGCTGCGGTAACGCTGATCTTCATTTGGTTCTACCAAAAGAACGGTTATCTAAATGGCTTTGTTACAGATGTTGTGAATCACTACCCACACATCAGTTGTTTCGTGCTTGTAGCGGTGGCAACTCAATTTGTTTTAGTGACTAAAGACCGTATCAAGGGACTGCCTGTGGGCTGGTTCGACCCGGCGTGGGCCATTCTCTCTGTGATTGTGGCGGGTATCGCTACCTTTATCGCTAGTGCAGTGGGTTGGATTGAAGTGACCAAAGATGTGGTAGAGGTTAACTGGCTGAACACCCGTGACCATGTTGGTCCAATGCCATTAACACTCTGGGCTATCGTGATCCAAAACATCTACACCACGATTCCGACCTTCATGCTGCTGTTTTTAGCGGGCTTGCAAGGCATTCCTGGTGAGTTGTACGAAGCAGCGCACATTGATGGGGCGAACAAGTGGCAACAACACTGGAACATTACGATTCCGCAATTGGCACCAGTGACATTCGTTGTCGTGACCTTCTCGATCATCGGCACGCTACAGATGTTTGACCAAGTCGCTCTGCTGGGTTCAGCAGCCCCACTTGAGTCACGTATTACTCTGGCTTACTACGTTTACCACAATGCATTCCCACCGGGTGGCACGCCACAAATCGGTATGGCGAGCGCGGCGGCATTGGTATTGGCATTCATTACATTGGCAGTAGTTTATCTGCAGAAAATCTTTGGAATAAAGGAGAAGGCAGATGGCTAGCCACACTATGACGTCAAAAGATGATGCAGCTCCTGTGGCAACTATGGAGCAGGTCGCAAAGTTTCAAGCGCGACGCCGCTGGGCAAAAGTGGCTTGGGTATACAGCGCACTGATTCTGGTTGCAACCGTAATGCTAGGCACGTTCGTCGTTGCTTTCCTAGCGAGTTTGAAAGATGACCCGCTAGAGCAGCCATTTAAATTCAGTTTTGCTCAGGTTCAGCCAAGCAACTGGGGTGCTGCATACCAACTTGGTCAAGAGGGCAACAACGCGCCAATGTTCGGTGGTTTTGCTCCGGGTGCAGAGGTTAACTTCACGGTGACTTACGCGGTGGAAGAGGGCAAGGAATTCAAAGTTCCTACCATCGAAGTTCCGCGTCGTCGTCCGGGTACGGGTATGGCTGCTGCGACAGTGACAGATTTCGCTTCTGATTACGCTGTGGTGAGTGAGCCGCGCTTAGTGAGTTCAAGTGACGATGTCACGTATGTCGAGAAGCGTGGCCGCAACGAGATTACAAAGCAAGGCCAGAGCCAGACTTGGGAGTTCAATGTTCGTTATCAAGGTAATGGTCCTGAAATTGCGACGCTTCCTCTGACTGTTGAAGCACCACGTGGTCAGGTGCTGATTGATAGCACGCTAGCACCAAGCAAGATGGAACGTCGCGGTCGAGTAGCGGCATGGGATAACGCTGCGCCGGGTTTGATTGGTTATGTATTTAAGTCTTACGTTCGTGTTTACACCGAGTCAGTAAGTTTAGATACCGGTAAGAGCTTATTCATGAGCTGGACCATCAACTCGTTCTTCATCGCGATTGGTAAGGTGATTCTAACGCTGTTCTTTGCTTGTACCGCAGGTTACGCCCTAGCTCGATTGAAGTTCACTGGAGCACGCGCTGTATTCGCTTTCATGTTGTTTAGCATGATGATTCCAGGGCAGGTGACGTTTATTTCCAACTATCTGATCTACAAAGATATTGGATTATTGAATACGCCTTGGGCCGTGATTACTGCGGTGGTGGCATCGGGGCAAGTTCTGATTATGAAGCAGTTCTTCGAGAACATTCCTAAAGAACTTGAAGAAGCCGCAATCGTCGATGGCGCGAGCCCAGCCGTGATTCTTTGGAAAGTCTTTATGCCACTGGCTAAGCCAGCCATTTTGTCGGTCACTATCCTTGGTTTCCAAGGTGCATGGAACGACTTCTTCTGGCCGCTGGTGGTGATAAACAGCCCAGCTGACGCATTCACGCTTCCTGTTGGTCTATTAAGTTTACGTAACGCCTATGGCGTAGCAGGTGACTGGAACCTGATTCTGGCAGGCGCATTCCTGTCGACAATCCCAGTACTGATTGTATTTATGGTATTTCAACGTTACTTCGTTGGTAACGATATTTCTTCCGCTGTTAAAGGTTAATTCTCGGGGATATTTAAGATGTTTATGAACTACACCGCTGGTCAAGGCGAACTAAAAAACTGGATCGTTGAAGAGACGGCATTTGATTCAGCACTTCAAGGTAAATGTGAAGTTGTGATGAGTTTAGGTAATGGCTACATGGGTGCACGTAGTGCCACGGAAGAAAAGTATGTAGGCCAAGTGCGTAACCTATTCGTCGCAGGTACTTATAACAAGTTTGATGAAGAGGAAGTAACCGAGCTTCCAAACGCTGCAGATATGAGCTCAATTGAGATGTTCATTGATGGCCGTCGTTTCCACCTAGAGTCTGGCGAAGTAAGTAACTACTCGCGTCGTCTAAACGTGAAGAACGGTGAACTGACGCGTGAGTTCACTTGGACAAACACAGAAGGCAAAACGTTTGAGATGCGCTTCCGTCGCTTTATCTCTCAAGCAAACCTTCACCTGATGGCGTTCGACGTTCACGTTAAGGCTGTAAACAGCGATGCGGAAATCGAAATCCGCTCTGGCGTTGATGCTCAGCTGTCTAACTCAGGCGCTCAGCACTTCCACGAAGGTGAGAAGCGTATCTACGACAAGCGCTTCATTGAGCTTCTACAACACACAACAGAAAGCAAAGTTGATTTCGTATTCCTAACGTCTCACCGTTACTTCGTAAATGGTACAGAAGTTGAGATCGACCCAGGTCTACAGATGGATCGCCGTAAAGTATGGCTGAACATCCATCAAGAGCTAAAAGCTGGCGAGACATTCGGCACTGAAAAAGTCGGTGTTGTACACACGTCTCGTGACAAGCAGTTCGACGTTGAAGGTTACGAGCTACAAGCACTACGTGACCACGCGCTAACTAACCTGAAAATGAACGCTGACCGCAGCTTTGACGAGCTACTAGCAGACAGCGCCGTTGAGTGGGATAAGCGTTGGGACAACATGAACATCACCATCGGTGGTAACGATTTTGACCAACTAGCGACGCGTTTCGCTCAGTACCAACTAAACATCTTTACGCCAATGCACGACTCTCGCTTCGGTATCGGTGCGAAAGGTCTATCTGGCGAGGGCTACAAAGGTCACTCATTCTGGGATACAGAAGTATTCATGCTTCCGTTCTTCATCTACACAATGCCAGAAGTTGCACGCAGCCTACTTGAGTACCGCTTCAAAACACTTGGCGGCGCACGTAAGAAAGCAGCAGACAACGGCTACATCGGTGCTCAGTTCCCATGGGAATCTGCACTAACAGGTGAAGAAGTAACGCCAGTATGGGGCGCAGTAGACATCATCACTGGTAAGTCGACTAAGATCTGGTCTGGCTTTATCGAGCAGCACATCACGTGTGATATCACTTACGCACTATGGCAGTACTACCAAATCACGGGTGATCAGAAGTTCATGGACGACATGGGCTACGAGATCATGTTCGACACAGCAACGTTCTGGACAAGCCGCCTAGAGTGGCTAGAAGACCGCAACATGTGGGGTATCTGTAACGTAATCGGTCCTGATGAGTACAAAGAACACATCGACAATAACGCGTTCACTAACTACATGGCAGTAGAGAACATCAAGCTAGCGATTCGTTATTACGAAGACCTAGAAGCGTCTAACCCAGAGCTACTGGCTAAGCTGTCTGACAAGCTGAACCTAGTCGAAGCTCGCAAGATGTGGCTAGAGCGTGTAGATGACATCTACCTACCGCAACCGCGTGAGGAAGATAAGATCATCCCGCAGGACGATACTTACCTACAGAAAGAGATCATTGACCTAACTAAGTACAAAGAGCAGCCGTTCGTTGGTGGTCTGTTCCAAGACTACAGCCTAGATCAAGTGAACGAGATGCAGGTATCTAAGCAGGCAGACATCATGGTTCTTTTCCTACAGCAGGAAGACAAGTTTGACCTAGAAACTAAGCTTGCTAACTGGAACTACTACGAGCCGAAAACGCTACACGATTCGTCTCTAAGCCTATCAACTCACTCGGTACTGGCTTCGGATGTGGGTAACCCAGAGCTGTCTTACGACCTGTTCCAACAAGCGGCTTCTATCGATATCGGTCAGAACATGAAGAGCTCGGATCACGGTATCCACGCGGCGTCTATCGGTGGCATGTGGCAGTGTGTGGTATACGGCTTCGGCGGTGTACGTATGCTTGGCGGCGAGCTTCGCATTAACCCTAACCTACCTAAACAGTGGGATAGCGTGAACTTCCCAATCTACTGGAAAGGTGAGCGTCTAGAAGTAACGGTAGACAACACACAAGTAAGCATTGTTCGTCCAGAGTTTAACGGCCAACCACTTAACATTGAAGTTGCGGGTGAGCCACGTGTAATCGAATCAACAGAGGCTGTATTCAATGTGTAAGGCATTTATTTTCGACCTTGATGGTGTAATTACCGATACCGCTGAACTGCACTACCAAGCGTGGCAGCGCATGGCGAACGAAGAAGGATACTACTTCGACCGTGAAATCAACGAGCAGCTGCGTGGTGTATCTCGCGAAGCGTCTCTAAAGATCATCCTAGATGGTCGTGAGATCAGCGAAGAGAAGTTTGCAGATCTAATGAAACGTAAGAACGACTACTACGTTGACCTGCTAAACACGATTTCAGCAAAAGACGTACTGCCAGGAATCGAACAGTTCCTACTGGAGCTAAACGCACGCGGTATTAAGGTGGCACTGGCGTCAGCAAGTAAAAACGCGCGTCCAATCCTACACCGTCTTGGCTTAACGCCGTTGTTTGATGCCATCGGTGATGGCTGGTCAGTACAACGCTCTAAGCCTGCGCCAGATGTGTTTATTCACGCAGCAGGGCAAGTAGGCGTAAACGCGGACGAGTGCATTGTGGTTGAAGATGCAGAAGCGGGTGTAGACGCAGCGAAAGAAGCAGGCATGCGTGTTGTGGGTATCGGCCCTGATGAGCGTGTTGGTCATGCAACATGGCGCTTCGAGGATACAGCTGAGATGAAACTCGCTGCAATCCTGTAAAGCTAACCGCTAGCAAAAACAAGCTTTACACATAATAAGAAAGGGGCAGCTTGCCTGCCCCTAATACGCCCAACAAGGCGAAAGAATTAGAACGTAGGTAGAACAATGGCACGCTTAGAACTGAAGAACATCAACAAAATCTATCCAGATGGTGCGCACATCATCAAAGACGCCAACCTAGTTATCGAAGACGGTGAGTTCACGGTTTTCGTTGGCCCATCCGGTTGTGGTAAATCAACTATGCTGCGCATGGTAGCTGGCTTAGAAGAGATTTCTTCAGGCGAAATGTGTCTAGACGGCGAGGTTGTGAATAACCTGTCTCCTACGGATCGTGGTATTGGGATGGTTTTCCAATCCTACGCACTCTACCCACATATGACGGTAGAAGAGAACATCGCATTTGGTCTAAAACTGGCGAAAAAGCTCAGTGCAGACGAAATCAAAAAAGCAGTCAAAGATGTTGGCGAAATGCTTGAGCTGACCAACCTTATGAAGCAGAAGCCAAGTCAACTTTCTGGTGGACAGCGTCAGCGTGTGGCGATTGGTCGTGCGATTGTCCGCAACCCGAAACTTTTCCTTCTTGATGAACCGCTATCGAACTTAGACGCGTCACTGCGTGTTCGTATGCGTCTTCAATTAGCGGAATACCATCAGAAATTGAAATCGACGGTGATTTACGTAACACACGACCAAGTTGAAGCGATGACTCTTGCAGACAAAATCGTGGTACTGCGTGATGGTGCGATTGAGCAAGTCGGTTCGCCGTTAGATCTTTACTACTTCCCGAAAACTCTGTTCGTTGCTGGCTTTATTGGTTCACCAAAGATGAACTTACTGCCAGCGACACTGATTTCTGCTTGTGAAGAAAAAGCGCACGTAGAAGTCGGTGACTACAAATTTGAAGCGGAAGTGAATGCTCAAGGAGCGACACAAGGTGCGCTAATGACATTGGGCATTCGTCCCGAAGATATCCACCTAGATGAGAAAGGCGTTGGCGTTATCGTTGAAGGTCTTGAGCGTCTTGGAACGGAATCATTGCTTTACACAACACTGGTGCGCGGCGGACAAGAGGTACTAGTGCGCGTTCCGGGTACGGTACATGTTGAAGTAGGGCAGCGTTTGAACATCCGCATCCCTGCTGAAAAGTGTCATCTATTTGATAGCAAAGGTAAGGCATACGAGCGTGGTCATACGCTTAATGACCTAATCACGTTGCCACCTCAAGTGCAGCAAGCAAGTTAATTACGATAAGAATAATAAAAAAGCCCGCGGGCGAGCGGGCTTTCGATTACTGCGTTAGCAACGGTTGCAGCCAATGCCAACGTGAACATTAATGCCTGTTGTAGCAGGTACCAATAATTGCTCCTCATCGGAGCGACAGTAACATAGTGATAATAAGGTAATAATCATGAAAAAAACAGTAGTGGCTTCCTCTGTTCTCTTAGCTCTCGCTTTTTCTGGTGTTTCATTCGCTGAAGAAACGGACGTAACCAAGGAAAACCAAGACCAAGAATTGGCAAAAACCGTTGAGCAGTTGAAATCTGAGTATTCCACCGCCGAGCTATTAACTGCATTGGATGTTCCAAAGCAAGAAGAGAGTAAATTTCACGGCACACTAGGTTCTAACGTAGAAGTTGAACGCTTGATTCGTGATGATGGCGTGAATGAAGGTAAAGTGAAATATACCATCGCGCAAGGTAGCTTCCGCCATGATGACTTACCGGGTTGGGACTTTGGTTTCTACTCTGGTCGTGAAGAACTGTTTACTGGCAACCTAAAGCATGCTGACTACAACCGAGGCGTAAACTCAATTCAAGAAATCTATGTTAACCGCAGCTACAACCATGAAAAAGGTAATATCGGTTGGGGTGTGAAGTTAGCCGGTGAAAGTATTGACCAACGTACGACTCCGGGCGGTAAAGTGTTTGGTTCTTACCAGCTGACCGATCGTTTAGGCATGCACGGTTACGCGCTCTACCATGTTGAGTACAAGCGTGGTACGGGTGAATTTCCATACTGGGAAGTTGAGCCGGGCTTTGGCTACAAAATCAATGACAACACAGGTGCGTGGTTGAACTTCCGTTACCAAGAAGGTCAATGGAATGCGAAAGATGGCTACTCTGAAACTGAAACAGAGTGGATCATCAAGCCGGGTATTTGGCATAACTTCGGTAAGCTGTCTGCGTCACTATGGGGTGAATTTGGTTCATTCGAAAAGACTGTTGATGCAACAGGTGCTCATGCGTGGACGGAAGACTACTCTAAGCTAGGTGTGTCTGCTAACTACCCACTTTCAAAGAGCTGGCGCATGTTTGGTGAAGCAAGCTACAAGAAGATTGACTTCACAAGTGGCCCACAACGTGACGAGTTCGATGGTTACATCCCACTGTTCATCCTAGGCGTCAACTACAGCTTCTAGTCTAAATTTTCATCCCTCCTTCAAGCGAAGGGGGGAACTCCACTCTTTTTAGTATTTCTAGTTTCGGACTGGCTTTGGCGGCAACAGGTCCTTTTTGGAGCCTAGGTGTAGGCTCCTTTTTTATCACCTATTCGAACCTAGACATATTTTTAACAACATCGGTATCGGCTTATGAGCGAACAATATCGCCCTTCACTCCATATGACTCCTGAATCTGGCTGGATGAATGACCCCAACGGATTGGTCTACTTCAACGGCCAGTATCACCAGTTTTACCAATATTACCCTCATGACACTGTTTGGGGACCAATGCACTGGGGACACAAAACCAGTACAGATCTGATTCACTGGCAAGAACATAGGCCAGCACTACTTCCTGATGAGTCAGGAATGTGCTTCTCTGGCAGTGCAATTGTCGATTGGCATAATACCTCTGGATTATTTGAGAATGGCCAGCCGGGTTTACTCGCTTTCTATACCTCGTTTATTCAGCCTAAGGTAATACTTGCCGATGGCTCGGAGGTTGAAGACCCTATTCAACAACAGTCACTAGCGTACAGCCAAGATGGCATGACTTGGACGAAGTATGCTGACGGCGCGCCGATTATCCCAGCTCGTGGCAACCCTGACTTCCGTGATCCTAAAGTGCTCTGGCATGAAGAGAGCCAAGCTTGGGTGATGGTGGTCTCTTGTGGTCAGCATATCGAGTTCTACCGATCAACCAACTTACTAGACTGGCGATTAGTGAGTGAGTTTGGTTACCGCCACGGCGCGCACAGCAAAGGCCCTTGGGAGTGTCCTGACCTGTTTGAGATGCAAATTGAAGGCAGCGACGTAACTCGTTGGGTGCTGGTGGTCGGCATTGGTGAGGGAGCACATTGTGGTGGTGCAGGCACTCAATATTTTATTGGTGATTTCGATGGTGAAACTTTCACTAACCATAATCACCCAGAGAGTGTACTGTGGCTAGATTTCGGTCGTGATTACTACGCAACACAATCCTTCTCTGATGTTCCACCGCAAGATGGTCGACGTATCGTAAGTACCTGGATGAGCAACCACCAATATTCACTCGAGTTGCCAACGCAAGCGTTCCGCAGCTCTATGGCGATGCCGCGTGAGTTATTCCTGTTTGAAAGCAAAGCAGGCTTGCGAGTAGGGCAGCGTTTTATCAAAGAGCTTAACAAGGCGTTAAACCTTGATGCACAAGAGATCTTGCCAAGTGATGAGCAAGCAGTAAGCATCTACAGCCAACATAAAACAATGAAGTTCAGCGCGCATTGTGAGCTTGAAGCTGAGCAAACTCTACACTTAAACCTGTACCAAGACACACCAGTTTTCTTCGAATTTAAACGCTCGGAAAAGGGCATTGATGTGCGTTCGGTGCGTCGTGGTCAATTCGGCAAAGAGCGCATTGATGAGTACTTCCCACACGACTACCGTGTCGAGCTTCCTGTCGATAACAAATTCCAGATTGAATTACTGATTGATAAAGGCTCCATCGAGCTATTAATCAATGGTGGTGAGTTCAGCTTTACCAACCTCGTTTATGCAAAAAACACAGACGCAAGTATTGCGCTGAGCGTCGATAGCGGCAGCCTAAGTTTGGCCAGCATTGAAGTAGCAAGCCTAATGGGAGAAAAATCATGTTAACTGAACAACAAGCTCAAAAGGCGCTGCATCAAGTACTTGCATCCGTTGAACTGCCTAAGCTAACCAAAAAAGATGAAAAGGTATTTCTAGAGCGCCTAGAGCAGTACTTTCCATCACTTACCAGCAAATTACATGATCTCTACGGTGAGCGTTATGACTTTTTCCTGCACCTACAAAAGCTGGTGGTTGTGCTTGCTAAAGCCTTTGCTGGCCGTAAACGTAAGTGGAAGAACCTAGACGAAAAGCGATTGAAGAATCCAGCTTGGTATCGCAGTGAAAAAATGCTTGGTATGGCAGTGTACGTAGACCTGTTTGCTGGCGATTTGAAAAAGCTACAACAGAAAATACCTTACCTAAAATCATTAGGCATCAACTACCTACACCTAATGCCACTATACAAAGCACCAGAGGGTGACAGTGACGGTGGCTACGCGGTATCGGACTACCGCAAGGTAGACCCAAAACTTGGCACAGAGAAAGACCTAGCACAACTTGCAGAAGCACTATCAGACGAGGGCATCAGCCTAGTACTTGATTTTGTGTTTAACCACACTTCAGACGAGCACCATTGGGCAGAGCAAGCACGCAAAGGTAACCCTGAGTTTGAAGATTTCTATTACTTCTTCACTGATCAGCAGGATGTCGACGACTATAACCAAACTTGTCGTGAGATTTTCCCAACCGTACGCCGTGGCAGTTTTACGTATTTAGATGATATTCAAAAGCATGTTTGGACTACGTTCAACAGCTTCCAATGGGATCTGAACTATTCGAACCCAGCGGTGTTTAATGCAATCACTGATGAGATGCTATTCCTAGCGAACATTGGCTGTGAGGGCTTACGCCTAGATGCGCTTGCGTTTATCTGGAAAGAGAAGTGGACTCAGTGTGAAAGCCTGCCAAAAGCACATACTCTGATTCAGTGTTTTAACTCCTGTCTACAAATCGCGGCACCAGCGGTCCTGTTCAAGTCTGAGGCGATTGTTCACCCAGACGAGGTGGCACAATACATCGACAAAGATGAATGCCAGTTATCGTATAACCCATTAATGATGGCGTTGATGTGGGAGAGCCTCGCAACACGCAAAACCGAGCTCCTGACGGCTTCGCTTAAGAAGAGCTTCGAAATCTCAGGTGAGTGCTCATGGGTGAACTACATCCGTTGCCATGATGATATCGGTTGGACGTTTGATGATGCAGTTGCCGAACAGTTAGGCATCAATGGTTTCGAGCACCGTCGATTCTTGAACCAGTACTATACCGGCAAGTTTGAAGGTTCATTCTCTCAAGGCGTGCCATTCCAAGAAAATCCAACTACGGGCGATTGTCGCGTGTGTGGTTCATTGGCATCTCTAGCGGGGTTAGAAAAAGCTATTGAAGCCGACGATTCACAAGAGATTGAGTTTGCTCTCAAACGTATTCGTCTATTAAACAGTATCAACCTCAGTATTGGTGGTATCCCGCTTATCTACCAAGGCGATGAGTTAGGGATTCTGAACGACCACGCTTATCTAGAGGATGAGTTTAAACGTGATGATACTCGTTGGGTAAACCGTCCCGCTATCACTGCTGATGCGATTAAACTTGCTGAACAATCTGGCAGTTACCAAAACCGAATCAGCCAAGATCTGAAACAGATGGTAGCGCTGCGTAAGCAAAACCCAGTGTTTGGAGAGGCGAAAACGGAAATTTTGGAAACCTATCGTCCACACTTGTTTGCTTACTACCGAAGTCATGAAAACGGTGAAAGCCTGTTGGCGATATGCAACTTTAGTGAAACGGTTCAACATCTTCCAGCCTCTATTTGTGATGTGTTAGGTGGGCGAGATTGTGTTGATATTCTCTCTGGACAACGTTTCGATAATCCAGTAATTGAAGTGCCCGCGTACGAGGTCTTGTGGTTAACCAAGAGCACAAAGGCGTGATGCACTGCGAGTTATTACGCTCATTTGATTTGTAGGCTCTGTTTATTTATCAACTAGATAGCCAGTTTACGTGATGACTTAACGAAAACGCATGCTGTAAAGCCCCACCAACGCGTGGGGCTTTTTACGTTAATTATCGGGAATAACGTAAATAAATCTAATGAAATCTCATTTTGAGTAAATCTAAATCATTGTAAAATAATGATATTTTCTTTGTTTGTCGGAGTTCTATGTACTAAGGTTTTAGTGTCACCTTATCAGAGGTTGCATCGAACTCGATTACTTAGGAGAGCCAAATGAAATATCTCATCGCACTTGCCGTTGCACTGACTTCTTTGTCTTCAATCGCCGAAGTACCTAAAAATGCGGAGCCAATTATGGCGTGCTATTTTAATGGGAACCTGATTGGTACTATGACTCCGACACAATGCTTCTCGAAAGGAGGCGCTTTGTATCATGTTCAGCGATCATCATCTCGTTCATCATCATAAACTCGTTATGGGGAGAGCATGACTAGGTTTCAATGGTGATGCTAACCCCTAACAAAAAGAAGCTCGTAGATATGATTAATAGAGATTGGGTCAATTTCGACATGACCGTTGAGTAGGGAGGTAAAGTTAGACAGGATATGAGCTAAGATGACCGGAGATACCAGTAAAGCTCCAATGAGTATCAAAAACAACCAGTTAGATTTGTTCATGCGCCCCTCCTTTGAGTTTTGACTGGATTTTATCAGACAAAATCTCAACAACAAAAACGCATTTGATGGGTAAAATCCATCATTTTTTGCCTTCTCAATGACTCGAGATAAAGCTCGGTAGTTACATGTATCACATTAGCTCATGTGGTGTTTCGCGTACTCTCTCAAGGTCGATTTCAGTCCTTCTAGTTCAGGTGCGTCATTCATCGACAGCGGATAATAAAACGAGATTCCCACCTTGAGTGAACTGGATATTTCACTCACTTCCAGTTCAACCAGAGCGCCACTCTCTACTAGCGGCGAAGCGAGATTTTTACTAATAAAAGCCCACCCATCTTGCTGAACTAGGTTTAAAAGCACATCGTTATTGCTAACAATATGTTGGTTAACGGACACCGAAAACAGAGCAGGTAGGGTATGAATATGGTTCTCACTGACGTACTGTTTTTCCAATTGTAGATCTTCGATACAGAGTGATGCTTGCTGACTAATCGGGTGTTGGGGCCTACAGTACACGGCTAGTTTATCCGTGCCTAAATGGATATAGCTATAGGCACTTTCGACACTGCTGATCATCCTGTTTTGCATAATCGCTAGAGAATGTTTTGTGTTCGATACCGCTTCGATCATTTCTTGGCGGTTTCTATGGAGCCAATTGATGGTGATGTTGGGGAACGCCTGCTTCATGTAATCCTCGATATGGAGGATCAAGCTATTGGGCACCAAGATATCATGGTAGATATCTAGGGATGTATAGGTAGTTTTATAGCTGTCCATCATACGTGTGTTAAGCAGTTCGGTGTTCCTGACTAACAGGCTTGCCTGCTGGTAGAGTGCTTGCCCCTCTTTAGAAGGAACGGCTTTTTTACCTTGAATCTCAAACAGTGTAATGGCGTAGCTATCTTCCAGAGCTTTCACTTGTTCGCGTACCGTTGTTCTGTCTTTGTTCAGTTTCTTGGCCGCTTGACTGTAGCTGCCTTGTTCGATGGTGGCACAGAAGGAAGCAAGGTGTTCATAGGAAAACATAGTGACTCCAAATGATGGGATTTACCCCGCGTTATGCATTATTTAGAACGACTATAGGGTGGTATCTTGCCGTTATCGACGACAGGGATTCCATATTTGGACGTTGCTCACAGAGATCGTGGTTTGTGGTTCTTAAGGAAGAAAGGCATTTTTCTAACCTATAGGTGAAGCGTATGTACTCTGGTTTAAAACTAACCCTACTGGCATCAAGCGTGGCTGTTATGGTTGGTTGTACCCCCTCTGAAAATCACATTGCGAGCGAGATGAGTAGCTCGGCTCCCGAAGCGCCAGTCACGCTCTATATCGCGAAAGATCTTATCACTATGTCTGAACAAACGCCGGAAGGCGCCAATGCCATCGTCGTTCAAGATGGAAAAATTCTGGATGTTGGACCGCAAGCCGAATTGGAAACGCGATACTCAGACTCACATGGCTTCCAAATCAACCAGCAGTTCGCCGACAAAGTGTTAACCCCAGGATTCGTTGAGCCGCATATCCATATGTGGTTGAGTGCTATTTTGATGGGGACTGAATTCATCACGCCAGCTGATTGGTTTTTTCCAGACGGTGCAGCTAAAGGAGTTCAGAGCGAAGAAGCTTACTTCACGCGCTTGAAAGAGGTTGAAGCTAGCTTTGACGAAGGAAAGCCGCTCGTGACTTGGGGCTATCACCAGTATTTTCATGGTCAAAATATGAGTCGAGCAACTCTCGACGAGATCTCACCACAGCGACCAATTATTGTTTGGCACCGCAGCTTCCATGAACTCTATTTCAATACTGCTGCGATAGAAATGTTCGGTTGGACGGAACAAGATTGGAGTGGTGAGGGTTACGCTTACCAACAGATGGATTGGGACAAAGGCCATGCCTATGAAAACGGAGCGAAGACCTTGCTGCAAGATGTGCTTGGTTTTCTGATGAAAGAGGGCATGTTCGCAACGGGCCTTGAACGTACCAAGCAGTATGTACACTCGGGTGGTATCACGACCGCGATTGATCCGGGCGTTGTGATCGACAATGCGACTTATGAGCAGATGGTGAATATTCTTACGGATGAGGCGATGCCAATGGAATACTGGTTAATTCCAGCGGGCAATTTCACTTACTCAATGGCGGGATACGATGCCAATAAAGGCAAGCAGATAGCTGAAGCTCAAACGGTTCAACAACAAGGGCATGGCAACATTCAATGGTTACCAAAGTTCGTAAAACTGTTTTCTGATGGAGCCATGTACAGCCAGTTGATGCAGCTTAAAGATGGCTATTTAGATGGTCATGAAGGGGAGTGGTTACAAACACCAGAGCAATTGGAAGACAGTATGCGCCCTTACTGGCAAGACGACTACACCATCATGGTACATGCTAACGGTGATTTAGGTTTTGAAGCCGCTGTCGACATCGTTGATAAATTGGCGAAAGAGAAACCTCGTACAGACCATAGAACGGGTTTTCATCATTTGGGTATCACAGATAAAGACGATATTCCTCGTGCGGTAAAGCAAGGATCGAATTTCAGTGTTAACCCATACTACACCCATATTTTGGCAGAGAATTATGCGCAAAATGGGGTAGGAGAAGAGCGAGCGTCTGAGATGTCTCGTGGTCGTTCATTTATCGATAAAGGCGGGATCTTATCACTTCATTCAGATGCACCTATGGCACCAGCCCAGCCGCTTGCGTTAGTGTGGGCTGCCGTTAATCGCATTGGATTATCTGGAACCACGGTGATGGGGGCCAGTGAACGTATTAGTGTTGAAGAAGCTTTACAGGGAGTAACAATAAATGCCGCGTATACTGCTCGTTTGGAGGACAGAATCGGGAGTATTGATATCGGCAAAGATGCCAACTTTGCTGTACTAGAGAAGAGCCCGTATAAGGTTGATCCGCGAACCATTAAAGACTTAAAAATAGAAGCCACCATTTTTGAAGGGCATGTCTATCCGATTGAGCAGAGTAATCTCGGTATGCAGATGACTTTCAATACCCAGCGCTCAATGGCGGTAGCGGGATTCATCGACACCCATGATCATGATGTCTGTGAATCGAGCTTATTGATGCAATCTTTAATGCATGGGCGCCTTCTTAACTAGATTGAAAAGCAAGATAAAACAAAGCCTAGCTAAATAACTGTGTTAAGTAGCTAGGCTTTTTCATTGGATACTGATTTGGTCCTAAGTCTGGACGACGTAGAGGGTTGTTAAACGAGAGTGTTAACCAAAGTCTAAGGTTAACAGCAGACGGTTCTCTCCCTCAGGAACCATAGGTGAACGGTGCACCAGTGCAGTCTCTTCGTTACCAATCCAAGCTCCACCTTTGAGCAAAGCGACATCACCACATCCAAGCTGCTGAATGTTCGATTCATCTTGATACAGACCTGAGGCATGATCGGGTTGCCCATTGCTACCGTGGCCAAGCTTAGAGCGGTCAAGTACATGATTAGGCAACCATTGTGTTGCGGTACCGTGGAACGTCGTCACCAATCGACATGGAACTCTGTCTACATGAAAACGTGGGCACATAGCTCGGTTTAACGTGGCAAGGCGTACACCTGCGTCTTTCAAATCGAACAAGCAGCAAAACATATCGACGAGTTCCGCAATGTTTTGAACCAGAGAGGGAGGTAAGTCATCCAAAGATTTCTGAAGTTCTTGATAGGCGCTTTCTGATGAGACGTTGACGGACTTACTGAAGTCAGGGTTATTTGACACAAAATCACTGGTGGCATTGATCAGTTCTTCACTCAACGAGCGCTCCCAAACTACCATGTTGAAGTCGTCTTGATATATGTCCGTAAGCACCATAGGTTGTTTACCTGTGCTGAACGAAGGCGTTTTACTTGCCGTGGCTCCGGTATTGGTAGCAAGCGGTTCAGTGGTTGCAGAATTCATGGTCTCGTCCCTAGTATCAATTGATGCTTATACTCCGGCGCCCACCGCTTTATCGTTTCCACTATATCGTTTTCTCTTAGGATGGGCGCTTACTATTGTTGCAATGTTATATCATAACAATTATAGCAAGAGAAACGCCTTAACAAACGTCGGCTCTTCGTCGGTACTATGAAGAGCGGATAGGGGTGACCCAAAGCACATAATTTCTACGTCGATATCGTGATTGGGAAATTTGTCGAGCCTAGAGCCCAAGATCTATGAGACCCTTGCGATCTATTAGATTTTCGAGAGTTGGCTGCATTACAAGGATTTTTCATGCATCACTTCAACATACGCGCGTTAGAGTATCTTAACGGCTTGTCAAAATATGGCTCTTTACGTAAGGCCGCCAAAATGCTCAATGTTGACCCTGCGGCTATGAGCCGGATGCTCGGACAACTTGAAGATCAGGTTGAGATGAAAATTTGGGAGAGAAACAATCGTCAGTCCTATCTAACGGAAGCGGGCAATGAGCTGCTCAATCACTATCGAAATATCATTCGAAGTGAGGCGGCTGTGCTGTCACAGTTGACTAAGCTGAAGAATCTAACTGGAGGCAGCGCCAGCATTGCAATCGGAGAAGGGTTCATTACCAACTTGGTATCGAAGCCGATGGAAACTTTCATGACGCGCTATCCTGATATCAATCTGTCGATCGAAATCGCTGGAGCGCTGGATGCCGTTAAGCTACTTGAAGATCAGCAGATCGATTTTGCGATTACCTATGCTGCCGCACCACATCCTAAATTGCACACACATGTCGAGCGCAGTCATCCACTAGAGCTGATTGTTCCAAAAGGGCACGTGTTGACTCTCAAAGATCAGCCCGTCACGCTGCAAGATCTACAATCCTTACCACTGGCGTTGATCGACAATTCTACCGGTATGGGAAGGCTCGTTCATCACGCAGAGCAGGTGTCTCACGTGAGCCTTTCACCAAAACTGCAGACTAACTCAGTGAGCGCATTGAAAAACTTTGTATCAGCAGGGCTGGGCGTTACTTTTATGCCAAAGCTAACGGTGTTGGATGAGGTGGAATCTGGAGAGATTGAGATCGTACCGACCAATCTTGAGATTCTGTCGAATGCGCGTGTGAAGGTGCAGTCTTTGAAAGGTCGCGCTCTGAGCCCACAAGCAAGCACTTTGCTCGACTTTCTAGTCGAAAACACCCACTTCCTTCGTAGCGATGCAAGTGGGCTGGCTCGATAATCGGCGGAAATTAAGCAGATACAGTATCGTCGATGAGCTGAACGTTTAGCTCTTCTGGGAGTTGGCGATTATTGGTATAGATACGATCAAATCTATCTAGGGGAGCGACTTTTAAGGCTGCAAAACGCCCCCATTTACTCGCGTCTGCGACTAGCCAGCATTCACGGCTGTTGTTGAGAATGGCTTTGGAAAGATCGGCCTCAACTTGTTCATGCTCCATCGCATAGTGGCTCGTTGTGATAGAGCCGCAACCGCAAATACCAATGTCTGCTTCAAAATCAGAGAAGAAGCTAACTACGCTACTGCCTACCATGTCTTGGTGTTCACGGCGCAGTAAACCGCCTGCTAAATAGACCTCGATTTGCTCGTTAGCTTCTAAAATTCGCGCAACTTGCAGGTTATTAGTGATAACGCGTAGAGCGGGTTTTGCAAGCAGATATTGAGCGATTCGAGTTACGGTCGTACCAATTCCCATCATCACTGTAGAGCCTTCTGGTATCGCATTAGCGACCGCCATTGCGATGCCGTCTTTGACTTCGGATTCAACGCCAGTGCGGAAGCGATAGCTGGTGTTGGTCAGTGCGGTCGGTAGGCTGACGCCACCATGTACACGCCTTGCTAACCCTTGTTCGCACAGTTGGTTTACATCACGTCGAATAGTTTGTGTGGTAACGGCAAACTGGTCAGCGAGATGATCAATTTGAACATCTTGGTTAGATTTAAGAGTGGCAAGTATCTGCTTTTGGCGCTGGTTTAATTCCATAGTGTTTCACTAAAATTGGTTCGGCATGTCGGTAATGATGTTGTCGACACCCATCTCATAGAATCCTATCGCTTTCGATGGGTCGTTGAGCGTCCATATCTTTAGGATTATACCCGATTCTTTTATCTCATTGGCGATAGAAATATCGAGTAGCTGGTGGTCGATATGAATACTATAAAGTTCTAAACATAAAAGCTTATCTAAGCTGTGTTGATCCCACTTATCACAGATAAAGCCGCGTCTTACTTGAGGATAGTGTGCTTTGCATTGAGCCAACACATCTTGGTTGAAGCTTGAAAACAGCAACTTATCTAGCGGGTAATTGATACGTTCAACCGTCGCGAGTACTTCATCGGTCAGTGATTGTGTTGTGTGCTGGTTATAGACCTTTAATTCAAGGTTTAAGGTTACTCCGAGCTCCATACACTTGAGCATCGCTTCTTCCAAGGTAGGAATCGTAACCCCCTCGAATTCTTTACCAAACCAGCTGCCAGCATCTAACGCCTGAATCTCTTCGAGTGCCAGTTCAGACAATTTACCAGTGCCGTTGGTACAACGGTCAACGGTTTCGTCATGCATAACGACTGGGATTTTATCTGCGGTTAGCTGGGTATCAATCTCTACCCATTTGGCACCCGCTTGGGCGGCTCGTTCAATACTCACTAGTGTATTTTCTGGTGCCAAAAGTGCTGCACCGCGATGGCCTGTGATCATGTCAATGTCTATTTGTTCATTTGAAAGTTGAGTGAACATTATCTCTCTATTGTTACAGATTCATTACTATGGATATGAAAATATGGCGGCCAAAGTTGCGTTTTATGGGCAAGATCATATTTCTACTAATGTTCAAATAAACATTTTTATGTTCATATGAATGTAATAATTGAATCGCATACTCAACCAAAATTTAGCCTTCTATACTCAATTCAAGTTACACATCCAAAACAAAGGATTCAAAATGAAAAAGCTAATAGGAACAGTAATGACAGCCGCAGCGCTTCTTGTCGGTTGTGGTCAAGCAGATGAAGCAGCAACAGAAGCGAAGATTGAACCGATTGATATCAATATGAGCTTGGTGTTCACTCAGAATGAGCTTCTAACGCAAGAGCTAGTAAAGGTGACGGACAAGATTCGTGAACGCACTGATGGCTCAGTTAACATTAAAGTTTTCCCAGGCGGCCAACTACCTGTTTATAAAGACAACCTAGAGCAGGTCGTAAATGGTGCTAACTGGATTGCTGTGGAAGATCTGACTTACCTTGGTGATTACGTTCCTGATTTTGCAGCACTTGCAGGTCCTATGCTTTACAACTCTTACGACGAATACCTAGCGATGATGGATACTGACTATGTCGCAGGTCTTAAGCAGCAAGCTGAAGAGAAGGGCATTAAGGTACTAAACGCAGACTATATGTTTGGCTTCCGCCACATGATCACCAATAAAGAGATCGTGAACTCTTCTGACATGGCAGGCATGCGTATTCGCGTACCACAAAGCCAACTGTTTATTAGTACACTCTCTGCTATGGGGGCAGCGCCAGCTTCTCTTCCTTTCCCAGAAACATACGCTGGTGTTCAGCAAGGTGTTGTTGATGGTCTAGAAGGCTCTATCTTGACCATGTACTCAACTAAGATCTACGAAGTTGCTAAGAACATGTCGCTAACTAAGCACTTCCTTGGCTCTGTTGGCATCTACATCTCTCCAACCTTGTGGGATAAGTTCACGCCAGAACAGCAAGCGATTATTAACGAAGAGCTAGAAGCGGGTGTTGAATCTAATACTCAAGAGCTGGTTAAGCTTGATGAAGAGTACAAGCAGAAACTAGAAGAACTGGGTGTGACCTTCAATGAAGTGGACTCTGAAGAGTTTAACAAACTGACGGCAGACGTTTACAACCAGTTTCCTACTTGGAGCGAAGGCGTTCACGCGACCATCATGAAAGAGCTTGAGACGATTCGTGCGGCTCAATAACGATTAGAATTTTATTTGTTAACACTAGCGACCCACTAGTTTTGGGTCGCTTGATTCCTGTTTACTCGCAGCACTAATAGTGGGTAAATCTAGGAGGGTCTTTTGTTTTTATTAAGAAACCTTGAAGAAATCTTAGCGTCGATTGCTATTTCAATCACAGTACTTGTCGTGATTGTTAACGTTGTTTTGCGCTATGGATTTGGCTTTGTTGTACCTTGGAGCGAAGAGCTCTCAGTGATCTGTTTTATCTGGGCTGTTTATCTGGGTATTAGCTCATGTTACAAGCACAAACTTCATATGGGCGTTGATGTGATTGTTGCTATGTTGCCAGAACAGTCGAAGCGCATTTTCAAACTGTGTGTCCATATTTTCCTTTTGGGCATCAATATCTTGATGTCTGTTCTTAGCTACCAGTACTTAATGTTATCGAACAAAGTGACACCAGTGATGGGCATGTCTTACTTCGCGATCAATGGTGTATTGGTGCTCAGTTTTTGCCTAATGGCTATCCACACCGTTAAATTCATTGTGGACGATTTGGCTTCCCTTAAAAGTTCTAAGCAGTAGGTGCTCATAATGGAAAGCTATCTTCCTATTTTTATTCTCTTTGCTCTTTTCCTACTGAATATTCCGATTGCGTTCTCATTGATCTCTTCAGCAATGGTTTACTTCTTGTTTATCAATGACTCGATTCCTGTGACCTTGGTAATGCAAAGGTTCATCAGCTCTACGGAATCATTTCCACTGCTCGCTATTCCATTTTTTATTATGGTGGGTTCAGTGATGAATTATGCTGGGATCAGTAAGAGTCTCCTTGCCTTTGCTGATTCAATGATTGGTCATAAGACAGGCGGATTAGCTCAGGTTAACGTCGCACTAAGTACTCTGATGGGCGGTATTTCAGGCTCAGCCAATGCTGATGCTGCGATGCAGTCAAAAATCTTAGCACCTGAGATGACCAAACGCGGCTACGACTTACCGTTTACTGCGGCTGTGACTGCAGCATCTTCAAGTATTAGCCCTGTTATTCCACCAGGCATTAACTTGATTATTTTCGCTCTATTGGCGAACGTTTCCGTGCACCAAATGTTCATCGCGGGTTATGTACCAGCGTTTTTGATGGCTCTGTCCTTAATGGTCACCATTTGGTTTATCGCTCGTAAGCGAAACTATAAACCTTCACGCTCGAAGCCGGCGACCGCAAAAGAACGCTTTCACTACTTTTTGAAAGCGATACCGGCGTTGCTGATCCCGTTCGGCATTATTCTAGGGATGCGTTTTGGCCTATTCACGCCAACGGAAGCTGGTGCGATTGCCGTATTGCTGTGTGTCATTATCGGTGCGTTTATTTACCGAGAGTTGAGTTTCAAACACATTCCTCAAATTATGCGAGAGACGGTGCAGGGGACCAGTAGTGTGATGTTCATTATCATCGGCGCGATGGTTTTCGGTTACTACATGACACTGGAGCAGATCCCCCACAATGTTGCATCGGCTTTGATTGAGCTAACAGACAACAAGCTGGTTCTGCTGTTACTGATCAACGTTTTGTTGCTGGTGGTAGGTATGTTCATTGAGGGCGGTGCAGCAATGATCATCCTGACGCCACTGCTGCTTCCTGCTGTATTGAATTTGGGCGTAAACCCGGTTCATTTTGGCATCATCGTAATTGTGAACATTATGATTGGCGGTGTAACACCACCGTTCGGCTCTATGATGTTCACGGTTTGTTCAATTTTAAAAGTTCGAATGGTCGACTTCGTTAAAGAAGTGGCTCCTTTGTTGTTGGCGCTACTGACGGTGCTAATGTTGCTGACTTTCTCGGAAAGTTTGGTGATGTTTTTGCCGAATTTGCTTTAACACTGCAACGTTATTCATTATTTAGAGGTGTAGAAATGAATTCGGTAACGAATCAACTAAACGAAAACTGGAAACAGGTGGATTGGGTTTTAACGGACGTTGATGACACATTAACGTGGAAAGGCGAGTTGCCACCTGAGACGCTGATTGCACTAAAAAAGCTTCGTGATGCTGGTAAGAAAGTGGTCGCGGTAACGGGCGCTTGCGCTGGTTGGTGTGATCATATTGCACAGCTTTGGCCTGTTGATGCCGTACTCGGTGAAAATGGCGCTTTTATTATGGAAAAGAAAGACGGCTATTTAACACTGCGATCAGACGTCCCAATGGCAGAGATCAATGAGAAACAGCAACAACTTAAACAACAAGTATTGGCGATATTGAAAGACTATCCAGATTTAGAGTTAACACTGGACCAGTCCTATCGATTGTGTGAAGTCGCGATTGATATTGGACAAAATCGCCCTCGTGTTGATGAGCAAGTGATTGAAGAACTGGTGGCCAAGATTCATGCGTTAGGCGCACATGCAACTGCAAGTTCGATTCATATTAATGCGTGGTACGGTGAGCACTCAAAAAAGGCGACAGCTACGGCTTTTCTTAAGGAGAAAGGGCTGTCAGCCGATGAAATAATCAAACGCAGTTGCTATGTGGGCGACTCAATGAATGATCAGTACATGTTTGAGGTATTGCCCAACAGTGTTGGCGTGGCAAATATCGAGCATTATTGGGAGCGTCTTGCCTACCGTCCTGTGGTGGTGATGACTCATCCCGGCGGTTATGGTTTTGCAGAGTTCACAGATAAGTTGCTTGCGCTGAAGTAACTTAACTCAAGCGATGCTCAATTCATTAAACGGTTTTAAATCGGTCTCGTTAGTGAGGCCGATTTTTTTGCCAACAAGAACACTTCAACTCTCTTCCTAAAGCATATCCGACATTCTAATTGTCAATATAATCTACGTTTTTATTCTATCCACTACTCGTTTCTTATCTAATGTGTAATTAATCGATAACAATGCTATATGTTATTTATGTTGATAACTTTCGTTTAATTTTAAATGTTATAACGGTGGGATGTTAAATATAAATCCTATGTCACTACGCCAATATCGGATATAACTTAACCTCACTTACCGCTAGTTGCTTATTTAATGATCAGACCTAAGTAGTGGTACATGATTATTTAATGTTCCAATTAATTTAAGTATTAATAAAAAGGGCGAATTTTAATCTACAGTGAATTCTGAAATTGGTCTGTTTTTGATCGATTGTTCTTTTTTTATTGAATGAGTATCATAAAAACAATAAAAAATATGTGTATTTTTTAATCTTGAAACGGATTTTTTCAAGACTTGTCTCACGTTTTATATTTAAAAATTAATTAATTCACCTCTGTTTCATAAGTGAGATAAAAACCTTTATAAACAGTGTCTTGTATTATTAAAACTATTAAATTACCGATAATCGATCGAATGGTGATCAAAAAAGAAATAAAAACTAGACATAATTAGATTAAAAATAAATCAAAGATGTTATTTGAGGTATTTGAATGTTTTAAAATGTGTATATAAGATTGCGCCAAATTTTTTAGATATCGGTTTCAAATGTCTTTGAACAGAAATGTTGCTCATTTTCTTATCGCCTTAATTTCGGTATTAATAATCTCTGGATGCCAATCAACCAAACCGGAATGGTATTCCAAACCAAAGGTTGATAACGATGAATATATCTATGCCGTTGCTCAGGCACGTACGTTATCTCACGCAAAAAAAATCGCTGTAAACAACATTAACGAGAAGCTATGGACTCAAGTTGAATCCAGTTTTTACATGCGCGATACCATGCGAGAAACAAATGGTTCTGGCTTCTCGAATAGCTTAGTCGACAATAAAGTAAACACTAAAACGGAGTCACTGACTCTAAATGGTATTGAATACTTACAGATGGAAGAGAACGATCTCGGAGCATTTGTCGAAGTTAAAATACAGAAGAGTTTAGTGACTCAGCAGTTAATACGTGAAATTGAAGAGATTAATCGCAAAGCTCAGCGAGAAATCACAGCCCTAAAGCATGAAGACAGACTGCTTTGGTGGTTGGATAACCGCACCGCATATCAGATGCAGCACGACGCGTCAGTACGTATTGCTATGCTCGCACCTTTGATACCTGACTATAAAGCGGACGTTAGTTCAATCGAGAAACTGGTGGTTACGCACGAAGAAGTCAGTAGCCAAATCAATATTCGCCTTTCATCTGATCGCGAATCGAGCAAGGCAGTTCAGTTACTAGGCAACCAGCTTTCTCAATTTAATATTGCCACATCGACATCTAAGAAAAAGAACCAAACACATATTCTGAAGGTGGATTCAGAGCGCCGCAGAAATAAAGTGGGTGACGCATTTATTTCTACATTGGTTTCGAATATTAAAGTGGTCAACATGAAATCGAAAACAGTATCTCGTAGTGAAATTATTTCGACGGGTAATTCTGTTACTAACTACAAATATGCCGACGAAGGGGCAGCTCGCCATTTCGATGAGCAAGTAAAAGAACAAGGGATTTGGACAGCGCTAGGTTTAATCAAATAGCAAACTCCAGATTCTAGAAAAATAAAATAAAACGAACATGTTCGGAGCGAATAAATGTTAAAGAAAACACTGGTGGCTGGTGCTGTACTTGCAACTTTGTCTGGTTGTGCAACGGTAAGTGAAGTATGTACGCCTGATACACGCGTAGAAATCGAAGCGGCTGATATTCAGTTGCCTTCTTCAGATGACACTAAGGTTGTTGTCCTGCCTGTAGACCTTGAATTCAAGAGCTCAGCATCGAAAAAGATGCAGGCAGCAATGCGAAATGCGCTAGAAACGCAGATCGATGCAACGGGCGCAAACCTTGTTGATCGTAAAATTGCCAACAAAGTAAAAGGCGAGATCAAGCTGGCTGAACAAAGCGGTCGTCTAAGCAGCAAAGGCGTACCAATCGCCGATTACGCGGTTATCACAGAGATCACTCGTGCTGACTTGAGCACCTCTTTCAGCGAGCGTCGTACTTACGAGAACGATGAAGGCGAGACTAAGGTTGTTCCAGCGTCATGTAGCTATGACTTTGATGTAGAGGCGATTGCAAAAGTAGTTGCTCTACCAAGCATGGAAGTGATGAAGCGCATTAAGCTTGAAGGCGACTACTACTCTTCATCAGAAACCAGCAACTCTCGTTGTCCGGTTAGCGAAGCGGGCTACGGCTCAATGGCGGCGAAAGCGGCAACAGAAGCGGTAAAATATTCTACCGATTTGAGCCAAATGCTAGCAGCAAGTGCTCCAGTGTTAGAGATGCGTCAATGTGCTGTTGGTACGCAAGTACGTATTGCGATGGGTAAGCAGAAGAAAATTAAACCGGGTACAGATATTCTATTTTCAAATGCGATGAAATCGATGGAAGGCGAAACTGAAATTCACCCAATCGGTGAAGGCTACGTTGTAAACAACGAAATTAACGCAGTAACCGACAAGTACTCTTGGGTTGTGATCGACGAAGAAGTCTCACTAAAAATGAAAAAAGGCACCATGGGCAAAGTAGACGCTTCAAGTATTGAGTGTGCTATTACTGATCTTCCATGTCAGCTAGAAAAAGCTGAAAGAGCCGCTAAGGGAACAATATAACCCATGAAAAAACTACTTATTGCAACATCGCTAGTAGCGGTTCTAGCTGGCTGTCAGAGCAACAACGCGACCGTTAAAGAAACACAAAACTTTGCGCCTTGTACCTTCCCTGATGCACCTACGGTATCGGCTCCAGGCTGGATCTGTGATGTGATCCCTACTGATATCGCTACTGCTGCTAAGGGCTACGCTAAGAAAAGTGCAGCGGGTATGAGTGTGATGCGTAAGATCGCTGTTAATGACGCGCGTGTAAACCTTGCTGCCGAATTTGAAACGGACGTGAGCAACTTGTTCCAAGCGGCGACAGAGGGCGTAACGTCAACTTCAGCTGCTGGTGGTGCCACTGTTGTAACCGAAGATGTTAAAGAGACATTCGAAAACATCACTAAGTCGGTTGTAAACAAAACACTTACCAACAGCCGCGTTATCGTAAGCCAAGCAAGCCCAACAGGTGGTCTTTATGTTCTAGTCGGTATGGACCAGGCGGCATACGACGCGAACATGAACAAGGTAATCGATGAAGTGACTGGTGAAGATTCTGCACTGTGGGATCAATTCAATAACGAAAAAGCAGCAGCAGATCTTGCGGCAGCGTTCGAATCATTGAAAAAGTAACCGATAGATATCGATGATTAAAGTGAAAAAGGCCGCCATTTGAGTGGCCTTTTGTCTCTCTATACCTTGGAGTGAACCATGTACCAAATGACTAAAAAGTCTGTTTTGGCTGCTGTGATCTCAGCTGTTTTGAGTTCTCAGGCTCAGGCCCTAACAGAAGACCAGAAACAACAGCTAGACAACGCGATTGTTAAAGCCAGTCAGTCTCAAGAAGACAAGATCAAAGAGTTCCACGCTTACGTAAATGCTTACTTAGATGAATACGAAGCATGGCGTGACGAATACACAAACAACCTTGATCAACGCCGTAGCGATCTGATTAAGAGTTGGGGCGAAGGTGAAGTTTCCTCTCAAACCAAACAGGTCGAGTATTCACAAGACGATCAAGTGAAGACTGCCGTTGATTATGAAAGTAATACCGCGACGGTATCTGTTTTGGTTGATGAAGACAGCACGCCTGAAGAGATCAAAGCGCTTGTAAAAGAGATTCCTGTTGAAGTGGAAGGGCAAAGTGTTGAACTGGCCGAATTGAAAGCGGAAGACCATGCTGTTCTCTACTCTTTGGAAAAAGAGCAACAAGAAAAGGACTTTGTAATCGAACAGACGCAAAGTCAAATGAATGAGCTTGATGTTCAAGCTGAGCGTCTTATTCAATCGAACACTGGTATTCCAGATTCCTTCATTTATCAGCGTGCTCACAATAAAAAATTGGCACTTCTGACCAAAGCGCAACAGCGAATTGCAGCACAAACTAAGCTGTACGACGAAATGCGTGCTAAACACGGAATTGAAGTAACACGACCAGAGCCTCAGGTCGAAATCGTTGAACCGGTTAAAAAAGTAGAGCCGCCTAAAGAAGTCGCTAAATCACAGGCCGTTTCAGAACCAAAGCCAGCAGCAGAGAAAAAGCCGGCTTCTAAAGTGGTTGAAAAGACCATAGAGAACGCAGCTGAAAACGTTCCTGAAACTCATGCTGTGAAACTTGAGCCTGCTGTAAAACCTGCGCCTGTAGTGGAAGTAACTGCTACACCAGTGAAACCGAAAAAGGTGGTGAGTTACAAAGTTAAGCTTCCTGAAAACAGCTTAAAAGCGCGTGCAAGTAAGTACAGTGCATTAGCTGAGAAAGAGAGTCAAAACTGGGAAATTGATGCGGCATTGATTATGGCGATCATGCACTCGGAATCGGCTTTCCGTCCTGATGCGAAATCGCACGTTCCAGCATTTGGTTTGATGCAAGTCGTACCAACCAGCGCCGGACATGATGTGAACAAGCAAGTCCGCAATATTGATGCGCCGATGAAAGTGGCCGATTTATATCAACCCGTGATTAACGTAGAAACCGGCACGGCTTATCTAGATATCTTGAACAGCAAATATCTACGTAAGATCAAGAATGACGAAAGTCGTTTGTACTGTGTGATTGCGGCGTATAACACGGGTGCGGGCAACGTGGCGAGAGCATTTAATAAAGATCGCTCTACCAGTATTGGCAAAGCTTCTAAGGTGATTAATGAACTGACGCCACAAGAAGTCTATGACCAACTGGTCGCTAACCTGCCATACGATGAAACCAAGAATTACTTAAAGAAAGTAAACAGTCGTATTGCACTGTATAAGTAATTATTAAGTCATAAATAAGATAAGTAGAACAAAAATAAAGTACATGTTGTTGGCATGTACTTTTCTATTAGTGGAAGAGTAGAGAGTAACTATGTTTAAAATTTTCGCGTTAGTGTTTATCGGTGTGGGTATTTACCTTGGTCTAAATTACAGTGATGAAATTGAAAGCATCATGGATACTGATGCGTTTGAGCGAGTGCAAGAAAAAGCGGAAGACGGTACAGAGGCTTTAATGGATAAGATCGACGAGATTAAAGGTTAATCATGTCTCAAGAGCAAACCACAGATATTCAAAAAGATATACAAGAAGAACTGCAAGAACTTCAGGATGCGCAAGAGTCGCTTTTGGAAGAGCAAAAGAAGGGCGGGATAGCGCGCACCATTGGTTTGGTCTCGGTTATCTCTATTGCTTTGGGCGGCTTTAATGACAGCTTCGATGCATTAGAAAAGATGTTTGATTTTGGCCTGTCTCAAATGACGGATATTCCATCACATAGAAAGCTGGATAAGATTTATATTCGTTCATCTGCTGAAACGTTAGATCAAACATTCGGTGCACCCGTCTATATTAAGCGCGCAACAACGAACGATGTGATTAAGTATTATCAAGACGATAATTTCATTCTTTCGGCTATCACGCGTGATAACGCCATTGTCGCTTATCTGGTATTTCCGAATGAAGGATTTGCACCCGAAACTCTAGAGCATGCCGGTGGTTCGGATTTCTTCTCTCACTCTTTTAGTGCTATTGAGAGTGTTAATGAAATCCGAGCATCGTTTGCGAGAACGGGTAATTACTATATTGAAGAAAATAACGGTGGTGAGTTTGGCTACCTATATTCTTCAATCAGTGGCGTCAGCGAGTTTATTTCACCGATGTCACAAGATAATAAGAAGTTACTTTCTGAAGTGGTCGATGCATTTACAATGGATGAGAACATTGTAGACACTGTTCAGTCACTGCGTATGAATGCGAAACCGAACTTTTACGGTTACAGCACATTAGGCGTGGGTGCGTTAGAAGAAGCGATTCTGTCTAATACTGAGTACCGCTTAATTAACAAGATTTAGAACTTCTTTCTCTCTAGCCTTCTCGGAGGCTAGTATTTGATGAGCAATTGAATAATGGCAAATATTGAATTTAAAGCTTTTCTTGATAGGCTAAAAGCGAATAAAAGAGTGATAGTTCAAGCGCATGATTTTCCCGATCATGATGCGATCTCTTCCGCTTATGCGTTGGCGTACTTGCTCAAAACACAGGGTTTGAATCCGTTCATCACCTTTCAAGGGCATATTGATAGGGTATCGCTACGAAACCTCATAGACTGGCTTGAGATCCCAATATATAAGCCAGAAGACTTGAAACTACAGCCGGATGATAAAATCATCGTGGTTGATGGCTGTATCGGTGAGAAAAACATTACCGACTTTACGGGTGAAGAGGTCGGCGTAATCGACCACCATCAAGTGCAAGCTCCGGAATCAGTTTGGTATAGTGATATTCGGTCTCACTATGGTTCTACTGCCACCATCATGGTCGAATATTATCAGTATTTTTCGTTAACCATGCCTCAGCGTGTGGCGACGGCACTATTAGTGGGTTTGAGTTTTGATACGGCAAACTTCACCAGAAGTGTTGGCGCAGCCGATCTTAAAGCTCTGGCTTATCTGCAAGCCAAAGCGGACAACCAGATGGTGAATAAGATTTGTCGTAATCAGGTGCAATTTGAGGAGCTGCAACTTTTCAATTCGATGCTTGCGAGCATGCGACGAGAGAAGAATGCCGCCTTCGCTGTGCTACCGGAAGGGTGTCCAAAGAACATGTTGGGTGTGTTGGGCGATTTTCTCTTGAGCGTCGATGAGTTGGATATTGTTGTACTGATAGCACGAACCAGTGACAAGACGTTTATTTCACTTCGCTCCGAATGCTCTGAGAATAATGTCGCCAAAATCATTAAACGTTCTTTGAACGACAAAGGCATTGGCTTTGGTGGCGGTCATCCGCATATGGCTGCTGGAATGATTCAGCGAAGATTTCGCTCTGGTGAAGAATTAGATTGTCTTTATGAGCTTATCCGACCGAACTTAGTTCTTGATGCTGCTGTATCGGCATAGATAACCCGCTCGTTAGCTCGATAACGAAGGTTTGAATTAAAAAGCACCGCTGAATAACGTTTTTTCAGCGGTGCTTTTTACTTATGAGGGCTTGTTTATTCGTCATAACTCTTCAAAAATGTAACACGCTCCCCATGTGCTAAGCGTTAAACCTCTCGAATTGATTTATAGTCAACACTTGTAAGCTTGTTAAGTCAACATGCGCTTCATAAAGTGTCTCAAAGTTACGAAAATGTTGCGATAGACAGAGGCAGAGCAATGGAAGTGATGGTTATTGGTAGTGGCGTGATTGGATTAACCAGTGCTTGGTACTTGGCTAAAGAAGGGCACAAGGTGACAGTCGTTGACCGTCAAGACAGCAGCGGTAAGGAGACCAGTTTTGCCAATGCGGGGCAGATCTCTTATGGCTATTCATCGCCTTGGGCGGCACCGGGAATTCCTGTTAAAGCACTAAAATGGCTGACGCAGGAGCACGCTCCATTAAAGGTTAAGCCATCGCTCTCACCGGCATTGATTCAATGGGCCACGCAGATGCTCGCAAACTGCAGCCAATCCAAGTATGCGGTTAACAAATCACGTATGTTGCGTATTGCTAACTACAGCCGCGACTGCTTAACAGAGCTTCGCGAGTCGGAATCTCTCAACTATGAAGGGCGTCAGCAGGGGACCCTGCAAGTGTTCCGTGACCCTAAACAGCTTAAGGCGATTAAGCAGGACATGAAGCTACTGCAAGAGAGTGGTATCGAACACCGTCTCTTGAATGTTGACGAGTGCATTGAAGTGGAACCTGGGCTCAAAGCTGTACAAGATAAGTTAGTCGGCGGGTTGTATTTACCGGGAGACGAAACAGGTGACTGCCATAAGTTTTGTTTAGAGCTGACCGAAAAAGCGAAAGCACTCGGCGTCGATTTTAAGTTTGATACAGAAGTACATTCATTGAATCGACAGGGTTCGTCTATAACCAGTATCAACACCAGTGCGGGTGAGCTAACGGCGGACGCTTTTGTGCTAGCGACAGGGAGCTACTCTACCGAGCTTCTTAAGAAGATTGATATTGACGTGCCTGTCTACCCAGTGAAAGGTTACTCGTTAACGCTACCGATTGTTAACGCAGATAAGGCTCCAACCTCTACGGTGATGGATGAGACATACAAAGTAGCAATGACACGCTTTGATGATCGAATTCGAATTGCTGGAACGGCAGAGTTGGCAGGCTTTGATTTTGATATCCCTGAGAAGCGCAAAGCGACTATAGATATGGTGATTAAGGATCTGTTTCCTGAAGCGGGCGACCACGCCAAAGCAGAATACTGGACAGGGCTCCGCCCAATGACCCCAGACGGCACGCCAATCATCGGTAAAACCCCTGTAGGCAACCTCTACACCAATACTGGGCATGGCACCTTAGGCTGGACCATGGCGTGTGGTTCAGGAAAAATTCTCGCTAGTGTGGTGAGTGGTAAGGTCCCTGAAGTTGAGAGTGATGATCTGAGTGTGGCTCGATATCAGTAAAATCCTAAAGATACGAGATACGAGATTAGAAAAGTTAGCCTAAACAAAAATATAATCGTCAACGCCTCCAAGGAATTTGGAGGCGTTTTGTGTTTAGGCTTATAGAAACCCGATGACTACTGTGTTGCAGACTCAAGTACTTCGGTAAAACGTGCCCACGACTTTTGGTCGGCTTCCAATTGGTAATTCATTGAACCAAAAACAGTGAACGCGTGTGGTGCGCCGCTGTATGTCAGCATTTCATGATCGACATTTGCTTCTTCCAGTTGCTCTGCAAGACCGCCAAAGTCAGCCATCGAGATCATAGCGTCTGCAGTACCGTGGAAAATGACCACTTGAGAAGGGGTTTGAGAATAGTCTTGCCCTTCAGGTGTTGATAATCCACCGTGGAAAGAGACATATGCTTTGGATGGAATGGCTGCTCGGGCTGCTTCTAGTACGGCTGCGCCACCAAAACAGTATCCCATCATCACATTATTATCGAGATTACCACCCAGTTTCTCAGCTTGAGCTGCAGCGCCCATGAGTAGAGAACGCATTTTCTCTCTGTCTTTATAGAGCTCCCCAGTGTGCTGCTTTTTGTCTTTCACTTCGGTTGGTCGAATGCCTTTACCGAAAAGATCGACAGCAAACACGTTGTAGCCGAGCTCATTGAGCATTTCAGCGCGTTTTTTCTCGTAGTCTGTCAATCCGTCCCAATCATGTACAAGTAGTACTAAAGGTGCGTTGTCACTGGATTCACTCCAGTAGCCTTCGTATTCAAGGCCATCGACGGTATAGGGTATGTTCTCGCCTGCGATAACAGGCGCGCAGAGTGCTGCACTGAGTAAAGATAGAGCCGTTCGAATTTGCATAGGTCCTTCCTGTCGGTATTTTCCCAATGCAAAGTATAGAAAAGAAGTTCAAGGCTGCATGGTTAGGAGCACCAAAACGGGAGGTTGCTTCGATTGCGAGCCTTGGGTTGCTTACCAGTCTTCGGTTGTGTCGACACCGAGGTCTGGGTATTTACGTTGATAGCGCGGTAGCATGGATTCATTGCCAAGCAAACCGCCTTGATGAATATAGATGATGGTTTTCTCTGGATTATTTTGTTGCCATCGTGCAAGGCATTGCCACATTAAAGGGTCGTAAAGAAGGTCGAATTCAACATCGGTTTCATGCAGAAGATCGAGCCACATTTGGTAGTCACCTTGGTATAGCTTGCCGAAGTGGTGTTTGGATTCTAGAGGTAGAATGTGTGGATGGTCATCTTCACCAAGTTCATTGAACTGACGCGTTAAGTAGTCATTACCACCAACACAAGCACAAGTGATCACTGGGATATTATGCACTTTGAGGTGTTTGTGAAGATAAAGCGCGGTACTGCCTGTACCAGCCGGTAGAGCAACAACAAAATCGTGCTTCGATTCGAAACGTGTCCAGCTTAAGATTTCCATCGCTAGCTGCTTTATTCCGTACTCAGACATCTGACTGCGCCCACCTTCTGGAAGCACGATGCACTCTGGCCCAGGCTGTCTGACTTGTGCGATATAGTCTTTTGGATGAAGCTGGCTCGCGACAACCTGCATACTAATCACTTTCGCACCAAGATCGAGTGCACCACGGTAGTTACCTATCGGCTTATCGACTAACCATTGAGGTAAGTGATCAACATAAAACTCCAAATTCCAGCCTTTGATTTTCGCCAGTGCCGCCAATGACAATAGAGAGTTAGCTTGCGCTGAGCCGTAACAGATCAGTGTTGTTATGTTTGGGTGTTCTTCTTCCAGTAACTGCATGAACTTACGCGCTTTATTGCCACTGAAATGTGAGTGCAATTGATCGTCGCGCTTTAAGAAAAAAGTACGACCATTAAATTGATGCTGTGTGATCGGGCTGTTGTTGAGTTTCATGCGATATCGGTGCTATTCGGCACAGGCTAGATATTTGGGTGGCGCAGTATCCGCTAGCGAGTGACTCAAGTAAACCGTTTGAATCAAAGTTTGGTTGATTAGTTCGTCCAAACCTTGATTCTGCTGCGCCGGTTTGAGTTATGACGATGGTGTCTGCGATTGATCAAACACCACCAGTGCCACACAGCCACCATCTCGGTGATTCAAGAGCTCAAAGTCCCAGTTGTAGCGGTTACATAAGTCATCCACGATCAACAGACCAAGCCCATGCCCACTCGGGTTGTATTGTTCGGTGAGACCTTCACCTTGGTCTTGAATACTGATCAGTTGTTGAGTCAGGGTAACCTTAACTTTACCTTGATTGGTTGCCGCGATGGCGTTTCTTAGAAGATTGCCAATCAACATGTTAAGAATGGCACTGGTAGCGCGAACACTCGGTTCTCCCTCTACTTCCAGCTCGACTTCAACCTGTTTCTCACTCGCTTGTGCAGAGTTTTTGGCAATAATTTGCTCAAGTTCTTGTTGGCAAAACAGTCGAATGGGTGCGTCGTCTTGATTACGCTCATATCGCACTAAGCCGAGTAGGGCATCGACCATCTCTGACATCTGCGATACCGCCTCATCGACGCGTTTAACTTGTCGTTGCTGGAAATCCGTCATCTGACTTCGTAGCAAGAGTTTGTTGGAGCCGCGAGCAACGGTCAGTGGTGTACGTAACTCATGGCTAGAGTAACGAGCAAAAGCCTGCTCACGTTTTACTAACGCATTGATCTCACGACGATATTCATTGAGTTGGTTGGTAAGCTGTCGAAACTCTACCGCAGCGCCATCTTGAACCGAAAACTCTTGATTTAGGTTGTTTTTATTGCCCTCTAACTGTTTTGCTAGTGAATTAAATGGCTCAATTAATCGTTGAGAGAGGCGGTAAAGTAGTGCCCCGAAACTGAAGATAAGTATCGCTAACAATGTGAGAACAAATGAGGTCGCATAGAGCAGCTCTGTGACGTTAAATTCTATTCTGTCTATCTCTGAGAGCAGGATAAGAGGATAGGTCACACCTTCGTGAGAGTATTGACCGATATAAACCATGCGAGAATATGGCTCATCGCCTACCTCTCCGATGAAGCTCTCTTTGCTATCGATGTATTTTTGATAGCGTTCTGGTATCAGAGTTTTATCGTTGAAGGCAGTGGTCAGGTCATCAATACGCACTTCACCTTGGGCTCCGGCTTCAAAGAGAGTCACCGCATAGTTTCGGTCAATCAGTATACGCCTCTCACCCACACGGTCTTCCGATAAGTACAAAGCAGCGATAAAGACCGCATAGACAAAGGCGGTGATGATAACGGCCATCAACCCAAAGAACAGGGCGAGTCGACCAGTCAGGCTTTTGGTGCTGCTAAGTACATTTAATATCACGCGTTGGACTCCAGTCTAAATCCGACCTTAGGCACGGTAATCAGCATCTGTTGATCAAAAGGTTTGTCTAATTGATTTCTCAATTGATAGATATGGCTGCGTAGTACATCGTTGTTTGGTTCATCTTCTTCCCAAAGTTTATAAGAGATCGCTTCACGGGTTACGACATCAGGAGCGCTCTTACACAACATCTCAAGAATCGTGTAAGTGGTTGGGTTAAGTGCCAAGAGTTTATCTTGTCGGTAGGCTTTACGTGTCTTCTGGTCGATGCTGATTTCACCAAACTCCAATTTACTTGATGCAACCGTACCATGGTAACGGCGAACTAGAGCCTTCATGCGCGCTTCAAGAATATCGAGGTCAAATGGCTTGGTGAGATAGTCGTCAGCGCCATGTTCAAAGCCTGCGAGCATGTCATCTCGGCTATCCAGTGCTGTCAGCATAAGAATGGGAGTGCTATTGCCGTTTTCACGCAATTTATTACAGACAGTCAGGCCATCCATGCGCGGTAGCATCAGGTCAAGGATAATGATATCGAATGAATTCTCCATTGCGAGCTGCAATCCAAGCTCGCCGTTATCGGCGTAATCGAGCTCCATACCAATGCACTCGAAATAGTCGAATAACACCCCCGCTATTTCACGGTTATCTTCAACCAGCAGAACTCGTTTCATCTCATTACCTATATGAACTTAATTAGTTATAACGATCATCCTGAATTGACGTGAAAAATATGTCAATAACATAACTTTCATGGATGGGGTATTAGTCTGATTACGGAATCAAAAATAGAAGACCGTATTATGACTGAACTTCACATTAACTCGCGCCGTTCAAGCGAGCCTCAGATTAGCCCTGCAGTATCACTTTCCATCATTGTTCCTTTTTTCAATGAAGAAGAAGTGCTACCTGAATTTCACGCTCGCTTAACTAAGGTTCTCGATGAGCTGCCTATTTCAAGTGAAATTGTTTATGTCGATGACGGCAGCAATGACAATAGCCTCGCTCTGGTCGAAGGATTTAAGTCGATAGCTAGCTCGATTTCAGTGATCGGTCTTTCGCGTAACTTTGGTAAAGAGTCGGCAATGAGCGCAGGCTTGGAGCATTGCCGAGGTCAAGCTGTGATCTTATTGGATGCTGATCTTCAAGATCCCCCTGAGCTTATCCCAGATATGGTCGCGAAATGGCGTGAAGGTTATGACGTGGTCAATATGCAGCGCAGCCAGCGCGATGGCGAAACTTGGTTTAAAAAGTTCTCTGCCGCCAGCTTCTATCGTGTGATGAACGCCGCTGCGAAAATTGATGTACCTGAGAATGTTGGGGATTTTCGTCTGTTAAGCCGAGAAGTTGTCGATCATATCAATCAGCTTCCAGAGCGTAATCGCTACATGAAAGGTATCTTCTCGTGGCCGGGCTTTAAACAAACGACGGTGCAATTCAAACGTGATCCGCGCTTCTGTGGTGAAACCAAATGGAACTACCTAAAGTTGCTGGGTTTGGCGATGGATGGCATCACTTCTTTCTCAATCCGACCTCTACGTATCGCCACTGCACTTGGTAGTCTCGTTGCCCTCAGTGCGTTTGTTTACGGCATGTTTATCGTCTTCAAAACCCTGATCTTTGGTGAGCCAATCACTGGATACCCGTCAATGATGGTGGTGCAGCTTGCACTCGGTGGTGTTCAGCTGTTGAGCATCGGTTTGATGGGTGAATACATTGGCCGCATCTTTATCGAGACCAAAAATCGCCCGCTTTACCTTATTCAATCTGTCGTCGATAAACCGGCGCTAAAAACAACGTATAAATTAGAGGAATCAGCATGAGCCTGAACAGAACGCACCTGTGGTATTTATTAGCCTTTGCGCTAATTCTTAGGTTGCTGTCACTGGCTACGTATCCATTGATGGATACAACCGAAGCACGTTATGGCGAAATGGCTCGCCTGATGGTGGAAACGGGAAACTGGCTTACGCCGCAGTTTGACTACGGTGTGCCTTTTTGGGGCAAACCACCCTTGTTTACATGGATGAGTGCCGTAGGTATCGAAATCTTTGGTTTGAGTGAGTTTGCTGTGCGTGCTCCTCACTGGTTAGCAGGCGTGTTTACCATTGTTTTAATCGCTTATTTTGCGAAACGTACTGGCCAAAACTCATTGGTTGCAGCGATCGTTTTGGCAACCTGCGGCATTTTTTCTATCGCCGCGGGTGCTGTGATGACAGATATCGCACTGACGTTAGCCATGACAATCGCGATGCTAGGCTTCTACCTTTGTTGGAAAGGAGAGGGCAGCAAACGCACAAACAATGCATGGGGCTACGTTG
The DNA here is from genome assembly GCF_030248535.1 of Vibrio sp. D404a. Taxonomy (GTDB): domain Bacteria; phylum Pseudomonadota; class Gammaproteobacteria; order Enterobacterales; family Vibrionaceae; genus Vibrio. The sequence continues at coordinate 9,040 of NZ_JAHGAJ010000007.1, read as the reverse complement.
GTTTTATTGGTCTTGCTTGTGGTCTGTTAGCGAAAGGGCCTGTCGCGATTGTGATTATGGGTATCGCTGTATTCCCATGGTTGGTACTTCAGCACGGGTTTATCGGGGCATTTAAGGCGCTATGGCAGCGTTTCCCTATTGTTTCGGGTTTAGTGCTGATGTTGGCGATTGCCCTGCCGTGGTACATCATGGCTGAGATCGCAACACCGGGGTTCATTGATTACTTTATTGTTGGCGAGCATTTTAAACGTTTTGTCGTAAGTGGTTGGGAAGGCGATCTTTATGGCTCGGCACACGATGAAGCGCGCGGTATGATCTGGGTATTCTGGATTCAATCTGCAGCGCCTTGGTCGATTGTTCTACCTATTCTGGCGTTTGTTCGTCGCCATAAAATCAAAGAGCAGAATGAAACTAACAGCGGCTTATTCTCTTTCTTAATCTGCTGGCTTATTTCACCACTGCTGCTTTTCACAATGGCGGGCAATATTCTACCTGCGTATGTGTTGCCGGGTATCCCAGCACTAGGCTTGTTGGTTGCAATGCTGGTGGTTGAGAAAGATAAGAAATGGTTCTCAAGTGTGGCGTTAGTTCTACCTGTGCTACTGATGATTGCCATGGTTTACTTGAACCTTGGCAAAGCGAATGAGAAAAGCGATCGAATTATCTTCAATCATATCGAAGACGACGCCCCTAGTTACTACATCGGCAAGCGTCCTTTCTCTGGTCAGTTCTATAGCTTGGGACAAGCGAAGAAGGTCGATGACATTTCAGATGTGGATACCAGCAGTAAATTCTATTTGATAGGCAAGAAGGCGAGCGTTGAAACAGTGATACAGGATAACGCGTTTAGTTGTGTGCTAGAGCCGGTTGATAAGAAAAAACGCGCTCTGTTTAGTTGTAAGCCACTATCAGCAAAAGCAAAAACAGTAGCTGAACCTGTTGCGATGAAGTTTCATGATGAAAGTGCTATATCGTTGTAAATCGATGGCCTCAAGCGTTGAAAACGTGTTGAGGTCTCATCACCAACTGATTAAGTTCGCTTGTGTGGGGGCTGGTGGCTTTGTCGTTGATTGCAGCGCCTTTGCCCTGTTTCATTTTATCGGTGAGGTTCCCGTTATGTGGGCGAGGGTATTGGCGTTCTTTGTTGCGGCGACCAGCACTTGGCTCGGAAATAGAGTGCTGACGTTTGCCTACCAGGGGACAGGGTCACGCAGAGATGACTTTCGCCAGTGGCAAAAATTTATGGCGTCGGCACTATTCTCAGCTATACCTAACTTAATCTGCTTCAAGCTATTGACGATCGTTTTACCTGAATTCTATGGCGCGCTATTTTTGGCGATGGCCGTCGGGGTGCTGGTGGGCATGGTTAGTAACTATTTACTCAGCAAAGCTTGGGTATTTAAACAGACTCAAGCTTAGTTATACAGCGTCGTACAGAAACAAAAAAGTCCAAGTGGGAAATCACTTGGACTTTTGTCGTTTAACGCGAAGAGTTTTCGTTTTGCTACTGAGCTCTTGCGTTGTGGCTAAGAGTTAGCGTAGAGACTAGCAGTTAGCGTTGCGCTGCACGTTGGCGGTTCTTGCCATTACCAGAAGGTTTGCCACCTTGACCGTTACCTGCTTTGTTGCGGTTTGGTTTGCCGTTTCCTTGAGATTGACCACCCGGACCTTTCTTAATGAAACCGCTCGCTGGTTTACGACCGTTGCCGCCGCCATTTCCGTTGCCCTGATGACCATTACTTTGGCCGTTGTTACTATTAGGCTTCTTACCACCTGGCTTTTTGCCTGAATGGTTACGTGGCTTCTCGCCGCCCAGACCCGGTTGCGATTTACTGTGTTTAGTCGCGAAACGGTGCGCACCGTGACGACCAGACTTACGACGTTGGGCAGGGGTTTGTGCATCAAAGTCATCCTCAGGCACTAAACAACCCGGCTTGTCACCAATTAGGTGCTTCTTGCCCATGTCGATTAGCGCTTCGCGGATTAGCTTCCAGTTTTCTGGATCGTGGTAACGCAATAGTGCTTTGTGTAGACGACGTTGACGGTCACCTTTTGGCACTGGGATATCTTCACGCTTCTTGTACTTAACGCGTTTCAGAGGGTTTGTCTCTGAGTAGTACATCGACGTCGCGTTACACATTGGCGATGGGTAGAAGTTCTGTACTTGGTCACACTCGTAGTTGTGCTTCTTTAGCCAAAGCGCAAGGTTAAGCATGTCTTCATCTTCTGTGCCCGGGTGAGCTGAGATGAAATAAGGGATCAGATACTGTTTCTTACCCGCTTCCGCACTGTACTTCTCGAACATCTCTTTAAAGCGGTCGTAAGTACCCATGCCCGGTTTCATCATCAGATCCAGTGGGCCTTTCTCTGTATGCTCTGGAGCAATCTTCAGGTAGCCACCTACGTGGTGCGTTACAAGCTCACGCACGTATTCTGGAGACTCAATCGCTAGGTCGTAGCGAACACCTGAAGCGATCATGATCTTCTTAACGCCTGGTACTTTTCTCGCTGAACGGTACAGGTCGATAGTGTGTTTGTGGTCTGTGTTTAGTTTCTCACAGATCTTAGGGAACACACATGATGGACGGCGACAGTTCACTTCCGCTTTCGGGTCCGAACAACCTAGACGGTACATGTTCGCCGTAGGGCCACCCAAGTCAGAGATAGTGCCCGTAAAGCCAGGTACTTTCTCTTTAATGTCTTCGATTTCATCCAAGATAGACTCTTTTGAGCGGTTTTGGATGATACGACCTTCGTGCTCGGTAATTGAACAGAACGAACAACCACCGAAACAGCCACGCATGATGTTAACTGACGTTTTGATCATGTCGTAAGCAGGAATCTTCGCTTTGCCATACATAGGGTGAGGGACACGCTTGTATGCAAGGCCAAATACGTAGTCCATCTCCTCTGTTGTGAGAGGGATTGGTGCTTGGTTTACCCAAAGTTCGCGATCACCGTGACGTTGAATCAGAGCACGACCAGAGTATGGATTCGTCTCTAAGTGCAGAATGCGGCTAGCGTGAGCGTAAAGAATACGGTCGTTGTTAAGCTTTTCAAATGCAGGGATACGAACCGCTGTTGTTTTCGCATCATGGCGAGAAGGGCGGATAGTAATTGGCTGCGCTTTTGGCTCTTCGTCTTTTTTGGTATCGCATTGCGTTTCCACTTCGTACGGGTTAACCGGTACATAAGCTTTATTCGGCTTTTCGATACGAGAAGAGTCGATGATCTTGTAACCTTCAGGTGCCGCTGCAATGTTGATTGCGGTACCGCGAATGTTGGTAAGGTTCGCGATCTCTTCACCATCGGCTAGGCGGTGTGCAACTTCAACCAGTGCACGCTCTGCGTTACCAAATAGAAGAATATCTGCCTTTGCATCAAACAGGACAGAGCGACGAACTTTGTCAGACCAGTAATCATAGTGAGCTACACGACGTAAGCTAGCCTCAATACCGCCAAGAACAATAGGCGTACCTTTGTAAGCTTCACGACAACGTTGAGAGTAAACAAGAGTTGCACGGTCAGGACGTTTACCACCTTCGTTATTTGGCGTGTAAGCATCGTCGTGACGTAATTTACGATCAGAGGTGTAACGGTTAATCATGGAGTCCATGTTACCCGCGGTGATACCGAAGAATAAGTTAGGTTTACCTAGCTTCATGAAGGCATCTTTGTTGTCCCATTTTGGCTGCGCGATGATACCCACGCGGAAACCTTGAGCTTCAAGCAAACGACCAATGATCGCCATACCAAAGCTTGGGTGGTCAACGTATGCGTCGCCCGTTACGATGATAATGTCGCAGCTGTCCCATCCTAGAGCATCCATTTCCTTTCTACTGGTCGGTAAAAAGGGTGCTGTACCGTAGCATTCGGCCCAGTATTTTTTGTGTTCGTGAATAGGAGTGATATCGCTGTACATATTTCGACCTCTGATTTTTGAGGCGGGAATTATAGCGGCATGCGCCCTGACTAGCCAGTAGAACATGCCCCTGTTAGTTCTAGTGTCTTTCCCTATTGCAGCACGTAGAGCTGTGCCGGGAAGAGATTCTTGGAAAGAGCATAGACCAAGGATACGAGACAACGAGCAAATTGATGATTTTGATTAGTGTTCCAAGCAGTTTTTGATATCATTCTGCGAAAATAAGTCCATATAAGTAGATCCCAATGATCGAATCTGTATTACTGCAATTCGCGCCTATGTTACTGGGTGCACAACTCGTATTAACGCTGATCTTAGTGAAAGGCGATATCTGCCCGGGCCAACGCGGTCGTATTCATAAAGTGTTACCAGCGATTGGTGTACTTTGGCTGGCGGTAGCGTCACTCAAGGTCGAGGCTTTCTTAGTGGTGTTCGCCATCTTCTACTTCTTCTCTCAAGTGCAAACTAAGAAGACTCGTGATGCAGGACCAATCTGGGTGATGTACCTAGCTTGTGGTTTGGCACTCTCTTATGTAGGAATTCAAGCAAGCGAGAAGGCGACAGTAGTGAGCTTAATCTCGTCACTGTTGTTGACGGTGTTGTTGGGTAGCGCTTTCTCACACCTGTTATTGACGATCGCTCGAACGCGTCTTCAAGCCTTCCATCGCATCCTACCTGTAGCAGGTATTCTTAGTGGCATGTTAGTCGTACTGACAACAGTGTTTGGTGTTTACTCACTGCCTGAGTCGGTGCTTGAACCTATGGTTACTTCACTGTTGTTTAGTTTCGCGTTACTTATCTCTGCAATTGTGGTTTGGTGTTGGCACCTGCTGTTTGCAAAAACACCAGAGAAAGTCCAACTGGCGGTGGCGCTGTTGATGTTAATCGCAGCGGTTGTTGGCTTAGAACCTATTTGGGCTCTTTAGTTTTCAGGTCAAGCCCTCACTGACCTATTGATATTATTGGGCGAGTGAGGGCTTTTGAGTGAGAAATGTGATCTGTTAATAAGCGAGGTTACTATTGTCGTTCTAAACTTAAATCAGTCGATGTGTTCGTAAGGAGTACGAGATGGATTTAAGCAACGTCAAAAGCCTAGATAGCATTATTTTGCTGGGGATAGTTAACGAAAAACTTCGCTTAGAGTGTGACAGCTTTGAAGACCTAGTCAGCATGTATGAAATGGATATTGAGAGTGTTGTCGGCAAGCTCGACATGCTTGGATACCAATACGATCCACTGACCAATCAATTTAAGTCATACGCCAGATAGAGGCTACATTGGTGATAGAGCCTATGTTGGCTAGAGAGCTTATGTTGGCGGTAGAACCTACGTTGACGATAGAACCTACCCAACCATGAACTTATAGCTATCGGTAGAAATTCAAAAGCCACAGACTTATGCGCTGTGGCTTTGTTGTTTCTGCTGGGCTGTATATTTAAAGATGACCTCTAAACTACTTTAATCCCATCAAGATGACTCTTACTCTGCTGTCGAGCGGTACTGAAGAACGCTTGTAGGTAGCGTTTGTCCTTGTCTGAATTTCTAACCGCTGCGAACAGGCGGCGAGAGAGCCCTTTACCTAGCGGTTTGCTGGCAATCAGGCCCTGTCTAGAAAACTCACTGATGGCCCAGTTGGGTAGTGCCGCGACGCCCAATCCTGCCGAAACCATCTGTACCAACATCAAGGTATTGTCTGCCTGTTTCCATTTCTTCGGCTCAATGCCAGCGGGTTGTAAAAAGTGTTTTACTACATCTAAACGCTGCTTTTGTACTGGGTACGAGAGCATGGTCAGATCAATGAGATCTTCTGGCTGAATGGCCTCTTTTTCTGCCAACGGTGAGTTAATGGCAGTAATCAAACGCATCTCAAAATCGAACAGGGGCTCATAATGCACTTCTGAGCGCGGTTGAATGTCTGAGGTGATCACCAAGTCTAGCTCCCCAGCCATCAGCGCTGGCAAGGGTTCAAAACCAAAACCGGAGGAGAAGTCTAGGGTCACGCTCGGCCAAGCCACTTGGTATTCCTTTAAGGCTGGCATCAGCCATTGGAAGCAAGAGTGACACTCAATTGCCATATGTAGCCTGCCATTAACATCTTCTTTGAGGCTCGCCAATTCGTTCTCGGCTTTCGCAAGCTTTGGTAATACGTCATCCGCTAGTCTGAGCAGTATTTCACCTTCAGAAGTGAACTTGACTGGGCGAGTTTTACGCAGAAAGAGCTGCCCCCCGACACGAGCCTCGAGATCTTTCAGCTGGTGGGACAAGGCCGATTGCGTCAGGTGTAATGACGTTGCAGTCGCAGTCAACGAGCCACTATCACGCAGTGTAGTCAATGTTCGCAGGTGTTTAAGCTCTATCATGAGTAACCCTCATAGTTCCTAAGCTGATGGTTAATATTTCTTAATAACTACCCTACGTCGTTTTTGTGGATGTGTAAACATCTGGATGGCTAAATGTTTTTAATATTCTCATAGATGATTCGATGAACATGAGAATTACTAATAAACAGGTTGAATATTTGGAACTTGTTCATGGGTAGGTTTGGCGAGATAGTTTAGCCATCCAGACGCCTTTGGTTGCGAATTACAATCGGCAGTCTGAACAGAATCTAAAAAATAATAGTGATTAAGGAACAGGCTCATGACGACAACAACTCATATTTTAGGCTACCCACGTATCGGCGAAAAACGCGAGCTCAAGTTTGCTTTAGAGAAATACTGGCGCGGCGAAATCGACCAAGCAGCATTGAAAGCGGTTGGAAGTGAACTCCGCCAACGAAACTGGCAGGTTCAATCAGACGCAAACCTAAGCTTTACGACAGCGGGTGACTTCGCTTGGTATGATCATGTATTGACCACAACCTTGCTTCTAGGGCACGTACCAAAGCGCCATGCTGGTGGCGACGAAGATGAGAAAGCTTTCCCTGATTTAGATACCTTGTTCCGCGTAGGGCGTGGCCAATCTCAAGCTCAAACATCATGCTGCACTGGAAACCACAATCATGACCAATCGGGCGCGGCGGCTTCAGACATGACCAAATGGTTTAACACCAATTACCACTACATTGTTCCTGAGTTCAGCAAAGATGACGCGTTTGAGGTGAGCTGGCCGCAGCTGTTTGATGAAGTCAATGAAGCGGTCAAAGCGGGACACAAAGTAAAGCCGGTCTTGCTAGGTCCATTGTCTTACTTGTACTTAGGTAAAGAGGTAGAAGAGGGCTTTGATCGTCTGAGTTTACTGCCTCGCTTATTAACCGCTTACCAAGCTATCTTGGCGAAACTGGCTAAGCTTGGCGTGGAGTGGGTACAAATTGATGAACCCATTTTGTCACTAGAGCTTGAAAAGCCATGGGCGGATGCCTTTAAGCTTGCTTACCAAGTGATTCGAGGAGACGTAAAGCTTCTGTTGACCACCTATTTTGACTCAGTGAATGATACGCTCGATAAGATTATTGAGCTGCCAGTGAACGGTTTGCACATTGATTTGGCGGCAGCACCAGAACAGCTAGAAAATGTCCTATCAAAATTACCAAATGAGTGGGTACTGTCTGCTGGGGTGGTGAATGGTCGCAATGTATGGCGAGCGGATCTTGCGAAGCAACTGGCTCGACTTCAACCTGTAAAGGCAGAGTTAGGAGAGAGGCTGTGGGTGGCAAGTTCATGCTCACTGCTACACAGTCCGGTTGATTTAGAGCTTGAAGAGACACTGACTGATGAAGTGAAGAGGTGGTTTGCCTTTGCTAAACAAAAAGTAACGGAAGTTAGCCTGTTGGGAGCGGCGCTTGATGGGGACGCCAACGCGATCTTGGCTTGTGAAACTTACAGCCAACCCATTGAAGCGCGAAAACAAGCAACCCATGTGAACAAGCCACAGGTTCAAGCGAGGCTCAACACGCTAACCAAGGCGTTAGGCGAGCGCAGTGCACCTTATGCTGAGCGTGCAGCACATCAGTCTGAAGTATTGGGGCTGCCACTGCTGCCAACCACGACGATTGGTTCATTCCCGCAAACCGGTGAAATCCGAGTTCAACGTAGCGCGTACCGAGCAGGCAAACTAAACGACACCGAATACAAGCAAGCACTAAAAGGGCATATTGCGGATGCGGTTAAGCGTCAAGAGGCGCTCGATCTAGACGTACTTGTTCATGGTGAAGCTGAACGCAACGATATGGTGGAGTACTTCGCTGAAAATCTTGCAGGCTTTCAAACCACCAAGTTCGGTTGGGTTCAGAGTTACGGCTCTCGCTGTGTGAAACCAGCGATTGTTGTGGCTGACATTGAGCGAGAAAAGCCAGTGACGGTAGAGTGGTCGACCTATGCTCAATCTCTGACGTCTAAGCAGATGAAAGGCATGCTAACAGGGCCTGTGACCATTTTATGTTGGACCTTCCCACGTGAAGACATTTCTCGCAAAGAGATTGCTAACCAATTAGCGTTTGCACTGCGGGATGAAGTTTCAGACCTGCAAGAGGCCGGCATCAATATTATTCAGATTGATGAACCAGCGATTCGTGAAGGCTTACCTCTGAAAAAAGCGGATCACGCAGAGTATCTTGAATGGGCGGTGGATGCGTTCAAAGTTTCTGCTGCGAGTGCCAAGCCAGAGACTCAGATCCACACGCATATGTGCTATAGCGAATTTAACGAGATCATTGAATCCGTTGCGGCGCTGGATGCAGACGTGATTACGATTGAAACCTCTCGCTCGAACATGGAACTACTTAAAGCGTTCGAAGAGTTTAATTACCCGAATGAGATTGGACCGGGTGTTTACGATATTCACTCACCAAATATTCCATCAGAGGAGTGGATCATTGGGTTGCTAAAGAAGGCAGCAGAGAAGATTCCAGCAGAGCGTTTGTGGGCAAACCCAGATTGCGGCCTCAAAACCCGTAACTGGGCAGAAACTGAAGCCGCGTTAGCTAATCTTGTTTCTGCAACCAAAACGCTACGTAAAGAGTGGGAAACTGAAGGCGTGTAAGAGAAGTAGAGCATGAGTAAGGTTTTGTATCTTAGGCTTTACTTGCATAAAAAAGCCTCGCAATCGCGAGGCTTCTGTCTCTTATTTTTCTCGAATCTCGAATCTCGAATCTCGAATCTCGAACTAACTACCGCTTTC
>NZ_JAHGAJ010000066.1 GCF_030248535.1 Vibrio sp. D404a | reverse complement strand
GTTACTACATGGAAGGTCCTTACTACCACCGTTACGCGATTCGCCCAACGTGTGTTTTCGCAGAGGTGATTCACCGTCATATGCCAGAAGTAGACATCTATAACTACAAAGACGGCGTGATTGGTAACACAGTACAAGCGATGCTTTCAACGGCTTACCCTAACGGTGAATTCCCGGCACTGAACGATGCATCTCGCACTATGGGTATCACAGACATGGGCGTACAAGTTGCAGTAAGTGTTTACAGCAAACACTACGCAGTGGATGGCAAAGTTGACGAAAACATCCTAGGTATGGCGAAGATTCAAGATGCAGTATGGATGCACGGCTGTGGTCTAGAGCTTTCTAAGGCATACGAAGCGGCAAGCGCTGAAAAAGAGATCGGCATGCCTTTCTGGCCAAGTGTTGAGTTGAACGAAGGTCCAGAAGGTCACAACGGTGCTCAAGGCTTCATCCGTATGCAAGACAGCAAAGGCGATGTGTCTCAGCTTGTGATGAACTACGGCCAACACGGCATGGGTCACGGCAACTTCGATACGCTAGGAATTACTTTCTTCAACCGTGGTCAAGAAGTGCTGCGTGAATACGGCTTCTGTCGTTGGGTGAACGTTGAACCAAAATTCGGTGGCCGTTACCTAGACGAAAACAAGTCTTACGCACGTCAAACTATCGCGCATAACGCGGTAACGATTGACGAGAAATGTCAGAACAACTTTGATGTTGAGCGCGCAGATTCTGTTCACGGCTTGCCTCACTTCTTCAAAGTAGAAGACCAAAAAATCAATGGTATGAGTGCGTTCGCGAACGATCACTACGAAGGTTTTGACATGCAACGCAGTGTGTTCATGCTAAACCTTGAAGGTCTAGAATCTCCGCTACTATTAGACCTATACCGCTTAGATTCAGAGAAAGGCGAGCACCAATACGACTACTCTCACCAATATGAAGGTCAGATTGTTCGTACCAACTTCGATTACCAAACCAACAAAGAGCTACACACGCTAGGCGGCGACTTCGGTTACCAACACCTATGGAATGTAGCAAGCGGTGAAGCGAACGATACTGCGCTAGTGAGCTGGCTACAGAACAACACTTACTACACATGGTTAGGTACAAGCTCGAACGACAACGGTGAAGTTATCTTTACTCGCTCTGGTGCGAATGACCCAAGCTTCAACCTGCGTTCTGAGCCTGCGTTTATTCTTCGTAGCAAAGGCGAAACAACGCTGTTTGCTTCAGTACTAGAGACGCACGGTTACTTCAACGAAGAGTTTGAGCAATCAGTGAACGCTCGCGGCCAAGTACAAGACATCAAGGTACTGGCACACAACAACATCGGTTCTGTTGTTGAAATTGAAACGAATACATCTCGTGTCACAGTAATGATCAGCAACCAATTGGGTGCGACTGACACTACTGAACACAAAGTCGAATTAAATGGCAAAACGTACAGCTGGACAGGTTTCTACTCTCTAGAAGAGAACCTAATTGACTCAACTTCAGCTGGTCAGGAGAAATAAGAATGAGCTATCAACCACTTTTACTGAACTTTGAAGAAGCAGCAGAGCTTCGTAAAGAACTTGGCAAGGATAGCCTATTAGGAAAAGCACTGACTCGCGACATCAACCAAACTGACGCTTACATGGCTGAAGTAGGTATTGAAGTTCCGGGACACGGTGAGGGCGGCGGTTACGAACATAACCGTCATAAGCAGAACTACATCCATATGGATCTAGCGGGTCGTCTATTCCTTATCACAGAGGAGACAAAATACCGTGATTACATCGTAGATATGCTAACGGCTTACGCGAAGGTGTACCCATCGCTAGAGAGCAACACTAGCCGTGATTCAAACCCACCGGGTAAGATCTTCCACCAAACACTGAATGAAAACATGTGGATGCTATACGCTTCGTGCGCATACAGCTGTGTTTACCACACGATTTCTGAAGAAGAAAAAACGCTGATTGAAAACGACCTATTCAAGCAGATGATCGAGCTGTTCGTTGTAACATACGGCCACGACTTCGACATCGTACACAACCACGGTCTGTGGGCAGTAGCAGCGGTAGGTATCTGTGGCTACGCAATCAACGATCAAGAATCGGTAGATAAAGCACTTTACGGCCTTAAGCTAGACAAAGTGAGCGGCGGTTTCCTAGCACAGCTAGACCAACTGTTCTCGCCAGACGGTTACTACATGG
>NZ_JAHGAJ010000065.1 GCF_030248535.1 Vibrio sp. D404a | reverse complement strand
ATCTCGAATCTCGAAACGCTTACATACGCTCTAGAGTATCGATACCTAGTAGAGACAGACCTTGCTTGATTGTCTTCGCTGTCAGTGCAGCAAGCTTTAGACGACTCTGCTTAACAGCTTCGTCTTCAGCAACAAGGATAGGGCATGCTTCGTAGAAGCTAGAGAATTGACCTGCTAGTTCGAATAGGTAAGTACACATGATGTGCGGCTGACCTTCACGAGCAACAGATTGAACCGCTTCTTCAAATTGTAGAAGTTTCGCGATAAGTGCTTTCTCTTTCTCTTCAGTGATTTTGATTTCACCTTCAAGCGCGTCCATAGAAACGCCAGCTTTAGCGAATACAGAAGCAACACGTGTGTATGCGTACTGCATGTATGGTGCCGTGTTACCTTCAAACGCAAGCATGTTGTCCCAATCGAACACGTAGTCAGTAGTACGGTGCTTAGAAAGATCCGCGTACTTAACCGCTGCCATAGCAACTGTGTTAGCGATGTTTTTCTTCTCGTCTTCAGCTAGCTCTGGGTTCTTAGAGTCGATCAGTTGTGCTGCACGAACTTCTGCTTCATCAAGAAGGTCAGCTAGACGAACTGTACCGCCTGCACGAGTCTTGAATGGCTTGCCATCTTTACCTAGCATCATGCCGAATGCGTGGTGCTCAAGAGATACAGATTCTGGGATGTAACCTGCTTTACGAACGATTGTCCAAGCTTGCATTAGGTGTTGGTGCTGACGAGAGTCGATGAAGTAAAGCACACGGTCTGCACCTAGCTCTTCGTAACGGTACTTAGCACATGCGATATCGGTTGTTGTGTATAGGAAACCGCCATCACGTTTCTGGATGATAACGCCCATTGGGTCGCCATCTTTGTTCTTGTACTCGTCTAGGAAAACAACTTGCGCGCCGTCATCTTCTTGAGCAAGACCTTGAGCTTTCAAGTCTTCAACGATTGCAGGAAGCATGTCGTTGTACTTACTTTCACCCATTACGTCATCGCGAGTCAGTGATACGTTTAGACGGTCGTAGTTACGCTGGTTTTGAATCATCGTGATATCAACCAGTTTCTTCCACATCTCTGCACAGAACTCGTCACCACCTTGTAGCTTAACTACGTAGTTACGAGCTTTAACTGCAAACTCTTCGTCTTCATCGTAAAGCTTCTTAGATTCACGGTAGAAGGCTTCAAGGTCAGAAAGCTCCATGGAAACTTCACCAGACTCTTTTTGTACACGCTCAAGGTTTGCGATAAGCATACCGAACTGAGTACCCCAGTCACCGATGTGGTTAGCACGGATAACGTTGTGGCCTAGGAATTCTAGAGTACGAACAACGGCATCACCGATGATGGTTGAACGTAGGTGACCAACGTGCATCTCTTTTGCAACGTTCGGTGCAGAGTAGTCAGCAACAATGGTTTGTGCTTCAGCTGCTGCAACGCCAAGACGAGAGTCAGCCAGTGCTGCGTCTGCTTGTTGCGCTAGGAAAGCTTCATCTAGGAAGATGTTTAGGAAACCTGGGCCTGCGATTTCAACTTTAGAAGCGATACCGTTTAGGTTTAGAACGTCCAATACTTTCTGAGCAAATTCTCGTGGATTAGTGCCTAGTCGCTTTGCAACGCCCATTACGCCGTTTGCTTGGTAGTCACCAAATTGTGGTTTTGCAGATTGGCGAACGGCCGCAGGAGAGCCTGCAGGTGCGCCAGCGGCTTCTAGAGCCTGAGATACTTTGTCATTAATAAGTGCTTGGATATTCACACGCGTTTCCTTCAATTCAAGGATGATAAGAGTGGTTGTGACTTCGTTGTCAGCTAAGGTTAAGGTGCAATTTACTTAACGCTTTAGTGATGAAATGAACAACAGACTCTGTTTGAGTTCACAAAAATGGCGGTAATGATACCAATTTTGTGTGGCTTCTTATAGGGCGTATTGATAGAAAATTAACATTTCCTGCTTAAGGCTATCACTCGTCGGTGAGTGAGCTTTTTAATCTGAGCTCGATACAAGGCTTGTTGCAAAATATAGAGCTGCTACCATGCGCGCATCAGAATTGGAGAATGTAGATTATGACGCTCACACAAGCACAATTAGAACCGAAACAGATGATTGAACGCCTCGATGATTTCATGGCAAAAATTGAAGCGTTTGGTAACACACTTGGCTTAGACCTGAGCTTTGCACAAGCGGATCACATTGCGTTAAGAATCAACGAGACGTCGTTAGCGAAAGCGGCACATGAGGCTTGGTCTGGCTACGGTGAGACGATTTCACAAGCGATGATTAACGGTCGTCCAATTGTTGTTATTGCTTTTGATGAGCCCTTGCAAAGCCGTGGCTGGTCGATTGAATGTTTAGAATTGCCATACCCTGCGGAAGGTAAGATTTACCCAAGCCAAGATTGGGAGCATGTGGAGTTTGTGATTCCATCGCACGCGCAAACCGCCGATGAATACTTAGCGGACCTTAAAGAAACTTACCCGCAGTTTGCTGCTAACTTTGAAACGTTGTCAGAGCAGGGCGTTAAAGTGAAGCTATCCAGCCCGAAAGGCGAAGGCGAGCGTTTGAACAATCCAACCGTTGCGTTTAAGCATCAAGGGATTTGCATCAAGCTGCACCCTCACTCGTTGAAGAAAATTGTGGAATCAGAGCAGGCTTAATAACGTTCCTAGTAACAATGAAAAAGGGTTGACGATATTTGCCAACCCTTTAAAGTTACTCGCTTACTCGCTTAC
>NZ_JAHGAJ010000064.1 GCF_030248535.1 Vibrio sp. D404a | reverse complement strand
CTGAAGTTTACGTCGCCGTTGAAGTTCTCGTTTGGTGCGAAGGTGTAAGTACCATTACCGTTATCAGTAAGAATACCGTCGCCACCATCGTAAGTGACACCTTCAACAGTCAGGTTGTCCCCTTCAATGTCCGTTGCGCCTGTTAGTAGGTCGGCATCCGTGAAGATTAACGTGCCGTCTTCTTCAACAGAGAACTGTTGATCTTGAGGCACTGGCAGGTCGTTAACTGGATTTACAGTAAGGTCGGCAGACGCTTGAACGGTATTGGCGCCATCAGAGATATCAAAGCTGATATCGATATCACCATTGAAGTTCTCATCTGGCGTAATCGTGAAGCTGCCATCATTGTTTTGTACAACGGTCGCATCGCCATCCACCGTTAAGCCGCTAGCCGTAAGGTCATCACCTTCTACGTCCGAGGCTTGAGACAGAAGCTGCTCTTGGCTTAAGCGGATAGAGCCGTCTTCATCTACTGAGTAAGCGAGGTCGCCTGATACAGGCGCATCATCCACTGCAGTAACGCTAACGTCGATGTTGGCAGAGACTGTGTCTGTGCCGTCAGAGACATCGAAGCTGAAGTTTACATCACCATTGAAGTTCTCGTTCGGTGCAAAGGTGTATGTGCCATTACCGTTGTCGGTAAGGATACCGTCACCGCCATCGTAGGTCACACCTTCAACAGAAAGGTTGTCGCCTTCAATGTCGGTCGCACCTGTTAACAGGTCGGCATCAGTGAAAATAAGTGTGCCATCTTCTTCAACAGAGAACTGTTGGTCTTGAGGAACTGGCAGGTCGTTAACTGGGTTAACCGTTAGGTCGGCAGACGCTTGAACGGTATTGGTGCCATCAGAGAT
>NZ_JAHGAJ010000063.1 GCF_030248535.1 Vibrio sp. D404a | reverse complement strand
GTTTTACCCTCAAGCAACAGATAAGCCGCAGTTTTTAGGGGAAAGCCAACTGGCTAAGCGCTCACCGCTTAAGTGCTTTGCTTACTTATACAAGAGTCACCCTAAAGGCAGAAAAGCCCATCTGCACAGTCGAACGTGCCAGAAACACTCGGCAGGACAAGTGTTCCATAAAGGAGCAAAAGAGCCTTGGCTTCTGGTCACTAATATCCCCAACCATGTACTTAACGGCATTAAAGTAACCCGTTTGTACGCCAAAAGAATGCAAATTGAAGAGTCATTCCGAGATCTAAAAAGCCCAGCCTACGGGTTGGCACTTAGCCATAACCGAACTCGTTGCACCAAACGTATCGATATCTTGTTACTTATGGCATTGATGGCCGAAATCATCATGTGGTGGAATGGCTTAATCGCCATGCAAGCCAAATGGCATTATGACTTTCAAGCCAACACCATCAAGCATCGTCGGGTGCTCTCCATTCCTAGGCTTGGTAAGGAAGTACGGTGTCATCGGAGATATCGAATACAAGAGTCCCAATATTACTGGGCAATGCTGGAATATCAACGCCTAACGCATACTTGTGGGTTGGGAGAATTATGAGGGGATCCGCCAGCGCCGCATTAAGTGGTGAGCAACGCAGACCACTGCACTTAAAGCATTGTACCGTAAACACTATATTCAAAGTAAACCCAAAATGTCGAGCGTTGGGAATCCGTCTTAAATGCTTTGTTTATGTATTATCCTTCGACAGCATTCAAACCGTGTTTTTGCGCAATAGCCCCTAATTGAGGCACAAGAGTAAACCTTACATCTGAGCTATAATTAAACACGATGTAGTCTCTATAATGTTCAAGAACAAATGGACGCTCCAACTCACCTAGCCCGAAAAGGTCATGTATTTCTTCTAGAAACTCACTAAAGTCACATTTACCTACAGCATTGTGACAGCCAGTATTTAGCAACTCCGCTGCGATTGTTCCCATTTTGAACTTCCGCCGCTTAGCCATCGTGTCTAGATCTGACCTCCACCGCCAGATAGTAAGATTCCAACTCAAATTAATTACTCCATGTAATAGAGATACATAACGCCTCGTTAAAAGGCAAATAATTGTTGGCTAAAATAAGCGACGAAGGAGCAAACAGCCAACTGTTATTTGTCCTACTTTAACGACTTGTTAGAAGACGCTAGCTCAGTAATTACAGGAGGTTCATGGGCTAGAACTGACACACACTCATTTAAGCCGATAATGAGGTATTCGTGTGGTTCATTGAGTTTACCTGTTACGTAGTGATCTCGTGTTTTCTCTAGAGAGTTCCAGCCGCCTTCTAATACTTCGAAACACCAACCTTGGGTTAAATTGCACTTAGACCAAAACTCACCTAGGTCACCTTCATCAAGAACTCGAAAGCCCCATGTAGCATCAAAGTTAACTTTGACTCTCCAATCCTTTGACTCAACAATAATGTCTAAGCCGTTATCTGACAGCTTGACTTCATCAACTATTGTACTGCGATCAGATTTATATGGTGACTTAATTATTACCACCTTGGGTTCGTATATCATCGTAGTCTTCTAACGCCCTGTTAAGGGGTGAGCAACGCAATTCCGATGCATCTGCAAACCACCTTAATCACTAAAACCAACGCATAGTAAAAATGCCACGCGTTGCGAATCCCTCTTGAACAGTTTGTATGGATAATAAGC
>NZ_JAHGAJ010000062.1 GCF_030248535.1 Vibrio sp. D404a | reverse complement strand
GAAGATAAACTCCTGCTCAGCCGCTATGTTTTGATCGAGCGTGTAAGCCGTGCCGTCGTAAGTAAATTGAGTCACGCTCGCGCCATCAGCGCTTGGAGCGGTCAATATATCGAAGATTGATGTCGTCGGCGTACCTGCCGCCAAATCAGCTACCGTTGGCTCTTCAATCGTCAGAGCACCACTTGCCGTCACTTGAACATCGTCAGTGATGGTGACTGACAGCGGTGACATCAACGAATCATCACCGTCTGTATCAACGGCGTAAACTGGTAGCTCGAACGTCAGGTCGTTATTACCACGACCATCTTCATGATCGATGCTCTCCAGCAATGTAAAGGTGTATTGGCCTAGAGTGGCAGCGCTAAAGTTGAGAGTGAAAATCTGTGTTTCTACATTCGAAGCACTGGTCGTAAAGCCAATGTAGTTACCTGAGCCTGCCGGGTCTTCTTTAATATCAATCGCTAGCCCATTAGATTTCAAAGAATCGTCTGTATTGAACTCATTTGGCTCTAATCGGAACTTCTCTACATTGTCACTTTGGTTAGTAAACGAAATGGTTTCAGTTTGGCTCACCGCACCCACAATTGGTGACGAGCCATCAGCCAAATCGGCTTCCGCAAGCGCGATACTTGGCACCGACTCAATGGTTGGGATATCGCCATCGGTAATAGTCAGAGTTACCGTTGCAGTCTCAACATCGACGTCGCCATCGCTTGAAGTGAACACGAGTGATTTAACGATATCGCCATCTTCGTGGTCTAGGTTTCTATTCGGTTCAAAGCGCACGTTACCTTCGATGGTCACGAACACAGAGCCTTCGGTAAAGGTAAACTCTTGCTCACCAGTGATGGTCGTATCTAACGTTTGAGCTGTACCGCCATCGTACGTGAACTGGGTAATCACCGCCCCATCAGCGCTCTGTTTTGGCATAACATCAATGGTGTTGGTGGTAACAATACCAGCGGCTAAATCTGCGACGGTTGGCTCGGTAATATCTAACGTGCCGGTCGCCATGACTTGCACGTCATCACCAATAGTCACTGACAACGGTGACATCAATGAATCATCACCATCAGAGTCCACTGCGTAGACAGGCAAATCGAAGGTTAGCTCGTTATTGTCGAGACCATCAGCATGGTCTAACGCTTCAAGCAGTGTGAAGGTGTATTCGCCCAATGTGGTTGTGGAGAAGCTCAAGGTAAATATCGGAACTTCCGTGCCACCGTCATCAATAAAGCCTACGTAAATACCCGAATCGGCTGGGTCTTCTTTTATTTCGACCCCAATGTTATTCGACGTTAGTGCTCCACCGACATTGAACTCCGTCGGTTCAATTCGAAACTTCTCAACATCATCACTTTGGTTGATGAATGAGATAGTCTCAGTTTGACTGACCGCGCTGCCACTTGGCGTTGAACCATCAGCAAGCTGCGTTTCTGATAGCGACACGCTTGGCACGGTTTCGATGGTTGGAATGTCACCATCGGTAATGGTTAGGGTTACTGTCGCGGTTTCGACATCCACGTCACCATCGCTAGACGTCACCACAATCGATTTCACGATTGGGCCATCTTCATGATCGAGGTTGCGGTTTGGCTCAAAGCGGACATCGCCTTCAAGGGTAATAAACAGTGAACCCTCGGTGAAGATGAACTCTTGCTCGCCTGTATCCGTTTGGTCAAGCGTCAATGGCGTGCCGCCATCGTAGGTGAACTCAGTAATCGTCGCGCCATCTGCACTCTGCTCTGGCATTACATCAATCGTGGTTGTGGTCACCGCACTAGCAGCCAATTCGGCAACTGTCGGCTCTTCAATATTCAAGATGCCGTTGCTCATGCCTTGTACGTCATCTTCGATGGTCACCGCTAGAGGCGACATCAAAGAGTCATCGCCATCGCTGTCTACTGCATAAACAGGTAAATCAAAGCTTAAGGTGTTATTGTCGAGCCCATCTTCATGGTCAAGCGCTTCAAGTAATGTGAAGGTGTAACGCCCTAACACGACGTCATCAAAGTTGATGGTGAAGACTTCAACTTCTTGATTTAGCGCGTTAGTTGTAAAACCTGTGTATTGACCAGAGTCTGCCGGGAATTCACGAAGTTCGACTTCCAAACCATTCGACGTCAAAGCGCCAGAGGTATTGAATTCATCGGTCGCGATTCTAAAGCGTTCAACATCATCACTCTCGGTCGTGAAAGAGATAGTCTCTGTTT
>NZ_JAHGAJ010000061.1 GCF_030248535.1 Vibrio sp. D404a | reverse complement strand
TTCTGCTTCTGCTTCTGCTGACGCGATGTGCGCGAAAGGTGTACCAAGAACCGTTTTCTCACCATTTGCCATGCTGTCATCGAACTTGATTGCATCTTTAGCGAATAGGTTAATTACCGTAGAGCCTAGCTTAAAGCGGCCCATCTCTTCACCTTTCTTCAGGATAACCGCTTTGTCGCCTTCAGCTGGGTAATCCCACTTGTAAACTGTGTTACCGCGAGGTGGCGTGATGGTGCCAGCCCATACTTGCTCAATGCTACCTACAATCGTTGCACCAACCAGTACTTGAGCCATAGGACCAAACTCAGTATCGAAGATACAAACTACACGTTCGTTACGAGCAAATAGGTTTGGAACGTTCTCTGCCGTTAGAGGGTTTACCGAGAATAGATCGCCCGGTACGTAAATCATCTGGCGCAGAGTGCCGTCACATGGCATGTGAACACGGTGGTAATCGCTTGGCGATAGGTACAGTGTTGCAAATTCACCGTCTTTGAACTCGTCAGCTAGGTTAGCGTCGCCGCCCAGTAGCTCGCGCGCTGAGAAGTCATGACCTTTCGCTTGAATTAGTTTGCCATCAGTAATTGGACCGAACTGGCTAACACGAGCATCCGCTGGGTGAACGATAACAGATTCGCCTTCCGCGATTGGACGCATGCCTTCTTTTAACTCACGCACGAAGAATTCGTTGAAAGTTTTAAAGTGTTTTGGGTCGCTGTGAAGGGCTTCATCCATGTTCACTTTGTACTGCTTAATGAACCAGTTAATGATCGCTGTGGTTAAACCGCCCGCTTTAGCAGACGCCAGTTTACCGACCAGACGAGTCAGTCCATGTTGTGGAATCCAGTACTGCAATCCAACTTTGATCTTATCCATTGTATTAATATTCCAATGTTGTGTATTTCTTCAATGAAAATCAGTTAATGACGGTTTTGGGCGCGAGATGTTACTCAATATCGCGCCAATTGTCAGTAGGTGTGCAAACTTTGGTTGCAACTGCCTAGAGTTATTCACAAAAATGACTTAAAGGTCAGCCTTCTTGTTTCTCGAATATTGCCTGTTCGCTTTGTTCTCGACCATGCTCTCAATGATTCGATGGTAGTTCTCAAAGCGAGTGCGGCTGATCTTTCCTTCCTCTACGGCTTCACGAAGAATACAGCCTGGGTCATCATTATGCTTACAGTCTCGGAACTTACAGCCGCCTAGGTACGGCTTAAACTCAACAAAGGCTTCGGTGATGGCTTCTGGCTCTAAGTGCCACAAACCGAACTCACGAACCCCCGGAGAGTCAATCAAGTCACCGCCAGATGGGAAGTGGTATAGTCGCGCTGCAGTAGTCGTGTGTTGACCAAGGCCAGAGTTTTCAGACACTGCACCTTCTTCGATATCTAGGCTTGGCATCAATGCGTTAACTAGGCTTGATTTACCCACGCCAGATTGACCCACAAAGATGTTGATGCGGTTTGCGAGCTCTGCTTCAAGCTCTGCAATGCCGTAGCCCGTCTCTTTACTCACAAACAGAACTTTGTAGCCAATATCTTCATAGATGGTTAGCGTCTGTTTGTACTCTGCGAGCTGTTCTTCGCTAAGTAGGTCGACCTTGTTGAGCACAATCAGAGGCGCGATGCTTAATGTATCTGAAGCGATTAGGTAGCGGTCGATGATGTTCAATGACAGCTCTGGCAGTACCGCAGAGACAATAACCATCTGATCAACGTTGGCTGCTACCGGCTTTAGACCGTCGTAGTAATCAGGGCGAGTAAGGATAGAGGTGCGAGGCTCAACGGCCTCAACGACACCAGAGATGCCCGCCATAGATTCAAGACCGGCACGCCAGATCACTCGGTCGCCAGAGACCAAGCTTTCGATGCCACGACGTAGATTACAACGATGGATTTCATTTGTTTCTACATCTTCAATATCCGCATGTTGACCAAAACGAGTGATCACAAGGCCGCTTTTGGTGCCGCCAAGCATGCTCTCATCCCATTGGATGGACTCTTCTTGTTTCAGTCTTTTCTTTTGGTTACTGCGTACGCGTCGTACTTGACCTTTGGTTAACTTTTTCTTTTTCGCCACAATTTTCTACTTAACACATCTAACTTGATGATAGGGAACTCGTCATAACTGAGCTTGTTGCCATGATACTTTCCACGGCACAAAACCTAGTTTGAGTATGCTTATTTGGGTATAGTACCTCTTTTACACGCAAACAAATAGGCAGCTCCCTTATGTCCTTTAGCGATCAGAACCTGATTTGGGTCGATCTAGAGATGACAGGACTTGATCCTGAGACTCACAAAATCATTGAAATTGCTTCTATCGTTACCGATAGCGAGCTCAACATTCTTGCTGAAGGGCCTGTACTAGCGATTCATCAGCCAGATAGTGAGCTGGCAAAAATGGATGAGTGGTGTACAACAACCCATACTGGTAGTGGTCTAGTTAAGCGTGTAAAAGAGAGCACGGTTAGTGAACAAGATGCTGTTGCTCAAACGATCGAGTTTTTGGAAAAGTGGGTACCTAAAGGCAAATCACCAATTTGTGGTAACAGTATTGGTCAAGATCGCCGCTTTTTGTACAAGCACATGCCAGAGCTGGAAGAGTACTTCCACTACCGTTACGTCGACGTAAGCACACTGAAAGAACTAGCTCGTCGTTGGAAACCTGAAGTATTAGATGGTTTTAGCAAATCTGGTAGCCACCTTGCTTTGGATGATATCCGAGAGTCTATTGCAGAACTTCAGTACTATCGTAAGACCATCATCAATATCTAATTGAATCAAAATACTTGTTTTGGCTTGATTATCTGGCTGCAGAATCAACATTTTTTTGAAAATTTGTGTGCTTTTTCAGCACTTGACGAAAAAGTTGCAGATTTTTGCATTAAGGACTTGCATCACAAAAAAATGCTCTTATAATTCGCAGCCCTGAACGGCGAAAGACGTTTTCAGAATGCGACACTAGCTCAGCTGGTAGAGCGCAACCTTGCCAAGGTTGAGGTCACGAGTTCGAACCTCGTGTGTCGCTCCAATTTGTAGATTAACGTGAAAACGGTAATCGAAAGGTGAAAGACCTTTCCATGATGCGACACTAGCTCAGCTGGTAGAGCGCAACCTTGCCAAGGTTGAGGTCACGAGTTCGAACCTCGTGTGTCGCTCCAATTTGTAGATTAACGTGAAAACGGTAATCGAAAGGTGAAAGACCTTTCCGTGATGCGACACTAGCTCAGCTGGTAGAGCGCAACCTTGCCAAGGTTGAGGTCACGAGTTCGAACCTCGTGTGTCGCTCCAATTTGTAGATTAACGTGAAAACGGTAGTCGAAAGGTGAAAGACCTTTCCGTGATGCGACACTAGCTCAGCTAGTTTAGCGAATCCTTACCAAGGTTGAGGTCACGCCTAAGCCTTGAAGATCGGGAACCTCGTGTGTCGCTCCAATTTGTAGATTAACGTGAAAACGGTAATCGGAAGGTGAAAGACCTTTCTGTGATGCGACACTAGCTCAGCTGGTAGAGCGCAACCTTGCCAAGGTTGAGGTCACGAGTTCGAACCTCGTGTGTCGCTCCAAATTGATAGCTTTCATTGTGCTTAACAATGACATCCGGACGCGGGATGGAGCAGCTTGGTAGCTCGTCGGGCTCATAACCCGAAGGTCGTCGGTTCAAATCCGGCTCCCGCAACCACATTACAGTTAAACGCGACAGCGGTTAACTTATGCGACACTAGCTCAGCTGGTAGAGCGCAACCTTGCCAAGGTTGAGGTCACGAGTTCGAACCTCGTGTGTCGCTCCAAATTGAAGACTCATCAACTTAATTGATGCATCCGGACGCGGGAT
>NZ_JAHGAJ010000060.1 GCF_030248535.1 Vibrio sp. D404a | reverse complement strand
TTATCTCTTTATCTCTTTATTTCTTTATCTCTCAGAATAAGCATCAACACGCTCTCTTTGTGATAGATAAGTCATTTAACAAGCTGATTAAACAGAAATACTTTCTTACGGGTGTACACAAATTCGTCATCATTTTTGACCCGTAATGTCATACGCAATTCCTATACTGCCGTCCATTCACTACAACTCAATTGGATAGCAACAATGAAAACAAAAACAATTAGCCTCGCAATCAAAAGCGCGGTTTCTGCAGCTCTCATTTTTTCTGGCGCTTCTTTCGCTATGGATACTCGCTACGAAGACCGCACTGGTAACCTAGTCGCTGACACACCAAAAGATGAATCACAGTGGGTAAGCCCAAACACGTTGATCTTTGCTTACACGCCAGTAGAAGACCCAGCAGTATATGCCGATGTTTGGAGTGAGTTTCTTGAGCACCTAGAAGCGAAAACCGATAAGAATGTTCGCTTCTTCCCTGTTCAAAATAACGCAGCTCAAATCGAAGCAATGCGTTCAGGTCGCCTTCATATTGCTGGCTTCAACACAGGTTCAACACCGCTAGCTGTGAACTGTGCAGGCTTCTCTCCTTTCACAATCATGGCGGCAGAAGATGGTTCATTCGGTTACGAAATGGAGATCATCACTCACCCGGGTTCAGGGATCGAGAAGGTTGAAGACCTAAAAGGCAAAAACCTAGCCTTCACTGCGCAAACGTCAAATTCTGGCTTTAAAGCACCGTCTGCAATCCTTGATGCTGAGTACCAAATGCAACCAGACCGTGACTTCAAACCTGCATTCTCAGGTGCGCACGACAACTCTGTACTTGGCGTTGCTCATAAAGATTACGACGCAGCAGCGGTAGCAAACTCAGTACTGAACCGCATGCTTTCTCGCGACGTGGTAAAGGCAGACCAGATCAAGAGCATCTACAAGTCTCAAACGTTCCCAACAACGGCTTACGGCACAGCGCATAACTTGCACCCAGACCTACAAAAGAAAATCCAAGAAGCATTTTTCTCTTTTGATTGGGAAGGCACAAAACTGCAACAGGAATTCGAGCGTAACGGCGAAGCGAAATTCATCCCAATTACTTACCAAGAGCACTGGGAAGTGATCCGTACAATCGATACTGCGAACAACGTTTCTTACACCTGCAGCTAAGTTTTTACCCACTCAATTACAACGGCTTGGCAACTCTGCCGAGCCGTTTTTATAGGAATCTTATGTCTACTCTTATCCTAAAAGGACTCACCAAACACTACTCCAGCTCAGATAAGGCACTAACCAATGTAAACCTTTCGGTTAACGCAGGCGAAGTGGTTGGCTTGATTGGCCCATCTGGCGCAGGTAAATCCACGCTTATCCGCTGCATAAACCGCTTAACCGAGCCAACCAGTGGTCAGGTGATCTTTTCTAACATCAATCTAGAAAGTCTATCTAAACGTCAACTGCGTCAATCTCGTCGCGAAATCGGAATGATCTTCCAAGAGTATGCACTGATTGAGCGTCTGACTGTGATGGAAAATGTGCTATCTGGTCGTCTTGGTTACGTGAACTTCTGGCAGAGCTTTGCTCGTAAATACCCAGCGCAAGATGTTCAAGCCGCTTATGCCCTACTTGATCGCGTAGGCCTGCTTGAGCATGCGAATAAACGTGCCGATGCCCTTTCTGGCGGTCAGCGTCAGCGTGTTGGTATTGCTCGCGCACTGGCACAAAAACCAAAGCTGTTGCTGATTGATGAGCCAACGGCCGCACTGGATCCAAGAACTGCACGCCAAATCATGCGTTTGATCAGCGAAATCTGTTCTGAGCAGAAACTGCCGGCGATCATCAACATTCATGACGTTCAGCTTGCTAAACAGTTCGTTGACCGTGTTGTTGGCCTTAATGCAGGTTGCGTCGTTTTCGATGATGTACCAAGCAAACTGACCGAAGATGTACTAACACAGATCTATGGTGAAGAAGATTGGAGTCAACAAGCGGAAGAAGATGAAGAGATCATCGCCACTTCAGCACCGCTTTCTGGGGCAATGGCATGATGCAGCAGCAATATCCAACCCAATGGACGAAACCGCCATTGATCAGCAACCCTTGGCTTCGCTGGGGCATCACTCTCTCTGTTGCTGTGTATCTGTACCTCGCGACTCAATCCGTTGAGGTCAACTGGACTCGCATCTACGAAGGCAGCGAGCGTGGCTGGAACTTTATTCTCGCCTTTATGAGCCCAGACTTTACTGGACGTTGGAACAACATCTCACAAGGTTTGATTGAGAGCTTAACCATGACGCTCACGTCTACGGTCGCAGGTGTACTGCTTTCGATTCCGTTCGGTTTAGGCGCGGCGAAAAACCTCGCTCCAACACCCGTTTACCTGTTCTGTCGTACTTTCATTTCGATTGCACGTAGCTTACAAGAGATCATTGTCGCGATTCTGTGTGTGGCGCTGTTTGGCTTCGGTACCTTTGCCGGCTTTATCACCCTAACCTTCGCCACTATTGGTTTCTTAGCCAAGCTGTTTGCCGATGAGATTGAAGCGATTGACCCTGCCCCACTGACGGCGATGCGCGCGACGGGTGCAAGCTGGCTACAGCAGGTTAACTACGCTATTCAAGCTCAAGTCATGCCACGCTTTATTGGTCTATCTATGTACCGTCTAGATATTAACTTCCGTGAATCTGCGGTGATCGGCATTGTTGGCGCAGGTGGTATCGGCGCTACGCTAAATACCGCTATGGACCGCTATGAATACAGCGCGGCAGCGGCCATTCTTCTGATCATTATCGCTATCGTTATGCTTTGCGAATATGTATCCACCATCATCCGTAAACATGTGCAGTAGAGGCCAATAATGAGCACTTTGAATACTCCTTCGAACCATGATATCGAACGTGGTCACTGGCAACGCTATGACAGCAAACAGAGCCTACTACTCTGGATAGGCTGGTTTTGTTTTGTGGCACTCACCGTGTTTGCATGGCAGGTAATGAACAAAGATACGATCTGGTACTTTGTCACCGATTCTCCAAACCAACTGGCGGACATCTCATCACGCATGTGGCCACCACGCTGGAGCTACCTAGATTCGCTTTGGGCGCCACTATGGGATACGATCAACATTGCGACACTTGGTACGCTGTTAGGCATTATGTTGGCTTTCCCAGTGGCATTTTTAGCTGCGAGAAATACCACACCGAGTGCAACCTTCTTACGCCCTATCGCTCTATTTATCATTGCTGCGAGCCGTTCGATTAACTCTCTTATTTGGGCATTATTGCTGGTTGCTATCATCGGCCCGGGGTTATTAGCGGGTATCATCGCCATCGCACTGCGTTCTATCGGCTTTGTTGCCAAACTCATGTATGAGGCGATTGAAGAAGTTAACGCTACGCAAATGGCAGCGATTCAATCGACGGGCGCTTCGCCGATGCAAGTATTGAACTACGGGATCTTGCCACAGGTGATGCCAAGCTTTATCGGCACAAGCCTGTTCCGTTGGGACATCAATATTCGTGAATCAACGGTGCTTGGTTTGGTGGGAGCTGGCGGTATCGGCCTTAAACTGCAAGAGTCGATGGCAATGCTGGCATGGCCGCAAGTGACAGTCATCTTCTGCGCTATTCTAGTGACGGTTATCTTCTCTGAATGGTTAGCAGCAAAAGCACGTAAGGCACTGATTTAACCTGTTTAGATGCGCTTTCAGCGTGAATGGCTTTAGTTCGTATAAGCTGTAGTCCATATAAGCTTTAGTTCTAACGAGCTTTAAGCCACAAACGTTTTACCCATAAAAAAACGGACGCGATTAAAGCGTCCGTTTTTTGTTTCATTCGTTCAGCTTAGTGATTAAAGCTTAGCGAATGCACCTTCCCATGAGTAAGTCTCACCAGCAAACTCAACGGTGTGAGTTGCTTGCTGAACATCTTCAGCTTGGTTAGAGATACCGTAGTGGTAAGTGCTGCCAGAGGTGGTCTGAATGCGAACAACAGTCCCGACACTGTTATGGCCCACAACAGACACAGATTCTACAAGGCCACGAGCGCCAACAGAGGCTTCGATAGACTCGTTAAAGTAACCGTGTGTTTCTAGTACAGAAGCGAACACGTGGTTTTGACCAGATTGACGCAAGATAAGTGCTGGCTCGCTCTTCAGGTTGAAGTCTGGATCGTTCGCGCCAGTACGAGCAAAAATCACTTCGCTGCCTTCGTTAGCACTTGTTACTAGGCTGTAGTAGCTGCTGTCGTGCAACCAGCTAACCAAAGAGCTGCCGTTCACTTTACCTGAAGCAACGTTCCAAAGGTGTTGGTAACCGTTGTCTTCGCCAAGAGGCTTAAGCGTGCTTTCAACCTTGTAATCGAAGTCAGTACGGATGATTTGACCAGAGTGGTGAACTGGCAGGTCGTACTGGTGCTCAGCATCTGCTTCAATGCGGTACACATCAATCACTAGTGGTTTCTCAAACTCTGGAAGCTCAGCAAGAATCACACTGCGCTGCATATCAACACCTGTGTAGTATTCAGAGATTGTGCCGCTCATGCCTTGTAGAGACTGATCGTCTGCCACAAAGAAGTGCTTCTGACCAAACTTTGACTCAGCCAGTGCTGTATCGAAGTTGTTTTGAGTTTTTTGGTCAACCGTTACTGTGTTGTGTGCCACAGTCTGCTTACAGTAAGACTTGTTCTCTGGGATGTAACGACCGCCAAATTTAGGCTCAACGTTTACCCAGCGACCGAAGCCGTAATCATGCAGTACTTCGTGGCCGCGGTTGAACACGCTTAGGTGCAGACCGTCATAGTGACCGTGGTCTAGCGCAGAGTGGTACTGATGGTCTGAACCGTGCTGACCAAACCAAATCAGAGCCATTGTGTCATCGTCTTGCTCGTCACGGTGACGAAGGATGCTCACGCCGCCTTTCTCACCTTCTGGGCCGTCAGTCACGAACAGGCTACCCCAGTTGAATGGCTTGATTTCGTCAGCCGCTTCAACCGCGTTTGATAGTGTTTTACCTGAGATATGAACCCATACATCTTGCTGGTGATCAGCCATGCCAAGCAGAGTTTCAGTTTGCTCGTAGCGGTGGTAACACACAGATGTTGCCATGATCACGCCTTCATCGTTGATAGAAATCGTCTTCGATGAATCGTTCAGTGCTGGCAGCGTACCTTCTGGGAATGCCGTCTTAAATACCGCGTAAGAGGTTGTCTTGATTACTGAATCGTTGAATTCGTAAATACCAAGCTCAGGTTGACGACGCTCGATTGCCTCTGCGAACAAGTAGATTGGACGCAGTGAGAAACGGTGGTAGTACGGACCTTCCATGTAGTA
>NZ_JAHGAJ010000006.1 GCF_030248535.1 Vibrio sp. D404a | reverse complement strand
TCTCGTTTGACGATCTAGAGCTTCCAGAGTTTGATGAAGAAGACGCGCTTAATGCGGTTGAAGGCGAGCCAGAGCCAGAAGCACCTGCTGCGGTTCAAGAGCAAGCAGACGATGAAGCGTTCTCGTTTGACGATCTAGAGCTTCCAGAGTTTGATGAAGACGACGCACTGAATGCGGTTGAAGGCGAGCCAGAGCCAGAAGCATCAGCAGCGACTCAAGAGCAAGCAGACGATGAAACATTCTCGTTTGACGATCTAGAACTTCCTGAGTTTGATGAAGAAGACGCGCTTAATGCGGTTGAAGGTGAGCCAGAAGCTCCTGCTGCGGTTCAAGAGCAAGCTGACGATGAAGCGTTCTCGTTTGACGATTTAGAGCTTCCAGAGTTTGATGAAGACGACGCGCTTAATGCAGTTGAAGGCGAGCCAGAGCCTGAAGCTCCTGCTTCGGTTCTAGAGCAAGCAGACGATGAAGCGTTCTCGTTTGACGATCTGGAACTTCCAGAGTTTGATGAAGAAGATGCGCTCAATGCGGTTGAAGGTGAGCCAGAGCTTGAAGCACCTGCGGCGGTTCAAGAGCAAGCAGACGATGAAGCGTTCGCGTTTGACGATCTAGAGCTTCCAAACTTCGATGAGCAAGATGCCCTAGCTGAGATCCTAAGTGGTGAAGATGATGCTCAATTAGAGCAAGACCTAACCATTGATGAAGGTGCAGTTGAGCTCGAAGAGAACGAGCTACCAGAATATGATGAAGAGAGTGCCAAAGCAGACGCTCTGTTAGATGATATCGAGCAACCGCAGTCTGAACCTGTTCCTCTAGACCTTGGTACTGAACTTGATGAGAGTAAGTTACCAGAGTATGGAGAGGAGGAAGCACTCAGTGATGCATTCTCAGAAGTCGGTGAGCCACTCAATACATACGGCGCACAGGCAGAAGAGCAAGATGCACTGCATGATCTCTTCTCTGGCTCAAACAGTTTTGCTGCGGATGAAGTTACTACGCCACAAGCGGAAGTTGAAACGCCAACAGCTGAGATAGACGAACCGTTAGAAGGCTTTGACGAGTTTGATGAGGCGGCGCTCGCGGATCTGCTCTCAGAAGATGTCCAAGATTCGGTTGATTCTATGTTTGACCAACCGTTAGATACCACATCGATTGACAGCGCAGGGCTGGATATCGACGCCATGTTAGAAGTGGGCGGTGAGGACTGGAAAGGCTTCAGCTTAGAACCTGAACAGCAATCGAGCATGTCTCATGACGTTCCTGATGACCAGCAAGAGATCTGGGAATCCGCTAAGCTGCAACCTGAGCCTCAAATCCAAGAGGAAAACTGGGGAGCCCAAGACCAGCTGCTTGAAGCAACAGCGGAAAAAGAACCGCAGTTTATGACCATTGATGAGCTAATGGCTCAGGTCGAGCAAGAAGATGGTGAAGTTGTGAATCCAGATGAGGAAGAGCTTAAACTGGATGTCGGCTTAAACGAGTTCCCGGATGTCATTGGTGATATCGGCAACTATGATGTAGACAGCAATGCAGAAGCGGCAGGTAAGCTGGACTTAGCGAAGATTTACATCGAGATGAGTGATCCTCAAGGCGCAATTAAGTTACTAGAAGAGGCCATTGTTGATGGCTCGGACGAAATTCGACGCGAAGCTAAAAACTTGATTGATGCGTTGAACGGACGCTAAACAGATACGACTGAAAGAGAGCCTGACAATGGCTCTCTTTTTTTATCTGGCGTTTTCCCTTTATCCTTAGTTTTCCAGCCTAGGGATTTGGGATACGCACTGTTTACGTATATACTTCACGCCCCATTTTCAAAGAGAACAAGAACATGAAAATTGCTTTAGGTATTGAGTATGACGGTACCCACTATTTTGGTTGGCAACGCCAACGTGACGTAAAGAGTGTCCAAGAATCTTTGGAAAAGGCGCTTTCGGTTGTCGCAAACCACCCCGTTGAAGTGCAGTGTGCCGGTCGTACCGACGCAGGTGTTCACGGTACAGGGCAGGTCGTTCACTTTGAAACGAATGTGAGCCGTAAAATGGTGGCATGGACAATGGGTGCTAATGCAAATATGCCGAAAGACATTGCGGTACGTTGGGCAAAAGAGGTACCTGAAGACTTTCATGCTCGCTTCTCTGCAACGGCACGTCGTTATCGTTATGTTATCTTTAATCATGCACTACGCCCGGGGATTCTAAACTCAGGTGTCAGCCACTACCATGGTGAGCTTGATGAGAAGAAGATGCACGAAGCAGGGCAATATCTGCTTGGTGAGAATGACTTTACCTCTTTTAGAGCAACACACTGTCAATCTCATAGCCCATGGCGCAATATGATTCACCTGAATGTCACTCGTCATGGCCATTACATTGTTATCGATATCAAAGCTAACGCATTCGTTCACCATATGGTGCGTAACATTACTGGTAGCTTGATCGCGGTTGGTAAAGGTGAGCAGAAACCTGAGTGGATCAAGTGGCTGCTTGAGGCAAAAGACCGCAAACTGGCTGGCGCAACGGCTAAGGCTGAAGGCCTCTATTTAGTGGATGTAGATTATCCAGAGCAATTTGAGCTTCCAAGAGAGCCAATTGGACCTCTGTTTCTTCCAGATAATTTGAACTAAATGTGGGACTTAGGTTCAAAAAATATTGCGAAATCGTGCGTAAAATAGTTCAAGAAAATAGGTACAACCAGTTTTTTATCTACACTTGCTGTTTTATGTGCTTTAATCTCCTCGCATAATTCCCAAATTTATATCTTTCGCAATTAGGCGGAAGAATCGAAAGAAAAGGTCTTCCATGAGTTGGCTTGAAAAGATTTTAGAAAAAAGCAACATCGTAACTTCTCGTAAAGCGTCTATCCCTGAGGGTGTTTGGACTAAATGTACCTCTTGTGAGCAGGTTCTTTACCATGCTGAACTAGAGCGTAATCTAGAAGTATGTCCAAAATGTGATCATCACATGCGCATGAAAGCGCGTCGTCGTTTAGAAACTTTCTTAGATGAAGGTGAACGCGTCGAGCTAGGTTCTGAGTTAGAGCCAAAAGACAAACTAAAATTCAAAGATTCAAAGCGTTACAAAGAGCGTATCTCTGCTGCTCAGAAGAACAGTGGCGAAACAGACGCACTTGTGGCGATGAAAGGTGAGCTTCTTGGCCTACCTGTTGTAGCATGTGCATTCGAATTCTCATTCATGGGCGGCTCTATGGGCTCGGTTGTGGGTGCTCGTTTTGTTCGTGCGGTTGATGCAGCGATTGAAAACAACTGTGGTCTAGTTTGTTTCTCTGCAAGTGGTGGTGCTCGTATGCAAGAGGCACTTATGTCTCTAATGCAGATGGCAAAGACCAGTGCAGCTCTAGAGCGTCTTTCTGCGAAAGGTCTTCCATTCATCTCTGTTATGACTGACCCAACAATGGGTGGTGTTTCAGCAAGTCTAGCGATGCTAGGTGACGTGAACATCGGTGAACCTAAAGCACTTATCGGCTTTGCTGGTCGTCGTGTTATCGAGCAAACTGTACGTGAAGACCTACCTGAAGGTTTCCAACGCAGTGAGTTCCTACTTGAGCACGGTGCTATCGATATGATCGTTGACCGTCGTGACATGCGTCAGCGTGTGGGTAGCCTAATCGCGAAAATGACCAACCAGCCTTCACCATTAGTAGTTTCTGTGAACGATTCACCGAATGAAGCTACTTATGAAGTACCAGAAGCGCCAGAAAAAGGGTAAAGTACCATCTAACAAACCTATTTACCTTTGGTTATGAGTTAGATGAGTCAACAACCTATTCCTCAAGCCACATCCTCTCTCGAGATGTGGCTTGATTATTTATCAAACATCCACACCAGTGCAATCGACCTCGGATTAGACCGCGTTCAAGCTGTCGCACAGAAGTCAAACCTCACCAAACCTGCTAAGCATGTCATCACTGTTGCCGGGACGAACGGCAAGGGTTCAACATGTGCCTTAATGGAAGCGATTCTCCTTGATGCTGGCTACTCAGTCGGTGTATACAGCTCTCCACACCTTATTCGCTACAATGAGCGCGTTCGTATTAATGGCCAAGATCTTTCTGACCAGCAGTTGGTTAACTCTTTTGATTTTATTGAGAGAGAGCGTGGAGAAATCAGTCTAAGCTTTTTTGAATACGGCACATTGGCCGCACTGCGAGCGTTTCAAGTTGAACAAGTTGATGTGGTATTGCTAGAAGTCGGTCTCGGTGGTCGTCTCGATGCGACGAACGTCGTGGAGCACGATGTTTCAGTGATCACAAGCTTAGCTGTAGACCATGTCGACTGGCTGGGTGATGACATCAATGTCATTGGCTTTGAAAAGGCGGGTATCTATCGTAGCGGTAAACCAGCCATCTGTGGTCAACCTAAGCCGCCAGCAACCGTTGCGGCACACGCAGACGACATTCGCGCAGAGTTCTACCAAGTTGGCATTCAATACACCTATGAAGCGACGGGTGATACGTGGAACTGGCACAGTGGCGCTTTCCAACTTGAACAGCTGCCTATTCCAAGCCTTCCACTCCCGAATGCGGCTACCGCGTTGATGGCTCTTGGAACCTCAGAACTCGACATCAGCGATGTTAACGTTGTTAATGGTCTAAAGAACGCACAGCTTCCGGGTCGTATGCAGAAGATCAGTGATGCGCCAACGATTGTACTTGATGTCGCACACAACCCGCATTCTGCCGAATACTTTGTAAAACAGGTTAGCCAACAATACGCAGATAAGACGCTGCATGTTGTGGTGGCGATGCTGCATGATAAAGATATCCCTGCAACGCTAGATGTATTAGCGCCGATTGCCCAGCATTGGTATCCAGCGTCGCTGCAAGGCCCACGCGCCGCTAAGGCAGCAGAACTGTGCCAGAGCTTACCAAGTGGTACAACGGAATACGCATCGCCAGTAGAGGCGTTTGAGGCTGCTCTATCTACCGTTACCAACGATGAGGTTATTCTTGTTGTGGGGTCGTTCCACACGGTCGGTGAGGTGTTGGAGCATTGGCAAACAAAAGGAAACTAAATGGCAAGTAAATTCCAAAGCCGCTTAGTGGGCACCATTATTTTGGTGGCCGTGGGCGTTATTGTTCTCCCTGATGTATTAGACGGCAAAAAGCTGCATTACAAAGAGGAGTTTGCAAGCATTCCAATTAAGCCGGAACTTGAAGGCGATGTTGAAGTGTTTGAAGTGCTTGATCCAGTCGAAGACCAGATTGCACTGCCAGACTCTCCGGTAGAAGCGATTGTTGAAGAGTCGTCACAACCAGAAACAGTGGTAGCGAGCAACGAGAGCAAAGCCGATGATAATGTCGAGATTGCAATCAAGCCAGTTACTGAAAAGAATGAGTACCAAGACAGCGCATGGATCATCCAACTAATGGCATTGAAGAATGCAGATAATGCCAAGAACGTTGTGAAGGATCTGCAAAAGCGTGGTTATCAGGCTCATACCAAGCAAGAAAAAACATTTACACGAGTAATAATTGGTCCAGATATCTCTAAATCCAAACTTGAGCGTCAAATTAAGGAATTAGAAAAAATTACTGGCTCAAAAGGTCAATTGCTCAAATTTAAACCGTTAAATCCATAAGAAAACGTTTGCGTCAGCATTTTTTCTGTTAAAATGCGCGCCAACTTAAGATGAAGAACTCATGAATTGGTTAGATTTTGTCATTTTAGGGGTGATCGGCTTTTCAGCTTTGATCAGTTTAGTTCGTGGTTTTGCTAAAGAAGCATTGTCACTCGTTATTTGGTTTGGTGCGTTTTTTATCGCCAGCCAGTATTACGCCAAATTGGCGGTATACTTTACCAATATCGAAGACGACATGTTTCGAAATGGCGCCGCGATAGCAGCACTGTTTGTTTCTACTCTGGTTGTCGGTGCGTTAATCAATTACGTAATCGGGCAACTGGTGCAGAAAACAGGCTTGTCTGGTACAGATAGAATTCTTGGTATCGTCTTCGGCGGTTTACGAGGTGTTCTGATTGTCTCAGCCGTGCTGTTCTTTATGGATGCGTTTACTGCATTCCCAAGTTCTGAGTGGTGGAAGAACTCGCAGTTGGTTCCTGAATTCAGTCGAATCATTGCACCGTTCTTCGAGCATTTACAAGCAACATCAAGTTTCTTATCTGGCGCGCTTTAGCGCCAGTTAATGTCGAAAATCGAGGATTAGGACATGTGTGGTATTGTTGGAATCGTAGGTTCAACACCTGTAAACCAGTCAATTTATGACGCTTTAACGGTATTGCAGCATCGTGGCCAAGATGCCGCTGGTATTTGTACCATAGAAAGCAATCGTTTCCGTCTGCGTAAGGCGAACGGCTTAGTTAAAGATGTTTTTGAAGCAAAACACATGCAACGCCTCCAAGGTGAAGTAGGTATCGGTCACGTTCGCTACCCAACTGCGGGTAGCTCAAGCGCTTCTGAAGCTCAACCTTTCTACGTAAACTCGCCATTTGGTATCACCCTAGCGCACAACGGTAACCTGACGAACGCAAATGAAGTTCGTGAGAAGCTGTTCGAGAAAGATCGTCGCCATGTAAATACGACGTCGGACTCAGAAGTGCTTCTTAACGTGTTGGCTCATGAAATTGACACCGTTAAAGGTAACGTAACGTCTGACGACGTGTTCCGCGCAGTGACTAATGTACACCGCACTATCCGTGGTGCGTACGCAGTAACCGCGATGATCATCGGTCACGGCATGATTGCTTTCCGCGACCCAAATGGTATTCGCCCACTGTGTCTAGGTAAGCGTGACGTTAATGGTCGCACTGAGTACATGGTTGCCTCTGAATCGGTTGCACTGGATGCGGTTGGCTTTGACTTTGTTCGTGACGTTGCGCCAGGTGAAGCTGTTTACGCAACGTTTGAAGGCGAGCTATTCACTAAGCAGTGTGCGGACAATCCAAAACTGAATCCTTGTATTTTCGAATTCGTTTATTTCGCTCGTCCAGACTCTTTCATCGACAAGATCTCTGTATACAGCGCTCGTGTTGAGATGGGTGAAGCGTTAGGTCGCCGTATTAAAGATGAATACGCAGACCTTGATATCGATGTTGTCATTCCAATTCCTGAAACATCAAACGACATTGCACTGCGTATTGCTCAAGCGATCGATAAGCCGTACCGCCAAGGTTTCGTTAAGAACCGCTACGTTGGCCGTACTTTTATCATGCCGGGTCAACAGCAACGTAAGAAGTCTGTTCGTCGTAAACTCAACGCGATTCGTTCTGAGTTTAAAGGCAAGAATGTCTTATTGGTTGATGACTCTATCGTACGTGGCACAACGTCAGAGCAGATCATTGAGATGGCGCGTGACTCAGGTGCAAACAAAGTCTTTATGGTATCAGCTGCGCCGGAAGTACGTTTCCCGAACGTTTACGGTATCGATATGCCAAGTGCAAACGAGTTGATTGCTCACGGTCGTGATAACCAGACTATCTGTGACCAAATCGGTGCTGATGCGCTTATCTTCCAGAAGCTGGATGACTTGATTGCAGCGGTAGGCCAAGGTAACCAAGACATTACTCAGTTTGATACTTCAGTATTTAACGGCGAGTACGTGACGGGTGATATCGATCAGAAGTACCTAGATTTCCTAGATGCGCTGCGTAATGATGATTCAAAGATCCAGCGTGAGATCCAGCAAGACCTAGCAAACCTAGAGCTTCATAACGAAGGTGCCTAAGCCTTTAAGAGTGTTAGGTCATCTAAGATTTGATACTGACAGATAAACAAAAACCAGAGCTCAGGCTCTGGTTTTTTTATGGGTTTAGAAAGAGACACGCTTAGTGAATGTGGTATGCGATCACAAAATCGATAAATAGGCGCACTTTTTCTGGTAGGTGGTCTTTGTGGTTGTAGAGCATGTAGATGTCTCTTGGGTTAGCACTCCAATCATCCAATACGCGTACTAAGCTGCCGTTTTCGATGTATTCGCGGATCATCACATCTGGCATTAGCGTGATGCCTAAACCTTCTGAACACGCTTGTCTTACTACGTTCAACGCGTTGGCATTGAAACGTCCTTTCTCGCTGTTTACAACGGTTTCATCGTTGGAGTTGCTCAGCTGCCATTTGATTAATGGGTAGCCTTTCAGAAGTGAATGGTTAGCCAGTTCTTCAGCATGAGAGGGCGCTGGGTTCTTTGCCAAATATTCAGGGCTTGCGACCAAAATATCTTTAACTTCGTTGATCTTGCGTGCAATTAGGCTTGAATCGCGCTGTGGGCCAACACGGAAAATGACATCCCATTCCGTTGGATCAAGCTGGTCGGCTTGGTTGTTCATCATAAGCTCAATATTGATATCTGGGTATTGAGTCATGAAGTCGCTGAACATCGGCATCATCATACGTTTGGTTAGGTTTGATGGTGCGGTGATGCGGATTTTACCTGATGCGCCCTTGCAGACATCAGTCAATTCTTCAGCGGTAGATGCTAAACGTTGTAATAACGGAGAGCACTCATTGAAAAAACGCTCGCCGGCCTCTGTCAATGAAAGTTTACGCGCATGTCTATTTAGAAGCCTCAGGTTAAGAGAATCCTCTAAAGCTTGAATACGTCGTGTGATCGTCGCAACCGGAATCATAGTTTTGCGTGATGTTGCGGTGTAGCTCCCATTTTCGACGACTAATCGAAACAGGTTTAAA
Source organism: Vibrio sp. D404a (assembly GCF_030248535.1). GTDB lineage: Bacteria > Pseudomonadota > Gammaproteobacteria > Enterobacterales > Vibrionaceae > Vibrio. The sequence continues at coordinate 7,787 of NZ_JAHGAJ010000006.1, read as the reverse complement.
TCATCTAATTTCATAAATCCAGACACATTTGTTTACAAACTCACTTAATTTATACGTAACACTGAGAACAAAGTTTGCGTCACGTCAACTTGTTGCACTATTTGCAAGTATTCCAATCCCTGATGGCAATTACCAGTAAAGTTGCTAAATTTGTGTATTCACCATTTTATTACTAAGTTTGATAAAGAGTTTTGTAAACAGATAACAATAATAAATCTACTACTTTTTGTGAGGTTATTGAGTATGTATAAAACCCACAGTCAGCCCGTTACGACCTCGGCACCGGAAGCGCTCAACCAAAAATGCATTATGCTGGTTGATGATGACCCTATTTTTCGCCGCATTACTTCAGCATATCTTGATGCTGTCGGTTATCGTGTGGTTGAAGCTGAAAACGGTTTAGACGCCCTTCAAAAATTGCGACAAGCGGCCCCTGATCTCATCATATGTGATCTATCTATGCCGATCCTCGACGGCATTGAGCTTGTAGAAGAGCTGAGCCTTGAATACCCGTCACTACCCATGATTGTTGTTTCGGCAACCGACGAAATGTCTGACGTCGCTAAGGCGTTGCGCTTCGGTATTAAAGACTTTCTACCAAAGCCGCTCGAAGATCCCAATCACTTAGGTAGCGCTATCGAAAATACTCTCAAAGACTCCTTCGATAACATGAGCAGCCAAAGAGATTTTTCAAGTCAGTGGTTTAGCGTTGACGATGGAGGGGAGATCCCTGAAGACCAAGAGCTCCATTGGCACTTAAACTATCTGCAGAACAACCCGAGTGCGGCGCGTGATTTATTGCATGCCTTACTGCCGGACAAGGACACTAACCAAGGCTCTTGGCGCAGCAGCTACCGCTTATTGCAATCGACAGAGATGATGCCCCTTGTGTTCGATTACGCATGGTTGATGAATGGCCAGTTTGCCTTTTACTTGGTGGACTCTTCTTCGTCTTCTGAAGGTGGGGCGGCAACAACGCTGCTCGTACGTGCATTGTTCCACGATTACGTTCGCAGCCTACAGAGCTTCAGTGCAGATCTAAAAGATATGGCGGAAATTCTAGAGAAGGGCATTCAATGTTCACAATGTGCGACACCCGTGAATGCGCTGTTTGGTGTGGCTAACCTTGCAGAGGGCACCATTTCACTGTTGCCAGCAGGTTTGGATGGTCAGTGGTCAAACGGTCATATCAATCAACATATTGCCGCAGGGCAGAGGTTGGGTGACAACTGCAAGAAGAACTTCATTACAGACCGACTACCAATAGAGAAGGGCTGCCAACTTTCTCTAAGCCTTCTTGGTTCTGCGAGTTTCAGCCTCGACCTTCATCAAGGCGGTGGTGATTAACCCTACAGTTGCTTGGTATTTGTAGATGTTTTATTAAGGTATAGTTGCAAAATTGTGTGGCTATGCCTTTTTTGTTAAGTGTCATTTAGCAAAATCTATCTGGGTCTAGCGTTAATTTTGTAAGAAAGAAATAATCATGGCAGATAATCAAGATTTTAAAGACCCGTTTAATGTATTCTATTTTTTAGGATTTCTATTAGCGTTTGCAGCGATTCCGCTACTACCAGCAACCTTAACGCTTTACCGTGTTTTCAATGGTTACGCGACATTCTAAAGACTGTAGGAGGTCACAATTAGCATCAAAGTTCTTAGCCTGAACCTCGCTGGTGGCCTCTGTCTCATCCTCGCTTTTCTAGGCATCGTTTTACCTCTACTTCCAACAACACCGTTTTTGCTTCTAGCCAGTGCGTGTTTTATGCGTAGTAGCCCGCGTTTGCATCGTTGGATGCATCAACACCCAACACTTGGCCCGTTGTTAACCAACTGGTATGAACATGGCGCCGTCACCAAGCGCGTTAAAAGCCGGGGTGTATTGTTTATTCTTCTTAGCTTTTCGCTCTCTATCTACTTTTCGCCAATCATTTGGGTAAAAGTGTTCTTAATTGTCGTACTTGCTATTCTTCTCACATGGTTTATTCGCCTTCCTACCCATGAGTTAGTTGCTGACAGCAAAGAAAATCACTAACATTAAGCCAGTGTGCCTGCTTGTTATAGCGGGCGTTTATTTTTTCAGCATCAGGGTTATGACTCTGATTGCAATGAAAGCCAACCGAGCCTTTCTCAAGCAGAATTACTAACAACGATAGCGTTGATTGATGTTGGGAAAGCGGCCTAATGAAGTGCATCACTATTATGAACACAGAAAAAATCGCTCTGATCAAAGCAAGCATCAAAAGCATTCCTGACTACCCAAAAGCGGGCATTCTATTTCGTGACGTAACCAGCCTAATGGAAGATCCTGCAGCGTACAAAGCGACAATCGAACTACTGGCTGAAACATACAAAGATATGGGTTTCACTAAGATTGTTGGTACAGAAGCGCGCGGTTTCCTATTTGGTGCGCCACTTGCGCTTGAGTTAGGTGTTGGTTTTGTTCCTGTTCGTAAGCCAGGTAAATTGCCACGCGAAACTGTGGCACAATCGTATGAACTTGAGTACGGCACAGATACACTTGAGATCCACACAGATGCGATCTCAGAAGGCGATAAAGTGCTAATGGTCGACGACCTATTGGCAACGGGTGGTACTATTGAAGCAACAACTAAACTGATTCGTCAGCTTGGTGGTGTTGTAGACCACGCAGCCTTTGTTATTAATCTTCCAGAAATTGGCGGTGATAAGCGCTTAGAAGGTCTAGGCCTTGAAGTGTTCAGCATCTGCGAATTTGACGGTCATTAATCCTTTCGGAATTATTCATGAGCTATCTAGCGTTAGCGCGAAAATGGCGACCAACGAAGTTTAAAGAAGTCGTTGGTCAAGCCCATGTTTTAACAGCTTTAGAGAATGCGCTTAGCCAAAATAGGTTGCATCACGCTTATCTGTTTAGCGGGACTCGCGGTGTCGGTAAAACGACGATTGGCCGCTTGTTTGCTAAGGGCCTGAACTGTGAAACTGGCATTACATCTACCCCTTGTGGTGAGTGTGCGACCTGTAAAGAGATCGACGAAGGACGTTTTGTTGATCTTTTAGAGATCGATGCCGCTTCTCGAACCAAAGTCGAAGACACACGTGAGCTATTGGACAATGTTCAATACAAGCCTGCACGTGGCCGCTTTAAGGTTTACCTTATCGATGAGGTTCACATGCTCTCAAGGCACAGTTTTAACGCTCTTCTAAAAACCTTAGAAGAGCCGCCTGAGTATGTGAAATTTTTATTGGCGACAACGGATCCTCAAAAACTGCCAGTAACGATTTTATCGCGTTGTTTGCAGTTCCATTTGAAGCCAATCAGCGTTGATAACATTCATGAACAGCTCGATCATATTCTCGAGCAAGAGAGTGTGACTTCAGAATCACGAGCTCTGGGTATGATTGCGCACGCCGCTGACGGCAGTATGCGTGATGCGTTAAGTTTGACGGATCAAGCGATAGCACTTGGTAATGGTAATATCGCAACTGACACTGTCTCGCATATGTTGGGTACGCTCGATACGGATCAAGCTATCCACTTGCTTGAAGCGATCAGCAGCAAGCAGCCGCAGACAGCCATGGCGTGTATTCAAGCTCTGGCTGAAAATGGTGTTGAGTGGGATGGGCTGCTTAATCAGCTTGCTACTCAGTTGCACCGCTTGGCTATGTATCAGGCCCTGCCTGCATCGTTAGACAAAGCACAGCCAGATGCTGAGAAAGTCGAACTTCTTGCCCAAGCACTGAACCCGCAAGATGTGCAGCTCTATTATCAGATCGTGCTGAAAGGGCGTGAAGATCTGCCTCTTTCTCCGACGGCTCGTGTTGGTATTGAGATGGTCGTACTGAGAATGTTGGCATTCCGGCCGGCAGCAGAGATTTCGGCAAGTGCAATCTCGACCGAGCCTGCTCAAGCGCAAACAGCAAGTGCTCAAGCGGTTTCGCCAGTGCAAGGCGCGCAACCTGCAGCGCCATCGCAGCCTATGAATCAGGCTCAGCCAATGGCGACGCCTCAACAGGCTCCGGCAGCGCAACCAATGCCAAACTCTATGCCACCGCAAGGGTGCGGGCAACCGAGCGCTCCACAGTACTCCGAGCCTCAAGGTTATCCTGATTCAGGTTACATGGGCGGCCCGCAAGATATGCCGCCGGCGTATGACGATCATGGGCGGTATGGTGCGCCAATGAGCCAACAACCCGCAGCACCTGCTCCAAGCCAACCTGCGGCACTAAGTCAGCCTGCACCAGCTTCTGAGCGTCCAGCCTCACCTGTGAGTGGTTTGCGCCACCAGTTACGTTCTCAACGTAAAGGGGCGGCACCTGCTGCAAGAGGCAGTGCGCCAAAAAAGGCTAAAGCGACACCAGCTAAAACTTCAGTCCTCGACCGAGTTGCTCAGCAACACGGTGGTTCTGAGCGGGTGTCGCCAGCTTCTCTACCTACAGCTTCGACACAAAATGTCACCGATGAGAATGAACCTTATCGTTGGAAACCGTCTAAACCTGTAGTGAAAGAAGTCACTAAAGAGCTTACACCTACTCAGATCAGGCGAGCGTTAGAACACGTCAAAACGCCGGAGATGATTGAAAAGCTGTTGCAAGAGTCGATTGTCCAAGACGAATGGTCTGCGACAATTCAAAAGCTTGAAACGGCGAAACTTGTCGAGCAGTTAGCGTTGAACTCTGTGTTCAACAAGAATGGCACCTCGATTAGCTTGACGCTGAGACCTACACAAGCACACTTGAACACCGATAAAGCACAGAGTGAGCTGCTTCAGTCGTTGAACACCGTGTTAGGTGAAGAGTGTCATTTGAGTGTTGAGATCGGCGAATCTGGCGAAACGCCACTAGAATTACGTGAGAGGCTTTATCAAGGTAAGCTGAAAGATGCGTTCACTAGCCTTGAGAACGATGCCAATGTTCAGTTCATTGAAAAGCGCTTTGCCGCTGAGCTAGACAGAGACAGTGTTCGTCCAATTTAGTCGCCACGGGTGTGATGGCCGACAGCATGTTCTCCATCACATAAACAGCATAGTAGGGTTGAATCAGAGTGGTTCAGCCCCCATTAAGTCAGTTATTGCTTAATGTATTTTATAACCAATTAGACCAGAGAGATTATCATGTTTGGTAAAGGCGGTATGGGCAACCTAATGAAGCAAGCCCAGCAAATGCAAGATCGCATGCAAAAGCTTCAAGAAGAAATCGCAAATATGGAAATTACAGGTGAGTCTGGTGCTGGCCTTGTAAAAGTAACGATCACTGGTAGCCACAGCGTTCGCCGTGTTGATATCGATGAAAGCCTAATGGAAGACGATAAAGAGATGCTTGAAGATCTTATCGCTGCGGCATTCAACGATGCAGCTCGTCGTGTTGAAGAGACTCAAAAAGAGAAAATGGCTGGCGTAACTGGTGGTATGCAACTTCCACCAGGTATGAAGATGCCTTTCTAATTCGTTTTTCTAAATGGTGTGCTAAGTACACTGTGAATTAAAAACTGAAATGGTTAAATAATGCGTACCAGTCATATGCTGGAGCATTTGATGGAGGCCTTACGTTGTCTACCTGGGGTTGGCCCCAAGTCGGCGCAGCGTATGGCCTTTCATTTGTTACAGCGCGATAGAAAAGGCGGCCTGCAATTGGCTGAGGCGCTTGGTCAAGCGATGACAGAAATTGGCCACTGTAGTGAGTGTCGTACTTTTACAGAAGAAGATGTTTGTCATATTTGTACCAACCCTAAGCGTCAGGAAAATGGTCAAATCTGTGTGGTTGAAAGCCCAGCAGATATTGCAGCAATCGAAGCAACGGGTCAGTACTCTGGTCGTTATTTTGTATTGATGGGGCACTTATCACCACTTGATGGCATTGGTCCTAGCGACATCGGTCTCGACGTTCTAGATTACCGCTTACGTCGTGGTGATATTGCTGAGGTTATACTCGCAACCAACCCAACGGTAGAAGGTGAGGCAACCGCCCATTACATTGCCGAGCTGTGCAGCGCTCATGAAGTGAGTGCGAGCCGAATTGCTCACGGTGTACCTGTCGGTGGTGAGTTAGAGCTGGTGGATGGCACCACGCTTTCACACTCATTACTCGGTCGTCATAAAATCTAAAAAAGCCGCTTGGTGAATCATCACTAAGCGGCTTTTCTTTTGCTTCTTCAAAGCTTTCTTCTCTAACTCGTCTCTGAGTCTAATCCGAGCCACGAACGGCTTTATATATTACTGCACCAATCACGGCGCCGATAATTGGAGCTACCCAAAATAGCCATAGCTGCGAGACTGCCCAATCCCCAACAAAAACACCAACCCCAGTACTACGTGCAGGGTTCACAGACGTGTTGGTCACAGGGATACTAATAAGGTGGATGAGCGTTAGACACAGACCGATAGCAATGGGTGCAAATCCCGCAGGTGCTTTACTGTCGGTAGCGCCCATGATGACAAACAAGAACACCATGGTCATAACGACTTCACAAACCAATGCAGCGGTGAGTGAGTATCCGCCTGGAGAGTGTTCGCCGTAACCGTTGGAAGCAAAACCAGAAGCGACGACATCAAAGCCAGCTTGACCAGAGGCAATAACCAGCAACACGCCCCCTGCAATGATACCGCCAATCACTTGTGCGATGATGTAAGGGATGACGTCTTTGGCGTCGAAGCGACCACCGCTCCACAAGCCAATCGTTACAGCCGGGTTTAAATGACAGCCAGAGATATGACCGATGGCAAAAGCCATGGTTAAGACGGTTAAACCGAAAGCGAGGGAAACACCGAGTAAGCCTATCCCTACATCAGGAAAAGCCGCGGCTAAAACCGCACTACCACAGCCCCCTAAGACAAGCCAAAATGTACCAAACATTTCTGCGAGATATTTATTCATAACGATCCTTATTAACCAATACTGGTATCAAGAAGATAGTTGAGAATAGAGAAAAGTGTGAATTATCAGGGAGTATTGGATTCGTTTGCCGCTAGATGAGAGAAGCGGCAATGGTTGGATCTGGCTTAAGTGATGGCTTCAAGCTCAGTGATGTTATCGAGCGCTTCTTGATCGGTTTTGCCACAGATGATTGGGCAAGCCTTAAATTGATGGCATACTTTTGGTCGCTCGGGTTGACCAAACAGCTTACAAAGATTCTGTTCGTTAAGCTGAATACAGCGAACGCCAGCAGGCTTGCCATTCGGCATACCAGGAATAGCAGATGTAATACTTGGTGCAATACAGCAGGCACCACAACCTAGACGACATTCCATCAATTTATACTCAGTCAAAACAGGGGGCGCGATAGTAGCAAAAATTATCGCTTGTGACAGCTTTTGTCTGTGATTAACCAGTGAACACTTTTTATCCTTGAACTTTTTGTGGGCTAGCGGTATAACACGCACCCCAGTAAAAGAGTAAGAAGTCCTATTATGACCAATCCATTTTGGCAAGAAAAATCACTAGAACAGATGACCGAGCAAGAGTGGGAATCGCTTTGTGATGGTTGCGGCAAATGCTGCCTGCATAAATTGATGGATGAGGACAGCGATGAAGTCTACTACACCAATGTGGCGTGTAGCTGGCTTAACAGCAAGACTTGCTCGTGTAAGGATTACCCAAACCGTTTCAGCTCAGGTGAAGAGTGTCTTAAACTCACTCGTGACAAGATTGATGAGTTTCATTGGCTACCAGACACATGTGCCTACCGTCTTCTGTCAGAAGACAAAACACTACCGGAGTGGCACCCATTGATCACCGGCTCTAAGTCAGCAATGCATGCTGCGGGCGAAAGTGTACGCAATAAAGTGGTGTATGAGATTGATGTTGTTGATTGG
>NZ_JAHGAJ010000059.1 GCF_030248535.1 Vibrio sp. D404a | reverse complement strand
TTCAAATTTTTCTTTAGACATGGGGTGTCCCTCTAGGTACGGATTAAGTGGCTTTGATGACCACGCAACCAAAAAAAATGGTTTTTTTAATTTAAAGGAGAAGAAGCTTTAGACTGGTGCTGATACCCAGATTTGAACTGGGGACCTCACCCTTACCAAGGGTGCGCTCTACCGACTGAGCTATATCAGCACACAAATTTGAGTTGGAGCGTGCAGCGGGAATCGAACCCGCATCATCAGCTTGGAAGGCTGAGGTAATAGCCATTATACGATGCACGCAACACGTAACTCTGTTTGAGCTATTTAACCTTTAGAATATGGTGGAGGGGGACGGATTCGAACCATCGAAGGCAGTGCCGGCAGATTTACAGTCTGCTCCCTTTGGCCACTCGGGAACCCCTCCAAATTTTTTAGCTTTCTTCTCGCTCTCGTGGAAGGGAAGAAAGTGGTGCCGACTACCGGAATCGAACTGGTGACCTACTGATTACAAGTCAGTTGCTCTACCTACTGAGCTAAGTCGGCACAAGTGGGGCGCATTTTATTGAATGATTTTCCACCTTGCAATAGTAAATTGAAAAAAAATGGAAAAATCTAATAACTAATGAATATTAGTGGTGATTTCTTATTGAGTTTGTCTCTTTAAGCCACATCTCTCTCATGAATATATTTAATTTATCCATCGCATGATGTATTTTCCATGCACTTGTTTTGTAATCCACTATAGAGTTTTTATGAGCCCATTTATGTCATTTGACCGCGAACGCTGGTCTGAACTAAGAAATTTAGTTCCCATGACACTGTCAGAGAATGACTTAAAAGAGCTTCAAGGGATCAATGAAAAGTTGACGATGGAAGAAGCGGTAGAGATCTACTTGCCACTTTCACGCCTGTTGAACCTCTATGTGGCTGCAAGACAAAATCGCAATTCAGTTCTGCAGCAGTTTCTAGATAAAGACGAGAAAGCGCCACCTTTCGTTATCGGCATTGCAGGAAGCGTTGCGGTAGGTAAAAGTACCACGGCACGTTTGCTCAAAGCGCTACTTTCACGTTGGGATAACCACCCAAAAGTGGAATTGGTCACGACGGATGGTTTCCTTTACCCAAATGAAGTGCTTGAAGAAAAAGGCCTAATGTCCAAAAAAGGCTTTCCTGAATCTTACGATATCAAGCGTCTTGTGAAGTTCGTATCAGACGTCAAGGCGTGCAAGCGTAATGTGCAAGCCCCTGTCTACTCACATCTAACCTACAACATCACTGATGAGGTTAAAGAGGTGGATCTTCCCGATGTCCTTATCATCGAAGGGTTGAATGTTCTGCAAAGTGGTATGAACTACCCTCACGAGCCGCACCGTGTCTTCATCTCAGACTTCCTCGATTTTTCGCTCTATGTCGACGCAGACAGCGCGCAAATTCAAGAGTGGTATGTGAATCGCTTTATGAAGTTCCGTGAGGGTGCATTTGCAAAACCGGGCTCCTACTTTAGTCACTACACTCAGCTTGGTGATCAGGAAGCAATAGCTAAAGCGGAGAATATTTGGAAGTCGATCAATGGTCTCAATCTGGAGCAGAATATTCTGCCAACTCGAGAAAGAGCGCACCTTATTTTACGTAAGGGCGCCGATCATATGGTTGAAGAGGTGTTACTTCGAAAGTAAACAGGGATGCGATTGTGTGATTAGCCGATCGATTAATCGGCTTTTCGTAATGAAATCTCACCGCCAATATAGGCTTCAATACCATTCACAGTTTCCAACAAAACTGCACCCTGCTCATTAATGCCTTTCACGGTACCTTCAATTTCTCTTGGCCCAATGATCAAACGGACATTGCGACCTAAGAAATTATCCAGTCGATTCCAACGCCCAACGAAGTCAGTCATTCCCTTCAATTCATACTCATTAAGTGCTTTGTACCAAGCATCAATCAATGACTGAGCCAATGCATTTCGCTCAGGTACTTCACCACCACATACTTCTTTCAAAGACGTCCATGGCTGACCAATCCCCGATGTGTTGGGATCCATTGAGAGGTTCAGGCCAAGACCAATCACTATGTTGGCTGCCCCACCCGATTGTCCTGATAGTTCAACTAGGATACCGGCGAGTTTCTTATCATTATGGTAGAGATCGTTAGGCCATTTCAGCTTTACACCTTCGACGCCCATCTCCTCTAATGCTTCTACAACGGCGACACCAACGACTAAACTCAAGCCCATTGCCGCCGCCATACCCGCATCAAGACGCCAATACATAGACAAATACAAGTTGGCACCAAAAGGAGACACCCACTCACGCCCTCTGCGACCGCGTCCTGAAGCTTGATACTCCGCAATACAGACCGACCCTGATTCTAACGACTCGCCCTTATCAAGTAAGTGCTGGTTGGTTGAACCAATGATCGGAATGAGCTCTAAAGACGAATTTACACCCGGCGCATGAAGCTGAGCATCATCAAGCATGTTTAATGGTTGAGAGAGCTTATAACCCTTACCTTGGACTCGAAAGATATCCAGTCCCCACTCCTGAATGCCTTTTATATGTTTACTGATAGCAGCGCGAGAAACACCGAGCAGTTCACCCAATGCCTCACCAGAATGGAACTCACCATCAGCTAAGGTCTTCAGTAGCGTTAATTTGGTTGTATGCTCTCTCATGCTAAAGCCTCTAATGCGATATCGAGGTTGATCTCACCGTTTCTGCCCATGAATCGAACCTCATGCTCCAGTGAAATCCCAAACTTGTCCTGTACAGCATTACGAACCTGACTCGCCAAGCGAACCACATCAGAAGAAGAAGCATCAGCACGGTTAATTAAAACCAAGGCCTGATTAGGGTGCACTTGAGCACCACCTTCTACATGTCCTTTAAACTGACATTGATCGATCAGCCAACCCGCAGCCACTTTGATCTTATCGCCACTCTCATAACCCACAATATTAGGGTACGTTTGAGCTAATAGATCATAGTGATCCTTTCCGATCACTGGGTTCTTAAAGAAGCTACCAGCGTTACCATTTACTGCAGGATCAGGAAGCTTGCTGGAGCGAATTGCGCACACTTCATCAAAGATAACGCGAGGCGTGAGTGTTTCTGTATCTAAGGCTCTCAGTGGTCCGTAGTGATTACAGGGTTGCCATTCTTTACTTAAGCTCAAACCTATAGCCACTACTATCGCTTTGCCATACAAGTCATGCTTGAATATCGAATCGCGATAGCCAAATTGACACTCTTCTTTACTCAATCGCTTCACAGAAAATGTGTCTAAACAGAGAATATCGACATACTCACAGATATCTTGTAATTCGACACCGTAGGCACCTATGTTCTGAATCGGTGCAGAGCCAGAACAACCCGGGATCATCGCTAGGTTTTCTAACCCGCCTATCCCTTTCTCTACAGACCACTCAACCAAGGTCGGCCAGTCTTCACCGCCACACACATGCAGTTTATGGTGTTTATCTGTCTCAGTATGCTCAATGCCCTCGAGTTTATTCACCATTACAAGGCCAGCAAAGTGTTCAGTAAATAACATATTGCTACCTTTACCCAGCATAAGCTTAGGTAGATCACTCCATTGTGGGTCTTGATAGGCTGCGACTAAATCGTCGATAGAGCGGATTTCGATAAGCACATCACATGTCTGCTCGATAGAGAATGTATGTGCCTTTTTCAAACTGGCATTGAGATAAGATTGCATGGCGATATTCAATTAAACTAAACTGCCTTCATTCTACAGCAGTTACCCTATTGGCGCAGTGATTGAATGAACAATGTCATAATAGCCCAGCTCGACCCGATCAAAGTTCCGCTTGTTAAGCGCTTCTATAAAGATCATTACCCCTCAGGTAAAGCCAACAAAAGTGAGCTGATTTACTCCTTAACTCTAGAGAATCAATTACTCGGTGTCGTTCGCTTAAGAACTATTGAGCAATATCGCCTATTAACAGGCATGGTTATCGCTAAAGAACATAGGGGGCAACAACTGGGTAAACAGTTAATGGATTACTGTGAGAGGCATACTCTCAACGATCATGATTACTGCTTTGCTTACGCTCATCTAGAGCGCTTTTATAGCTGCCACCATTTTGTAAAAATTGCTCCTCAAGAGCTGCCTAATAACCTAAGAAATCTCTTCGAACGATATACAAACAGTGGAAAAGATCTCATTCCTATGCATTATCAGCAAAATTGTTAGAGAATGCCTCGATTATCTAGTAATTCGTAGTACGCCTTTGGTAAAATTCGCTGTTCGCAATTTTGCACATTTTTAAGGTCAAACAGTCAATATGATTGCTAGTAGGAATCCACTCACTCAGTTACCAACCGTAGCTCAGAACCCCGATAAGTTTGAAGTACTGTTATCAGCACAAGAGTTCAGAACTCGCCTACTTAAAGAGATCTCTGAAGCGACTCAGCGTATCTGTCTGGTTGCTCTCTACCTAGAAGATGACGAAGCAGGTCGCGAAATTCTGACTGCTCTTTATGAAGCTAAGCAGAACAACCCACAGTTAGATGTGAGTGTATGTGTCGATTGGCATCGCGCGCAACGTGGTCTAATTGGTGCAGAGTCATCAGAAGGCAACGCAGCTATGTACAAGGCGTTTGCAGAAAAGTACGAACACGAAGTGCCTGTTTATGGTATTCCGGTTCGCGGCAAAGAAGTATTCGGCGTTTTGCATCTTAAAGGCTTTATAGTAGATGATATCGTAATCTACAGCGGTGCAAGCCTTAATAATATCTACCTAAACTACCACGACCGTTACCGTTTCGATCGCTACCATGTCCTGAATAACAAGACGCTAGCTGACACCATGTTTAGCTACGTTCAGGATCAGATGGTTGCCGACACTGCGGTAAACTGCCTTTCTGATCATGCTAAGCCAACCACTAAGCAGATTAAATCGGCGATTCGTCAATTCCGCTCGACACTGGCACGCTCTCAGTACCAGTTTAAGAGCGAAGAAGTGTCCGCCGAGCAAGTGGCTGTTACACCGCTTGTCGGTATTGGTAAGCGTCGCAATCGCCTAAACCAAGGTATCAACCAACTCATCGCTCAAGCCAAAGATGAGATTTTCATCTGTACGCCTTACTTCAACTTCCCACCGAGTTTAGCGAAGGAAGTAAAGAAAGCACTTAAGCGTGGTGTGAAGGTGAGCATTGTTGTTGGTGACAAAACCGCAAATGACTTTTTCATCTCTCCAGAGGAAGAGTTTAAGACTATCGGTGGTCTACCATATCTATACGAGCTTAATCTCCGCCGCTTTGCAAAAGCTAACGAAGCGAACATCGCAAGCCGTAAGCTATCTATCCACCTTTGGAAACACGATTCAAATAGCTTCCACTTAAAAGGGATTTGGGTCGATAAGCGCTACATGCTGCTAACGGGTAATAACCTAAACCCAAGGGCTTGGAAACTGGACCTTGAGAACGGTATCTTCATCCAAGATAACTACAACCACCTGGCAGACAAGTTCCAAGCTGAAGTCGATAATATCCTTCAGCACACGCAACTGATCTGTACCTATAAGCAGTTAGATAAGGTGGACAGCTATCCTATGGAAGTGCAGAAGCTGATACGCAAGATCACGCGTGTAAAAGCCGATAGAGTGCTTAAACAGATACTTTAGTGCTCTACCCAGCATTAACGTCATTTAAACGCCTAGCCTTCGCTGGGCGTTTTTGTATTCCTAATAGAAGATACGAGATAATTTTTCTTAGGCTACTCTGCTTTGTCGACGGTTTACAATCAGTTCAATTTCCACTGCACAGGTAATACGGACCTGATGCCTCGTTAACTATAACAACCTAATACCAATCTAAGTAAAA
>NZ_JAHGAJ010000058.1 GCF_030248535.1 Vibrio sp. D404a | reverse complement strand
GATTTTAGCTACAACACCAGCACCTACAGTACGGCCACCTTCACGGATAGCGAAACGTAGGCCTTCGTCCATTGCGATTGGAGCGATTAGCTCAACAGTCATTTGAACGTTGTCACCTGGCATTACCATTTCTACGCCTTCTGGTAGAGTGATGTCGCCTGTTACGTCAGTTGTACGGAAGTAGAACTGTGGACGGTAACCTTTGAAGAAAGGAGTGTGACGGCCGCCTTCGTCTTTAGAAAGTACGTATACTTCAGACTCGAACTTAGTGTGTGGGTTGATAGAACCTTTAGCAGATAGTACTTGACCACGTTCAACTTCGTCACGCTTAGTACCACGTAGAAGTGCACCAACGTTCTCACCAGCACGACCTTCGTCAAGAAGCTTACGGAACATCTCAACACCAGTACAAGTAGTCATTGTTGTTTCTTTGATACCAACGATTTCTACTTCGTCACCTACGCGTAGGATACCACGCTCGATACGACCAGTTACAACTGTACCACGACCTTGGATCGAGAATACGTCTTCGATTGGTAGTAGGAACGGTTGGTCTACTGCACGCTCTGGCTCTGGGATGTAAGTATCTAGAGCTTCAGCTAGCTCAACGATCTTGTCTTCCCATTGCTTCTCGCCGTTTAGTGCGCCAAGAGCAGAACCTTGGATTACTGGTAGGTCATCACCTGGGAATTCGTACTCAGAAAGAAGTTCACGAACTTCCATTTCTACTAGCTCAAGTAGCTCTTCGTCATCAACCATGTCACATTTGTTCATGAATACGATGATGTAAGGGATACCAACTTGACGACCAAGTAGGATGTGCTCACGAGTTTGAGGCATTGGGCCGTCAGTCGCAGCAACAACTAGGATACCACCGTCCATTTGTGCAGCACCAGTGATCATGTTTTTAACATAATCCGCGTGTCCTGGACAGTCTACGTGTGCGTAGTGACGAGTTGGAGTGTCGTACTCAACGTGAGAAGTTGCGATTGTGATACCGCGCTCACGCTCTTCTGGAGCGTTATCGATAGATGCGAAGTCTTTCGCTTCACCACCGTACACTTTAGAAAGTGTAGTACAGATAGCAGCAGTTAGAGTTGTTTTACCGTGGTCAACGTGGCCGATAGTACCAACGTTTACGTGCGGTTTCGTACGTTCAAATTTTTCTTTAGACA
>NZ_JAHGAJ010000057.1 GCF_030248535.1 Vibrio sp. D404a | reverse complement strand
TTCGAGATTCGAGAAAAATGATGAAAGGGTTGGCTTTAGGGTCAACCCTTTTCTAATTTGCGCGAAGAAAGGAACAGATTCCCGACTACACTCCTTCGTCGCTATCGGGAATGACGGTAAGTATTGTCAGTTATGATCAGAACACTAGCTTAACCCGTCATCCCCAAGAATGAGGAACGAGTGAGTTGGGGATCTCTAAACTCCACCACAGCGAAGCGCTCTATAGGACGAAGTCCGTGCTAGCATCACGCATCTATCTTCTAAAAAATCGAACGACCAATGCGCTCTGAAAGCAGCTCGAGAGCCTTGGTGCCCGCAAGTGAGTTACCTGAAGGATCAAGCTCCGGAGACCACACAGCAATCGTCATCTCGCCCGGTACGATAGCGATGATGCCACCACCTACACCAGATTTACCCGGCATACCAACGCGATACGCAAATTCACCAGCACCATCATACAATCCACAAGTCGCAAGCAATGCATTCAACTGTTTCGTTTGAGTTGGAGTAATCACCTGCTTCTGAGTCTGTACTGAAGTGCCTTTATTCGCTAGATAGCTAAAGGTCTTCGCCAAGTCGACACAAGTCATTTTAAGCGCACAAGCATGGAAGTAGTTGTTCAATACCGGAATCACTTCATTGTCGAAGTTACCAAATGCTCGCATCAAGTAAGCAATCGCCGCATTACGATCACTGTGCATCATCTCTGAAGCCGCAACGACCTTGTCGTAAACGATATGCGTATCACCAGAAAGCTGACGTACAAACTCCAACAAACGCTGTCTTGGTGCAGATAGACGGCTATGCAATAAATCTGAAACCACGATCGCACCCGCATTGATAAACGGATTGCGCGGAATACCTTGCTCCATCTCTAGCTGAATCATGGAGTTAAATGCTTGGCCTGAAGGCTCTTTGCCTACACGCTGCCAGATCTCCTCGGGCTTATAGAGCACCATGGCCAAGGTCAAGCTTAAGGCTTTAGAGATAGATTGAATAGAAAAGGCTTCTTCTGCGTCTCCCGCTTGGATCACCTCACCTTCATTGGTGTAAACGGCAATAGCAAGCTTTTGATTCGAGACTTTGGCCAGAGCCGGAATATAGTCAGCCACTTTCCCTTGGCCAATTAAAGGGCGAACTTCTTCTAGAATCTCCGCCAAGATAGCTTGTGTCGGTTTCATGCTTGTGTACTTCTGTATTGTTATTCTTGTAGGGCTGGTGTTTGCCACCATGGATTTATACCAATCACAGTAAGTAAGTGATCAAAAATAGCGCAGAAAAAAGGCTTGAGAACAAGGCAGATTTTTTTCGATAAGTAGTTGTTCTACAATCAAAAATTCTAACGAAGTTATCGAGCATTTTAGCAAGCTAGGGTGAGCAGTTATTTACTACGATTGGTATTATTGTTCAGCTAAGGACAAAAAAGCCAACATTACAACAATGTTGGCTTTTATCAATACTACAAAGTGTAGGGGCAATCGCTCAGTAACTGAGCCGACTCACTTTGCTTTGAATTACTTAGTACGCTTGTACTTAATATCCCATACGCCGTGGCCTAAACGGTGGCCACGAGCTTCGAACTTAGTCAGTGGACGCTCATCAGGACGAGGAATGAAATCACCCTCTTCTGCGATGTTTTCAAAGCCTGGAGCTGCGTTCATCACTTCAATCATGTGCTCTGCGTAGTTTTCCCAGTCAGTCGCCATGTGGAAGATACCTGCATCAAGGATTAGCTTCTCGCGAACCATCTCTGCAAATTCTGCTTTCACGATACGACGTTTGTGGTGACGCGCTTTATGCCACGGGTCAGGGAAGAACAGTTGTAATGTGTGAAGGCTGCCGTTTGGAATCATATGCTCAAACACTTCAACCGCATCGTGACACATTACACGAAGGTTAGTTACGCCAGCATCACGAGCAGTACCAAGACATGCACCTACGCCTGGGCTATGAACTTCGATACCTAAGAAATTTTTCTCTGGCGCGTTTTTCGCCATTTCAACCAGTGATGCACCCATACCAAAGCCGATCTCTAGTACTACAGGGTTATCGTTACCGAAAACTTCTTTCCAATCTAGAAGTTCTGGGTTGTAGTCGATACCCATAGTTGGCCAACACTCGTTCATCGCGTTCTCTTGGCCTTTGGTTAAGCGGCCCTCGCGGCGAACAAAGCTGCGGATCTTACGAACCAGTTTGCCGTCTTCAGTATATTCGTTAGTGGTCACTTCACTCATTGATTTTTGCCTGCACATTGATTAATCAAAGCGGGGATTATCCAAAGAATTGCCGTCTGTGCAAGTCTTTCTGCTGATAAATTCCCACACAATTTGTCTGTTTTACATCCAACCACAAGTGTGGTGCAATTTCGTTTCTAATAATAGCAAAGCAATGAGCAAGTCGTGACTCCTTTCGCATCCGCCATATTAAAGTGGTATGACGCCTATGGGCGTAAAGAACTCCCATGGCAACAAAACAAAACCGCCTACTCTGTTTGGCTCTCTGAGATCATGCTCCAGCAGACGCAAGTCGCTACCGTGATCCCATATTACCAACGATTTCTGGAGCGCTTTCCAACCGTTATCGATCTTGCCAATGCAGAGCAAGATGAAGTGTTACACCTTTGGACCGGCCTTGGTTACTACGCAAGAGCGCGTAATCTACACAAAGCCGCAAAGATTGTTGCCACTGAGTATGGTGGAGAGTTTCCAACCGACATTGAAGAGATGAACGCCCTACCCGGCATTGGACGCTCAACCGCCGCAGCCGTTCTATCATCTGTCTATAAGCAGCCTCATGCGATTTTAGATGGCAACGTCAAACGAACCTTAGCAAGAAGTTTTGCCGTCGAAGGTTGGCCGGGGCAGAAAAAGGTTGAAAATCAGCTTTGGGAGCATGCTGAGTCAAATACTCCCAAACAAGATGTCGATAAGTACAACCAAGCCATGATGGATATGGGCGCTATGGTGTGCACTCGAAGCAAGCCGAAGTGCACGTTATGTCCAATTGAATCGATGTGTGAGGCAAACAAGCTAGACCGTCAGCTCGACTTTCCGGGTAAGAAGCCGAAGAAAGAGAAGCCTGTAAAAGAGACTTGGTTTGTGATTCTTTATCACGACAATCAGGTTTGGTTGGAGCAACGACCGCAATCAGGCATCTGGGGAGGGCTGTTCTGTTTCCCTCAACATGAAAATCAGGAGATTGAACACCAACTCGACATCCGCTCGATTGGCTCAGCTTCTATAGAAAACCAAGAGACTCTAATTGCGTTTAGGCATACCTTTAGCCATTACCACTTAGATATCACCCCTGTCTTAGTAAAATTAGACAAACAACCAGATTTGATAATGGAAGGGACAAAGGGTCTCTGGTATAACTTATCAAAACCTGAAGAGATAGGCTTAGCTGCTCCTGTTAAGCAGTTATTAGAAAGCCTAACCTTTGAATTAAACGATCACGTTTAAACAGACGAATACGACAAGAGGAACCATTATGAGCCGCACTGTATTTTGTGCTCGCCTACAGAAAGATGCTGAAGGCTTAGATTTTCAACTTTACCCAGGTGACTTAGGTAAGCGTATTTTCGACAATATTTCTAAAGAAGCATGGGCACTATGGCAAAGCAAGCAGACCATGCTTATCAATGAAAAGAAGCTAAACATGATGGATCCTGAGCACAGAAAACTGCTTGAGACAGAAATGGTTAACTTCCTTTTCGAAGGTAAAGATGTCGTGATTGATGGCTACACACCACCAAGCGAATAAGACATTTATTTACACCAAGTTTAATGACATCATGGTTCGCGCTGTGATGTCATTTTTGTATGAGGACCTATGAAAAAGCTGAGTTACTTCCTAGCGGCTATGCTACTTACCGGTTGTAGCCGAGAGTTCATTGAGAGCATTTATGACGTCAATTATGAACCGACCAACCGTTTTGCAGGTAACCTTGCGGAGCTACCGGGTCAATTCGAGAAAGATACAGGCGCACTCGATGCCCTCATCAATAGCTTCTCGGGTAACATCCAAAAACGTTGGGGCAGCAATGAAGTAAAGATTGCAGGTAAAAGTAACTATGTGAAATACATAGATAATTACTTGAGTCGTTCAGAAGTAAACTTCTCAAAAGGTCTTATTACCGTCGAAACGGTTTCATCGACAGAGCCCAAAAAGCACCTAAAAGATGCGATCATGACAACCTTGCTGACACCCGATGATCCAGCAAGTGTCGATCTATTCTCTTCTAAAAGCATCAAACTAGAAGGCCAGCCCTTCCTCTATAACCAAGTTGTTGATCAAGACAAAAAGCCTATTCAATGGACTTGGCGTGCCAATCGATTTGCTGACTACTTAATAGCAAACAACCTAAAAACGAAGAACGTCGACTTCAAAAAAGCCTACTACGTTGAGATCCCAATGGTGGCCGATCACGCGAGTAAGCGAAGCTATAAATACGCAGACATCGTTCAGCGTGCTTCAAAGCGCTATGACATCCCAGAAGATCTTATCTACGCCATAATCAAAACTGAGAGTAGCTTTAACCCCTACGCCGTTAGTTGGGCTAACGCCTATGGTTTGATGCAGGTCGTCCCTAAAACAGCTGGCCGCGATGTCTTTAAGCTGGTGAAAAATAAATCGGGTGAGCCTAGCCCTGAATATTTATTTAATCCAGAAAACAACATTGATGCAGGTACTGCGTATTTCTACATCCTTAAAAATCGCTACCTAAAAGACGTTCAACACCCGACCACCTTGGAGTACAGCATGATTTCTGCGTACAACGGAGGCACAGGAGGAGTGTTAAATACCTTTAGTCGCGATAGAAAGCGCGCAATGAATGACCTTAACTCTTTGCAACCTAATCAAGTTTATTGGGCATTAACCAAAAAGCATCCCAACAAAGAATCGCGTAGATACTTAGAAAAAGTAACAAAATTCAAAAAAGAGTTTAACCAAGGCAAAACCTAACCCTCACTTTTGAATAAAAAAACAACTAATGAACGTTTTTTTTAATTATTTTGAAAAAAGGTGTTGACGGTTATGCCGAAAATCCGTTTAATAGCGCTCCGTTGCCCGGATAGCTCAGTCGGTAGAGCAGAGGATTGAAAATCCTCGTGTCGGTGGTTCGATTCCGCCTCCGGGCACCACAATTTGATTTGTTGGTGTCAGCGCTTTTTAACAGGAAGCATTAGCACGGACAAAAGCACAAAGAATATTAGTGTGCCGACTTAGCTCAGTAGGTAGAGCAACTGACTTGTAATCAGTAGGTCACCAGTTCGATTCCGGTAGTCGGCACCATTCTTTTGCCTCGATAGCTCAGTCGGTAGAGCAGAGGATTGAAAATCCTCGTGTCGGTGGTTCGATTCCGCCTCGAGGCACCATTATTTGGTGCTTAACAAATAATGGTCTTTAAGACCTGATGTTGACACAAATAATTCCCCCTTAGTTCAGTTGGTAGAACGGCGGACTGTTAATCCGTATGTCGCAGGTTCGAGTCCCGCAGGGGGAGCCACTTACAATTGAAGTGATTGATATCATTTCATATAAAATGAAGAGTAACGTCTTCAGTAAAAGATATAGTGTGCCGACTTAGCTCAGTAGGTAGAGCAACTGACTTGTAATCAGTAGGTCACCAGTTCGATTCCGGTAGTCGGCACCATTCTTTTGCCTCGATAGCTCAGTCGGTAGAGCAGAGGATTGAAAATCCTCGTGTCGGTGGTTCGATTCCGCCTCGAGGCACCATTATTTGGTGCTTAACAAATAGTGGTCTTTAAGACCTGTTGTTGACACAAATAATTCCCCCTTAGTTCAGTTGGTAGAACGGCGGACTGTTAATCCGTATGTCGCAGGTTCGAGTCCCGCAGGGGGAGCCACATTCAAGAAGCCAAGTCGAAAGACTTGGCTTTTTTCGTATCTGCTCCAAATTAATGTTAGCTATTGGTCTAACTAACGAATTACTTAAGCTTTTCTAGAAAATTTATGACGATAAAGAGTATCTACCTTTTCAAAGATTGTGCTTTTATATTTTAACTGGCTTATACCTGCTCTCTATCACTCAAAGAGTCCGTTAGATGACTTTGCCAACCTAAGATTTAGAAACTCTCACACCTCTAATACAGGTTTATAAAACAACTGCTAAACCACAGCTTTATCGTGCCACTATCAACTCTTACTTCAGCTCAAAGCTTAACTTCATTCTTGCATTTATCATACCGAACATAATTCTGTTACTTTTTTTGTATCGTAAATTTAATCTCTATCATACTTTCGTATTTTTCCGATATCTGCCCTACACCTCTTAGATTACTATCCGATGAAACAGCTCTATTATTTTTACTGCTGTGCGAGGAAACATGAAATTAAAAACGCAAGCCTACATACTATCCGTAATTATCTTAGTCGCTCTATTAGCGCTGACTGCAACTGGCCTTTGGACCTTGAGAGTCGCCAGCAACATGGACAATAAAGCCCGTGTAACTGAGCTCTTTAAGAGTGCCTATAGCATTCTCACAGAAGTGGAGAAAATGGCCATTGATGGCACACTAGAAGAAGAGCAGGCTAAACAGTTAGCGACTCGTCTACTACGTAATAATATTTATAAAGACAACGAATACGTATACGTTGCCGATGAGAACATGACGTTCGTAGCCACCCCTCTTGATCCTCAATTGCATGGAACCAGCTTTAATGACTTTAAAGATGGTGATGGCAATAGCGTTGGTCAGCTTATTCAAAGAGTTCTTGGTAATCGTACCGGGCAGATCGTTGAATACACTTGGACTCAAAAACTGCCAGATGGAACTATCGAAGAAAAACTCTCTATCGCAGAGAAAACTCCGCATTGGGGATGGGTTGTCGGTACAGGTATTGGCTTTAACGAGGTTAACGCACGTTTCTGGTCAACTGCTCAGTGGCAACTGTTTCTCTGCTTAGTTATCGCAGGCGCTATCCTGTCGAGCCTAATCTTCTCAATCAAACGCATGCTGGCGCTGTTAGGTGGTGAACCTAAGGATGTGAGAGCCGCTGTACAAGCTGTAGCGCAAGGTAAGATCCAGACATCCTTCGATACCAAGCCTGAAGACGGCAGCATCTATCACGCAGTGCAGCAGATGAGTCAGTCGTTGGCTGAGTTGGTTTCCAACTTAAACGCCTCCATGCTAGCACTCCGTGGTGAGCTGCAGCGCGTAGAAGACCGTGCAGGCTCGATAGCTCAGCTGACTGAAACTCAGCAACAATCAACGGAAATGATCGCAACAGCAATGACTGAGATGGCCTCTTCTGCCAACAATGTTGCTGACTCAGCAGGTGATACAGCGCGTAACACCGATGAAGCAGATAAACAGAGCCAACACACTCAACGCTTGATCCACAACACGGTAGACAACATCCAAGGTTTAGCTGGGCAACTGAACACTGCGAGTGAAGCCGTAGCAAACCTAGATAACGACGTAAACAACATCGTCAAAGTGCTAGATGTGATTGGTGATATCGCTGAACAAACTAATCTTCTTGCGCTTAACGCAGCCATTGAGGCAGCACGAGCTGGTGAACAAGGCCGAGGCTTTGCCGTTGTAGCTGATGAAGTACGTAATCTTGCGGGTAGAACACAAGACAGTACCAAAGAAATCCAACTGATGATCAACAACCTGCAGGAAGGCTCTCGTAATGCGATTCAGACCATGGAAGTGTGTGCCGAAACCAGTCAAAGCACTGTCACTGAGTCACAAAACGCTTCAGAAGCCCTACAACAGATTGTGATTGCACTAGAGTCCATCTCTTCAATGAGCCACCAAATAGCGACAGCTGCGGCCGAACAGACTCAGGTAAGCGATGATATCTCAAAACGCATTAATATGATCGAAGAGAGTGGTAACCAACTAAGCGGTGTCGTAACAGAAAGTCACAACAGTACCCAAACTTTAGCCTCTCTTTCGAATGAACTTGAAGCCTGGGTAAACCGTTTTGAAGTGAAACACTAACTCGTTATTCATTTCCCTTACTAAAAAAGCACGTTTTCATACGTGCTTTTTTTTATTTAGGCACTTTTCTTAAGACTTTAACTCTCTTTCAATCCTGTTTAGCGCATGCCAGGCCTAGCTTTTTCATACAAAATGGATAAAAATACCCCACTAAGTATAGAAAAACATCAAACGATACTTTTTTTGCAATTTAGTGTTGACCCAGAACCGGAAAACACGTTTAATACACCTCGTCGCCCGGATAGCTCAGTCGGTAGAGCAGAGGATTGAAAATCCTCGTGTCGGTGGTTCGATTCCGCCTCCGGGCACCACAATTTATTTGTTGGTGTCTAGAAGACAACAGCAGTAAAGCACAAAGAAATATATCTGTGCCGACTTAGCTCAGTAGGTAGAGCAACTGACTTGTAATCAGTAGGTCACCAGTTCGATTCCGGTAGTCGGCACCATTTCTTTCAAGCTTTAAGAATAATTCCCCCTTAGTTCAGTTGGTAGAACGGCGGACTGTTAATCCGTATGTCGCAGGTTCGAGTCCCGCAGGGGGAGCCACATTTAGTGTGCCGACTTAGCTCAGTAGGTAGAGCAACTGACTTGTAATCAGTAGGTCACCAGTTCGATTCCGGTAGTCGGCACCATTTATATTATTGAGAAGGTTTATCTTCTTAAATAATTCCCCCTTAGTTCAGTTGGTAGAACGGCGGACTGTTAATCCGTATGTCGCAGGTTCGAGTCCCGCAGGGGGAGCCAAACCCAAGAAGCCAAGTCGAAAGACTTGGCTTTTTTCGTTTTAAGCTGCGACTTATTTGTACCAAATAAATGTCTCAGATCTGGCCGCCCGCGTTGAGTCACGCAGGGGAGCCATTTTAGAGAAAGCCTCATCACACGATGAGGCTTTTTCGTACCTATGCTCCTGCTTTGTGCCAAAGCAATGTCTCAGCCGAGTCGTCGGACCGCCCTAGCCGGCCGCGTCGAATCCCGTAGGGGGAGTCAAATCCAAGAAGCCAAAACTAGGCGTCCCCGACGAAAGACTTGTTTTTTTCGTTTTAAGATGCGACTTACTTCTACCCTCTCCCCCATATACCTAACTTACGGTTCTCTCTAACGCACTAAATATCTCATTAACTTAGGCTGTTACTTTCGTTATCTGCACCCTTCGTATATATTGACCAAAGCGGTTACCTACGCTTCCTACTCGCGGAAAGAGTTTAACTCAAGGTCATCAACTTCCTCCCTTCTTGGGAAACGACAATTTGATTTACCTTCTCTTCTGATCAGCGAGTGCAGAAGTTACGAGACGGTGAATATATGAATGCTTTTTCTCTCAATCTGACATATCTAAAAAAACACGCTAAATCCCGACTGAAACGAATCAGAACAGGCTCTACCGAAGACTTACGTTGGTTACTCGCTCTACATCCTAATCCTCTCCTATCTGCTGATAGCGTTAAGTTGGCAGACGTACACTTAGCATTAGCACGAGAGCTAGGGGTAAGTAGCTGGAGTAAGTTGTTATCGCATATTGATAGCCTAGAGAGAAATAAAAGCTCAGGTGGAACTCCTCTCTCTGCCCTAGACAATGATTTACAAACCCTTCACGTACGTTGTGGTCACGATATACAACAAACATTAGAGCAAGCCGGATTCAAGGGAGACTTTCTCCCATACATAGAACCATTATGTTTGGGCCCTTTAGCTTTGGATGAAGAGACCCTTTCAACGATCAGAGCCGAATATGTCTGTGATCGACTCTTGTCAGAAATGAAAGAGGTAGAAAAGTCATTTGAACAAGTAAAACTCGAAGCTAAGCAAGCTACGAGTAAACTCCTAGATAATAGCTATCAACGCATTGTTATATGGGTCGAACACGACAACTACGATCAATTGATGTTGATTAGGTCCTTATATCTACTTTCATACCAAAACACCACCAAAGTAGAGATTATCGAGGTGAGCACCTTCCCAGGTAGAGAAAGGTTCATTGGTTTAGGTCAGCTGCCTCCTGAAGCACTACGCGCACTCTGGAACAGTAGAAAAGGAGTATCTGTAGATCATATAACAGTAGCAACGGAGCTGTGGCAAGCTTTCTGCTGTGAGAGTCCCTTAAAGCTCGTCGAAAACTACCATAAAGTAGACCAAAACCTTTTCCCTAACATCAAAGCAGTCATCTTTAGACACCTACAAGAATTACCACACACAGAATCAAAGCTTGGTTTGGTAGAGCGACTCACTATAGATATCTTAAATGATGAAGAAGAAGGCCTAGAGTTTAAGGAGCTGTTTAAGCGCTATATGAAGCTAGAACCGTTAGTATATCTAGGTGACCTAATGTATTGGGCTATTATAAAACCATTAACAGAAGGCTCTGAGCCTATCTTGCAAGTCCAAAGATCAGAGAATGAAGATTGGTATCACAACTGTATTTCCCTATCTAAATCTAACCACAATAAGCCTAAATTAATCGAAGATAAGTGGGTTGGTGGAATTCACCTTACTCCTAACAACTTTTGGAGTTGGGATCATCAGGACTTAACAACGATATCCCGACACGGATAATCGGACGTAAGCTTCTTACTATGTGTGGAGCTTAAATCTACTCCACACTCACTTTATATCCGAAGTCCCTAGTTTTACTCTCTCCCTCCAACACCCTCAGCAAGCCTCTAATGAGGCTCAGCACACAGTGTAATCTTGGATTGCTTAAGCCATTACATCTTCGCTAGATAACTCTACGGTTCGATTAATCATGACCTATAAGCCCCTAAGGCATCGAGTATGAGGTAGCAAACTGCTAATGAAGAAACAAACGTGATTTATCGATGATTAGATAGAAGCTTACGAACAAGGAGTAGGCTTTCTGATAAATGGTAGATGGCGGGGACGCCTAGTTCGGAGTTGCGGACAACGGGCAAACCTTTTGCGGGACTTTTTCGACCGAAGGGCGAACATAATCATTCAAACGTAAAAAAGCCCAAGCATTTCTACTTGGGCTTAGTATAAATGGCGGAATGGCAGGTGTCGCAGGCGACCGGGACTCACCTCCCTTGTAAAGGGAGCTTTCTTACAGACATAAAAAAACCCGACGCTTTCGCATCGGGTTAAATTAAGTGGCGGAGTGGACGGGACTCGAACCCGCGACCCCCGGCGTGACAGGCCGGTATTCTAACCAACTGAACTACCACTCCGCAGTGTCTATTCAGCTTAAAGCAATTTGAGCCTGACGATGTCCTACTCTCACATGGGGAAGCCCCACACTACCATCGGCGCTATTGCGTTTCACTTCTGAGTTCGGCATGGAATCAGGTGGGTCCACAATGCTATGGTCGTCAAACAAATTCTGTGGTTAATTTGAAGTATCAAATCAACAAAATAAATGGTGCTAGTACCCAGATTTGAACTGGGGACCTCACCCTTACCAAGGGTGCGCTCTACCAACTGAGCCATACCAGCACAAAATTTGGAGCCTGGCGATGTTCTACTCTCACATGGGGAAGCCCCACACTACCATCGACGCTATTGCGTTTCACTTCTGAGTTCGGCATGGAATCAGGTGGGTCCACAACGCTATGGTCGCCAAGCAAATTCTTAAAATTCGGAAAGCT
>NZ_JAHGAJ010000056.1 GCF_030248535.1 Vibrio sp. D404a | reverse complement strand
TGTACACTTTGTTTTTGTGATGTGTGTCACATCAGAATTTTTTTGATAATCTGCCAAATTTGAAAAGCCGCTTGAGCATAGCTTCAAGCAGCTTTTTGTTGTTTACGGCAAGCTGTCGGAGCTGTGAACTTGTCCTTAGCTTCCTTAGCTTCCTTAGCTTCCTTAGCTTCCTTAGCTTCCTTAGCTAAAGTCACCATTGTCTACTTAGGTTTGTTGGCAGCGGTAGGACCAATACCACGTATTGCGCCAATTGCCTCTAGTTGTTTGTAGATCACAAAGTAACGATTGATATTCGTGACATAGGTTACGGGTTCGCGACTCACGTATTTTCTTGTCATGATTTCAACGTTCTTAAACCAAACATTAGGGTCATAGCCGTGCTTTTTAGCAAGGTAGCGCATTTTACGAATTTTAGCCGGGCCGGCGTTGTAGGCCGCCAGAGTAAAATAGAGCTGATTGTCTGGTGAGATATCAGGATCGTTAAAGTAGCGGTCTTTAATAAAGCGCATGTATTTCACGCCAGCATGGATATTGTTGTCGACCTTATGGATGTTCTTAATGTTAACGTTCTTGTCTTTTGCTGTACTTGGCAGCACCTGCATCACCCCAATGGCGCCTTTGTGAGAGACGCGGCTTTGATCAAGCCCTGACTCTTGAAATCCTTGTGCAGACATCATTAATGGATCGAACTCATAACGAGTCGAGTATTTCTCAAACACACCAGAGAGCTTGGCTACACGATCAACCTTATTTGGGTTGAGAGCACGGCTTAGCCAACGCGTGTTATCGATGTACTTTTGATAGATGACGTTACCCAATAACGTTCCACTGCGAGCTTGGCGAACGTATTTGTTGAGTTCTTTTTTAAGTTGAGGGCTCTCTTTGCGCAGTGCCCAAGCTATCTGGCTGTTTTCACGCAACGGCAGTTCATTGTGAACTTGTATATTGTCCATCACCTTGGTCCACAATCTGGCTTTGTGGCTATCGAGTATCGTCGCTTGAATGTAGCCTTGATTGACCAATTCGATCAGCTCGTAGTCTTGCAGTGTTTCTTCAATGAAATGGACATACAGAGGTGGAAGGTTCATCTCGTCCAACTCTTTATTCACGCGTTGAACACTTTCAAAGTAACTTGAACTTGCCCTTATCCACACTTCTTTACCACTCAATTGAGACAGTTCTTCGAGAGGCGCTTCGTCTTTACCAGTAATGACCAGCTCTTTTCCGTCTTTGATCATTGGATCAGAAAAATCGACGGCCTGTAGCCTTTTATCTGTGATGGTAAGATTTGCAACCGCGACATCACCGTGACCGGATTGTAGAGAGGGAAGAAGATCATCACGTTGTACTGGAATAATCTGTACGTTGATGTAGGGGTATTTCTTTCTCAGGCTCTTCTCAAAGTGATAAAGCATCTCGGCAATGATGCCCTTTGGTTTGCCATCTTCTATGAAGTAGAAACCCAAATCAGCGGAAACCAGCACACGAACCATGCCTTTTTTGCTGAGCGTATCTAAGTCGCCTTGGTAAGGTTCATTACTCAAGGGTGATAGCTCTAAGGCGTTAGAGATGGGGACGTACACCACCATCAAGATCAGTAATAACAACCTGCTCACATCCACGCTCCATGTTGATGTTTTGTTAATGGTTATTCATTAAAGATACCTTTCGTTAAGTCATTCATCAAGATTTACAACACGCAGTCCAAAAAAAAGCACACCGTGTTGGGTGTGCTTTTCAATCTAAAAAATTGCAGCTAAGACTATGGAATTGGGTTTAGCTCAATCAATTTCTCTGTTCTTGCTACCGCATCTTCAAGACCAAGCTGCTTGTATGCTTCCAACTGGATCTCAAGAGACTTACGTGCCGCAATGGTATCTGGGAACGTTTTTTGTAGCTCTTGTGTACGGTTGATTGCTGCAATCCACGCTTCGCGGCGCAGATAGAAATCAGCAGTCGCCAAATCATAGTCCGCTAGACGGTTTTTAAGAGCAAACATACGCTTTTGCGCGTCTTCCGCGTAAGGGCTGTTCGGGAATCGCTCTAGCAATTTCTTAAAGTCAGCAAAAGCCAGCTTCACAGGCTCAGGGTCGCGGTCACTACGATCAATGTTAAAAATGTCGTGCATAAAGTTGCGGTCTTGCGCCATGTGCGTCAAGCCACGCATGTAAAGTACCCAGTCTTGCTTCTCGTGCGTTGGGTTTAAACGTAAGAATCGTGAAATAGTCGCCAGTCCTAGCGCTAGGTCATCATTCTTGTAGTAAGCGTAAATGAGATCCAACTGTACTTGTTCTGAGTACGCACCGAATGGGTAACGTGAATCCAGAGCTTCCAGTTTTTCAATCGCAGATAACCAGCTACCACTCTGCAGAGACTCTTGTGCATCAGAATAGAGAACCGATGGCGGTACATCTGGGACGATCTCTTCACTGCTGCTACAACCAACTAACAGTGATACAGCTAATAGACCCGATAAAGTGAGGTGTTTCATGTCAGGCGTCGATTCCTTGAATTTAAATATTTTGTTCGCTTCCGTTACTTTCTAACCAGTAACAGATACAATGATGCAATTAATCTATTTTATCCATACTAATGGGTATTAGTCTCACGGTTTTTAAAAAAGTTCGATATGGCTCAGCAGATCACATTAACAGACACAGTAAAAAGCAGCCAGTTAGGTCAACGTTTAGACCAAACTGTTGCTGAACTCTTTACCGATTTCTCTCGCTCTCGCATTAAAGAGTGGCTTCTTGACGGCAAAATCCAAGTGGATGGCGAAGTTGTTACTAAACCTCGTATCAAGGTTATGGGCGGTGAAGAGATCATCTTACAAGCTGAACTTGAAGATGAAGAGCGCTGGGAAGCACAAGATATTCCTTTGGATATCGTTTACGAAGATGACGATTTATTGGTGATCAACAAACCTCGCGATTTTGTTGTACACCCAGGTGCAGGTACGCCGGACGGAACCGTGCTAAACGCGCTCCTACACCACTACCCACAAATCGCAGAAGTGCCGCGTGCAGGTATTGTTCACCGTCTTGATAAAGACACCACTGGCCTAATGGTAGTTGCGAAAACAGTACCAGCACAAACGCGTCTAGTTCGAGCGCTATCAAAGCGCCGTATTACTCGTGAATACGAAGCGATTGCGATTGGTAAAATGACAGCGGGTGGCATGGTTGAAAAACCGATTGGTCGCCACTCTACTAAACGTACGCTAATGGCAGTGAATGAGTTGGGTAAACCAGCGATTACTCACTACCGTGTTGCTGAACACTTCCGTGAGCACACGCGTATTCGTCTTCGTCTAGAAACGGGTCGTACTCACCAAATTCGTGTACACATGTCGTACCTACAACACCCTCTATTGGGTGATTTGGCTTACGGTGGTCGTGCTCGTATTCCAAAAGGTGCATCTGAAGAGCTAACGCAAATGATTCGTTCATTCGATCGTCAAGCTCTACACGCAGTTATGCTTCGTTTCGAACACCCGATTACAGGTGAAGAGATGGAGTTCCACGCTCCTGTACCACAAGATATGATTGTGATGGCAGAAGCGCTGCGCATTGACGCACGAGACAACAAAGAAGACGACATCTAACCATGATGATGATCATCCCAAACTGGAATGCCCCTAGTAATGTAAAAGCCTTCGCTTCAACTCGAGTCGATGGTTTTTCTCAGGCTCAGTATCAAGGCTTGAATTTAGGCAGCCATGTTGGGGATGATATTAATCTGGTTCAGAAGAATCGAGACTGGTTACAACAACAATCTAAGATGCCGAGTGCACCTGTGTGGCTTAACCAGACTCATTCAACAGATGTTGTTTCAGTCTTTGAGCCAACTTCCGAGATTCTGGATGCAGATGGCAGTTTCACGACTCAACAAGGTGTGGTGCTATCTGCTATGACTGCAGACTGTCTACCAGTGCTGTTAACTGACAGTAAGGGTACACAAGTTGCTGCGGTTCATGCAGGTTGGCGTGGTTTAGCGGGTGGGATTGTTGAAAACGCAGTCGCTAAATTCACGAATATTGATGACAGCAACCCTTTACTGGCTTGGCTTGGTCCTGCTATTGGTCGCGACGCTTTTGAAGTTGGCCAAGACGTATTAGATGCTTTTGTAGGATTTGACCCAGAAGCAGCACAAGCTTTTCGTGCGAAACCTAACATCGAGCAGAAATGGCTCGCCAATATGTCGCAACTCGCCACTCAGCGTCTTGCACATGTTGGTGTTACGCAAGTGTTTGATTGTAATCTATGTACCTTTGCGGATTCTGATAACTTTTACTCTTATCGCCGTGATGGAGTCACTGGACGTCAAGCGACCTTTATCTGGTTAGACTAATCGTAAAAACAGTGAACTTTCTGCGTGATAGTTCACTCCCTTCCCCTTGAAAATCCCCGATACCGTATCCATCTTCTATTCATAAGATAAACATATCTATAAGTAGGAAGGTTGGAATGCGTCTCGATCGATTCACCAGTAAATTTCAAATTGCGATATCTGATGCTCAGTCTCTCGCATTAGGTCGTGATCACCAATATATCGAACCGGTACACCTAATGGTGTCACTGTTAAATCAAGGTGGTAGTGCGATTCGTCCATTGCTTACCATGTTGAATATTGATGTGGTTCAGCTGCGCTCTAAATTGAGTGAGATCCTTGATCGCGTGCCAAAAGTGAGTGGCATCGGAGGTGATGTACAGTTATCAAGTGCGATGGGCACCTTGTTCAATCTATGTGACAAGGTGGCTCAAAAACGTCAAGACACCTACATCTCTTCAGAGATCTTCCTACTTGCTGCAATCGAAGACCGTGGCCCTCTGGGTAACTTGCTAAAAGAGCTGGGTTTAACAGAGCAAAAGCTTTCTCAAGCGATTGAGCAGATCCGTGGTGGTCAAAAAGTCGATGACCCGAATGCTGAAGACAAACGCCAAGCTTTGGAGAAGTTTACGGTAGACCTTACCGAGCGTGCAGAGCAAGGTAAGCTCGATCCTGTAATTGGCCGTGATGACGAAATTCGTCGCACCATTCAAGTATTGCAACGTCGCACCAAGAACAACCCTGTGATTATCGGAGAACCGGGCGTGGGTAAAACCGCGATTGTTGAAGGGCTTGCTCAGCGCATTATTAATAATGAAGTGCCGGAAGGTTTGCGCGGTCGTCGAGTGTTGTCTCTTGATATGGGCTCGCTTGTGGCGGGTGCTAAGTATCGTGGTGAATTTGAAGAGCGCTTGAAAGCGGTTCTTAATGAACTATCGAAAGAAGAGGGTAACGTCATCCTCTTTATCGATGAGATCCATACCATGGTCGGTGCGGGTAAAGGCGAAGGCTCTATGGATGCTGGCAACATGCTGAAACCGGCGTTGGCTCGCGGTGAACTTCATTGTGTTGGTGCTACTACGTTAGATGAGTACCGCCAATATATAGAGAAAGACCCTGCACTAGAGCGCCGATTCCAAAAAGTGCTGGTGGATGAGCCAACGGTTGAAGATACCGTAGCAATCCTTCGTGGCCTTAAAGAGCGTTACGAACTGCACCACCATGTTGAGATCACTGATCCCGCGATTGTGGCAGCGGCGAGTCTGTCACACCGTTATGTATCAGACCGCCAACTGCCGGATAAAGCCATCGATCTCATTGATGAAGCTGCATCAAGTATTCGTATGCAGATCGACTCCAAGCCAGAATCTCTGGATAAACTGGAGCGTAAAATCATCCAGCTTAAAATTGAGCAGCAAGCGCTGACCAATGAGAATGATGATGCCAGTGAGAAGCGTCTTAAAACTCTTGAAAACGAACTGCTTGATAAAGAGCGTGAGTTTGCTGAGTTGGAAGAGGTGTGGAATGCAGAAAAAGCAGCTTTATCTGGTACGCAACATATTAAGTCTGAGCTAGAACAAGCACGCATGGATATGGATTTCGCTCGTCGTGCGGGTGATCTGAACCGTATGTCTGAGCTTCAGTACGGACGTATTCCTGAATTGGAGAAACAGTTAGACCTTGCGACTCAAGCGGAAATGCAAGAGATGGCGCTGCTACGAAACAAGGTTACAGATACTGAAATCGCTGAGGTGCTATCAAAGCAGACGGGGATTCCTGTTTCTAAGATGCTTGAAGCTGAAAAAGAGAAGTTGCTGCAAATGGAGTCGGTGTTTCATAAGCGAGTGATTGGTCAGGCTGAAGCGGTAGAAGTGGTTGCTAATGCGATTCGCCGAAGTAGAGCCGGTCTATCTGATCCAAATAAACCGATTGGCTCATTCTTATTCTTAGGTCCGACAGGTGTAGGTAAAACGGAGCTTTGCAAAACTCTAGCGAACTTTATGTTCGACAGTGATGACGCAATGGTTCGAATCGATATGTCTGAGTTCATGGAGAAACATTCGGTGGCTCGCCTAGTCGGTGCTCCTCCGGGTTACGTCGGTTATGAAGAGGGCGGCTACCTCACGGAAGCAGTGCGTCGTAAACCATATTCAGTAATTTTATTGGATGAGGTAGAGAAGGCGCACCCGGATGTATTCAATATTCTGCTACAGGTATTGGATGATGGTCGACTGACCGATGGCCAAGGCAGAACGGTTGATTTCAGAAATACTGTTGTGATTATGACGTCTAACTTAGGCTCTGCTCGCATACAAGAGAACTTTGCTGCATTGGACTACCAAGGTATTAAAGATGAAGTGATGGAAGTAGTGGGTAAGCACTTCCGACCTGAGTTTCTAAACCGTGTCGATGAAAGTGTCGTGTTCCATCCATTAGGACAAGAGCATATTAAGTCGATTGCCTCTATACAGTTAAAACACCTAAGCAAGCGAATGGAAGACAACGGCTATGAGCTTGAGGTGTCAGATAAAGCGTTAGAGCTGATTGCTCAAGTGGGTTTTGACCCAGTTTATGGTGCTAGACCATTGAAACGAGCTATTCAACAGAGCGTTGAGAACCCATTAGCGAAAGCGATATTGGCAGGTAAGGTTAATCCGGATAAGAAAGTGCAGCTGTTAGTCCACAACGATCGAATAGTGGCACATCAATAACCCAACCTTACTAAATCATAGAGCGAATCAAGAAATCTAGCTTGATTCGCTTTTATTTTGCCCGTTTTGTTTGCTTTGTGTTCGAACGGTCCGTAAATGCAATTTTATTTAGAATTAGCACTTGTGCACTGGGGATTTCTCTCTATAATGCGCCTCCGTTGTCAGGGATAACCAAGCGGTTTGAACGAAGCAATTAGACGGTGATAAGCATTTAAGATGCTTTGAAAAAATAGCAGAAAAAAGTGTTTGACACTGAAAGTGAATTCGCTAGAATAGCCGTCCACTTCGAGAGGCTCCCAAGGGAACTTTAAGAAGTAAGATCTTTAACAATTTAAACCTATCAATCTGTGTGGGCACTCGTTGATGAATATCACTAAGTTTGTTTTCGCTTTTATAAGCAAAGGCAAACAGATACTTCGGTATCAAAATGATTTCAATGAACTGAGTGACCAATCGATAATTTATTATC
>NZ_JAHGAJ010000055.1 GCF_030248535.1 Vibrio sp. D404a | reverse complement strand
TCTTCTTCGGAAACGAAGAGTGTGTGATTGACACGTGAAACAATCAAATACAACGTTATTGAGATTTACCAATCATCTCCTTAACTACACTATTTGCTAGAAAATAAACTAGCGATGCGGAAGTGGCGGAATTGGTAGACGCACCAGATTTAGGTTCTGGCGCCGCAAGGTGTGAGAGTTCAAGTCTCTCCTTCCGCACCATCATTAGAGACCCAGCTTTTTAGCTGGGTTTTCTTTTATCTGAAATATACAAATCTGCTAACCACATCACCAAGTATTTCCCCTAGATTCAGCACTTAGTTAACTTTTTATAAGACAATGTCGGCTCCACTTTTACATCGAGTATGACAGCGCTATGAGAACTCTCCCTTTAACCATCGGTTGCTACACAGAAGATCCAAATGGAAGCCAAGGTGTATATCAAACTCAGTTAGATCTGGAAACAGGTAAGCTGAACCCTCCACAACTGATCGCAAAGTGCATTAACCCCTCTTTTGTTGTCTCTACAAAGCTGGGCATCTATACCGCATCTGAAATCGACCAACAGTCCCAACCTCAGCTATTTCACGTCTCAGAGACAGATTCAAACGTCCCATCCAACTCTGGGTACATATTGGGGGATCACCCTTGCCATATCTCGATAGATCCTAACCATAAGTTTGCCATCACCTCTCAATACTCTTCCGGCACATTCGATATTTTTAGTTTGGGTATCAACGGCAACATCGATAAACGAATTAAAACACTAAAAATGTCAGGTTCTGGCCCTAACCAAGATAGACAAACAGGGCCACATGCTCATCAGTCGCTGTTCTTAACGCACTCGCCACAGTTTGTCACCGTTGATCTTGGTGCCGATAGCATCAACTTCTACTGCTTCGATGAGGAGCAAGAGGAGTTTTTGGAAGAGCCAGTACAATCTATTCAAGTTCCTGCGGGCAATGGGCCTCGTCATATGGTTTTCAATAAGTCTGAAGACAAAGCCTATGTTGTCTGTGAGCTATCTGAAACGATTCTAATGCTAGAGAAAGCCGTTGGACGTTGGCATATTGCCGAGGAGATAGATGCGCTTCCTAATACAGAAAAAGGAGAAGCGGCCGCAGCGATCAAGCTATCGCCAGATGAGCAGCATCTTTATGCCTCTTGCCGACATCAATCAAGGATCAGTCACTTTAAACTCGACCCAGTGAATCAAAAGCCGGTTTTTGTGGATAGCTATCGTACTGAAGGCAACTTCCCTCGTGATTTTCATATTACCAATGATGGAGAGTGGCTAATCGCGGCAAATCAACACTCCAACAATCTCACCTCTTTCAAACGCAATAAACTAGACGGCTCTTTAACCTACAGCGGTCATTCTTTGGAAGTGGGTTCGCCGGTTTGTGTAACACAACAAATATCGTGAGTAGCAGATACAAAAAAGGAGAGCATTGGCTCTCCTTTACTTCTTTAGCTGTACGAGACTATAAACTACAGCCCCAAAGCATACTTCAATACTTGGTTTTTAATTGGTCCAGAGTTCTCTGCAAGCTTTAATGCTGCATTGCGAACAAACTTAAGTGGGCCAAGGTCATTGCTAAACGTTTTGTAGAAGAAGTCCATGCCACTCTGCATGATGAGGTTATCCCCTCTTCTTTTAACCTCGTAGCTTCTTGCGACAGAGTCTGTTAACTCACCCTGCTCTTTGGTCAGGCTGATTAGAGCTGCCACATCTTTAAAGCCTAGGTTAACTCCTTGACCAGCCAG
Organism: Vibrio sp. D404a; assembly: GCF_030248535.1. Classification (GTDB taxonomy): domain Bacteria; phylum Pseudomonadota; class Gammaproteobacteria; order Enterobacterales; family Vibrionaceae; genus Vibrio. The sequence goes on along the minus strand of NZ_JAHGAJ010000055.1, from coordinate 6,980 downwards.
AGGATTGATGGTGTGTGCAGAATCTCCGACCAAGATACAGTTGTTCTGAGCGTAACGCTGAGCATGTCGACGAGTTAGTGGGAAAGAGCCCGATTGAAGCACTTTAATATCACCCAGCTCCGCAGGGAAATGGCTTAACACTTCTGCACGCAGTTTCTCTGGACTCATTGCTGACAATTGCTTAATGCGTGACGGTTTGTCGTACCACACCAAAGAGCCTTGCCCCGCTTCCTTACCCTCTTCCGTAAGCGACGCCAAAGGTAAAAAAGAACGAGGGCCACTTGGTAGAAATTGTTGCCAAGTAATGTCTTGCTGAGGAAGTTCTGTCTCGACATTGATCAGCATACAGTGTTGGCGATAATCCCAAGCCGTGATACCAATTCCCGCTTGCTGACGAACAGCCGAATTCGCGCCGTCTGCACCAACAACCCATTTAGCTGATAGACGCAAGCCAGACTGCAACACCACAGTGTTCGTTTCACCAAATTCAATGGTATCGAGCTTTTCTGGGCATAACAGTTCAATATTGTCATAGCGTTCAAACTGCGCCCACAACCCAAGTTGGATAAGGCGGTTTTCAACGATATAGCCCAGTCGAGGTAACTCTAGAGATGCAGCATCAAATCGCGTACGGCACTCTGGATGTTCCCAAGTCTCTAAGCGTTTATATGTGCAAACTCGCATATTCTCGATTGCATCCCAAGCACCTAGCGAATCCAACAGATCCACAGAGGCTTGAGAGATCGCAGAGACACGAATGTCCATAGGTTGTGTCTTTTCGAAAGCTTGCGGGGCAAATCCCTCGATCACCGCGACACGCATACCTTGCTGCGCAAATCCGATAGCGGTTGCTGCACCAACCATACCACCGCCGACTACCACAATATCGTAACTGTTCATATTTTGTACTTATCAGTTTGATTCAATGACTGTTTTTGATTGTACGTTTTCACAACTTACTTGTAACCAAAAACCTTAATCTCAAAATGGACAATCCCTTGCTGCGTATAGTGTTTCTCGAAATAACTAACAATCTTAACGAGAATAAAAACCACTACATAAGAGATTTTGCTAGACCACTAGTCAGTCGGTTTTGAAACCAGTACAATACGCCGCTTGCTGTTAGGGTCGCGTTATTTTAGCCATATTTAGAGGCTATAATAGAGACCATAACCGCGGATTAACACTGGGCGATTTGCTCCCTTAAATTAAACTAACGATCGAGCGAACAAAACATGAGTAAGAAACTGCTAATTAAAACTTGGGGCTGCCAGATGAATGAATATGATTCATCAAAAATGGCTGACCTGCTAAATGCCGCAAATGGCTATGAGCTAACAGAAGTACCTGAGGAAGCAGATGTACTACTACTGAATACCTGTTCTATCCGCGAAAAAGCGCAAGAGAAAGTATTCCACCAGCTTGGTCGTTGGAAAACGCTAAAAGACAAAAAAGACGGTGTTGTGATCGGTGTGGGTGGCTGTGTAGCGACTCAAGAAGGCGACCACATTCGTGAGCGTGCGCCATACGTTGACGTAATCTTTGGCCCACAAACACTGCACCGCCTACCAGAGATGATCAAACAATCTCTGAGCGATGAAGCGCCAGTAATGGACATCTCTTTCCCAGAGATCGAGAAATTTGACCGTCTACCAGAGCCACGCGCTGAAGGTGCAACAGCATTCGTTTCTATCATGGAAGGCTGTTCTAAGTACTGTACTTACTGTGTTGTACCTTACACTCGTGGCGAAGAAGTTAGCCGTCCAATGGATGACGTGCTATTTGAAATCGCACAACTTGCAGACCAAGGTGTACGTGAAGTAAACCTACTAGGCCAAAACGTAAACGCGTACCGTGGTCCAACGCACGAAGGCGACATCTGTTCATTTGCAGAACTACTTCGTCTTGTAGCTTCTATCGATGGTATCGACCGTATCCGTTTCACAACGAGCCACCCACTTGAGTTTACTGACGATATCATCGCTGTATACGAAGATACGCCAGAGCTTGTGAGCTTCCTGCACCTACCAGTACAAAGTGGTAGTGACCGCATCCTAACGATGATGAAGCGTCCTCACACAGCTATCGAATACAAGTCGATCATTCGTAAGCTACGTAAAGCTCGTCCTGATATTCAAATCAGTTCTGACTTTATTGTTGGCTTCCCAGGTGAAACAGCAATGGATCACCAAGCAACGATGAAACTAATCAAAGACGTAGATTTCGATATGAGCTTCAGCTTTATCTTCTCTCCTCGTCCAGGTACACCTGCTGCAGATTACCCATGTGACGTGCCTGAGCAAGAGAAAAAAGAGCGTCTATACGAACTACAACAAGTGGTTAACTCTCAAGCAATGCGTTACTCACGCCTAATGCTTGATACAGAGCAACGCGTTCTTGTGGAAGGCCCGTCTAAGAAGAACCTAATGGAGCTTCGCGCGCGTACTGAAAACAACCGTGTTGTTAACTTCGAAGGCAGTGCCGACCTTATCGGTCAATTCGTTGATGTGAAGATCACTGATGTATTCGCTAACTCTCTACGTGGTGAGCTGGTTCGTACAGAAAAAGACATGGACCTACGTACTATTATCTCTCCAACTCAGATGATGGCGAACACCAAACGTGAAGACGAGCTAGGTGTAGCAACATTTACGCCGTAAGCGAAACATCTAGATTCAGCACAAAGCTGAACTGCAAAGCTTGAAATTACCTAACTAAGTGACCATCTTAGAAATAGGGAAATCGCCACTAGAAGCCCGGTCCCAATCGGGCTTCTTGCTCTTTGTTTATTGAAAAGAGTGGGTGGCACAAAATGAGAGGCTAATTTGAGCAATAAAATCGTTACCCTAGAGATCAATCTAGAACCAGCAGATAACCGTCGCCTTGCAAGCCTATGTGGCCCGTTCGATGACAACATTAAACACCTCGAACGCCGTTTAGGTGTCGAGATCAACTACCGCAGCAACTTTTTCACTATCGTCGGCAAGCCTCACACGGCTGCAGCTGCGCTTGAGATCGTTAAGCGTCTGTATGTTGAGTCTGCTCCGGTGAAAGGTAATATTCCAGATATCGAGCCAGAGCAAATCCATCTGGCGATTAAAGAGTCTGGTGTCCTAGAACAAACAACAGAGTCAAGTATTGAGCACGGCAAAGAAGTGTTCATCAAGACTAAGAAAGGCGTGATTAAGCCACGTACGCCAAACCAAGCGCAATACCTAATGAACATGGTCACTCATGACATCAGCTTTGGTATTGGTCCTGCAGGTACAGGTAAGACTTACCTAGCGGTGGCAGCAGCAGTAGATGCACTTGAGCGCCAAGAAATCCGTCGTATTCTACTAACACGTCCAGCAGTTGAAGCTGGCGAGAAACTCGGCTTTCTTCCAGGTGACTTAAGCCAGAAAGTCGATCCTTACTTGCGTCCTCTTTATGACGCACTGTTCGAGATGCTGGGTTTTGAACGTGTTGAGAAACTGATTGAGCGTAACGTGATTGAGGTTGCACCTCTTGCGTACATGCGTGGTCGTACTCTGAACGATGCCTTCATCATTCTTGATGAAAGCCAGAACACCACGGTTGAACAGATGAAGATGTTCCTGACCCGTATCGGCTTTAACTCACGTGCGGTAATCACGGGTGATATCACCCAAATCGATTTACCTCGTGGTGCGAAGTCTGGTCTACGTCACGCAACAGAAGTATTGAGCGAAGTCGACGACATCAGCTTTAACTTCTTCATGTCAGAGGACGTGGTTCGTCACCCAGTTGTTGCTCGTATCGTTAACGCGTATGAGAAATGGGAAGCGAAAGACCAAAAAGAGCGTAAAGAGTTTGAACGTCGTAAGCGTGAAGAGCGTGAGGCCAAACTGCTTGAGGCTCAACAGCCAGCTGAGAAACAATTAGCAACACAAAATAGCTCTGTAGTTGCGCAGCAAGGTGATAAATAGATGTCTATTGAACTAGACCTGCAATTAGCAGTCGAAGATGAACAAGGCTTACCGACTGAGCAAGACATTCAGCAATGGTTGGACAAAACCATTCCACAATTCCAAGAGAATGCGGAATTGACCATTCGTATCGTTGATACGGAAGAGAGCCACCAGCTGAATCATGAGTATCGCGGAAAAGACAAGCCAACCAATGTGTTGTCTTTCCCGTTCGAGGCGCCTCCGGGCATTGAGCTCGATCTTTTAGGTGATCTCATCATTTGTCGCCAAGTGGTAGAAAAAGAAGCAGAAGAGCAAAACAAGCCTCTGCTAGCACACTGGGCTCATATGGTTGTACATGGCAGTCTGCATCTGCTAGGTTATGATCATATCGAAGATGATGAAGCTGAAGAGATGGAGTCACTCGAGACAGAAATCATGCAAGCTATGGGGTATGAAGACCCTTACATCCTAGAAAAGTAAACCGATTCTAGGAAGATAGGTTGCAGAGAAACAGCAGCTCCACGAACCTTGAAACACTATTGGTATCTGAGTTGTTATGTGTGCTATCACACTTCTGATAGCGTTATTTTTTGAGAAATCATGAACGAAGGTAACCCCCCCACTTCTGAGGGAAGTAAAAAATCTGAAGGTCCGAGTAGAAAGTCCTTCTTTGAACGCCTAGGCCAACTATTTCAAGGCGAGGTAAAAGACCGCCAGGAGCTCGTAGATGTAATCCGCGACTCTGAAATTAATGACCTAATTGACCATGACACTCGCGACATGCTTGAGGGTGTAATGGAAATCTCTGAGATGCGCGTGCGTGACATCATGCTACCGCGTTCTCAAATGGTCACAGTTGAACGCACCGATGATTTAGATACATTGATTGCGTTGATTACTGATGCTCAACACTCTCGCTACCCAGTGATCAGTGAAGATAAAGACCATGTAGAGGGCATTCTTTTAGCGAAGGACCTACTTAAGTATTTGGGCTCAGACAGCGCCCCATTTGACATCGAGCAAGTGATTCGTCCTGCGGTTGTTGTTCCAGAAAGTAAGCGTGTTGATCGCCTACTCAAGGAGTTCCGTGAAGAGCGTTACCACATGTCTATCGTTGTCGATGAATTTGGCGGTGTATCGGGTCTTGTAACCATTGAAGATATCCTCGAAGAAATCGTTGGTGAAATTGAAGACGAGTTCGACGATGAAGAAGAGTTAGACATTCGTAAGCTGAGCAAGCATACCTTCTCAGTAAAAGCTTTAACCACTATTGAAGAGTTCAATGATACATTTGGAACCACCTTTAGTGATGACGAAGTGGATACTGTTGGTGGTATGGTAATGACAGCCTTTGGGCATCTGCCGACGCGCGGTGAAATTGTAGAAATCGAAAACTACCATTTCAAAGTAACCTCTGCGGATAACCGTCGTGTGATTCAATTACAAGTGACGATCCCAGACGAGCAACCTCTTCCAACTATCGAAGAATAACAACTTCTCTCTAAAGAGATGACATAATTTAGATGACTAAACCATTTATTCATCGCCTACTACGGCCGCTTGCGGCCGTTTTTGTTGGCGCTATCACCACCCTCTCCTTTGCTCCATATTCTTTCTGGCCTATTGCCATTCTTAGCCCTGCTATCCTTCTTATCCTGCTGCATAAGCAAGGTACGAAAAGTGCTCTCTGGACAGGTTACGCATGGGGTCTAGGTCAATTTGCAACGGGCATTAGCTGGGTTTACGTCAGCATTGATGGCTTTGGCGGTATGCCTTTAGCCGCAAACCTATTCCTAATGGGTCTGTTGGTCGGCTATCTCGCGATCTATACCGGTTTATTTGCGTGGGCACTCAACCGCTTTTTCCCGAATAATAATCTCACTCGCTTTTTCCTTGCAGCGCCTGCTTTATGGCTAATAACCGACTGGTTGCGTGGCTGGGTAATGACGGGCTTCCCGTGGCTTTGGCTTGGTTACAGCCAAATTGAGTCTCCACTGGGCTCATTTGCGCCAATTGGTGGTGTAGAGCTGATTACCCTAGTCGTGATCGTATCTGCGAGTGCACTGGCTTATACGGCGATTAATCGAGCCTGGAGCGTGGGGTTGATTCCTGTGGTTTTATTGAGTGCAGGTTTTGGCATTCGAAACATTGACTGGGTGACACCGAATCCAGACAAAACCACATCAGTCGTACTCATTCAGGGGAACGTCGACCAAGACTTAAAATGGTTACCAAGCCAGCGTTGGCCGACCATGATGAAGTACACAGACATGAGCCGTGATAACTGGGGTGCAGATATCATAATCTGGCCAGAAGCCGCAATCCCAGCATTTGAGGTTGAGATCCCATCCTTCCTTCGCAACCTTGATAGCGCGGCGAAGATGAATAACAGCTCAATCATCACTGGTGTGCTCAATCAGTCGGAAGACAAAAAGTACTACAACAGCATTCTCTCTCTTGGGGTAAATCCATATGGAGAGTACAGCTACGACCCAAGTGAGCGCTACCACAAACACCACCTACTTCCGTTTGGTGAGTTTGTGCCGTTTGAAGACATCTTGCGCCCACTGGCGCCGTTCTTTAACTTGCCAATGTCGTCGTTTAGTCGCGGTGATTTCATTCAACCAAACATCGTGGCGAATGGCCGCCACCTAGCACCTGCACTGTGTTACGAAATCATCTTTAATGATCAAGTTCGTCAGAACGTGACCGAAGATACAGACTTCATTTTAACGCTCTCTAACGATGCGTGGTTTGGAAGTTCAATTGGTCCACTTCAGCATATGGAGATCGCGCAAATGCGTGCTCTAGAGCTTGGTAAGCCAGTTATTCGCTCGACTAATAACGGTGTGACGGCGGTAACTGACCACAAAGGCAAAATCGTTGAACAAGTACCTCAGTTCGAGACAGCAGTGTTAAAGGCTGAACTTATCTCTACCGATGGTCAAACACCTTATCGTATTGTAGGCACGTGGCCACTTTACGTTTGGGTGCTATTGAGTTTAGTAATCGGCTGGCGCTTGAGAGAGAAAAGCTAGATTCGAGATTCGA
>NZ_JAHGAJ010000054.1 GCF_030248535.1 Vibrio sp. D404a | reverse complement strand
CATTCACATCCGTGACTGTCACATCAATGTTGGCATCAACTGTATCCGTACCGTCAGAGACTGTGAAACCAATATTCACATCGCCATTGAAGTTCTCATTCGGAGCGAAGCTGTAGGTACCGTCACCGTTGTCCGTGAACACACCTTCTGCACCCGTGTAAGACACATCAGCGATAGATAGGTCATCACCATCAATGTCCGCAGCACCAGCAAGTAGATCTGCATCAGTGAAGGTTAGTGAGCCATCCTCTTCGATGGTGTAATTTACATCGTCAGCAGTCGGTAGGTCGTTAACAGGATTAACCGTCAAGTCACCGGTTGCTTGAATGGTGTCAGTACCATCGGTGATATCAAACTGCATGTCGATATCGCCGTTGAAGTTCGCATCTGGAGTTATGGTGAATGAACCATCTTCATTCGCTTCAACCGTCGCATTACCATCCACTGTCAGGTTACTTGCGGTCAGGTCATCCCCTTCAACATCACTTGAGCCCGCAAGAAGCTGCTCTTGGCTGATGGTAATCGAGCCGTCTTCGTTTACCGTGTACGCCTGCTCGCCTTGAACCGGAGCATCGTTCACAGGCAGAACATCAATGCTTGCTGTGGTGGTTGCCGTTGCACCATCTTCGTCCGTTACGACAACATCAAGGCTCACATCACCGTCGAAGTTTGCGTTTGGAGCGAAGCTGAATGTTCCATCACCATTATCAGTGAAGATACCGTCTGAACCGGTGTAGTTAACGCTATCAATCGCCACTTCACCTTCAATGTCTGAAGAGTTCGCCAGCAGTTGCTCAGAACTGATGGTGATAACTTCATCTTCATTCACTGAGTAGCTTGTAGACCCTGCGATTGGCGGATCGTTAACTTCAAGTACCGTAATTCCAGCAGTGGTTGCGTCAGTAGCACCATCTTCATCTGTCACAACAACGTCAAGGCTGACTTCGCCGTTGAAGTTCTCGTTTGGAGAGAAGGTGTATGTACCATCGCCGTTGTCTTCAAATACACCATCAGCACCACTATAAGTCACACTATCAATCGCCACTTCCCCTTCAATATCTGAAGAGTTCGCAAGCAACTGCTCGTTACTGATGGTGATTGAGTTGTCTTCATGAACCGTGTAAGACGTGCTGCCCGCAACTGGTGGATCGTTCTCCGGAGTCACGCTTACATCAATGTTGGCTTGAACAGTGTCCGTACCATCTGACACATCGAAGCTGAAGTTCACGTCACCATTGAAGTTCTCGTTTGGCGCGAAGCTGTATGTACCATCACCATTGTCGGTAAGCACACCGTCAGCGCCTGTGTAGTTCACACCTTCAACTGATAGGTCATCCCCATCAATGTCAGTAGCACCTGCTAGCAAATCTTCATCAGTGAAGTTCAAGATGCCATCTTCACCAATACTGAAAGTTTGGTCTTGTGGTTGTGGCAGGTCATTAACAGGGTTAACCGTTAAGTCAGCCGTAGCGACTAATGTGTCTGTACCATCGTTAATGTCGAACGTGAGGTCGATGTCACCATTGAAGTTCGCATCTGGTGTGATGGTGAATGAGCCATCGTCATTCGCTTCAACAGTCGCATTACCATCAACAGTTAAGTTAGCTGCTGTTAGGTCATCCCCTTCCACATCACTTGCTTGAGCAAGCAACTGGTCTTGGCTGATAGTGATTGAGCCATCTTCATCCACGCTGTACGCCAAGTCACCCGACACAGGTACATCATTGATTGGTAAAACGTCAACCGTGATGTGAGTATTAACCTGAGCACCATCTTCATCTTGAATGGTCACATCCAATTGCACTTGGCCATTGAAGTTTTCATTCGGTGCGAAACTACAAGTACCATCCCCATTGATTGAGAAGATGCCATCTGGGCCATCGTAGTTAATCCCAACAAGCTCAACGTCACCTTCAATATCTGACGCATTAAGCAGTACTTGAGATTCACTGAATGTCAGTACTGAATCTTCATCAATAGTGTATGACGTTGGACCTGCAACTGGTGGATCATTCACCTCTAGAACGGTGATACCTGCGGTAGTTGCTTCCGTTGCGCCATCTTCATCGGTGACAACAATATCAAGGCTTACTTCGCCGTTGAAGTTCTCGTTTGGAGAGAAGGTGTAAGTTCCATCACCATTGATTTCCAGAACACCATCAGCACCACTGTAAGTCACGCTATCAATCGCCACTTCCCCTTCGATATCCGAAGAGTTCGCAAGCAACTGTTCGTTACTGATAGTGATTGAGTTGTCTTCATGAACGGTGTAAGACGTGCTGCCCGCAACTGGTGGATCGTTCTCCGGTGTCACGCTTACGTCAATGTTGGCTTGAACAGTGTCCGTACCATCTGACACATCGAAGCTGAAGTTTACATCACCATTGAAGTTCTCGTTTGGCGCGAAGCTGTATGTGCCGTCACCATTATCGGTAAGCACACCGTCAGCGCCCGTGTAGTTCACACCTTCAACTGATAGGGCATCCCCATCAATGTCAGTAGCACCTGTTAGTAGGTCTTCATCAGTGAAGTTCAAGATACCGTCTTCGCCAATGCTGAAGGTTTGGTCTTGTGGTTGTGGCAAGTCATTAACAGGGTTAACCGTTAAGTCAGCCGTAGCAACTAGTGTGTCTGTACCGTCATTGATGTCGAACGTGAGGTCAATATCACCATTGAAATTCGCATCTGGCGTGATAGTAAAGCTACCATCATCGTTTGCTGTTACTGTCGCATTGCCGTCAACGGTCAGGTTAGATGCCGATAGGTCGTCACCATCAACGTCCCCCGCTTGAGCAAGTAACTGCTCTTGGCTTAGGTTAATCGAGCCATCTTCATCGACACTGTATGCCAACTCACCCGATACCGGCGCATCGTTAACAGGCAGAACATCAATGCTTGCTGTGGTGGTTGCCGTTGCACCATCTTCGTCCGTTACGACTACATCAAGGCTGACATCACCATCAAAGTTTGCGTTTGGAGCGAAGCTGAATGTTCCATCACCATTATCAGTGAAGATACCGTCTGAACCAGTGTAGTTAACGCTATCAATCGCCACTTCACCTTCAATGTCTGAAGAGTTCGCCAACAGTTGCTCAGAACTGATGGTGATAACTTCATCTTCATTTACTGAGTAGCTCGTAGACCCTGCGATTGGCGGATCGTTAACCTCAAGTACCGTAATTCCAGCAGTGGTTGCGTCGGTTGCACCATCCTCGTCTGTCACAACAACATCAAGGCTAACTTCGCCGTTGAAGTTCTCGTTTGGAGAGAAGGTGTATGTACCATCGCCGTTATCTTCAAAGACACCGTCAGCACCACTGTAAGTCACGCTATCAATCGCCACTTCCCCTTCAATATCTGAAGAGTTTGCAAGCAACTGCTCGTTACTGATGGTGATTGAGTTGTCTTCGTGAACCGTGTAAGACGTGCTGCCCGCAACTGGTGGATCGTTCTCCGGAGTCACGCTTACATCAATGCTGGCTTGAACAGTGTCCGTACCATCTGACACATCGAAGCTGAAGTTCACGTCACCATTGAAGTTCTCGTTTGGCGCGAAGCTGTATGTACCATCACCATTGTCGGTAAGCACACCGTCAGCGCCTGTGTAGTTCACACCTTCAACTGATAAGGCATCCCCATCAATGTCAGTAGCACCCGTAAGCAGGTCTTCATCAGTGAAGTTTAAGGTGCCATCTTCACTAATACTGAAGGTTTGATCTTGTGGTTGAGGAAGGTCATTAACAGGGTTAACCGTTAAGTCTGCCGTAGCAACTAGTGTGTCTGTACCGTCATTGATGTCGAACGTGAGGTCAATATCACCATTGAAGTTCGCATCAGGAACAATGGTAAAGCTACCGTCGTCGTTCGCCGTTACAGTCGCATCACCATCAACCATTAAGTTAGAAGCAGTAAGGTCATCCCCTTCCACGTCACTTGCTTGAGACAGAAGCTGCTCTTGGCTTAGCGTGATTGAGCCATCTTCTTCTACGCTGTAAGCCAAGTCCCCCGACACAGGCACGTCATTGATTGGTAAGACATCAACCGTAATGTAAGTATCAACTTGAGCACCATCTTCATCTTGAATGGTCACATCCAATTGCACTTGACCGTTGAAGTTTTCATTCGGTGCAAAGCTACAAGTGCCATCACCATTGATTGAGAAGATACCGTCTGGGCCATCGTAGTTAATCTCAACTAACTCAACATCACCTTCAATATCTGACGCGTTAAGCAGTACTTGAGACTCACTGAATGTCAGTACCGAATCTTCATCGATGGTGTATGACGTTGGACCTGCAACCGGTGGGTCATTCACCTCTAGAACCGTAATACCTGCAGTAGTTGCTTCAGTGGCACCCTCTTCATCGGTGACAACAACATCAAGGCTGACTTCACCGTTGAAGTTCTCGTTTGGAGAGAAGGTGTAAGTTCCATCACCATTGATTTCCAGAACACCATCGCCGCCACTGTAAGTCACGCTATCAATCGCCACTTCCCCTTCAATATCTGAAGAGTTAGCAAGCAACTGCTCATTACTGATAGTGATTGAGTTATCTTCGTGTACGGTGTATGACGTGCTGCCAGCAACAGGTGGATCGTTCTCTGGTGTCACGCTCACATCAATATTCGCGGTAACCGTATCGGTGCCGTCTGATACATCAAACGTAAAGTTCACATCACCATTGAAGTTCTCGTTTGGCGCAAAGCTGTAGGTACCATCGCCATTATCGGTTAGGACACCATCTGAACCAGTGTAAGTAACACCTTCTACGCTGAGGTCATCACCTTCAATGTCCGTCGCACCTGTTAATAGATCTTCATCATTGAATGTGAGTACACCGTCCTCGCCGACTGTAAATGCATGGTCTTGTGCTTCAGGGCCATCATTCACTGGGGAAACGGTTAACTCTAGGTTAGTAGAAACGACATCATCACCATCGGAAACATCAAACGTGAACATAACGTCACCGTTGAAGTCTGCATCTGGTGTTAATGTGTATGTGCCATCACCGTTGTCCGTAATGGTCACACTCTCATCATCAGTGGCTAAGTTAAGTGCGGTTAGTTGGTCGCCATCTAGGTCACGAGCGTTAGCTAACAGATCTTCTTGCGTGATGATAATTGAACCATCTTCTTCCACAGTCGCAGCAACAGGCAGTGCTTCAGGAGCATGCTCAATATGAGCACCGGTCGCATTGATATGAATCGTTTGAGAAACCGTTTCCGAGTCACCATTGGATAGTTCTGTCGCGGTTGCTGATACCGTAATTTCTAGTGATTCATTGAAATCTTCCGGTAATTGAAGTTGCAGCTCTTGCTCAATCGCTGTTGTCGGTAGAGAAACGGAACCTTCAGGGCCAACAACGATCTCACCGCTGTAGATTTGGCTGTTCACTTCACCAACATCAATAGTGAAGTTAAAATCGGTATAGTCAGCGTCACCACCGCCATACAGATCCTCAAAGCCATATACCAGTTCACCATCTTCGTTCACAGTCGTACGAGTATGCTCGATACCATCTTGGTTCAACTCTGAACTTGAGCCACCATGGAAAATAGCATCACCGAATTGGCTTTGAATAACGGTTTCAGAACCATCAGCACCTACGAATACTAGCTGAGGATCAACCGTATCCATATTAGCTGGCGAGCCGTCTGCAGCGCGGAATTCATATTGACCGTCCTGCATTGCATCAAAGTTATTCGTCTGATGTCCATTTGGAATCAAGAACAGGTTGAAGCTTTCACCTTCTTCAATTTGGAAGCTGAATTGATCTTGCCCAGGGACTAGGTCACCACCGCCGCCAACTTGTGATGCATTCTCATACACCACTTCAACGCCTGTAATGTTGCCGTCTTCATCAACTTTGTAGTAACCGGCCGCATTTTGGAAACCAGCAGTTTCACCTTCAAACGTTACTGTAATTTCTGTGTCATTGTAACTGGTGATACCGTTTTCTTGGTCATTCAGAACGCCTTCGTTATCGTATTGAATAACCGAGCCTTCTGGCACACCATCAACCGTAACCGTGAGTGTTTCTGATAAATCTTGGTCGACAAGCGCAGCGCCAATATTCAGTTCAACAATACCGCCTGGCTCAACCAGAATCGCTTGATCATCAACGTTAACGCCATCTCCATCGGTAATCACTAGGTCTGGTGCATCTGCGACTGCTTCGATATTCACATACAGATCTTGCTCTACTTCATCTGTACCATCCGATACCGTAAAGCTGAACTGTAAGTTACCACTGAAGTGCTCTTCAGGAACAAAGCTGAATGTGCCGTCACCATTGTCAGTAACTGTACCTTCGTCGCCAGAGTAGTTGATGCTAGTTACGGTTAGGTCATCGCCATCAATATCAATCGCGCCACTCAATAGATCTTCTTGAGTGAATAGGATGCTGCCATCTTCCTCAATATTGTATAAACCTGGCGCGACAAGCGGAATGTCATTCACTGGGTTAACAGTCAATGTCATCTCATTTGAGGTACTTAGTTCCCCATCACTCACTTCATAAGTGAATGCAATATCACCATTGAAGTTTTCAGAAGGCGTAACTGTGTAAGTACCATCGCCATTGTCTACGATACTTGCATCCGGATCATTGGTGGCTAATGAAGTCGCAATCAACTCATCACCATCTTGATCGGTCGCGTTTTCTAGTAACATCTCTTGAGTCACTAGAATTGAACCATCTTCATCGACATTAGCTACGGTTGGCGTTGCTTCTGGCGCGTCATTGACGAACTCAACTTTTAGGTCGATGTTCGCACCAACCACATCGGTGCCGTCACTCACGTCAAATGTTAGGTCTGCATTGCCGAAGAAGCCTTGCTCTGGTGTCAGCGTATAAGTTCCATCGCCATTGTCTGTCACTTCAATGCTATCGTTCTGGCTTGTAACATTAACAACAGATAAGTCATCACCTTCAATGTCTGTTGCTTGAGCAAGCAGTTCAGCTTCAGTAATGGTAATCGCCTCACCATCTTCCGTGGTGAACGACATGTCCGGTACATCAGGTGCGTCGTTGACTGGGTTAACGGTTAGGTTGAGATCTGCTGCAACTGTTTCAATTGCATCGGTCACATCGTAGGTAAACTCAATCTCACCAAAGAAGTCTTCGCTTGGTGTGATTGTGAAGCTGCCGTCTGCGTTTTCTACGATAACAGCGTTTGGATCGTTCGTTGAAAGATTAACAGCTTCTAGGTTATCGCCATCCGCATCGGTCGCGTTCGCTAGTAGGTCTTCTTGAGTGATGGTAATTGAGCCATCCTCATCAACCGCCGCTTGAATCGGACCACTAACCTCTGGGCCTTCATTCACAATCTCAACGTCAACTGTCGCTGTGCTAGGTGCGCTCGCTTGGCCGTCGCTGATATCGAAAGTCAGGTTAACTTCGCCGTAGAAGTTCTCTGCTGGCTCGAAGGTGAATGTATTGTCGCCGTTATCGGTCAACGTACCTTGCGTTTGGTCTACTAGCAGTAGGTTTTCGACATGTAGAATGTCACCATCCACATCCGTTGCGCCAGATAGTAGGTCTTTCGCCTCAATGACAATCGTGCCGTTCTCAAGCATTTGGGTGTGTAATGGCTCGCCCGGAACTGGAACATCGTTAACAGGGACAACGGTTAAGTCTAAGTGTGTGTCCACTTCATCAGTGCCATCGAAGACTTTGTAGTCAATATCGATTTCACCATTGAAGTTTTCATTCGGCATGAAGGTAAATGTACCGTCACCGTTGTCGACTAAGTCACCATCATCACCACCGTAAGTGATGTCAGAGATAGACAGCGTATCGCCCTCTACGTCAGTCGTGTTCGCCAACAAGTCATCGGCACTGAACGTGATGCCTACATCTTCGTCTGTCGATAGAACAATTGGGCCAGACACAATCGGTGCATCATTCACGGATTCGAAGTTGATGTTGATAATGTTGTCGTCGGTTAGCTCACCGTCGCTCACTTGGTAGCCTAGCTCGATTTCACCGTGGAAGTTTTCATCCGGTGTTACCGTCCAAGTACCATCGCCATTATCTGTCAGCGTTGCGTGTTCTGAGTTTTCACCCACTAGCTCTAGGTTTTGAATATCAAGATCATCGCCATCGATGTCTGATGCTTGAGCCAATAACTGCTCTTCAGTAATCACAACAGACGCAAACTGAGCAGAACCTTCTGTATCGATAGTGATATTTGGAAGGTCAGCCGTTAGTTCAATCTCGTTATCACCCGCATGGATGTTTAACTCAACCGTTTCAGTGATTTCTGAACCATCGACGCCGATCGATGTAAACACAGCTTCATCATGACAAGTTTGTGACACTGTCATGTTCTGAACAACGTAAGTACCGTTACCTTGTATTGTACCCAGTTCAAAGTAAGACACTGGTTGGTCAACCGTTAGTGTGTAATCTGTCTCGAACGTACCACGGTCTTCTTTGTGGTAAGTCATCGAGTCGATCATGTCGCCATCTTCATTGAAGGCGCGAATTTCCACCTCTGTAAAGTGACGCGACTCTTCCATGAACCAGCCACCCAAACCATCTAAGTGGAAACTGATTTCATTGATATCTTGACCTTCAACGGAAATCGTCAGTTTCTCATCACCACTCAGGCCTTGACGGTCGGTATCACCAATACCGTGACCGATATGAGTATTACCATTCCAAGCGCCAAGCGGATCATCGTTACTTTGCACGGTAACGGTTAGGTCGCCATCTGAGAACTCACGAGTGTATGGGTCTACTTCTGTACCCCAATCATCTACGCTCGCATTATCATCGAAGGTACCAATTTGTGTAGTGTGAGTACCGTTTTCGAGAGCCTCTTCACTTGGAACAAAGCGTACTTCTGTATCAGCTGGCACCTCTTGTCCAACTTCCAGAACTACCCACTCATCATCCAGATTTGCTTCAATGATGCCATTTTCTGGTGCTTGATCTAGACGTAAAGCTGGCTCTTCACGAAGTGTTACACCGACGGTTTGGTCCTCTTCCGCTTGGATGAAGATCTCTTCGCCCGCTTCTGGCGCGTCATTAACTGGATTTACAGTAAGGTCGAGAGTGGTCAGAACTTCATTTTCGCCATCACTCACACTGTATGTGAAATCCAACTCGCCGTTGAAGTTCTCAGTATGAGTAATAGTGAATGAACCATCTTCATTCTCAACAATCGTTGCGTCAGGGTCATTAGTCTGTAGATTTGAAGCAACTAAGTCATCACCTTCAACATCAGTTGCGTTCGCAAGCAGTTGCTCTTGAGTGATGGTAATCGCGTTGTCTTCATCGACCTCAGCTTGGATACCCGACGTTTCAGGCCCGTCATTCACCGCGATAACATCAATACCCGCTGTGGTGGTTGCCGTTGCGCCGTCTTCGTCCACCACAACAACGTCTAGCGAAATATCACCATTGAAGTTTTCATTTGGAGTAAAGGTGTATGTACCGTCACCGTTATCAACAAATTCACCATCGTCACCAGAGTATGTCACACCAGATAGTGCAACATCCCCTTCCACATCAGAAGAGTTCGCTAATAGTTGCTCGTCACTGATGGTAATTTGCCCATCTTCTTGAACTGTGTATGATGTTGATCCCGCTACTGGAGGGTCATTCTCAGGCGTTACGCTCACATCAATAAACGCAGATGTTGAGCCCGTACCATCAGAAACATCGAATGAGAATTGAACATCACCATTGAAGTTCTCATTTGGTGCAAAGCTGTAGGTACCGTCTCCATTATCAGTAAGAACACCATCAGCACCTGTGTAAAGCACGTTTTCAATCGATAGCTCATCGCCATCAATATCGGATGCGCCTGCTAGTAGGTCGGCATCAGTAAACAGTAGTGTTCCGTCTTCTTCAATCGTGAACTGCTGATCTTGCGCCTGTGGTAAGTCATTCACAGGGTTAACTGTGATATCTAGACCGACCTGAACTTCACCACCGTCGTTATCGATAATATCGAAGCTTAGGTCTAAGTCGCCGTTGTAATCGGCATCAGGGGTAATGGTGTAGCTACCATCATCGTTCTGTTGAATAGTCGCGTTTTCATCTGTTGATAGATTAATCGCTTCTAGGTTTTCACTATCAATATCACCCGCTCGTGCTAATAGCTGATCTTGGCTTAGCGTGATTGAGCTGTCTTCATTGATGGTGTAAGCCAAATCACCTGATACCGGTGGATCGTTGATTGGCAACACATCGACATCGATATGAGTTTCTACCGTCGCACCGTTTTCATCTTGAATAGTCACATCCAACTGGACTTGACCATTGAAGTTTTCGTTCGGCGCAAAGCTGCACGTACCATCACCATTGACAGTGAATATACCGTCTGAGCCTTCGTAATTAATGCCGACGAGTTCTACATCACCTTCAACATCTGAAGCATTCGCAAGGATCTGTGATTCACTGAAGGTTAGAACCGAGTCTTCATCAATGGTGTAAGATGTTGGTCCTGCAACCGGTGGATCATTCACTTCTAGAACCGTGATTCCAGCCGTTGTTTCATCAATCGCACCGTCTTCATCAGCAACAATCACATCAAGGCTGATATCACCACTGAAGTTCTCATTTGGAAGGAAGGTATAACTGCCATCACCGTTATCTTGGAAGACACCGTCAGTACCAGAGTATGTAACGCTATCTACCGACACCGCACCTTCCACATCCGAAGAGTTAACTAATAGCTGCTCATCAGAAATCGTGATGGCGTTATCTTCATTCACCATGTAAGAAGTAGACCCTGCCACTGGCGGATCGTTCTCAGGTGTGACACTCACATCAATGTTTGCAGACACGGTATCCGTACCGTCAGATACATCGAAGCTGAAGTTCACGTCACCATTGAAGTTTTCGTTAGGAGCGAAGGTATAGGTTCCATCACCGTGGTCGGTAAGTACACCATCTCCGCCTGTGTAGCTGATACCCTCTACTGTGAGGTCATCTCCATCGATATCAGTGGCACCAGTAAGCAGGTCAGCGTCGGTGAACTGTAGCGTGCCGTCTTCTTCAATAGTGAATTGTTGATCTTGAGGTACTGGTAAGTCGTTAACTGGATTAACGGTTAGGTCAGCAGTAGCTTGAACCGTATCAGTACCATCAGTGATATTGAATTGGATATCAATATCACCATTAAAGTTCGCATCAGGCGTTATGGTGAAGCTGCCGTCGTCATTAGCCGTAACGGTTGCATTACCATCAACGGTTAAGTCACTCGCCGTTAGGTCGTCGCCTTCCACATCAGATGCTTGTGACAATAGTTGGTCTTGGCTTAACGTAATCGAGCCATCTTCGTTAACGTTATAAGCCAAATCACCCGACACCGGAGCATCGTTAATCGGCAATACGTCTACGTTGATAACGGTTTCTACTTCTGCACCGTCTTCATCGCGAATGGTGACATCAAGCTGAACTTGGCCATTGAAGTTCTCATTCGGAGCGAAGCTACAAGTGCCGTCGCCATTTACAGAGAAGATGCCATCTGGGCCTTCATAGCTAATGCCAACAAGCTCGACATCGCCTTCCACATCCGAAGCGTTCAGTAGTACTTGTGATTCACTGAATGTTAGAACTGAATCTTCATCAATTGTGTACGACGTTGGACCAGCTACAGGTGGATCATTTACTTCTAGAACGGTGATCCCAGCCGTTGTTGCATCTGTCGCGCCGTCTTCATCGGCAACCACAACATCAAGTGCAATCTCGCCGCTAAAGTTTTCATTTGGCGAGAATGTGTATGTACCATCACCATTGATTTCCAATACACCGTCACTGCCTGAATACGTCACACTGTCGATAGAAACATCGCCTTCAATATCTGAAGATGTTGCCAACAGCTGTGCATCAGAGATAGTAATCGAGTTATCTTCATTAACCGTGTATGACGTAGACCCTGCCACTGGCGGATCGTTTTCAGGAGTCACGCTGACATCAATGTTCGCTGATACCGTATCTGTACCATCCGATACATCGAAGCTGAAGTTTACGTCACCGTTGAAGTTCTCGTTTGGTGCGAAGCTGTAAGAGCCATCGCCATGATCAGTCAGAACGCCATCAGTGCCTTCATAGCTAATGCCTTCGACCGTTAGGTTATCCCCCTCGATATCAGTTGCACCCGCTAGAAGATCATCATCGGTAAATACCAAAGTACCATCTTCTTCAATACTGAACTCTTGGTCTTGAGGGACTGGCAGGTCGTTGACTGGATTAACTGTTAGGTCAGCAGACGCTTGAACCGTGTTAGTGCCATCAGAGATATCGAAGCTGATGTCGATATCTCCATTAAAGTTCTCATCCGGTGTAATCGTAAAGCTGCCGTCATCGTTTTGTACAACGGTCGCATCGCCATCCACTGTTAGGCCGCTTGCAGTAAGGTCGTCACCCTCTACGTCAGAAGCTTGAGATAGAAGCTGCTCTTGGCTTAAGCGGATAGAGCCATCTTCGTCCACTGAGTACGCTAGGTCGCCTGATACAGGTGCATCATCCACTGCAGTAACGCTGACATCGATGTTGGCAGACACTGTGTCAGTGCCGTCTGAGACATCGAAGCTGAAGTTTACGTCACCATTGAAGTTCTCGTTTGGTGCGAAGGTGTAAGTACCATTACCGTTGTCAGTAAGAATACCGTCGCCACCATCATAGGTGACCTCTTCAACGGTCAGGTTGTCACCCTCAATGTCTGTCGCGCCTGTTAGCAGGTCTGCATCAGTGAAGATAAGTGTGCCGTCTTCCTCAACGCTGAATTGTTGATCTTGAGGCACTGGCAGGTCGTTAACTGGGTTAACTGTTAGGTCAGCAGACGCTTGAACGGTGTTGGTGCCATCAGAGATATCAAAGCTGATATCGATGTCACCATTAAAGTTCTCATCCGGTGTAATCGTGAAGCTGCCGTCATCGTTTTGTACAACGGTCGCATCACCATCAACCGTTAGGCTGCTAGCTGTTAAGTCATCGCCCTCTACATCCGAGGCTTGAGACAGCAGCTGCTCTTGGCTCAAGCGGATAGAGCCGTCTTCGTCCACTGAATAAGCGAGGTCGCCTGATACAGGCGCATCATCCACTGCAGTAACGCTAACGTCGATGTTGGCAGAGACTGTGTCTGTGCCGTCAGAGACATCGAAGCTGAAGTTTACATCACCATTAAAGTTCTCGTTCGGTGCAAAGGTGTACGTGCCATTGCCGTTGTCGGTAAGGATACCGTCGCCGCCATCGTAGGTCACACCTTCAACAGTAAGGTTGTCACCCTCAATGTCCGTTGCGCCTGTTAGTAGGTCGGCATCCGTGAAGATTAGAGTACCGTCTTCTTCAACAGAGAACTGTTGATCTTGAGGCACTGGCAGGTCGTTAACTGGATTTACAGTAAGGTCGGCAGACGCTTGAACTGTATTGGTGCCATCAGAGAT
>NZ_JAHGAJ010000053.1 GCF_030248535.1 Vibrio sp. D404a | reverse complement strand
CCAATTTAAAGTTTCATTGTACTTAACAATGCATCCGGACGCGGGATGGAGCAGCTTGGTAGCTCGTCGGGCTCATAACCCGAAGGTCGTCGGTTCAAATCCGGCTCCCGCAACCACATTACAGTTAAACGCGATAGCGGTTAACTTATGCGACACTAGCTCAGCTGGTAGAGCGCAACCTTGCCAAGGTTGAGGTCACGAGTTCGAACCTCGTGTGTCGCTCCAATTTAAAGACTCATCAACTTAATTGATGCATCCGGACGCGGGATGGAGCAGCTTGGTAGCTCGTCGGGCTCATAACCCGAAGGTCGTCGGTTCAAATCCGGCTCCCGCAACCACATTACAGTTAAACGCATTAGCGGTTAACTTATGCGACACTAGCTCAGCTGGTAGAGCGCAACCTTGCCAAGGTTGAGGTCACGAGTTCGAACCTCGTGTGTCGCTCCATTTTTAGAGTTGTACATGAAGGGCATTCTGGCAGAGTGCAATCCTTGCCAAGGTTGAGGTCACGCCTAAACCTTGAAGATCTGGAACCTCGTGTGTCGCTCCAATTTCTTTCTAAGCTATCTAGCTTGGATATAGGCTGTAAGCCTAAGCTCTTTCTTTAATGCTGCGAAGCATCATCCCTTAAAAAAGAAATCAATCCTCCAAGATACTTGGTGGATATTTTTTTGTCTCAAATTTGTCTTAGCTAATGGAATGCTAATAGCTATCAGGTCTCTGAAGAAGATATCTGAGTTTTTTCACATCTATAAACAGACTTATCCACACTTTGTCTAATGTGGATAACTTGGTTGATAAAGTTATT
Source organism: Vibrio sp. D404a (assembly GCF_030248535.1). Taxonomy (GTDB): domain Bacteria; phylum Pseudomonadota; class Gammaproteobacteria; order Enterobacterales; family Vibrionaceae; genus Vibrio. The sequence goes on along the minus strand of NZ_JAHGAJ010000053.1, from coordinate 11,338 downwards.
TCAGCCTTAATCGTCAAGCACTACAAGAAAGATCTTTCTAAATTACAATGATAAAAAATCAGTGATTGTTTTTTAAGTTATTGATTTTCATGTATTTTGGCGAGGGTGATTGATGTGCTAAAGGATCGTTAACTTGTTGTTTTTTGATCTTAATCATTTATCCGCACTGTGTTTAACTTTGCTGCTATGTGGAAAGGTAGAGAGATATTTAATTTTTTTCCACATTATAAAATTTGAGAACAAGGTCAAACATTGTGCTTGAATTCTATGAAACAGCTTACCGTCATTTTGCCGCTAACTGTGCTACGCACCGCTTAACGACTGATATCCATAACGAATACACTACGCGTCTCTAGGTAGCCCTTTCTCTACAATCCTGATTAATCGTTTTTTCTTGCTCTCGGTTTTATTCACAGGCTGATGTGAAGCGATGTTCGAGAGGTCTTCTTGGACAGAAATTGGTAATTGTTGCTGCTGTTTTTCTAGTGCCCAGTGAATGTGTTCGTCCAGCAGCTCACTGTTACCTAAATGAGATTCTAGAGTATCAATGATGCGCTGTTGATACGGTGCATTGCCCATTGCTACAAACAAGTTTCGTAGCCATTGTGTATGCCCGATGCGTCGAATTGCAGAACCTTCCATCTTTTTCAGAAAGGTCGCCTCATCCCAGCTTGCCAACGTCACAAGATCGGTATCGAGAAACGCCTCACGACGATGAAAGTCACTTTGCTCACTAACATCAGCATGTCGGTTCCAAGGGCAAACCAGTTGGCAGTCATCACATCCATAAACTCGATTGCCAATCGCTTCTCGAAACTCTAAAGGGATGACGCCATCAAACTCGATGGTCAGATAAGAGATGCAGCGGCGAGCATCAATGATGCCTTCTTCTACAATCGCACCGGTCGGGCATGAGGTAATGCAAGCTGTGCATTTACCGCAGTCTTCGGTATTGGGTTCATCAACAGGCAAGGGAATGTTCACCAAGAGCTCGCCGAGGAAAAACCAAGATCCGGCTTCTTTATCTAAGATAAGTGAGTGCTTGCCTGTCCAACCTAACCCAGCTTTTTGTGCCAGTGGTCGTTCCAAGATAGGGGCTGAGTCAACGAATGGGCGGTAATCCAATCCTTCAATCTCTTTTTCTATCTTCTGTCCGAGCTTTTTTAGCTGGTTGCGGAATAACTTGTGATAGTCACGCCCCAGAGCATAGCGACTGATGTAGCCTTGAGTGTTGTCGCCAAGGTTGGAAGCAAACTGAGCTTCAGGGGGCAGGTAGTTCATGCGTGCACTAATGACACGAATGGTGCCAGGATGCAACTCATCCGGTCTAGCTCGCATCATGCCATGACGAGCCATCCAGTCCATGTCGCCATGGTAGCCAGCATCGAGCCAAGACTGTAAAGCGGCTTCATGTTCACGTAAGTCAACGTCACAGATTCCCACCTTTTGGAATCCGAGCTCTTGTCCCCAAGTTTTAATTTGTTCAGCAAGATGGTCTAGATTCATAGCTTGGTCGCAACTTTATTCATAGCCTGGTAATCAGCTTATATCGTGGCATGAGCGAAAATGGGGGCGGATCTTAACGGATCTTTATAGTCTTGACCAGAACAGAGGTAAATTCATGGCTATTTTTCATATAACTTACACTTGAATGCTTGTCTCTCAAAAGCTTCACGGTTTACTATTCTTGTTCTTTTGATTTTTATATAGTCAACGATCGATTTTTAGAGAACGTATTCATGAGCACAAAACAATTTACTTTGAAAGATGAGCAAGCAACGATTCAACTGGGGACGGAGCTTTCAAATCTATGCTCACAGCAAACCACTATCTATTTGCATGGCGATCTTGGCGCAGGTAAAACGACTTTCAGTCGTGGCTTTGTAAAAGCGCTTGGCCATCAAGGAAATGTAAAGAGCCCAACGTATACTCTAGTTGAACCATATCAATTGGCAGATTGGCAGGTATACCACTTTGACCTTTACCGTTTAGCCGATCCAGAAGAGCTAGAGTTCATGGGCATCCGTGACTACTTTACTCCTGATGCTATCTGTCTGGTTGAGTGGCCAGAAAAGGGTGAAGGTTTGCTACCTGAAGCGGATCTCGATATCGATATCCGTTACCAAGATGATCATCGTGTCGTCTCTTTAACCGCTAACAGTGAATATGGACAACGCTTACTTAGTCAGTTGGAGTTATGTTGATTTCTAAACGCCTTCTTTCCACAGTGGCCATGATGGCCGCTGTTTTCTCATTGCTATTTTCTTCCATTGCTGCCGCTAACTCTTTAAAAGGGTTGCGTGTGTGGCCTTCCCCTGAAGAAACGCGAGTTGTTATTGATCTAAAGTCCGAAGCGGATTTTAGTTATTTCACATTGAGCAGCCCTAGCCGTTTGGTGGTGGATCTTAAACGCACCAACTTAGCGACTAAGTTGCCAGTCAACGTGACCGATAGTCCGGTTCTGAAAAAGATCCGTAAGAGTTCACCACCAGAAAAAACGACCTATCGTTTAGTGTTTGAGTTGAAGAAATCCACCAAAGCGGAAATCTTCAAACTAAGCCCTACGCCGGGTGGACAATATGGTCACCGTTTGGTGATCGATCTTCCGCATGGCGATGCCAAAAAGCCTTCGACCAGTTCCAGCTCTTCAAGCAGTTCAACGGTCAGTAAGAGCATTGATCAAGTTCAGCGCAATCAAGACATCTTGATCGTGATTGATCCTGGGCACGGTGGTGAAGACCCGGGTTCCATCGGACCGTCTGGTAAGTATGAAAAGAACACAGTTTTAAGTATTTCGCGCAAAGTCGCTGCCAAGCTAGATGCTGTACCGGGCGTTAAAACTCGGATGACACGAAATGGCGATTACTTCGTTAATTTGAATCGCCGAGTGGCTATTGCTCGTGAAAACGAAGCGCACCTGTTGATCTCTATTCACGCGGATGCCTTTACTACACCTCAGCCTCGTGGTGGTTCAGTGTTTGTGCTGAACACGCGTCGTGCCAATACCGAGATCTCTCGTTGGATTGAGAATACTGAACGACAATCGGAATTGTTGGGTGGAGGCGGTAATGTCTTTACCAGCAATATCGACGATAAGAACGTTAACCAAACCTTGCTTGATCTGCAGTTTAGTCACTCTCAAAAAGAGGGCTACAAACTCGCGACAGAGATCCTGTCAGAGATGGGTAAAGTCTCTAAGCTGCATAACAAAAAGCCGATTAACACCAGCCTAGCGGTATTGCGCTCGCCTCAGATTCCATCTGTACTGGTCGAGACGGGATTCATTTCGAACCCAACGGAAGAGAAACTGCTGTTCCAACGTTCTCACCAAGATAAGTTGGCAACAGCGATCACGACGGCGGTGGTGAAATATCTGAAAGCCAACCCACCTGAAGGCAAGGTGCTATCGAACACAGCAAGGCCGACGCCCGCTCCTGTAGCTTCGGTGACGACGCATAAGGTGACTCGTGGTGAATCGCTTTCTGTGATTGCGAAGAAATATGGAACAACAATGAAGCAGCTTATGTCACTCAATAACCTTAAATCGACAGGTTTGGTAATTGGTCAGAAGCTGAAAGTTCCGGGTGCTGCGCAGAGCGTTGGTAATGATGTAGAAAGACGCACTATTACCCACGTGGTGAAGCGTGGTGAGTTCTTAGGTAGCATTGCCAATAAATACGGTGTGAGTGTCTCTGCGATTAAGCGTGAGAATAACCTGCGTTCGGACATTGTGAAGGTTGGCCAAAAGTTGAAGATCACCATCAGCATTAAGGCGTTGCCGCTTCGCAAACACAAAGTCGTGCGTGGTGACTACCTAGGCAAGATCGCCTCGAAATATGGTGTGACTGTAGACAGCATCCGCAAAGCGAACAAATTGCGCTCCGATGGCCTTGCCGTTGGTCAGGTGTTGGTGATTCCTCATAAATAATGAGTAGAGAGCCAGAGCGAGTAGAGAACCATTATGACGATTAAGATATTACCAGCACGTCTCGCTAACCAAATTGCAGCCGGAGAGGTGGTTGAAAGACCCGCTTCGGTGGTTAAAGAGTTGGTGGAAAACAGCCTAGATTCAGGCGCGACTCGTATCGATATTGATATCGAGAAGGGCGGCGCTAAGCTGATTCGTGTGCGTGATAATGGTAAAGGCATCGTTAAGGATGAACTAGGCCTAGCACTCAGCCGTCATGCGACCTCTAAGATACATACTCTGGATGACTTAGAGGCCATTGTCAGCCTTGGTTTTCGTGGTGAAGCACTAGCGAGTATCAGCTCAGTAGCGCGTCTAACCATGACGTCGCGCCCTGCAACGCAAGATCAGGCATGGGCGGCCTACAGTGAAGGTCGTGACATGGCTGTGAAGTTGCAGCCAGCAGCACACCCAATTGGCACCTCCGTTGAAGTCTTAGACCTATTCTTCAATACGCCGGCAAGACGCAAGTTTTTGCGCACTGAAAAAACCGAATTTACTCATATTGATGAGCTATTAAAACGCATTGCACTGAGTCGCTTTGATGTGACGATTAATCTGCGCCACAACGGCAAGATGATCCGCCAATACCGAGCGGCGAAAACAGAGATTCAAGCGGAAAAGCGTATTGCAGCAGTATGTGGTAATGCGTTTGTTCGTCACATGCTCAAGATTGAGTTGGAGCATCAAGGTCTCAAGCTGCATGGTTGGATCACCACTCCCGAAGGGGCAAGACAGCAAAGTGATTCGCAATACTGCTATGTGAACGGCCGCATGATGCGTGACAAGCTGATCAATCACGCCATACGTCAAAGCTATGAGACCAGTCTTCGTCCCGATCAATTTGCAACCTATGTGCTGTTTATAGAACTCGACCCGCATCAGGTGGATGTAAATGTGCATCCGGCTAAACATGAGGTGCGTTTTCATCAAGCACGTTTGGTGCATGATTTTATCTATCAAGCACTGAGTGATGGGTTGGCTCAAACGAAGCATATTGATGCCGCGCCTGTGAACCAATCCGCTTTCCATCAAACTTCGTTGCAAGAGCAGGATGTTGTGACTGAAGATCCGCAGGGAATAGATACGTTTGTCTCTTCTCAGCCAGCTTCAACATCGGGTGGTGAAACACAGGCATTTGAAAGAGCACGACAGGCGATTGACCAGACGCCAGCTTATCCAAGAAAGGCAGAGTCAGAGCAGGCTCAAGAGTCAATTCAAGATCGCGCGTCGAACTATTCACGAGGCCAAGAGAAAAGTCAGCAGGGTAGTGGTAGGCAGAGCTTCACGGACTCACCTCGCCAAGAGTGGACCGAATCTCGCCCGGCGCCAAAGCCAGACAAACCATCCAATCAATATCATGCTGAGCCTGCACCGTCTAAGCGAGAAGTGAAAGCGTATAAAGAGCTGATGCAAACGCCAGAGTTTGATTCGGCGAAAGTGAAAGTAGCACCAAGCGAAAAGACACAACAATCAGAACCGACAACGCCTGCGACTTCGTTACCAAGTGAGCGTCCAATCATCGCTGAATTGGGCAAAGCCATTACCGTGGTGAACCAACAGTATCTGACGATGGGCAGTAAGAATGGTTGCCTGTTGCTCTCGCTAGCCAAAGCTGAATTCCTGCGTGTGATTGGTCAGCTCAATACACAACAAGGGGCTTTAAAAAGCCAACCGCTATTGGTCCCGTTGTCGATGAAAGTGGGCGCTGAAATGGTTGAGGCTATGAAGTCACTGACACCAGAGCTTGCCCTGCTAGGGATTGAGTTGAAGGCTCGTAACAGTGAGGCGATCATGGTGATGGGTGTGCCATCTCCGCTCAGACAGCAAAACTTACAAACTTTAATCCCAGATCTGTTATCGTACGCGGCTTCGCTCAATATCCAGACTGGCAACGGCCAAGCCAATCAAGATTTGTTGGCTCAACTGGTCAATTGGATTGGGATTCAAACCGCTCAAGTAAAAAGCGACTACACTTTATCTGAGGCGGTTCAATTAGTTGGGGAACTTGAGCAGCTCTGGCATGGTCTACTTCCATTAGATGACCCTGAGTTTGTTAACCCCGTTGATTTTTCAGCGACAATTGCGGCATTTTCCGCTTAATCTAATTATCACTTACGTTGGTTAGAATACTGATTATTCACAGTATTAGAGATTCACAGCTTAAGTTATTTAACGGTTCAACTTATCGCGAGACACAGCCTTTGGCTTTGACAGAGCGTGAACAGAGAAGCAAATACAGAACATCATGACTCAAAAATTACCTTTAGCACTGTTTTTAATGGGCCCAACCGCATCAGGTAAAACAGATCTAGCCATTCGTTTACGTCAGAAATTCCCGGTGGAAATCATCAGCGTGGATTCGGCGTTGATTTACAAAGATATGGATATTGGTACTGCGAAACCAGACGCAGAAGAGTTAGCCCTTGCTCCTCACCGCTTGATCGATATTTTGGATCCAAGTGAATCTTACTCTGCGGCAGATTTTCGTCGTGACGCGCTTAAAGAGATGAACGACATTGTTGCGGCTGGAAAAATACCATTATTGGTTGGCGGTACTATGCTTTACTACAAGGCATTGCTAGAAGGGCTATCCCCTTTACCAGCGGCAGACCAAGAGATTCGCAAACAAATCGAAGCAGAGGCAAACGAGCAGGGATGGCAAGTGCTGCATGATCAATTAAGAGAGGTTGATCCAGTATCTGCGGAAAGAATTCACCCAAATGATCCACAAAGACTGTCAAGAGCATTGGAAGTTTTTCGAATTTCGGGTAAAACATTAACAGAGCTAACTCAAACGAAGGGCGATAGCCTGCCATTTCGTGTGAAGCAATTTGCTATAGCTCCCAAGGAAAGGGCTGAACTGCATCGTCGTATCGAGCTGCGTTACGAGAAAATGATAGAGGCAGGTTTTGAAGATGAAATGAAGGCGTTGTACGCCCGAGACGATCTTCACCCTGATCTACCATCGATTCGTTGCGTAGGTTATCGTCAGATGTGGGACTATTTAGATGGGAATTGTGATTTAGATGAAGCGGTTTTCCGTGGAGTCTGTGCAACCCGTCAATTGGCCAAGCGCCAAATCACCTGGTTACGCAGTTGGGATGATTTGACTTGGTTAGATAGCGAAAACATTGAACAAGCGCTAGAAACTCTTTCAGATGCAATAGCATCTGACTAAGATAGCTGTGTATAATGTGATCGCTTTTGCGTGAATATACTCTGGAAAGGATCCGTTATTGAGGCTTTTTAAACTTACAGCCTTTCAATAACAACGGAGTTTTTTTATTCGTTTAGCTCAGATGCAAAGGCCGCACCTTTTTGTGCACCACTAGCTAAATAATTACAACAAAATACAAAATAAGGAAAATAAAATGGCTAAGGGGCAATCGCTGCAAGACCCATTTCTAAATGCACTTCGTCGTGAGCGCATTCCAGTATCTATCTACCTTGTTAACGGCATTAAGCTGCAAGGTCAGATCGAGTCTTTTGATCAGTTCGTGATCTTATTGAAGAACACAGTAAACCAAATGGTTTACAAGCATGCGATCTCTACTGTGGTACCTGCTCGCGCAGTAAGCCATCACAGCGGTGAGCGTGCACCAGCTGATCGTTCAGAGAAATCTGAAGATTAATCGTTCAATCAATACAGCTGAAGCTGTAATAAGGAGTTGGTTGCTTGTTTGACCGTTATGAATCCGGTGAGCGAGCCGTACTTGTTCATATCAACTTCACGCAAGAGGGTGAATGGGAAGACCTAAGCGAATGTGAAATGCTGGTCTCCTCTGCGGGGGTAGAAACGCTACAAGTGATTACTGGTAGCCGTCAATCCCCGCACCCTAAATACTACGTCGGAGAGGGTAAAGCCCAAGAAATCGCTCAAGCCGTTCAGTTAACTGGGGCTGAAATTGTGATTTTTAATCACGCCCTCTCTCCTGCCCAAGAGCGCAACCTAGAGCACTTGTGTAAGTGTCGTGTGATTGACCGCACCGGTCTTATCTTAGATATCTTTGCACAGCGTGCGCGAACTCATGAAGGTAAGCTACAAGTTGAGCTTGCTCAGCTTCGTCATATCTCTACTCGACTGATTCGCGGTTGGACTCACCTTGAGAGACAAAAAGGTGGTATCGGTCTTCGTGGTCCAGGTGAAACTCAACTAGAAACAGATCGACGTCTGTTGCGTGACCGTATAAAAGCGATATTGCGTCGTTTAGCTAAGGTAGCTAAGCAGCGTGAACAGGGCCGCCGTGCTCGTAATCGAGCTGAAATCCCAACCATTTCTCTTGTTGGTTATACCAACGCAGGGAAATCAACACTGTTTAACCAGATCACCCGTGCTGGTGTTTACGCGGCAGACCAACTGTTTGCAACGCTAGACCCAACACTACGCAAAATCGATCTGACTGATGTAGGTCCGGCAATCCTTGCAGATACTGTAGGATTTATTCGTCACCTACCGCACGATTTAGTCGCGGCATTTAAAGCAACGTTACAAGAGACGCAGGAAGCTGACATTTTGTTACATGTTGTTGATGCCAGTGATGACCGCTTTCGTGAGAATATTCAGGCAGTTCATGATGTATTAGAAGAAATCGATGCTCATGAGGTGCCAACCCTTGTAGTCATGAACAAGATTGACTGCATGGAAGACCAAAAACCTCGCATTGAACGAGACGAAGAGGGCGCACCACGCGCTGTTTGGGTCTCGGCAATGGAAGGGGAAGGCATTGAATTACTGTTTGAGGCGCTGACAGAACGTCTAGCAAGCCAAATGGTTCAATATCGACTGTGCATTCCACCTCAACATCAGGGTCGTATTCGTAGTCTGTTTTTTCAGTTGAAATCTATTCAACAGGAAGAATATGATGAAAATGGTAACCTGTTGATAGATATCCGAATGCAACAAGTGGATTGGTCTAAACTAGAAAAAAGAGAAGGGGCACTCTTAGGTGACTTTATCGTTACCACAGAGACTGCTACAGTATAACGTCATATCAAATGATGGAGCTTTCTAATGGCGTGGAATGAGCCTGGAAATAACAACGGCGATAACGGCCGCGATAATGACCCTTGGGGTAATAAGAATAATCGCGGTGGCCGAGATCAAGGACCGCCAGACTTAGACGAAGTGTTTAACAAACTGAGTCAAAAGTTGGGTGGCAAGTTTGGTAAAAAAGGTGGCAACGGTTCATCTGTTGGTGGCGGTGGTGCGATTGGCTTTGGTGTCATCGCAGTTATTGCTATCGCTATCTGGTTCTTTGCGGGTTTCTACACCGTAGGTGAAGCAGAGAGAGCTGTGGTACTTCGACTGGGTCAGTTCGACCGTATTGAAGAGCCGGGCCTAAACTGGCACCCACGTTTCATCGACCAAATCAGCGATGAACAGCTGGTTAACGTTCAAGCGATCCGTTCACTGCGTGCCTCTGGCACCATGCTGACTAAAGACGAGAATGTAGTAACGGTTGAAATGGGTGTTCAATACCGTGTTTCAGACCCATACAAGTACTTGTATCGTGTTACGAATGCTGATGACAGCTTACGCCAAGCCACAGACTCTGCGCTTCGTGCAGTAATTGGTGACTCGCTAATGGATAGTATCCTAACCAGCGGTCGTCAACAGATTCGTCAAAGCACTCAAGAAACATTGAACCGCATTATCGACAGCTACGACATGGGTATCCTAATCGTAGACGTGAACTTCCAGTCGGCTCGTCCACCTGAGCAAGTTAAAGATGCATTTGATGATGCAATCGCGGCTCGTGAGGATGAAGAGCGTTTCGAGCGTGAAGCAGAAGCTTACCGAAATGACATTCTTCCTAAAGCAACAGGTCGTGCAGAGCGTTTGAAGAAAGAAGCTGTGGGTTACTCAGAGCGCACTATCAATGGTGCACTTGGTCAAGTAGCTCAATTTGAAAAGCTACTTCCTGAATACCAAGCAGCTCCAGAAGTAACACGTAACCGTCTGTACCTAGATACAATGGAAAAAGTGTACTCAAGCACATCTAAAGTGCTGATTGACTCTGAATCGAGCGGTAATCTACTTTACCTACCGATTGATAAGTTAGGCGCTCAAGGTGGTTCTAAGTCGGGCACTCGCTCTACTAAAGCACCATCAACTTACGATCAGATTGAACTAGAAACTCAAACTGAAACGCCATCGAGCTCTCAGTCTCGTTCAGATAGCTCACGTCAAGGGAGATACTAATAATGCGTAAGTTAATGATCCCTGTATTGGTTGTTGCGCTAGCACTGATGTTGATGTCTGTGTTCGTGATTCCAGAAGGCGAGCGCGGTATCGTGATTCGTTTCGGTCGTGTATTGAAAGATAACAACGACATCTCTCGAATCCACGAACCTGGTCTGCACTTCAAACTGCCTCTGTTTGACCGTGTGAAAACACTAGACGCACGTATTCAAACAATGGATGGCCGTTCTGACCGTTTCGTAACGTCTGAGAAAAAAGACGTAATCATCGATTCGTACGTGAAATGGCGTATTCAAGACTTCGGTCAATACTACCTAGCAACGGGTGGCGGTAACGCACTAACAGCGCAAGCACTTCTAGAGCGTAAAGTGACAGACGTTCTTCGTTCTGAAATCGGTTCTCGTGAAATCAAGCAAATCGTATCAGGCCCTCGTAACAACGATGTTCTGCCAGATTCAGCTGATAGCGAAGAGGTAACAACTGTTGCTGCTGCTGAAGCGCTAGAGGTAGATGGTGAGCGTGACAAGATCATGGAAAATGTTCTTGCGGATACACGTGAAAGTGCACTGAAAGATCTAGGTGTGGAAATTGTCGACTTCCGTATGAAGAAGATTAACCTTCCAGACAACATCAGTGACTCAATCTACAAGCGTATGCGTGCAGAGCGTGAATCGGTTGCTCGTAAGCACCGTTCTCAAGGTCGTGAGCGTGCAGAAGTAATTCGTGCACAAGCTGAACTAGAAGTAGCAACAGTGCTGGCAGAAGCTGACCGTACTGCTCGTGTTACTCGAGGTGACGCAGACGCAGAAGCAGCGAAGATTTACTCTGACGCTTACAACAAAGATCCTGAGTTCTTTGGCTTCATGCGTTCACTGCAAGCTTATGAATCATCATTTAGCGATAAGAGCGACATTCTAGTACTGGATCCGAAGACAGACTTCTTCCAATACATGAACAACGCAAAAGGTGTACAACCTCAATAAGCCAACAAGCTAAATTGAATCTTTGTATTGCTAAGGCATAAAACAAAAGGCTCCTACGATGGGAGCCTTTTTTGTTTGTATCGACAATCTAGATGTCTTTCAATCCTTCTCGAGATTCGAGATTCGAGATTGGAGACCCGAGATTCGAGATTCGAGATTCGAGAAGGATTGAAAGACATCTAG
>NZ_JAHGAJ010000052.1 GCF_030248535.1 Vibrio sp. D404a | reverse complement strand
GATTCGAGATTCGAGATAATTAGAAAGGTTGACGTGAAAGCGTCAACCTTTTGTTTTATCTAGACGAACATGATTGGGAATCTGCTTATTGAGAGCCTAAGCGCTAGCCACATCGCGGCTCCAACCTTATACTCAACTAAAACAAATAATTGGAAAGATCATGAGCTTCGAACTTCATCCTCAATTGGCAAAAGACACCACCGTTATCGGCGAATTCCCACTTAGCCTTGCGCTGCTGCACAAAGACAACGCCGTGCCTTGGGTTATCCTTGTACCAAAGCGTTCAAACCTAAAAGAGTTGCACCACTTACCAATGAAAGAGCAACAGCAGTTCTTGCATGAATCGCAAGCGGTCAGCCAAGCACTAGAGGCGACCTTCCAACCAGATAAGCTTAATCTAGGCGCGTTGGGTAACATGGTGCCACAGCTGCACATTCATCATATTGCTCGCTTTAAAGATGACATTGCTTGGCCAGGTCCAGTATGGGGCAATACCAAGGGCGAACAGCGCAATGAAGAAGAACAAGCCGCTCTGCTAACTCGCATTCAAAACGTTCTGTCACTGAGCTCTATCTTCCAAAAAGCTTAAGACATAAAAAACCGCAGCCAAACAGCTGCGGTTTTGTTTTCTATCTAAAGAACTACATCATCACGTTGAGTGACAAACTGTCTTGTTGATTAATGGTGTAACGAATGCGAGTGGTGTGACCATGTTGATTGGTATCCACCAGTCGACTCACTTTCCCTTTCTTAATCCAGACATTGAGCATCGCATCAACGCCATCTTCACTCATGCCAAACTTAGCCGCTAGCTCCTTGCGGGCTGCACTACCTTGCTCGGTAATGTATTGATGAAGTTCTCTTAAAATCATGCAAATTCTGCCTCTAGTGTGCGCTGTTTCTTGCCCAACTTCTTAAAGCCGATGTAAGTCACCACAAAACCAGCCACTATCGCAACCATCCAAACTGCACTTGAGACTGGGTGAGCTGCAAAGTTCGCCGCTTGGTAGTAGAACGTCGCGCCAAAGTATCCTAGAGCCATGGTCCAAACCGCAATAAAGCGCGCAAACACCTGACCGAATTCCCTTACATAAGCACCCATTGCTGCTACACATGGCGTGTAAAGCAAGATAAGAACAAGATAAGCAAATGCTGCGTGACCAGAGGCAAATTTCTCTTTCAGGTTACCAAAGATAGAGGTATCAACTTCTTGCTCTTCAGCAACAGCACCAGAGTCAGATAAGTCGCCTACTTCAATACCTAGAGGGTCAGAGTAACTTAGACCTGCAAGGTTATCTGGGATCGTCATTACCGCTTCATGTAGGCTGCCTGCCAAATCAAATTCAGCCGCTTCTTCATCTGAAGGTGTTGTGTATAGGCTGTTTAACGTACCAACAACGGCTTCTTTCGCAAAAATACCTGTGATAATACCAACCGTTGCTGGCCAGTTTTCTTCTTGAATGCCGATAGGAGCAAATACAGGCGTTACTACTTGCGCTGCTTTTGAAAGAACAGAGTTTTCACTGTCTTCATTACCAAATGAGCCATCAGTACCCAGAGAGTTCAGGAAGCTTAACACTGCTACTACCATCACGATGGTTTTACCTGCACCCAGTACGAATCGCTTCAGTTTTTGCCATGTTTTAAGCATAACGTTTTGCACTGTCGGCAATTCGTAATCTGGCATCTCCATCACTAGGCTGTCGCTGCTACCTGGGTAAAGTGTGTTCTTTAGGAACAGACCGGTAAAGATAGAAGCCACAATACCCAGTAGGTATAGAGCAAATACGATGTTTTGACCTGCACCCGGGAAGAACGCTGCAGCAAATAGAGCGTATACCGGTAGACGTGCACCACATGACATAAACGGTGCCATGGCAGCAGCGAGTTTACGCTCACGTTCTTGATCAAGAGTACGTGTCGCCATAATAGATGGCACGTTACAACCAAAGCCAAGCACTAGTGGTACGAATGCCTTGCCTGGAAGACCAATTTTTTGCATGACCTTATCAAGCACAAATGCTGCACGAGCCATGTAACCAGAGCTTTCTAGTACTGCAAGGAACAAGTAAAGCGCCGCGATAACAGGAATGAAAGTTGCGACCGTTTGGATACCACCGCCGATACCATCGGCTAAAATAGTCACTAACCAAACTGGCAGATGGTCATCTAATAAGTAGTGTCCGCCATCTACTAATAGTGCACCGACACCGATATCGAAGAAGTCAATGAATGCACTACCGATGTTAATAGAGAACATGAACATCAGGTACATCACAACGAAGAAGAATGGGATACCCACCCACTTATTCAAGATCAGCTGATCCGCTTTCTCGGTAAAGCTGCGGCTCAGTTTGCCTTCGCTACGGCGCACACGTTTACACAGCTCATGCAGCATCGTGTATTTAGCATCAGCAACAGCCAAATCGATATCAAATTGAGCGTCGCTTCTTAGTGCATCAATTTCCTGACGATCTTGCGGAACTAGGCTATTCAAAACTAGGTAATCATTTTCAAGGGCGCGAATAGCAAGTGCACGGTGAGATACGTCAGCGTCGTCGAATTTTGACTCGACTTGTGGCAATAGCGCTTCGAATGCTTCTTCATAATCAATAGCAATCGGCTCTAGGCTGACACCTTGAACCAACAATTTATGCAGCTTCTCTTTAAAGCGAACAACTTGTGACTTGTCGTTGGCAGATAGGCTCAGTACAGGGCAACCAAGTGCTTTTTCAAGCGCTTTTTGATCAATCACCTGACGTTCGCGTTTCAGCACATCCATCTTGTTCAGTACAACGATCATTGGGCGACCCATTTCACGCAACTGAAGTGTCATGTACAAGCTACGCTCTAGGCTGCTTGCATCAACGACATTGATGATAACGTCTGCAGGGTGAGTCAGTACTGCACGTGAGGCAATAGACTCATCAATACTGTTTGCATCGTTACCACTATCCAGCGCGTAGATACCCGGAAGGTCAGTCAACTTGAACTGATCACCTGCATGGCTATATGTACCTGTCTTTTTCTCTACGGTGACACCTGCCCAGTTACCTACGTGTTGCTTAGCACCAGTTAGGGCATTGAATAGTGTTGTTTTACCACTGTTCGGGTTACCTACCGTTAACACTTGATAGTTCATTAGCTCACCTCGATCTGCTGGGCAATATTTTCACGAATGGCAATCGAAACGCCTCTCACCTCAACTTGCAACGGGTCACCCATCGGTGCACGGCGGATAAGAGTAACTTCGGTTTTGGGTAACACCCCCATTACCATAAGTTTTTTTCTAACGTCAGGAGAGAGTCCTGTAAGCGCAACAATGGTGGCCGCTTTGCCTTGTTCAAGCTGTGACAGTTTCATAAGCATCCAGTAAGTAGTGATAATGAGAAATATTGTTATTAAGATGAATGATACATATATATAACCCCACTGTTACTGTGTGAAATCAAAGTTTTCGAAAATACATACTCGTAAGTTTCGTCAAAACACGCTACGTCAATTCCGTTACTTTCAACACGACTTGCAAACTACCCGACGAGTACAAAACTCAAGCAAACACAATAAATACATATAAAACAATAATTTAAGATTATGTCGCATTTATTACATAATGATGTCGTTAATTTTATAAGTAAAATAAGTACCACACCGTATAGTTAATTCCAACGAAGAGAAACTCCTTCTCTTTAACTTTATTCCAGAGGTGATATGGCTTTCGCTATATCACTCCGGCAGCAAGCGAAGGTGTCTTTGACACCCGTGGTATAGTCCCCCCGGCTATACCACGATATTTTTTTTCTTATCTTCTCAACTCCATCCTTCGTTAATCAATCGTCTACTCTTTCGTATCTCGTATCTCAGAAGCACAAAAAAGCCCCGAACAAAGTCGAGGCTAGTGAGTTTTTCTATCGCTAGTTATTCATCTGCGTTCTCAGCAAACTTAGAAGGCGACATACCAAAATGGTGTTTAAACCTTTGACTAAAGTACGATGGGTCATTAAAGCCAGAGTTAAACGCAACATCAGAGACTTTTTCTCCCGCAAGCAGTCGTTCACAGGCATGTTCTAAGCGAACCTGATTTAAGTACTCTTTAAACGTCTTCGCGAAAGCGGATTTAAAACGACGCTGCAAACTACGTTCAGACATATATAACAAGCGAGCTGCAGAAGCCGTACCGAACTCTGCATCTGAATAATGCTCACCAACCAATAAAGCGACACGATTCTTCCACTCTTGCTCTGCGCTCAGTTTTTGCTGCTCTTGGGTAAGAATCGGATGTTTAATAGTTTCAATCTGCTCTAAGGTACTCTCAGTGACTTTTTGGGTAACTTGGTATTCAATCGGCCATGACAGCTGAACGACGTTTTGCGAATCCGATATAAATGTCTTCAGCTCACCACCACTTTGGTGGATGAGTAACGGTAATTTCTCAATATTGAGGTCCGTTGATGGCGAAGGTCCGGATTCAGGGTCTGCCGCTGCCCACTTAGGAAATGGCATGCCAAAGTCGCGCAGCGTTACCACCAACTTCTGCTTAGCCTCTTCGACAGAGACAAGCATACGCTGTGACTTAAAATTACGCTTGATTGCACTTGCGACTAAGCTGTTAAACACAATGTCGAGATTGAAATAGTTTAGTGTGATGAAACGCTGCTTTGTATCAAGATTGATCTCAAGCTCGATACCCGCTTTCGCCAGATCGTCTTTCCACGCGGTTAGAACCGATTCAAGCACCAATACCAAATCATAGTAAGTTGTTGTACCGCCTTCTTGCCCTTGCGCTAATTGTTCTAGCCCTTGTCGAAGCTCTACGATAGGTGAAGCTTCGTCGCCTTCATGCCAATTTGGAATGAGCGCTGCAGCTCGATTCACCTCTTCGACTAAACCAGCAGCAGTATGCGTTACCAGAACATTTTTGACAGCAAGCTGTTTTTTAAGTTGTTGGTTAGTGGCCAGAAGAATGCGACTCTGATGACGCAGTTGATCGGTCTTCAACGCAACCTGAGCCTTAAGCTTTCGGTTAGCGAAGGTAACAAAACGAGAACGCCAGAATACCAATACAGTGACAAAACCAATCAGTAGAACCATGAAGCTTGCCGCAGCCCAATTGCTCAAGTACCAGGGCTCTAGGATGGTAAATGGCTGCTGAGTGGAGACAAATCTGTAATGAGAGTCCTTTACCGGTTTCACTTCTAATACATAGTCACCGGGCAAAATATGTTCTAAGGTCAACAACCCGCCTTCAAATTCAATCCAAGGCTCGTCTTCATTTAGCCTATATTCCATAGCTTGAACAAAACCAGCAGGTAAGATCCCCAACTTGAAGCTCAATGAGGAACCGTAAGGCACTTCTAGCAATTGAATGTCTTTCCCGCCGAGGGCTACTGTATGTTGATCGACCGTGACTTTACTGACTAAGGCTCTTCGCTGAGGCGTGTCTGAAACCAGCAATTCGTTAGACACTGCCCCCACTAAACCGTACTTAGAGCCCATGACAAGTAACCCCGATTGAAGTGGATCCGACACGGACAAGCTACAAGCCCCAGGGGCCAGCTCATTAAGAATCAAGCCGAACGGTGAACCGATGTGTTTGTTTAACACACCATTAAGACCATAAAAGCTGATGCCCTTTGAAGATCCAAGCCAAACCCCATGCTTATCACTGACTAAGCAAACCGGGCTGATGTTATCCTCTACTAGATCGACATCTTCAATGTAGTTGCTGCCATTGGCTATTCGATAGACGCCGTAACTGCCGGCGAACCAATGTGAACCATCGCTAGAGTGGGCAATATCGACAACTTTGCCAAACCTTAAACTGCTTCTCTTAAAGCTAATTTTTCCATCAACGAGTGAGTAAAAACCATGGTCTGTCCCAATAAAAACCTCGCCCTGATTGTCTACCGATAAATCGGTGATCTTTGCAGGTAAGTACTTGCTAACCAACCACTCCATACCATAGGCAGTCGCTTTATTGGTCGTTAAGTCCAGCGCATAAAGATTCTGTTCAGCCGTCAGCCAAAGCACACCTTGTTTGTCGAGAGCGAGCGTATCGACCTGTCGTTGGCGTAAGCTCCGTGGCAGGTTTAGAGAAACGAGTTGCTGACTGTGTTGGTCAATCGCTATTAAGCCCGTTGGCGTCGCTAAATAGATAAGACCTTGATAAGCCACAATATCGTCAGCTGGTTCGGAATAGATACGTTTCGGCTGACTATCTTTGTCGGTATCCGTAACATAGACGCCTTCCGAGGTCGCAATCCAAAACTTAGATTCACTGGTCGCTAATATTTTGTTGACCGAGAATCGTACCGAGTGCATTCCCAGGCCCGAAATGGACGTTCGTTGAAAGGTGCTACTGTATAAAGAGAAATAACGAATGCCATTATTAGTCGCGATCCACATCCCCCCTGAAGAGTCATTAACCAGCGAATAAATCTTCTCGCCAGGTAATGCAAAGTCTTGGTTATCAGAACGCTGAAACTGTGTCACTTTTCCCGTGATAAAGTTGTAACTCATGAGTCCGTGTTCAGTACCAACCCAATATTGACCAGAGGTCTCAGCGAGCGACAACACATGTGAACCCGGAATTCGTTTTACCGCTTCTGGGGAAGAGAGGTTTATGATCACTAACCCATTACGTGTCCCGACAAGTAACTCACGTCTAGCATCAGAAAAGTACACCTCTTCGATATAGTGCTTACCCGAAGCTGTGATGTGTTCAAACTCTCGATCTTGAGAGCGATAAACCCCTGCTGATGTGGCCAGTACCCATTTAGAAAGCACTCGCTCGGCATCATTAATTCGAATGTCGCTGCGCTTATTATGCCGGTATAGTTTCAACAGCGAGTATGTTTCAAACTCACTGGTAAGGGTGTTATAGGTGTAGAAATTATTACGGTCGGTGACCCAGATAAACTCGCCCGATGCGCCGATATTTAAGATCTCAGCACCGGGACTTAAGCTAAACGCAAGAAAGCTGTCTATTCCCGGGACATGACGATAGACCTCATTATCAAAGTAGGTCCAAAATTCATCTTTCAGAAACGCGACTTCATCAGAAGTGAACTCAAGTAAACTGCCTTTGCGTGGCAACAGTGTACCGCCATCGTAAAACATAACCTTGCCATGAACATCATGGATCCATAAGCCTCCGCCTTCACCGAGATAAAGATTTTTAGCCGCCAGAAAGTTCCCCTGCCCTTGTACAGGTAAAGGGTAGAAGACCGAAGGTGAGGCATGAAGTGTAGATACACTCATTGAGATACTCATGATAATGAGCGCTCGTATGATCACTTGATACAAGATTTATTCCCAGAGACAACAATATCGCGCAACCATTACTGAACATTAATTGATGCCGTGATTGAACGAGTTATTTTGTGCTTATAATTATCTCACTATTTTAGCGGAATTCATCTATTGAGAAAGGCTGTTTACAAATTTGAGGAAGGATTTATCTTGTAGATCACGAAAATGCCGCAAAAAGCGGCACTATTCATAAATGTCTGATTGTAAAGTCTATAAACGACTAGAGTGTATCAGCACTATTGAGTTGATAGACAGCTTGAGTAGCTATCCGTCAGCTGTTGTAGGAATGCAAAGTAGCTCCCTTTACCCACTTCGATTGTTGAACCGATTGGGTCAAGCTGACCTTTTTGTGTTGAGCTGCCACGTACAACAGATTCAATCACAGCTGGCGTAAATTGAGGTTCAGAGAATACACACTGAACATCTTGCTTTGCCAATGTCTTCTTAATTGTAATCAGGGTCTTAGCACCCGGTTTGCGCTCTGGGCTTACGGTGAAATGACCAAGTTTGTTTAGACCAAACTCATCTTCATAATAGCTGTAAGCGTCGTGGAATACGTAGTAACCCTTATCCTTTACAGGTGCGAGCTGAACTTCAATTGCGCTCTTTTTCTCAGCCAGTTGTGCTAAGAAGTTCTCAAGGTTCTTGTTGTAAGTGTCGGCATTCTTAGGATCAAGTTCAACAAGCTTGCCCGTGATGTAAGATGAAGCGACTTCCACTTGGTCGGTACCCAACCAGAAGTGTGGGTCATGGCTGCCGTGATCATGGCCGTCATGATGGTGATCATGTGAATCTTCACCAAACTCTTTTAGATTGATGTTTGGGATTTCACTAATAGTCACCACGTTGTCATTCGACTTAATGACTTTGGTCAGGAAGGCTTCCAAGTCTGGGCCGAACCAAATAACCATATCTGCCTGCTGAACTTTCTTCACATCAGATGGTTTTAAAGCGTAGTCGTGAGGTGAGGCATTACTGTCCATTACCGCGTCTGGTTCACTGACACCTTGCGTTAATTCAGTAACAATCATTTGAATAGGTTTAAAACTTGTTAGAATGGTGCTCGCACTGGCAAGGCTTGGAATTAATAATAAGCTTGTCAGTATAAAAGATGAACGTAACATATTACCTCGATAATAGAAAAGTAGCTTAGGCCTGCTGTAAATGTTACATTATAACATTAGCTAATTGCAAATGAGTTCTATTCATGGATAACTTAATCCAATTGGATTCCGTCAGTGTTGAGTTCGACGGTAGAAAAGTTTTAGACAATATCTCTCTAAATATAGAGCGCGGCCAAATCACAACTCTAATAGGCCCAAATGGTGCAGGTAAATCGACCCTAGTCAAAGTGCTACTAGGACTGCAAAACCGATACTCTGGCACCATTACCAAAAACAAAAAACTAAAAATTGGCTATGTTCCACAAAAACTTAAGCTCAATGACTCTCTCCCTTTAAATGTAGAGCGCTTCTTAAAGCTTACCGGTAAATTCAGTGAGCAAGAAATTCTTGAATCATTGAAACTTGTCGGCGCCGAGCACCTGATTAAAAACAACATGCACCAATTATCTGGTGGTGAGAACCAACGTGTGTTGATCGCTCGTTCACTACTCCGTCGCCCAGATTTACTGGTACTCGATGAGCCAGCACAAGGTGTTGATGTACAAGGTCAAATTGATCTTTACGAACTTATCGACTCCATCCGCCACCGCTTTGGCTGTGCGGTGTTCATGGTTTCACACGACTTGCACTTAGTGATGGCAAAAACTGACGACGTGATTTGTCTGAATCATCACGTTTGCTGTTCTGGTGCGCCCGCTGATATCAAGCACCATCCTTCTTATATCGCTCTATTCGGTACTGCGGTTCAAGAGAGTTTGGCTTTCTATCATCACCAACATGACCATCACCACCACGATCTGGCAGGCCAACCTGTTTCAGGCGACGTGCACGACTGCAAAAATCATAATCACGGACACCACTAATGCTTGAGTTCCTACTTCCTTCTATCCTTGCTGGCTTAGGCATTGCACTCATCGCTGGCCCACTGGGCTCATTCGTTGTATGGCGTAAAATGGCTTACTTCGGTGATACTCTTGCACACGCATCACTAATGGGTTTGGCGTTAGGTTTCCTGCTGGAGATTAACCTCTACCTAGCTCTACTTATCTGCTGTTTAATGCTGGCTGTACTGTTGGTGACCTTACAAAAACAGAAGTTGGTTGCTACCGATACACTGCTGGGTATTCTCGCGCACAGTGCATTATCACTTGGCTTGGTCGCGGTGAGCTTTCTCGATAATGTCCGTGTCGATCTGATGAGCTATCTATTTGGTGATCTGCTTGCAGTATCGCCTACTGACCTTGTGTTTATCTATGGTGGCGCGGCAGCTGTAGCACTAGTTCTAGCTATCTTCTGGCGTCCATTGTTATCAACCACAGTTAACGAAGATCTTGCCGCTGTAGACGGCATCAACATCGACTTAATGCGTTTGGTATTGATGCTAATGGTCGGTATTGTTATTGCGGTTGGTATGAAGTTTGTGGGTGCTTTGATCATGACATCGCTACTGATTATCCCTGCAGCAACAGCACGTAAGTTTGCTCAAACCCCTGAACAGATGGCCTTTATTGCCTCGGGGATTGGTTCTCTGGCAGTACTCGGCGGTCTAAGCCTTTCTTGGTTCTACGACACCCCGGCGGGTCCTTCTGTGGTCATCACAGCAACAGCAATGTTTATGCTGTCGCAGATGGTAAAGAATAGAGCATAGAGTTACTTTTTCGTCTCGTATCTCGTATCTC
>NZ_JAHGAJ010000051.1 GCF_030248535.1 Vibrio sp. D404a | reverse complement strand
ATGGTTGATGATGTGATCTTATCATTCACTTAACTTATTACCTATAAATATCAAAAACTTATAGATAAAAACACACACTAAGTCCCATTAATGTCCACACATCGTATTGTCGTCCAAGCAAAACCCTATTTCAGTATTGCTTTGCAGTTATGCATCTTCTCTTGATTTTACCCACTATCGACGAATCCTTAAAAAAATGAAAGGCACAAAACCTTCTTACAGTACATATGAAGCTGTTATAATAAGCCCATTTTGTATTAAACATGGATTAGAGATGCGACAGAAAATAGATAGCATTCAAGTATTCAGGGGGATCGCAGCTTTGGCCGTTGTTGGTCACCATGCAGTTCAATCAACAGGAGCATTCATAGGGGAAATGCCCAGTTGGATTCACAACACTATAGGGCGAGGCCTATACGGTGTTGACTTTTTCTTCGTTTTGTCAGGTTTTATTATCATGTTTATTCATCAACATGATAATAAAACACTTAGCAACGCCAAACATTATGCCGCAAAGCGCTTCATGCGAGTATTTCCAGTATATTGGTGTGTTGCAATACCGCTAGCTATCGCGTATTACGTGATGTCTGGACTATCTGCTTCGGGAGGCAGGGAGATTAGTTTTCTTAGTTCAGCGTTTCTTTTGCCAAGTAGTGGAGTACCCACTTTAAGTGTGGCTTGGACGTTAATTCATGAGGTAATGTTCTACGCTTTTTTCCTAGTGTTTTTCTACAGCACTAGAGTATTTACCGTATTCATAATAGCCTGGCTGGGTACGATTCTGATGGTCAATATTTTTGGAGATGCGCCTACCGGAGCAAGTAGGTACGTTTTCTCTTTGCTAAATATCGAGTTTATACTAGGGATGCTCGCAGCAAAAGCTCTGAAATTCATACCTAATAGCAAAATTGCAGGTGGTCTCGTTATATCTGGGGTAATCCTAGGTACTGCAAGTATCTACGCTATCAACATTGGTTTACCAGGGGCGCTAAGACTTATCTTCGCTTTGGGCATGGCGATGTTAATTATTGGCGCCGCTACTCTAGAGCGCTTTCACCAATTTTCTTGGCCATACCTACTCATTTTACTAGGTAATGCAAGTTATTCCATTTATCTCATTCACAATCCTGCCCTATCTATTACACAGCGAGTACTTGGAAAAATGGACACTGGATGGGCTCTTGGACTAGTTGCTGGGATTGTACTAACGACCATTGCTGGAGTTATTTTTCACCTCATAGTAGAAAAAGCAATAGTGAATATGGGACAAAGGGTAATTAGATCTAAACCCAAACCATCTCTTCAAGGCAACTAGTAGTAATTAGCCACTCAAAAGAGTGGCTTTTTTGAATAGCTTATCCAAATTTACGCCTACTTGAGAATGTAATATTTTATGCACCTACCCACTTTGATAAAACCAATAAGTGCACTCAAGTGTTCGTGAAATATTTTGAATTTCCATTACAGACTCTACAATGGCTACACACCTTGTCTCCTTTCACTTCTACGCCAACACACAAGATCTTCAAGTTAAGCCATCAGATCCTTAAAAACTGACGAAAAACAAACATAATCGTTAAAATACAATAAGTTAATTGTTTTTGACAGATCATTACTGATCGTCGTTTTTGCAATTTATCGCAAAAACTCGCAAATATTGAAATTATCTTAGACTCGCTTTAAGCCACTTCTAGTGGCTTTTGGTTTCACTCGAAGCCCTTACAGAAAAAAGGCTTTGCGCGCGTTCTGCGCTTCGCTTAGCCCCGTAGACTTTCACCAAATCAAAATTGCGAAAAAACCAGGTCGTAAACCTCGCAGGTGGGGAGGAGGAGTGCGGATTCCGTCACCTGATTGCTCCTTTCCGTGGCGTTAGGCTGTAGCTATGCCATTGAGGTTTTAGATATAAGAAAAGCGCCCGTGGTGGGCGCTTGGTGATAATATGGTATGTGTTTAGCTTAGGTTACTTTGTAGCTCCCGGCTGAGCTGCCGCCTGTAACTGGCACTTGGGCATTCTGAGTAATTTCGTCCACTACTGCGTTAGCAATGGCTTCTGCCATCTTACCTGCCATAGCGAATTCACCATCAAGAACAAAGCCCTGTGCTTTCAATTCGTTTTCTAACTTCTCTTTCAGTGATGCTTTGCTTAATGCCATCTTACTTACCTGCAAATACGGTGGTTGATACGTCAACATGCGGCTTACCCATAAACGGACAAATACTCGCACCTGTGCATACTCCTTTACCACCATTCATCTTTATCGAGTCTGCATTCTCGGTGATATTTTTAGCTGTGGTTGTCTTATTACCTTTGACGGTTTCCATGTGGTCACCTTCAATTTCGGCTAAACGATTTTCCAGTACTTTAATTCGTTGGTTAAGGCATTCCAATTTATCGTCTTTATCTGTCTTTCGTTCAAAGTTACCGTCTTGGTCTACCAAGTGATAAACGCCTTGGCGTTGTTGGTATCGGCTTTCACCTTCTTTGATACCTGGTAACTTAAAACCAAGCGGAAGAACGCAGCGAATAAACGGCTTGTCCGGTTGACCGAACATAAAACCTAACTCTACGATGCTACCAATAGCAGGCGGTTCTAAACGGCCTGCATGATCACCAAGACCAGGAACCGGAAGCGGTACCGCCTGCAGTGGTGGTTTATCTTCGTATTCCATGCCCTTTTCATCGAGTAGCTGAACATCTACGGCATAATGAGGATAAAAGCGATCTGACAAGTCCCCCTCTTCTGGTAGTTCTGGCAATGCCACAACCTTTCCCCACCTTGGCAAGTGCCACTGGCCTGTAAACTCTGGGAACAACCGGAAGATAATGCGTTTAATAACATTCACATCCATGTTAGCTTTGCCTCCGTACCTTCAAACTCTACACCAATTAATCGAAGTCCATTCACGACAACACCTGGCTTTAGTTTTGGAATAGCCGGTATCTTTACTGACTTGTTGGCTGTGTGGTTTGTCATTAGCTCATTAGGTATGGTGACGGGCTTATCTGCCCAGAATGAATCCTTCCAACCGCCCACATAAATTTGCCCGTTGCCTTGTTGTTGCCAAAATAAATCCTCAATACTGAAGGCTTGGGCTAATTCGTCTATGACTCGATAGCCGTTGCCATCGCTATAAAAACAAGGAATGGCCGTTTTGCTGTAGGCTTTCTCTGGCACCACAAATTGAAGACCCGTTTTATTGGTTACTTCACTAAGCAGCTGCATAAGTGTCGGGTGACGCATGATAATGTTTAGTGGCTTGTAAAGAATTGCCGATAATTCGCGGCAAAAGACTTTTGACCAACCTTTTTCGGCGGGTTGTACTCGCTCAATGTAACCAAGAAAAACGCGACTTATATCGCTGCCCCAACCTAAATCTACCGCAATGATGGTATTAGGTTCGGAGTTACCTTCAATGGCAAGTTCACAACGACCTGGTGTGTTTTCACTAAAGACAATGCGATGGCTTTTCACTTTAGCTTTACCCTTACCCAGATAAGCACGGCAAAGAAATTTGTTGGTTGTCGTCATAAATCACCATTAGCCCAAAGCATTATCGACAGCTTTTAGCACCTTCATCACACCAGTTAATTCGACTTCTGTATCTGGCGGCACATCCTCGTTCTGCCCTGTTTCAACTGGCGTACTCACACCTTGCACTTTTTGTTGTGTTGCTGGCTCATCTGGTTGGCGTTGCTCGACTCTCTCTGGTACCGATAAGTACTCAACCAGCTCAAACGAAACACTCCATTGCCTATGAGAGTCTTGCTCATCGGCACGGACTGCACCTTGGAATTTCACCTGGCGAATTTTCAAAGCTTCTGCTGTTTTGTTACTGATACGGTAGATATGGCGAGAGCCATTTTCTAACGCTTCGGCCATGCTAAACAGATTGGTGAGAAGTTGGTTCTTACTGAACGGGATCACACCTTTTATGGTTAGAATTTTACCCTTAGTACCTGTTTCTGCTTGGTCGGTAGCCGAAGTTTGGCCGGACATATCTTGTCCGGCTAACTGTTGGCGAACGCTAATGCGTAAGTTCTTTAGTGGAAGTTGTGAACCGTCGAGAGTTAGCATTAAACTTTCCTATAGCACTGGTTTTTCAGGCCAAACAACATCATCAGGACTACTGTAGGTTTGGGGGATATCAGCAAGCAGCTGAACATAAGCATCTAGTTCTGAAAGTTGCTCATTTGATAGTGTGGTTGGATTGTCGGCATCATCTGCAACTTTACCGCTACGAAGCTCACGATGATGGCGTAAATAGTAATTGTCTGTACCAGAAATCAACTTATTACGATGAATGCGTATACCTCCCCATTTGGCATCCATTACTATCTGTTTTTTATCTGCTTCTGGTATATCCAATGCCTGCCATTCATCATCGCCCACGATGAAATTAATATAGCTTGCGCCCTTGTAAGAAAAACTAATAAGCATTGCTCACTCCCCCTTAAAGACTTGAAATGTTAGTGATGATATTCCTAGGCTCACCATCCGCTGCACGAATAATTCCAAGGATAAGGTCAGACATAGACTCACCACCTGGCATTGATGTTCCCCCCATGGATAACGATAACGTTCCAGAGTTTGCGAGAGAAGCCAGCTTCTTATCCACCACACCATCTTGAAAAGATAAAGAAGCATGACCTATAGACAATTCGCTGTGACCGTTTGCGTAGTTCCCATAGGAAATTAACATCTGGTCTCCAATTTGGACGGTGGTTTGCATCGTTTTCAGCGATACTGTAGTGGTATCTGTTCTTGTTACGAGCGAGCGGTCAGATGATGCACTGCCAACCTTTTCATCGAACATTGCAGTTTTGAGCGTGCCACCATAAATTAATATTTCGCCCCATCCGTTAATAGGTCGAAACACCCCAATAGAGTTCGTTCCATAGGTTTTCTGCTCAAGAGTCGCACCGTCCATATGAATTCTGATACTTTTTCGATCTAGAGTTACAGTATGATCAAGAGGTATATATAAACCTTTGGCGGCTAACACTATGATCCCACGTCCGCCCATCGGAATTTTTCCTGCTGCTGCTCCTAGAGTTTTAACGGCTGAGGATTTCGACAGTCCTGAGTTCGCATCATCCCCCGTATCGGGATGAAGATATATGGTAGGGCACAACTCCGTACTGATTGCTGTAGGTATTGCCGCATCCACTCGGTCGACGACATCATCAGCTTTTTTGTCAATTTCGGCCATCTTCCCCGCAACTTCTTCAGCCAATTCTCGGCTTTCTTGGGTTTGGGCCATCGACTGGTCTATCGCTTCCTGCAATAGCTGCTCAATAGTTTGATTAACCATCTTGTTTCTCCAATGCATTCAATCGTTCAGTGATTTGAATGTTCTTGTGATAAAGCTCGATAATGTGTTTTTGAGAAGCAAAGTGATTTGCTGCTAAAGACACCACCATCGTGTCAAAGTAATTAATTTTGTCTGAATAATTGAATTGCCATGTTTCGGCTGGCACGGTGATATTTGTGATAGCTTGTGCGCCCGAGAACTTAAGCAAGAAGTTACGCGTTAAGTTGTTCCCTTCTTCACCAGTCAATTCGTTATTTTTGCGTTTAGATTGCACCACCATATGGTTGGCCGACACCAACACACCTTCTTCACTGACCAACCCAAGCCAATTGAAATCAAAGTTCCCAATGGTGTTATCCAAAATGAGTGAGTAAACCACTTCATTCGAATTCACATAGGCACTTCGCGTTGGGGCCATTCTTAGTCGAATTTGGTTGCTTGGAGGCAACGACTGATTTCTTTCTGGCGGCACTGAAGGATCAACACCAGGCACGTAAGCCAAAACAAACTCTGCAATTTCAAGTGGCTCTTCCGCTTGCTGCTTTTGTGCAATAAGCTGTTCGCCCGCGATAGTAATGACTGCCATATTTTTATCCTATTGAAGCTGAGTAGGTTTCATGGGTGTGGCTGAACTCAGCGACCGAAACATGAAAATTAGCGGTAGTGGTCACATCAAAGCTGTATCGTCGGCATGTTCGCCCATATTGCCTTACTATTGCATCCATTAAACCAGGTACATCGTTGATGTCCCCATCATTCACTTTGACGCTCACGATATCCCAAGGGTAATAGTTCAGCCTTTCGTCAATTTTGATATGTGGGTAACCAAGTTTGGCAAACATATCTTCCCAACCCACTTCTGAGCCGCCACCTGCCGCAAAGGAGTATGCAAAGTTCACCCTTATGCGATAAATCTCTTCTGGCTCTTCAGGTAGTCGCTCTATGTCTCGTTGCCAAGCAATCAAGTCCACAAACTCAATGGGGGCTACCATCGGGTCTAATTGCTGCAGCGGCCACTCCAACACGGCTTTGATTGCACCCCAGTATCCAAGAAGGGCGTTAGCTAATTTGAGTATTTCCCCTTTGCCCATCCAGTGCTTTAACTTAAATTCAGGCAGTTGCAATGGTCACCCCCAAGCTACTAATGCGAGGTACTTCCATACCATTAGCAATATCAACATTATCGAATTCAATTGACTCAAGTTCAGGGAACTGGCCGTGAAGCTCTTGCGCCAATTTAGAAAAACTAAAGCGCGATGATGGTTTAGTTTTCGTCGCCTTGTAGTCCGTGTTCTGCCTAAATGCTGAACCAATGAATAGGCCGATATTCGTTTCTAGGTCTTGCCTTTCAGCTCCTGTTAACACTCGACCAACCCACGCTTTACATGTCACATCAATCAAGTTACCTGGCATCGCATACACAAGAAGGTCATCACCATGACCGTGGTTGCCATCACGATTTATATGATTGTTTAAGTCACTGAGCATTTGAGAAGAAGGTTCGCCCGAGTCCAGTAAAATGAATGCATTGGCTGAACCCGCACCGCGTGGGGCATTATGCTCAAAGTAAACATTTTCACTGTTGATACCCGCTCGTAGCATGAGTAATGAACGATAAGCTGCGTCTATATGCCACTTTGCCACACCGCTGAACTGGTTGCGGATACGAACTCGAAGCTGATCATCACTCTCTTCGTCGGCTCCGGCTTCAATAAGCCAATCAGCTGAGTTAACTACTTGTCCGATACCTGATACTGCAGTAGCAAAAATGTGGTAGTAGCCCTCACCCAGGTTATAGGCCGCACCTTCATGCTCTGCTTCCACTTCGCCAATAACCGACAGCTCATTTTCAGGCAGCGTGGTATCTTCTTTTAACACCACTCGATAAACCGTGCCGTTAATAGGGTCAGTTTGAATAAATGTCCCTTTAGGTACGACAATAGCCGGTCCCTTTGATGCAGCTCGATGAAACACTATTTGCCCTAATGCTTTCGTTGCAGGTTTGCGTTGTACGTTGAACTGCCAAGCCCATAAGTCGAGCCATTTGCCCACTGCCGTAGCAACAAACATATTCGGCAGAACATACCCAACCAAAAACGTATTGATAAGCCACACTGTTGGGCTGATCACCATGGTTTCAATCAAACGCCAAAACGGTGAGTACTTAGAGTCATTAGCGATGATGCTACCTTGTTTCTCTGCTTCTTCTTTCAGCACCGTTTTCCATTGGTCTTCATCAAGAGGCAAGCCTGCTTTTTTAGCAAGTTCGGTAAAATCTGGTTTAGGTATATCAGTCAAGGTTCACCTCTGCGCTTACTTCGCCAAACTCAAGGGTTTCTGCAAAAATGTAGATTAAACCGTCATTAACTTCGTCAATACGCACTGTGCCTGGTACCAACCGCACATCCTCTTCAACCAAGAGTTCTAGTTGTGTCCGAGCATCCGCCTTTTTCGACGGACTGCGCTCTGCAATCAGATACACGGCTAAGTTACTCTCGATAATGGCGTGTTTGATGTCTTGGGCGATCACTGCTCTGTCTTGAATCAATACAGGGTTACGACCTGCATCAAGCACCACGTCACCGTTTTCAATGAGCAAATCTTGGTATTTAAAATCTGCCATTAGCCTGCCGCCATTTCTAATTCACTTGCCATGTCTTGTGGGCTATTCATGTAGGTCGGATAAATTGCCACACCACCGTAATTGGTTGAGCTCGTTTGGTAGCTAGCAATGCTCTTGGCCGCGCCACCTGGCTGAATTTGTGCTTGAGGTGTCGCGCGTTTTACCGACTCAGATTGAACCGAAGCCGTTTCATCATCACTGCCAAAACCTGGTATCCAGTCAATCAGCCCTTTCATGGTTTCCCAGATACCTGCCAACTTGTCAGTGAACCAACTAAATACGCTCCCAAAGATGTTGCGCATCGAGTCAGCCATTTGCCCAATAAAGGCAAAGCCGCTGGTATCGGTAAAACCACTCATTACCCATTGCCAACCAGCCGATAGGAAGTTGAATAGGGTTTGAAATGGCAATGTCACCAGTTCTACCGCACTAGAAATTGCGGTAAACCACCATATATCAGCCATTTCCGCTGTAAACATGTGCCAACCCAACACTAGGCTCTCAAACCCGCCTTTCAACCACGACACCATTTGCCCAATGAAGGCAAAGCCACTTGTATCGGTAAAGCCACTCATCACCCACTGCCAACCAGCTTTAACAAACTCGAACATGGCCTTAAATGGCAGGGTGATTAACGTGATTGCTCCTTCAAGTACCTGGAACCACGTTGTGTCACCAAATGAAGCTTTGAGATCATCCCAGTAGTAAATCAATGCCCCTACTGCTGCGATTGCCGCTACCACTGCACCAACGACCAAAATGATTGGGTTAGCCGCTATCGCAATGTTGGCTGCTAACACGGCCACACGTAGTGCTGCCATGCCCTTGGTTAATAAGAAACTCACTCCCGTGAACATCTTCATGGTGAGCATGTAAGTTGCCATTGCTTGCTTACCCACACCCATCATCAAGGTAAATGCACCGCCTGCTGCCGCAGCACCTAAAATCGCTATTGCTGCAAAGCCAATGTATTTAGTGAGGTTCGGGAACATCTGCGTCCATTGAACAATTGCGGTAGCTCCTTCAGCCATGCCGCCAACAACAGGCAAGATGGCAGGTAGAAGCACGGAACCAAAAGCAGCACTTATGGCAAAAACGCCTTGCTCTAACCGCTCCCATTGGTCGGTCATGGCTCCCGCCATTTGCTCAGCAACATCAAGCCCTTTGACTTTGCCGAGCTCATTTATTGAAGTGGCGAGCCCATCAGTGTTTTGCATCAGAAGTTGGATCATGGCTGTAGCTTCTTGAGTACCAAACGCTTTACTGAGCTCTGCCGCTTCCGCTACCGAAATGGTTTCACCATAACGGCCCTTGATTTGATTCAAGATATCGACGATTGGCAGCATTTGACCTTGAGCATTCGTGAACTGCATATTCAAGGCTTCTTGAGCTTTGGCCGTACCCGCTAAGAACGCACGATATTTGGTACCCGCTTCACTACCACTCATGGTGGACTGCAAAGTACCAAGAATCGCCATTTGCTCAGTCATACCGACACCAACAGAGGTTGCCGCAGCACCTACCGAGGTGAACGCCGATGACATGCCATCACCCGTGGTCTTAAACATCTGAACCGCTTTCGCAGTTTGACCACCCAACATATTTACCCAGTCCGCCTTACCCATTTCGTTGGCGGAATTTTGGAAAATGCCGTACATGGTGCCGACATAGTTGGTAATGGTTGAGGTATCCGCTTTAGTCGCTGCAGCAAGCACCCCAGACGCACGGGTAAACTCAGAAAGCTCGTTGCCTCCTAACCCAGAAATAGCGGATTGAATATCATAGGAAGCTGCCACAAAATCTGAGGCTGACTTGCCATAGTCCACTGCAAATTCAAGTGCCGTGTCACTTAGCTGCTTCAGCTGCTCATCAGCAACACCCAGAGATTTAACCTCACCTAATGCCCTATCCATTTCAATGGCAGGCATCAAGGCTTGTTGTAATGCGAAGCCTGCACCCACCATGCCTGCCGCACCTGCCATCATGGTATGAGTACCTTGACGATAGGTGTTGGTGACATCGGTCATTTGTCGTTGAATATTGCCCAGAGGTTTTGAAATCTGGTCAATTAATCCAACTTGAAATCTGAGTGCTTCTGGTAACATCAACAATTCTCTACTTACTTTGCGAACTGAAGCTTAGTGGTTAACCGCCAAAGGCTTTGGCTACACCGCTAGCGGTAACGGCTTGCATGTTTTCCCAATGGTTCTTCTCTAACCAAATCGCATAAGCTAGGTTCTGATCAGTGTCCGGCTCATTGGGTAGCCACTTTCGCCGCCACGCATACATTTTTTGCCTGTCGCTACTATCAATGGCAGCGACAAGCCCATCTATTTTTTTACCGAGATGGAAAGCTTAGGCGCGTACTCTTTAAGAACGGCACCGTAAATCTGCGTTGCTGCACCTGGGTTCTGCTTAGTAATTTCACGCAGTGCATCTTTTGAACCTTCACTAACGCTGCTCATCAAGAAGTTATGTGCTGCGCTGCTCGCATCACCTTGCAAGATGGTGTTTTGTGCTTCGTCGTATTCAGCTGGCGTTGGGTTGAATTCAAGGTCTGTCGTGCCAACGATTAAAACAATTGATTTTGTCATGCTACTTCTCGCTCTTTATCTAACTTGTTTTCCAAACGGTCGAACCGTCCATTAATTGAATCTTTCAAATCGTCTACGGCTTCCCGTAGCTCATGCTTGGTGGCATATTTTTCTGCAACATCCGCTCGTTGGTTGGCAATTGCCAGCTCGTTTTTGTGAGTCCGCTGTTCGAGATCTCGGGTTGTTGCTGCGGATTTCTCAGCGCGGGTGTACACAAAACCGATCAGCGTTAACAGGAAGCCTCCCAATCCCAGCAACACGCGCCAATCTTCCATCTAGCCCCCTTGCAAATTCAGTTTTTTACTTTTGTCCGCACTGCCTTTGCTGCTACCCAACCAAAAAGCCACCCCTGTACCAAACGCACCTAGCACGGTACCGGAAATCATGATCAGCACTTGGGCATACTCTTTCGATGGTTCACCGAAGAACAAAGCGGCAAACATTCCAGCAACCATGGCACAAAGCAACAAAGCTAAAAGGCTTGGCATCCAGTGATCTTTATGCTGCTCACGTGCATGCTGCGTATCTGCTAAATTGGCTCGTTTGGCTTCCAAAGCTAAGCGGCCTTCTTCAATGGAGACACGTTTAAGCTCTTGCTCGTGCTCTTTCTCCAATTGACGCAGTTTGAACAATGCTTCAGTGTCATTGACTAATGCCTGTTCAATAGCTTCGGGCGTATTTTCAACATCAAGGGCATTAGCAACTAATCCACCTACCGCGCCCCCTGCTGGGCCACCAATTAAGGTGCCAACCAATGGTGCAGCCGAACCAATAAGTGATTTCACTTTTTCCCACATATCAATCAGTCCTTTAGAATTGTTAGGCTTGCTGGCTCTCCGCCAAGCTCTGCCATCAAGTTGTTAAATGCAGCGGTTGAGTTCATTACTGCCCATTCACCACCCACAAAACCAAAATCCACACCAGGCGCCAAACAACCTTGAAGCTGCTTAGGCGAATTCGCTTTGTGAATCAAAATATGAGTTCGTAGGCTTGGCCCTTGTCGAGTCACACCAAGGTCTTTGCTTTCCAATGCATAGCACTCACCAAACTTTGGCGATTTATGAGGAAAAAGCGTGTAGCTACCTTCTGGAATACAGGACTTAGATGGCGCGTTGTTCTGCCAAGGTCGCTCAACAACACAACAAACCTGACTACCATCGGCACGGTGTAACGTTGAATAGGTACCGTGGGGAAAGTAACGGCGCTTTAAAACCAAATGCTTCATCGCTTAAATCTCTCTATGTTGCTTTGGCACTGGGTGCAGTATTGGCACCCTGGTACTTTTTGGCGGCGTTCTTCGTGTATTGGGTCGCCACATTCGCCGCATTCCTGTGCGCTTTCCCGTTGTTCAATTCGCTTAGCCCTTGCCAGTTGGTTGGCAAGCGCCACTTCTGTGAATTGGGTTTCAAGGCCACTGGCATGGTCGATAACATCAGACATCACGCCCCCTTATTACTGCACCAAGTCTTCGGTTTCGTCCGAGC
Organism: Vibrio sp. D404a; assembly: GCF_030248535.1. GTDB lineage: Bacteria > Pseudomonadota > Gammaproteobacteria > Enterobacterales > Vibrionaceae > Vibrio. The sequence goes on along the minus strand of NZ_JAHGAJ010000051.1, from coordinate 18,114 downwards.
GCAGATATGATGTGCCGTTGATCTTCACAAAGTCTGGGCTTGTCACTTCAAACGGCAGTTTGTGAACCAATGCGCTGCCACCATTAGAATCAACATCGAGCAAATCAGAGATTTTGATTCGACAACCAAAGGCTTCTACTTTCAGCTCATCTTTATCAATCTTGCCGAAGAAAAGGGCATCGAAGTCAGGCAACCCACGCCATGAACCCGCTTGGCTTGCAGCTTTGCTCAACTGGTTAAACTGTTGAGTAGTGAGCTCCATTTCACCGCTTGCTTCTACGTCGCCATCTACCCAGCCATCTGGCACACCAGAGGTTTTATTCACGGCTGAATTGTCGGTAATAGACAGGGTGACTTTTTGCGCTTTTAGCTTGTAGTCGCCCATTGAAAAGTGCATGTTCTTGCCAGAAATACGCATGCTCATTGGTTACGCCTCCGAATCTGCAGGGTTAGAGAGATCAAGCCCAATGTTGACCACAATGTGTTTCGGGCAGTTGTGAGGACGAACCATTAAGCCAATGTTTACTTTGGTTTTGCTCATCCACTGAATTGACACATCTTCATCGCGTGGTGGCATGATTTCACCAGGGAACGGAATGCCGCCAATCTCAGTGGTCTTCGACATATCGCGCATGTCTTTACTGAAGTAAGTGCGGTTGAGCTCGATACTTGGTGGTGTTGAATTAAGAATGCGGTCAGCAATACGACGAATCGCTTTAATTCGAACGCGGCGATTTAGCTTATGAACGGGGCGAACATATTCAAGGTATTGATAGTCTCCGCCTTTCGCTTCCAGCGTGGTGGCGTCTGTCCAGTAAACGCCTTCCATATCGGCGTACCACTGGGGCAGTGAATAAAGCGCATCTGCTAGCGCTGAAATAGTGCTCATTTCAAGTGGTTTACCTGCGCTATCCACTGGCATTTCACCAAGACCTAATAGGCTTCCCGTTGCGACTCGCATTGGGCTATCGGCTACGGTGACAGCGCGATCACATAAGCGACCACCAAGCACACCGACATTATTGCCGTTAAGCATTGGCACTGGCGTTACCATGTTTGCTGCCACATCTTTCACTAGGGCTAGCATGGCGGTTTCATAGTCCGACCACGTTTGGGCATCTGCATCAATACCAGCACACGCAGCAAGGAAGAACACCCAACGACCAAGTTTGCTCGTTAACTCTGTTGCTTTGTCTTGCATCGTTGTGAACTCGGCTTTGTCGGCCACAACGTCAACAATACAAATACCTTCGAAAGAGTCGGTAAGGTTGGCAGTATCTACAGCGTCTTTCCAAGAGTCACCGTCAGCCAAACCGAAGATGGCACCCGTCCAGTTTTGTTTGCCATTGAGTTGTGCGGCTTTGACGTTTGCGCCTAGCGCATCATCAGCCACCACTTCATCAAGGTTGGTCATGTTGTTTACACGGGTAACTTTGCCTTGCAGTTCAGCTTTATCCGTTCGCCCGATGTAGAGCAGGTGGCGTTCAATCTCTGGAATCCCACCTTGCCCTAAATTGAGGTTGTTTACCTCTACCTTTCCGGTTGCCATTGGTTATTTCCTCGCTTATGTTCGCGTCTTGGCCTGCTCAAAGATCTTTATGAGTTGGCGGGTTACTTCGCGTTCGTTACTGCCTAATATCTGGCGTTCTGCTAATGGGATATCCCAAGCGGTGACATTGGGCTGATTGCTCAGCTCCCGGATAATTTGCCCTGCTTGCCCATGGGTAACGGTTTCCATCAATAGACGAAGACTTGGCTTTTTCCGTCCTTTGCCGCTTTTTCTCGGTACCGTGTAACCCAGTTCCCTTAGCATTCGCGCTTGCCCTTTAGAGCAAGCCGCGGAATAGTCTGGTGTTCCCCATCGCTTTTGCATTTGGCGCTTGGTCATTTTTTGCTTTTGACCAACGTGATGCCTAGCTGCAATTCTTGCGGTGAGCTTGTTGCTCCAAGTTAGGTCGAGCATGTTGGCGTTTCTTACATAAGGGGTTAACCCTTTCGCCATACGGCGCATCACTTTGCCGCGCTTCTTCCCTTTTTTAGGCTCTAATGCTTGCCCGTGAATATCTTTCTGTTGCTGAATGCGTTTGCGTGTATTGGTCTTTTCCCAACGGCCAAGGGTTTTCAGTATCCAAACTCGCTTCTTTGGTGGCAGTGCTAACATGGCAAGCTTTTCTTGCATGTTGAGCACATCCCTTTTATTCGCACTAATCGTTGGTTTCATTCACCAACTCCGCTTCTTCTGCGGTGTAAATCTCTACGGCTTGAACTCGGTATTTAATTCCGCGCCAGGTAATCATTCCGGCTTCTGAATCTGGTACCAACTCGATAGGCTCCATCAACTCAAGCTCTATGCTCACATCAGCCAGCTCACTGCTAATCACATCAACCGAAAGTGTTGGGTCTTCGAGCTCTTGTTCGTTTCGGTCTTCTTCATGGTCGCTTAACCAACAGGCAACCAGAGCTAACAAACAACGTGGGTCTAATAACTGGTGAGGAAACTCCTCTACCGACACCACCGCGTTGTATTTCCAATAACAGGCGATATAGCCATCGTTTCCACGGTCTTCACCGCTTGGCACTATCGAGCCGTTTTCTTGCCAAGCATCAATTTTGTTATCAAGCACATTGCTGTTCAGGTGGCTAACGATGTAATCCGTTAAGTGCTCCAGCTTAGTTTTGTTGTAAGCTGTTTCGCTCATATCGAAGCAATCCCATTGGCACTACGGCCAAGTAACAAACGCACATCTTGATTGCTTTGGGTGACAAAGCGTGCCTCTTGTTCTGATTCATCTGTCGCTACGCTTTCACCTTCTTTGCGGCGGTCTTGCGTGGCGAACTCTGGCAATAAGTCAGCGTGGGCCAAACCATAAACCGCGCGTTTATATACCGCCGTTTTAGCGGCACTCAGCACAGGCGGATTGCCATCAACTAGCAGGCTTTCAAGTCGCTGCTGAGTATTCAAAGCTGCAATGGTCACGGCTGCAGCCATAGAATCGTTGTCAAACGTATGGGGAATACGGCGCAGCTTGCGGAATTCATCGGTTGATAAATCCGGCCAACCTTCACCAGGTATGGCGGTATTGGCTGCACTGTTAACTTTTCCACCAAAGCTCATCACGATTCCCTTGTTTTTCAACGTAAGTAAATAAGTGCGCCTCTTGCCACTGGGTCGACGGTATCGAGTTTGCCTATTGGCTTCTCTTACCTCACCAGCCGAGGCGCGGTGGCGTAGGAGTCTTTACAGATTCTTGCCGTCTTTAATGGCACGAATTCGTTGTTCAATTTTCTTGATTTGGGTACCTACACCCACTTTGCTGTGCTTATCGTGGGCGTGTTGAAGCAGATCCAAAGCCTTTTCCAACGTTTCCAAGTTGCCAATTGCTGTCGCTTGCGGTTGGCCTTCTTCATTTCGAATCAGGTATAAGCCTGCAAACTTGAACCACTTGGCGTGAACCTTTTCGTGTAAACGCCAATCTTTTTCGATCTTCTCAAACACATTGGAGAAGTAAGGTTCAATCGAGTTACCACGTTCAGACTCGCTTTCGGCCCAAGCCAGTACTTCATCAGCACAAAATGTCGGCCAGTCACGGCGGAAGTTCTCTGGCGTTGGCAAGTCACGTTCGATTGCCGTCATACACCACTCAATCGCGGTATCCAGCTCTTTAATATCGAATAGCCAGATCACCAAGTTGGTAAAGATTGGGTTTTCGAACTGCTCACCGCTTTCTAAGTAGCTTTGAACATACGGCTTGTATTTCGGGACCAAGACATTGCGCTTATGCTCGACACGATCAGCAATCGCATTGAAAGAGCGCAAATGCTTTCGGTCTTCTTCGAAGTCAATCAGCTTGATGTGCAAACTATCAGTGTCAGCCGCAGGGCTAACATTAAAAGCTTTCTGCTCTCTCGCTGCTTTCTTCGCTAGGTTGTCTCTCATGCCAGGAGATAAGCGCATAGTCATTTACCCTTATCCTGCAGGTGTCGCACCGAAGTGCACTTTCGCTTCATTGAAGCTTGCGTAACCTTCATGATCACCCACCGCATAACCTTCATTACGTAGGTATGAGTTTTCATGCTGCTTGCGGTCTTCTACATGTTCAGACTTGCGGTGACGCGTGTTTTTCTGCGTGTATACATGCAAGTTTTTCAGCGTGGTGACTGTCATTCGCATACCAGGGAAGAACGGAGGCGACATTGCACGACGACCAGCAATAGAGTTAGGCAATTGTTGTGCTGCCTTCTTCTCTGTTGGCGTAGTTGCTGCGTCATATAAACGCGCCTGTTCGAATGAAAGAAGATCAGCACCAACCAACACAATTAAATTCGGGTCGCTTCGTAAAGCTGGATGAATCTTGGTGTTAATTAGGTCAGACGCCATTGCATCTAAGTTGGTGTAATCACCACCGCCATCAGGATCTAGATAAATGTCTACATCAATGATTTGGTCTGGTGATTTTTCTTTCACTAGCTGCTGCCAGCCTTTGTTAACGTCTTCACCATTTGGGTTATTCGCTGGATCAGTTGTTTCAGCTACCGAAGTACCGTTGAAGCCAACACGAATAATGTCTTGCGCGAAATTCAGCGTTGCGTTTTCGTTTAGGCGCTTCATGAATTCGCCAGGCTTACCGGAGTTCGCCCAAACGCTTAACAAATCCCACGTAACAACCGCACAAGAGTCGGTTTCGACTAAGGTGTAGGTATTGCCATCAACACTACTTGATGTGGTATGACGACCGCCTTTTTTACGGCCTGTATGGAGCTTGTTGGTACCAACATCAACAACTTGGCCTGAAATTTGGTCTACATCTTCAACCGTGATCAGCTTGAGGAAATCAACAGATTCCATCAGCTTGTTTTTTAGCGCCGTTTCAACTGGGCCCGAAATAGCGAATTGCTTACTCACATCAGGGCGAGAAAATACTTCACACTGTTTTGCACAGTATTCTTCCAGTAATGCACGAGCGGTTTGAGTTAATTGCATTTACTATTGCTCCTTACAAAAAGTGGCTTGTGTCTTCCGCCGCACCTTCGCCTTGAGGCTCTTGACCAGGTACTTCTTTCGAAAGGGCGTTGAACTGGGTTTCAAGGCCGGAAACTTTTTCCATCAGTGGCACAAGAGCCGAATTTACTGCAGCAGAGAACTGCTCGACTGTTGCACCTTCCGGTTTTTGTTCCGGTTCTGGTGTTTCTGGGATTTGCTGACCAAACTCTTGTTTGAGTTCATTTTTCAGCTCAGTTTTTAAATCTTCTTTAAGCACACCAAATTGCTCTTTTAGTGCTGCTTTTAATTGTTCTTCGGTCACTTCCGTTTCCTCTGGTTCTGGCTGTTCAGTTGGTGTTTCTGGCAGTTCCCCACCAGACTGGAAATAGCTTGCGATGGTCGCAAATGCTTGCGCTAACGGATTGACAGAGTAAAACTCGCTAAGGTCTATTTGCTCCAATGAATCGGTTTCAATCTCTTGAGTTTCACCCGCTTGGCGAGAGAACTTTAGGCGAGTTGTGCCCGTTGAGGCTGGGGAGTCAGTCACAGCTAGGCCAATCAGGTAAGCTCGCCCCGTTCCTTGGAAATCTGGGTGCATCTCGATAGAGGTATAGAGCTTCTGACCTTTTTTGTTAGCGGAGAGTAAGAGCTCATTGGGCGTAATTTTGGCAAGTAATCGCAACTTACCTGCACGTTTTTCGGCTTTAACTTCCGGCACTTCACCCCAGTTATTACCTTCGAATACGTTCCAATGAGAGCGAGAGTGTTCAGGCCAAATTAATGCGGCATAAAGTTCAGGCGAATACGACTCACCCATCTCTTTAATTTGTGCTGCGCTAATCTGACGACCGTCTACGGTAGCGCCTTCAGTTGCAACAATATTCCAATCACTGGTTTTGCTCATGTTTGTCGTTTGCCTGGTTAATTACGTCAAATGAATCTCGGTCACGGCAAACAATACGCCTTTGACTGACTGCTTTCAGCCACTTCAATTCCTAGAAATTCGGATTTTGGCTAAATCCGAATTCATCCGAATTCTGCTTAGTCATTTGAGAGTTTTCGGGGCGTATGATGCAGCTATGGCATATTCAGACGAAATAAAAGAGGCCGCGAAAAAGCTTTATTTACGCGGGGTACCTCCAAAGGAAATAGCGGCGCAACTTAACCTAAATAGTGACCGCATCATTTATACCTGGGCGGAGAAATTCGGCTGGGCTTTGTTGTTGAACGAACTATCTGTAGAGGAAATGATTAACCGCCGTTTGGCCGTGTTAATTGATAAGGACGAGAAAACCGATCAGCAGCTTAAAGAGATGGATAAGCTCATAGACCATCACGTTAAGTTGCTAAAAGCGAATGCCGATGCAAAAGCCAAAGCAGAACGCATGCTCTCGCAAGGCAGCTCGAAGGCTAATGGTTATGAACCAGCCAACCAAGGCCGTGGCGGTAACAGCAATCGCAAAAAGAGCCGTAAGAAAAACAGCATTGAGCACCTGGCCGAAGAAGACTTTAAACGCTGGCATGAATCGCTGTTCGAATATCAGCATGTCATGCGTAACAACATTAAGCAGCGTATTCGCAACATTCTTAAATCACGCCAAATCGGTGCGACTTACTATTTCAGTGGTGAAGCGTTAGAAGATGCAATTCTAACGGGCGATAACCAAATATTCCTTTCTGCTTCTCGAGCTCAAGCGGAAGTTTTCCGCAGCTATATCATTGCCATTGGTAAAGAGTTTTTAGACATCGAGTTAACCGGCAACCCGATCATTCTTTCTAACGGCGCAGAACTACGCTTCCTATCAACCAATAGCAAAACAGCCCAGAGCTACCACGGCCATGTTTATGTTGATGAATATTTTTGGATACCTAAGTTTGATGAGCTAAACAAACTCGCTTCAGCAATGGCGACACATAAGAAGTGGCGTAAAACCTACTTTTCTACACCGTCTTCAAAAATGCACCAGGCTTACCCATTTTGGACGGGCGACCAATGGCGAAAAGGCAAAGAGTCTCGCGCCAAGATTGAATTTCCAACCTTTGAAGAATATCGCGATGGTGGCCGACTCTGCGACGATAAGCAGTGGCGTTATGTTGTCACCATTGAAGATGCCGCTAATGGTGGTTGTGACCTATTCGACATTGACGAACTGCGAGAAGAATACAGCCAAGACGACTTCAACAACCTGTTTATGTGTGTGTTTGTCGATGGTTCGCTTTCTGTCTTCAAGTTCTCTGACCTTGAAAAAGGCATGGTAGACGCGGCGCACTGGCAAGACTTCAAACCAAACAATAAACAACCCTTTGCCCATCGAGAGGTTTGGTTAGGTTATGACCCATCCCGAACCCGAGACAATGCCTGCTTGGTGGTTGTGGCACCGCCTGCCGTAGCCGGTGAAAAATTCCGTGTATTGGAAAAGCATTATTGGAAAGGGCTCAACTTCCAGTATCACGTTTCAGAAATCGAAAAAGTATTTCAGCGTTATAAAGTCACTTACATTGGCGTCGATACCACGGGCATTGGTGGCGGTGTTTGGGATTTAATTTCTAAGAAATACCCGCGTGAGGCTCACGCAATCCACTACAGCAACGAACAAAAAAACCGCCTAGTGATGAAGATGATCGACGTTGTAGAAGCCAACCGACTTCAATTTGATGCCGAACATAAAGATATTGCTATGGCATTTATGGCGATTAAGCGAGTACCAACGGCCAGCGGTAACGCCATGACATTCAAGGCAGAGCGCAGCCAGACCACAGGCCATGCCGATGCATTCTGGGCTATCTCTCACGCCGTCGCCAATGAGCCGCTAGACCACTCAACACCAACTAAATCAACTTGGGCAACCGCAGCATGACCGAGCAAACAGAAACTTTAGTCAAACAAGAAGAACAAGCACCCGAGTCGGTCTACCACATCGACTCAGCACCCGAAGCTATCGACTCTAATAGTTGGATGACTTCCTACTCAGATTTGTTTTACAACGATTCCGATAACTATTGGGAACCGCCAATTTCGCGCACTGGATTAGCCGATATTGCCCGAGCTAACGCATATCATGGCTCTTTGTTGATTGCCCGAGCCAACTATGTGGTTGGTCGATTCCAACAAGGGGGCTCAACTCGCCGCAGGCATATTCAAGCTTTTTGCCGCGACTACTTCACCTTTGGTGATGGCGCTTTCTTAAAAATCCGTGATGGCTTTAAACGTGTAGTACGTTTGCACCCGTTACCTGGCATGTATTTACGTAGGCGCAAAAACGGCAACATTGTTATTTTAGAGCGAGACAACCAACAACGAGAATACCGCAAAGAAGATGTGATCTTCTTACCTCAGTACGACCCGCAGCAACAAGTTTATGGGTTACCCGATTACTTAGGCAGCATTCAGAGCAGCTTACTAAATAAAGATGCCACTCTATTTCGTCGCCGTTACTACAAGAACGGGGCTCACATGGGCTTTATCTTCTACGCTTCTGACCCGAACCTAAGTGAAGAAGACGAAAAGAAGATGAAGGAAACCATTGCCAGCTCCAAGGGCGTAGGTAATTTCCGCAGTATGTTTGTGAACATTCCAAACGGCAAAGAGAAAGGTATTCAGTTAATCCCCGTGGGCGACATTGCCACTAAGGACGAATTTGAGCGAATTAAGAATATTACCGCCCAAGATATTCTAGTGGGCCATCGCTTCCCGGTAGGTAAAGCAGGGATCATCCCTCAAGGTACCACCAGTTTAGGCGACCCGATTAAGATTGGCAGTGAATACGCTAAAGATGAAATCATTCCAGTATGTGAACTGATTATGGATGAAGTGAATAGCGACCCAGAGATCCCTAAACGACTCCATTTAAAGTTTGATACCGATACGGGAACAACTGCATAAAGCTGTACAAAAACACAGTTCATGGCTTAATATTGAACTGTCAGTCAGTTCAGCTAGGTCATTGTTATGAGAGTGTTTTGCCCTGAATGCGGTGAAAAAAGCCGCATCCAGAAATCAAACAGAATAAGTGCTAAGTACGCAGATTTATATTGCTCTTGCAGTGACCCTGAATGTGGTCACTCGTTTGTGATGAATTTGTCTTTTAGCCATTCACTTAGCCCTAGTGCTAAAACCACCTCGCAGCTCGCCTTCAATATGGTAAAAGCGCTAGCACCAGAACATAGAGCGGAGCTAAAACAACAACTCTCCATGCTATAACCTGAATATTGAACTATCCACTTCTGCAGCCATCCCAATGATTGAACGGATGGCTTTTTGTTTTTCATCGTCTACCAAATGACCGTATTTAGTTAGTAACCCTTCCAACAAGATCACACCAGCTTCCTGTCTACCTTCCCCCACCGAACTGACAGCCACACCATCAATAATTACGTCGAGTGCAGATTGAAATAACTGTTTTTCTTTAGACATATCAATATCCTTACAATTTACACACGAAATATACTGTATATATAAACAGTATTCCAGCGCAGATTTTCGGCTGTGAGATCTACTGTAAGTTTTTGGTTAACCACAACAAGTGGTTAACCCAGTAAGACCACCGCAGCCAGCAAACAAATCTGTCTAGTATGCTGTAAGAAATGACTCTAATTCTCGTTGATAGATAGCATCGCGTATCAATCTAAAATGATTTGTTATTGCTAATTGCTCCTCTAATGATTGAGCTTTGGCTAGCTTTTCCAATTCAAGATCTACGATGTATTGATAAGTTGTTTTATGGTCTGGGCTTGGCATTGCATTCTCCTACTTCTTACATTTCATTGTCAGCATATCTTGAGCACCAAAATTTCCTAAATCGAGGTCATCACTTTTGATATCCAATAACCTATAACAGGTTTGAAATCCCGCAAGGGCTAACATACTCATTTAAATCAGATAGTTGATTGCGTTTAAGGTATTGCGATATCAGAAAATTATGATATGCCGCAGTTATGCTTAATAAAAAATCAAGAAGGGAGAGCGAGGAAGGATGATGTATTCATAGTGCCAATTTTGATTTAGCTGTCAACAGTTTAATAAGAGCATGAACACACCAAAAAACGAGCCATTCCGAACGATTAAAATTAGTTACCATATGCAAGCACCAAATTTAGAAAAAAAACATTAAAAAGCAGTTAATTAAACAAATTTCAAACGCTTTTTTTAATTGCCTACTGTCGCGTTTAGAATTTACTTATTTTGTGAACTTCATCATTCACACTTGCTGCTAAAAAACTAGAAGCAGCGGTATGTTGAGAAGACTGAATGCAGAAGTAGATTGTCTATATACGCCCCTTACACCAACGGCCAGTCGCTTTCCAACTCAGGGAAGAACGAAAGGTCTGGTTGTTGGTATTCATCTTTTACTTGTTCAGGTTGGGTGAATAGTTGGTCCCAACCCTCAAAATCCATCCATTTCAGATCATCTGCAGGTGCACGGCTGACTTCGACAAGCTGTGCTGGGCGTTTATTGCCGTGTTCGTCTACCTCCGCAGGGCGGATTTGAAGACTTGTCTCGTTATCTACTTTTAGTGAGCTGCCTTTTAGCAATGCAGTTAAGGCAAACTCATCAATATTTGGTGGGCTATTCGCCAACATTTCATTTGGAGCTAATAACCTAGTTAGCTGGTCGCAGACCTGTACTTTCTCGGGCTCCGTACAGTTATTGACAGAACTCCGAGAGGAGCCAGAGGCTCCAGAAAGAGCAAGAGCCCCCGCTTCAGCTTCTTCGTCAACCTTGGATTTCTTCTTAATCGTCCAGACCTTGAGGCGTGTTTTAACCACTTCATCTGGTGTTTTGAACCCTTCCAACTTGCGAACGGTTTCGCCGTGTGGAGAGGCAAAAGGAAGCTCTTGATATACGTTCACGATCAGCAAATCGTCACGCTTAACGAACGGGCCACCTTGCCCCATGATGTAACCTTGCCAGTTACCATGATCAGCAGCTGCTAATGTTCCTGCGACACTTGATTGCTTTGAATCACCTCTTGCTTGATAGCTATCACCGATCACTTGCATTAACTCTTTATTTGTTATCAACTTGCTAGGTTTGATAGGCCCAACTAAATCACGCTGTAGCATCGAGTAGATAGTGAGTAGGTCGACACGCTCTTGCATGAAGAGGTATTCCATAAACGCTTTTTTGTTCTGATTGGCAAAGCGGCGTAGCTCTCGGTAAGTGGTAACCGGTGCGCCACCAAAGAATTGGAACTGGCGAATGTTCCAGCGGCTTTTCCAAGCACTAACATTTTTCGCCATGTCTTTTACTAACTTGCCAGTTTCGTCGGACACTTCATCATCCATTGCGAAACCGTCGATATTCTTAGAAATGTATTTGGCAATGTAGCCAGTTGCCGTGCCTTGCTCTGGGTCGATAAAACCCACATCGCAACGCGCTGAATAATCCACGTTTAAAGTGGTTAGTGTTTTTTCAGCAATAGGAAGGCGCTGCGCTGAATCTGGGATCACAACTTCTGGGCAGTTGCGTTTCATCTTCACTGGGAAGTTATCCGCATACACTTTTGAGTAAACCTTGAAGGGGTTCACTGATTTATTCACACGCACAAAGCTATCAACAGACGGCCATTGCTTTTGCGGTAGCAGCTCATGCATATCCGCTTTAACAGCATAACGAATGAAAATATCGGTAACGCGTAACACTTCCTCTGGTTTAACCCATAGGAGCAAATGCCAGTGTGGTGTTCCATCATGGTGTGGCTCGGCTACGCGAACACCAAACCAACGAATTTCTTCACGGCCAAGCTTGGCGCGAATACGTTGCCATACGTTATTAAGGTACGCTTGTGCATCGCGTGGGCTTGCTCCGTTCCAGTGACCAATAAAGCCACCTTTCTTGTAGCTATTATGGAATTGAGCAGGCGTGGTCAAAGTTAAGAACAAACCTTGCAGACCAAGTGAAGTGGCAATGTCTTCGCAACCACGACAACGCACCATTAACTCATGACGGCGAATGGCAGGGTTAGACACGCTTTTCAAAACCATATCGGCAAGATCAGCTTCTTCACCTGTTTCTTCATCAAACAGGCTCATGTTTTGAATCGCTTCCCAGTTACGCTTTTGCTGTTCTTTGTGTTCACGAACGCAATCCCAAGACGCATAAGGAGAAGCCTTTGAAGATACTTGGCCCATTGAAATGGCTAGGTGCTCACGCATGATTTTTCGAGCCTTAGATAAACGGCCAAACCACCACTTTTCACAGCGCATTTTTGAAATGAACTGAAAGATGTTATCTGGCTTTAGCTTCTTACCCGCACCTGGTGCTTTTATGCCAAAGTCTTCAATCAGATCTGCACACTGCCTGTAAACCATCAGAGCAGCCATGCTTTCGCCTTCTTCTGTATCACACTCGATAGTTGAAGTAAGCGTTGCTTGGTAGCTAATGATTATTGAAGAAAGCTTAAACGCCATTTCTTTTAGCTCATCTTGTTCTAACTCGGCCAAGATACGGCTTTTTACTGGCTTGCGATTTTTCTCGGCTTTGTCGAAGTCGAAACGGATTTGTTCAGCTTTTGAATTGGCTTGGTGTGAAAAGTTGCTTTGCTCAGTGTCGTCATGTTGTTCACTTAGCAAAGCCACCTTTTGAGTGGTTGGGAGTTTTTTATATTTGGCAAGAACCATGCGAACGCGATCACTCGCTGGGCTCATTCTCTCGCGTAGGAAGATGTTAGCCGCAGCTCGACCGCCACCTTTTCCTTTCTTCTTAAAAATATTGATGTAACGGGTCGCAAAGTACTTAACCAAGTACTCTGGTAATTCAGCAAAGTATTGTTTGCGCCATGCATGGTCATCTGGGTTGATGTCGTAAAGGTTACGCTCAATAACGCTCATTCCTTCCGGTTCACGATCAAACACTGGGCGTTCTGCTAAAACTTCTACCGCTTTAGGTTTTTGCGGATAAACGTGCAAATGCCCCCATTGCTGACAAGCGATGGAGGCTGCACGTTTTTGTTTAATCGTGAATTCAGGTTTAGGAGGCATTAGGAACAAGCTAATTGGATTGATTGAACTTCGAACTTGGTGCCTTTACTTGTCAGTTTGGTCGTTACCGCTTCCAACTTGTCGTCTGCACCTTCAGGCAAGAAAAGCTTTGCACCAGCCAATGACCATGCTGTTTTAACTCGGCCACCTTTGCCAAAGCCGCAAAAGAAACGATCACCAAGCACAATTGCTTTAGCATTTGTTTTATTGTTTTTCATGCTGCCACCTCATGCCCTGCAGACACGATATGGCTCAAACCTTGAGGCATATCGAAACGGTTGCCGTTATCCCAAATGAACCAGGCGTATTCACACGAATCTGAACCACCACCCACAAAACGTGGGCGAGGCACAATGATTGGGCACTTAGGCGGAAAGCCGATTTCAAACCAGAAAGGAAGGCGCTTTTTAGAACCTAAGTAATTCACACGCTGCAGGTATGCCATTGTGCCGTCTGGTGCTAACTCACTTAGGCTTTTGCGAATGAATTCCTCCGTTAGTGAAAACGGAGGGTTAGTGATGATCACATCTTGCGTACCGAAATCAGTTGTCAGGTAATCAATACCTCTTTCAATTTCAGCAAATGACTTTTGGCTATCTGACAACTCAATCTTGTCAAAGATCGCACCTGTACCGTAGCAAGGCTCTAAAAACTTATCAGTTGAGCGAAGCGTCAACTTAGCAAGAAGTGCATCGACAACTTCTGGCGGCGTTGGGTACAGCTCACGAGGTTGCACTTTTCCGTTGGTAGAACTCATGATTTGCCCCTTACTTACTAATCACTGACAAGCAGTACTGTTCGAATTGAAAAAGTGCTTCATCGTCCCAGCGGCCAAGATCACGCAAGGCCAGCATCTCAATAAACAGGCTGCGGTTTTTCATATCTAGCTGTGACCAATGGTGTAGCTGTGGCTTGGCATTTTCGTTTTGATAAGAGCGGTACCAGCTCACATAGGTGTGAGCGAAGAACACGCTTGCACGATCACCCTGCATTGCTTCTTTGATGTCGGCTAAAACGTCTTCTAGTGGGCGGTGGGTTTGAACAGGAGTCAGCTTTTTAGCAATAGCATCAAGCTGTATCACGATTTCTTCTTGCTGCGCTATGCTGCTTTTTTCAAAGCGTGCAGCAATCTGTTCAAATGACTGGTTAAATAGTTGTTCGTAGATATTGCTCATGCTGTCACCTCTGCTTTTGCTTCGGCTTCTTCACGGGCTTCAATGATCTGCTCAGTGACTTCGCTTTCGATTCTTAAAAGGCGTTGAATTGGGCAATCACCTGTTGGACAACCCTCATAGAACCCATCAACAAGGCTAACTTCTTCACGATAAGTAACTGGTGAAAGTGAGTATTCATCTCCATCTGGTGATACTGCAGACAGTGGGCGAACACGGACAATAAATAGATTGCTGCAGCCACGGAATTGGGTGTTGATGTTTAATATGTCCGTATTAGCCATTGCTAGCACATTGATAGCGTGAACGATGTCAAAGGCTTCTCTTTGCTTAAAGTTCTCTGCTAGTTCTTCGGCAATCACTTCAAACGAACCTGAATTCATAGCTTTTGCTAACTCAGTAAATTGCTTCTCTTCATATGGGTTAAGAGTCACTACATATTGCCTTGGCAACAGACTAGACAACGCAAATGAAAGACGGCGGTTTTGTTCCACCATCAGTTCATTAAATGTCTGAGATTTTTCTAAATTTTGCGTTGATTGTTCTAAAACGTTTTCGGCTTGAGCCAATACTTTTTTGGCTTGTTCTAGTTCACTCATCTTCTATGCTCCTACGCTAAGACGAAAAAAAAGCCCCCTGTTACAGGGGCAAATGGCTGGCTAGGCTGTTAATTAACTTTGCTGATATCGGAATGTTTTAGGCGGCGAACATCACCCACTTTGCGGTCGAACTTCATCACCATTTCTTTGAGTAGTTGCATGCCAGAACGGACTTTTTGCAACTCAAGGTCATCGAATGAATCAAACTCGCGGCTGTAATCTTTTGGTGGCATACCACCTGCAATCAGAATTAAGCCACGGCTACGATCACTCATTTCGTTATACATATCGCGTAGCTTTCTACGCTTTGCACTTTTATCGAAAAGCGACTTACACGCGGCAATACTATCTGCTGCGCTCGGTACTTGGGGCTGCGTTTCTTGTTGTCTGGCTAACTGACTCATGGTGTTCATATCCTCTTAATCGAGCTCAAGCTGTTTAGGCTAAGCCTGGAATAGGTGCACCATTAGCCAGAAAATCTGTGCCAAATTGCATTAGTGGCTGCAGGCCTGTGGTGCGGTGTTCAAGGTCATTGATAAGCAAAACCAGATTGCCCAAAGCGGCTTGCGCCTTGGCTAAGGTTTTGCGTTTAGTAGATCGCGGTAAACGCTCTGCGGTGCACATGGCTAACGCATCGCTAGAAAGCTCACCAGAGTGGGCGTTTAGCTGAAGAACCCTTTCAAGCAAGTTGAGTTCGTCTTCATCTTTTGGAAGTGGAATGGTTACAACACCATCATTGGCAAATAACGTGTTTACGATTGAGTAGTCACCAGAAACGCGGCTGATTAACGCCAACTCAACCGGCTTAAGTACATGCGGTTGGTTCGGATTCAGCTTGTTGCGAAGCATCGTGCCACTTAGCTCTAACTTACGGGCTATCGCTTCAACATCGTGATTGACGACAAAATCACAACAAGCCGCATCAAAAGTTTGTTGTTTGCGTTCGCGTAATACACACATTGAGTTATTTGCGTCCATAACCAATACTCATTTAAAGAAGAAAGGAACGAAAACGAATGACCAGCCGATGATATTCAGCCAAAGCGGACATTTGTTTGGGTAGTTTTCTTCCCAAGACTCACTCATTGCATTTTGCTGAGTGAGTTTGGTTTTAGATGGGATAGCAGAGCTCATACTTGTTGCTCCGCTGCACGTTGGTAAAGCTTGACCAAGTTGATAAGAACGCTGCCGCTTCTGCCTTTCTTCTCTAGAACTGGGATTTCACCTGCAGTGATAGCGCGGTCTAAGGAAGATGAAGACCAGCCAGTGCGACGGATAAACTCTTTTTTAGTACAAAAAGGTGCGTCTACCGCTATTTGAATAGTTGCCATAAGTGGTATCCTACTTGTTTGTGTGTATTTGATGGCGATTGAGTGAGATTGATTAGCCATCATCGGTGTTTGAGTAATTATTTGATCAGATTTACTCATTAGGCAAGATTTATTTAGGCTTTTGCGTAAATCATCTTCTAAATTTGATCTGGATTACTGTTTTAAGCCATTTTGGCTATAAGGAATTGACCCAATGAGCAGAGTCCCTGCAAAAGTTCCGCCATTTGACTACCTAAAAGGCAGAGAGTTTACTGAAAAGCTAAAAAAAGTTACGGGATGTAAGACTTATGAGTTAATGAGTGACTACTTTGGCGTGCCAAACTCAACATTCTCAACTTGGCATACTCATAACCGAACTGGTTGGGAGCTAATTATTAGGACACACCTAGCAACTGGTGCATCTGTTCGATATATGGCTCTTGGTGAAGGCGAACCATTTGATGACGGGGCATCGAGTACGCTTACATCTCAAGAAATGCAAATATTCAATCTGGTTGATGGGACGTTAGTTGAAGCAGGAATAACTGCATTAGATCTAGTCACGCTTGACCGATTTGGTCTAAAACCGTCTTTCACTCAAGTAATTGAGGACGACTCAGGTATCTATTACATAAACAAAGAGTCAACAGATCCCGTAGCAGGTGACTACCTCATAGACATTGATGGCCGTCTATCAATTAATTACTTACAGAGACTACCTGGTAAAAAGCTAGCAATTGCTTTTGGAGCTTCAACAATTGAGGTTTCTGAAGATGACATAAAAGTACTAGGCCGTGTCGCTATGGAAATGAAGAAGAAGTAACAATTAAGACAATAGAGAAGATCTAATTTAATTAGCTATGTCTGTACGTAAAACGGAAGACGGCAATAAGAAACCTTGGACATGTGATGTTCGTCCGAATGGCCGCAATGGTAAACGTGTAAGAAAACGCTTTGCGACTAAAGGCGAAGCACTTGCTTATGAGAAGTTTGTTTTAAAAGAAACTGACGATAAACCATGGTTAGGTGAGAAAAGCCAAACTCGTAGCCTGTTGGATATGATCGACTTATGGCAAGAACGCCACGGCCAATCACTTGCCCATTCCAAATACACTTACAATAAGTTGAAGGTTATGGGCTTGGCGTTAGGCGACCCGCTTTATCATAAGCTCACGGCAACGATGTTTACTGAATACCGCACTCGCCGCCTTGCAGGTGAAGTGGCTGATTTGAATGGCCGAAAGGTTGAAGTGTCTTTTTGTACTTGCAACAACGAACAAGATCTGCTGAATGCTGTGATTGTAGAGCTGCAGCGTATGGGAGAATGGAAAGGCGAAAACCCTTTAAAAGCTGTCCGTCAATTCAAACTGCATGAACCTGAAATGGAATTTCTCACCATTGAGGAAATGCAGAACCTGATCACAAAGGCAGAGGCACACGAATTCCATGATGACATGCATAAGATTATTAAACTTTGTTTGGCTACAGGTGGTCGCTTTCGCGAAGCATCCCGACTAACGGGCGCTCAAATCACAAAATACAAAGTCACGTTCACTCAAACGAAGGGTAAAAAGAATCGCTCGGTGCCGATCAGCCCCGAACTTTACGAAGAGATTTACAAGGACGGTTCTGGCCCATTGTTTAGCATTGGCTATTCGACCGTTTACCGATTCATTGTGAGAAATGTCCCGCGACTAAAGCAGCAAGCGGCCCATGTTCTGCGTCACACTTTTGCGTCTTACTACATGATGAACGGTGGCAACATTATCGCCCTGCAACGAATCCTTGGTCATAGCGATATTAAGCAGACCATGCGATACGCACACCTCGCCCGAGATCACCTAGAAGATGTGGTCACAAAGAACCCGTTAGTGAATATCAAACAAGCGGTTTCTGTGGACACTAAAAAGGCAGTATGACCACCCTGTGTGGACACTTTAATGTCCACATTGTGTCCACAAATTTTCAGAATATAGATAAATATTGATGATTATTGATTAACAAGCCTTTGATAAAGCCCCGTCACGCCTTGTTTGGCCTAGTCTCTATTGGGATGGTTGATGATGTGATC
>NZ_JAHGAJ010000050.1 GCF_030248535.1 Vibrio sp. D404a | reverse complement strand
ATCGCTCACTATGGTGAAGCTATCAAACCAGCTCTTACTATCATCAAACCTAAAAACATACGTTTAATGAGTGACTTAGTTATACGCCGAAACCAGTTGTTATCCATGCAAACCATGGAAAAGAACCGAATCCAGATACTCCCAGCTTCTCTTCACTCGACTATCAAACCAATGCTAACCACGATAAAAAATCAAATCACCAAGTTAGAAGAAAAGCTCATTAAGCTCATTGAAGATAGCCCTGAATATCAGGCCAAAAACACAATATTGCAGAGCGTCCCAGGAATAGGAAACATTGCCGCTGCATCAATAATTAGCAACGTACCTGAGCTTGGCTATATCACGAACAAACAAGCTGCATCACTAATTGGTGTCGCTCCAATCACACGTGAAAGTGGACGCTATAAAGGTAAGCGCGTAATCCAAGGCGGTCGTTCGCAAGTACGAACCGTTTTATACATGGCGATGATGTCAGCCATGCAATGTAACCCTATATTCAAAGCCACTTATGCTCGACTTCTAGCAACCGGAAAGCCTAAGAAAGTCGCAATAATCGCGTGTGTAAGAAAGATGGTTGTGACCCTTAATTCTATGCTCAGAGATGGCGCAATGTGGGATGAAAATATAGCCAAAAACTAATCATTGACGCCATAGTCGTTTGTTATGAACGTGCTAAATTAATCCATAAGTTCTTCAACAAAATCATACGCTACTACTGCGCTATACCCAGAATGAGCTACTCTAGCCCATTGCGCATCAGCATGTACTTGCTGTTTTCTCCAATGCTCATCGACGGGAATCAGCTCTGAGACAACGCCAATGAGCTTGTAGCACGGTTTATTCTCAACATAATCAAGTTCAATTACTGGTCCACCACTATTGCCTGGATATGAAGGACACTCGACAATAATACTTTTCTTTTCGTTCCATTTACCCGCCACAATACCCTTTCTCAAGAGTGGCATTTCTCGATTAAATTGTTCTGCTAATGTACCAATTGACGATGGGTAGCCCATCATAAACACATCGTTTGCTAGCTCAACTTCATCAAAACGCTTTGGGCATGACGCATGATCAATATGAACAACTCCATACTGGTTTTTGTTTAAGATTTCAACTTCACGCCCTGCCATACCTAATGGGTAAACTTGTCCTCCTGCGGATACAGCTAATTTGATAGCACAAACATCCTGAGTAGAGTGGGCTTTTAGGCTGCCGTTCTTTAACAAGTAATCAAGGTTAAGTTTTAACTCTGTATAATCATCCTCAACCCAATCTTCGCTATAAGACCTAGCTAAACAAGAATCACCTTTCAAAGCACCTGAGTCATGGAAAAAGACATGCTTTGCTGTGACTAAGTAAATAAAATTATCTTTGAAAACATAAAAACCGGTACCAGACCCACCATCACTTCTAACAAGTCGAACTGGGTAACCTAGGTTACTTCTAGACATTTTGGCCATGAATACTTCTCCATTTCATTGCTAACAATGTTTATATGAGGGTCTATGATCAGTTTTTCAACCAAAGTTCATAACGCCGCATTAAGGTGTGAGCGACGCTTGGCTATACTTGAGCGAAGCGAAACTGCCAAGCGTTGCGAATCACTCTTAAATGCTTTGTTATACGCGTGCTGACACTACAACGGAACTTTCATAACCTTATGATTTGGCTCACTTTCAATGTCAAGCGCTAACCAACCTAATGACTCGTACAACGATGGTACATTTGTGTAAGCATATAGGTTACTTTGAGTTGCTGCTGATACTTGGCTAACACCCCGGTTAATCAGTTCACTAGCAATACCTTGACCGCGCCACTCTGGTGAAACATAAACAGCATTAAACCAAATAACTTCTGAGTCACCATTAGGCTCTTTAAAGCGCGAATAAGCAAGACCACCGATAACTTGATTGTCTCTGAGAGCGACAATTACCGGTGGAAGATTAGATTGTGGTTTATAAGTACCTACGAACAGAAAATCAGACCATTCTGTTTGAAACAGCTTATCTAGAGCAACCCAATACTGACTATTCTCATCGCAATTTCTGAATACTACCTTGGTCATATTGGATTATTTCCTCAAAAGCGTATAACGCCCTGTTAAGGTGTGAGCAATGCAATACCGATGCTACCGCATATCACCTTAAACACTAAACACAACGCATAGTAAAAATGCCACGCGTTGCGAATCACTCTTAAACAGTTTGTTATGTGAAATCTAAAACTCTTGCACAGAACCCGAGCTTAATACAACATAGATTTTATTAAACACACCACGGTCAGGTACTCCATCAAATGCATCAGAGTACATCTGAAATATTTCTGCTTCCGATTCACAGTACTTATGCGCATAGCAATCTAATAGTGCTAACTCAAGTGCAGTATCAATACCGCTGCATTTATCACTTTTGGTTGATATGCAATCGTTGATTAGATTAAATAGAATGAGATCTGGTTGTATACTACCGAATTGAAAGTCTTCAATATTTCTACTTGTAGATACAGGAATATTTGAGACCACTATTGAGAATGACGCTTTTTTGACCTGACAATCCATCTTAGAAAATTTAATTTTTACTGAACAATCAACGAACTCATACTTCTCTCTTGAGAAGGCACTTTCAATTAACTCCTCCACAAAAAACTTTTTGAAGTTTTTCCTTATTTTACCAACAGGCGTGCTTGAGTGAGCAACCGTCACAAAATAAGCTACATTATCAGGTATTTTTTCTCGATATTCTTCTATGACGGAACGTATGAATGCATCGTAGCCTCGAAAATACCCTGTTCTATTATTCTGCGAATTCTCGTCAACTTTAGTAACTTCAATACCCATTGAATTACCATCAACGTTCATCAAGATGTCCGGTGGGTCTTGTAAAGGCTCACTGTATGTTACGATGCTTGAACCGTTCTTCTCGTAATATGCCTTGATGGATTTCGCTGCGAATACTTCTTCAATTCTCATAAAATCGATTATTACCTCTTTTCACATAACGCCGCATTAAGGTGTGAGCAACGCTACCACGAAACTCAACCATACAACCATAAACACAAAACCCAACGATGACATCAAAAATGCCAAGCGTTGGGAATCACTCTTAAATGCTTTGTTAGGTGTTTTTAGTCAAAACTAAAATTTAGCCCTGTTGATCTAGCTAGGTCATACAAATACTTGACCTTTGTGTAATCTCTATACAACTGATTAGTCGAGAAAGCATGTGCTACGCCAGTATGAAGGTCCGTATACCAAATTATGAATTGTCCTACTTCTTCTAGCATATCAAAGTCATACTTAACAACAATGCTAAAGTTTGTGAAGCTAGCCTTCACTTGAGACTCATCATCATTGTATTGCCAGTTAACACTATTACTTTCTGTCTTTTCTGTTAACTGGCTTACGAGATCCTGAATATTAGGCGGTAACATTTTCACTTCCTCCCTTAGCAGGGTTACTATCTTCAATTTGCTGTTTAATTATAAGAACTTTTTTAGTCATACTTTTTTTCTGAGCTTTAGTCAGAGGAGCTTCTTCCGTCGAGTGAGTAGCCGCCATAATTTCGAGCTCTAAATCACCCACAGTTCCCAGTTTTCCTTCTTGGCTCGACTCGCCAATTAACAAGCCAGTTTTAGCGCTTAACTTCCTGAAAAATTGGAATATTTTTAGAGCGGATTTATAATCATCAGTTCCAATTGCACTATTCAAATCATCCAAGGCAGATAAACACTCACTGATAGTAGAAGCATTTTCCACTTTCTTAACTCGTTGAAAAATAACTGAAGCTTCATCCTTAATTGAACGAGAGACATTCACACTATGAATAACTTCACACACTGTAATCAAAAGCCCTACTAAAGTTGCGACGGTTCCAATATATGAAAGATAGTCTAAAGCTTTACTAGTTGTGTCTAAAAAGTGCTCCGATTGTTCGTATGCTATATACACCAATATGCATGAAATAATCGAATAACCTATTCTTACTATCCCGAATTTCACTTATGCTCCATTAACCTCTTTTAATAGACGCAGTATACCAATGCAACTCTCTCAAAAGAAGAGATGCGCTCGAATTCGACACCTAACGCCGCATTAAGGTGTGAGCGACGCTTGGCTATACTTGAGCGAAGCGAAACTGCCAAGCGTTGCGAATCACTCTTAAATGCTTTGTATGGATAATAAGCACTCCAATCGGGTAATGTGAGACCCAGGCTTTAGCTGCAACTAAAGCTTTC
>NZ_JAHGAJ010000005.1 GCF_030248535.1 Vibrio sp. D404a | reverse complement strand
GGACCTTCCATGTAGTAACCAGAAGGTGCAAACAGTTGAGAGATCTGCGCTAGGAAACCGCCTGTGTCGTTACGATCAAGACCGTATACAGACATCTCTAGGTACTCACGCTTGCCCAATGCTAGGCCACAGATACCGACAGCGGCTACAGCCCAGATACCGTGGTTATGGATACGATCGAAGTCGTGTGCGTACTTAACCGTAAACATCTCAAGCATAGGTTCGAAGATGCGAGACTCAATATTGTCACGCTGTTCTTGCGTCAAAGTAGACTTAACGCACGAATACGCCAAGCTAGTGAACATTAACCAGCAATGTTCGTTTAGAATTTGGTGGAAAAGACGACCCGTTGGGTTTGTGTTCTTTTGAACATGGAAATCAAACGTCAGGTACTTGTCTGCGTATACTTCCAATAGTTCAGTAACGAAATCAGCGTACTTCTGCTCTTTAGTGATAAGGAACAAACGACCAGCTAGGTTCATGTATGTGTAGTTTTGTTTGTGACGGTTGTGCTCGTAACCACCCGCTTCGCCATGCCCTGGCACGTCAATAGGTAAACGCATGAAGGCTTCCAGCTCTTTTTGATTCGCTGCGATCGTCTTACCCATTAGACTTGAACGGCCAACTTCTAAATGAAGTGCTTCAATTTCCGCGTCCGTTAGTAGTATTGGTTGTGTAGTCATGTTCTTTATCACCCTCGATGAAGAGTTTCTGTATTTGAATTTCAATCTAATTCTTAAACTTCATATAAAGTAATACAATATGAGGTTTAATCCTACCTATTCATCGCTAAATGATGAGCAGAATCACATAAATCTCGCTAAACCCTTGATCTAAAAAGCCAATGATAATTATCAGAGTTCTGTTAAGTCTTTGATTTTACAACGCTATAAAAAGTAGCACTTGATCAATATCACACATTTCTGGATATATTGTATTACAATTAAACCTAATCCCTTATGATGGACACAACTTAATGAACACATAAAAAAATTACACGCTTTGGAGAGACACAATGAACGCATTCTTTATCAACAACGAGCAACCTTGGGAAGAACTGGGTGGCGGTATCAAGCGTAAGATCGTTGCATACACTGACGACCTAATGGCTGTACACCTATGTTTTGACAAAGGCGCAATTGGTCACCCTCACACTCACGAGATTCACGACCAAATCGGTTACGTGGTTCGCGGTAGCTTTGAAGCTGAAATCGAAGGTGAGAAGAAAGTACTAAAAGAAGGCGACGCATACTTTGCGCGTAAGCACATGATGCACGGTGCAGTTGCTCTAGAGCAAGACAGCATCCTTCTTGATATCTTCAACCCAGCTCGCGAAGATTTCCTAAAATAATATATAGCGCAACCTCAGTTGCTAAGGTAAGCACATGAAATCATTTAATATCGCGGTCATTGGCGAATGTATGGTTGAGCTACAGAAAAAAGATGATGGGCTTAAGCAAACATTTGGTGGTGACACACTTAACACGGCTTTATACCTATCTCGCTTAACCCATGAGCATAACATCAAAACAAGCTACGTAACGGCACTGGGTAATGACCCATTCAGCCTAGACATGCTTGAGAAGTGGAACGCTGAAGGCATCGACACTAGCCTAGTAAAACAGATTGACGAAAAACAACCTGGTCTTTACTACATCGAAACCGATGAAACTGGCGAGCGTAGTTTCCACTACTGGCGTAATGACGCTGCGGCGAAATACCTACTTGATGGCGAAGATGCATCGACGCTTCTAGATAAGCTGTTTTCATACGATGCTCTGTACTTAAGCGGCATTACACTAGCTATTCTTACAGAAAAAGGTCGTACAGCGCTTATGGCTTTCCTAGAAGAATACAAAAAGCAAAACGGCCAAGTTATTTTTGATAATAACTACCGCCCTAAGCTTTGGACTAGCCAAGAAGAAGCCCAGTCGTGGTACTTGAAAATGCTTAAGTTCACAGACATTGCACTGCTCACATTTGATGATGAGCAAGAGCTTTACGGTGATACGTTCATTGAGCAATGCATCGAGCGCACCACGAAAGCCGGGGTGAAAGAGATCATCATCAAACGCGGCAGCAAAGACTGCCTAGTTGTTGAAGCAGATGCGGCACATTATGTTGCACCAAACCCAGTGGATAACGTAATCGATACCACAGCGGCAGGTGATTCATTCAGTGCAGGTTTCCTAGCGAAGCGCTTCTGTGGCGGAAACGCGCGTGACGCAGCATTTGCGGGTCACTGTGTTGCTGGTGCGGTAATTCAGCACCAAGGTGCAATTATTCCTAAAGAAGCAATGCCAACGCTGTCTCTGTCTTCTTAATTTGATGCAAGCATGACGCTGATCCGGCGTCATGCTATGCTCAATTAGAATAGCCAACGAGACGTACCAATAGATTTTAAAATGCTGATAATTCAGTGATTATCGGCCAATTTTGACGTGAGATATTATCCATGACGACATTAAATGAACAACTTGCTAACCTGAAAGTTATCCCTGTAATCGCTATCAACCGTGCTGAAGACGCTATCCCTCTAGGCAAAGCACTTGTTGAAAACGGCATGCCATGTGCTGAAATCACGCTACGTACTGAATGTGCAATCGAAGCGATTCGCATCATGCGTAAAGAGTTCCCAGACATGCTGATTGGCTCTGGTACTGTACTGACTAACGAGCAAGTTGACGCATCTATCGAAGCGGGCGTGGACTTCATCGTAAGCCCTGGCTTTAACCCACGCACAGTTCAATACTGTATCGACAAAGGCGTTGCTATCGTTCCTGGTGTAAACAACCCAAGCCTAGTTGAGCAAGCAATGGAAATGGGCCTACGCACACTTAAGTTCTTCCCTGCTGAGCCTTCAGGCGGCACAAGTATGCTTAAAGCACTAACAGCTGTGTACCCAGTTAAATTTATGCCAACAGGTGGCGTAAGCTTAAGCAATGTTGATGAGTACCTTTCTATCCCTTCAGTGCTTGCGTGTGGCGGTACTTGGATGGTTCCAACAAAACTTATCGATGAAGGTAAGTGGGACGAGTTAGGTGCGCTAGTACGTGATGCAGTGAATCACGTCGCAAAATAATTCATCTGACGACAGATTATGTTCAAAGCGAGCCTCTTGGCTCGCTTTTTTCGTTTAGGATGGTGCTAACACGATTTTTGTGTCCAATAGTATGATGATATCAATGCGATTAGCGTAAAGCGCACTAACACAGCAACGTTGAAGAACGACCTATACTTATCACTCTCGCTAAATTAAACAGCAACCAAAAATCGATTCGGATTATGGTAGCCAAAGGTGATAACCAACACCTTTAACGCTAACTACCTGATTTAAAAAGAACTTAATAGTATTACAAATAGTTACATTTAAACGAAACTATTACCGTAACTTCGATTTTACAAAAATGCTTGAAAGCCCCGTATGTCATGGCTTTGTCAGGATTTTTATATATAGAAAAGCTCTTGGTTTGGATCACAATAAAAGCATATTGTAGTACAAATATGGTCATAAAAGAGTAATCTAGGAGTCAGTTAATGATCACACTTAAAAGGCTGAAAAAATGACTATTGATACTCTTGTTGTTCTTGCCTACTTCTTCTTTCTTGTAGCCATTGGTTGGATGTTCCGTAAGTTCACAACTTCGACAAGTGATTACTTTAGAGGGGGCGGCAAAATGTTGTGGTGGATGGTTGGTGCAACCGCCTTCATGACACAGTTTTCAGCATGGACGTTTACAGGTGCCGCAGGACGCGCGTTCAGCGACGGTTTCGTCGTTGTAATCCTATTCTTAGCCAACGCATTTGGCTACTTCATGAACTACATCTATTTTGCTCCAAAATTCCGCCAGCTTCGCGTTGTTACTGCAATCGAAGCAATTCGTCAGCGTTTTGGTAAAACTTCAGAGCAGTTCTTCACTTGGGCAGGTATGCCTGACAGCTTGATTTCAGCTGGTATCTGGTTGAACGGCCTCGCAATCTTTGTTGCCGCTGTATTCAACATCCCAATGGAAGCAACCATTGTGGTAACAGGTCTAGTGTTGATGCTGATGGCAGTAACTGGCGGTTCTTGGGCCGTTGTTGCTTCTGACTTCATGCAGATGCTAGTTATCATGGCAGTAACGATTACCTGTGCGGTAGCGGCTTACTTCCACGGTGGCGGTCTAAGCAACATCGTTGCAAACTTTGATGGCGACTTCATGGTTGGTAACAACCTGAACTACATGAGCATCTTCATCCTTTGGGTTGTGTTCATCTTCGTCAAGCAGTTCGGTGTAATGAACAACAGCATCAACGCATACCGTTACCTATGTGCAAAGGACAGCGACAACGCTCGTAAAGCGGCTGGTCTTGCATGTGTGCTAATGATTGTTGGTCCACTAATTTGGTTCCTACCAGCTTGGTACGTAAGTGCATTTATGCCTGACTTCGCTGACCAATACGGTTCAGTAGGTGCAGATGCCGCTTACCTAGCATTCGTACAAAACGTAATGCCTGCAGGTATGGTTGGTCTTCTAATGTCAGCAATGTTCGCGGCTACCATGTCTTCTATGGACTCTGGTCTAAACCGTAACGCAGGTATCTTCGTGATGAACTTCTACAGCCCAATTGTTCGCCCACAAGCGACACAGAAAGAGCTGGTTGTAGTAAGTAAAGCAACAACAGTAATGATGGGCTTCATCATCATCGGTATTGGCTTGTTCATCAACTCACTGCGTCACCTAAGCCTGTTCGATATCGTACTAAACGTTGGTGCATTGATTGGCTTCCCAATGCTTATCCCTGTACTACTAGGTATGTGGGTTCGTAAGACTCCAGACTGGGCTGGTTGGGCAACTCTGATTGTTGGTGGTTTCGTCTCTTACATCTTCGGTATCTCTCTACAAGCTGAAGACATACAGAACTGGTTTAACCTAGAGCATGCTCTAACAGGTCGTGAATGGTCTGACTTGAAAGTAGCACTGAGCTTGGCAGCACACGTTGTGTTCACTGGTGGCTTCTTCCTAGCAACAACACTGGTTTACAAGGGTCGTACACCGGAGCGTGAAGCAGAAGTTGAGAAGCTATTCGAGAACTGGAACACACCGGTTGTGGCAGAGTCTCAAGAGCAGCAAAACCTAGACACAAAACAGCGTTCAATGCTTGGTAAGCTAATCTGTACTGCAGGTTTCGGTATCCTAGCTATGGCTCTGATTCCAAACGAGATTACAGGCCGAGCACTGTTCCTACTGTGTGGTTCGATTGTACTGTCAGTCGGTGTCCTACTGGTTAACGCCTCTCGAGGTGGTGTAAAAAAGCTCGATGAGCCAGCGGCAATGAAATAACGTTATTCCTAGGTAAAAATTACCTTTGAAATCAAAACGCCCAAGCATCAATGCTTGGGCGTTTTTTATATGTTCAGTACAGAGGAAGATAAGTGACTCCAGCCCCACTGTTTGTTGTACCTGCTGCTTATTGCACCTGCCGTTTATTCAACCAACGCTTTGGCTCTTAGCTTTTGGTCAAGTTCATACAAGTGTTCAGCGGCTTCCATATACTGAGGGTAATCGGAAAACTTCTCTCGTTGTTCCGGTGTCATCTTACACGTCTCATCCACCAGCATAAGTGTCCAGTACAACTTGGTGGTGCGTAACATCGCTAGTAACGGCTTCAACACCTCTTTCTCATAAACTTGAATCAGTTGCTCAATCCACTCTTCACGCTCGTCCTCGCTCGTAATAGAGCCCTCTATCGCTGCAATGACGTTTAAGTACTTCGGATTAGCCTTGAGCTTGCCCATCACAGACTCCGTCTCTTTAGCCAGCTCTTCAAGCTCTGTTCTTATTGCTGCTACCCAGCTCGCTTGAGTCAACGTCGAGGCTTCTACGCTCTCAAACTCATTCTTAATGCGACGCTCAACGTTCTTTTGTGCCTGCTTAACGACAGAACGGACTTTTTGAAAAGGAAGTTGGTACTCCTTACCTAGCTCGGTGATCAAGGTATGAAAACCGCCATGTGGCAAATGCAGGTTCTCTTTAAATGTCGCCAAAGCCGCTTCTTGATCCGGTGTAAGGTTACTCATTCTCTTTCCTTTTGTATCTCTTCTTAATGCGCAGTGATTCGGAGCATAACATCATTCACGGCGCTTTTGGCTCACAACACCCAGATGCGGCCATATGACGAATCAATCGATGATAAAAACGCCAGCAAGTTCTAAAGCACTCGCGCTAAATCAGACAACCTTAACCAAACCTTTCTCATCATAGAGTTTACGTTTTCATCAAGCCATGGCATCAAATGGTAAATCTCATTCAGCACTATTTTGTACATTAGTTGCACAAGGCAGCCAAAGCAGACAGGAGTCTTATCACTAAATGAGAGAGCATCATGACATATTCAGACTACAAAGAATCCGACCTACACAAATGCGTTATCGTGACAGGTGAGTTACTCACTTCAACAGCGAAATTTGCCATCAAAGCCACCACCGTTTTACTCAAATGTTTTCGCTGGCTTGCAATCAAGGCGTATCGATACGTGATGAAATAAGCTCTACTCTCAGAACAAACACCAAACACTTGAAGCGCTGCCTAACTAAGGCAGCGTTTTTTTTGCTTGAATAAAACTGCGGTAATTTTATACAGCCATTGGCGTTAAATGGTAAAACTTGTTGGCTAAAAGAACCGATACTACACCTGTTCCAACGAAACAGACTTATTAAATAAATACAGGTACTAAGATGAAAAAGATGGCACTAAAGATTGTAGGACTCACGGTTTTAGCTTCTGCGCTAACGGGTTGTATCGGTAGTAATGCTGTCACAGGGAAAGTGATGAAATTCAACGTAGAAGTCGTAGATAACCGCTACGCTCGTGCGGGAGTGAACTTCTTACTTGCTCCGGTCTACGGTATCACTACCGCTGCCGATTACGTGGTGTTCAACTCTCTTGAATTCTGGACGGGTAAAAACCCAATCAGTGGTTCACCACACATCTTTGATACCAAAGCAGACACGCACTTCAAAGTGAATGATGAACTCGACCCAAGCCTAAAAGAGGCACCTGTTGCACCTCTGTCTAACAATCGCACTATTGAAACGGGCGAAATGATTCAGATTGACGAAAATACTATCCAAATGGACATCGTCTATAACACAGGTGAGAGCGCGACGCTTACAGGCATCAAAGAAGGTCAAGAAGTCAGTTACTACATGAATGGCGAGTTAGTTTCACAAACAACAATCAGTGAGCTAGAAGCGTTGAAGAACGGTAAAGCATAACCCGGCTCAAACATAAGGCCGTTGAGAGTCATACAACTCTCAACGGCCTTTTTTATTTGCTGTCATTTAGGATAAGACTTACTTTCTTTGGTAGCTAGCTTTGATGACTAGCTTTGGTGATTAGCTTTTTCCTGACTAGCTCTGATCTTCCTGCCCTTGATTCAATCGAATACTGACCAGACTCGCCACCATGATAGCCAAATAAAAACTACCAATAATCGATTCCATAAACACAAAGAACTGAGCCACTGGAAGTGCAGGAGAGATATCCCCATACCCAACCGTGGTCAGGGTAATGAAGCTAAAGTACATCGCATTGAACAAATTGCTCAGCCACTCTCGCTCTTCTAGTCCATTAAACGCGTGTGGCAGCAGCTCTAAAATCAGCAGATAAATGGTCGCCCAAGCCAGACCAATCAAAAGATAAATACAGATCGAGCCAATGATATGGTTCTTAGTGACACTCGATGCTTGCATTACCTGCCTGAGCGCGGAATAGATGTGAGAAAACAAAAAAGCAGCTAGAGCAGAAAGGGTCACAATCGAGAGGTTATAGTCTTCAAAGAATGAGAATACCCCAGACACCCCAGCCGTTAGCAACAACAAGCCATACCAAGATCGATACAGTGCTCGCTCTTGGTGGATACCCGCAATAGAAACCGCTAAGGTCATGATAATCAGAAACAAGATGGTCTTTTGGCCTTGAGGATAAAACTGCTGCATCACGGCGCAGCCAAAGAACAGCACCAATAAGGCGAAAAACAAAAAGTAAAAGTTATCGTCCTTAGAAACAGGCTTCATCTACTTCGCCTCTTCTTGTTTTGCTGGTTCTTCTAAGCTATCTGGTTCTTCTGAACTGGTTTGTTCTAAGTTGAGCCAAACCATTAATAGCTCATAGGTCAAACTCAGCACTACCGCACCCACAAACAGACCAACAATACCCGACATCGCCATGCCGCCTAATGCACCCAGCAGAATCACCAACATTGGGATGTGAGAACCACGACTCAGCAACACAGGTTTTAGGAACGCATCACTACCACTCACCAGCAGACACCAGACCAAGAAAATACTGGCCGCCATGGTCGACTCAACGCTGAACATGTAGATAATCGCAGGCAGAAGCGCGAGAATCGGTGGCAATTGAATAATCGCAATTAAGAGTACAGCTAACGCCCAGAACGCCGCCGCAGGCACACCCGCAATCACCAAGCCAATAGCAGAAGCCACCGACTGAATCACAGCCACACCAATCACCCCCTGAACCACACTTCTTACTGTGACTTTGGAAAGCTTAACCAACTCTTCACCGCGACCATCGGTTAAACGTGCGACCAAATGCGTCAAACCAAGCTGACATTTATCTGCGTTACTCATGAAAGCGCCAGCGATAATGGTAGAGATAATAAACTGCACGAAACCACCACCCAGAGATCCAAGAATCGAAGCGGCTTTTGCTGCGAACTGTTTGATCTCTTCTGCGTACTTCACAAACGCCCCTTCAATGTTTGTTGAAGCGTACACAAGCGCACCATAGATCTTCTCTCCGACAAGTGGGATCTCTTGCAGAGACTGTTTAGGCTTGGGAACGGATAAAGTGCCATCTTGCAAACCACTCATTAGGTCAGATGCACTGGTATAGATACCTGAGGACAACGCGATAAGGGGAATAAGGAGCAACAACACCCCAATAAAACTCAGTAAGCCACTCGCCTTCCCTTTCGACATACCGGTTTTATTGGAGATCGCCACCGCCACAGGATAGAGCGCTGTCGCAATGATAGCTCCCCATATCACCAACAAGATAAACGGTTTAAGAATAGAGAAACACCAGTAGACAAGAATCGCCACAGCGGCAATTTTTATCGCTGCATCAATTGCTTGCTTTGAAAAGTCTTCAGTTAACTTCATAAAACATCCTTGTTCATAAAAAATTAAGGCTGATTTTGCAGAAACTTCCAATTCCGAGTTTCAAGAAACAAGGAAGCTAAAATCATATAAACACCAATCATGACCAGTTGGACAATGCGTATCAGTGTATTACTGTCAATGTCACCTGAGCTCATCAAAGTACTGCCAATAAGAACAAGTAAGGTACTAAACGCCGTCGCAAATATTGGCGCCTTTTCTGGCACGGTATAGATCTTCCGAGCCATAAAAATCGCGACTAGTCCAATAAACAGCGAATAGAAAATAATGTTGGGCACAATCGCCAATATTGAGTACGCCACAATCGCCAGTAGCCCACCAATACCATTACTAATCACCAAAAACGCACTTAATTTCACCGACTTCTCCGCGGTGATCATTAAAGAGAGCAGTGCAATAAACATCATAGTCAACAATGCTTCTGAAATTTGGAAAATAAAGAAGAAGCAGACCACGGGATAAGAGATGATCATGGCTCTAAACGCCGCATACCAGCGTTGCTTACGATCCAATGGTGCAGGCGCAAAGCCAGAAAAGTCCGATTTAGGCTCAGGAAAATAGATATGAACTAGAGCAAAAATCAACACGGACACCACACCAGAAGTCGCCAGGCCTGATGCCAGCATCACCGACATCCCTGGATTATCGATCGCCATGAACGGCAACATAAGCACTGCGATTAACAGAATAGTCGCAAACAGATTCCATTTAGGATCAACGAATAGGTAGTAACCCCAGAGCATCATCAACCCCACTAGCACCAGCAGAGGTATTGGGTAATGCGTGATCCCTCTTGAAAGCATTAAGCCAAGCGCCATCGTGGCGACCAGTGCAAGCAATAGTTCATATACCGTCTCTTTGTGAAGATTCGGTTTGTCGATCAAGAATTTCGCTGTAAACACAGGGGCGACAAACGCCAGTGGCCAGTTGATCCAAGCGGCCAAAAATACCGCAAGGATCACGCCCACTGTGAAGCGAAGAATACGTCGCTGAACCTGCTCATCTAAGATGGCATTATCTGACATAAGAAAGCACGCTGATTAGTCGAATCCAAAGTTTGCCAATCGCATTAAAGACGAAGTTATCACCACTGTAGACGATGACATCCGCTTGTCCGCCCACTCTCAACATGCCAGATACTTCATCACGCTCAAATTCAATGGTAATAGGCAGCATTTGAGTTTGACGCAGCCAACCTGTTTGTTGGCTCGCTTGGGCAAGCTTACCCGCTTGATCGTTTTGTCCCCAATCTACCCCCCAGTCGATGCTACTCACTCGACCTGAAACCACTTTACCCGGTGCAAAATCGAGTGCGATTTCCACTTCATCGCCCACCGCGACGTTACCTAAGCTGTTCTCACGGTAATATGCTTCGATCCAGATATCTTGCGTCGAAACAAACGTCATAATGGCTTGACCAGAAGAGGCATAAAAACCTTCAGATAAACTGAAGTTTGATACGCCACCTTGTGTAGGTGCGGTAATAACGGTTCTCTCTAGATTGAGCTGCGCTTGTTCAAGAGCTAACAACGCCGCTTTAACTTGGCTGTTCTCTTTGCCCTCTTTACCCATTTGCTTTTTTGCTCGTTCAAGATCGGCTTCAGCATTTACAACTGCTGCTGTTGAAGTTGCCAAGGCGGCACGTGCTTGATCTGCATCCGACTTCGACACCACTCCCTTCTCTGCCATCGCTAACACACGCTTAGCTTGTAGATCTGTATTCTGTCTCTCGACAATCGCCGACGTCAGTTTGGCTTGCGCAGATGCGATATTGGCCGTTTGCGCACCAACATTCTGCCCGGCAATTTCTAGATTTTGCTCTGCTTGCGCCACAGCGATTCGATAATCAGAATCATCCAAGACTGCGAGCACATCCCCTTGTTCCACTAACTGGTTTGGTTGGACACGAATATCCAAGACTTTTCCTGAGACTTCAGGTTTGATTGGAACGATGTAACCCTTCACACGAGCATTATCCGTAATCGGGATCAGTCGATCAGAGACAATACTGAATAACAGCATCACAGCGACAAACAACAACAAGTAGTTTGTCACTTTTCTGACTTTGTCCTTTTTATTAGGCTGCTGCGTTGGTTCACTGCTTGCAGATGATTCCGCCTCGTTAACTTCAGACATACCACTCCCTTTCATCTAGGTAACATCAACAAAATTAGTACTTTAAAAATAAGCCTACTCGTGGAAAACTCAAGAAATCAGAGTTAAATTTATCTAATGGCGCTCTGTAACTGATAGGTGCGTCTAATTATTGCCAATGCACACATATCTATCTGCAAATACACTCAAGGGATTGTTTCGTTATGGCAGAAGTCAATTATCAAGTTCCTGTAATACAAACAAATTATGCAAAGATTCTAGTGCAGATGTTTTCTGACTATGGCTTAAATTTGCACCAATTGTTAGAGGATTCGGGCTTACCACCGGATTTGATTCAGTCCGACAGTGATTTTGTACCCTCAGAATCGATTAAACGCCTGATCTATCTCACTTCGGTTCAGTTAGGCGTCTCTAAATTTACCGACCTACTTGGTTTGGCTTTTCGTCGCCGCATCATCCCACATGTCTTGCATCAATTTGTCGATTACCAAACCATCGGTGATGCTTTGCAGCACATCGGTAAAATCTTCTCCAACGACTCCCCCGGCAGTCGAGTCTCTCTTGAGGAAGAACATGGTCAAACTTGGTTCTGCCGTCAGGCTCTAGATGATGATTCGCCTAAATTCCAGTGGGGCGAAGCGTTTGCAATCATCTACATCATTGAGCTTATTACCATACTCTCTAATCGCCCCTGGCAACCTACGAAGATTCGTCTTCAAGGAAATGAAAGCGACGTGGTGAGCACAATAACCACCAGCCATTGTCAGATATATGTTCAACAAGAAAAAACATCAGTGATGATCCCTGATGACATTCTGCACTTGCCTATCCAACTCACCAGCAAAGACCTAAGTCCAAAGCCCTCTTTGGTTGAGTGGCATACTAGCTTTACTGACAGTGTTTATGAGCTGCTCAAGCCGTACGTGAAAGAGCAAGACCTTTCGATCGAGGACGCTGCGCAGTTACTCAACTTTTCAGTGCGCACTTTCCAAAGAAAGTTAAAGCAAGAGAACACCTCTTTTCGCAAGATCAAAGAGAACCTGATGTATTCGGTAGCCTGTGAATTGATGGAGCAAGGCCACACCCTGACCTACATATCGAGTCAACTTGGCTATACCAACATCTCCCACTTTTCCCGTGCATTCAAACGAGTCTCCGGACTAACACCTAAAATCTATCAACGCTCTATTTCCGAAAATAAATTAACTGGCTCTTGAGTGGTTCACCGCTACCGTTTTCAATGGCGAACACTCGATGGACTGCACTGGCGAGCGGCGATTTTTCCGCTCACCCAATGTCGTTTCGCTAATACAAACTCGGTTGCGACCGCTCTGTTTCGCTCGATAAAGCGCCTTATCCGCCTTTCGATACGTTCTATCAGCCTGAGTATGGACCACAGAAACACCACAACTGATAGTAATACCTAGCGTCGACGATTGCTTGATGGCCTCTTTTAATCGATGCATCGCTTCACCGGCTTCATTCAGTGTCGTTTCCGGCATCAACACCGCGAACTCCTCGCCACCGACTCGTGAGATAATATCCGTTGCGCGACAACGGCTTTGCAGCACTTTAGCTACCTCTTTTAATGTTAAATCACCTTGGTCATGCCCAAACTCATCATTGATACGTTTGAAGTGGTCGATATCGATGATCGCTAAACAGGCCTGAGTATTGGTATAACGATTCGCTAAATTGACATAATGGTCGAGTTCCCGATCAAAGCGGCGGCGATTCCAACATTCGGTCAGTGAATCGGTTTCAACTAAGGTTCTCAGGCGACGCTCGAGGTCTTTTCTCTGAGTAATATCGGTAAAGGTCACCACGTATTTCTCTTTATGTGGGGCGATTTGACTGAGCCTTTCTACGATGACATTCACCGTAAATGGCGCGCCAAGACGGCTCATGCCGCTGACTTCCCCTTTCCAGCGATAATTATGCTCTAGCGCGTTTTGTATGGTAGTAATCAGCGTTCGATTTCTCATAAAGCAGAGGTCTAAAATCGGGCGCGCTTCAATCTGAGCAAAGGCGTATCCGGTGATCTTCGAAAACTGCTGATTAACCTGCATCACCCTTAGATCGCGGTCCAATACAACAAAGCCAGCGATACCATCAATGATTGATTCAGATAAGCTGTAATCGCGGTCTCGTCTCTCATGTTGATACAAACGCACCGCGATGAATGTACTGATGACAAACACCACGCACACGGACGCCGCCACCGTTATATTGGAGGCAGAATTGAGCAACCAAAGGGTAAAAAGTAAGTTGAGAACCAAAGCAGAAACAACATAGAGAGGAATTCTGGGTTCAGGGGATAACTTTTTCATAGCACGCTCTTGTGATGACAGAGCCTATATAATGACCAAGTTTTAAAGCCGTTATTTACCATTTTACGACACATATAAATTCACATTAGCTCACCCTCAGCCATCTAAATCAATATGCTAGTTGTTGAGCAATATAATCAGACTTCCACCACTCAAAGAGCTGCCATAATTGAAGTTAATGCCTACCCCAAAGTTATCGAAGAAGTAAGAGTCGTAAGGCATATCAAACACTAAACCCGCACCAAATTCATAATAATAATGAGTATCCAAAGGTGAGGTTAAATCCCCCGCAACGTCTATGCGCCTGAAGTTATAATGAATCTGAGGGTTATCGAGAGGCACGGAGTCAAGTGCTACCTTTTGTCGAAATTCAAGCTCATTGATAAACCTCAGTCCTTCAGGGTTTCCAATATCTCCATCATTCGCCTCTCCTCCGCCCGTGCCATAGAAATAACGCACGCGCGAAGAAACATTCCAGCTGCCCCATTCTTGCAGTTGGTTATATTTCAGCTTTAAGGAAGGCTCGGCGATCAACGCCCATGCGGAAGTATTCAAAGCGTAGCCATCAAGCTGCTGTTGAAGCCCCTGAGAATAGCTGTTGCGGTAATCAAACTCATTCTTGTAGTAGAGCGTATGCAAGCCCAATCCATAGGCAAGTGACCAGTGCTCATCAAAGTGACTAACAAGGCCGGCAAAGCCATAAGCCCCCAATACTGTGTCTTGGTTCTGGTCTAGGGTGCGATCCTGTGTCACGCTAGAGTCGATCTCAATTTCTTGCTCAGTGGTTACGTAAGAAACACGCACCGACCAGATGAAGTCTAGGTCAGGGTTATCTGTTTTGATCACACTCGTATATGGGATAGCCCCTACTTTGACTTGGCTTCGGGTTTCTATTGTCGTATCAGAGCCAAAGCCACTGTCATTCAAATTGATCAGTGAGTTAGGATCAAAATCAACAAATCCTATCGAAACGGCATCACTATCAGTGAGTGCGATGGATACTGCAAAGATTTTCTCCAGCCTGTCTTGCAGCGCAGGGCTACTTGCAAGAGCGGCAGAAGGAAATGTGAGGGCAATAGCCCCGATAACAGAGGGATAGAAACGGTTTTGCAGGTAAAGCATTAAGTTGACTCCATTCAAACTTATGCTTCAAGTGTAATTGTAAAATTCGCTTTTTCAATCAGAGGTTTAAAGTTGGAACAGGTGTCTGTCGCAAAGCGAGTTGTAAAATGCTGGCTAAATCTATTGTACCGTACAATTCCTGAACATCTTGTACTCGAAAATGAATGATCATGGCATACCCTCAATAGTGAATGTAAGTCCATCATGGCTCATTCTAAATCGAGAAACTTACCATTATATGCCACCCATTCACTTTTGAGTGTTTCCTTGAACCAGTGATACTCGCCTCTTGGAAAGGTCACACTAGCCTTTGAAACTAGGATGGATTCTCTTGTCTGAATTGTCTTGGTGTCATCTTCATTTGGCGCTTAAAAGCGCGAGTGAAGTGTGAAGAGTCTGAGTAACCCATCTTGGCACCAATTTCGGTAATGGATAAGCTAGAGTGTTGAAGCAGGTACAAGGTCTGTTCTAAGACCATCTCTTCGATCAGTGTTTTGTAGACCACTCCCTCTTTTTCGAGGCGTCGTTGAATGGTTCTCACATGGATATTGAGGATTTCAGAAGCCAAGCTTATCGGCAGCTTGCCCATTGATAGGTAGGGCTTGATCGCAAGCTTAAACGAACTTAGGAATGAACATGTCCCGGTTGGCATGTTTAAGGCTTGATTCAAACTCTGGGCACGAGTTTTTGACGACGT
The DNA here is from genome assembly GCF_030248535.1 of Vibrio sp. D404a. Taxonomy (GTDB): domain Bacteria; phylum Pseudomonadota; class Gammaproteobacteria; order Enterobacterales; family Vibrionaceae; genus Vibrio. The sequence goes on along the minus strand of NZ_JAHGAJ010000005.1, from coordinate 281,496 downwards.
GCTTTTCGCTAACGCATTTTTAGATAAGGTGATTGGAGAATGAATGAGTGACTCAGGGATCGCAAATGCAGTCACTGGTCTACCGACAAAGAACTGAGCTTCTGCCATCTCTGGTAAGGCTTGAAAGTAATCGAGATCATCACTCTGGATCCCCACTTCCGATGGTCGCCACTGACCTTGGGTCAAACTGGTTAGCAGCTCGTTGATAAACAGCACTGAGAACAGTTCCGACAGTTTAAACCAAGGTGCATTAGAGAAGGCTTTTTCACGCACGAGCCACCACTTACCACCCGTGTTCTTTGTATAGAGTGTGGCACCCGTAGAGCGAGTTTTGAGATGCTCGGAAAACTCGTCGAGCGCTTCTTTCAAAGAGGCCTGTTTCGATAACTGCACGACAAACTTTGGTACATAAACTTGTTTGCAGAAACTCCAGAATAGCAGCGTCATCTCTTCTCTCGATGCAGAGCGCTCCATTAGCTCCAACACATTCTTCAAGGTTGTTTCAGGGAGGTGTTGGTAGTCACGCTCACCAGTCAAAATGTCATTTGGGATCTTAGCTTCTCGCAGCAAGGTGTAGATATCTTGGTCGAACGCCTGTAACAGCTCAGCTAACCACTCGACATCGTCTGCATTTACGATTGCTATTGAATTACTCTGTTCAGCCATTACGCGTTCCCTTCACCATTGACTCTCTACTATTCTACTCATAAAAAGGGCCGCCAACGCGACCCAATCTAATTAAATGTCCAATTTATAGCGACTTATAGCTTAATGGATTTTGTCATACCTGCTTCAGCATGGCCTTTGAAGTTACACGCGAACTCAACCTCATTGTCACCGTGGAAGTGCCACATAAACTGACGCGCCTTCTTTGGTTCAACCACAATCGAGTTCTTGGTGTCATGCTCCATACCAGCCATTGCTGCCATCATTTTGCGGTGGCTCTCTAGTTCCTCTTTGCTGCCAATAGAGAACTCATGAGATTCGCTGCCCGCATTCATTACGACAAACTGCACCACATCATTCGGCTCGATCTTAACTTCTTTCTTGAACGTGATGGTTTTGTCGTCGTTAAGAATCACGTGCACAACTTTGTCTGGTTTAGCACCATTGGCAGGCATACCAACACTTGAGGTACGTTGCATGCCCATCATGTTTGAATGATCCATGTTTGAATGGTCCATCATTTCATGGTTCATCTCACTGTGATTCATATTTCCATGCTCCATTGAAGAGTGGTCCATCTGGGCAAAAACAGAAGTGGTAAATAGAGCCAAGCCTAGAGCGATAGTTGTCTTTTTCATAATAATTCCTATTTTTAACAAGGCCCAGATTAAATGCGACTGGGCCATTTAAATTCAATGAGTTAGTGGAGCGTTATTTAATTTCTCGTTGTTTCCAAAGCACGAAAATAGCTGGGATAACGAGCAGGGTTAAAAGCAAGGCAGACGCCATGCCGCCTATCATAGGAGCCGCAATTCTTTGCATTACCTCCGAGCCTGTCCCTTCTCCATACATGATTGGGATCAGACCGATGATGACCGTTAGTACCGTCATCATCACAGGGCGTACTCGCAAACCCGCTCCTTCACGGATCGCTTCCAAGAGGTCTTGGTGTTGCAGTGGTCTATGGCTAGTTTCGTGGTCTTGCTTCTTAAAGCTCCAAGCTTGGTTTAAGTACACCAGCATGATCACGCCTATCTCGACCGCAACCCCCGCTAAGGCAATAAAGCCGACTCCGACCGCAATTGAGAAGTTGTAGCCAAGGTAGTGCATCAACCAGACGCCCCCCACCATCGCCAGTGGCAAGGTCAACATAATCACCATCACTTCTCCAACACGGCGGAAGCTGAGATAAAGCAGTAACATGATGATGGCAATGGTAATCGGCACCACGATGCTCAAACGCTCCTTGGCGCGCTCCATGTATTCGTATTGCCCAGACCAAGCTAACGAGTAACCAGCCGGAAGCTCTAGTTGCTCAGCGACCGCAAGCTTGGCATTGTCGACGTAAGTACCTAAGTCTCGCCCTTCGATATCAACAAAAACCCAACCATTTGGTCGTGCATTTTCCGTTTTGATCATTGGCGGCCCGTCTTCATAACGCACATCCGCGACATCAGCTAAGGCAATGCGAGCCCCGTTGGCCGTGATCAAAGGCAGGTTCTGCAACTTAATCACCGAATCACGATAGGCTTGCGGATAACGCACATTAATTGGGTAGCGCTCAAGTCCTTCAACCGTTTCGCCCACGTTCATACCGCCGACAGCCGTTGAGATCACCTGTTGGATCTCCGCAATGCTCAAGCCGTATCGCGCAGCTGAACGTCGATCAATATCGATCGTCACATAGCGACCACCCGCTACACGTTCTGCGTATACAGAAGCCGTTCCCGGTAACTCATTCAGAATTGGCTCGATGTCGGCCCCAATTTTCTCAATCACCTTGAGATCAGGGCCAGCAATCTTGATTCCGATAGGGGTCTTGATACCCGTAGCCAGCATATCGATACGGGTTTTGATTGGCATAACCCAAGCGTTGGTTAAACCGGGGAATTGAATCAGACTATCCAGTTCATCACGCAAAGACTCAGATGTGACACCGTCACGCCATGTATCTTTAGGTTTAAACTGAATCACTGTCTCAATCATGGTTAATGGCGCAGGATCAGTCGCTGTTTCTGCTCGACCTATCTTGCCCCACACCGTTTCGACTTCCGGAATGGTTTTGATGAGTTTGTTGGTCTGCTGTAATAACTCACGCGCTTTACCGATCGAGATACCCGGATAGGTTGTCGGCATGTACATTAGATCCCCTTCGTCGAGCGGAGGAATGAACTCGCTACCCAGTTTGCTGGTTGGGTAGTACGCCGATGCCATCAAAGCAATAGCCACCACGATGATCGTTTTCGGGAAACGCAGGCTCAGGTTCAGAAGCGGACGATACAGTCCAACCAAACCCTTGTTGATTGGGTTCTTATGCTCAGGAAGTACCTTACCGCGAATGAAGTAACCCATCAGCACAGGCACTAATGTGATCGCCAAGCCCGCAGACGCTGCCATTGCATAGGTCTTGGTGAACGCAAGCGGCGAGAACATCTTGCCCTCTTGGCCTTCTAGCGCGAATACAGGGACAAAACTCAAGGTAATGATGAGCAGCGAGAAGAACAGCGGAGCACCTACTTCTTCAGCGGCCTTACCGATTACTTGCCAACGATTGTCGTCATTAAGTGGCGTGCGCTCGATATGCTTATGCACGTTCTCAATCATCACGATCGCGCCATCAACCATGGCACCGATCGCAATCGCTATCCCGCCCAAAGACATAATGTTGGCGTTAATACCCTGCCAGTGCATCACGATGAATGCCGACAAAATACCAACAGGAAGGCTGAGTGCGATCACTAAAGATGAGCGAATGTGGAACAGGAACAAAGCACACACAATCGCGACTACTAAGAACTCTTCAGCAAGCTTTTGCCATAGGTTTTCTACCGCAGAGTCAATCAGGGTTGAACGGTCATACGTTGCGACAATCTCAACACCGTCTGGCAGGCTTCGTTGTAGCTCTTCAAGCTTGGTTTTCACCTCGGTGATCACCTCACTGGCGTTCTCACCAAAGCGCATCACAATCACACCACCGACAGCCTCGCCTTCACCGTTTAGCTCAGAGATGCCACGACGCATTTGTGGGCCTAGGTTCACGTCTGCAATGTCACCCAATAGCAAAGGCGTTCCTTTCGCCGTCACCTTTAGAGGCAGGGCTTTCAGATCCTCAATTCCCGTCAGGTAACCGGACGTACGCACCATGTGCTCAGCTTCTGCAACCTCAATAACCGAGGCACCTGTCTCTTGGTTGCCGCTCTGAATGGCGCTGTTGACCTGCTTTAGAGTCAAGTCGTAGGCACGCAGCTTGGCAGGATCTATCTGCACTTGATACTGCTTAACCATGCCACCGACCGTCGCCACTTCAGACACACCATTGACGGTTTGCAGCTCGTATTTTAAGAACCAATCTTGCAGGCTGCGGAGCTCAGCGAGATCGTGCTGACCCGTTTTGTCTTGTAGTACATAGCTGTAGATCCAGCCTACACCGGTCGCATCGGGGCCAAGTGTTGGCTTGGCGCTAGCTGGCAGTTTAGGCGCAACTTGGCTGAGATACTCCAATACCCTTGAACGCGCCCAATACATATCAGTGTCGTCGTTGAAGATGATATAAACGTAAGAATCCCCAAAGAACGAATAGCCCCTAACGGTTTCAGCACCGGGTACTGCGAGCATTGCTGTAGTAAGTGGATAGGTAACTTGATCTTCCACCACCTGAGGCGCTTGGCCCGGATAGCTGGTTTTAATGATCACCTGCACATCAGAGAGATCCGGAATGGCATCAACAGGGGTATTTTTCACACTGTAGAGGCCGCCCAACGTCAGAGCGATAGTGGCGACGAGCACCAAAAATCGATTGCTGATCGACCAGCGAATAATTGCATTTATCATCACTATTCCTCAGCCGATTCGATCTGTTTTAGCACGTAATCCGTGCCCGATTTCACCACAAGGAAACGCACTTTTTGCCCCTCTTGGTAATCGCCCAGTGGAATGTCATCGCTCGCGGTAAAATTCATCTCTCCCGCTTGCCACTGCCACTCATCAACCGCTTGGTGGTTCACTGTGATCATGCCAAAGTCCGCCATCAGCATGGTGATATCGCCTTCAACCCATACCTCTTTCGCCATCACATCATCGCTTTGGCTGACATCAGTAACTTGATATTGGCCGGATTCAGTCTTTTCCATTTCAAAGTCGATGGACTGGCCATTTGCCAAGCCCGACAGGTCAACCTCCTCAGAGAAGGTAAAGTCCATCACCATGCCCGGCCAATCCCATTCAGGAACCGGTTGATGCTCAATGGTTGCCATACGATGCCCGACCATCAGGTTGGTAATGGTGCCCTTCGCCCAAACCGAGCTGCTCATCTGCTCTGATTCGTCATTGGTTGAAGAGATACGCGACAGATCCGCCGTTTGACTGGATTCAGAATCCAACATGAAGTGAGCAGATGTCACCACCTCAACACCCTGTTCTAGACCCTCAAGTACTTCCACACGATCATCCGCCTCTCGCCCAACTCGGATACGATGAGAGCGATATTTACCATCGCCTTCAGACAGCACCACGCGCGTCACACCTCCTGAATGGATCACGGAAGAGCGCGCCACCGTTAATACATCATCTTCGCTTTCAGGCTTTAAGGTGATGTTTGAGAACATGTTCGGTTTAAGCTCACCATCAGAGTTCGGGAACTTGAGACGAACGCGCAAAGTACGTGTGGTTGGATCCAGGATTGGGTAGACATAATCGACGCGACCGCTCCATTCGCCACCCGGAACCGCATCTAACGTCATCGAAGCTGCAGTGCCTTGTGAAATCCAATGTGCTTGGCGCTCAAAAACTTCCGCATCAACCCAGACTTCGTCCAGTGGACCAGCGCTGATCACCGCTTGAGCCGGAGAAAGGTATCCCCCTTCTCGGATATTTAAGGTCGCGATAACACCGTCAGCAGGCGCTTTAACTTCAATGGTTTGCGATGCCTTACCACGCTTCACAATGCGATTGATTTGCAGCTTATCGACACCCAAAGAGAGCAGTCGCTCTTTCGCGCCAGCAATCATCCCTTTACGACCGGTTTTATAAGCACTAAGCAGCTCTTCTTGTGCCTTTACGAGCTCAGGAGAATAGAGTGTGAATAACACCTCCCCTTGCGATACCTTCTCACCCACGGCATTGATAAACAGATCTTGAACCCAACCAGAGACACGTACGTTGGTTTGCCACAGACGACTTTCATCAAACGCAACGTATCCGACTGTCTCGATTTTTGGAGCCAGCGGTTCTAGCATCACGGTTTCACTTTTGACACCAAGGTTATTTTCGACCGAAGGATCAATGGTTACCGTGCCCGGCTTATCTTTCTTGCCTGCTAGGTCATCAGCGTAAACGGGAACTAAGTCCATGCCCATTGGCGACTTACCCGGTTGATCTCGTTGATAATTCGGATCCATCGGAGCAACCCAATACAGGGGCTCATCGGCACTGCTGGCCGACGATTCACTGCTCATTGCAGCGTGATTCATAGAAAAAAACTGACTCGCACCAACACCGATTGCAGCGCCAACGACAAGTGCAATGCTTGCGACTTTAAATGATTTCATGAAGATTCCTTATTGCGCTTGAGGCGTTGTTTTTGTTGATTGTGAAGGCTGGTGATATGAACCACCCACAAGCGCCGCTAATTGGCTGTTAACGATATTGAGATCAGTGATCAGTCTCTGCTGCTCCAACTGAATATTGAGCGCATTGGTCATGGCAGTGATCACGTCATTAAACTGAGCAGTATTGTTTTGATAGCCGCGCTCGACCGCTTGCGTGGTCGCATCGGCTTGAGGAATAAAGCTCTTTTGATAACGCTCGATACGTTGAGCCAAGTTGTCTCTGTCTACCAACAGCGCATTCACTTTGGCGTTCATCTGGCTTAATAAGGTCTCTTTCTGGGCGCGTGCTGAACCGACTTGATACTGAGCCGCTTCGACACTTTTGTCTTGGCGATTACCCGTAAACAGTGGGATATCCATAGTCACATAGGCACTCACCAAATCAGAGGCGGGATTGCCCTGCATGTTGTCAGCTTGACGATAGGCATACATCACCTCCACACCAAATTGAGGCAGATACGCTTGCTCTGCGATCTCTACTTGAGTTTCGTTAACAGTAATTGCACTATCCGCAGCGCGCACCATAGGATGCGATTGCAACAGTGGATAGAATTGAGAGCTGCCAGCATAAGGGGTGAGCTGCGCTTCTAGAGCTTGCCAACCCAATGCATTATTGGCTTGAATAGCATTCGTTGATGAGCCTTTTGCAGACGTTCCGCTTGAGGCCAGAGAGGCATTCAGCCACTCCGCACCTAACCATTCAGACAGCTGCGCAACAATACGGCGCTGCTGCTGTTGATTGGCTTGCAGTTTCTCATCGAACTTCACCACGTTAAGCTGCGCGTTAAGCAGATCTTGAGCTTCGCTGTTACCAATGCCGTAATTGGTTTCAATGAATCGCTCTAGCTCTGCCATCAAGCGACGACTCTCCAGCAGCGTTGAACGTGCGGCTTGTTGGTAGCCAAGCTCTAGCCAAAGTGTGGTAATGGTATTGGTGATTTCTCTTTCACGAACGGCAACTTGGAAATGGATGCCATCTGCCTGTTGGGTTGATTGACGCTCTTTCAAATCCAGTGTCGAGCCACGTTCAAACTGCTGCATTAGCCCAACCGAGATGTTGGTCATAGGGTCTTCGTCAAACTTAAAACTATCAACAGGTAAGCCGCCAAAACCTACTTTCAACTTAGGGTCGCTCAAGGTCGCCGACGCGATACCGGCGTGTCGAGCGGCTTGAGATTGAGCAATGATCTGTTGACGACCACTGTCACGCTGTAGCGCTTGCTCAATGAGCAGCGAGAGCTGACGTTCATGCGCTCGTTGAGATTCAGTATTGCTGCCATTATTTGAGTGACTCGCACTGGTCGAAGTCACCGCCGCATTCGACGATGCCGCGACTGCAAATGCAGGCATCGCCAATAAGCTGGTGCAAATAGGTAGCACCAACCATCTTGATTCAATATTCACAAGAATAAATCCATTTTATGGCGTTAAAAAACGCATAGATCGCACCTAGGGGTCAGCCGTTACGACAGGCCGATAGGTAGTGAGATTGTGGAATAGTGAATTAAGCGGAAGGCGGTCTAAGAATAGATTGAATGCGCGCAACCTTGCTACCTATGATCACGTCGTGATAAGGGGCAAGCGAGTAGGCAAAGCTAGATAAAGTATTGATTGATTGAATCGGGTAAGACCAACTCAGGCAGATAGAGACACAGCAATTGGCAAAGCCGTCCCCACCATGAGAGCAATGACTGGAGTCATGTTGAGACATGTCATGCATAGATTGGTGGTCACCAGCGACCGAACACATTGCAGCGATTTCATGAGTCATCATGCTTGCGTGTGGGCAAGCCATGGTCTCTTTATCCATCATCTGCATTTCCATGGTTGACGCACTAGAAACACTCGTCGACAACAACATCGCAAGGATGCTGAAGATCGTAATCCAGAATGTCTTAAGTGAGTGTGTCATAACCAATCCATATAAGGTGAAACGCAACTATAAACGTTACCCCAAGGGTAAGGTCAACGATTCTCTTACAAATATAGCCCTAAGATTGAGTGTTCGCTCACTAAACAGACAAACTGCCGACTTTTCTAACAATTATCTTTGTCGTCTAGACAAAACACCCTAGTTGATGTCATTGGGTCTCAAACTTACTATGCGAGGCGTCAGAGTTACTGGTGATTCTTCAGATACTTAGGCACGTTACTTAAACCATGTTCATTAAACAGGTCACTTTTTGAATCTCGATTCACCCCAGTTTATGAGCCCATTTTGGTGCTCGTTTCTACCTGAATGAACCTTTGGAATTATTTGTGAACGTTTTAAAGAATATTTGCCCATTGAAAATGGGGAAAGAGCGTAACAAGCGTGAGTATGACTTACGTGTATTGAACTGTGTTAGTGATAGTGAGTATGCTTCACGCATGGCAATTTGGGACACTTTGCTAATGGGTAAGCCAGCAGCAAGTGAAATGAAAGGGTTTATGGATGAGGCTTTCAACAAGCTTCAAAATGAACTGCAAGAGACACGTCGCGAGTTGTCGATTAACTACACCGACTTTATTGCGATGGCTCATGAAGAAGTAAACTACATCAAGGTGTTCGTGGCAGACAACAAAGCACAGATCGGTTGGTACATTGCTATCGCTCTGATGATTGCTGGTACCGTCGCACTTTGCATGCAATAGGCTGAGTTCCGCTAACACTGAACTCGCTAAGATATGACTAGAAAACAAGTTACTCTTTTAGAGCCGTTGTTTTCTAGTCAATTAAGCTGTTTCTAGCCAGTTAAACTTCTTTGACTCAATTTAGCTTCTTCTACTCACTGAACGTCTTCGACTCAACTGAGTTTTTTCTCGTCAATTTAACTTTTCCAATCAACTAGGCTATGAGCTAGCCCATCAAAGAAAGCAGGTACTCAGACGACGCCTTTGGGTCATCTTCGTGACAAATCGCTGACACCAATGCTAATCCATGCACTCCCGTCGCCATCAACTCAGGAATATTACCCTCGTTGATGCCTCCAATACCGACAATCGGCAGTTTGGTTGTTTCAAGCGCCTTCTTTAAACCTTCCACACCCCAATGCTTTTTAGTATTGGTTTTAGTTGGTGTAGCGAAAATAGCACTCAAACCTATGTAATCAATCGGCAGGTGGTTGGCCTCTTCAAGCTGTTGTTCATTCTCAATCGACAAACCAAGAATCTTATCGTCACCAATCAATTGTCGCGCCATCGCAGCAGGCATATCCGACTGCCCCAAATGAAGCCCATCAGCATCCACCGCCAATGCCACATCTACGCGATCATTAATGATTAAAGGGACACCGGTGCCTTCCAAGATAGTCTTTACACGCTGTGCTCGCTCAATGAAGGCTCTTACGTCACCGTGCTTTTCTCGCACCTGCACCATAGTCACACCGCCCGCGACTGCTTGCTCCACCACATGTTCTAGTGTGGCTAAGTCTTGTTGGTCATCGGTAACAAGATAAAGTTTATATGGATTGTTCATTGAATTGGGGTCCTATTAACGCACTTATTATTTATCACAGCGCTTTCTTTTTGTTGAGCATCTAGTTTACCGTTTGATCACGCCATACACATCAAAATCTCTTCTTGATAGTGGCCTATACACCAAACCTTATCGAGCTGTTCCCGCGTTTACCCTAATAATATGTTACTAGACACACATGAGACCACTCAGAAACTCTGAGAACCGCATCCAAAAACAACAAAACGCCTACAAGTGACACAAAAATGTTACATTTTGCATGCTCTTGCATGATAAATGTGAAATACTCTGCCAGTGCTTCCAAGCAAACATACAGTGAAACGCGGATTATAAGGATGTATATGCGTCAACTATCAATCTCTCTAAGAGTGAAGCTGGGTTATGCCATCTGCTTACTCTTTTTCATCATCTCGGGTTTTGTTAGCTTCCAAGGGATCCAAACTCTATCCAAGGGTTTTCAGGACTACAGCCTACTCAGTAATCAAGCAGAAGAGTCGAGCAACATTGAGACCCACTTTTTGCAAATGCGCCTCACCTCAGAGCGCTACCTTTCAACACTCAATGATCAATATCAGCAAGAATATCTCGCCAATAAAGACGAAATAGATCAACTGCTGCAAGCCTTGCTAACTGAAACTCAACACAGCGACAGCCTAGAGCGTCTATCGCAAGTGCAGCAAAGTATCGCCGAATTTGACCAAGCTTACCGTTTAATGAGCCAGAGCCAGCAGCTCATCCACCAGCTAGTCACGGTTGAGATGGTTAAACGAGAAGAGAACGCACTGAAAGCCGCTCAAAGCCTGCTGTATGAGTCTTACAATAACGACGACTCCAACGCGAGTTTATACGCGGGTATGCTAATGGAGAACTTCCTAGCAGCTAAGATAGCAGTCCTTAGCTACTCTAACGATGGCAACCCAAAAACCTATGAATCGGGTCAAGACCTGTTTGAATATGCCCTACCCGGCATCGAGGGCGACATCCGTTCTCTTGAATCATCGGATTACCAAGCTGAGTTGATCGATAGCTTTACCGATCAGCGCGAAGCCTACGCAGCGGGTTTTGAGCAAGTCCACCAACAGAAACTTGAGAACGCGCAGCTTCAAACCCAACTGACCAGCTTAGGTGATACCCTTGCTGTCGCCGTACTAGATGCACAATCTATCATCGAGCAACAGAAAAACGCGCTTATTCCAGAGCTTGAACTCAGCGAAGAGCGCTCGATTCAGATTATTGTGCTACTCACTGGTATTGCATTATTGGTTGGAACAACCAGTGCAATTCTAGTCACCCGTTCAATCAACAAAGGTATTGCTCAGGTTAAAGAGATCACCAATGAACTGGCCCAAGGTAACTTGAGTGTCGATGTGCGTGTAACCGACCAGAACGAAATTGGTCAGCTACTTGAGAATATGAAAACCACTATTGAGTCTCTGCGCGATATCGTTCAGCAAGTGAACGCCTCTAGCCTACGCATTGGTGAGATGTCTGAATCGCTCGACAGCGTCACCACAACCGGTTCAAACAACGCGGCACGACTCAACGACGAGATCATCAACATCTCTTCGGCTGTCTCTCAACTTGCCTCAAGCACGTCAGAAATTGCATCCAGTGCTAACCATGCTTCTGAGGTGGCAAGCCAAGCTACATCTAACGTTGCTATGGGTCTAACCGAAGTAGACAAGACCCTGCAAGAGATTGGTCAAGCGGACGAGCAAATGCAGCTCAGTAGCCAAAAAGTGAGCGACCTACATGCCGAATCGATGAATATTGGCGCGATTTTAGAGGTGATTCAAGGTGTAACTGAGCAAACCAACTTGCTGGCACTCAATGCGGCAATTGAAGCAGCCCGCGCAGGCGACCAAGGTCGAGGCTTTGCTGTAGTAGCGGATGAAGTTCGCACCCTAGCCCAACGCACCCAAGAGTCAGCGAGCCAGATTAACGATCTCATTACCTCGTTACAGCGTGGCGCTAAAGACGCTCTCGAATCGATTAAAGAGAGTCACGGCACGGTATCTCAAGCGTCTACACAGGCTCAGCAAGCGTCTCAAAACTTGCATGTGATTAACCAACACATTCAAGATTTGAACCAAGCCAACAGCCAGATTGCAACTTCGGTCGATGAACAAGACAGCCTTACCCGTTCCCTGGGTGACAATGCTCAAGGTGCCAATACCATTGCGCAAAGCAACCAAGAGTCTGTGGCTAAGATCTCGGAGGCGGCAAGTGACTTGACTGAGGTAGCACACCACCTTAAGAGCCAAGTTGACCGTTTTAAAAGCACCTAGCGGATGTCGTAATCACGGCCAGTTGAGTCTATACCAATAAAAATAACCCCGAGTTGATAAGACTCGGGGTTATTGTTTTTGGCTTCAGGGCTATTCTAAGCTGTTAGTCAAACTGTAAGCTAAGCCGTCAGCTTTAGACGAGCAATAAGCGTCTCTTCATCCAATTGATATAGAGCATCAAGGATATTGAGCTGCAAGCTGCCCGGGCCTTGAGACTGCTCTGCAGCGATCTCACCCGCAACACCCAATACCGCTGCTGCCGCTAAACCGCTCTTGTCACCAACCGCTGCAAACGCACCGGTCAACGCTGATAAGGTACAACCCATACCCGTCACGTAAGGCATCATGGCGTGACCGTTGTTCAGTTGCGTCACCGAGTCCGCAGTGACGACATAGTCAGTCTCACCAGAAATCACCACGCTTGCGTTGTATTCGGCCACAAGGAACTTGGCAGCGCCCAATGCCGCCTCACTGCTATCTAGAGCATCAACACCTTTGCTTTGCGCCTGCTCTCCGGCTAGGGCAATGATCTCAGACGCGTTAGCACGGATAATCAAACTATCTGCGAGTCGCGCGATACGACGCGACGTTTCCGTTCGCAGCTGACTGGCACCGCAGCCGACAGGGTCCAGAACCACTGTTTTTCCGTTCGCGTTAGCTTGCTCTACGGCAAACTCCATACGTGGCGTCCATACACTGTCTAGCGTTCCGATATTGATTACCAAAGCACCGGCGAAAGACATCATCTCAGCCATCTCTTGTGTAGAGTGCGCCATAATCGGAGAAGCCCCTAACGCCAACAAAGCATTAGCACTGTTGTTCATTACTACATAATTGGTGATATTAACCACCAATGGTTTCTGTTCTCGAACCGCTTGCAGTGCACTTTTAATCTGTTCAGTCAGCATAAAAACCTCTAGTTAGACGTTGGAAAAGTTGAGTCGTTGGCATCTAGCCCTTGTTGCCAAAACGCCACTTCCATGCGTGTTGCGGTTTTAAAAATGTGGATCAGCCTTTGACCACGCTGGCTATTGATATCAATCTCGGCTAGCAGCTGGTCGAAATACTCCGCGCCTGTAGCAACACCGCTTTGAAACTCTTCACCACCGTACAATTCAATCCAGCTTCGGTAAGGGTTACCTTCCAAGACCGTTTTAGAATCTTCCAGCAGCGCCTTACCAATCACAGCGTAACCGATAGAACATGGCGCCAGTGCAGCATAGAGATCAACCAGATCGCCCGTCATACCCGCATCCAACACATAACGCGTGTAAGCCACGGTGCCAAAATCTTCCGGTTCATTCTCAAGGTCAGACTCAGTCAAGCCCCACTTCTCACAGTAAGTAACGTGGTGTCCAATCTCGGAATCAAGCAGCGCATGCACACTTGGCAATGCACGACGCATATCCGCCAAGGTGTTTGCTTTATAAATGGCTAACGCATAAGCACGGGCATACTGTTTTAGAAACAAAAAGTCTTGCTTCAGGTAGTGAAGAAAACACGGCTGAGGCAGAGTACCCTGCGCCAGTGTTTGAACAAAATCATGCTCGGTGTAGTCTTGCCAATCTTGCTGACAAGCTGCTATTAAATCTTGATATTTCATGATGTTCCTTATTCGAACGTCGGTACGTAATCAGCTGCTTTTGGTAGTGATTTGATGATGCCTTTATCGAACATGAACTGGGCATAGTCATCGTAACGTTTAAGATCAACCGCTGATGGACGAAGTGCGAAACGAGTGAGTGTATCGTTCCATGCACGTTGGTTAAGCTCGTTATTAAGAGTGTCCGGCGAGTACGCCACGAACTCTTTCCAAGATTCAGTTGGGTGGTTCACAATATAGGTCGTTGCTTGCTCAAGCGCTTTGTTGAACGCTCGGATAGCGTCTTCGTCACGCTTATTCGCGTTAGCAACAAAAATCAGCTCATCGTACGCTGGCACGCCGTGCTCTTCTGGGAAGAAAGCCTTTGCTTTGTAACCTTCAAGAGCCAATTGATTGGTTTCGAAGTTACGCAGGCCGCCCCAAATCGCATCCACTTTGCCAGAAGCCAGAGATGAAGAGAGTGCCCAGCCGACATTGATGGTTTGAACATCAGTGAAGGCTACATTCTCTTGTGCCAGCATGGTGCCGATCGTCGCTTCTTCATTACCCGCGATTGCGATACCAATCTTCTTACCTTTTAGATCCGCTAACGAATCGTTTTTGCCATTGTCCAAAACCATGAGCGTGTTCAGTGGTGTCGCGATAAGCGTAGACGCTCTCACTAACGGCAGGCCTGCTGTAACATCCATGGTTAGGCTTGGTTGGTAGGTAACAGCTAGATCAACGCGCCCTGCTGCAACCAGTTTTGCTGGCGTGCTTGGGTCTGCTGGCTCTTGAATTTCCACTTCTAAGCCCTGCTCTTCAAAGTAGCCACGCTCATGAGCAATCACGATTGGGCCATGGTTCGGGTTTACAAACCAATCCAACATCAGCGTGACTTTTGTCTCGTCAGCCATTGCGTGTCCTGAAACCAATGAAGCTATCAGTGCAGCCGCACCCATCAATTTAGTGTTTTTCACGATTAACCTTTCCTTTTGAACTTTCTCGATTTTTATAGTGTGTTGGTGAGCGGGATATCCGCATTACGCGTTTCTACCCTCACCATTTTTAAACTGGTTTAGTCTTTCTGTAGCTTGGCGATCTCTTGCTAACAAACATCTCTTAGTGCTGGTTTTCCCAAGGGATCGCCTTTTTGAGTAATTTGTCTGTGATGAAGTAAAGCGAGATAGAGAGCACCGCCAAGATAAACAGCGCAGCAAACATCTCATCAATGATCATTCGTGCATTGGCTTGCAGCATCAGATAGCCCAACCCTTCACTCGAACCCACCCACTCACCGACTACCGCGCCGATAGGAGCAATCACCACCGCAACACGCACACCTGACGCCAAAGTCGGTAGCGCAGCGGGCAGTTGGATATGGCGCAGCCTTTGCCACTTCGTTGCGCCCATAGTTTGTGCTAGGTCGAGGTAACCACGAGGCGTGTTACGCAATCCGTCGTAGCAGCACGTCGTCACTGGGAAGAAGATGATGATCGCCGCCATTACAACCTTGGAGGCAATACCGTAGCCAAGCCACAGCATTAGTACCGGAGCGATCGCAAATACGGGCACCGCTTGGCTTGCAATCAAAATAGGGAGTAACCAACGCTTTAAAGGCTCAAACAACAGCATTTGCAAAGCAAAGAACAGCCCCATAGATAGACCAAGCAGAAGCCCAAGTAGGATCTCTTGCGCCGTGACCCAAGTGTGTTTGAGCAAGACGTCATAACGCTCAATCAGCTTGTTAAACACTTCCATAGGTGCAGGCAGAATGAAGCTCGGCATTTCAAACACCACGACCACCAGCTGCCACAGACCAAGAATGATCAGCGTACTGATCATCACCCGTAGAAACGGACTCATGGTTCTAGATTTATCACTTGGCACTGGTTGCGGCTTGGTCAGCGCTTCAGAACTATTCATAGTCTTGCTCCAGCTGCTCTAAAATCTGTTGCTGAATGCTGGCACACTGCCCATCTATGGTTCGCGGAGGAAGTGTTGTGGGCACCTGCAACGCTTGAGCTGACGCTGGAGTGCCCTGCAATACATAAAGATGATGCGCGAGTCGAACTGCCTCTTGCGGATCGTGAGTAATCAAGACCACGGTTTTATCCTCTAGCAGCTTAGCCGCAAGGGTTTGCAGCTTGTGTCTCGTGACCGCATCTAGCGCTGAGAAAGGCTCGTCCATCAACACAATAGGTTTGTCTTGCATCAGGGTTCGTGCCAAAGCCACTCGCTGGCGCATGCCGCCCGACAACTGCTGTGGCATGGCGTGGGCATAATCAGCGAGGCCGACAGACTCGAGCAGCGACATTGCACGCTGTTGATTCTCTTCACTGCTTTCTTCTCGGTTATCCATGCCTCGCCAACCTTTGCCAGAAAAGCGTTGGCTCAAACAGACGTTATCAATCACCGATAACCAA
Organism: Vibrio sp. D404a; assembly: GCF_030248535.1. Classification (GTDB taxonomy): domain Bacteria; phylum Pseudomonadota; class Gammaproteobacteria; order Enterobacterales; family Vibrionaceae; genus Vibrio. The sequence continues at coordinate 265,471 of NZ_JAHGAJ010000005.1, read as the reverse complement.
GGAAGCAAAAGATCTTGCTGCGCCATATACGCAATGCGACCTTCCAAGGCTTCACCGTCACTGGTGTGCAAGCCACCCTGCCACTCGATGTTGTGACTCAGTAGCCCAGCCAGATAACGCAAAATTGTGGTTTTACCGCAGCCACTTCGACCAAGCAGCACCGTCCACTGAGCCGCTGCCACAGACAAATTCAGTCCTTGCAACGTCGATAGTTCGTTATCGAGATAGCGAATACTGGCGTTGGTCAATTCAACGCCAAGAGGCTTATCGGACATCAGCGTGACCAGAGTAAAAGTGATTCACAGGGCCGTGACCTTGACCCACGTTTAATTGATCCGCATGAGCGATAGCTTCAGAAATATAACGCTTACCAAGCTCAACCGATCGAGTCAGGTCATTACCTTGAGCGAGGTAAGAGGCAATAGCCGAAGAGAGCGTGCAGCCAGTGCCGTGTGTGTTTTTGGTTGGGAATCGTTTTGCGCTGATAAGTGCAGTGCTGGTTGGCAGAATCAGCAGATCATTGCTGTTTTCGTCTTGCTCTAAATGGCCACCTTTCAAAAGCACCGCTTTAGCACCCAATGCTCGAAGCTCTTCAACCATGTCTTGCATGTCGGCTTCGCTTTCTGGTACAGGTTTACCTGTCAGTGCCGCGCCTTCTGGAAGGTTTGGCGTAATAATGTCAGCAAGTGGAATAAGCGCTTCTTTTAAGGTGCTAATCGCAGATTGCTCAAGCAGCAAATCACCACTGGTCGCCACCATCACAGGGTCGATCACTAAGTGCTTAGGTTGGTACTGCTTAATCTTGTCAGCTACTACCTTGATGATGTTTGAATCTGCCAACATACCGACTTTAACGGCAGCAATATTCAGGTCACTGAAAACGGCATCCAGCTGACTAGAGACATGATCGAGGGGGATAGGAAAAATGGCAGAAACGCCTTGAGTGTTCTGCGAAGTGATTGCGGTGATCACAGAACAAGCAAAACTGCCCGTTGCAGACATGGCTTTGATATCCGCTTGAATACCTGCACCACCACCACTGTCTGAACCTGCAATGGTTAATACAATAGGTGTATCTGAGGGAATGGACTGAATGTTGTTTTGCGTGTTGGAATTCTGGGTCATGGTCGCTCCTACCATCGAAAAGACGCAGGAGAACCGCACTCAAACCAAGAAGAGAAGGCACCAGAGATCGCAAAAATAGAGTTAATTCACGAGGCACCGCATAGGTTTCAGTGTCAATAGTTCCCTACGCCAGTACTAACTGAATCAGGTTCAACGGGTCTCGAAATTCGATCTCAGCAAATACAAAAAGATGCAGTTGCCCCCCGACTATTGCAGCCATACTAACAGCACTCTTGCGAGGGAGGTAATAAATTTGGCGATAATTCTCTTTCAAAGCGTGAACGAAAGCGTTTTCGTGCACAAAACCATCACATTATCGCCAGCCAAACTCCCTTATTTGAAGGTGGCACCAAACGACAAGTGCAAGCGATAGTCATCTTCCGACTGTTTACCTTTGGCGATATCGAGCTTGATAGGTAACCATTTCGAATCCCACTCTAAGCTCAGTCCCGCCCCTTGCTTCCAGTGCGACGATTCATTAAATACATCACCCACATCGTAAAACAGACCACCCCACAAAGAGCCGTATAATCGAGCTTGATAATCCAAACCCAATGTTGCTGCGAAACGTCCTCCGGTGAGTTCGCCCGCTTCATCTTTGGGTGAAATAGAGTTGTATTTATAGCCGCGAATGCTGTTATCTCCACCCGCAAAAAAGCGTAACGAAGAGGGGACATCCTCAATTGAATCAGCAAAGTTAGCGCCCAAATAAGAGCGCATTAAAACTCTGTGATTGTCTGCTATCGCCCACTTCAACTGACTGCTCCTTTCTATTCTCAGAACCTCAGAATCCGATAGCAGGTTGCTTGAAGAGTAAGCCACTGAGTATAGGTGTCGGTGTTGAACACTGGCGCTATCCTCTCGGCTTGGCTCATAGAGAAATTCAATCCCCGGCATCATCAGCTGCGTTTCATTACTGTCTGAGGCTTGTTGATAGTTCTCATACAGATACTTTAAGAACACCGTGCTTTGCCAATCATCATCCAGCCGCCAGTGCTTTTCAAAAGTGAGGCCCCCCAGCACACTCAAGGTATCGAGGTAATCCGTGTGTTTGGCTTCAAAGCGAACCCCATAGTAATCGTTGATAACATCTCGTTCGGGGATCTTGTACCCCAACAACAAAGACTGCTCAGGCTCCGAGATTTCAAGTTTGCTCTCAAAGCTGTGCCCTTTCTCGTTGTACCAAGGCTGCAACCAACGCAGTGACCCACGCGCCCCAGTATTGGTTGAGTAGCCCGCCCCCACTTGAGCAATATGTTTGGATTTCGGCGTGAGATAGATATCGATAGGTACTTGGTGACTCTTCTTTCCACTGCTTAAGTTCGGAGCTAACACGACATCACGATACCAATCCGTTTCAATCAACCGAGCTTGATATTCCGAAACCAGATGCGCCTCATAGGCTTGACCTTCTTCAAATGTGGCTAAGCCTTGTGTGCGTGAGGATTCAATCTGATTGTTATGTAGCGTCACCTCACCAAACTGATATCGGTCGCCAGAATTGAAATGAAGCTGAATATTGGCGAGATTGTGGTCTGGAATCACTTCCATACGAGCTACAGAAAACTGAGCATCGAAATAGCCTTTACGCATCGCTAGCGACAACAGCTTCGATTTTAATGTGTCATAGCTCTGGTGATTGAGCACCGCTCCTAGCTGCAACGGGGTTTGAGTAAGCAACGCCAAAAACTCTTCATCATGAGCGGCAGATCCATCCAAACGGATATCCAGAGAATATATCCTCACGGGCTCTCCAGCAACAATCTCAAGCTTTAGGTGATCATCTGTCACGGTCGATTTAAATGTTGAGTGATAGTACCCATAAGGGTGGAGTGCGGTGTCGATGACAGAGCGAAACTGACGCTGACTGACTCGATCTAGCCTGTGATTCTCATAAGCAGCAAGGTGCGATCTTAGATTGGTTTCTAGCTCGCCCGTTAACCCATCAATCTCGACTTCAAAAGCGAGCACAGGCGCATTGTTCAAGGCAACAAGCGACAGAATCAAACCAACCCATTTATTGTTCATCATGCCACGCTCGCTGCTTACTTAAGACAGCGCTACTTTAAGGCTAGCTACTATTTTTTCTGAATCGCATAAGATGGACGGGATCCTCCCACCATACGTAAGGCACAAAAAAGCCTTGTCTTTCAACAAGGCTTAGGATTTAACGTCTTTTAGAACGAATAGAACGTGTTAGTTACTCAGGCTATTTCGAATCGCTTTACCCGGGTACACACCTTTCAGTACTTTTGAGTCTTCCACGACGACAGTTCCATTTACCACAACATAGGGAATACCCGTCGAAGGTAGGCCAGGTTCTTCGAGCGTTGAGTTGTCGGTGACTGTGTTTGGATCAAATAGCGTGATATCTGCATCAGCACCCACTTGGAGACGCCCTTTCTTACTCATCTGCTCAATACCGTTCTCTTCCAAAAACTTGGCAGGCATGTAAGACATTTTAGATACCGCAGACATTAATGGCATTAGGTTGTCTTCACGCACCATTTTCAATACACGAGCTTGTGTGCCTGCTGCACGCGGGTGACCTTGTAAGCCTTCATAAGATGTATTCCAGCTGTACGCCATCATGCCGTTATCTTTCATCAGCGGGAATGCATCACTGCCGACAATCGTAGATTCGTGTGCCAATGCATTTTTCAGATCTTCATTGGTCGCACCATAGAACATCACACTTGCACCCGGATCTTCTTTCAATAGCTGCTCATAACGTTCTTTGGTTAGCGGTTTCATGGTCTCCGTTTCAATTATGTCTGAGTAGTCACGGCCCATGTTACGCTGATAGTTATCGGGAGCGAGATAGTCCGCAGCCGCGATAGTGGCACCAAAATTATAAGGGTAGATCTCCGCCATCACGCTAAACCCTTTGTCTCGAGCATCATCCAGCATTTTCAGCGCTGCCGGCGTTTCATTCAGAGTTTGCTGGTGCATGTGTTGAACCAACAAACCACCACCATAGATACCCACACCAGAAAGCATCTCTTCAATACCTAACAAACCTGAAGTTGGTGGCATTTCACTGGAAAAACGACCATGGAGGAAAGTCGGCACACCGTACTCACCCGCCAAACGTTGCCACTCTTTCGTTTCAATTGTCGTTGCCGCTTTCGACATGTAACCCACAGGAACGCCAATACCTAAGCCGCCCTCTTTCAGTTCTTTATCAACCATCTGAGTAATGGTTTCAATCTGCTCGCTGTTGGCAATTTCGCTCAGTGCAACACCACTGATACCCGATGCTTTCGCCTCTTCAGTATCAAAAATGTCATTAATCATGGTACCTGTGCGGGTGTTGTATTTGCTGTTTAGCACCTTAGTTCGAATACCCGCCGCCGAAACACTCGCACCAAAGTTGGTTTGGGAGCGTCCTTCTAAGCGCTTGTACCAATCGCTCACTGGGTATGCACCCACTTCTAGCGCCAATGGGGTTGTTACACCACTACGAAGCTGAAGCTTTTGCATCACTGGAATCGCAACGACGTGTGAGTGGGTATCAATAAAGCCCGGAGCCACCACTAAGCCTTCAGCATTGATAACCTTATCGCCTTCCAAAACTTTGTCTGTGATTTCGACAATCTGCCCGTTATCAACAGCAACGTTAGTGACCTTATCTAGCCCCGTTTCAGGGTCCATCACTCGGCCATTCATGATCACAAGATCATAAGCAAAAACATTGGGGGACAGGGCGACCATCAATGCCAATGCAGTTTTCTTTAGAGTGTTTGACGTAACTTTATTATTCATATTCTTAACTCCAATGGTTCGATTGGTGTGTGCTAAATGAGTAAGGCTGTGTACCTCTTTGAAACCATTATTGATGATTTCTGCCATTCCATTAACTCTCATATGACGGACGCAACCCTGCCTTAAACGGCTCTCTCGGAGGTTCATTTCGACCTGTCGTTGCCGCTCTTACGCAACCCATTCCCCATACCCATTCCCCATATAGACAAAAGCACGGCCATTTAGACCGTGCTTGTTATAAAAATTACAACGCTCTAATTAAAAGTAGAACTTGTAGTTTGCCCACACAACCGTATCGTCGATATCAATAGATTGATTGTTAGCTTTCATTGAGCCAGAGGTGTTATCGACACGAAGTTGTCCCCAACGTGTTTTATCTTGTGAGAACGGAGTCGCAATCATGAGCGTTGATTTAAGCAGTGACGTCTCAATGTCGCCATCTAAGTAATTGTACTCGGGCCACGCACCAATATAGGTTCCATCGTTTCCTAGCGTGTACATCGCATAGAAAGCTGCTGACACACCATAAGCCTCTCCACTTTTAACATTAAATGCATTTAGAGATTCATCAGAATACTCACCCGCTAGCACACCTAAACGAGGGAACAATTGCAGCCCTTCAACGCCAGCATTAATAGCCGCAACACCGCCTACCGAGGCCGAAGTGAACATCGCATTATCAATTACATCCACTGACAAAGCGGCTCTTGGTACAACATGGTTATCTGTAGTGAATACATGAAAATATTGCATGCGGCTGTCTGAGTACTTGCCCTCTTTGTCCATGGTTCCTTCCACGGTTAGCATGCCGGTTTGGCCGTTATCAAAATGAAAATCACCAGAGATAGAGCCTTTCAATGCACCTTGGTTGTTCAAACCAAAATACGCAGAGGTACTTGTCTCTGTTAAGTCAGAAGGGTTTGGCTCAGAGTCCTGTGCCATAAGGGGTGAAGCGAGGCCGATAGCAGTAAGTGCAAGCGTCAGTCGGGTCAGTTTTTTCATCATTAATACCTATACAATACAAAGTGGGCGTTCCCTCCTATTGGTGAGGTACAACGCCCCACCTGTTTCCGTACTGCAGGTATTGTTGACCGATAAACTCAAATCTCTAACTCTCTAATGACGGATCAAACTCGTCCAATAGTTATCAAGCAAACTCGCTGGTGTGGCTTTAGTGTCTCTAACACCATACGACCGCATATCCTTATTTGGTGGACCTACTTCATAAATTAAATGCAAATGATTGTAATTCTTATAAATATTCATAATTATAACCCAAGCTTATGAGTCAGTTCTAATAACCCTTATTTAGAAGCTGCACTCTCTTTCCTAATGAGTCGTGTGTCAGGTTTATCGTCAGTCACTGTTCACAGACAATTATCTAACTAATTAATTTCTAATAGATTTATAACAATGAAAAAAGCAATATCTCTAATTTTGGCTATCATGGTCGTTGGCTGTACTTCAACTTCCAATGACGAAAACACATATACCATTGATCAGCAGGAGTATGGTGCGAGGTTAGCAACCAAAGTGTATTACCCTGAAGAGGCGAGAAAACTAAACCTCGAAGGCACCGCTATGATTCAAGCCGATATTGCTCAAGATGGGAATGTAATCGGCATTACGATTATTGAAAGCTCTGGGCATAACATTTTGGATACCGCAGCCACAAGAACACTTCTCGCGACAAAATTTCCACGCCATCGTGCCCCTCACCCCATAACTGTGGTGATGCCGATAGTCTACAAACTTGAAAATCAATAGAGAAAAGCCAGACACCAGCCTAAAATGAACCACAGCACTTGCACCTTGGTGTGCTGAGTAAAGTCAGGGAGTTGAACGTTATGTACAAACAAACGGAAATGAATAAAGTACTGCTTGGCATTCTTGTGATACTGAGTGCTTTTATACTATTGACATCAAATCACCTTAGCAGCGCAGTGATTGCATTGACGATCAACCTATTGATCGCCGTGTTGTTTTACTCCATGACAATCGGTGTCACCGAAAACCGAGTGTATTGGTATTTTGGCTTTGGCTTCCTTCGTAAAGAAGTCGACCTTTCTGAGATCATTGAAACATCACCCTATGAGACCAAGTGGTATCAAGGTATTGGTATTCGGATGTTGAAAGATGGTTGGCTTTATAACGCCTCTGTCGGCAAAGCACTAAAACTGACATTGGCGAACGGTAAACACGTCTATCTGGGAAGCAGAGATTTGGAAGGCCTAAAGCGTGCTTTAAACCCCCATCAATAACTGAAGCTCAGGTTCTCTACTCTTACTGTTTGATAACTCAAGGATGATAATGTGAATACCTTAATCTATAGCTTGATCGCTGCTGCTCTACTTCCTTATCTAGCGAAAATACCCGTTGCCATTGCGATGAATAAGCTCGGTGGTTATGACAATCATCATCCACGAGAACAACAGGCAAAATTAAAGGGCTTTGGTGCACGAGCGCTGGCGGCACACCAGAACGCTTTTGAGTCCCTTATCGTCTTCGCATCGGCTATTTTGCTTGCTATAGCGACAGGCACAATAAGTGGCACTATCGAGATTTTGGCGGTACTGCACGTTGGTTTCAGAGTTGCTTACCATGCCCTCTATTTACTCAATATCGGCGTGTTGCGTTCAGTATGTTGGGCGGTGGCGATTGGCTGTTCATTTGTCATTATGGGTCAGTGTATCGTCAGTTAGTCGTTCTGATTCACTACGAATTCACGTAATGCTTGTCGTAACTCCGATTCAATTTCGTGGTAATTTGCTGAATTAGTGTTAGTTTTAAGTAATAGCATTACATGGATACAGGGAAAGGCCACACCATGAATTTTAGCATTGAGCAGCTTTTGGCATTCGTTACTGTTTATGAAGAACGCTCTTTCAGTAAAGCCGCAGCAAAGCTCAACAAACACAGAACGACTACAGGGCAAGTCATCGCCAACTTGGAAGATGTGTTGGCCGTTGAGCTTTTTGAACGCATTGGCCGAACCGTAGAGCCGACCGAAGAGGGCGAACTGCTTTATCACTACGCCAAGTCGACCATAGACCAATCCAAGATCTTCGACAAAATCGCTTTAAGCCTCTCTTACGGTGGCCTTGAACGCATTAACTTTGCCTACTCTAGCGTGGTGCCTCACGGCTTGCTTTCTGCAATAAGAGAACAGCTGGCTCTAGACTTCCCCAATATGCGCGTTAACTTTTTGGTGAAAACTAAGCAAGAAGTAGAAGAAGGCATTAACGATGGCGAGATCCACTTTGGTTTAGTCAACATCGACAAAAGCAAAGGCATGTATGGCAAGGATTCAACCTTCATCGGGCATATGGAGTTTTTGCCGTTTGTGAAAAAAGGCAGTGCATTAACCAAACTCCCTGAAGATCAGGTGTTAAGTGCATTACGAACCACTCGTCAATTTGTATTGCGAGCGTTCGTTCATGATGGTTTAAAAGAGAAGATTGTTGTCTCAGCCGACAACGAAGAGATCGATCAACTGGCGTTGGCGATTAAGCTTGTCCAGAGTGACTTAGGTTGGGCGTGGTTTCCTAAAGTGCTTTCGGAATCGCAATACGTCACCGAACATCTCGAACCCCTTAAACTCGATGAACTTAAGCACGGTTTGAAGTTTTCGTTCGCGCTCTGGAATACCCACTCCAAGCCAATTCTAGAGATCAAAAAATCCATTATCAAAGCGGTAGACGAGTACATTAAGCACTTCGTATCGCTACAAGCAGAACGCCATTAAACGAAGGGGCAACCTCTGCCCCTTTTGCGCTTTACTTATCAAAGATCCACCTAGGGTCTACCAAGTTCGATTCAGATTAAAGCTCTAATTCAATATTGAGCTTTCTGATGATCCAGTCTGGTACTGTGTGCCCAGCTCCGTAATTTGGCGATGTGGTCTCTACCCGATCACCGGATACCCACTCCGTTTGGTTATTTGGGTTGCGTGATACTGTCCAGAACAGCTGATCTTTTTGTCTCTTAATGTAGTGCTCCACTTGAAGAGCAAACTCATCACTTTCAACAAACAAACCAAATTCAATGTTCAAGAAATCAGAGCGCGGATCGAAGTTCGACGAGCCGATATAAGTCAGCTTGTTATCTACCACGACGGTTTTATTGTGGTAATAAGTATCGCCATGAAAGTAATGGTCGTCATTCATCGCTTTGTCTTTATATTCAAGAATGTTTACCCCTTTATCAAGCAATTGCTCACGGCTTACCTCGTAAGAGGCTGGGACAAAAGCGGAGTCATTCGAGCTTGAAGAGTTGGTCACCAATTCAACATTTATCTGTTTCTCTGTCAGCGCTTCAATCGCCTTAAAGCGCCCTTCTGTTGGAATCACATAAGGGGTCGATATCAACACATGCTCAGCGTTATTGAGTGGCTCTTTAAGGAAGCTCTCCACACGAGCTCGAAAATAGGGCTGGCTGTTAGTGAGCTTTTTCGTTGAATCAAATACTGGCGTTGCTAACACATCAGTAAAAGTCACCGATGTTAGTTGCTGTACAGAAAGCTCAATCACACTCTCGGGTTCACTCGCCTTATTTCGCGCTTTAGCGAGCGCCCTATTGAAATGCGGAAAATCTCTCTGATATTTGACCTTTATCTGCTCAGATATTGGCGTGAGTAGTTCGCTGATCCACAGTGCCTCATAGTTGTCTTCGAATGGACGAAGAATGTCGCCTTGGAACAGAACATCAAGGTCAAAGAAATTTGCCTTTGGGCTGTAACCAAAGTACGCATTACCGATGTTGCGACCGCCTAATATCATCTGTTGTTGGTCTACATTGAAGTATTTCTCATGCAGGCGATGGTCTAGAGTCGCTCTATTTCCTGCAAAATCGACCACTCTGCCTAACCAACCTGTCTGTCTTGAATCGAACGAGTTAAATAAGCGTATTTCAATATTGATGTGATTCGCTAAATCAGCCAGCCACTTCTCGTTGAATACCAACAAGTCGTCTAAGGTCAGACGCACTTTTACACCTCGGTCTGCCGCTTGTTTGATTTCGTCGAGCAATAACAGCCCTACCAGATCTTCATCCCACGAAAAGTAGGTCATATCAATGCTAGTTTGAGCAGCACGAACCAGTTCGATTCGGCGAGCCAACGCCTCGGGTGCAGTTGGAATTAGGTAAGCTTGCGCTTGAAATTCTGTTGGTTGCCAGTTCTGTTCGAAATCACTTTCAACTTCAGGAAATGAAGTGGCACATCCCATCGCCAGCGAAATGAAAACCATCAGACAATAGAATCTGAACGGTCGTAAATTCACGTTAGTTATTACCTTTTAAAAATAAGCAGAAGCAGGATTAATATCGCCAAGCTCAGGTTTTAAAAACCAGGAGTTACAAGCTCAGGCGTTAAAGAGTATTTAAATAGGAGTTTGCCTGTGTCCCTACTGGCAAACTTTATCTATCTGTTTTTACATCAAACGATTAACGATTAACGATTAACGATTAACGATTAAAGAGTGATTTCACATCGATGTGAGCCCAATCGCTTTGTGAACCTAGCGCTGGCAGTTTCACCCACATTTGCAGTTCATTCAGATCAGCAACCACTTGGTAGTTAGTTAAGTCAACATCTTGGTTCGTTGGCTTGGTCACACCACCGTTCTCTTTGAAATTGCCCTCTTCATCGTAAAGCGGTAAATCGAAGATATCGCGCATCACCTGAGTATCAATTTCACCTTTATGGTCGTCATGACGAGCATTTAGGTTATCGAATCGCTTAAGAGAGAAGCTCAACGTTTCACGCTTGCCTAGACCCCAATCAGGATTCAAGAAGGTGTTTACTGTTGCGAATGAGCTCGCATCTTTGTCTGATACGCGTTTGCGGTTCTCTTGAATCGTATTTTCATAAGCACACGCTTCACCGTCTTTATCTGCAACCATCCAGATAGAAGCCACGTCTGTTCGAGCCGCTTGGAAACGTGCACTCAAAGCTTGTGCTGAATCAGACTCAGTCATGTAGTCGAACACTGAGTTAAGGAACGAAGGCTTCTCAACGGAAACAATGTTGCCACCCATTGATGTACCGTCATGAAGGTCGGTGTACACGCCTTTGTCGTTAAAACCTGTTACCATCCACGTCCAACCTGGCCAGCTCACGTTCACTACGCTGTTAGAGCCATCTGTCGGGTTGTAAACCGTTGTGTAGATTGGAAAATCTAGGAATAACTCGCTCCAGTCCATGTTACGACCAACTACCATGTTGTCATTGGTTGTGCTATCACCCCATGTTGCCAACGAAGAACAGCCAGAAAATGAGTGTAACTTGCCAAGGTAGATAGCCATTGGACCGCTTTGATCAAGAACCACGACTTTCTCTACTGGCCAGTTCAATGCATCCGCAACGCCTTGGAAGTACTGTTTACGACGCAGTGAAAGTGAAGCAAATACACGAGCACCGAACATCTCGAATGCGTCTTCTTGGCTTATCAAACCTTTATCAAATTCTGGTTGAACAAGCACATCGTACATCGCTTGCATGTGCTCAGCTGAAAGAGCACCGTATTGCTGCCCCATTTCATACCAGCTACCGTTAAGTTGAAGAACATAAAGCATCTCTTCGCCTGTTTCGAACATAGTGCCGTTCTCAAATTGTGCTTTTTTGATAAGAGTTGAAGTGTTCATAATGACCTCTGTTTTTAAGTGTGTGTTTGTTTAAGTTGGGTTCATTATATGGAGGATTTTCATAATCAAACACTGCGTTATGACGGATTGAACCCTACAATAAAACTGTACGACAAAGAGATAAAACCCCATATAAAACAACAACTTAAAATCAAACCCCAACATAAATTCAGATAGTAACCCTCCACTCTAAGGCGCTGTGCACCTTCACTGAGGATTAAATAAATCAAAAAAGTTTTCTTTTGTTAGGGCCTGTTGACCAAACAAAAAAACGACCAATCAAGGATTGGTCGTTTTCATTAATTAGACTATTCGTTGGACAAGTAGTGGCTAAGCAAGCCTGCGTCTTCTAAGCCGTTTAAACGCCCTTTAGCAAGCGCAGGATCGTCGCCCGCTTGCGTGTATCGATCCCAGTCGAGTTCCAATGCAATATCACCCTCATTGTCAATTACTAGCACACTGTCAGCTTGTGTTTGGTATTGATAGTTGTTGAACAAATCATCGTTAAACCAGAGGCGCGATAGGGTCGCCATCAACGCTTTGTCTTTCTTAGATGGTGAAACCGTGGTTCCATCCAATTTCAGCGCTTTGTTAAACACGAACGGGAGTTCCGAGCCGTTACACGCGCCACTGATACAACTAATGGTTTTTAGTGCATCTTCTATATCTACTGCGCCATTTTCGCCTTTGGTGTTGTAAGTCCAGACGTTGAAACTTGGCCTATAGGCAAAGTGATACAAGGTTGCAGATTGCTGTGACTCTTTCGCTTTCATGCGGCTTGGCCCCATAAATAGCGTGTCATTCATCATCATTTTAAACTGCGACATGTTTTGTAAAGCAAAGCTCAATTCACCTTCGTTGTTCGGTGAAAAATCTTTGAAACCAAGTAGTTGAGACGTTTCCTCTCGATTTCCTAGTCCAAAGAACAATTGGCTCACAGCTTCATAAGCGGTGCTTGGCAACTCAGGCAAATCAATAGGAAGATCTAGGTCAGCCTGTGGCATATCGCTCTGCGCCAGCGAGTGAATCGCCGCAACATTCGATGCATCGCTCACCCATTCATCTACCGCAAGTCTCAACTGCTCAGCGGATAGAGAATCGAACTCTTCCGGTTGCATGTCCGTTATCATCTCAATGACTTTTGGGATCAAGAATGTCAGCCGTGGCAACATGCTCATGGTGTTCGCATCATCCGCATTGGTTCCTAGAACGGTAGGCACCGAAAAATCAGCATTAAAAGGCTGTTCGGTCAAATTAGAACAAGAGCCCGTCCAACTGAGTTCATTACAGGTTCGATAAGGTGACAGAGGCATTAGAGCATTCATCGGTGTGCTTTTGCTCAACACGTTAATACCGCCTGTTACCCACCCGCTTAGTCGACTTCCAAAGCTCAAGATATCCGATTGTGCTTGCAGTACCTCACTTATCGAAGCGTCGTCTAAATCGAGGTTTTGATCCTGTGATTTCGCATTACTGTAAGTTCGGTATTCGAAGCCATAGGGATTACTTTGCATGATCGCACGCTGAAAATAGTCCGATGATACAGTCCCTTCCTGCATCTGCTGCTGAAGCAGTGCAATCGACATCGCTCCTGCCCCTTGTCCCATAACAGTGACATTAGAAGCATCGCCACCGAAATCTGCGATGTACTCTTGTACCCACTCTAACGCACGAGCTTGATCGCCAATGCCGTAGTTCCCATCTTGGTTTTCACCTTTAACCCAATGGCTACCCAGTACACCTAATCGGTAGTTAAGGGTAATCATGATGAACGGATTGCCATCATCAGCACCTTGCGCCACAACAGTATCGCCATGCACTAATGGATCAGAACCAGAGCCATATTCAAAATCGCCACCATGCAAAAATACGTAGACAGGTAGGTTATCGCCCGCTTGGGTGTTGTCTGGGCGCCATAGATTCAGGTTCAAACAGTCTTCTGATTGGGCCTGAATCGTGGTCTTCAGCTGCGGGCAAGATAAGCCAAAGTCTGTCGCATTAACGCTTCCCTCAAGAGGCGCAACTGAACTATGTGCAAATCGCTCTGCAGCCGCAAAAGGAATCCCTTTGAAGGATTCAACCGATCCCAACACCTCCTCTCCATTGAGTCGATTAATCACAATAGACTCGCGAAGCGCAGTAATGTCGGCATAACCCAAGTCGACATCAATGATCTGCGATGGATCTGGCTTCAATGGTTCAGGTTTTGTTGGTTGGCTGCCTGAACTATCACTACCGCAAGCGGCTAGTAGTAATGAGATGCTAATGGCAATGATTGAGCGATGCGTTGTCATGAGGTTATCTACCTTGTTTGCTGGCTGAATTTGTTGACTCAAACAGGCGTGTCCTTGTGCGTCGTTCTTTCCTTTTGACTTGTTTGTGCTGGTCTGTGTGAAAATTATATGGTGATTAAAGCAACACGAATAATCGCGTTTGTAGGATGAAACCCTCATCCTCATTGATGACTCTTTACTGATAAAAAAACACACGCAACTTGGCGTGTGTCTTCATGTTCGATGTAAATAATGGGGTTTACATCCAAGTGATCATCTTCATTGGTGATAACGATTCACTTACATCACCGAATGCAGCAGGGCCATCAACAACGGTTCCAACAATCGGTGCACCTTCATTTAGGTCAACTTTGTTTAGATCCACCCAGAATAGACCTGGCTGACGTGAAGACTCTAAGTAGTATGTTTTATTGCTGTGGTCAGCCAGTGAGCGCCATAGCGTTGCTGAAATGTTTGGATGATCTGGGTCTTCCATGCCTAGAGGAACACCAATTGAACGCATGATTGACATCGCTGCAGCGACCGCTGGTGCACCGTCTTCAAACTTCGGTGTGCTCTCTAAGAAGTAGTCAACTCGAACGAAACGGTCTGCGGCATTAATCGTACCCGGTAACATGCGGTTACCACCCACCAGCTTCCAGTAGCTATTGATTGCCAATTGCTCATCAAACGTCGGAGAGTTTGTCATCACTGTGTATTGGCTGCCGTGGTGAATCACTAGCTCACCATTGATGTATTCTAGAATCGCCGAATCACCTTGTTCATCACTCAATGAAACGTGAGCTGTTGCCGCACGACCATTCGCCAGTGCAGGTGCACAAATAACGAATTCAGGTTCACGCATCGCATCAACGGCTTCTTTTACAGTGGCAAAGTTATCCAAGAAATATTGAGTCCAAGCACCCACAGAGATAACTGGCTTTTCCGATTTTGTGTAGTCACCATAATCAGCTTCTGCGAAGTATAAAGCGTTAGCAGCTAGACCCGCTTCGTTAAGACCATCTGACGATGCTGAGTCATACATTGCAGTGAAAACTGAGCCGTATTTAGAGGTCCAAGTTAGCGCATTCTCATAGTTACCACCTGACTGCTTTAAGCCTCGTGGTAATGCAATAACTGCGAATTTTGACGTTGGATCGTTCCAGTCCATACCGCGGCCAGTGATGAATTTTTCAGAATTAGTTTGGTAGACAATACGAGTACACATAGTAAGTAGCTCCAAGGAGTTAAAGTAAATTGAAATTCTGTCGTTCGCTCTGAACTTGGTACTAAATTTACGGTGATTTTCTTTAATGAACCAATCGCGAAAGACGGACTTCATCCGTCATTTACAGATCTTGGAAGTCGGCGTATATCCTGAAAAATTAAAACGAGCCACATAGCAAAAAGCCGCCACTCTATTAAAATGACGGCTTTGAAGCTCGAAAATATATCGCTGTTTGTTTTGCCATGAACCTACGGCTAACGAAAAATAGAAGGCGTTAGAAACCACTGCCTAAGTTAATATAGAAGGCACCGTCTCCTTCACTGGTCGCAATATCGACTCCCATATACAAACCATATCGGCGAGCGAGCTGATAGCGAAAACCAACGCCATAGGCATCGACCATGGCATCATTGCTGTAGTGACTCTCATCTCTTGTCGCACCGATCCCGTAAAAGGCAGACACCTTCCAGCGGTGATCAATGTCGTAGGTCACTTGCGTTTGCAGCGTAGCCACTTCATCCCCTTGATAACGGTATGACTGAACACCGCGCAACTTAATATAAGGTTGGGTTGTCGGGGCGACAAATAGCTCGTCAGTGGCGAACTTTTCATAGTCACCCGCCAAGCCGAGAGTCCATTTGTCCCCAAGAGGAATGTAACCTTGCCCTTCTAAGCCGAATTTTAGATACTCGGAATCACTCCCCAATTTTTCGTCATAAACCATATAATCGGCAGCGACCTTAAATCCAGATGTTGGATAAAAAAGGTTGTTTCGAGTGTCGTATTCCGCCAAAAGGCCAAGACCAGACGTGACGCTTTCTTTACCAAGCGTCCACTCAAGGATCTGGTTAATCGCACGATTATCTGACTCTACAGAACTATAAGAAGCGAACTGCTTAATCCCTAACATCAACGGCGTATCAGCGACACGAAACTGCAAGTTCTGCAACATGGCAGCACCTGTGGTTTGCGTATTGAAACCAAATGACGTTTCAAACGGCGGGATAATATTGCCAAACCCAGGAAATGAAATGTCTTGATAGATATCCAGATTCACTTTACCCACGCCAGCACCACCGATATAGCGAATGGAGTCATCTAGCCATGAGTGTCTGTGCCCAGCGAAAGCAAACCAAGAACCATTTTTTGTACCCGCAGCACCCACCGCCGTAATCGACGCTGGCATTAACTGAGCGCCGCCATCTAGAGCGGTGAGAGCAGCCTGTTTGCGCGCTTGCTTTTGCTCTTCAGTCTCATGCATGAATACGCCAACTAGGCCGCCACCATAGCCCACTGCAGGCTCTGTGATAATGATAGGCACAGGTAAAAATCCGGCTGCGTTTTCTGCGATGTGGTGACCCATATCGAATTGACCGTCGACTTCATCGAAGAAGGAAGCCAGTGTCGGAGTAGAGAGTATCGAGCAGCTCATGGCGAGCGTTGCGAACGGTTTATTTAATTGCATAGCTTTGTCTTTTTAGTAGCAGGTGATTCCTGCGAGTAAAGCTTCCATGCATGAACATAACCTTACCGCTCAATGCAGTAAGAAATCGAAGAGCAGAGTGCCTTAGCTATCGCGACCTAAGCGCGATAATTGATGATCGCCCAGCTAGGCACCACAATGTGTTTTTGAATCGAAAGGTGGCGCAGATATACCACCAGCCCCGCTGAAATCAGCGCGCCGAATTGGGTGTACTGCTCAAAAAACATCAGAAAGCCGGTGTAAAGCAGGCAACCGAGTGCCACGGGTATCGCATACAACTCTTTGGTTAATAGCAGCGATGGTCTTTGCAGAAGCGTATCTCTGACCACTCCGCCACCTACCGCAGTAATAATACCGAGAATCACCGGAGCCACTGGCAAGCCAAAGCCTAATGCCCACGCCTTATCTGTGCCTTGAATCGCGAACATGGCAATCGCGAGGGCATCAATATAGAGATACAAGGTGTTGATTTTTCTAAGCTGAATGAATCGAAAAAAGAAGAAACCCAATAAGCTCGCGACACAGGCAATGGTGATGTAGGAAATGTCTTCAGACCAAAATACTGGCACATCAAGGATACAGTCACGGATCGTGCCGCCACCCACAGCCGTGATAACTCCGAGTACGGTCACAGAGAAGATATCAACACGCTTTTCCAACGCCGCCAATACCGCTGCTAGTGCAAATGCTGCTGTACCTAACACCGTAATCGCATCAATAATAAATTCAGTGGTTGTCATTGTTTCTCTCCACTCCAGTCATAAACAGCACAGCGAATTCAATCTCACTATGGGAAATGCTGCGCTGTTTAACTGGATAAACGCTAATAAATTTAAGGGTTAAGCTGCGACCAAACTTGTTGATTTTGAACTTTTAAGTAACCGTATTGGTAAAGCGACAGCATGTATTGGCTATCAAACATATCTTTACTGCCACGCTTAGCATAGAACGAATCATCGATATCGCTGTAGGCCATATCCAACCCTTGCTGCTCACTAAAATAGGCAATTCGATATAGATCCCCAGCACTTTGGTTCACTGTCATGCTTTGAACAGTGCGAGTAATAAGGTCGATCCCTTTGTCTTCAGTTAAATGGTAAGGCAGCGCCAGGCGACCATTACGCACAACATGAACCTTGGGCGCTTTATTCAAGCCAAGTGCATCATTGATCTTCCCGTACTCAATATGATCAGCGAACAAGAACATTTGAGCAGCTAGCCCACCGTCAACGTGCAGCTCTTCAAGTGGTTGTCCTTGATATTCCACAGGAATAAATTGAGGCGGAAACACACCTGGGATCGAAGCACTTGCCGCTAGAACCTTATGAATCAAAGCCACTTTGTTTGGTGCATCGCTCGCGGCTATTTGTCCCAAGTTCCAAACCACCAGCTGTTCTGAATCAAACTGTGCCGTACCGATCAACAAGCGTTTTCCAGAGTTATGTACGTCGGCAATCTCTTGAATAAACTCAGGGGTGTAGATTTGTTCAATGAACGACAGTAGCTTGTCGCCACGAGTAAAGGCGTCTTTAAACAGTGTGTTCAGCATGTTCTTTTTGCCGATGATTTCGCTGTCTTGAATGCCTAACATCACCGCTTTCATCTCTGGAATTTTGTCACCGCCAACAAAAGCAAAGGGTGCAATCATCGCCCCAGCGCTAATGCCTGTGACCACGGTGTAGTCCGCTAATTCGCCTGCATCGTAAAGCCCATTCAGAATACCGGCACCAAACGCACCGTTAGCGCCACCACCCGATAGCACCAGTACATGCATTTGATCATCGCTCACCGTTAATGGCGTCTTTGCTGTCGACTCGTTGTAGAACAGAGATTGCTCGCTGCCTTTGAGTATTCGAATCGGTTCTGGTGTTGTTACGTCATTACCCAAGCTCACGTTAACGTGCTGATAATTAGCTTCGTTAACACGCTTGTCGAGGGTATGAGATGAAGAGCATGCTGTGACAAATATGAGTGTCACTATGCTCACGAAGGTGTTTTTAGTCTTGGTTTTCATTTGATACCTATTAATAAAAATGGTCTTCAAGTAATGGGCCAATCCTTTCCCTCGGCACGCCTAGCCAATCTGCCTAGGTTCGTTCTTTCATTAACGTTAAATAGGTTCGTTAACAATAAATTGGTTCGTTAGCGTTAAATCGTTTCGATAATATTAAGCGGACTTGTTTAATCGAATAACTCGCGGATGCAGGACGCCACTCTCACTTTAAAAGTGGCGGTCTTTTTCGGGTTCAGTGTCCAAATAGGTTAGAAGCGGTAGCCAAAGTTCAGGGTCACTGAGTCGCGCGTTTCGCCCTTGCTGTAGAGCGCAGTAAGGTTATAGTGCTTACCGATCTGTTTGTTAAAGCCGACCAAGTACGCCCAGTTATCTAGATTGACACCGATGTCATAATCAAACTCGATATCGCCAGCCACAACGTGACCGTCCATGCGAGCATCCAAACCTTGGTACTCTGCGCCGACAAACAATTGTGTGCGGTAATCCACAAGCTGGTAACCCAACATTGGTTGAACAGTCACGATGCCATCGCCCCAATTGTCAGTGCCTTTCAAACGCGTCTTTGTGTAGCTACCGGTAACAGAGGCAAAGAACTCTTTGTAGCCCACAGATAACGTGGTGCCCATGCCGACTAAATCGTATTCAAGGTGCAGTGGCACATGGACATTGCCTTTGTTACACAGCATCGAGACCTCTTTACAGAATGCGTCACCCAAGTGCGGAATTTTGTTATTGAGCTTGTCTCTAATCGCTTCGCCTGCGGCGCCGGTGTATTCCGCATCAACCTGAGCATCGACGTTGATCTTTCCGACCAAGCCGTACACATTCCAGAAAGGTAGAATGTTGACATCACCTCGTAGAGTGAAACTTTCAGCATTCACCACACCAACACTGCCAAGTGGGTCAAACAGCTCATTCAGACCAACGCCCTCAATCACAAAGTCAGTAAACGGAATATTCATGTTCTGATTGCGATACGCCGCTGAAATACCGAATGGCAATGGAAGGTCGATACCTTGTCTTCTCACCATGTCGCCCATCAGAGGAAACACTCTATCAAGGTCAACACTCTGCTCTCTCATGCGCGGGTCTGATACATGCTCTAATCGCTCATGATCTAAGATGTTCACACCGCTATCGTCTTCGTAGATTGCAACAGGCTCAATAGAGCTCACCACGTGAACGGGCTTCTTTTTCGACGTGCCTTTTATCTCGGTATTCTTGCTCGCCAGAATCACTTTCCCAGACGGTAATACACTAAATTCGATATCTTGCTCATAGCTGTCGACGCTGTATTTGTCGTAAGAAAACGGCTGTCTATTGAAGATACGCATCTGGGTTGGTTGGCCATTCTCTAGCGTCAGTTCCACACTCAAGAAACGGAAATAAGCAATATCTTGCGGCAGACCATACTTGGAGTAATCGAAACTGATCACGACACTACCGTCCTCTTTTTCATCCGCTTTAATGCTCGATTTGTCGTAGCTCTCGGCATAGTCTCGGAGGCGATATTCAGTACGTGTGAAGTTTTCAATCTCATCAATCACATCTTCATGAGCATCAAGCGCATCTGGGCTGTACTTAATTCTTAAATCGATGTTGCCCTTCGCATCTGTATCTTTTACCAAGTACACGCTCGACTCTCGAACATCGTCGCCAACCTTGATTGTGCGTGTCGCGTATTCCACAAGATGCTCACCCTGTAAAAGAGAACTCATCGCGAGCTTAGGGATATTCTCGTCTAACCCGTAGTGGGCAAAAACTTGTTTGCCTGAAAGTGCTTCTGGCTGTGTAGAGCTTGATTCATTGGCAAAGCTATTGCCTGAGATCGCCGCGAATAGCGCCAGAGATAATAAAGTGTGCTTAGGTTTACGATTTGAAAATAGATTGTTCATTCTTTTAAGTGCCGTTCATTAATCAGAGCTTTTTCCTCAAAACTCTGACCATTTACTTTGCGGCGAATATTCCAGATCACCGTGCTTGTTAACGTGATTGACTCGTTAAGATGGGCACAGTTTATGAGTATTTGGAAAAGTCGATGAATCGCATTTGTAGGATGAAACCCTACCAAGGGAGAAGGTAGTACCCGTGACAGTGCAAATACCAATAAGAAGAGCGCTCACTCAAGAAAAGTTACTATAAAACTGAGAGTAGAAGTGAAGGTGTAACTCGCGATAAAGTTTTAAAGAGAAATAGAGTTTTAAAAAGAAGAAGAGGTGTAAAGAAAAGTAGAGCTGTAAATAGAAATAAAAAAGAAGCTAGAGGTGCACGCTCATTTCACCGTCCATGGTAGCGAAGCCCATTAGACGTGCACTCAAAAGCAAAGATGATGACCCGCCGTTAGCTGGCTTTATCAATGGTCCTTGGTTGCAACCTTGTAGAGATATAAACCACTGGCTCTGACCACAATGAATCAAGCTCTTCAGCGTACTGTGCACCAGTCAGAGGGCGGCTGTATGGGTGAACTTTAGTACGAGGGTGACTTCGAACATCACCGACTGCATCGACATCAACTATATAACCGCTATCATTGCTACTCACGCTATTCGGCATTGAAAGCATTGAGCCAATAGGAGCACTCCCCTCTGGTGTCGGTGGCGTTGTTGAGCTCTGCTTGTTCAAGATGATGTGCAGGACTTCCAAAAGCAAACCGAAAGCGAGAACAACATAAACGTAGCTCTTGTCCAGTTTGATCCCTACCCCTTCCAACATAAGAATGACACCAAGCATCACCAAGAAAAGCAGTGCCAGTAGTTTCAAACCTGGGTGTTTGGTTATGGTGGTTTGAATCGCTTCTGCCAACAAGACCATGATAATTGCAGAAACCACTATTGCGGAAATAATGATGGTGACGTCGTTAACCAGTGCCACTGCGGTGATCACCGAGTCAAAAGAAAACACCGCATCTATCACGATGATCTGCAATACAATCAACATCAAACTGCTGCTATTGGAGCGCGGCTGCTTTACCTTTGGTCCGGTTAACCAAGCATACAGTTCATGGAGACTCTTGAGCATTAAGAATGCACCACCAAAAATCAGGATAATGTCTTTACCTGACCAATCCCAACGAGAGATCGAAACCAACGGCTCTGTCAGGGACATCAACCAAGATACCGAAAACACTAACCCAATGCGGGACAGCACCGCGAGGCTAATACCAAGGTTTCGCACTTTTCTTTGTAAACGTGTTGGCAATTCTTCGACCAAAATAGAAATAAAGATGACGTTATCAACGCCAAGGATCACTTCCAAAAGTAACAATGTGCCAAAGGCCACGATATAGTCGACACTCATGTTATGCGCCTCCTGTTAAATGTTGCATCAGGAAAACGAACAGCAGTGAACCCGCGATAACACCAATAGAAAAACGCGCAATCGAAGCAGCGATACTACGACCATGACCAGAAAACGAGGTAGAGCGGCTACCCATTAAAACCGGGATAGACCGAATAGGATCGGCAGCTGACCATAGAATCACCAGTTGTGTGATAAACAGAGTCATCATGGTTAGCGTGCTCCCACGGATAATGTTTGAAGCAGCTTCTGTTTGCGCCTTTTCTGTACGTAGATATAGACCAATTTAATTACGATGATAGTCATGGTGACCTCTTGATGATTGAAAGGCCGCTCATTCTACAAATCGAAAGATATCAAGCATCAGTAAAGACTTAGATATCAGTTATCTAAATATAAAATAAATATAAAACACGCAAATTCAGAAGGTTAGCAAACAAAACACCGCTTGCATTCACAAGATTTCGGAAGCGACGAGCATCAACTAACAGGTTTGAATGATAAAGATATAAGGCTTTGATGATGTATTTCTTGCCTGCGACAATCAAAATATCGCCTCAATAACGAGAGGCCGCTATGTCGCAATATCTGGAACAAATCTTCAACACCATTAAAGAATACGATGTGTTACTTGCCCTGCTATTTTGGCTGATTTACTGGGTATTAAAACGCTTTATCTCCACAACGGTAAATAACTTAGCGAGCATCAAATCTGTCTCGTCGACACGCAGTATGTTCATCATTCGCTGCTTCAACATCTGCTCTTTTGTATTGCTGTTTGCTAGCTATTTGATTGTGAGTGGGATTGGCTATGGCAACTTCACCATTTTCATCTCTTCGCTCGTCACGGTGTTTGGTGTTGCGTTTATCGCGCAGTGGTCAATCCTAAGTAACATCACGGCGAGCTTTTTGATCTTTTTCGTATTCCCATATCGAATTGGTGACTCAATCGTGGTGGCGGATGGTGATGGAATTGAAGGAAAGATTTTAGAGATAAAGATGTTTCATACTCTGATTAGGCACTCGAGTGGCAACTTGATCGCCTACCCAAACTCTTTACTGCTTCAGAAAAGTGTCACTAAGGTGCTTCGAAAAAATGCCTCACAAACAGATAAAACAACCCATTCCCTTAATCAGCCGCCACACAGAAATAAAGCGAAGCGGAAAAGCATTGCCGTATAATTTGCTAAGTCTTTGAGAATTCAACTTGAAGTAATGCATCTGAACACCATCCGATAGACATAAAAAAGCCCTAAGAATCTAGGGCTTGATAAGCTTATAGCCGAGCATAAACATCAGTTGGAGATGTCTTTATCTTCCTTAATCACCTGTAACTGATCAATCAAGGGGTCTAAGTTACTGTCAAAAAATAGAGGCCCTGCTATTGTTAATGCCATTGGTGAGGAAGTATTTTGTGTCGCTTGTAAATACAACTCTTTAGCGCCACTGGTATGCCCTCTCGCTTCTTCGGCTTTGGCCATCAACAGATAGGTCAATGAAGTGTGCTGATTGTATGGAATCGACAACAAGATCTTGGATGCCTTCTCAGGATCGCTCTCGGAAAGAGCAAGTATTGCGTTCGCTTCACATACTCTCGGGTTCTTGTCTTTTTGTAACACTTTGGTCAGCGCCGATGAATACTTTTGGTTGAGCTGTTCAATACGCTTGCTCTTATCGTCTTCATCCTGTGTAAACGCCGTCATAATCTCACCGATGTAGCTCACTGAAATGGTATAGGCATTGTCAGGTGCGTATTCGCGTGCTTGTCTGAAGTGATTCAACGCCACGTCAAAACCACCATTGTTGTATAAGACACCCGTCCCAGACATAAGTGATATGATCGCTTGCTCATCTTTTGGGAAGATTGAGACATTTTGCTGTAGCTCGTCTTCCGGTACTTCGATGTACATTGCGCGCATCAGATCGTCAATCATGGCTGGGAATGTTTCATGAAAACGGCCAAAGTTCGTAGAGTAGCGGCGGTTTAAGTGGGTCTGGCCCGAGACTCGATTATGATATTTCATCAACAAACGAAGCTTGCTGCCATCGCGGCTCATCGCGGTTGAGAAATTAAACTCTGACGCGGCCAAGCGCCGATGCTCTTCTGACTTCACTACTCGAATATTGGAGTAGAAGCCAACATGCTCAATGAATTTGATCACCATTCCGTACAGTTCTGGGCGCGCTCTAACCTCTTCACTGACATTCAAAACAGCGTAACGAAACTCATAATGGCTCAGGTGATTTGCCTTCTGTGGCACTGGAGTAACAGTGTCATCTTGTTGATACGAGATCAGGATGACAAATTGAGCCACAATAACGACAACCAAAAGCGAAAACAGGAAAACGAGCCTGTTTGGCTTTGGCGGTGTCAGTGCCATCTTTTCACTGATTCGGCGCCCAGCGATGGAAAACTCCGGTTCACTGCTCATTTCCTCACTCGCTTCAGGTTTTGGCACCGAGATTTTTTCGACTTTTACTTCACCATCAAACCGGTAACCACGCTTTGGCACCGTAATTATGTAACTTGCCTTACTTTCACTGTGTTTCTTGAGCACTTTTCTAAGCTCAAATACCGCTTGGGTCACCACTTGATCGGTTAATACACTCCCATTCCACACCTCTTCGATCAGTTCATCTCGGCTGTGGGTTAATCCTGGGTTCATGCACAAAAACTCAAGTAACTTTGCCAGTCGGTTATCAATCGTGATCAACGAATCGGCAAACTGGATCTGCCCTTCGTTTGGCACAAAACGCCATTCATCTACGATAAAACTGATATTTTTGTCAGGCATTCACACAAACTCTCTCTTTTTTATTCACCTTATTGAGTAAACATAGTCTCAATTCAATGATTTTGCTGACAATTTCTAAAACCTTTAGCTCGATTTTCCACACATTCAGTTATCAAGGAGATCAAGATCACATTTTCGTAGACTTCAACACTATCGACGACGTTTTACCAAGCATTAAAACGAAAAGAGTCACACTTCCTTCGAGGAAATTCTTTTAGAAAAAATGCACAAAACACTGTTTTTATTGGTTTTATATTTTGTTGATCACGAGCTTATGAAGATTTATGAACAGATTAGCTTTCGGTTATGCCACACCAGTGAGAACAATACATTATGGCCCCACACCGCAAGTGAGGGACGAGACGCATGAATAGAGAAAGCGCAACCTTCCCTGATGTCACTTGCAATAAGGATATATAAGTCGATGTTTGATACATCATCTGCTGAAGGATTAGGGAACGTTAGTCAACCTATACATTAAGAGTTCTTAAACAATGAAACTGAACAAATTTATTCTTCCTATCGCTGCTATCTTCTTCGTAACTCAGGTATCTGCTAACCCTTACGTGGGTGCAAGCTACCTTTATTCTGAGTACCAAGCAGAAAGCGATAACACCGACTTCAGCGACGAAAACAGCGGCTACAACCTTTACCTTGGTTACCAACTTACCGACTTCTTGGCTATTGAAGCGGGTTACGCAGATTTTGTAGATACGCACAAAGACTACGAGCACATCCACTCTGACGCATGGCTAGCAAGCACTAAGCTAATCCTGCCAATCACTATTTTTGATGTGTACGGTCGTGTAGGTGTGGGTCACTTCCAAACAAACTTAGGCGACACAAATGACATTTACTACGGTGTGGGTGCAGGTGTGACGCTTGGTCCAGCTCGTGTGGCACTTGAGTACACAACTTACGAAGCAAAAATTGTAGAAAACAGCTACGCAGTAAGCGCAGAGTTCCGTTTCTAATTGAGACTGGCTTGAAATAGAGGTCGTATTTAACGCTCAACAAATACGAATTCTGGACACAAAAAAGACCTTATATCCTATAACTAGGGACAGTTACGGATATAAGGTCTTTTTTCGTATTTTAGGATTAGTTTTCGTAACGCTGCATCTTCATGGTTGAGGTATCAGCACCACCAAGGAAGCCTTGCGCAGCAGGCGCTGCCATAAAGCTGCCCATTGATGATTCCGCATCATCGATTGATTCCCAATGTACCACTACGCGCCATGTGTCACCGTCTACTACACCTGATTCTCTCTTAATGAAACCAGGTTGTTTTGATACGTAGCTGTCTGCAACCTCTTTATCCAGTTTGGCGAATTCAGTAGGGTCAACACCCTCTTTCAGTTTGAATGATGCTACTTCCACTACGTAGTCGTGTTCAAAACCAAATTTGCCATTGTCATTTTTCCACTCTTCGCGTGGAGGAATGTTTTCAATCACATCCCAATGCTCAACAATCTTGCCGTTATCGAGGCGGAACAAATCGTAGAACGCGACGTCTTTATTCATAAATACGCCTTCGCTGATCGCAAGGACAAAGTTACCCTCACCCAGTATTTTATGATTCTCTTTGTAGATCATCGGCATACCGGCTTTCGCAAGATCCCCTAGCGCCTTACCTAAACCACTCAGGCCATCAGCAACCATGGTATTGTGCTGTAGGTAGGCATCATCTTCGTTATCAATGAACTGATTGATCTTCGACATATCACCCTGCATTAGGATGGTATTCACAAAATCTGCGACAATCGCTTTGTTGTCTTCGGTTTTATCGAGGTCAGTCACCTCAGTTGCGCCGTCAAGTTGAGTTCGACCACTTGGGTTAGGTTGTTCAGCAAGTTCTGCAAGGTTATCCCAGTGCTCTACTATCTTTCCATCTTCAAAACGGAATACATCAAAGCCGACTTTAGGGCCGAAGAAATTATACTCTGTGTGCAAGAACACGTAATCGCCATCTTGATAAGCACGCTTCACATCCGCTTTTGCACTACCCGCAGGTAAGGCTTTCATCACTTCACCGAAGCCCTCTAGACCATCACCAACCGCCAAATTGTGTTGTGTATACTGTGTCGGGTTGATGTAGCCAATCGCGTTTGAGTCGCCAGTTTCAATACTCGATATCACAGCTACGGCTTTATCTCGATTAGAAAGGTCGTCGGTTTTCACCATTGAATCACTGGCACATGCAGCAAGGCTTAGCATACTCGCAGCAAGTGTTGTGCGAGAAAAGAAAGAAGAAAGTGGAGATGTAATCATTTTGTTGCCCTCTCGTTTTTGTTATTAACAGCTTAGTCGTCATAACGCCGATCGGGCAGAGTGAAAATAGGCTAAATTATGGTAAATATCGAACCTAGAGTATGGGAGTTCGATATTTTTGGCTAAATTGACTCGGGGTAAACCCAGTTAACTTCTTAAAATACTTAACAAAGTTACTCGGATCTTCAAAACCAAAGTCGTACGCCATCTGTTGTGAAGTCACGTTACTCACCACTAAACGACGCTTAATCTCAATGATGATAAACGCATCAATCATCTGTTTTGCAGTTAATCCAGTCGCCAATTTGCACACTAAGTTCAGCGTTTTGTAGGTGGTATTAAGCTGATGTGCGTACCAATTTGCATCCCTGACACTTTGAGAATGGGACTGCATCAGTTCGAAGAATCGAGCAAACCTAACGCTCTGCTCTTGTGACAGTTTGTCTTGACGGATCTCTGGTCTCAATCGATGTAACGAGAGCGCTAGGGCGGAAAACAGATACATCACAATCAAAGGGTCGCGCGCCCCATGTTGAATTTCGTCTCTCATCTGTTCAATGAAAACGGACGCCTTACGATGTTCATCATCAGACAGTTGCAGCAGCGGTGAGTGTTTATCATTGAGATGTGTGGGCGTGTAGTTTGGCAGCTTCATGTTGGCGTGCACTTGATCTAAGAATGCCTGAGTAAACAGTAAGATCTTTCCCTTTGGGCGAGAGGAGAAGTCAAAGCTATGAACTTGCTCTCGCTGCACAAATAGCACTGAGCCCCTTTCGAAGGGATGGCTTTCAAAATCAACCATGTGATTCCCACATCCCTCTTCAATACAAATAATGCCAAAGAAGTTGATTCGGTGTGGTTGTTCAGGGCTGTGATCGATCCTTTTGTGTTCATACAAGTCAGACAGCTCGATGATCTGCAGCTCTGCTTGCTTCGATTGTTGATGGCTAAAACCAACCTGAGGAATAGACAACGTTTCTCTCCCTTTACCTTAATTTAATGGCTTTCAAACACCACTTGGTTGAAATCCACCCAACCATTAGTCAAAAGATCCATCGCATTGATTTTGCTCGAAATACGCATATCTTGAGCGCAATGAAACAGAGGAAAATAGATCGCCTTTTTGATCAGCTGCTTCTCTATTTTCTGATAGCCTTTAACCCGCTTCTCTTCATCCGAAATACCCAAGGTATCAAACACTTGCTGATCTAGCCAAGGTTTGGATTGTCGATTCAAACAGGCCAATAACGTATTGGTACAGAGTAGCCACCCTAGCCATGAGCTCTCACGATGATCACCAAACACTTCGCCTGAGACAATGATATCCGCTTGTGCTTGTCGCTCAACGTGATCAAATTCAGGGTATGATAGAACGGTAAGGCTCGCCTTTACCCCATTAGAGTTGAGCAAATCGACGATGTTTTCTGCAGCCTCAATATGCCCTGGCAACTGGTAAGTTAACACTTGAAGTGGAGTACTATTTAGCTCTTGTTGCTTTGGTGATAGGACTGGCTTCGGCGATTTGGATAGCTTTGATGATGTGGATAGCGGTGGCGCTTTACTCACCAGTATTGATTTCTCTGAGCGCTGTGACTCATCACAAATCATCCCACTTGCACGTCGGTAGAGCATGGTGTCTCGCACCCCGTTCATTGGCAACGTTTGTAGCAACTGCTGAATGTACTTTCGATGCTTGAGTAGCTTCATCCAAGGGTGGCGAGCACTGTTTAAACAAGCATAAATACATCCCTCTTCCCATTGTTGAACCTGTTTGTAATCACTCGACTCTTTAGGCGCAGAACTGCCATGAACGATATCGCAATTGAGCGGGAAGTCTTTTGCAGACAGGCCCATGTTCCAGATCTCTACACCATCAAGCCAAGGGCGAAACCCGTGATAATGAGGCGAAGCCAATAACAATGTGCGATAGTCGGTCTGCTCTGCCAGTCGAAACGAACCGCTGCCCACGACGCCGTTGTCTGTTTTCTTACTCACCGCAAGTGCACCATGCGTCATTAGCATTGGTAGGTAGTGGGCTAGGCGTCTCGAACGGACAATCAGTGTCTGATCATCCAAGGCGGTGAATTGATCAATCAACACAAACAGCCCTCGACTGACCGAGTTCGATTGAATGATGGCTTGGTAACACGCTTCCACATCAAATGCAGTGAGTGGTGACCCATCCCAAAACTTAAGCGACTTCCTCAGAGTCAGTTTGAGCGTTTCACCATCGTATTGCCAAGTCTGAGCAAGATCGCCCTCGAACTGCCCACTCTTACTATTGAAACGCAACAATTGAGCATATAAATAATCAGCAATATGTCGCTCACTCCTTCTTGAGATCTCTATGGGATTCAAGCTGTGCGTCGCTCGATAAAAAGGCACCTGCAAAATATCTTGTCCGCTTTGCGACTGTTGATATTGCCCTACATAATCAGCGATAAATTGGTCTCGGTCACTCGCTTTGATTAAGCTCAATGCCTGCTCTGCTTTGCCTTCGTTCATCCATGCCTTAGCTTGCTCAGTGATTGATTCACCCACCGAACGCTGAAGCTGCAACTGGGGCAAGTTTCCTCGCCCTACACCGGATTTCCAATCAATAATCGCCTCATCGACCAAACGCTTAATCACAAACTGCGCATTTCGGCGTGTGCAGCCAAGCGCCTTAGTGACAACGTCCAGAGAGATCGGAGTCCAGTGCCCGACCTCAAAACCAAAATCTCGCAAAAATACCAGAGCTAACCAATAGCGCATAAAGGTGAAATCCTAAAATTATATTTCTATTTTTCTTCATCTTTTAATTTCAAATAATAGCCCCGTCACCAAAAATGAAAAGGATATTTAGATGAATACGTTAGCTGAGTCTCAGGGCTCTATCTGGAAGAACCGGACTTTCATTACGCTGTTTAGTAGTGCGCTGTTTGTCAGCTTTGCTAGTCAGATTTACACGCTCGCTCTGCCATTGCTCGTTTATGAACTAACCCAATCCTCAGAATGGATGGGCTGGATGCGAGCGGTTGAATTCTTACCTAATTTGCTTCTGGCACTGTTTATTGGCGTTTGGGTTGATCGCAGCGATAAAAAGCAGTGGTCACTGATGATGTTGCTTGGGCAAGCGATCACCGTATTGGTCTCTTATCTGGCGGTGGAATACCTCGCTCAACCGCTGTGGCTCCTGTTTCCATGTGCATTTTTAATGATGGCGTTCAACTATGGCTACCACAACGCACGCATGACGATTCAGAAAAGCGCCCTGCCTCACGATAGTCAGAATGTAGCAACAGCACGTATGAGCTCTCTGGGTAGCTTTATGGAGACGGTAGGACCTGTCATGTCCGGTGCAATAATGTTACTTGCCACGATACATAACGTCTTCATTGGTGTTGCAGCGCTGATGCTGTTGGCGTTTTGGCAACTGCGCAAGCTTGACATAACTACCAAACCCAACCGACATAAACAGAGTACATTCGGTGCGCTTAAAGAAGGCTGGCAAGCACTGCGTCAAGCGCAACAAATGTGGCTGATCACATTGGCCGTCATGGTGATCAATACCACAGGCGCTGTATTCTGGATTCAAGCGATTTACTACGCCAAGGCTGACCTCGAGCTTAACTCTGTTGGGGTCAGCTACCTAATTGTGGCATCTGGTGTTGGTGGATTAATTGGTGCCTTTAGTGCTGATAAACTTCGTAGAAAGTGGGGATTGGGTTGGCTGCTTATTATTTCAATTGGTTTAGAGTCGCTCGGATTTTTGATTCCACTCATCGCACCTCATCAAGTGGCGTTGATTGCTGGCTTCTTTTGGGTATCTGCGGTTGGACTCTATAGCAGTATTTGCATCTGGAGCTATCGCCAAGAAACGTTCGACGAGAATGTATTGGGTCGTGTGACTGGCATTACTGGTTCGCTGTTCAAGCTATTGATGCCGATTGGGCTCGCAGGATCTGGTTATCTCACTACCTTGATTGGCATTAAATGGGTGTTTATCGGCTGCTTTGTACTTCAACTATTAACCGCAGTTTGGCTAATGACCACCAGCGTGCGCACCGTGCGCTAGCCCCGCTACTTAGGTTAATTTAGTTACCTATCATTCAAATTGAGCACAGTCTACGACATAAAAAAGCGCCCAAAGCTCATCACTTTGGGCGCTTTAATCACTTTACCGCTGGCTCGTCAGTTGCCACTCTTTCAGCAAGCAGCGCTTATTTAGCGAAGAGCACTGATTTAGCAAAGAACGCTGATCTAGCAAAGAGCGTTGGCATGCTGCTGATAAAGAGCTATCGACGAACATTGAACGCCGCAATGGCCGCCTTTAAATCTGATGTTTGCTGACTCACGATCTCAGTTGAACGCGTATTGTCAGACACACCTTCAACGTTGGCGGTAGTGGTGTCTCGAATCACAATAATGTTTTGTGCCACTTCGCCACACACCATACTCTGCTCTTCAACCGCTGCGGCTATCTGCGTGCTGCTATCAAGAATATGCTGCATCTCTACCATCACGGCTTCTATCTGTTGATACGCCACTTGTGAAGACTCAACGCTTACTGTGCCCTTACTGCGACAGCCTTTCATAGTTGTAACGACAGCTTGAGTTTGGCTTTGAACCGAAGTGATGATGCTTGAAATCTCTTCAGTGGAAGCTTGGGTTCGGCTTGCCAAGGTACGAACTTCATCAGCAACCACCGCAAATCCTCTGCCCTGCTCACCGGCACGCGCAGCCTCAATCGCCGCATTGAGCGCCAACAGATTGGTCTGTTCAGCAATCTCATGAATCACACCAATTACAGAGCTGATTTGAGAAGACAGCTCTGAAAGTCTTTCTATCTCCTGTTCCGCTGATTCCAAATCACCAGAGAGCTCGCCGACAGTTTGTTTGGTCGAAGCAATCTCAGTTAACCCTTGCTGCGCAACGTCATAACCTTTTTGGGTATTGCCCGCCGCGTTCTCTGTGGTTGCTGCCACCTCTTTAATGGTCTCGCCCATTTCAGTAATCGCTGTCGCCACACTGTCTGTTTCGAGTTGCTGCTGTTGCAGAGATAACTCCGTCTCATGGCTATTGGCTTTCAGCTGAACCGAGACTGCACCTAAATTATCTACACTGCTTTGAACTTGAGTAATGAGCACCTCAATACTCGCAAGAAGTTTATTAACCCCTTGCGCAATTTCACCGATTTCATCGCCTGACTCCTCATTAGCTCGAAGAGTAAGATCGTGATTAAGCGCCACTTCACTCGTGATCTGATTGAGGCTAGATATGGTGGTTTGAATGCTTCGGATGAGTAAGTAAGAGAGCAATGACAGCGCGATCACCACAAAGGATAACGACAACAAAATAAATTGGTTGATCGAAGCTTGCTCTGACTCAATTTCTTGCTCAAATTGGTGCTCTACCCTTTTGAAAATATTATAGATATCGTCATAGAGATAATTCGCTCTAGCTATGATAGCGGCACTGCTTTCTGCATCGACACCATACACTTTTAGGAGCTCATCAAAGCCTTGTTTATATTGAGTAATCTCTGTCAGCAGTTTGGGCATATCATCAACGACGATATCGAGTGCTTTTAAATCCGCCAACAAAAGATCGGAAAGCCCATTAAAGTGCTTGTATTCGTTTGCGAATTGCTGCGATAGCGAACTGTCAGACGAATTTAAGAACTGCAATTCGATCTGTTTTAACTCTTGAAGCGATATTTCTAGATCTTTTACTTCAATGAGCGTTTTTTCTAACTTAATGAGCTTTAAGTTACTGATTTCAGTGATTAACACAATAACAATAAGTGCACTAATCGCTAGGCCAGTAAGGCCATATAGCTTATGTTTTATTTTCATAGGGCAATTCCAGAACAACAACACCATCAGAAGCCGTTATATATTTATTATTTGCTTCCGCAGACACCCTAACCAACTGTTATTATCTTATAAAATTCTTGTTACATTTAATCAAAGCTTTTATTAAAAACATCTGCCTCACAAATGAGACAATCAGGATAAACGTACAAAAACCCTCCAAAAATTCACTATACCGTTTTAAACACAATAAAAACTGCGAGCGATCTCACCAAAATAATCATTAACAATCTTGACTCATTCAATCTTGATTTTTGTATCTTAACCTCTTGCTGACAGGCGGAATCTATTATTTCATCTATGCTTAATAACAATCAGAAATAATAAATTCAGGTCGTTATAACCATGAGAAATAGCGATATTGCCAAGTTGAGAGGGCTCGACTTCAATTTGCTCAAAACCCTGTCCGTATTACTTGAACACAAACACGTTTCTAAGAGCGCAGACTTACTGTTTTTGTCGCAGCCTGCGGTAAGTAAACAGCTCACTCGCTTAAGAACGATGTTTAACGACCCTTTGTTGGTCAGATCGGGTAACAACCAACTTCTTACCCCTAAAGCTGAACGTATTAAGCCGCAAGTAGAGGCTTTATGTGAGCAAGTAAAACAACTTGTGGTCCCAGACGAGCTCAACCTAAAAGAAGTCGATGCGAGCGTGAGTATCATCTTCTCTGACTATGGCAGCCCACATTGGATATCAACACTACTGCGCGAGCTGCATAAAGAAGCACCCAATGTCACTGTCGTGTGCAAAGAGTGGAGCCGAGATAACATCAATCAGCTCGAAAAGGGGGAAATCAACCTCGCCCTTGGCCCAATCATCGGATCTGGCTCCCGTTGTGAGAGTATTAAGTTTGGTGCGGTAACCACTTCATTCATCGCCAGAAATGACCATCCTCTCTTTGACGACGTTAAAGAGCCACCACCCTTCTCTCAGTTCCCTGTGATCCGCATTTCCGGCTCAACCCAGTACCAGCATATCTACAACACGATTCTTCCCGATAATCCGGTTATGCTCGATCAAGCCAGTATGTGGCTGGCACTTGATACGCTTCAATACTCAAATGCCGTACTGATTGGCCCAACACGCGTAATGAAACTGTTGTCGGAAACTGAAGGCTATCGCTGCCAAACTCTCGAACAGGTCCCTGAGATCGATATATGTATGAGCTGGACCGCAGGCCTTACTAATGATCTCTTCTATAAATGGCTCATCGACAAAATGATCAAGATAGGAAAACAGATCGTTTCATGACCTTGCTGTATCGCTATAACTCCAAGTTATTCCCCGTATGAAAACCGACCATTTCTAACTCCGCACACCTTTTGGCATTCTTTGTTTCGTCCCGAGACGGCGGTGAAGTCACCCACTCCATCGCTTCTCACTCTTGATTAGAGGAGTCGAAATTTGAGCCAACTACGTCGCGCTATCAAAGTCATCGCCTGTTCTGCCATCGCGCTAGGCAGCCTTTTGCCCCATTCAGTTGCAGCAGAAGAGTGGATACCACAGCACATTGATAGTGTCTCTTTTGGTGGTTCGTTTGAAGGAAATTCAAAAGACATGTATTTCGGCTTTACCCGCTACAAGCAAGGTGGCGTGGGAATTGGCGCAGAAGCAGCCATCTACCGTTATGACCATGAGAGTAGCGTTCAAGACTACTCATCAAGGTACACGGAAAGAGATTTATCCCTAACGCTCCCTGTGGCAGCCACTGACAAGGTGTATATCACCCCCGCTTTAGGTGTTCGTCAGATCAAGAACAGCTACGAATTCAAAGGGGAAGAAGCCGACGACACACAATATGAAGCGCTCTACGGACTAGACCTGACTTACATGCTCGACAACGTGAGCATTACTGTCGGTGCAGACAAATCGAAGAGCTCTGACTGGTCAATCACTTATGGATTGGGCGTTTCATTTTAATTACTGGGGTAAATCCCAAAACAAAATATTCAAGTATCAATACTTTACGAGGTTCTCATGAAAAACGTACTAAAACTAACCGCTGTTGCTTTAATGGTGTCTCTTGCTGCTGGTTGTAGCTCTTCTGGTAGCTCAGGCGGCGGTGACACTGCACCACAGTTTGACGGTGACTTAGGTTTCAACAACCCAGGTTTTGAGAACATCGATCCAGGTTACGGCGCAGATGCTCCAGATGGCGATCAAACACCAGATCTCGGTTTCGATTTCGGTTACGTTTACATTCCTGATATCGGTGAAGAGGTGCCTGTACCAACTCATCCAATTATGGGCACACCTGACAACCCAATCGAAATCGATATCAACAACCCAGATAGCAAAATGGCGGCAGTTAAAGAGCGTTCAGACGACAATGAAACCCTATACTCAGTCTACATTGGCCAAATTCGTGTCGGTGAAATCATCATCAACGATGAAGGCATCTCAATCGAAGCACTGCATAGCGATAAAACGATTACCGCCGTTAAAAATACTGACGAAGATTCTTGGCAAGTTCGTGGTAACGACGGTAACGTAAAAGGCGATGTGAAGCGTCTAGAAGATGGCACATGGTTGATTCGTGAAGAGATCACACGAGAGGTATACGTCTCAGTGATCAAAGATGGTGAGCGTATCTTTGTTCCTGTAAGCGAAGTTAAAGGCGCACTGAAAAGCAAATTAAAAACAAACAACCCAGCACGTGCAAACCTACATAAGATTCAAACACTAAAAGCACGTCCTAAATTAGGCTAACAAGGTCTCACGCTAGGTTGACGCAAAGGCTTGGCAAATGATTCTGCATAAAAAAGGCTCGATACCTATTTTGGTATCGAGCCTTTTTGTCATTTGGTCGCCAGTACATACAAGTGACGACAATCAACAACCCATAAAGGAAGACTGCGTTGATGTCGCGATTAAGTTTTGTTGCTCTCTTAGTGCTAAGTTCTCTTTCGCTTTAGCATTCAGAATCAACTAACGTGGTATTTGTCTTGCCATATTTAGCACCACCTGAACTTGTGGAGCGAGATATAACAATAGCGCACCTTCTTGTTCTTACCTCTTTGTTGTATGTAATACCTTTAGGAAAAACATAGAGGGTCTTCATTTGCGATTGCGCATTCGGCTCAACCACTGTGTACCCATCGGTAACCATCATGTTATTAAGGTTCTCGACGGTTAGGTCAATATAGCCATCAAGTATGGTCACGCCATTAACGATGCTGACACCTTTATGATCTTCAAGCCCTTCGATCATTACCTCTGCTGAGACCACTGCTTCTGCGGCTATGAAGGCACCTTCGAATGCCTCAAGTGAGGCTCGCCTTGCATCGCCCTCAATATCAAGAAAGCGTGGCGCGGCTGTGACGGCCAGTACCCCAATAACGATAAGCACAACAATTAGCTCAATAAGTGTGAAACCTTTACTTCTCAACGTACGCCCCAATATACAAATTCACTGGAATGACATACGGATTTTATAAGTTAATATGCGCCTTGTATCGTTACATTTTTTTACATATTTAATTAGTTTTTCTAACTCATTGAGATTTCAGCCGAATCATCCAACCCTGTCACTGCTCATCATCTAATCGACTCTTAAACTCAAACACCTTTTCTGGACACACATCGACACAGCGACCGCAACTGATGCAGTTTTGAGACATTACTCGTCTATCCCCTTCTTTCAAAGGCTGACGCAGAATCTCTGGCTCAGGGCAAACATAAAAACAATCCATACACTTGTCGCAATCTTCTCTTCTGACTGCTTTGACACGTATTACGCTCTTACTCCCAATCACGCCATACATAGCCCCAAGTGGGCACAAGTGACCACACCAACCGTGCTCGACGAGCAGTAAGTCGACGACGAAGACTAAGGCTATGAGAACCCACCCCGCGCCCATTCCAAACACTAACCCTCGGTGCAATGTCGCAACAGGATCGAGCCACGCCCATAAAACCGTGCCAGTGACCGCACTTCCAACCAGCAAGACACCGATTAACCAGTAACGGATTTGCGGCGACCAGCGGTAACTGGCCTTTAAACCCATTTTTCTGCGAAGCCAAGCAGCAGCATCCGTGACGATATTCATTGGGCACACCCAGCCACAGAAAATCCGAGGTGCGACAACCAAATAGAACGCAATCACAATCCCGGCACCAGCCAACACGGTCAGCTCAGGAATATGCCCCGCAGCAATAGTCTGCATGACGATCAATGGATCGCTCAGAGGGACTGTGCCCAATAACAAGCTGGATGAAAGATTCCCTTGTAGGATCCCCCAAGTTGGGCCGGCGATAAAGCAGACCATAACCGCGATTTGGCATGCTCGTCTTAGGATTAAAAAACGGTGTGCTCGCCACCAACCAAGCGTCTCAACTGCCTCTTTACCTGCGTTCTTCGCCAGATTCTTAGCCATTATAATTTCCCCTTCTTCAAGGAGTTTAAAGACTCAAGGGCATCGGTTGGGATCACGTCCTCGACTGGCGCATTATTTAAGTCTCTGTCGACCTCTTCCCAGCCTAATTGATAATGCTCACCCAACTTGCCCATAGCTAAATTGGTCGGAATCACTTTAATCGCAGACACATCAAGAACGCACGCCTGTTCACACTTACCACAGCCAGTACAAGCATCAGAGTGAACCGTTGGTATCAATTTAGCGTGGTAACCGGTTCGATCATTACGAACGTGCTCCAACGTGATCGCTTTGTCTATTAACGGACACACTCGATAACACACATCGCAGCGCAAACCGCGCCAGTTCAAACAGTTTTCATGATCAATCAACACTGCTGTGCCCATACGTGCATCATCAATATCTTTGAGCAAAGGATCTAAGGCTCCCGTTGGGCACTCCACAACACACGGGATGTCTTCGCACATCTCACAAGGAATTTCACGAGCATTAAAGTAAGGGGTTCCGGAAGGAAGTGGCGAAAGCAACGTCGCTAGCTTTAAAGTGTCGTAAGGGCAAGCTTGAACGCATAAACCACACCTTACACAGGCCGATTCAAACGCTTCACCTTCTAATGCACCCGGTGGCCTTACTGGCAGGCCGGTAGTATCTCGCGCTTTGCTTTGCATGGATTGTAGCCCGAGCACGGTAGCCGCAGCTCCAACTCCAGCGGCAGTTCTAGCGGTGTCGCGTAGAAAACGGCGGCGACCTTCAGAGAATTTTGGTTTTGATGACTTCATATACCACCCACTACGAACAAAGCTCTGACAACTCCTGCTCGCTATTAATTGCTATCCATAGACCTTTCCTACGAGCCCACTCAGTGAAAAGCTCATAGTCAGTAATCGTTGGTAATTGGGTTATCTATAAAGGATGGTATGAAAAAGCCATTGACTCAAATCAATGGCTCACAATTAATACACAAAAGTAGTAGGGATATTTGTTAGCAAGATCACTTAAGCTATTCAAAAATCTAAAAGAAAGCACTAGTAACCAGAAAAGACTAACCTTTAATCTTGTCTTTGTTTCTCAGCACTAAAGCAAGAGCGCCAAACAACAGCTCCCCAGCCAAGTATAAATACATAACGAGGTTCGCTTCACCGTCATTCCAAAGACCGACTAATCTTCCAAACGCCATTGCTAACAAAACGACAGCAACGAAAATCAATCCAAGCTCGACATCGTCTTTCAGCTTTACCACCAGCAACATCATCAAGCCAATCGATAGCTGAGCACCACCATATGTCGCTCTAAGGTCTATCACAGCGGAGGCCGTATTCAGATCTGCTCCTGTGATCCAATAAACCATTCCCGTTGGAAGCAAAAGAAACAAACCACCATAAACCATGAAGAAAACAGCGGTGGCATAAACCAGTAATTTCGACATCTCTAATCCTTTAGTTACCGCGATATCACCTATATTCGATTTAAAATACTAGCCGACCCACAGTGAGCTCACACAACTTATTGGTATGTTTCTTCTCGTTTTTTGTCATCCATCGGAAAGGCAAGGTTCACGACTTTTGCCAACAAAATCCCACACGCAACACCACCTGCGTTTGCTGCTAAATCCAACCACTCACCGTAACGGTTCACATAGGGCTGAATAATCTCGATTGCACCACTCCACGCAATAAAGAAAAATGCAATCAACAGCCAGTTCTTTGGTCTTGCCAGTGCAACCGAGAATGTTAACGCGGCATAGGCGATAAAGTGATGCGTTTTATCCGTCCCCGGCACTGGTGGAAGGCTAGGAGCCGGAAGAAGAGAAAGAATGGTGATAGCAGCCAAAACCAATAAGGTAAGTGCTAACCAATATTTTTGAATTAAAGCGATCAAGCGACGCATATTTATCCTTACTTACCGAGGGTATCAATACCGAAAAATATAAAGTATTGAATCATATTTAGTATTAAACCTGACTGCAATTGTCCATTTCGATTGAACAGCTAGCAGGAAATAAAAAATTCTTTAAAAACAACAACCTTGACATTTCATTTGGTCATCAGTAAGAATCCACACAGATAAAATTTGTTACTGAAAGATAAATGATACATAAAACATGCAAATGCATTCTAATCGCTTTAATCGTTTTTGGTTTGAGTTACCTGACAACGTTATTGTTAACAGCAAATCAATATTTCGGCTTTGTGGAATATAGTGCTGGAATCAACTCTGGCTTTGTCAGCTTTTATTCTATTACTACCATTGCTCTTATTAACTACTTTGTAAGTAAACGTGGTTTAAGCTAAACCTTACTTTCAAATCGAAGTACTCGTAGTGTTCCCCGAAAAACTCGTAACTCTCTAATAATCAACCTAGATCTCACTATCGCGATTTCCAGACAAAAAAAGAGCCGCTAAAAAGCGACTCTTGATTTTCAAACTATTCGAATTCGTTCAGATTACTCTTTACCGAATACGTTGTTCTCTTGCTCTTGTACACGAATGAAAGTTGTACGCTTAGTTAGCTCTTTAAGCTTTGCTGCGCCTACGTATGTACAAGTTGAACGTACACCACCAAGGATGTCAGAGATAGTGCCGTGAACAGAACCACGGAACGGAAGTAAAACAGTTTTACCTTCAGCTGCGCGGTACTTAGCAACACCACCTGAGTGCTTGTCCATAGCAGACTGTGAAGACATTCCATAGAACTTCATGAATTGCTTACCGTCTTGCTCAACAACTTCACCGCCTGACTCTTCGTGGCCTGCTAGCATACCGCCTAGCATTACGAAGTCAGCACCACCGCCGAACGCTTTAGATACGTCACCAGCACATGAACAGCCACCGTCACCGATGATCATGCCACCAAGGCCGTGCGCAGCATCACCACACTCGATGATTGCAGAAAGTTGAGGGTAACCTACACCCGTTTTAACACGTGTAGTACAAACTGAACCTGGACCGATACCAACTTTAACGATGTCAGCACCTGCTAGGATTAGCTCTTCAACCATGTCACCTGTTACAACGTTACCTGCAGAGATAACTTTGTCTGGGAATTCAGCACGTACTTTTTGTACGTACTCAACTAGGTGCTCTGAGTAGCCGTTAGCGATATCAATACAGATAAATACGAAGTCTTCGCTAAGCGCCATGATTTGCTTAGTTTTTTCAAACTCAGCTTCAGATGTACCTGTTGAAACAAATACGTTGTTCAGTGTTTTCTTGTCAGCTGTTTTTGCGAACTCAGCCCACTGCTCTACTGTGTAGTGCTTGTGTACTGCTGTCATTACATCGTGCTCTGCTAGAGCCGCTGCCATTTCGAAACTTGCTACCGAATCCATGTTGGCTGCAATTACTGGTACACCAGACCATTGACGACCGCTATGCTTGAATGTAAACTCGCGGGTTAATTCAACTTGAGAACGGCTTTTAAGAGTAGAACGCTTCGGGCGGAATAGTACATCTTTGAAGCCTAACTTAAGTTCTTGTTCGATACGCATGATAATTTGTCCTGTAATCATATTACGTGTCGTGCGTTTTCGGTAAGCGTTGGCAGACGCTTTACTGAGTTTCGGACACAAAAAAACCGGAGCGTTGGCAGACGCTCCGGTTTTCAGCATTATAGGTCGTGATTTATTAACAGCAAGTCTGATATTTCATTTTTTTTTATGCTATCCTCCCAAAGATTCCATATCCGAATTCCTCTCTGCTTTCCTATTTTTCAACTATTTACTTAGATATTAGCAACTTAAGCGAACAGCGTGACGCAAACTTACGCAACATTTGCGCAAACGTTTTCCAGCCCATAGATGGTGATTTGCTGATTTGTTTGTATTTCTGCGAGAAAAGGGCGTCCTATCGCTCACTTTTCACCCTTCCAGTTCAGCCAATAAATCAAAAAAATCGTGATATTTCCTATTTAAACGCCGAAAAAAACACCGTCACGAATAACTCCATGCTGTCGCAGAGATCAAATGCTGGCACTCAATCCACAATTGTTGCGAGCCAAACCGTTTAAAATAAGGTATAAGTTGCTTATTAGAAGCGCTCTTCTCTCATAAAAAGGGCGCATTAAATGGCTTACAAGGAAGTTAGTTATGAAGAAAACTCTCCCTCTACTTGCCCTTTTGTGTATCAGTGGCTCTGCTTTGGCACAAAATGGTCCCGGTTCTTTCTATACCAATTTGGGTGCGACCGCGATTTCAGACGGTTCAGATTCCGAAACCGCCTACTTTGCACAGCTCGGTTACAACTATTATCTGTCTCCTATGGTGTCAGTCGATTTGAGTTTTGGTCATACGGCGACACTCGATAGCACGGTATCATCGGAATCAGATGGCTTTGCCTCAAAATACAACTCTTACAGTGCAGGTTTAAAACTGGAACAGAACTTTGGCGGGTTTAACTTATACGGCTCAGGTGGCGCGAGCTACATTGACTCCGAAACGACTCGATGGGATGCGGTCAACAGTGTGTCCAAGACTACAACCGACAGCAGTGTGCAGCCTTATGCGAGTACTGGTATCACATTCGCACTACTAGGGTCTCCGCTGATTCTTGATACAGGTATTAGCTACCAATGGCTACCGAGCGGCGAAGGTGCAGCTTCTGTTTATGGCGGGGCTTACCTGAGCTTCTAAAACCAGCAACGCATCTTACCTATTGTTTATTTGGTTTATGTGGTGGCTAGCTGGTTAGCTGCCACATAATATCTACGAGTAACACGCCCCTCCTCATCTATTACCCTCTGAACTCACTTTCTCGTCTGGTTTTACCATTCAATTTTCTCAATCGATCAAATGGAATGATATTCCATATATGATATAGTTCATCGTACCATTAAATGATAAAAATGAGTTTAGCCATGCCAACAATCTTCAAAACTGTTTTATGCGGTGCTCTTACTGCACTCTGTTTTAATGTTCATGCTGCCAAAGTGCCCTTGGAGTATTCCTTTGATATTGGTATGTCAAACATCACAAAAGATGGCGAGAGCTTAACGGGTGTTACATCTCGTGGTCGACTGAACTACTACTTCACCCCATTTATCGCCCTCGACCTAAGCTATACCGACACACTTTCTATTTCAGGGGACATCCATGACAACGCCAACAACACGGTGACGACCATGGAATACAAAGCGATAAGCACAGGTGTGAAGATTAACCAACCAGTGAATAAACTGATCAACCTTTATGCTGCAGCTGGCGGGGCCTACTCGACAGTAGATGAGCAAATTGAAGATCTTGGTACGAATACCAAAACCAAAGACTCGGATTCAAGTATCAAGCCCTACGCCAATGTGGGGGTTAGCATGAATAGTCCGTGGCAGAAGGGGCTTCAATTCTCTGTCGACTATACCTATCAGCCATTAGCGCTGGATTACACCGCAAGCTACTTCTCTGTGGGTGTTCATTACGGATTCTAGAGGCGCTGCTATTAGCTCTGTAAAGCTCTCTTAAATAAGAACGCAAAAGGCACGCTAAACAGCGTGCCTTTATCATTTACTATCATCAGATAGAGTCAGTCGAAATCTCTACTATTGAGTCGCCACCAGCGCTTCTGCCGTCGCGTCTTGAATAGAAAGAAACAGTGACGTTACTTGCCCTGTTGGAGAACGCATTGGGTTCAGCGTGACGTTTTGGTACATAAAGTCCGCTTGCTGCGTCACAGGGCGCACGTTACGACACTTAAACAAATATGGACGCTGTTGCCATGTGATAAAGCTGCGACAACCAAGATCATAAACAGGCTTAGTTTTTAATCGAAACCACTCTTCTGGTATCTCTGGGAACAGTTCGAAGATCGACTTACCAATTGCATCGTGTGACTGCTTGCCACTGTGATGCGTCATAAAACCATTCCAAACTTGCACGTTGAAATCACGGTCAATCACAACAAGTCCCATGTCGACATTTTGAACCATATCGACCATCCAATGGAATTGCTCAAACTCTGCTGGTAACTGAAGCATAATTAGAAATCCTCCATTAGATAAGCCAGCTTGTTATCAAGCAATGGCAATGATTCGTCAACAAACATGAACAATAGGTCGCACCGAATCGACGTACCTTCGATGTTGTAGCTCACCTCAAATGTCATGGTCTTCTTGAATGAGCCACTGGTGTTAGCAATAACAGAATCAATAGGAATATGCTGACCAAGCAGCACAGGCGAGCTTTGGAAGAAACGCACTTCAGACTGTTCGCCCAACCCATTAAGGAAAGAACCGACAAGAATATTAGAGACATCCATCAGCAGCTCTAACTCTTCAAGCTCTTCGCTGTCTGTTGGTACCTTCATTAGCTTCTTTAGGTCATTTACGCTGGAATCACTCAGTAACACGAGCGCTTCACCTGCGATACCTTCACCACTAAAGCCTTGGCAAACCCCCGACACTTGGTCGTTGTCAGCCAGATCACGCAATGCCATATGAAGTTCACTCACTTCAAAGATATTCACGTTAGGTAGCGGTAAGTGAACAAACACATCAAAGTGACGTGCCAGTGCGTCTGCCGCTCGGCCGATCGCCACGTTCGCAACTTCCATGTAGATATCGCGTCTACGCAGAATAGGCAGCTCTAATGGCGCTGGTGTGACTAATTGCGGTTGTTTTGGTGGCTCAACCAACTCACGCAAGATCGCCTTAAGCGCGTCTTGATCAATAGGTTTTTGTAAGAAGGCTTTCGCCCCAAGCTCCATCACCTTTTGTTTAGCTTTTGGCTGAATATCGCCAGAGACAACCACAACAGGCGTCGTGTTGCCCAAGCGTTGCATCTCTTCTAATGTTCCATAACCATCCAACTCTGGCATGGTCAGGTCGAGGAACATGAGTTTAAATTGTTTACTCGCTAATTCTTCGAGCGCATTCAATCCATGCACAGCAAAAGTAATGTCAGCATTTAATGACGGCGGTAAAGAGCGCGCCATCTGTTTGCGGGCTAAGGCAGAATCATCACATATAAGAACTGGGAACGACATTAATGTACCACCAACGATTGAAGCGAATATGAGCGAGTGTAACAGATTCTTATAGTATCAGGTACGGGGGGAATACATTAATATGGTGATTATTGACTAAGTAAATACAAGTTTCTTCTATGTTTGAGAAGTGGAGATATGCAGTCAGAAACCCTTAATAACAAAGGGTTTCTTAATAAATGCTCGAAGATTATCCAAATAACCCATCACATCAACGGCGTTTAATAAATCTAGCCGCCAAATGCTCAACAGAGATGAACAAGAGGACTTAGTTATAGCTGGTAACTTGGCCATAAAATGAGTAAAGCAAAACGCAGAATCACAGCGAAAACCAACAGCGCAATGCCCAAACGGTACCACTTATATTCAGACACGCTCATTGGAATACGCTTATAAAACATGGTAATTACACCTTTCCAGTCGGAACTGCGCTTCCCATATTGCATTACGCTTGTCAGTACAAAAAGAGCCCCAAGTACCAACATCCCTTTCTCGGCCCAAAACAACCCTACTTCCATTTG
This sequence comes from Vibrio sp. D404a, assembly GCF_030248535.1. Lineage (GTDB taxonomy): Bacteria > Pseudomonadota > Gammaproteobacteria > Enterobacterales > Vibrionaceae > Vibrio. The sequence goes on along the minus strand of NZ_JAHGAJ010000005.1, from coordinate 220,855 downwards.
TACAACCTCTTTCCTTGGATTATCACTACAGTGTAATCAGCTTAGGCGCGGGTTTCTGTACGACAATGGTCTAAGTTATACAAGGTGATCAATGTGCCAATTGCGCTGAACAATCCAGGTTGCGCTGCTTTCTGATCTCAACCATGAGTTGGATAAGCAATAAGATACCCGTGACACCAAGGCCAATACCAATGCCGCACCAAATGCCGGCCAGCTGGTAGTCAGGCATTAAATACCATGCAGCAGGCAGACCGAACACCCAGTAGCCGATTGCTGTCATTACCGTTGGCATCGATACAATCTTCATTCCGCGCAGTAGATTAATTGCCAATAGCTGCCATGCATCAACAATAAAGCACAGAGCGACCACCCAAATTACCGAAGTGAGCAGAGTCGACATGGTGTCTGTTCCGTCATCAAGCTGGAACAGCGCAGCAATCGCTTCTGGCCATGCAATGAAAACTGCACAAAGTACCAAGCTCAGTAGCGACACCAAAATGAAGCTCTGAATCGACGTCTTCTTAATGCCTTCAATATTGCCTGCACCAAAGTCACGACCGACCAATATCGCCGCGGCTTGCGAGAAACCAAAGTTGAAATTCCACGTAAAGCTCAAGCATTGAAGTAGGATCTGATGCAATGCCAGCGAGGCAATACTGATAGTCCCCGCCATTAAGGTGCCACCGTAGATAAGACCGTGCTCCAAAATCGCAGCGACCGAAATAGGTAAACCCATCAACAACAGTGGCGTCATCAGCTTAATCGAGTACTCTTCCAAATGAAGCCAAGGGGCGAACGGCTTGAACTCATCACGCCGGAATACCCAAAACGTATAGCCCATCATCACGACGAACGCCGAAATCGCAGTGCCTAGCCCAAGTCCCGTCAATCCCATATTGAGTTCGAAAGCCATGAAATAGCTCACCGGAACATTCAAAACCACGGTCGCGATAGACATGATTAAAATTGAGCGGACCTTACCAAATGCGCTAGTCAAACCGCGTAAGACTAGCAGCAACAGAGATGGCAGCATCACCCATTTCAATGCGTGAACATACTCCATGGCTAAGGTGATCACTTCTGGTGGTTGTTTTGCCATTTCTAGCACTTGAGGGGCAAACCAGAAACCAGACATCAATAAGATGCTCATTGCAAACGAGAGCATGACTGCGCCTTTTACGGCCAAGCGGATCTGTTGATTACCAAAGTCTGGGCGCGCGACTCTTTGTCCATAAGCAATCGCGATCAAGTTAGCGACACAGCCCACAGTGCTGCCCGCAATCAGAAAGATGAAGAAGTAAATTGAAGCACCCAGACCACCTGCAGCCAATGCCGAAACACTGATGCGCGACATCATCCACACATCGGTAAGCACCAATGCCATTGATATTAATTGTGAAATGATGAGCGGGAATGCAAGTTCTAATATTTTTTTCATGGGAGCCTCTTGAGATTCCCACAAACCCTAAGGCTTTTAAGAGTGGCGTTCAATTGATATATCTGCCACTCTTACATTCCAAAAACTCATGCGAGCGTTTTATGACCCCATATCCAAACCTGCCCTATTCACACAATGGACTGCGAGCATTTGAATCTGTTGCGCGACTGATGAGCTTTACTCTAGCCGCCGACGAGCTCAATGTGACGCAGAGCGCCGTTAGCCGACAGGTAAAACAGTTGGAAGATGAGCTAGAAACGTCTTTGGTTCGTCGTAAACATCGCGCGATAGAACTGACACCGCAAGGCAATGAGTTGTATCTCGCACTGCGTGAAGGATATAGCAACATCGAATCGGTGCTCGCGAGTTGGAAAGAGCCTAAGCAGAAGAGGATCGTGATAAAGGCAGCGTTAAGTTATGCCACACGAGTATTGATCGCCAAAGTCAGACAACTCAACGAACGATACCCAGAGTATGAGATCGTGATCATTCCTGTTATCGAAGAGGACGAAGCGCTCAACTACACCGATTACGATTTATTGGTCTTCCACACTCAGTTGAAGAACCATTACGACAACAAACCCGGTATCCGAGTATTGCGTGAAGAGTTTATGGCACCGGTTTGCTCACAGAGCTTGGTGACTGATGACCTTGATTTAGATTCAATCCTAACCTTGCCAAGGTTGCACCCTACTCTCGACCATACTGACTGGAAGACTTGGTTATCCGATGTGGCGTACCCACCGACAACGGCTGTCAGAAATACCAGCTTCCTCTCCCTTGATCTCGCATTGAATGCCTGTCTTTCCGGGCAAGGGGTGACGGTGACCGATCTGCTGTTGATCATTCCAGAGTTAGAGCGCGGATTTTTGTACTGCCCGCCAAACGCGAAGATCCAACACAGTGCATGGACCTATTACCTGCATCAAAACACTAAGAGTGCCGTCATCGATGACCTAATTGAATGGCTTGTTAAAGAGAACGAAAACGAGCTGACCAAACTGAAAAGCCTTGCTCAGCAGAATGCTTGGTATGGTGTGATAGAGAAATAATAACAAAAACGCCCACAAGCTAACATCATGAACAATGATGTACCTTGTGGGCGAGAGTAAGTCGAACTGTTTTGTCGAGTTATAAATGTGTGCAGTGATAGGTTTTAAGCGACTTTCTTACTCACCTCAAAACGACCAATCAGCTGTTCGAGACGACCCAGCGCATTGCCCATGAGTGTAACGCGGCGAGCAAGTTGCTGAGTTGAGCCTTGCAGATCAGAGATCGAACGCTGCGCTTTGTCTGCTGTGTGACCGTTCTCTTGGCTATTTTCATCCAGCTTAGACATGGTCGCAAACAGCTCAGCAACCGCAGCCCGCATCTGCTCACTACGAGCACTGGAGTCCACCATCAAGTTGCCTCGGCTAACGTTCTCTACGCCTTGTTCCATCGACGCGACCGCACTACGTGACTTCGTATGAAGCTCCTTCATTAATTCGCCAATATGATTGGCTGCTTGTGAAGTACGGTCAGCTAAGGTTCTCACTTCCGATGCCACCACAGAGAAACCACGCCCATGCTCACCCGCCCTTGCCGATTCTATTGCAGCGTTCAGTGCTAAAAGATTTGTTTGCGCAGTAATGTCTGTGATGATGTCGATGATATCCGAGACTTTACTCATCTCATTGTTCACCTCATTCACACTGGTTGCAGAGCTCTCAACAATGTTGCGCACCGACTCCATGCCTTGAGCCGCTTGTTTGTACTCTTCTTCTGCGCTCTCAACTGCATGCTTCATGACCGTGTCCATCTGAGTCGCTGAAACCGTAGCATTGGTGATTTCACTCTGTTGATGCTGACTCAGTTCTAGCATGTTATGCAGTGAATGTGATGCATCTTCACTCGCCTGATTCATCACGACGCTGCGTCTAAACATCGACTCAGAAACCTGACGCACTTCGCTACTGGCGTGGATCAGTTCACTAATAATGCCATCAAGATTATCGATGAAACTGTTGGTCCAACGCCCTAAGCTACCAAGTTCGTCACTACTGAAGGTACTAGGGTCGAGTCGGCGACTCAGATTGCCATCGCCCTCCGCTAGCGTCTGCATCACCATGGTCATCTTAGCCATCTTGTTCACCAAAGGTTTAGCACTCACCGCACGAAACAGGCCAAGGCTCAATAACATACATAACGACATTAAACCTGCTTGAATCAGAGGCGAGAGATCAAACATATGGGTAAGCAAGAGTGGTAAGAAAAGGGTAAAGAGCATGCTGCCGACAAAATGTTTAGATAGGGTGTAGCTTAGGCTGCGGTCTCGATACACCTCTTCCAAGTCAGACTCACACATCATACCGAATTTATCCGGTGATCCATCGAGTTGAAAAGTCACGCCCTTGCCAATCACAGGAATGTGTCGGTAATCGGAATAGCCCGGGTACTCAACAAAGACATTGTTGCCTTTCTTTATCGTCTCTCTTACTCCTGGGTGCAGTTGCTTGGTGGCAGGATCGGTAAAGCGAATTTCAAATTCAGTGTGATGCTGAACCTTAACAACACCCCAATCCGTGTTAATACCCTGCTTTAAGTTTTCACCATGAGAAAACGTATTGTCTTCAAATCGAGAGCGCGATAAAGCAACCCCGGCTTCAATGCGTGGATCATGATTCGACTCCACCATAAATATGTAGTTATCACCCGACTCGCTATAAATGTGCCCCGCTTCACGTTGGATAATATCGCTAATTACATCATTCGGAACACGGCCACATAGACACAAAGGTTTACCGTCTTCACGAGAAAACGGCACATAAAACATGAGCGTCACTTGGTCATGAAATGACGAGCTAGAAGCGCCAACCGATAGTGTACGATCATCTACATACGGGCCATGCAAGTAACGCTTATTTAGCCCCTCTGAGAGGGCTTTTGGGTCGGTAAGGGTATAACCCACATGATTGCTGAAACTGGATGCCTGCGCGATGCCTCTTTCATCGACAACTGCTAACTCTGAAATATCGGGGCTGCGATTCAAGAGCCTTTGCAGCGTTTCCGTTGTTTGTTCTTCCGTTCTACTAGCAACATACAGCGCTGCATCTTCGAGAAAATCCCATTGGTTTTTTACCCAATTATTTAATAGCTGTACTCGTGTCTCTGCAATACTTTCAAACGTTTGTTCTAGCTCCCTCGTTCGAGTGCGATTTAAAAAGCACGCTTTCTTCATCGCGATCTTGCCCGTTGAGCCAAACCATTTAAGCCAATGACGTTCCTGATCCGTAAGGTTCATCTACATTCCTTTGTTTTGTTTTACATCTTTCAAAAGCAAAGCAATTTATAGACCATATGCAAAAGAAGGGAATTATCGACTTGTATGATTAAATTACATACAAATCAATCGATTATGCTGGCCAATTTAGTGCAACTCGATCACCAATATGGTGCATCACCAAAAATCTCATCCTAAATTAGTAAGAAAAAACAACTCAAAGATTGAAACATTGATTCCATTTTTATGCCTAATAAATGTCATTTAATGGATTAACTTCACAGCTAACTTATCTAGATTTTATTTGTATTGATTAGTATCAAACCATATTGAATTTTAATTGATTAAAAAATGACTGACGTCAATTTATTGATAAGGCATCATTTTGACACCTATAAGATAATACGCGCCTTATAAAACTATAAATTCTTATAACAAATACAAGGCAGTACGTAATGAACAATCATGATGAACGAGTTCGCTTTTCAGATACGGATAGTCTTATTTCGACCACCACGCCAGAAAGTAATATTACTTATTGTAATGAAGACTTTTACCACGTTGCTGGCTACAACGAACAAGAGTTGTTAGGCCAACCTCACAACCTTATTCGCCACCAAGACATGCCCAAAGCAGCATTCGCTCAGCTTTGGGAGTACATCCAATCGGGGAACAGTTGGATGGGTTTGGTGAAGAACAAGTGTAAGGACAAAGGCCACTATTGGGTCTCTGCATTTGTTACACCCATTCGAAATTCGGATGGCTCCGTTCACGAATACCAATCGGTGAGAACACAACCCACTGACAGCCAAATTGAGCGAGCTAAAGCGCTGTATGCTCAAATGCACGCTGGTAAGGTCAAAACTCGAAGAATGCGCTGGTTGGTCAGCTCATATGTTCTCCTTGGCTTACAAACCTTACTTGGACTCGCGCTTATCACCGGATTGGTGCCGACGACTGCTGCTGCGATTGCACTGCTGGTGAGTGTCGCGGCTCAAGCAGGCTGCGCAGCCATGTTTAAACAACGGTTATCCACTCTTCATAAGCTCGCCAAAGAGCAATACCACAACCCAGTTATGGAGAAGCCTTACACAGGTTATTGTGACGATCTATCACCCATCGAACTGGCGATGCAGATGAAAAAAGCAGAATTACGCGCGGTTACCTCACGCGCTTGTGAAACCTCAACCGATCTGATCGATTCAGCGAAGCAGGAGCTTGCCAATCGCCAGAGCATTGATCACGAGCTGGAAGAGCAAGATATCGCAACCGATGCGATGGCAGTCTCTGCAGAGGAGATGTTGGCGTCCATAGACGAAGTCGCGCACCAAGCCAAACAGAGCGCTGAGTTTGCCATTAATGCACAAAGCCAAGCTCAGAAAGGAGCAAATACAGTTGAAGAAGCCGCACACACTGTCCATGAACTTAGTGAACACCTTACTGGCTCTAAATCTGCGCTTGAGCAGCTGTATAATGATGTAGATGGTATTGAGGCGATCTTATCTATGATTCAAGGTATCGCCGAGCAGACCAACCTACTCGCGCTCAATGCAGCGATTGAAGCGGCACGCGCAGGTGAACAAGGGCGCGGATTCGCAGTGGTTGCGGATGAAGTTCGAGCACTCTCTGGCAAGACAAGCTCTTCAGTAGAGGAGATACGCTCTCGTATTGAGATCCTACAGAACACAGTGAATCAAACCGGTCGCTTTATCGAGGAAGGTATTCACTCCTCAGAAGTATGTGTTGAGAAATCACAGCAGAGTAAAGCGTCTTTCGAGGCTATTGTGGAAGATCTGGTATCAATAAACGAGCAGAGCGCTCAAACCTCTCAAGCGATTGAGGAACAAGTACAAGTGACTCACGGTATCAATGATCACGTTGTCCGAATTAAGCAAGCGAGTATCCAAACCCGTGAGCTTTCTTCAACATCTGTTAGACGTGCAGAATCCCTTGCGACTCACCTACAAAGCCTCAAACGCTTGGTGAATCAGTTTAATCACTAAGTTCAAATCCGAAAAAATTAAAGGCTGATGTCCAAATGAACACCAGCCTTTGTTGTTTCTACTGGGTAACAAGTTTAAACAACGAGCTAGAAATCTAATCCCATTGCTTTCAATTCTTGTTCACATTGATGTGCGTCTTTGAATTGAATAGCAGCCATGCCTTCTTTTTCAGCGCCTTCTACGTTGTAAGGCATATCATCGAGGAAAACAGTTTCTTCCGCTTTCAATTGGTTGGTAGTAAGCAGAGATTGATAGATCTCAGGTTGAGGTTTGAGTAAGCCCAACTCTGCAGAGACAGTCGCCCCTTCAAACAGCGGCCAGAAATCGTAGGTCTCTTTTAAATGGGACACGATTTCATGCACGTTATCTGTTAGCGCATAGACATGATACCCCGCCCCCTTAATACGCTTAAGTAGATCAACAGAGCCGTATATCAAAAGCTGTGTTTGCTTAACGTAGTAAAACAGTTTGTCACACTCTAATTCCGACAAGCCAATCGTATCTTGATACTGCTGTTTGGCTTGCTGCTCAGAAAGATGTCCTTTATTAAGCGCTAACCAAGTCTCGGATTGAAACACGGCACGAGCTCGTTGCTCTAAGTCGTCTATTTCACCAAATGTCAGACGAGCAATCTCCAACGGTGCCCATCGAACCAACACATTCCCGACGTCAAACACGACATTCTTAATCACGCGAAACTCCTTTAAAGCGACCTAATCTTATGACCTCTAGATTAAATCTTTAATCACACTGTCGATATGACGCTGGACACTTTCTTGAGTTAATTTAGGCAGCAGTGCCCAAGTTTCGTGTTGCGACAAACCCAGAAAAAAATCAATCGCTTGTGAGCTGCCTAAACCAATAGGAAGTGTGTTTACTGGAACGCCAATTAACAAAGCAATCGTGATCAGACTTGCGTAGCTATCACAGACAGGATGCGCTTCTCGCTGGCGTCGCTGGGAAGAAGCGTTGTTCGGGTAAACATAACTTGGTGAATACTGCTCTACACCGCGCTCTTGCCAGCTATCACCTACTCGGCGAGCGTTCGAGAAATCAATGAAAGATAGGATGTTTTGCTCAGATAAAAGAATGTTCGACGGCTTGATATCGCCATGCACAAAACCACAACGGTGCAGCTCTTCTAACTCACTCAACAACTGGTCAATGATACTTGAGATAACATCAATATCATTCAACTTATCTTGATGAAGCAAATCAGAAAGTGATTGTCCTTCGATATAATTGGTGAGCAGCGCAGCGCGGTTTCCATCCCGATAAAAATCAAGACTGCGCTGGGTAGATAGCCCTTGGCTATTAAGACGTGAAAGCCACAGCGCTTCCCGTTGTAGCATCATGGTATCAATCAGAGTCTCCGAATATTTAGCCCTGACACGGCCCAGCTCAGAATCAAAACAGAACTGGTTTCGATGTTCGTTTAAAGCTCCATTGGATACCGTTTTATTTGTCGGGTTAGACATTTCAATACTGGTCAAAGACCCGAGCGATATTGTCTTATCCGTGCTGGGATAAGTTGCGTTAAGCGTTTGACAACAAAACTGCGCTAGCCACTGTGGATGTTCAATCGTTATAGCCACGTTGGGAATCCTAAATTATTGAAGAGATCAGGCTCGAAAGGTTGTCCTATACCATCACGTTTCACCTCAAGATTCACTTCGCCATTAGTCGAATGGTAACGCCACAATATTTCGTTACTGCCAACTTGAGTAGAGCCTTTCATTTTCTCAGCCACTCTAAACCAGCTCCAAACTCCTGAGAATTTCTCTCGCTGCACGACACCATCGGTATCTCGGGTCATTACTGAGATGTCTTGCATTTGGTTAGCCGGAATCGGCCAACTTTGAGTACGCCACAACTTCGGACCATTCTGATATTCGAAGAATTTAAGGTTAGCCTCAAGCGCGAAACGCGTTAACGATGGTGACATTTCCACAGCCTTGATAGAGAAGTTAAATCCAAGATCTTTGCCCGTAAACAGCTGTTTTTGGATTCGCTCGACCGAATCACTAAATGATGGATACTGCCAAGAGAGAGATAAATACTGATGCGGTATAAACCCATTCAGATAGATTTCTCGGCTGATGGTCATATCCAAGTGACTCGCGTACTTCTTAGAAAACTGATCAAACTCCCCTTCAGGTTTAAAAAACGCCTCAAAGTCCGACAGCAACACATCCGTATTGGCGTTGTGCTTAATAGGATAATGGTTAGCTAGACGGGTCAAATAGAAGTGAGTCACCTTCGACCAATCTTCATTGATCACTTCACGAACCGCATCGAGCGCCAAACCATTAATCAGTGTTGCTTGGGAGTCCATTAGCTCGGGCAACAGAGGAACGTTGTAATCATCCGCCAAAAGGTGCAAACGTGCGATTGGATTACTTGAATCCGCATTCTCCAACTGTTCTAAGAAGTAATGCCCTTTCGATTGAATCTCTTTCGATTTGTTCACCCAATCTCGCAATGCTGTCAGGTTGGTCAGTGCGATATCCAGTGAGCTTTGACCCGTTTGGTTAGCTTGAATCACACCGTGAATGTGTCGGAATGGGTAAGTGATCGACTCTGCCACCCGCTCCATCGCAGACCCATTATTGGATTGCAGCGGAGAGGCCTCATCGGCTTGCTGACCTTCTTTCTGTTGCTCCGCTTTCTGCTGCTCTTTGTTCTCCATTGTGCTCTTGATGAGATTGGTATTGGTGCTTACAACAGAATAGAACTGAGTGATTGGTGAGAAGTTCGCATCCGTCACCAAATCCAACTGCTGCTCACTTCCGCCCCAACTAGATACTTCCGTCAGCTGAACATTTGAAACAAACGTATTCCAATACTGGATATAGTCTTTGATATAGCGTTCACGCAGTTGACGGTTGATGCGATTCATCTCTGCTTCACCGTTGATGCGCCCCATCACGCCCTCATAAGCCGTAATCGCTTCAGAGGCCAGCTGGAAGCCAGTTTCATTGCTTAAATCTTGAAAACCATCGCGTGTAAACGCATAAGGGATCAGGTAGCCACTAAAATCAGCATTGAACGTAAACACTTGCTCATAAACTGGATTCAGGCTCTTTCGCATATCCACACGGCGCGCAAAGTCGCGGTGCTGCAGAATATGCTGATAAAGCAATTCACTAACATCATCCGTCGATAAGGATTTACGCACTAAACCGAGCAGTTGCTCGTCAAATGCTGGCGGGATTGCCGATGTACTCAGCGCATCTTCTGCCAGCAATTTAAAGCGTTTGATAAGACTAGCATCACCGCTGCCCTCTTCATTCAAGGCATCAATATAGTAGTTTACCAACGAGGCCGAGGAGTGACGTGCTGGGTTGTATAAGATCTGCTGCAGGTTAAGCAGTTCAAGTGTTTTTACTTTGTCATCCAACGAGTTATAGACAAACATATCTTTCATGATGTAGTCACGCATCAAGGTCAATAACTCTGAGTTCAACTCACCAAAGTAAGCATCATGAACATAACCAGAGATACTAGAGCTAGGTAACCAGCTTGAGACATACCAAGGGTGATGTTTTTCATCATAAAGCTGCACTATTTCTCTCAGTTCATACAAGCTGAATACCGGCGATGCTAAGTCATCAGGTTGAATAGCGTTCTTCTCTAGATTCTCTTTGTAACGATCCAGCATCGTCAGCGCTTTATTATCGATTTCCTGCTGATAATCAAAGCCGGCTTTAATGGTCGCGACAAAACCAACAAACAGGAGCACCAGACCACAAGAGACAACCCAACGTGTGGTTCGATAGGTGATTTCACGTTTCTTGTTAAACCCAACCAAAGGCGCTTCTTTTAAGACACAACTTCTAAACAGACCTTTACCAAACAAACTCAAGCTTTTCGATTGCGTATGAATATTGGAAAGGGTTTCAAACCCAAGTTCAGACGCGTGCATTGTGCTGATGATGTCGACGTTTTCGCTCTCCCCACCTACATTAACAAAGAAGTAGCCACGGAAGAATAGGTCGATCTCATCGAATTGATGTTGATTGAAAGTGAGAGAGAGAAAGTCTTCAACATCATAACGAATGGCCGAGAGCTGATAGATGCCGACCAAAGCTGAGTCTCGATAGTCAGCGTTCAACTGACCTTTCAATGAAGAGCTTAAAGAGTTAGTCAAAGAGTGACTGAGCGCCTCAAATGACTCATCAAACCAAGCTTTATCGTATTCCTTACTCTCTTCAACGTCTCGCAACGCACCAAACGGCAACTCACGCTCACTCTCTTCCAATGGCGAGAATAGCTCACACAGGTCCTGAACTTGTGACATATGAGTAAAAGTACAATAAGTCGGCAGTGTTAAGCCTACCGCTTTATTGAGGTCCTCCAGAACCGAGCGATACTTCTGACTCAACTCACTGACTGCAATTTCAGTGCTGTTGATCAGCTTACCCAGGTCCACGGCGCACAACACACCATTGAATGCTTGTCTTGAACGTTTAGATAGAATCAACGCCACCAGAGTATTGATGCTCTTCTGCATACATTCTTTCGGATGAAGGAGATCAATGGTTGCGATAATGACGTCATCAGATGCCCAAAAGCGAACGGCAACTAAGTCTTCAGGTAGGTTATCCGCTGGCTCAATCGCCTCAAATCCCATCTGTTGTAGCCAGAGTTGATCGTTTTCGACGTCTTCCGTTAAATGCACATACCAAGGGATCAGGTATGGATTTGCACTAAGGCGAGAATGCTTGCGCCAAACATGATTAAAAGTGCGCTGGATTTCCTCTTCACGCCACTCTTCACGTTTCTTCGCATCTTCATCAACTGGTGGGCGTCTTAGTCGAGAATAGATCAGAGCTCCAATCCCTACTGCCACTAATACAAGCGCAATAATCTGTACGACTACTGCCCAAACTGGCTCAAGCCAATACCAATCTAATAACCACAGACCACCAACCAATAAACTCGTCACAAGCAGTGAAAGCAAAATGGCAAAAGTGAGCGCTTTTTTCTTACTTATCATTAATTAACCCTACTACTTCGCTTTGGTGATAAAGGCATCGGTTATTCCAGATTGCTTCGCACTTTCGAGTATTTCACGTGCTTGCTCTCGAGTGTCTGCATGGCTTAACACTCGGTATTTATCTCGCCATAGTCTCACTTCGATGTTGGGGAACACAGCCCCATAGCGTGATAAGAAATTCTCAGACGCTGCTTTGGTCGATAGCGTCGCCAGTTGAACATGCCAATTACCCGAAGCCACAGATTCACTGATATTGCTGACTGGCGCTGTTGTTTTCGGTGTGGCTGTTTTAGGTGAACTTGTTTTAGATGATAGAGCGCTCGGTGCTCTGCCTAGCTCCTCAGGGGTACTGGTGTAGATGAATTCTTGTTCTTGTATATTCGCTTGGCTGTAATACTTGTCAGTAAATTGCGGAAGCTGGATAAAGGCTTGTGCTTTTTGTGGTGTCGTTAAGTTGTACCAATAGTAAATTCCCGCCCAAGTAAGCGACAGCAGCATGGCGAATAACAAGAACCCTCTGGTTAAACGTACTGGTCGTTGAGGACGACTCACTTTCTTGATTTGTGCGGCATGCGGCCTTGGAATTGCGTGTGCATTATCTTCACTAGTTTGCGTATCTTGTGCAAACACCGCCTCTTCAATTCTTTGTAGAAGAATGCCGAGTAGCTCTTTGCCTTCCACTCGGTATCGGCCACGAAACCCGAGTTTGATCATGATATAAATGAGCTCTAGTAGATCTCTAAGCAAAACTGGCTGAAGCAATGCACGCTCTGCGACCAGATAAAATTGCTCACCGCCGTTTTTAATTCCAAACAGCTCACTGACCAAGGTTTGGTTTTCCCAACCAGACTCATCTCCCCAGTCCGAGTGAAGGATCTGTTCATCCAACATTACTGCGAATAGGAAACAGGTTTTATCGGCCACAGATGGCGGGTAGTCGAGCTTAGCCACTTTGTATTTCAGGTCAGTAAGCAGGCTTTTAATACCGGTTCTAAAGGTGTAAATATCCGCTGGACACTCAAGCCTTTTTATAGAAACAGAGAGCGATAATAGCTCTGAACTGGCACTCAAGATTTCGTTGTCAAACAGCAAGCCTTTGCGCTGAAACATATTAAATCGCGCATGATTTTTTATGGCGTTAAGACTAGCCAGACGCACGGAATCGAGATTGGACTGAGCCTCCCTCGACTGGGGGTCCGTCTCTATCGCTATCGTTGCTTCATCGAGTAGGTCATCCATAACATTACCCTAGCGCATACAGTTTTATTTCTAGGTCTGGCACTCGGCTGTCAACATGCAGTGCAATCGGCTCTCTTTTCGACTTGAGTTGCTGCCAGTATTCATGAGACGTCTCAATCTCAAAATAGGCCAGATCCACTTGAGCTTTAAGTTCGGAAGGGGCAACCGCTAGCGGGTTGATCGTTACTCCAGACTGACTGTTACGCACCAGTTCAGCAATCAAGCTGATGCCACTCAATGTGCATGCGCTTGGGAAAGTCGAGCTGAGCATTGAAGCGCCGATAGAAGATTTCACCGACAATACCAGCCTACGACCATCCATTTGATGTAGTGTTGGAATAGACAAACGCAGTAGACGGCGCTTATCAAACAAGTTCACATCCCAATCAAACTCAGTCACCTTGTCACTCTGCACCATAGAGAGCTGCTCACGAAGCGCGGCGAACAAAGGCCCAAAGGCTTGATGAAGGTTGTCTTTGTCTAGAACGCGGTGGTTGGCGTTACCAATAGCGGGCGTAAAGCTATCAAGCTCAGACGAGAAGCTCGTGAGTTTTTCATAAAGCAGCTCTACATTGCTATCTGGCTTAGAAAGCAGGATTTGGATTTGTGGGCTCCAACGGTTTAAGGTTTGTAGCCACATGAATTCTCGCATTAAGCTCAGGTCACTTTTGGTTTGCTCACCGACGCCAATGCGCTCCAATACATTTTTCGCTCTCGCCTGTACGAGTATGAATAGCTCCTTTAAGCGTTCTTTTAACTGAGTTGAGGCACCGTATTGAAGGCAGCTTGGGATGAAACCTCTGTCGAGAACCACTTCCCCATCCCCTCTTCTTTCAAGAACTTTAGCAATCGGAATAAGCACTAAGCCATTAACATCTTCACCTTCCACAACCAAACGGATATTGGGCTCTGCCAGTGTAGCTTTGATACCACTTTGCTCGGCATCACTTGCATCAAACAGGTTATGCTCTGCAACGATATAGCGTCTCAATTCTTCTTTTAGCCCGTATTCGTTTTCACCCTCAACAGAGAGTGGCAGGGCTAAGTAAATACATTTATCGATGGTATTTTCAGGTACTTCAATTAATAGCTCTCGCGTGCAGTCGAATAGAGTGCCGTCTTGAAATACACCACTGCATCTAACGACACCGAATTTCCCCAACTTTAAGTAGTTAGATTCGATCTCTAGCGCTGATACGCCATAACTGCCACTGCCTGACGTCAATGCAACATACTTCTGAATATATTGCGTAATGTATCTTTCGGTTTGCTGAAAATGCTGAGGAGCGACAAACATCCCCTCTTTCCAAACCACTTTTCTTTGATGTTTCAAATAGGTCTCCTTACCACCAAGAACTATCAACAGGCTGAGTAATCTCAATCTTTGTTTTAGAGATTCGAATAATTATTGGGTTTTCATCAGGGTCTTCGACTAACGCTACTAAGCCTTTGCTCACTGCCACTTCGTAGTCAGCAAACTCAGCAAACACTGCGACAGCTTTTGCTTCTTGCTGTACTTCTAGTACAAAAGAGCGCTTCTCTTCGGGCAACACCGGCGCCAACACTTTCGTGTCGACAAGGGTTCCTGCTAACACCGTGCTGTCCGATTCGTACAAACTGATGAAGTCCGCTTTTTCAAACGCACCTGTTTCTTTTAATTGGTAAACTCTTACAACCAAAGGTCTTGCTATATCGTCTTCGAATGCATTGATATCATTCGTCGCTTCCATCTTGACGTTGACCGACATCGATGGTTGAAAAACACTCTCATCGCTTGAACTACAAGCCATGATCAAAAATGAACTCACTACGGTTGACAGGCAACGAACAAAAAACTGCTTTGTCTTCATTACTTGTCCCTTAACTCTTCTAATAACATCGCGGTAAAGTTACGTTTGAACTCTCCACGGTCTTGTTTACGTGCGAACTGCTTTTTGTACAGCCCCCAGTACTTCTTCTCTTTGCTTCCCCACCCAGACAGGTAGTCATTGAACTCACTCTCCAAGTGTTGCGGGTTGAAATCTGCGAGGAACTTATCCAAGGTCGTTTCAATACAAGAGACTAATCTTTCGCGATCAACAGCTGCCGTTAGCGCCGTTTGCTGATGTTCAACGATCTGATTGAGCCTCTCGATACTTGAATCCAGTGCTTGAATTTGAGAGCCGTTGCTCAGAGTCACCCCTGTCTCTTGAGACTCACTGTGTTGAGAAGCGCGATTTCGAGAACTTGGCTCGTCAGCCATGATGATGGGATCGCTACTCGACTTTTCATCGAGCGCAATGTTAAGAAGATCATCTTCTTCAAACGGGTCATAGGCATAGACATCTTCGCCAGATACATTGTCTGCACTGAATGTACTCGCGGTATCAATCGCCTCTTCAATTTCATTGAAGGCTGTTGATTCAGCACCAAACACGGTGGCAGCTGGCTCTTCGATCACACCCGCAAAGTCAAAAACAGGTTCATCTGTTGGGATTCTGCTAGGTTCCGATTTTTCCGGCTTGGCCTCTTTTGAGAAAAGCTCCTGCATATCACTCACCAATAGTAAGTAACCGCCTATACGAATGCTGTCACCGTCGCTCACCTTGGCGGATTGACCAGCACCAAGAAGAACGCCATTGACCTGTGCACCATTCGCACTGCGATCGATAACCTGAAAGCCCCCCTCAGAATGGGGAAGTACTTCGATATGAACACGAGAGAGCGTGCGACTCATGTCTGGCAGCTGAACCGTACATTCGTAAGAACGACCTATAGTGCCACCACTACTTGGTAATGATATCTGTCGGCTGACTACCTGCTCGTTTTCAGGTAGCTCGATCAACTGAAAACTTATATTCATGGCATTCCCTTACCCTTACTTCAATAACACTTACGTAAAGAACGATTAAATCTATCCAAGAATCCTGGGGACTCTCGTAAGAAGTCATTAGAAAAGTGAACCATTAGATCTTGTTTTTTGATCCTTACTTTTTGAAAGTAATCGACCGGTATACCTGCTTTCTTCAATGAATCTTCAAAAACAAGCTCATATTCATAAGCCACGTCCAAATCGCCTTTCCATAACATTTGGAGCAGTGAATCTGCGTCACGCGGCTTGCGGATAACGTTGTAGCCATCTCGCTTTAAAGATAACCACTTGTTTGTATTAAACTTAGCACCAAATCGCAGACTAAACTTGGTTGTTTCGTCATTTATGTCGGCATAGATGTTTGGTGCGATGAACCACGCCAAGTATTCCGACACAAGAGGCTCCGATGCAGTTGCGAATTTCGCGCGTCGACTGTTAGCAGAACCGGAGAAAAAACCATGCATCTCACCGGTTTCCACCATCAACTGTGCTTTGTCCCAGCGCATCACTCGAATCTCGTAAGGTTGCCCCATACGGCGCAGCGCGCACTTCACTCGGTTAACGGCAACGCCACCTATCTCACCATTTTCATCCACGGTTTGATAAGGCGTCCAAATCTGCGTCGCCAGTGTTACTCGTTCTACAGCCTGAGCACTGGCGGCAGCGCTCGTCACAGCAATAAACATCACTGTTTTAAGCGCCGCTGCCCTGAACTTACTCGGCAACAAAAAGGTGTTTCTACTGATACTGCTCACCTTTAAGATATCCTTCTCCATTAAGTGATGTTAACCACTAATTCACCAGTCACAGGATCTGTTGTGACCGCGACTTGATTGATACTCTGCCCTTCACTCAATCGATGAATACAATCAATCGCCAGTTGAGGCATCAGAGAGCGGTTGATAATCTGCTCAACGGCGCGACCACCTGTTGTTGGGTCAGTATTACGACTCACCACAAAATCAACAAACTTCTCATCCCACTCAAAGGTCGCTTTGTATTTCTCGTCCAAGCGCTTCGCAATACGATTCAGGCTGATCTCAGTGATCTGGCTAAGCTCATCACGATTCAATGGGTAGTAAGGCACTATCGTGGTTCGTCCTAAGAACGCAGGCTTGAAGTATTGCTGCAGTGCAGGACGAATTTCTTCTAGCAAATCTTCGTTAGCCAAACGATCTTCGTGCTCTTCACAGATATCAACGATGGCCTGATCAGCAGCATTCGACGTCATGATGATAATGGTGTTCTTAAAGTCGACAGTACGACCCTCACTGTCCTTAATATGGCCCTTATCAAAAATCTGATAGAACAAATCATGGACGCCCGGGTGCGCTTTCTCCATCTCATCAAGCAGCAGCACAGAGTAAGGGTTACGACGAATCGCTTCGGTCAACACACCACCTTCGCCAAATCCGACATAGCCCGCAGGAGAGCCAAGTAGCATTGAAATTTTGTGCTCTTCTTTAAACTCGGTCATGTTGATAATGGTAAGGTTGTCACCACCACCAAAGACCTCATCAGCAAGTGCCATCGCCGTTTCAGTTTTACCTACACCACTTGGACCACACATCAAGAACACACCAACTGGCTTACGACTGTCTGTCAGGCCTGCGCGTGAAATTTGGATACTCTTGGCAAGTTCACTGATCGCCACATCTTGGCCAATCACTCGCTTGTGTAGCGCTTTATCGAGAGACAACAGTTGAGCCACCTCTTCTTGCACCATGTTGCCCGCTGGAATACCCGTCCAATTCTCGATAACTGTCGCAATCACTTGGTCATCAACCACAGGGAACACCAGTGGCAGCTCACCTTGGATCTCTTTTAACTGACCAAGTGCAATATTAAGTTGCGCTTGGCTCTCGGTATCTACATTGTCTTCAAGGCGACTACTTTCAATCGTTTCGCACAGTGTGGTAATCGTCGCGACCAATTCACGCTCTTTTTCCCACTGTTCATTAAGCGTGTTTAATTCCCCTTTCTGCTGGTCAATTTTCTGATTAAGCCCTTCGTGGTCGACCGCTTTGTCAATGAACACCGCACCTTCTGCTTCTAGTGCAGAACGTTCACTCTCAAGGTAACTGATATTCTGCTCTAAGCTCTCAATGCACTCTGGTTTTGCGCCTTGGGTCAGTGCGATACGGGCACATGCTGTGTCCAACAAGCTGATCGCTTTGTCTGGAAGCTGACGAGATGGCAAATAACGAATCGACAAGCTCACCGCCGCTTCAATCGCATCTTCCAAAATAAACACGCCATGATGGGCACGCAGAGCTTCACCAACGCCTCGTAGAATCTGTTTTGCATCTTCTGCGTTTGGTTCTTCAACGCTGATCAACTGGAAACGACGCGTCAATGCAGGGTCTTTCTCAAAGTACTTCTTGTACTCAGCCCATGTCGTTGCAGCAATAGAACGGAATTCACCACGAGCTAAGGCTGGTTTAAGCAAGTTAGCGGCATCGTTTTGACCTGCTGCACCACCGGCGCCAATCAGTGTATGTGCTTCATCAATGAATACGATGATCGGTGTCGGTGAGCTTTTCACTTCGTTGATCACGTCTTTCAGGCGGTTCTCAAATTCACCCTTGATGCTCGCACCTGCCTGCAGCAAACCAAGATCAAGCGTATGAATTTCAACACCTTGAATCGCTGGCGGTACTTCACCTTTAACGATGCTATGAGCCAAGCCTTCTACAACCGCGGTTTTACCCACGCCCGGCTCACCCACTAAAATAGGGTTGTTCTGACGCTTACGACACAAGATGTCTATCGCCATACGAACTTCGCTGTTACGACCTAATACTGGGTCAAGTTCGCCGTCTCTAGCTTGTTGAGTCAGGTTTACTGTGTATTTTTCAAGAGCACCACCAGCGACAGCGCCCGCTGCGTTTTCTGATGCTGCTGCGCCAGATGAAGCCGCTTGTGTTTTCACATTCTTGAGGGAACTGATTTGAGAGTTCAACGCCTCAGTAGATAGAGTTTGAAGTGCAGCCAAAGAAAACTTCTTCATCCCTAAGTTATCAGTCTGAGTTAGGGCTAGAAGTAAATGAAGACTGGTGACTTCCTGATGACCGTAATTAACAGAAGCAAGCATCCAAGCACTTTCCATCAATTCACTGGTTGCTAGGCTAATCGTAGGCTGTCCAGCTGCACCTGTAGACAGTCGATTAATACGCTGTGTGAGTTCGCTGAGCACAACGCTAGGATCAATGTTTTGCTTGCTCAAGCAGCTGATGAGGTTTTGTTCCTTCATCGCGATGAGTTGAACCAACCAATGTTCTATCTCAATGGCAGTGACTGTTTGTGCCATAGCAGCTCCTGCTGCTTCCTCTAACGCTGACTTAAGGTGAATATCTAGCTTTGAAACGAGGTTCCCTAGTTTTATTTGTGACATCAAACTCTCTCCTGTTGAATTAAGATCTTACGAAATTCCGATTTTCGTTTATGAGGCACAAGGCAGTTGGCCTCTCCAAGTCTCAGGCCACTCTTTTGGCTTGAGAGCATTGGCTCATCGATGTATTCACGTTTCACATACATATAAAGTCGAATATCGAGACTCTCGCGCAAATAGGCTTGTACTAATGATTTCATCGAGGACGCAAAGTGTGAGTTATTCAATAACCCTAAATACTCACTGCGCGTTTTAGGTGTAATGTTAATTTCCAATGCTTTGAAGGTTTGAGTTCCTGTTGAACCCAACCAAAAGCCTTGGCCCAACTTTTGATTTTGACCTTGCTGACTACCAAGTTTGGTTTGGTATTTGGTATTGATTCGATAGAACGACGCTGGCGCGACAACTGGGTTCACCGTTAAAGAGAAATAGTTACTCAATAGACGTTTTAGCCCGTTGAGGTTTCTGCTTTTGTTGCCCAATGCCATGCCATGACGCAACATACTCGGGTCAGATTTGTCTCGATTTGCATTCGGAAGAGCAAACATGCACGCCAGTGCCGCTTGTTGAGATAAGCGCCCCACTACATTACCCGCTTGCACGTCACGCTCCTGTTTAAGAAGCATGTTGCGATTGGTTTCGACATGCAACTTGAGCTCTAGATAACGCTGATTAAACACATCAATGAATTTTTGCAGCGCATAGTCATCTTGGTGCAAACTGTTAAGGAGCTCAGCATACATATAGTCAGGAATTACCCCTTTTGACCCAGACAGCGCCTCAAGGCCAAGCTTAATCTTTAGTGTATTGTCGCTACGACGAATACGCGTCACTTCACTCGCATCACCATATGGCATAACCTCTGGCGACAACTCTAGATTCGCTTGGCTGCCCATAGCTCTCAGAAGACGTATCACTTGTACAAAATCAAACGTATGAGGTTGGCTTAGCAACCGAGTTTTGACGTGGTCGGCGTCTTGTTGAGTCATCTGAGTTATAGACATAGCTGGCTCCCATGAGTTTTAGGGAACTGCACGCCCGGATTGTCACTACCAAAGCGCTGTACCGAGACCTGAATAAAACGGTCAAAACTGCAATATTGCGAAAACACTGAGTTAAGAATTTGAGAAAACACTGAAAAGTCGGCGCCTAAAATTTCATCGTCGACGACGACTTCAATTTCAGTACCAGAAGCAAAAATACTGTGCCCTGCAATAGTAATTGGAGCTACGAGGTGGCGATAGGATACCTTCTTAATTGCGTATGCTTGCGGGCATTGGACTGAGTTACACGTTAAGCGTAGCGTATCCTGAAGTGCGACTGTTGGGTCATCAGTTTGTACCAAGCTCGCAAAGTTGGCATTCAACATAGCCAAGAAACGCCATGTTAACTGATTATCTAGCGATGGATACTGAGGTGCGGTCGGTGTTTTTAAAATGGAAAACTCGCCCGGCAAATCAACCGCAGCAAGAGAATTCGCTAGCGTTCCAGATCGAATCAAACACGGGGCTCTACCATTGCAAACCAGTAGCTGAGTGGCTAAAACCACGGCCTCTTGCTCGGCAGGTAGCTGCGCATAGCTAACTGATAAATTCATGCAGCGTCGACCTTTATGGTCCCAATGCTGACTGCTTTGCCATTGTGGCGCATCGGTATCAGACCAATAGCCACTGGCATAAATAGGCGATAACGGCACTTCGCCCGTCGACATCACTTCACACACCGACTCAACTGACACCACAGTGAAATGATCTTGTTGCTGCGCATCGGCGATGACTGGAATCGAAAGCTTGGAGAAATCGTAACGCATTGGCTCACCGCGTTTACTGAACAGGTTCACCGCTGGTGCTGTGTTCAACAAAAATACATTACGTGAAAATAGACTGAGGTACTCTACCGGCAGTTGCTTGATGAAGAAAGTAAGCTGAACTTTGTCGGTTTCAAATTGGCTCAGCTCTTCACCCAGATTCTCAATGCGCATATATGCTGCTTTGTCTGGGTAAGCGAAGTAGTCTCGCAGGATATCAAAGCCGCTTAGGTGGCCGTCATAAGTAGGCAGCCAAATGAAATCAGGATCGGTAATGCGGCTACGTAATTTATCAGTATCGACCAGTACCTGCTGTTCACCACTGGTAATCGAAATCGCTTCGGTATTCAATAGCAGAAGGTCGATCAAACCGCGTGAGCTACTCTCAAAACCTCTCACATAAAAATCGAACGATCCGGTTTCCATTTGTGAGAAAAACAGCTCTGGATCGTTACTTGATAGCTCAACTTGAATCGCTGAGTCTGAACGTCGCAAGGTTGGCGGCGTTGGGAAATTAAATGGAGCCGTTGTGGCAGAAATATCCGCAATGTGAAAAGGCTCGATGACCATCTCGTCCACCAGCGTAAAGATGGATTCCATCTCATCATGCACGACTGAAAGCTCTGAGCCTTTATTTAAAACAACCTTTGCTGTCGCTTCTTCGGCTTCTACGTCGAGATAGAATGGGGTGTAGCTTGGAATAACTTGCAGATACCCCGGATAAACAATATTGATTAAGTCCTGTAGGATCTCAGGAAACTGCTCATCAAGACGTTTCTCTGTTTTTGCATTGAGTAATGCTGCCGCTTCAATTAAGCGACTGATATTTGGATCTTCTTGATCATGTTGATTAAGGCGCATTGAGCCAGCGTGTTTTGGAAAGTCACGCCCATAATCGCTGAGTGCAGAGCGGATACTCGCCAACTCTCGCTCGAAATAACTTAGCATTTGATCAGACAACTTCCTGTCCCTCCATGGTCGCCTGTTGATTGGATAGGCTTAAATTCGAATCAAACAGGAATACGTGCTCTCCTGCTGAGGTATTGACCTTAGCCATGATGGAAAAACAGATCGCGTTCTTGGTTTGATCGCCCTCTTGGACGAACACACTCACTTCCGACAGTCGCGGCTCAAACGACTGAATCAAGCGTTCTAACGCTCGTGAGAACTGATCTTTCTCTATTTGGCTGCTTTGACTCTGTGAGTTGTCCAAGCCAAAGCAGTAAATGGATTTCTGAGTTTCTGAATAGACACTCGGAATCAAACGCATTGGCGCTTCCGAGTTAAGCAGAGTCGTCAGTTGATAGTGAATAGAATCAAGCAGATCATCACGATCAGAGCTGGTGTTGCTTTTCTTAACGAAGGTTTTCCAGAAACTCATGCGCGACCTCCAGAAGCAAACAGTGACTCTTCTGTACCGAGATCTGTAGATAGCAGAACTTCACCACACACGTTATCGAACTGATACTGAGGCTGAACGAGTACATTACACACGTAGCGATCGTTCTCTCCTTTCACCTGTTTTACTTCTACGCGGCTCTTACTGAGTGGAAATTTCGCGAGCGTTGCTTCATCGGCATTGAACAAGTTACTGGTGTACTTTTGCAGCCAGTTATTCAAATACAATTCACACTCTTCGGCGCTTTGAAAGTTGCCGATCATGCCGCGGATTTGCACCTTCAAAAAGTGGGCGATACGGCAGATCATCAGAGTGGTTTGCACTTGGCCTGCGACAAGGTCGGCGTCATCTCGGGCTTTATCCCAAATAGAACGATTACCTCTGAAGAAATACTTGTCGGTGGTGGTGCTATGACACAAAGGAATAAATCCTTGGTCTGCATAGAAGTTGCCCATCTCGGTATAGATATTGAGTTCTGGCGTTGGAGTGAATGTTGCAGGCGTGCCCACGCCATTTTGCGGGACATTCACTAATGAGCCGATCAACTTGTCTTGCCAGCGCGACTTCATAAAACCAAACCAATTGATGCGATTAAATTCTCGCATCGCAATCGAGGCAAACAGCATAGCTGCACTGCCCCACAAGCCCTTTTGCATCTGTGCTGATTCAGAAAAAACAATGCGACGAGAAGATGAAAAAGAGTGCGCTTCACGCAAGCGAACACGTGGCATCGCAAGAGCGATGAACCTGGCTTGGCTAATACTTCTTAAACGCTGCCAAGAGACAAAATCCGGTCCATCTAAGATCTTTTCTATTCGATTGGTATCAGATAACCAGTCAGGGCCACTCTCTCCAAAAAAGTTATCTTCTGGAGACAGTACAAAAGGACACAAACAGAGCTCGCCTAGACAGGCTAATAGCTCTAATGTGTAGAGATCATCATAGTCGTCATCGACATCCATCGAGATAGCATGGTCGACGACTATCATGCCAAAAGGCTGACCGCCAGAAGTGTTTAACTCTCTATTGGCGACCAAATTATATAAGCTGGTTCTCTTTAAAGAGACGGCATTATTAAGCTCATGAGAAAGCTCTCCCCATGAGGTATCTAATAATTTAACTCGTATTTTTTGGTAGTTAACTGGAAGCATGACAAGGGTTTCTACGCCCTTCCATGTTGCCTCCAATTGACTAAAACTAGGATGATGAATGATATGAGACAGCTGCTCTGAAATACGACGATCTATCTCCGCAATGAGGCGAGTGACACCGGCGAATAACAAACCGGTGTCACTTAGCATCTCTGCATCAATATGGAATAGCAAAGAGAGCGCATCATGCAGATACGCACTGTCCTCACTATTCAATTCGCAAAACTCCGTTTGCAGCTTCTCATCAAACATCCATCAATCCATTCGTGCTTGCTGTTGTTCCAAATTAACCTGGGATCTTCGTAACCATACGGACAGAAGTGGTTAATTCCTCCATTTGCAACCACGGTCTTAGGTGAGCGACAGCAGAGTACGCACCCGGTCTACCTGGCTGTTCCACAACCTGAATCTGAGATTCACATAGCGGTGTTTTAGAACGTTCAGAGTTACCAACAGCACCAGAGTTCGTGTATTGATCAATCCACGTTTGCAGCTGCTTCTGAATATCCGTTGCTTCAAGGTTCGAGCCCAACATATCGCGACCCATTACTTTTAGGTAATGTGCGATACGGCTACTTGCCATGATGTAAGGGATACGTGCAGAGATCGCTGCATTACTGGTTGCATCAGGATCGGTGTAAACTTTTGGCTTCTGAGTCGTTTGGCTACCGATAAACACACCATAGTTGGTGTTTTTGTAGTGAACCAAAGGCAAGAATCCAAGATCGCTCAGCTCTTTTTCACGCTCATCAGTCAGGTTAACTTCGATTGGACATTGTTGCTGAATATCACCAGCATCAGACTTAAACGTCAGGTTAGGTAGGTTCTCAA
This sequence comes from Vibrio sp. D404a, assembly GCF_030248535.1. Lineage (GTDB taxonomy): Bacteria > Pseudomonadota > Gammaproteobacteria > Enterobacterales > Vibrionaceae > Vibrio. The sequence goes on along the minus strand of NZ_JAHGAJ010000005.1, from coordinate 196,484 downwards.
CCTTACCACCGTTATCTAAGCCACGAACCGCCGTACACCAACCAAACTGAGTGTGAGCCTGAGTCATTTTCAAGCCGAATTCAAAAGCAGCATTAGACCAAACTAACTCTGAGTTATCTTTCGGTTTAGGGTTACCTTCTGCATCTGTCGCTAACTCTTCGTAGTTGAATGAGTCAGTTGCCAGACCTTTGTCGCCGTATGGAAGACGAGCAAGCGTTTGAGGCATGGTTAATACCACATAGCGAGCATCATCACTTTCACGGAAAGCGTTCCAAGAAGCATACGCTGGAGAGTCGAAACCAGCCGCAACTGGCTTACCCTCATCGAAGGTTTCAAACGAATCAAACTCAAACATTTCAGGGTTCGCCGCGGCCACAAAAGGAGCATGGCTTGCTGCCGCTGTTTCACCCATGTATCTCAGTAGCGCTACATCTTCATCTTTGTGGCTGAAGCTGTAGTCACCAATCAATGCACCATAAGGCTCACCACCAGCAGTACCGAACTCTTTCTGATACAGCGCATCGAATAACGGGCTGCGATCGACTGCAGGCGCATCTTCAAACTGCTCAATGAGTTCATCTTTGGTGAAGTCGACCAGTTTGATCTTAAGAGACTGACCGGTTTCACTCTCTTTCACTAGCTTGTTCAAACCGCGCCAAGAGCCTTCAAGTCTCTGGAATTCATCGTTTTGCATCACTTGTGAAAGTTGCTTAGACATCTGTTGATCGATCTGGGCAATCGCGTTTTCTATTGTTTTAGAAACGTTTTTGTCCCAGGTTACCGTACCACTAAGAGCCTGTTCTGCGAGGACTGAGAACAGTTCTTTGGTTGTATCAGCCGGGGTTTGGTTTGTTGCTGCAATTGCTCTGTCTAATAGACTCGCCGATGCCGCTTCTGCTTCTCCACCCGCTTGGCTTTCTAGTTCAGAACTCATTACTCATCTCCTTTGCTTTCTACGCCCAACTCACTAGAAAGTGCGTTAATCTGATCGGCACTTTGTAGTACTTCTTTCAATAGCTTCTCCAAATCACGAGAACGGTCCGCCTTTGAAAGGAGTGTTTTAAGCTGTTGACGTGTTTCAGCAAGTTTTTTCAATGGTTCAACTTGCTCAATGAGAGCATCTGGCTCGAAGTCTTTCATTGAAGAGAAAGATAAAGCGGCTTCAAATTGGCTATCGTCATCTTGTAGCGTGTTATCTACTTTCAGCTTTAGCTCTGGGCCTACACGTTTCAGAACCGTATCGAAGTTGTCTTTATCGATCTGGTAAAACGTTCTCTCTTCTAAATCTTCGCGATCTTCTTTATGCGCAGAAAAATCCCCAATAACACCTACAACAAACGGCAGTTCTTTGTTCTCTACCGCACCATTGGTTTCAACGTCGTAAGTGATACTTACCCGGTTTTTGCTAACACGTTTGTGTTGTGAATTTAAAGCCACGTTACTTCTCCCTGTTAATCAAAATTAAGCCGCCTTAGACTCAAGTTTGCCTGTGGTACAATCGAACTTAACGGTATCGCCTTTCTCGATCTTACCGCCGTCGCCTTCTTGGTAGTAAACCTTGGTCAGCGTGGTGTACGTAAGCGAGAAATCCTCTACAGGTAGCTGGCCATCAGAGCCATGAATGTTGTAGCTAGCAATACGAGTTTTCTCTAGAGTTAACACAAGGTATGGATCTGCGCCTGCACCATCACGAGATGGTTTAGTCAGCAGAATTTCAACCGTTTTACCTTCTGCACCCGGTGCAAATAAGAATGTGGTTAGATGAGGAGATGCACCATCTGACGTACGAGAAACATGAATTGCGTCCAGTGACACCATCCCTTTATCGGCGTTGTTTGCATTACCAACATCAACGGCTACGCCACGGTTTGCACCCCAGCTCATGTTATCGATAGCGAAGAAGCCTTTCTTGCCACCAATATCACCGATTGTTGCTGCGCCTTTAATCGTATTTAGTCCATCAATTCGCATGTAAATAGAAGCCATGATTATTCCCTTTTCTATGATTTGTCATTTTTGACTGTTAGTAACCGCTACCACTCGATATTGGAGAGCCCTGAATCAGAGCTTGGGGTAGAGGTTGATTCCTGCACTTTCACTTCTTCCTGAACTGTTTCTGACGGCATGACCACTTGAGGTTGTGGCGCAGCCGTCGCTTTGAGTACTGCTTTATGCTCAGCGCTCTCGAGTCCAGCTAGATGTTCGATTCTTTGATGTACGGCGCCGTTATCGCCGACCAGTTCTTCGAGTAATTCTGGTAATGACATTCCTCCCCAACGTATCGCTCGTTTAAGTAGTAAATAAATTGGACTGTGTGGTTCATTTTCTAAAAAGTAGTCGGCAATCACCTGCAGATCCGCCAATGCTTGTTCACGAGTCGCTGCTGCACTGGCAGTGGCCATAGTTGCAATTGCAGGTGCGCTAAGAGCTGCGGCAGAAACTGAAGACACTGCGGGTGTGACCGGCGACTCAGCAACAGCACCTACGGTAGCGGGATCAACACTTGGTGATATTTCCGCAGGCTCTGGTTCAGCTGGAGCTTCGACTACCGGGTCAAGCGGCCAATGAGCAAACTGCTCGCCAACTAAATAGCGAAGTGCTGAGATAAGGCGTTCAATGGACTCTTTAACAAAGCGGAAGCTCAAAGCCTGAGCTCCGACATCAGCACACTTACTTGAAATCAGTGTTTCTAACTGGGTTAACGCCTCTAAAGATTCGCCCAATGCCAAAATGCGTGATTCCACTTCGCCTCTTTCACTCGCGAGTGCCGAGACGGCTTCCGCTTTCAGTGTCGCCAACGTCCCGTCTTTTTCGTTCTTGTAGAATCGGCCGTAATCGATATCACCAACCAACGCTAACATCTGAAGAGGCATGTACAACAGGCCGCTCTCTGCGGTATCGCCAATCAGTTGCAATAGAGGCTTAACTCTGTGCTCTGCAACCTCGACAGCTTGGGCTTGCTCAGTGTCGCCTTTGCGCTTTTTCTCTGGCAGCACAGGGTGCAGCGTATCCCAGTAGTTATCGACTACGTTTTCCATGCTTCTTAACGCGTTCGACAGATTCTGGAACGGCTGTGCGCCAAACAGTTGAGCCACCGTAAACCAAGAGAAGATTTCGAGGTCTTTCGAGGTCTCTTTTAGGCACTGGTAGCAGGTCTCCGACAGCTTTTGCCAATTCGCTAAATTCGCATCCACGAGCTCCGCATCTTCTAAAGCATCTGGGATTTCCATTAGCTGACGAAATGACGATTGCGCCATGTTGAATTCGTTACGGTAGCCACGAAACAGCGAGCGATTATCTTTTAGATATTCACCACAAGGCGCTTCGTCAGAAATCGGTGTCAGCAAATCTTCAAACATTCATTGATTCCCCACTAATTCGCATGCCAATTGGCAGCGGTACCCGTTACACCAGGCTTGTGCTGAGACTTAGTGAAATTCGCCCAGATAAAGCTTGCGAGAAACGAAATAGCCCAAGCTTGTGCATTACTAGAGTCTTGATTCGCTGCCTTTTTGTAGTCATAAGGGCCACATTGAATCACCAGAGGCTTCTTGCGATTCTTATAGCTGTAGTGCTGAGCCGCCGGTAAGCTCTCGCACTCTTTAGATGAAGGCAGTTTGAATTTTGCCGAAACCATCTTCGATAAAATGCTTGCAGCCAATAACACATCCTTGTCTCCACACGCGATGCTGCGGCAGTGAGTGATAGCGGTTCTTAGTTTGTTCGCTACTTTTCCTGAAATATCCGCAGGAACAGTAATGACACAGTCGGTATCATCCCAAACAAACTTCTGCTTGCCGCCAATGTAAGCAAGGCGTGAAAGGTTGTAGAACGCGTGACCATAGGTTTTACCCCAAGCCATCTGACTCACGTTCAGTTGAAGCTCAACAATATGAGGGATCGTTTTCTTTGGTGTAGGTACGTTGTTAACTCTGGTTGAAAAGTCGATTTCGACCTGCAAGAAGAACTTTACGTCCTTGTATTGGTCTAGGATCTCTTTTTCCCAGAGATCTTTCACAGCGTCTGATTGCTTGTCTTTAATCGCCTGATACTCAGGTGTCGTGTAGATATAATCTCTGAATGCAAACATCTGAGCGATCGTGCTAAAAACGATCGTTGCACGAGCGATATCTTTAACCGCCAAAGGCTTTTTAACGCCTTGCGTTTTATCGGTTTTAGGATCATCCCAATTGGTGATGCCACACTTAGCCGCGATACGTTCACGGGTTTTTAGGGGACCACGGTTATAGGCAATCGCCTTACCGGACTCATTGTTTACTTTTCGAGTAAGATCAAGCATGAAAGCATGCAGCTTGGGGTTAGCCAGCTTCGCTTGCTCGACAAGTTCTTCTATCTGTTCGCGCTTATGGTCATTGTCCCAAAACGTTGTTTGAGAAATAACTCCCTCAAGAGTATGCGTTGGCATCGTTCCCTCCACTCACCATCTTCATAGTTAGTCCTTTCAACTACCCACCTATTTGAACCGTCGGAGCACCAAAAACAATGCTGCCCCCGTGACTTGTTGTGTCGCCCATTCGTGCAGCCGGAGTGCTATTGATTAGAACAGTCGCACTGCCTTTTACTATGCTGTCTGGCGGTCCTACACATACCAGCGAGTCACCCATTTTTGCCGCTGGTAATTTACATATCAGTACCGTCACTGCGCCCGGCCCTACAATTGGCCCACCCACATGAGGAATTGGCGGAGTACCCGGTGTTTGCATCGGGCACGTGTGCATGTCAGTCAATCTTGCTGCAGACGGCATCATTGGTCTCCTTCGCGTGTAACACCAGAGCCACCATTGGCGATATCAATAGCGCTGTTAAATACCTTCTTGTAGTAAGCCTTATATCCTGACCACTCAGGTAAAGCTGCGGCTGTATTAACCGCTCCAGCAACAGCCTTTGCGTAAAGAAGATCGGCAGGCATGACCACAGGTAAATCAGCAGGTGCAATACTGCCTTGACCACTCCAAAACACTGATTGTCCTACCCATCTGGCTGAACTTTCATTCGGCAGAGGTTCTATTGCTTTTTCAATATGTCTGCGAGTCGCTTCGTTGGGCTCTTTCACCCATTTGCCACTCTCATTAATCAACTTCAGCTCTTGGTTGGTTAAGTCCGCTTTTCTTAACTGCGTCGCTTGTACCGACCACCAGATCGCCTCTCGCATTGGCAGTGCATGTGCTAAGTAGTTAGTAAGATCGATGTTCAGCTCCGCATCTCGCAACTTAGTAATCGCCTCTGTAGGTAACGTCTCAACGTTTACCAAAGCACTTGCTTCTTCTGATAGCTCAAAATGAGCGAGTATCTGAGCTGAATTCTTGTATGGGATCTTTTTCATCAGTTCACCATCACTATTGTGCCTTTCACGGCGGTTTGACCTGATGAACTGATCTCAGCGGTCGCGGCACCAGAAACCTTGGCGGTAACGTCCCCTTTTAGCTCAGCGTTGAGCCCTTGAATCTTGGCGCCAGTGCTGCCTTTCGCGGCAAAGCTAGTTGAGGCGCTGAGTGACATTGATGTACTGGCCTTCGCGCTTAAAGAGCCTTTTGATGAGATACTGACAGAGGTTCCCGATTGGCTAAGGCTGCCGCCATCTAGCGAGATTTTTGAACTGCCACTGATCGCAACTGTACCGCTTGATAACTCGATCTTATCGCTGCTGATCACCAACTTACTGCTGCCGACCTTTAGCGTTATCGTGTCATCGGCAGTAAGGGTGATGGTTTTCCCATCTTCCGTAATCGCCTCTTTTGCCTTTAGGGCATATGACTTGTCTGTCGAGAGTTCGATACCCTCTTTCGCTGTTAAAATGCTTTTCTGTTCGATGGTTTGAGTGACGTTTTTCGTCACTGTGGATTTGAATTCACCACCGACCGTTTCTGTGTAGTCATTGATAACGTCACGCGTCATGTCTTTTGCAGCGTTGACAGCAAACAGCTCATTGTCTTTTTTGTCATCAAGCTTAATTTCATTGGCTTTACCGGCCAGTTTGGTCATTACGCCGCTTTGAGTAGTGTTCGCGGTTGGATAAGGCGGTTTGTGTTTGCTGTTATAGACACTTGAGACAATGACTGGCTGATCTGGATCGCCATTGATAAAACTCACCAGTACTTCCTGGCCTGCGCGAGGCAGAAATTGTGCGCCATAGCCGTTGCCTGCCATGGCTTGTGCCACGCGTACCCAACAACTGGTTTTGTCGCCACTTTCTGGATCCCAATGGAACTTGATTCTCACTCTTCCAAGCGCATCATTGGCAGGCTCACCGTCTTTGCTTCCTGAAACCAAAGCCGACTGCAAACCATGTAACACGGGCTTATCTTTAGCAGATGGATAGAACACTTGGTCTTCTGGGATACAGGTCAATTCGGCAGTTAGATCGCCTGTCTTGTCATCAAATTCATAACGCAGCTCAGAGACTAGATAATTACCTTTCTGAGTCGTGTCTGAATGGCCTGCTAGCTTTAAGAAATGCCCAACACAAACATCCAAAGATTGTGTCTTCGCATAAGCTCTGTCGTATGAAGAGTCCAGTTGGCCACGCTGAGTCTCGACCAATGCACTTGCTAGGTCGGTGTAACTGCCAGCAGGGCTTGCCGCTGGGTAACGATACTCGGTCAACTTAGAGTTGTTCGACAGAGTATATTTGGATTTTTTCGCTTTGCTTGTCACCAACTTCGACTGGTTGTAGTCGTAGCCTGCAATTTCGAGTGAAGCACTATGAAAGCGCTGCTCGCGCTGCCAGGTATCAAGCACCTCATAATCGCCAGACGGTTGCCCTGCATAGTCAACGGTGACGCTATCATCGGTCGCAAACGGTTTAGACGCTTGTTGCAGATAAAGTGTGTCTGCTTTGCTGTCTTTACCAAAGTAATAGTGCACGCCTTCTTCTGCGAGCAGTCGAGTGACAAAATCAAAGTCTGATTCGTTGAATTGAATGCAGTACTCTCTTTTCGTTGAGGGCATACTTTTAACGCTGTAGTCGCCTTTAAAACCCAAGTCATCAAAAATACTGGTGACGATTGTCTGAACCGTCGCTTCTTGAAACACCCGGCATTGTCGTGAGTGCTTGAGTAAAAAGAACCAAGGCTGAACCGTTAGCTTGACGCCAAAATAGGATGAATCAACGCGCTGAGATTGCACTTGTGCTTTAACCACATACCCTTTGAAGGTACGCGCTTCTTTGCGGCTAGAACCGGTTTCCGTGTAAAAGTTGCAATCAATCGGCTCACCAATCCAGTCTTCCGCACTAGAGCTTGACGCCAACACGGTGACTTGGAACTGATACTCATCACTGACCGCCTCACAAACCGAGAGATCAGACGCAACAAACTCTTTGCTCTTTGAGTTTTTAACTACCAACAAGCTACCTTGAGGTTCAATCAATTCGTTCATTGAACCTCCTTGTGGTTGAATGCTAAATGCGTTCCTTGCATATTCGCTCCTTACTTCACGTCTACGTTTACCAGTTCGGCAAACCGCAGTAATTGAATCGGAGGGAAAATGGACATGATTCTTGCCACTTCCATGTTGATCGAAATCGAGTAGCTGCTTAGCTCCGCGATAGGCAATGTGCCCGGCTCCACGCCTTCAAAAAGCACCTTCTCTGCTTGGTTAGCAGCCAACTGACCCACTCGGTAGTATTTATTGGATACCGAGATAAGGGCGTTCGACTCTGTCACCATTGAGTCGTATGCAGACGCTACAGGTAGGCCATTCGCCACAGCAGCGGAGGTAAAATCATCGCGATTTGACAGGTTGTAAGAGCTTGAGCCGACATACACCACGTCAGCGCCTTGCTCGACAAGCTTTTGCATCTTGCCGTCAAACTGACCGGGTAACGGTTTTCCATTCTCATCAAGCTCGTAAGTCTCAATCACTGTTTCAAATTCCATTTTCTCTTCTAAGCTCTTTAGCTTTTGGGTATTTAAGTTCGAGTTGAGCTCAGCCGTTGAGTACACCACACCAATCTTGTCCACTGGGAAGTATTCACGCATCACGCGGATCTGTACTTCCTCGTCAATACGGTTTCGTATTCCAGTGACTAACGAACGCCCTGACGTTTGTGGCGAATCGATAATGCCTGCACCTACAGGGTCTGCAACGATCATAAATAGTGCCGGTATGTCACCCAATTTGGTCTTGTCGCCAAACTCGTCACGAGTTCCGATAATGGCTTTACTGACGCTAGTTCCCCACGTCACAACCAAGTCTGGAGAGAGCGATTTAGCCTCTTCAAGGAACTCTGCCAACTTCGTTTTATCCCGGTTCGCATTCCTTAGCGTTATCTCAACCGGTAAGTTATTGGTTTCAATATAGTCAAAGAAACCTTGGCACGCCTCCTCACAACCACGCCAAACGGTCATATATACTGATTTAGTCTCTGTCGCTTGTACAAAACTAGGGGCTATCAGGGCTATGAGTAGTAAGATAATTTTATTCATAGTGGCAGTCCTATTGAGCAGCGCGCTCAGGCATTCTGAGGATCATAAACATGGCAATACCCGCTAGGAAAATACCGCCGCCGACTATGGTCATCGCCTCACCGAAGCTATGACTGATTAATAACGAAGCCACCAAAATAGGGCCGATAACACTACCAATTCGCTCGGATGTACGAAGTAAGCCAAGTACTTCAGTGCGTCCAACTTCTGGAGTTGCTTCTGACGCTTCAAGAGCACAAGCAATCAACGGCGCTTTCAGAATCGAGTGGGCGATACCCATGAGTGTGACCGCCAATAGAATCTTAAACACAGAATCTTCACCGTACATCGAAACCAAGATCGCCCCTGACAACAAAGTACCCAATACCACCAATTGCTTCGTTTTTTGCGTACGGTCGGCAATACCCGAAGCAATTGGACTCAGCGGAATGATCACCAATGAGTAGATCATCATGACACGACCAATTTCTGATTGGCTGGCATCTAAAGAAACAAGGTAGAGAGGAACGAGGAAATATAAGAAACCCGTTAGTACGATCTTCGCTGGGATCGCACAGAACAAGATCACAGCCATGAAACGTAAGTTCTTAGCTAATAAGAAAACACTGCCCTTAGCTGCTGCTTTGCCTTTAGCACCATCGCCAGAGACATCCCCAATAAACATGCGCCATGCAAGGAAACCTGCGAAAGCCGCTAATAATGCCGAGAGTAAGAACACCGGTTGGTAGCCGATGCGATCCGCGATGATCGCGCCAAGCGCCGTACCACACATGGTCGCTGTCATTAGGACACCAACAAAAATCGACATGCCTTTCGCTCGGTTTTCAGGCGTAATCACAGCGGCGATATAGCTTTGACAACTGATGGTGATGATCGCGTAGCCGAAGGCCGTCACACCACGGGCAATCACAATGTCCATGCTGTCTTGGGCAAAGGCACACCCGAAGTAACCACCAATTGCTGGAATCAAGCCCAACAAGAACAGTTGTTTTTGTCCCCATCGGTCAACCCACTTAGCAGCAAATGGCGTACAAGCTGCGATGACAAACATGAAAACGGAAATTGGTAGCCCCAGCATCACGTCCTTTGAGATCCAGCTTGTTGGCTTATAGAACTCATTAACGAAAAGAGGCATGAAAGACTTAGAAAGCTCTTCTGCGAAAGAGAACACAAACAATGGGATACGAGCGTCAACAATGTTGCCCTTATGAAATCCAAGTTTGCTCTCTAGACTGAAACGCTCTGAAATGCTGGATAACTTTGAGGTAACCGTGTTCTGCTCAGCCTGCCCATCGGAATTCGATTTAGACGAGATAAAACGGGAGAACAGAGCTTTAAATCGAGACTGAAGATCTTTCGAATCGTCATTTAGACGCTGAGAGAACAAACCAATCACGCCGTGATAACTGGTTCTCTCATTAACTGAAAAGTCCCCTTTCACCTGACGTTTTAGTATCGACTCGGACTCTTCTAAAGGTCCCGATACATAAAACATCACCACAACCATCACCACTTCAAAACAGACCAATAGCACTGCAATCAGAACGATAGCGATATCAAAAAAGATATCTGTTAACTGGGACTGAACAAAAGTAGAGCTCAAGCCAACATAGATGCGCCCGGAAACCTCTTCTGCGCCTTGGATCGCCAATTGAAACACATCACTCTGTGCGGAATCAGCACTAAACAAAGAAGGGAGCAAGCTTGGCAGTTCTTTAAATACCACAACCAGACGTTCAAGGAATGTCGCTGACAGGTATTGATTCGACACCTTTTCAAAGGCTACTGCATAGGTTGGGTCTAATGTTTCGACTGCACCAGAACGGTAAAGCACATCTTCATTCTGGGTGATCGCAACGAAGGTAAGTTCTGGATAGGTGGCTAACGTATCGTCCAGATAAGTGTCCATACCTTTGATCTGCTCAAAAGGTACACCGACATCGATCGCCAATTCCACATCATCTTGGATATTTTGCGCAATCGCACTCGCCTTCTTAAGCAGTTCAGGTTTGATGGAGAAGTTAAACTCAACCAAGGTGTAGGCTGCACTCAAAAATGAAGCAAAAAAGGCACTGACGATAGTGATCCAGATTAGGCGTTTGTTGATTAACCCCGCCATAGTATGAACTCTACTCATTTGATCACCTCAGTATCTTGTTTCTCCTGCTTCTTCGAGAGCTCTTTCAATCTTTCTAGCTCTGCAGATACTTCAGCTTTCATTTTCTCGCTCTGTTTGATTTGGTCAGCGAAGGTTTGACTCATGGTTCCTTGCGGTGCTTGATCCAAAAGCTGTTTATCGCCTTTCGAGTACTTCTGGATAAGGTCTATAACCCCCGCAACGTCACCAAAGCCAAGTCGAACCACTAAGAAAACCACTAAAGCCGTGATAAGGAAGATCACCACCGTCGCTTCAAGAAGGTGCAGCCTAACTAAGGCATAGACACCAAATAACGCGGTCTTGTCGTACTCAATAACAATGCTGCCAGACAGGTTTCCAAAGCTATCGAGCGTTTGTAGGCCACTGTAAAGTTGCGAGTCATCGTTGTAAGACCAACGTGCTTCATTCGATGTTAGGGCTCGTCGTAGAACTTCGGGAGGTACATGTGTGCCTTGAGTGGTCGAAGAGTGGATAAGGACATCGCCGTTCTGGTTCACTAATGAGATAGCCGTAACGTCAGATTCACGAACTCTCGCATGATCGAACTGATCTTTGAGGTTATCGGCCGATTCAAATGGAATACCCATTCGGTCGACACGTTCCATAGAGGTTTTAAGCGAAGAGGAGATCACATCTAGCTTTGACGACACAACGTTCGACATCACACTGTCGAACTTCATGTAATTCATCAAATACAGAAGTCCCAATACAGACATTAGGATTATCCATACTGTAATCACTAGCCTTAAATGAACTTCAAAGAATGCTCTCATCTTCCCAACCTCTTGATGAAGAAGTACCGCTAATCACGAACTTTGGAAATACTCCATATGCATGTACTTTTGGGAAACCCATAAATAAACAAAGGTATTTCTTATAAAACATACATAATTTAATATTTAAAGTAACAATGAGGTAACAATATAACAACCACTTAATTACTAGGTGTAAAACTATTATTGGTCAAACTAAGGCACGTCTAAAATTGCTTTTGTGGCAATAAGTTCTAAGTTTTAATTGAATTTAATCGCAAAATTTGACTTTCCAGAAAATCTCGCTTGAAGTTACCCGAGAAATTAGGTTAGAAACTTGCGCTCTTGATGTTAAGGATAACAATATGCCCAACTCTCTTTTTTCTATGGGTCAGAAAGGGAAAGACCGCTCCCCCAAAATAATGGACGAGCCTGAGTCGAAAATAGTAGCCCGACCATGGAAAGTACTACTTATTGATGATGAGCCTGATGTCATTGCGGTATCGAAAATGGCGCTATCAGGCTTGAAATTTCATAAAAGCCCTATAGAAATACTCTCTGCGTCATCCGCAAAACAAGCGCAAGAAATACTCGAAACACACTCAGATATTGCGCTCGCATTGGTCGATGTAGTGATGGAAACGGACAGCGCTGGCCTTGATTTAATCCACTGGATTCGTGAAACAAAGAACAATAAGCAGATAAGATTAGTTCTGAGAACGGGGCAACCAGGTCAAGCCCCCGAAGAAAAAGTCATCAATACCTATGAAATTAATGACTATAAGAATAAAACTGAGCTAAATGCGACACGTCTCAAAACTTCAGTTTTAACGGCATTACGAGCGTACCGAGACATACGAATCATCTCCTCCAACCAGAACAGGTTGGAGCAGTTACTGTCCTCAACTGAGACCATTTTGGCTCATTCAGAGGTGAAAGACTTCCTCTGCACCGCGCATTCTGAGCTCAAACAATTTCTAAAACACGACCATTTACAGTTGGCAATCAACATCGAAAGCCAAATGCCCTACGCTCAACCCGTCCGAAAGCAGTACTTAATCAACGATGACAATGAGTTTATTGAGGCTGGCTCCATTGACGTCGTCGAGGCTTTGATTGCTAATTTACCTACAACAAAGCCAGACAAACCCATCATTGATGTAAATAACGAACGTTTATTGCACTGTTTAAAAATCAATGAGTTCGAACATATTACGATTGGCTTTAATTTCCAAAAGCCAATATCAAAAGGGGTCAGTAACCTACTGCCGCACTTCACATCTAACTTTGTATTAGTGTTTAAAAACCTACTCTCAAATCACGAGATCCAAGAGGTGCAGCAACAATTGATGCTGATGCTCAGTGAAGCTATTGAGACACGTTCAAAAGAGACTGGCGCTCACGTATTAAGGGTGGCACTGATCTGTGAATATATTGCGACCCAACTAGGTTTAGGTAAAAAGCACGTTCAAATCATCAAGCACGCCGCTCCAATGCATGACCTCGGCAAGATTGGCGTACCTGAGAGTATCCTACATAAGCCTGCAGCCCTCTCTGATGAAGAGTGGGAAGTGATGAAAACGCACCCCACCATTGGCTATAACCTGTTGAGTAAACTCAATTATGGTATTCCACAGATGGGCGCGATGGTTTCGCTCTCGCATCACGAGAAATGGGATGGCTCAGGCTATCCAAATCAAGTCAAAGGGGAAGATATCCCGCTAGAGGGTCGTATCATGGCGATAGCTGATGTCATCGATGCGCTAGGCTCCACCCGCTCTTATAAAAAAGCGTGGCGCGACCAAGACATCATTGACCTAATCGAAGACCAGAAAGGGATTCATTTTGACCCTGAAATTGCGGATGTTGCGATTCAACACTTCGCCGAAATCATGGATATTCGTAAACAGTATCCTGATTCAGATTAATGAGCGCAGCCATTCGTATGCTAACAAAAAAATTAAACGCCCTCCTCGACCATCCAAGTATTGATCTTGGAGACATAGATACAATTGCGAAAGCAAGCCTGAGCCTAATCAGCTCGGGCCTTCATCTATCGGATACAAGCCTATGGCTAACGACCGATAAAAACGACGTTAGCTGTGTCTATATCGAGTGCAACGAACAGACAGAAGTGAAAGAAAATCAGATAATTACGTCAGAACACTTCCAACAATTTCTGGAACAGTTAAAAGATAAAAGTCACTTGGCTTATAGCCATCTCAACGCCGTAAACGGACAATGGCTGGGGCTTTCTGACCTTCACTACTTCCAATCTTGCTTAGTGCCAGTTCGACTAAACCAAGAGGTCATCGGCTTTTTACTGCTCAGGCAGGCACCCCATCGCATTAAACTTGATCAACCAAGTATTCAGCTCACCATCAGCCTCTCGTTTGCTATATCTAGAACCATAAAATCTGCAGAGATAAATCAGAGTTTCGATATCCACACACAGCAAGGGCTTGAGCTTAAGCAAAGTGTGAAAAGCCAGAATGAGAACATCAAACAGATGCTTAAAAACTTGGAGAAATCGCAACAGTACCAAGTAGAAGTTGAAAAGATGGAAGCGCTCGGTCACCTCGTTAATGGTGTGGCTCACGAGGTCAATACCCCCCTTGGGGTCGCCATTACTGCTTTGTCCGTGATGGAAGAGCACATAGACCAATTGGAAAATGCCTACAACAATCAACTTCTGGATGAAAACACCTTTGTTGATTTTTTAGCGGGCGTGCGGCCTGCACATAAAATGACGAGCTCCAATCTCGAACGAGCAGCCAAGTTAGTACAGCAATTCAAACAGACATCGGTCATTGAACACCATGGAGAGGTGGAGGATTTAAATATCCTGACTGTGTTTAATGAATTGATAGAGAGCATTGAGCCAATATACTCCCCTTTTAAGGTAGAGTTTATACTCGAAATATCAGAAACGTTAAACATACGTTTAAATTCCGGTATTCTCGAGCAGATCCTTACAAACTTAATTAATAACAGCTGTATTCATGGCTTCGAATTAAGTAAAGAGGAGAATAATCTAATCTATATAAAAGCTATGGCATCAAACCAAGATATCATCATCAGCTATCAAGATAATGGCATAGGTATAGATGACAGCGTAGCAAGTAAGATCTTTACGCCTTTTTATACCACCAACCGATTAAACGGTGGAACAGGCTTGGGGCTCTCCATTATATATAACCTTATAACCCATAAACTGGGCGGGGATATTAGAGTGGTGGAACAAGAATCTTCTATCGGTGCACACTTTCAAATAAGGCTACCGGGAATATCGTCTAATTAATTTAATTAAACAGCACGCTCTAATAATTGATAGTTAAATACTCGGTGCTTGCTTCTAGTCGTTCGGTTTCATAATAGAATATTATCCTGCCCGAAAACTTAGAGATAACGCCAACCCCTGTAACGAGCAAAAAAGGCCTGACCATCAGTTCACACGTTGACTGATGATACAGGCCTTTATCGTCACTTTATCAGATTTACAACATTCGCTTCATCGCAGAATACTCACCCTTGGTTCGAATGATCACCATAACGGTATTGTCATTTCTGTTCCTGAAGAACCAACCGTGATGTCCAGTGAATGCGGCAACCAACTCCCCTTCGTCATTTGGTACGCCACGCCCTTTTTGATAACTGATGGCGTTACCATTTCCATCACCGTGGGTATCGAAGTTGACCGGACCACCCTTCGCAGACCACGCAAAGGTCGCTTTCTGCCCTTCGGTCATCACAAGCTTCACTTCTGCACCCTCACCCGGTTTTAGCACTAGCATCATCTTGTCTTTCCAAACAGGATTCGTTTGCTGTTCCGAACCTGAACTTGGTTGATTAGCAGAACTTGACTGAGAAGTTGAACTAGGTTTAGAAGCGGATTCGGCTTGAACCACTGGCGCTGAAACAATCACCGCTTGATCGCGTGCTCGATCCGCTTCCGCTTCTTGAGCCAGTTGTGTCTTAATTTCACCCATCTCAGTGAGGCCGAGCAATTTGCCTGCGCCCGTTGGGTCGATCGCATACTCGGCCGGTAGGATAACGGTGATCAGCGTCACCACAGCCACGATAAGTGCAATGAAAGTAGAGCGAACAAGTTGCTTGGTAGTCGGTAACTCGGCTCTGTTTGGCATGTCTGAATTGTACATGGATAATTCCTTTTCTAATTATTGAGCGACAAAGTAGCCCGTCATTTGATACCCGATAAGCATGAAACCAAGGCTCATCATTACTACGTTGACCGAATAAGCTTGGCGATAGAAGCTATCCTGTCTTCGCCAAAAGCCCATCACGATCAAAATGGTGCCGAGCGCGATAAGTTGCCCTATCTCTACACCAATATTGAACGCCAATAGATTGGGAATTAAACCGTCTGGAGAGATATCGTAATCAATGATCTTAGACGACAGTCCAAAACCATGACAGAAACCAAACAGCAAGGTTGCTAGTTTTGTATTCGGTTGAAAACCAAACCAGCGTTGAAATGCACCGAGGTTATCCATCGCTTTATACACCACCGAAAAGCCAATAATGGCGTCGATGATGTAGCTGTTGATCCCGATATTGAAATAGACACCAAGCAACATGGTTGATGAATGCCCCAAGGCAAACAAGCTCACATACAGCGCAATGTGCTTCATCTTATAGAGGAAGAAAATCACACCGAACAGGAACAGCACATGGTCATAACCGGTAACCATGTGTTTTGCCCCTAAGTACATAAAAGAGACAAGGTGTGTCCCAGTAATTTCTTGAATATAGCCTTTGTCACCTTCTGCTACAGCATGGGCCAAAGCTTCACTGCTGACCATGGTACACAAGGCGAGAATAGCAAAGAGCACCCCATTTCTTAGACGAGCACCAACATGGTTGTCGAATCTGCTCACTTCATGGGGAAAGGAATGTTTCATACAAACTCCGATATAAATTTGAATAGTTTTGGCTGCGAACTTTACGCAGCGCGAAATCATACAAATATCGAAGTAATAGGAGGGCGATCTAAAAGGAATGGACTATAGCTGGGCTCACCAGAGACACGGCGATCTCTGACGATACTCAGAAGTTGAGAATCTGCAATAAATAGGTCTGGCTTTAGATGGCCTTTGTCGTGATGATGATTGCTTGCATCATGATGTGAGACAAATTCAGAGCCCTCATCCGTTTGGTTCAACTCTCCCACCGCATGATGATCTATAGCGTGTTGATGACCGGAGTGATGATGGTGTCCGACATGGGACTGATGACCCGTATCTTTATGATGAGCAGCAGGGCTTAAAGACAATAAGCTATGAGAGCGGAATTCACCAATCACAGATGCTGTCGACCCCAGAGCGACGATGACGAGCATCGACCAACTGATAAACTGTTTGTACAGCTTCGACAACATACTGCGGCTTCCATTAGAGTAAGTGTAATCATTTAAGACTGGCACTGTTATATTATAACAGCAACTAAATATCAATGATTCTCATATGAAGGTTTCAAACCATTTCCTAGCCGAAATGAAAAAGCGAGCCTCTCAATTAGCTCGCTGTGTATTAACCTTGAATCTTCGTTGCAATGAGCACATCAAGATTGAGTTGGTGAGGCACTCCTTGCTTGAGACGATCTCGCTTTATAGTCGTGTAACCAACAGCAGAGTAATCCAATACACAGTCCCCAAAATGCACTGCCAATCCCAAGTAAATCAATACCCGATGCAGTAAACAAGAATGCAAACAGCGCTGGCTCACGATACTTATCATCGGCCATTGAGACTGTTAAGCAGCTTAATAGTGTTGGCATCACCGCCAGCCCGGCGACCGCAATGACAACTGCTGTCGGCACTGCACTAAATAGGGAAACAAATGACATGCCCAGTACCGCGGCTAAAAGGTAGAAGACTCCCATCGAAACCCCGGCCATATAGCGCGTCTTTGGATTTGCATCGGCATTCTCCCCCATACAGATCGCACCAGAAATGGCAGCGAGGTTAAAGGTAAATCCCCCAAAAGGCGCCAATAGCAAACCTGTCACACCTGTCGTCGTAATAACCTTTGACGAATCGACTTGGTAGCCATTGGCTTTCAATACCGCAAACCCCGGCAGATTCTGAGAAGCCATTGTGACAATAAATAGTGGGATCCCCACGCTAATCAAAGAGAAAAACTCAAAATCAGGGGCGATATAAACAGGAAGTGTCATCCCTAATGTAACCTCACTCAAGTCGAGCTTTCCTAAGCCAATACACATCGTCAATGCAACAGCAAAGATGCTTGGAATCAATAGGTTTCCTAACCATGTCCTTGCCAAAATAAACATGCCTAGCATCACCACGACAATTTCAACTTCGTCCATTAATGAAGTGAATAACCCTAAGCCAAATTGCAGCAATATGCCCGCTAACATCGCAGAGGCTATGGATGTCGGGATGTGTTTAAGCACCCGTTCAAAAACACCGGCTAAACCCACCAGCGTTATCAACAGAGAGCTAAACAAAAACACCGCGATAGCTTGATTCATTGTTAGACCTTCTAACGAGGTGATAAGTAGCGCAGCCCCCGGCGTCGACCACGCTGTGACAATCGGTTTCTTGTAGTGAAGAGAGAGCAGTATCGTCGATACGCCCATACCAATACCTAGCGCCCAGAACCATGACGCCACTTGCTCTTCCGTCGCCCCTGCGCTCATTGCGGCTTGGTAAATGATCGCAGCGGCACTCGCGTAGCCAATGAAAACCGCGATAAAACCCGTACTGACATGAGAAAATTTTAGCTTCGTCATTTTAATTTCAACCTGTGTGCGTTATAACGTCCTTAAATTAAACTTAGCACTTGTGCGCTATAACGCACAACCTATTTATCGAAAAAAACTTGCCGAGAAAATATGCAAACGGAAATTAAAGTTGGCGATAACCTAAAACGCCTGCGTAAAGAAAAAGGCTGGAGCTTAGATACAACGGCTAAAGCCACAGGAGTGAGTAAAGCCATGCTAGGACAAATTGAGCGTGGTGAATCCAGCCCTACGGTCGCCAAACTGTGGCAAATCGCTTCAGGCTTCGAGGTATCTTTTTCGAGCTTTATCGATGCCAGCTCGAACAATGAACTCACCAGTCTTTTTAGAGACGCAAACGAATTAAGGCGTGAGGAGTACAACGTTGGTTTTTTTGTGAGCTTGCTGTTCCCTTTCGAACCAGCGTTAGGCTTTGAGATTTTCGAACTGACTTTAGCGCCAGAGTACCAGCATGAATCAGAGCCTCATAACTTAGGTGTTACAGAGCACATCTTATGTATTTCAGGTCAAATGGCAGTGCTGTTTGATGGTGAGTGGCACACATTACATGCTGGGCAAGCTGTGCGCTTCAATGCCAATCAAACTCATGGCTACAAAAACGTAGGACCAGAGAACGCTGTTTTTCATAACGTGATCCACTATCCAAATAAATAATGCGTATAACCCTATGTTTGGCTTGGTCTTTTCATTTTTTTGGCGTTGCACCTACACATCTGACCACGAATCTAGTAATAATACAGTTGGACAGTATCTGCTCTATCTGGTCGATGAGTAGCTAAAGGAATAGATTCAGATAAACATTAGGGAGTCGACGTTAGAATGACACAAAAAACAAAACATGCGTTGGTGGTAGAAGGTGGTGCAATGCGAGGCATCTTTGCAGCCGGTGTATTGGACGGATTTTTAGACCACAACTACAACCCATTTGATTTCTGCATCGGTGTTTCTGCTGGCTCAACCAACATAGCCTCTTGGTTATCGAATCAACGTGGTCGAACCCATACCATCATTGCTGACTACTCCTGTAGGCCAGAGTTCATTGACTTTAAAAGATTTGCCAAAGGTGGTCACCTATTAGAGCTAGATTGGTTATGGGATCATATCGCAGAGAACTACCCTTATGACATGCAAGCCTTCAACGAGCAGCCACTGCCCTTTCATGTCGTGACCACCGATGTTGATAATGGAACGGCTGTTTATACTCAAGGGGACGAGGAGAACCTTGAAGAGCTGCTTAAAGCGTCTTGCTCTGTACCTATGGCTTATCGCACGCCACTGACTATTGATGGACGCACCATGATTGATGGCGGCGTGGTTGATTCGATCCCCGTGATTGAGGCGTACAATCGAGGTGCTAAAGAGATCACGGTGATCCTCTCTCAAAAGCAAGGTTATGAAAAACGCCCGCCAAGATCGGCTTGGTTAGTCCGAAAACTATTGAAGAAAACACCTCAGCTTGCTGAAGCAATGATCACTCGTGCAGATCAATACAATCAGACTCTGGCATTCATTAATAACCCGCCACAAGACTGTACCATCAAAGTAATCGCCCCCGAAGATAGCTTTGAAGTCGGTAGGTTAACCACTGATAAAGATAAGCTAGAAGCCGGTTATCAGATGGGACTGCAGGCTGCGAATACCTTGATTCAACAACAGTAGAGTTTACCTAAGGGCTTTAAAGAGGCTGCATATCATGGCAGCCGCTTAAAACATTGATTTTAAGTGCATTAGCAATCATCAGGAATTTGTAAAAACCTAATATCTAAGATTTTACCTTTCTTTAGTTTTCATATCACACTGAGCTGTTAGTATTGGCTCGCTCTCGTGCGAAGAGCTAACTCTCAAGGATTGAGTAACACATTGAGACGACATTATCTTAGAACGCGGTTACAAACTATTTTTGCTAGTCCTTATGCTTACTCACATTGTGAGTGCTAGCCTGTACCCGAACGAAACTGATCACGTCCACTCAAACCAACCTTATGTTAGCCACAGCGTCGCCTCTGAATACCTCTCACTCGATCATTTTTTCATTCAAGATGAAGTAGCCAATGATGCGCGCGTACATGCTGTTACAGACAATGATCCAGGCTCGGATCTAACCAACCATAGCTCTCAATATTTCGCATCAATCCAGCGCAGGCTTACCAGCACAGACCGAAGTGCCACGTTAGGGATAGAGCCCACTTATCACCTACTCGTCGCCTTTAATCCGCCTCCTTTATTGCAGTTAGCGATGGAGCCACGACGACCATTTGCACAACACCTGCATTGGACAAATCAAATCACCACACACGCGTCACGTTTGTCGGGATGGAAAGATTCCAACCTGCTCTATTCGCACATCCACGGAAAACCACTCTCGTTCTCATAATTCAGCTCATGCCTACATCATTTTGATCCCAAAATGATGCGTTTTCGCTCGCCTAAAGAGTGTCATTCATACGGATAAATGGGTGGGGATTGAATAGGCGTCTCCCGTTTATTTATAGAGAATTTGGTTTTAATGATTACACCCAACGCCTCATCAAATGTATTTGATGAAACGGCCGCTTTGCGCGGTCAATACTTGCTGCACACTGCTTACCGCTCTGACATTCAGTGCACCTTTTACTGTCTCTCCACCCAGACATTCACAACGTTAGTGGCGATGGAGGCTGTACTATGAACAAGATTTTGAAAAACGAACTCGTTCTGTTCATCGGTTTTCTCACCGTTATTGGATTTAAGAGTTTCGGTGACACAATGCTTCTGAGTAACATGGGTTCGCTAATGGGCGTATTGCTTGCTCTGACATTGTTTGTCGTGGTTATGAAGGCAATCTTTATAACCAGCTTCAGCGGGCAATGAACCTGTTCTTTGGATCTGTGTTGGCAACCATAGCCCTTACAGTGCCTGCGGTTCTACTGATATCTCATGTTATTAACCAGCCGCTAATTCTGGGGCTAGAGCCAGCGGAAATGATACTCCTTGGAACGACACTGCTGGTGGCAAGTGTCAGCTTTAGCAGTGGTCGCACTAACCCCCTGAATGGCGCGACCCATTTAATCCTATTTATCGCCTATATCATATTGATGTTTGAGTAAGTCATGAAGAAAGTAAAATTATTGGCCGCATTAACGCTTGCCTACACCTCAATCCCGATCGTTTCCGCCACTGAGCTAAGCGAGGTTAGTAACGAACAGTTGGTGCTCTGTGCCAATGTTTCTGGCGTCAATGGCGCCTCTATTACGTCACGCACTGCGTTTAGAAATTATTTAGTCACTAAGCGTAATTACCAGTATTCAAACCTTGTCGAACTAGAGCGGGAATATCTATCAGGGATGACTGAAGGACAGCAAGAGCAAGCAAGAAAAGCGTACCAAGAGCAATGTCAAGAGACTGGTCGACAGCTCTATTTCAAAGGGTTTTAAATAAACAAGGCGCGCAAACAGGTGCATTGTTTTTGAGCTCTTACCATTAAAAGCAAAAGAAGCGAGCCACATGGGCTCGCTTCTTACTGTCTATTTTGAAAAGCTATTACAGAAGCTCTACAGACTGCTTAGCGATTACGAATTCTTCGTTTGTTGGGATAACCATTGCTACTGCGTTTAGTAGCTCAGACTTCGCGATAACGCCTGCTGCGCCAAAGCGTGCATCTTCGTTACCTTTCTCGTCTTCAACAAAACCTAGAAGTTTCAGGTTCGCTAGAATCTCACGACGGATTGGTAGCGAGTTCTCACCGATACCACCTGTAAAGATTACTGCGTCTAGGCTGCTTAGTGGAATCATGTAAGAGCCGATGTATTTCGCAACACGGTAAGTGAAGACTTCAAATGCTAGCTTCGCACCTTCGTGGCCGTTTTCCATCGCTTCTAGGATGCCACGAGCATCAGAAGTTAGGCCAGATACACCTAGGAAGCCAGACTTCTTGTTTAGTGTGTCGAATACTTTTTCAGTCGTCCAACCTTTCTTGATTAGGAACTCGATAACGCCTGGGTCTAGGTCACCAGAGCGCGTACCCATCATTAGGCCCGCAAGTGGTGTGAAGCCCATTGATGTATCAACTGACTTACCGTTTTCGATTGCACATACTGATGCGCCGTTACCTAGGTGAACAGAGATGAAGCTTGATTCTTCAACTGGCTTGTTCAACATTTTTGCAGCTTCGCGACTTACAAAGTAGTGGCTTGTGCCGTGGAAGCCGTAGCGACGGATACCGTATTCTTTGTATAGCTCACCAGAAATCGCACCTGTAAATGCTTTTTGCGGCATTGTTTGGTGGAACGCTGTATCAAACACAGCAAACTGAGGAAGGTGAGGGAAAGCTTGCATAGAAGCTTCGATGCCTTTTGCACCTGCAGGGTTGTGCAGTGGTGCTAGGTCAGACAGGCTTTCGATTTCAGCCAGTACTTCATCGTTGATACGAACCGTAGAAGTGAATTTCTCGCCACCGTGAACGATGCGGTGACCAACAGCAACAAGATCGCTAGAGAAGCCTAGCGTTTCCATTAGTGCAACGATACGAGTAATTGCATGTTGGTGGTGGTTGTCAGGAGCCGTAATCGCTTCTTCAACTTTCTCACCATTGTATTTCCAGCTAATTACCGCTTCTGGAAGGCCAAAACACTCACCTAAGCCGCTAACAACTGCATCACCTGTTACCGAATCGATAACAGCGAATTTAAGAGAAGAACTACCTGAGTTAATAACCAGAACAAACGAATTAGACATTGGATATGGATCCTGTTTCAGTACGAATTTGATGAAGTTTCTACTTCAATTTTATTTAAGCCCATTATTCAATAATTTTTGAATCTTTCAACTTTTGTTTTGAATATTTAACTAAATTAACACAAATTAGTTGATCCTAGTCATTAATTGATTTCTTTTACGCCTGAAAATTAAAAAATAGTTGAATTCAACCAGATGTATATATCTATAAATTATAGAATTTGCGCTCAAAAAAATTTTGTCTCTTATTGATATTCTTAATCAAAAACGGTCATTAATCCATCAGATGGATGTACAATATATGTACTCACCGTAACACATGGTCTACAATAAAATTACAGAACGACAAACCATATAACTAAAATAACGATACAAGGAACGTTACTCTTGTCTATTTTTGCTGCTGCATTAGTCACCCTAGGAATCATCATTCTAGGTATTGGGCTTGTTTTTGCGCATAAGATTTGTCACATCACCGAAAAAAAAGGGTGGAAGCTTCTCTCTGGACTGATTGTCGGTTTTGTTATCGGCTACATCCTATTTCTGGACGCTCTTTTAGTCTTAGATAACATTAACTCGCTGGTGGTGGGTGTTTCTCTGATCCTGTTCTTTGGCAGCATCTTTGTGGTCACGGTCGTACGATTTAGCCTCGCTTCGATCACTGAGCTTAATCAGATGGCAGCTGAAGAGCACCATAACGCCCGTCATGACCTTCTTACTGGTTTACCTAATAGAAGCTACTGCCTACAAGAAATGTCCAGCCGCATTGAGCAGGGCTCGCCTTTCACGGTATTGATGTTTGATGTAGTGAACTTCAAACAAGTGAATGACGCACTGGGTCATCACTGTGGTGATCAACTGTTGATTCAACTTGGACAACGAATTAAAAAACTCACCAAGTCAGATGAGCTTCTAACACGCCTAGGTGGCGATGAGTTTGTGATCATTACCAATCGCAACTCTCAATTCGAGCTCAACCAACTCGTCAGCTATATTGAGTTGGCGCTTAAGGAGCTATTCATTGTTGATCAATTTGAGGTATCGACCAGTGTGGTATTTGGCTCTAGCCACTACCCAGCAGATGCAACAGACATGACGCAGTTGCTCAATTTTGCCGACATTAGTATGTATCAAGCGAAAAGCCAAGGGTTGAGCCTTATCTCCTACGAACCAACCATGATTGAGGGTGCAAAGCAGAACCTTTCGATAGCAAGCCAAATTCAACATGCACTGGATGAAGCGCAGTTTAAACTCTATTACCAACCTATTGTTTGCCCGCATACAGAACAAGTGATTGAGTTTGAAGCCTTAATCCGATGGCAAACGGAAACGGGTGAGTTTATCTCTCCTGCCCAGTTCATTCCCATTGCTGAACAAAGCAACAAGATCACCGATATTACGCTCTGGGTACTTAAGCAGGTCTTTAACGACATAGAGCGATTTCAAGCGCAGAACATTGCCGCACCTATTCATGTAAACCTGTCTGCGAAGGACATTATCGGTGGCAAGGTCTTTAAATTACTGGCTCAAGCCTCTGCCAACAATCCGAATATCACCAAGAGTATTGTTATTGAGATCACCGAAACAGCTGCGATAAGAGACATTCCCAATAGCCAATCCCGATTGGAAAGAATTAAACAGCTTGGTTACCGAATCAGCTTAGATGACTTTGGCACCGGCTATTCTTCTCTAGCTCGATTGAGTGAGTTGCCGATAGATCAGATCAAGATTGATCGCAGCTTCATTAAAGACATTGCCCACAACGAGAAAAACCGAACCATTGTCGAAACCTCGATAGATTTGGCTCACGGGCTCAAATTTGATGTGGTGGTCGAAGGCGTTGAAAACAGAGAAACTCTTGAGGCTCTGATTGAGATGAAGTGCGACCTAATCCAAGGCTACCTGTACAGCCCTCCTAAGCCCCTACCTGGCATTATTAGCTGGACACAACAGTTTCACTCAACTGACAAGCTTCCTCTTGCTTTCTAGCGTTGGATAAGATGCGAGATTATTTTTCAGCCTTTGAAAGTTAAAAGCAAATACTAAACTCAGTATTCGGTGTTAAATCGACAAAGTGATGGGTACAAAAAAGCCGAGCTAGATGCTCGGCTTCTTCTTATTTATACGAGGTAATCTTTAAGATTAACCTTCGCCACGGTCATTGCGACGACCACGGCCGCCATTACCGTTACCATGACCACGTTCGCCACGGTAGTTACCACGGTGATCGCCACCACGGTTACGGTCGAAACGACGCTCGCCATCACGGGCGCCTTCGCGGTTGCCATCACGGTTACCACGGTAGCCGCCACGTCCACCTTCACGGTTACCATCGCGATTGCCGTCACGGTTACCACGGTAACCACCACGACCACCATCACGGCCGCCACGGTTGCCATCACGACCGCCGCCACGACGAGGCTCACGGAAGTCGTTGAAATCAACAACTACAGCGCCAGCTTCTTTTTGACGAATGCGTAGCTTGCTTAGCTTACCAGCAGTTTCAGAGTTCATTGCTTTTGGCAGTTGAACGTAAGTTGAACCTTGGTCAAGCTTGATAGCGCCGATAGAACCTTTAGTTAGGCCTAGTTCGTTCGCTAGTGCGCCAACGATGTCTTTAACTTGAACGCCTTGCTCGCGACCAACTTGAAGCTGGTATGTATCCCAGTCTTGGTTGCTGAAGTCACGACCACCACGGCCACCGTCACGATCGCGGTTTTCACGACGCTCTTTACGACGGTTCTTGTCGCGCTCGATTGCAGCGATCATTGGGTCTTCGCCAATGTAGAACAGTGGACGCTTACCTTGTTGACGCTTAAGAAGCATTGCAGCAAGAGTTGCTGGGTCAATGTCTAGGCTCTCTTGTAGCTTAGAAACTAGCTCAGAGAAGTTCTCTAGAGACTTGTGCTCTTTCTCTGCTTCAAGCTCTGCACCTAGCTTAGCTAGACGAGCTTCTGCTACTTTGTCACGTAGAGGAAGTTGGATTTCTTCCATTGATGACTTAGTTACGCGCTCGATAGTGCGAAGCATACGGATTTGGTTAGTGCGAACTAGAAGGATCGCTTTACCTTTACGTCCAGCACGGCCAGTACGACCAATACGGTGGATGTAAGATTCAACATCGAATGGGATGTCGTAGTTGAATACGTGAGTAATACGTGGAACGTCTAGACCACGTGCAACAACGTCAGTTGCGACTAGGATATCGATAACACCTTCTTTGATGTGATCAACAGTACGCTCACGTAGAGACTGAGGAATGTCACCGTGCAGTGCAGCAGCTTTGAAGCCACGTGCAGATAGCCAATCAGCTAGACGCTCAGTGTCTTGACGTGTACGTACGAATACGATTGACGCGTCAGTCTCTTCAGTTTCAAGAAGACGAGACATTGCTTCGTCTTTCTCTACACCTTTAACAACCCAGAAGTTCTGCGCTACTTTGTCAACTGTGTGGTTAGTACCAGCAACGTCAACTTTCGCTGGGTTACGTAGGTAACGATCAACGATAGTCTTAACCATTGGAGGCATAGTTGCAGAGAATAGTACACGTTGTGCAGATTCTGGAGCTTGCTCAAGGATCCAAGTAACGTCATCTACGAAGCCCATTTTTAGCATTTCATCTGCTTCATCAAGAACAAATGTGTGTGCTTCATCTAGGTGTAGACGGTCACGAGTTAATAAGTCTTTAACACGACCCGGAGTACCAACAACAATGTGAGCACCGCGGCTTAGAGCACGCATTTGGTCAACGATTGAAGCACCACCGTAGATTTCGATAACCTTTAGGCCTTTGATGTCACGACCAAGATTTTTGATTTCCGCAGCAACTTGAATCGCTAGCTCACGAGTAGGAGCCATGATGATTGCTTGTGGTTTGTGTTGGTTTAGGTTGATTTTGTTAAGTAGAGGCAGAGAGAATGCTGCTGTTTTACCAGTACCTGTCTGTGCTTTACCTAGTGCGTCTTTACCTTCAAGAAGAAGAGGAATTGCTGCCGCTTGGATTGGAGTTGGAGATACGAAACCCATGCTATCAAGAGCTGAAAGGATGTTTTCGTTAAGTGCTAATTCATTAAATTGAATTACAGATTCGGACATTGGGATCCCACTATATTAAGTAAACAAAAGGTCCCGGGAGCTCTACCAATTCCAATACTGATCCTATCAGATACTGATTCCGTTCAGTTGCGAAGCAGTAATAAAACGCATCAAGCCATTAGGGACGTCTAAGGGAGGCGGATTATTCCTTAAATGCATAAAAAAAGCCAGAAAAAATTGAAATACATCACATATTTTTCTGATTTACTGAATTTTTGGCTATCTTGTCATCAAAATTTGACGTTAACCCATTCAAATGAGGGTCTATCGTGCAAAGTCACCCACATTCTTTGTCACCATTTAATTTGCGCTGTCACGTGCTTTAAGTAGTAATCAGGCCTCGCAATGATTATAGTGTGCTCAATTGTTCTCGTAAGATAAAAGTAAGATGTTTCAAGATAACCCTCTACTCGCTCAGCTTAAGCAACAAATCCAAGAAACACTTCCTAAAAAGGAAGGCACAATCAAAGCAACAGAAAAAGGCTTTGGTTTTCTAGAAGTAGATAGCAAGACTAGCTACTTTATCCCGCCACCGTATATGAAGAAGTGTGTTCACGGTGACAAAGTGGTCGCGATCATCCGTACTGAGAAAGAACGTGAAGTCGCTGAACCAGAAGAGTTAGTAGAACAAGGTCTTACTCGATTTATCGCTCGCGTTAAGCTTTTCAAAGGCCGCCTAAACGTTGTGCCAGATCACCCTCAGCTTAAAAAGCTGCAACTAAAAGCCAAGGCGAAAAAAGGCCTAAACCCTGAAACGCTAAAAGAAGGCGACTGGGTTGTTGCTCACATCGTTCAGCACCCATTAAAAGGTGATAACGGGTTCCTTGCGCAGATCTCTGAAAAGATCACCGATGCGGACGACAAAATCGCACCTTGGTGGGTAACGCTTGCTCAAAACGATCTACCGAACAGCGAGCCTGAAGGCATCGATAACTGGCAGATCAATGACGATGCGGATTTAGAGCGTATCGACATGACGCACGTACCTTTCGTAACTATCGATGGTGAAAGCACCAAAGATATGGATGATGCTCTGTACGCGAAGAAAAAAGAGAACGGTGATTTCGAACTGACGATTGCTATTGCTGACCCAACAGCTTACATCTCACCAGATGATGAGATGGACAAAGTAGCACGCGATCGTGGCTTCACGATTTACCTACCGGGCCGCAACATTCCAATGCTGCCACGTGATTTAGCAGACAACCTATGTTCACTGATCGAGAACGAAGAGCGCCCTGCGCTTTGCTGTACAGTGACTGTCTCTAAAGACGGTGTGATTGGCGACGATATTAAGTTCTTCGCGGCAAACATTAAGTCTCATGCTCGCCTAGCATACGACAACGTATCCGATTGGCTAGAAACCGGCGCATCTGAGAGGTGGCAACCGAGCGAAGAGATTGCAAACATCGTTTCAGATCTGCATGAATTTGCTAAAGCTCGCTCAGCATGGCGCGCTGCAAATGCCGTAGTATTCCCAGACCGTCCTGACTACCGCTTTGAACTAAGCGAAGATAACGACGTAGTTGCCATTCACGCAGACATGCGCCGCAGCGCAAACAAGCTGGTTGAAGAAGCAATGATCAGCGCAAACATCTGTGCTGGCCGTGTATTAAAAGAGAGCTTCAATCAAGGTGTATTCAACTGCCACGCAGGTTTTAAAGCAGACAAACTGACTGACGTGCTTGAACTAGTAAACCCACAAGCAGAAACGCCATACACTGAAGAGCAGATCGCTTCTCTTGAGGGTTTTGCAGCTCTGCGCCGTTGGTTAGGTTCACTTGAAAGCAACTACTACGACAATCGCATTCGTAAGTTCCAAGCGTACAGCGAAATCAGTAACGAGCCTGCACCGCACTATGCGATGGGTCTAGACATCTACGCGACTTGGACATCACCAATCCGTAAGTACGGTGACATGATTAACCACCGCATGCTGAAAGCACACATTCTAGGCAAAGCTCCAATTCAAACACCTGACGAAACAGTCGGTGAAGAGCTAGCACTGCATCGCCGTCACCACGGTATGGCAGAACGCAACGTAGGCGACTGGTTATACGCTCGCACACTTGCGAATGCACCAGCAGAAGAGACTCGCTTCCAAGCAGAAATCTTCGATATCAATCGCGCTGGTATGCGTATCCGTCTGCTTGAGAACGGTGCAGCAGCATTCGTCCCAGGCTCTCTCATTCTTGATAACAAAGAAAGAATTGAGTGCAATGGTGATATGGGTACTGTATCTATCGATAAAGAAATGGTATACAGATTGGGAGACGTTTTAGAAGTCGTTCTCTCTGAGGTAAACCAAGAAAACCGCAGCTTAGTCGCTAAGCCAACTCAAATCTTTGCAGATCAACCAAGCAAAGAGGAAGAAGCAAGCGAACAAGTGAGCTAATCCTTATTGATAACTCTTCTAAAGGCGCTAATTATTAGCGCCTTTTTTATTGCCGTCTCATCAAAAATAACAACAAAACAAGCTATTATTTCTAAATAGCACTAAGTGACTTTATGCATATTGTACTTAGTGAGGAAGCATTTAGAGCAATCAGAACGTCAAAGAAGTGTGTATGCCATCAATCAACGTCACCCAGTTTAGAAACTTTATCCCCAGGAAACGAGAGCGATACCCAGCCTCAAGAAATGGCATTTTTATCGTTCGCCAAGGCAGTATCTCTTTTGCATTACCCAATGGCTCTCAAGCCTCTCTCCACGCTGGTGAATTTGCGCTCTATAGCTCCGGCGAAGTTCAAGAAATATCAGTTAACACTGAACACGGCGAATTCAACGCCATCTGCCTAGACTTCGATCTCTCAATTTTTCAAAAATTTATCAATCAATTTGGTGACCTAGAATCTGTACGCCCTCCAGAGCGATACATCAAGTTTGATGCTGAGGATATTCACCTATACCAACTCAAGGAGATGCTGCTAACGTTGGCCAGCGAGCCGACTCAAAATGACTACGCAGTCACTCAATTGAGTTTAGCCTTGCTCT
The DNA here is from genome assembly GCF_030248535.1 of Vibrio sp. D404a. Lineage (GTDB taxonomy): Bacteria > Pseudomonadota > Gammaproteobacteria > Enterobacterales > Vibrionaceae > Vibrio. The sequence goes on along the minus strand of NZ_JAHGAJ010000005.1, from coordinate 166,542 downwards.
CTCTGATGGTTGAGGCGCACCCTTCCCTTTTGGCTGTGATTGGTAGAGCTTCAAAGCTGACCGTGACCCAGAAGGTGATTAATTACATCGAGCAAAACATTGAAGACAATATTTCTCTTGATACGTTAGCCAGTTACATGGGGATGTCGCCGGCCACGTTAAAACGCCGCCTAGCTGCCGAAGATTTGTCCTTCTCGAATCTACTCAAGATTAAGCGAATCGCTCATGCTGCAACGCAACTGAGAACTTCTAACAAGTCGATTACTCAGATAGCCTACGAATCCGGTTTTAAGAGTGCCGCACACTTTAGTACCGCATTCAAAACCTATCATGGAAAAACACCGAAAGATTTTCGTTCTCTGATCGCTCAAAGTCACGCGACAAGATAGAGGTATTGGATTTAAGCCAGGTAAGGCGATTCAGGAAGGACACACTAATGACGCCTAGACCCAGAAGTAAGTTTTTGGGTCTTTTTCTATTTCATGGAGGATTAAATCTAGGTCTTTTGAGCGAGATAAGTAGGGATATGGCCCCCACTGTATCACATCGCCCTGTGACACTTCTTCTAACGGAACCTCCACCAGCCAAGTCGCCTCGCTTTGATTAAACACCACACGTGCGACATCATCGGTATAATCACTGTGCGACGAATCCAGAAGATAATGAGCTTTGGAGAAGATCACGCCACCTTCACACTCTTCAAAGAGCGACTTACCTAACTCAACAGGTAAGCTTTGATTGCGTGATGTGCATAGCTTTTCAGCACCGTGTAGAAGTCGACTAAGCTCAATCTGTATTACCGACATCCACGCCCTCCTTAACACTCATTGAACTGGCTATCACCGCTCTTAAGAGCTTAGATCTGAACTTACCGTTTAGCGAACCCGACTTTGTAAAATGTGAGCAGGCGTTTATGAAATGCCAGTTTTATTGACATAATTCAACCCTATGAAGTTTCACAAAAATGTCATATTTACTACCTATGATATGCGGCAAATGTAATCTAATAGGAGTTGTATATGTTACGAGTCGCTCTTGCCTCTCTTTTATCCCTAGCTTTGTCTTCTCAAACCGTTTTCGCGCAAGAAACCACGATTTCAGGCTCGACCTCTGTCGCTCGTGTTATGGACGTCTTAGCCGAAGAGTACAATAAGACACACCCAGACAACTACATTGCAGTTCAAGGTATTGGTTCAACGGCCGGTATCACGATGGTGAACAAAGGTGTTTCTGACATCGGTATGAGCTCACGTAACTTGACCGACCAAGAGCAGACAGATGACCTTGCAGTTAAGCCAATCGCTTATGACGGCTTGGCTGTTGTTATCAACCGTTCAAATGCTATCTCAAACATTACTCGTGAGCAGTTGTTCAATATCTACAAAGGTAAGGTAACGAACTGGAAAGAAATTGGCGGTGCTGACCAGCCTATCGCGGTTGTGACTCGTGAGGCGTCTTCAGGTTCTCGTTATAGTTTCGAAAGCTTGATGGGGCTGACCAAGATCATCAACGACCGTCAGGTTTCAGACATCAATCCAAACAACCTTGTGGTAAACAGCAACAGCATGGTGAAAACCATTGTTAACCATAACCCACATGCCATTGGTTTCGTTTCTGTTGGCTCTATCGATCGCTCAATCAAAGCCATCACATTCGAGGGTGTTGAACCAACATCGAAAAACATTTCGAACCACAGCTATGAACTTGCTCGACCATTCTTAATCCTATACAAGAAAGAGTCATTCTCTGATGAAGGCAAAGACTTTGTTAAGTTTGTGACTTCGAAACAGGGTCAAGACTTAATCGAAGAATACGGTTACACGCGAGTAAAATAATACTCACCAAAAACGAAAAGAGAGAGCCTAAGCTCTCTCTTTTTTTGTTCTTGTAAAACCAATTCTGGTTTAGAAGTGCAGTTGAATAACTGAAACAACCACAGCACCCGGGCGTCTTACGCCTTCAATCTCTACGCGAATCTCGCGCTCAATCTCAAGACCTTTGCGGATAGGTGTCACTTTAGTTAATGTGCTTTTTGCGCGTACATTGTTGCCTGATTTCACAGGGTATGGGAAACGCACTTGGTTTAAACCAATGTTCACCACCATTTTGGCGGTCGGGAATTGAGACTTATCTGGATCGACGCTGTCTGTTAGACGCGGAAGCAGAGAAAGAGTCAAGAAGCCGTGTGCAATAGTCGTCTTGAACGGTGAATCAGATTCTGCTTTTTCAGGGTTCGTGTGAATCCACTGCATATCTTCTGTCACTTCGCCAAACTGGTTGATGCGTTCTTGGCCTACATGGATCCAGTCACCCGTGTGGATCACTTCACCAATTTGCGCAGATAGCTCATCATAAACCGCTTGTGCTGCAGGCTTAAGCTCGATCGGCTTCTCTACTGGCGTGACCTCTACCGGCTTAACTGGTGCATCTTCATTAACTGCTGGTTGGTGATGATCACGCACCCAAGCAAAGAAGTGGCTGTTTTGCGTGCGGTTCAGAAAGTCGCCCCAATACTCTCTTAGAGTTGGAGACATCCATTGCATAAACTCTGAGTGCTGTGACGAAACACTATCACTACGGTGTTTAAATAAATCAATGACCTTCATAAGAACCTCAATGCACAAAAAATTCAACTTAACCCGCTAATTTTGAAACACTTCACAATATTGTGCAAACTTTTTCGAGCATACACACGTTCACTGAAAGTCACTATTTAATTACAAAACAAATACTTATATAAAAAACACTATTTTATTAGAAGAACAAGTTTAGAGTATAAACTCAGTGATATATTTAGAGAATTGGCATATAAGAGAGGGTTTATATTCTGTTTAGATATAAAAAAGGCCTAGCAAATGCTAAGCCTTTTGTTTCATGTGGTTAATCTTAAACTGCGTTATTCATCGTCGAGAGGAATAAGTTTGGTATTTCCACCATGTGCTTTCTCACGCTTGCGCTGAACGAAGGCGTAGAAGCCAGGGATGAGGAACGTACCTGCCAACAACACACATAACAGGCCACCAATCAGCGAGATACCCAGTGAGTTTTGACTTACGTGACCCGCACCTGCAGCGAAGATCAACGGGAAGATACCCAAGATAAACGACCAAGATGTCATGTTTACCGCGCGGAAACGTAGAGTACCACCCTTCACTGCTGCATCATCGATAGGCGCATCTTTCTCTTCACGCTCTACTTTCGCGAATTCCACAATCAAGATTGCGTTCTTCGCGGCGAGCGCTATGAGCAGAACCAGACCTATCTGCGCATACAAGTTCAACGGTGTCCCCGTTAGGTTGAGCGCCAAGAAGGAGCCCAAGGTCGCCACCGGTACAACGAGTATGATGGCGACAGGTATCGTCCAACTCTCGTACTGAGCAACCATGAACAGGTAAATGAAGATCAATGCCAATGCGAACGCAAAGATAGCTTGGTTACCCGCTAGCACTTCTTGGTATGCCATACCCGTCCATTCGTATTGGTAGCCTTGTGGCAGAACTTCAGCAGCGACACGTTCCATCGCAGCAATCGCATCACCACTTGAGTAACCCGGAGCTGGCTGACCTTGAATAACCGCACTACGGTACATGTTGTAACGCCATGCTACGTCCGGCTCAAAGATCTGTTCGTGCGTCACAAGCGTACTCAGTGGGATCATTTCACCCGACGAAGAACGTACGTGGAAGCGTTGAAGGTCATCCATGCTGCTTCGGTGATCACTATCCGCTTGCATTGTTACACGGAAGTTTTTACCAAACATGGTGAAGTCATTCACGTATAGCGAACCTAGGTTGCCTTGTAGCGTCTGGAAGATTTCAGACAGAGGAATACCTAGTTGTTGCGCTTTTTCACGGTCAATGTCTACGTAGTAGTGAGGTACGTTGGCACGGAATGTACTAAAGGTACGAGCGATCTCTGGCTGTTGATTCGCTTTCTGAATCACATCATCCATTACCATCGCAAGATCGCTTCGGCTACGACCCAAGGTATCTTCTAGTACAAACTCAAAGCCAGACGCTGCGCCCATACCCGGAACTGCCGGAGGTCCCATCGCGAATACTACCGCTTGTGGTAGCTCCATCGCAGCACGACCGTTAATTCGCTGAGAAATCGCTTGTGCTGAATGCTCTCCATCAAGTGCATTACGCATATCCCAATCGTGCAGTTTGATAAACAGCGACGCACCATTTGATGCTGATGCACCTGTCATGAAGGCATAACCATTTACTAGCGTTACACCATCAACACCTGGCTCTTGCTCAACCATTTCCAGCAAATGCTCAGTCACTTCTTCAGTACGAGACAAAGAAGCAGCATCAGGAAGCTGGACGTTCACCAGCAAGATACCTTTATCTTCCTGAGGAACAAACGCCGTTGATGTTGTCTTCGAGAAGTAAGTTACCGCTGCCAATGCCACCACGAAGAACGTAAATAGCAGCACACCTTTCTTAACAAGGAAGCCTGCCACTTGACCGTACTTCTTAGTTACACTTTCTAAACCACGGTTGAATGCTTGGTACCAGCGCGCAGTGTTACCACCGCCCTGTTTGAGAACCAGAGAACACAATGCAGGAGATAGCGTTAGTGCGTTGATAGACGAAATCACAACCGCGATACAAATAGTCAGTGCGAACTGGCGATACATAATGCCGGTGATACCCGGAAGCATGGCTACAGGAATAAATACCGCAAGCAATACTAAGGTAGAGGTGATGATTGGTCCAGTTACCTCTTTCATCGCAATCAGTGTTGCTTTACGAGGAGAGATAGTTGGATCTTTGGCCATAGTGGTATCAACGTTCTCAATAACCAGAATTGCATCATCCACCACGATACCAATCGCGAGGATCAAACCAAACAGGGTTACCGTGTTGATAGTAAAGCCAGTCATCTGCATTACGGCAAAGGTACCAATCAAGGATACCGGAATAGCCACAACAGGGATCAAGGTGGCACGCGCACTGCCCAAGAACAGGTAAGTTACTGCGATTACCAACAAGATAGCTTCAATTAGGGTTTTTACTACGCCCTTGATCGACTCGGCAACGAACACTGTGGTGTCGTAGCTCGTCTCATAGGCCACCCCTTCAGGGAAGTTATGGCTAAGGTTCTCAAGCATCGCCATTACTGCTTTACCACTCTCTAGCGCGTTCGCGTCAGATTGCAGTGACAAGGTGACGATAGAAGCGTCTTGGCCACGGTACTTACCGTTACCATCGTAGAACTTCTTACCTAGCTCAACACGAGCCACATCTTTAAGGTAAACCGTTGAACCGTCTTGGCTTGCGCGCAGTACCACATTCTCAAACTCGTCCGCAGTCTCTAGGCGGCCTTTGGTCACCAAGTTGAACTGAACTTCTTGAGGGTTGCTGTAAGGTGCTGCACCGATACGACCTGCAGCAACCTGAACGTTCTGCTCGGCCAAAGCCGCATATACATCGGTTGTGGTCAGGTTTAGGTTAGCCATTTTTTCAGGGTCTAACCAAACACGCATCGCGTATTCGCCACCACCTAACACGTTAACTTCACTGATACCGCTTACACGAGCCAGTTGGTCTTTAATGTTGAGGTTAACGTAGTTGATCAGGAACTGGTCATCGTACTTACCGTCTGGTGAGTAGAAGTTCAGTACCATCAAAAGGTCTGGGGAACGCTTTTTCACCGTCACACCGACCATTCTTACTTCTTGAGGAAGCTTAGATTCGATCTGTGCTACACGGTTTTGTACGTTAACCTGAGCCATGTCTGGATCAGTACCTACATCAAAGGTCACGTTAAGGTTGTATGAACCATCATTCGCACTCTTTGATGACATGTAGATCATGTCTTCTACACCGTTGACCGAGGTTTCTATGGGGTCGGCTATCGCCTGTTCCACAACCTCAGCACTTGCACCTGTGTAGAATGCAGAAACACTCACCGATGGTGGGCTGATTTTTGGGTACTCTGCAACTGGCAGGATAGCCAAAGAGATAGCCCCCGCCAGTGTCAGAATAATCGAGATAACAAGGGCAAACTTAGGCCTTTGAATAAAGAAACGACTTAGCATACTTGTGCCCCTTACTCTGCTTTCTCAGAAGCTGAAGGCTGAATACGCACTGACATTCCATTTCTTACGCGCTGTAGGCCCTGTGTAATGATCGCATCGTCTTTTTCAAGACCCGAGTGCACAATCACACCGCCTTCAACCTGACGACCCATATCGATGTTACGACGCTCTGCTACTGGCGCGCCCTCCCCTTCCACAAGCACCATCACAAAGTCACCTTCAAGGTCAGTTTGAACAGCACGACGAGGAATAGTCACAACGTCGATCTCTTGTTTGTCACGCAGGTTCACGCGAACGTGTTGACCTGGCAGAAGCTGCTGGTTTGGGTTATCAGCAATCGCACGCATCGCGATCGTACCCGTGTTTAGGTTGATACGATTGCCTAGGAAGTCCAGCTTACCTAGATGCTCAAACGCCTCACCATTTTCTAGAATGATCTGAACCTCAACACGATCAGTATCGCTGCTGCCATCGCCTTCAATACGGTCCATACCTAGTGCCAAACGCTCACGCTCACTGATGCTAAATGCAGCATGAACTGGGTCTAGGCTCACTAGTGTAGTTAACACGCCAGAAGAAGGGGAAACCAAATCACCGGTGCTCACTTTGCTGTCACTGATACGGCCAGAAAATGGCGCTTCAATACGGGTATGAGAAAGTTGAACGTTGGCAGAGTTTAACTGAGCTTGATTTGCTTCTAGTTGTGCCTGAGCGCCAAGTAGCGCAGCGGTAAGAGCATCGAACTCAGATTGAGAAATACTGCCTTTTGGAAGTAGGTTCTTACCACGATTGAAATCGAGTTCCGCTTTTTTAAGGTTAGCATTTGCTTGTGCTACCGACGCTTTGGCACTCGCAACTTGCGCTTCAAAAGAAGAAGGCTCAATGGTGTAAAGCAGTTGGCCTTTCTCAACCATTTGTCCTTCTTTGAAGTGACGGTTTTGCAGGTAGCCAGATACCTGAGCCGTAATAGCTGTGTCTTCTACAGCTTCAATACGTCCAATATAAGACTTACTTTGTTGATGAGGAATAACATTCACATCCTGTACTGCTACGAGAGGTAAAGGCGCTTGTTTGGCGTTTTGGGCATCTTGCCCACAGCCAACAAGGATCATAGAGCTGGCCAGAGCGGTCAGGAGTAGCTTTTTACGCATTGGTATACCGTCGCTAGTTAAAAATAGAACAGTATAAAAATTTACGTAACACAATTGCGACGATTGTCCGAGGAATATCAATTATTACCCATCAAAATGTTTCAGCATGTAAATGGAAACTAGATGCACATAAATGACTTACAAATATGTTACATTTTTACAGGAAATCTTAGACTTAGGCTTTTAGTCTTCAGGGATATTGTCTAACATGATGACTCTTCAGATCTAAAATATGTCTTATACATCGTTAAGGTAATGTACATGATTTCAAAATGGGCTAAGCGTTTTTACCAAATGGCAGAGTTGGTCGGCTCATGGAGCAAGGACCCTTCAACTCAAGTAGGTGCTGTAATTACCAAGCACAACCGCATCGTTTCTGTTGGCTTCAACGGGTACCCACATGGCGTATCTGACAGCGCTGACACCGATGATCGCGAGATGAAGTATCTGAAAACATTGCACGCAGAAGAGAATGCGATTCTTTTTGCTAAGCGAGATCTGGATGGTTGTGAGATCTGGGTGACACACTTCCCGTGCCCGAATTGCGCAGCGAAGATCATTCAAACCGGTATTTCTGCTGTTCACTGCCCAGCACAAAGTGAAGATTTTCTGTCTCGTTGGGGCGACAAAATCAAAGTCAGCCAAGACATGTTCGAACAAGCAGGCGTACAAGTTGATTGGTTACCAGTAGAAGAACTCGATTAACCAAGAATCTGACAAGCTTATTCAAATAACGCTTTAATACTAAAAAAGCCGATAACAGTTTCGCTGTCATCGGCTTTTTGTTATTCAATCAGCAGGAAGCCAAAATTACTCTTTCTCAGGGAACGCTTGAGTATAGATTTCCATAAAGTCGCGACGAATCTCTTGTTCTAAATGCGATGCCTGCTCCGTTGGACAGAAAATCATGAAGTGCACGATTTGTTCTCCAGTTGCTCCACTGGTCACATGAACATGAGGTTCTGAACCCGGAAGATCAACACCGGCATGGCGCTCAATGACCGCATTGTATCGACGAGCGACTTCAATAAACTCTTCACTGTGTGCTTCAATTTGTTTGATTAACCCCGGGATCAACGGGTACAGGTTAACGAAGTCTCTCACCACGATTGAGAAGTCATGGTAAACGTAGCGATTCATGAAGTTGAGATTTTTTACCGGATAAGTAAAAAACATGCTGTTAGGCAGCGTCGCTGTTTTACCAGTGTAGTGATATTGCCCATGGTAGAGGTCAATCTCTTGAATGACCGTCGCCATCATGTTGTGCTCAATCACTTCACCACTGATCTTGCCCACCTCAATCCAATCACCAATGCGAAACGAACGAGAGCTGGCTCTTTGTATTGAACCGGTGAAACAGAGGATGATCTCTTTCGATGCAACCACAATCGCGACCGCAATCGCCGTCAATGACAGCGCAAATTCGCTAATTTCTGACTGCCAGAGAATAAAGAGAGTTATCACGATAATGGCGAAGGTGCCATTCTTGGTGCGAGACATCCAGTTGCGCTGCTTCTCAGAGAGAAAGGCAACGTCACCACGAATTTGAGATAAGGTCATTCGGCGGATGATTAAAATTACAGCGATGATTAACGCACTAAACAGGCCTTTGTTTGCCAACAAGAAATCAATCACTTGCCACATTTTTTCCATTATTACTTCCTTTGGAATGATGATGACTTAACCTACAAAAAAACGCCCAATCATTGAGCGTTTTCATTAGTTAGAAACGGCTGTCTCTAGGCTATCATTTAATCTTTGCAGAAGTAATAAACTCACCAAAAGTTTCACACCAAATCACAACCGTATTATACGGAGTGAGATCTGTCCCTTGTGGCAAACTCAGCATAAAGCGATCAAACGTTTTCACATCCCCCACTTTAAGCATCGTCGGCTTTAGTTCATTGAAAGCAGCTTCGGTTTCAACATAAGTGGGCGACAAATAGAGTTTATAGTCTGGACCCGGAGCCAACTCACCTTCAAAAGCAATCGCGTCTTCCGTGATCGAAACCACCCCTTCCCCCCAATGAAGGAAATCACTGTCTTGACGGTCTTTGGTAAACTCCCCACTCAATACCGCTTGCTGGGTAATGGCTTGCACGGAGTTCACCGACGGGGATTCAGGCTCTATCAAAATAGGCAACGCATAAACACCAAGGCCAAAACCAATAGCACCCACGGCAAGGTGGGTGCAAAGTAGTATCAATTTTTTCATCGCTTACTCCCTTACACTTTTAGAAAGTATTAATGAATACTCTCTAAAATACAAAGGGATATAGCACTAATTGTTATCTTATTTTTGATAATGTGCCGCAGTACTTTGTGATAGCTCTACGATCACCTTAACAGCAAGCTCCATACCCTGAACCGTAATGAACTCATGGATACCGTGGAAGTTGTAGCCGCCAGTGAAAATATTTGGACAAGGTAGCCCCATGAAAGAGAGACGTGCGCCATCGGTACCGCCACGAATTGGCTTGATCATCGGCTCTACGTCACAAGTGATCATCGCCTGCTTCGCTAACTCAATAATGTGTTGATGCGGTTCGACCATCTCTTTCATATTGAAATAGCTGTCGGTTAACACTAACTCGACACTGCCTTTCTCTAAACGGCTGTTTAGCTCATCCACTTTTTGCTGCATGAAGACTTTACGATGCTCTACGCCTTCTCGTTCGAAGTCACGGATGATATAACCCAGTTCTGAACGAGCCACGCCCATCTCTGCAGATTTAAGGTGATAGAAACCTTCATAACCTTCGGTGCATTCTGGCGTCTCTCCTGCTGGCATCATGAGTTGGAATTGAGCTGCGATGTTCATCGAATTGACCATTTTGCCCTTGGCAGTACCAGGGTGAACGTTGACACCATGACAGATAACATCTGCACTTGATGCATTAAAGTTTTCAAACTCCAATTCACCAACAGGGCCACCATCAATGGTGTAAGCCCACTCTGCCCCAAACTTTTCAACGTTGAACAGGTCAGCACCACGACCGATCTCTTCATCAGGCGTAAAGCCGATACAAATATCACCGTGTTTCAGCTCTGGGTTGGCTTTAAGGAATGCGATCGCAGAAATAATCTCAGCAATACCCGCTTTGTTGTCCGCGCCTAACAGAGTTGTGCCATCGGTAGTAATAAGGTCATGGCCATGCAGTGTGGTCAGGTCTGGGTATTGGTTAGGATCGAGGCACTCGCCGCTGGTTCCCAACTCAACGACACCACCTTGGTAATCACGAATAACTTGAGGTTTTACATTAGCTCCTGATGCATCAGGAGCGGTGTCCATGTGCGCCACAAAGCCAATCGCAGGTACTGGATAATCGACATTCGACGGCAGTTTTGCCATCAAGTAACCATTGCTATCTAGGCTAACATCGCTCAGCCCTAACGAGATCAGCTCTTCTTTTAGTACTTCGGCAAAGGGTATTTGCCCGGGTGAACTTGGGCACTGTGAATTCGAAGGATTAGATTGAGTATCAAAGGTAACGTACTTAAGAAAACGTTCAACTAACTGTTCCATAACTTGTTCTCACCATGGATTTAACTAACTGATTCATCAACATAATTATGATTCTAATAGACTAAGATTTGAGAAAGGTAGTCTTGTAGGTGTTGATGTGTGAACGCTCATCTTACGCCCCTCAATGATGAGCAATTTGCTCTAAATCATTTTTCTGCGAAATGATTGAGGCTTCCTATACTTGAAATTAGAGGGTTTCGTCAGTTACTTATTGCAAGAGGATGATAAACGGTCGTTTTGTTCGCATTCTACGCCCTCCGCTCTCAGCCTAAAAAAAGAACAAAATGGATGATGATCACAGTTTATCCTTCGAGCAAACTATGTCATACGTTACATGAGGGTTCGATTATGACTATCAATAAGTACTATGTTTTTGCTCCTCAAGCGACTGAGGATCAGGTTACAACGGCATCGACGGACAAAGAATCTCAAAGACAGGAAGCTTTAAGACAGGTTCAACAGCAAGGTGGTATGACGGCTGACGAGTAATGCTCGTCCAACGCAATCATTCACTTAGAGCCGTATCGCGCCCTACTTCCCTTGATGTAGGGCGTTCGTTTTTCATGTTCTTCAAACTCATCCGTTTTCCCCATCTCGGAAACTGCTCACGCTCCCTTTCTTCACTGCACACTATTTCCTCGATTTAGGTGCGCTCTAGATCACCCTGTCAACCTGTCGTCAAATCACTTTACTTCACGTTAAAAACCGTACCGATGTGTGCATTTTTATGTTACTAATTTGTATTCCAACTCACGCCACTCGCGTTTTAACTCTTTGCAAAACTCTCATCTGCGGTGGACGTATAACAATAGGAATCCAGTAACAAATGGAATATTCAAAGTTAGGAAGCAGCCAAATTCCTGTTTCTCGTATCTGCCTTGGGAGCATGACATGGGGCCTGCAAAATACTCAACAGCAAGCCGACCAACAGATCGAGTACGCCCTTAGCCAAGGGATCAACTTCATTGATACCGCTGAAATGTACGCGGTTCCGCCTTCTCCAGAGACTTACGGCAAAACAGAAGAGATTATTGGCGACTGGTTATCACGCAACCCACAGCGCCGCAGTGAACTTATCATTGCGACTAAGATTGCTGGCGCAGGCCTACCTTGGGTTCGTGGTGGCGGTCCAATTACGGGTGAAGCAGTTATCGCCGCCGTTGATGCATCTTTAAAGCGCCTAAACACGGACTATATCGACCTTTACCAGTTGCACTGGCCAAATCGCACTACGCCACACTTCAGTAAGCACTTCCCGGGTCACATTTCATTCAGCGATATCGATCGTCAAGCACACGAGAACCAGATGCTTGAGATTCTTCAAGCGCTGGCGAGCTGCATTAAAGCCGGTAAGATTCGCCACTGCGGTCTATCCGACGACACCACTTGGGGTATCAATACTTACCTTAAGCTGAGTGATAAGCACGACCTGCCACGTATGGTGTCGATTCAAAATGAGTTCAGCCTACTGCACGCCAAAGATTGGCCATACTTGATTGAAAACTGCGTTCATGAAGACGTTGCCTACCTACCATGGTCACCGTTGGCAGCTGGTATGCTAAGCGGCAAGTATATTGATGGTGCACGCCCTGCGGGAAGCCGTTGGACCTACATGCAGCGCAAAGGCATATTCCGTGACACCGAAACAGCCAACTCAGCAGTCAAAGAGTACGTCGAGGTAGCAAAGACACACGGCTTCACTCCAAGTCAACTTGCTCTAGCATGGTGTAACCAAGTTGATGGTGTTACATCGACGATTATCGGTGCAACCAATCTAGATCAGCTGAAAGAAAATGTCGCAGCATTCAGCAAACCTTTGTCAGAAGAGATCCTAACTGACATCAATACCGTGTTCAGACGCTACCCAGTACCGTATTAATTCGCGGTCGCGCCACCTTATGTGGTGATAACAAGGCTAAACTGAAACCAAAAGCGCATCGAAAGGTGCGCTTTATGATTTTATATGGCATGCAATCAGCTCTGCTCTTTGTGTTCCCTAACCTTTGCTCTATAATGCGCGGGCTTATATCTAGGATAAAAACATGATTTCAAAAAACCAATTAAAACTCCTTCGCGCTTTAGGTCAAAAGAAACAACGTAAAGCACACGGTCTATTCCTTGTTCAAGGTGAAAAAAACGTACTTGAGCTTATGGATAGCGATCTTGTTGTGAAGAATGTGTTTGCGACTGCGGACTTTTTGGCTCACAACCAAGCAGCACTGAAAGGGTTTGATTGTGTTGAAGCATCTTTAGATGATCTGACCAAAGCTAGCACACTGGTTAGCAACAATGCCGCTATCGCTGTGGTTGAGATCCCATCGTTTGAACTACCTAAAGCAAGTGGGCTGATGATTGCACTCGATGGTGTATCCGATCCGGGTAACCTAGGAACGATTATTCGCGTGGCAGACTGGTATGGCATCAAACACATTATTGCGAGCAGCGATTGTGCGGATCCTTACAACCCGAAAACCATCAGCGCAACCATGGGCAGCTTTGGACGAGTGCAAGTGAGCCAAACAGACCTACCAAGCTACCTAGAGCAAGCGAACCTGCCTGTTTACGGCGCATTCCTTGAAGGTGAGAGTGTTCACCGCACTGAATTTGCGGCTAATAGCATTCTGTTGATGGGTAGCGAATCTCACGGCATTCGTGAGCATGCAGCTAAGTTTGTGACCGATAAGATCACTATTCCAGCCTTTGGCGGAGCAGAGTCTTTGAATGTCGCGATGGCAACAGGGATCATCCTCGACAACATGCGTCGTCAGCACAGTTAATTTAACTCAACGACGATCACATCAATCTCGTATCTCGTATCTCGTATCTCGTATCTCGTATCTCGTATCATGAGATAGTAAAAAGGGTTGGCATTTTCATACCAACCCTCTAAATCATTCAGTTTTCTATTTCTCTAACATACCTAGCTTATCTGGCACGCCATTCCACTTTTCAGCTTCATCCATTGCAGGCCTAACTTCCGTCTGAACCGGCCATAACTCTGCTAACTCGGCATTCAACTCAATGTAGATCTGTTGATCTTCCGGCACTTCATCTTCTTGGTAGATGGCTTGGGCATCACATTCAGGTACACACAGGCCACAATCAATACACTCAATCGGGTTGATTACCATGAAGTTCGGGCCTTCATGAAATGCGTCTGCGGGACAAACGGCCACACAGTCAGTGTATTTACATTGGATACAGTTATCGCCTACGACAAATGCCATGATGCTCTGCTCTTAAGTTAGTCAAAAATTAAAGAATGGGGATAATACTCGTCCCAAGACAAAATTCAATATCATCTCGGCGTAATATCGTCGCAAATTCGCTTCTGTTTTCAATTTAGTATGACAGAGAATTCAATTTCTCGTAAAATGCGCGCCATTGTGAGCGAAGCACTCCCTCAGCGACTATGATGAGATCCGCAGTGCCTAGCTAAGACACCTATAAAACGAGACATCTATACATGATACGTTTAACCGAAATTAAACTTCCACTCGACCATGAAGAGCACGAAATCCAAGACGCAATTGAAGCGAAACTGGGTATCACGGCTGATCAGGTTATCTCTTTTAATATCTTTAAACGTGGCTACGATGCTCGTAAGAAAACAAAGATCCTTCTTATCTACACTCTCGATGTCGCTGTAGAAAACGAAGAAGCCCTACTCGAAGAGTTCGTGAGCGACCCTCACGTGAAAGTAACGCCAGACATGGCTTACAAGTTTGTTGCACAAGCACCTGAAAACCTAACTGAGCGCCCTGTTGTTATCGGTTTCGGCCCTTGTGGTCTTTTCTCTGCGCTTATCCTAGCGCAAAGCGGCTTCAAGCCTATCGTTGTTGAGCGTGGTAAAGAAGTTCGTGAACGTACTAAAGATACCTTCGGTTTCTGGCGTAAACGTACTCTGAACACAGAATCAAACGTACAGTTTGGTGAAGGCGGCGCGGGTACATTCTCTGACGGTAAGCTATACAGCCAAGTAAAAGATCCAAAACACTACGGTCGTAAAGTTATCGAAGAGTTTGTTGCGGCAGGTGCACCTGAAGAAATCCTATACGTAAGTAAGCCGCACATCGGTACCTTTAAACTGGTTACCATGATCGAAAAAATGCGTGCGAAAATCATCGAGCTTGGTGGCGAAATTCGCTTCAGCACTCGTGTTGACGACATCCACATGGAAGATGGTCAAATCACAGGCCTGACCCTATCTAACGGCGAAGAGATCAAATCTCGCCACGTTATCCTAGCGGTAGGACACAGTGCTCGTGATACATTTGAAATGCTGCACGAACGCGGTGTTTACATGGAAGCGAAGCCATTCTCTGTTGGTTTCCGTATTGAACACAAACAATCAATGATTGATGAAGCGCGTTTCGGTCCAAATGCTGGCAACCCAATCCTTGGGGCTGCGGACTACAAACTGGTTCACCACTGTAAGAATGGCCGTACCGTTTACAGCTTCTGTATGTGTCCTGGCGGTACTGTTGTTGCTGCGACTTCTGAAGAAGGCCGCGTGGTAACTAACGGCATGAGCCAATACTCGCGTGCCGAGCGTAATGCGAACAGTGCAATCGTTGTTGGCATTGACCCTGAACGCGATTACCCAGGTGACCCACTGGCAGGTATCCGCTTCCAACGCGAATTGGAAACAGGCGCATACGTGCTAGGTGGCGAAAACTACGATGCACCAGCGCAGAAGATTGGTGACTTCTTGAAAGGTCGCGATCCAAGCGAGCTAGGTGATGTCCAACCATCATTCACACCGGGTATCCACCTAACCGATATCTCTAAAGCGCTACCTGACTTCGCTATCGAAGCAATTCGTGAAGCTATCCCAGCGTTCGATAAGAAGATCAAAGGCTTTGCTAGTGCAGATGGCCTACTAACAGGTGTTGAGACTCGTACGTCTTCTCCTGTTTGCATCAAGCGCGGTAAAGATTACCAAAGCATCAACCTGAAAGGCTTCTACCCTGCAGGTGAAGGTGCTGGTTACGCAGGTGGTATCTTGTCAGCGGGTATTGATGGTATCAAGGCCGCAGAAGCGCTAGCACTATCAATGACTGGTCAAGCAGCAGAGTAACTGCCTGACACCGAAACTTGATTAAAAAAGGGCTCTAAGAGCCCTTTTTTATTCGTTCTATTTATCAGACTGAGCGGGCTCGACCTGTTCAGGGTTCCACTTTCCTTCATGAATTACCGAGTGGACGTCACGTCGTGGCAGCCACCCCAAAGTTTCTAACTCAGGCTTATCCTTAAAGTGCTCGACATGACCAAGACAAAGGTAAGCAACGATATCGATCTCTTCTGGGATCTCCAGAGCCTCTCTCAACGCAGAGTCATGAATAATACTCACCCATCCTAACCCTAGGTTTTCTGCCCTTGCAGCCAACCATAGGTTTTGAACCGCACATACAGTACTGTACAAGTCCATCTCTTGCTTGATTGTTCTACCGAGAACTACCGGACCAGTTCGGTTTCTGTCGCAAGTCACGCAGATACCAATTGGCGACTCAACAATACCCTCTAGCTTCAATCTTTTATAGAGCGCTTGCCTTTCATCGCTAAACATCTCTGCCGACTCTGCATGAGCTTGATCAAAGCCACGCTTTATCTTCTGTTTGGTTTCCGCATCTCGCACCACGATAAAGTCCCATGGCTGCATGAAACCGACACTTGGTGCATGGTGAGCTGCGGTGAGCACTCGCCTGAGCACCTCTTCAGATATCGGGTCTGGTAGGAATTGGCCTCGAACATCTCGGCGTGAAAAAATGGTCTTATAAACGGCGTCGCGTTCGTTGGTGGTGATTTCCATACTTCCCTGTCACTTAGTTGAGCGGTTTGATTAAGCAATTGAGCTGGCATTATCTAACTAAAGCCGCCATAAAACTAGCAGTAGTCAAGCAACGTGGTAGAATGCCCCGCGTCGTCATAGACTTTATCTAGATGAACGTTTCAAACCACCGCTTATACAGCCCAACCTAACTGAGACCCTTATGCCATTTTCCAAACTTGGATTAAGCTCCCCAATTGTTAAAGCCGTTAATGAACTCGGCTACGATAAACCGACATCCATCCAAGAAAAAGCGATCCCTATTGTTCTTTCAGGTCGTAATCTTATCGCTGCAGCGCAAACGGGTACGGGTAAAACCGCGAGCTTCGTTCTGCCGATTTTGGAGATGTTGAGCAAAGGGACGACTCAGCGTAAAAAACGCATTCGTGCTGTGATTTTAGCGCCAACTCGTGAGCTAGCCGTTCAGGTTGATCGCAACATCAAAAAGTATGCGAAGCACCTGAACCTGACCTCATTGGCAATGTACGGTGGTGTTGAATACAAGCACCAAAAAGAGCGCCTGATCGAAGGTGTTGATATCTTGGTTGCGACACCAGGCCGTCTGATCGACATGTACGGTCAAAAAGCAGTGTACTTTGAAGAAGTAGAAGTTCTGGTTCTTGATGAAGCTGACCGCATGCTAGACATGGGCTTCATTGAAGACATCAACAAGATCATTGCGCGTCTACCTCAAGACGTACAAAACTTGCTGTTTTCGGCAACCCTATCAAACCCAGTTAGAGACCTGGCTAAGAGTGCAGTTCAAGAAGCGGACGAGATCTCGATTGCCAAGCATTCAGCGTCAAAAGCTAACATCGAGCAGTGGCTGGTAACAGTAGACAAAGACCGTAAATCGGCACTATTAAGCCACATGATCCAAGAAGGTGCTTGGGAACAAGCGCTTATCTTTATCGAAACCAAACACGGCGCTGCTAAGCTGGTCTCTCAACTAGAAAAGCGTGGTATTCACGCGGAATCTTTCCATAGTGGTCGCAGCCAAGCGATTCGTGAGAAAGTACTGGCTGACTTTAAGAAAGGTAACGTGAAGTTCCTAGTAGCAACAGGCGTAGCTGCCCGTGGTATCGATATTGATAACCTGACTCGCGTAGTGAACTACGACCTGCCGTTCCCTGCGGATGATTATGTTCACCGTATCGGTCGTACTGGTCGTGCTGATGCTTCGGGTGAAGCGATCTCATTCTTATCAAAAGATGATTTCAAAAACCTATGCATCATTGAAAAGCGCCTCGGTCATTTGATTGAGCGCCGCGTAATTGAAGGGTTTGAACCGCGTAAACCTGTGCCAATTTCTGTTTTGAACTTCGTGCCAAAACATAAAAGAGAGCAACAGCAGTAACACATGCAGTAACGAGGCGAAGTCATTAGGCTTCGCTTTTGTTTTCCTTCTAGCGTTAAGTTAAGGAAGCACTATGATCACGCCAATAGCAATCAGGCTGACCAAAGGCCAAGACCTCAAACTGTCGATTCAAGAGTTAGTTAATCAGCACCAAATATCAGCGGGCTCAATTGCCTCTTGTGTCGGTTGTGTCTCTACCATCAATCTTCGCCTCGCCAACGCTGAAAAGACTCTAAGAATTGACGCGCCATTTGAGATTGTTTCTGTAATGGGGACTCTGACACCCAACCACCAGCACATCCACATCTCGGTGGCTGACGCGCAAGGAAAAGTCATCGGCGGCCATCTGCTTGAGGGCACGTTCGTCGCGACAACGGCTGAACTTATCCTACACACTTATCCAGAGCTCGCGTTTACCCGCGAACATGACGAGTCGACAGGTTATACCGAGCTTGTCATCAAATAACATCGTCGTTAAACCATTTTCACCAGGAACCATTATGCCATCATCTTCAGCCCACTCGGTTATCGTACTCGACTTTGAAACAACAGGCCTGTCTCCTAACATGGGCGACCGCGCGATTGAAATTGGTGCGGTTAAGTTGGTAAACGGCGAAGTCGTCGATACGTTTCAACAGTTGATGAACCCCGGCTTTCGAGTCAGCGGTTTTATTGAAGGCTATACAGGCATCACCAATAACATGCTTAGACAAGCGCCGTCTTGTGAGGTGGTGATGGAAGAGTTTGCGGATTTCATCCAAGGTAGCCATCTGGTCGCCCACAATGCCTCATTCGATAAACGCTTTCTTGATGCGGAGCTTGACCTCATCCGCAAGGGCTACGATGGTCAGTTCGCTTGCTCTATGTTGATTGCACGTCGGTTAATCCAAGACGCACCAACGCATAAACTCGGTGATCTGGTTCGCTACAAACAGATTGATAACGACGGAACCTTTCACCGAGCCTTAGCCGATTCAGAGATGACAGCCAAACTATGGCTAGTGATGTTGGAAGAGCTTGGCTCTCATCACGGTATTACCAAACCAGATTTCGCTTTGATGCAGAAAATATCAAAGACCAGCAAAGCCGCGGTATCACAACTGCTAGAGAGACAAAGGCGAATGTAGGCTCTGATCAGTGGAGAGAAGAAACCAACACTCAACAGTCATGATTCAGTAATAACAATCGACAGCCAAACACACTAAGCATTACGCACTGCGCATGATGAATATGCAATACGTGGTGCGATGGTGTTGGTTATTTTTGAAGATCAATCAAGGTCGATTTAAGTGTGCCCAGTTCATCCATGAAATGCTGCCATTGAGTGTCATTGCTCGACTGGGCTATTTGTACCAAATACTTAGCCGATATTTCATTGTTGCTTTTAAGTTTGTCAGGAAGCGTGTCTGGATAATAAGAGGCGTTGTCGAGCAATAGTTGCATGGTCGTCATTTGTACAAAGGGTAAATCGGCTTTTCTCTCTACCAAATCTGATACCGCTTGATAAGTATTCTGCTGGTATTGATACCAATCCTGATTAGTATTCACCCACTCTTCTGCCCAATTTTTAATGATCGCATCTTGCTGAGGGGTTATATCCCCTAGCCAACGCTCGACTCTTTTCTTCACGCGCTCAGAATAAAATTCGCGCGCTTCTTTATCTTCTAAAGAGAGTCGCTCGTCATAATATTCTTGTTGTTTCGCCTTAAAGTTTTTCAAGAAGGTTTGATCTTGTTTTGGCGATAGCTGCAGGCTCAATGCATATATATCCGGTGAAAATTCCGTCACTATACTTCGAATATGCGTTCTAATGTCATTGCTTTGCTGTTCGATAAACTCAGCGGTGATTGTTTGCCGCTGTTGCTGCTGAAAGTCATTGATTTGCTGAATATATAGTGGAAGCTGAGTCTTCTTATGCCACTGTTGTAGTACCTCTAAGCGATTCTCCAGTTCAGATTCCTGAGCTGAACTTAGCGGTACGAGATCATCAATATAAGAGATAATAAACCAATCAATATTGTTGTAGGCAAATTTAGTGGCGCAGCCGAATAAGGCTAAGCTTGCCAATATGACTGTTAAATATCGATGAAATTTCATACAAACCACTCTATCTGTTACTTTCGCTCACTGATAGTTTAGATTGTTGCCTCGAGTTTGGTGGGATTTATAAAGAAATTGAGAGATGAACTTGCCAAGTTCTCTATTTGGGTAAATGATTAAAATAAAATAATTGTTGGCAGTGATGAATTTCGTAATTTATTGACCAATTGATAAGCAACTATACATACAAAAAGGTATGATACTTGCATAAAATATCGCAGGTTAGTATTTGGGAGGCAATCTATGGCCGCTATTCCTCATTATTCGAGCGAAATAGAATATGAGCTTTGCTATTTTGAAGATGGAAAAATAACCACAGTAAGGATATTAGCGAACAACCGTCAGGAAGCTATGAACTGGTATCTTGGTGAGGGTAAGCATATCAATGATCTCTATTCCATTCGCCCAGACGAATAGAGATAGGTGGGCTGTCTTAGCGACACAGTCAGTTTAAAAGTTAAGTGTTCAGGCTTTTAAACTGACCGACTGTCTTAACGGCACTTTAAACTATAGAGTGCCGCTAAGATGTCACTTTTATTTTTGCGTTCGAATTACTTCAGGATTCGAGCTCGGAACTGACGCCCCTTCATTTTCCCTGATTCAATCTTACGCAGTGCTTTTTTCGCTACTGATTTCTCAATCGCCACGTAAGCACGCATTGCAAACAAGTTAATCTTACCTACCGACTTGCCATCAATACCACCTTGGCCTGTCAATGCACCTAGGATATCACCCGCTCGCAATTTCGCTTTCTTACCACCATCAATCTGAATCGTCACCATATTTGAGTAGTATGGCTTCGCAACAGGTTTAGCCGGCAGTTGTGACGACTCAATTGGCATATCCATGTACTCATCGATTTGAGCCACACGGTACATCTCTTTTTCGCTGAAGAAGCTAATCGCCACACCTTTACTGCCTGCACGGCCAGTACGACCAATGCGGTGAACGTGAACTTCAGGGTCGCGTGACAATTCGAAGTTAAATACTGCGTCTAGGTTATCAACATCCAGACCACGAGCAGCTACATCTGTTGCGACCAGAATTGAGATACTCTTGTTTGAGAACTGAACCAACGCCTGATCGCGTTCGCGCTGTTCCATGTCGCCATGCAGTTCAATCACACTGAAACCACGGTGAGACAGTTCGTCAGTCACGTTCTGAACTTCTTTTTTGGTGTTACAGAATACAACCGCTGACTCTGGTTGATGATGAAGTAGTAGCAACTCCAACGCGTCATCACGCGCTTCTGTACCTTCTAGCTTGTAGAAGTGTTGCTGGATGCTTGAGTGGTCGTGCGTCGACTCCACTTTCACCATCTCTGGGTTGTTCATGATGCGATCAGCGATAGACTTGATCTGTTTCGGGAATGTCGCACTGAACAGTAAAGTTTGGCGCTGTTTTGGAGCCGCTTCAATCACCGCGTCGATAGCGTCTTGGAAGCCCATCTCAAGCATACGGTCCGCTTCATCAAGAACCAGAGTATTTAGCTCAGACAGGTCGATACGGCCACGATCAAGGTGGTCAAGAATACGGCCCGGCGTACCCACTAAAATATGAGCACCGTGCTCTAGAGAACCAATCTGTGGTCCCATCGGCATACCACCACAAAGCGTCAGTACTTTGATGTTGTGGATACCACGAGCCAGTGTACGAATCTCTTTCGCCACTTGGTCTGCCAGCTCGCGTGTCGGACATAGCACCAAAGATTGAACACGGAAGCGCTTAACGCGAAGGTTTTGCAGTACACCTAAACCGAAGGCAGCGGTTTTGCCTGAACCCGTTTTACCTTGGCCGATGACATCTTTACCATCAAGAATAGAAGGCAAGCTCAATGCTTGAATGGGTGTCATTTCGGTATAACCCAACGAATCCAGAGTTTGAATAAGTTCTGGCTTAAGGGCAATTGAAGAGAATTTTGCAGTGGTCACAGGACAATTCCAGCTAATGAAAAACAGAGTGCATTATGGATGTTTTTAGAAAATATTCCACTCAATAGTAGCCATTGTTAATTTACCCACTAATAAAGAGAGTGAATACATCTCAAATTTAAGACACACTGTACGCTTCAATATGTTATCGTACGTCATACTCAGAGTTTAAATCAGAGCATTACTTCAAAGGTCTTAGATAATGAAAAACAATACGCTCAATAAAGGCTTTACACTATTAGAACTGATTATAATTATCGTCATTATTGGAGCTATCGCTGTTGTGGCTGCACCAAGGTTTCTTTCGATTGCCGATGATGCCCGTGAAGCAACAGGCCGTGCACTTTTTGATAACTTTCGTTCCGGTGCAGAAATCTATCAGGGTGCTTGTTTAGCACGCGGTGGGGATGTGACAGAGCTTCAAGGAAAAGATACCTCAGATTTTAATATCGACGGTGTGTATTCAAACTTCTCTGGTTCGTGCTACCCAGTAAAAGATCAAAATGAGAACTCAACTCGACGCGATATTCGAAACGCGAAAGGTTGCTATGCTCTGTTCCAAGAAATGGTAAGCAGCGATCACTTTGTCGACATCGAATTTAACGGTAACGGTTGGACCAACAATGAATCATTTAACGCTGCGGCGTTACAAACCGCGCTAAATAATGACTTTCAGATCTATATTCACCAGCGTAGAGAGTATTTCTCATACTGCCATTACTACAACATTGAAGGTGATCTAACTAATGCGCCCTTCCTACTATACAACGCGGTAGATGGCACCATGATTACGGGTACACAAGATATCTCTAACGGCGTGACATGGCAGAACGAATTGCAGAGATACCCAACCGCAACACCTCCTCCCTATAACAAATAGATAAAAAACAGAAAGGCCAGCAAACGCTGGCCTTTTTTTTATCTTCTGAACTTAGATATGCTTGCGTCTATGGCACACCGTGACCTTTCGATGCTACCCAAACTCGGTACCACTGTTCACGTGTCAGTTCGATGTCTAGCGCATCAATAGCCGCTTGAACACGTTCAATCTTACCAGAGCCGATAATCGGCAGTGGTTTAGAAGGTAAACGACGTACCCATGCATAAATCACTTGGTCGATACTCGCAGCACCAACTTCTTTACGAATCGCTTCCAGTTCATTGCGTACACGCACAGCCTGTTCGCTCTTGCCTGTAAACAGCTCACCGCCAGCAAGGCAAGACCAAGCCATCGGGCGAATTCGATTCATCTGCAGTTGATCCAGTGTGCCATCATGCGCTACCTCAAAGTTGAGCGGATTGATCTCTACTTGGTTAGTCACCAAAGGCTTACCAAGGCGGGATTGCAAAAGCTCTAACTGACGAGGCGTAAAGTTTGATACACCAAAATGCTTCACTTTACCGATCTTGTAGAGTTCACTAAACGCTTCAGCCACTTCATCCGCATCCATCAGTACGTCTGGGCGGTGAATCAACAGCACATCAATCTCATCAACGCCTAAGCGCTCTAAAGAGTTGTTTACCGATTGATAGATATGTTGAGCACTGGTGTCATAGTGATTGATCTTGCGCTCAGGGGTGTGCTCACCACACAAATTAATATCGCACTTAGTCACGATTTGAATCTGTTCACGCACGCTTGGGTCTATAGCCAGCGCTTCACCAAACAGCTTCTCACACTGGTATCCACCATAGATGTCTGCATGGTCAACTGTGGTAATGCCTAAATCGATATGCTCTTTAAGAAAAGTGAGGCGCTGTTGCGGAGTCATGCCCCATTCAGCCATGCGCCAATATCCTTGAACCAGCTCAGAAAACTCTGGGCCTTGTGGCGCGATTGTTACTTTTGCAACCATGGGTTATCTCCTATATCAGTAATAACCGTATCCTATGCTTATTTAATTATAGGCTCAAATAAATAACGCCTTAGCTGACAGCCGACACCGAAAAAATGTGAGGCTCTCGGAAAAATCCTAGATGAACATTGTGACAATCGCTCAATAATTAATCACACCATCTCAAAAAGTCCGTTTATTTTTCGCGGGTTAGTTCAATCACGATCTCATCGTTGCGCTTAGTCATGAAGACGGTCGCTTGGCTGTTTTCAGGCCAACGCCACACCATACTTTTATTGCCAGATGCCGCACTGTTGATAAAAGTAATCAGTGCTTTATCGACACTATCGGGTGTTGCTCCCCTTTTCTTTGGCTTCTCGAGCTCTTGCTGAACATCAAAGCTCGCCCCATCTACCTCTACGGTATTCAGGTGTAGGCCATCTTTACGCAGGTATAACTGGGCCTTGGTATCGTTGAGAGAGGTATACGGCATTGAGAAGCGTGTTGTCGACACCGTGCCTTGTTTGAGTTCCAATTCAACAAACACATTGAGGTCATAGTATTGTGTTTGATCACTGCATAGCAGCGTACCTTCTTGCTCACCACAGTCAAACAGCTCAGCGTCATGAATGAGGCTCTCTGCGCTCGGTGACGTGGGTTCACTATTAAAGACGGTGCGTAGCCACCACGATTCTGCGGCAAAACTGGAGGGAGTCAGGAAAAGAGTCGCGAGCAAGCAAAAACAAGAAGCCAACTTCATATGGAGGGTCACCTAGAGATTCAAGGATTCTGATTATACGAGTTTCAGAACCACTTTCTCTGTGCATTGACAAATTACAGGCAAAAAAAACGGGCATACATGCCCGATAGATAATATTTCTAGCTTAATAACGTAATCCGTCACGTTGAGAACCATTACCCAAATTAGAATATCATTCCATATAATAAAGTCAACATATAACATGGCATACGCGAAATGCAGTGTCTTATCTTGGTGATCAATTGTCAGAAAACATTCGCCCAGCAAATATGCATCACAGTGAAATATAAAGAGTTCCTGTATCATCGAGCGCAATATTGGTTAGGCCACGTGCTTAATTCAATAAATGGATACGTCATACCAATGAGTTCGGTTAGGTCAAGAAACACCTAGCCACCATGACAGAATTTAAGGAAAGATATGAATCCCACTCAATTTCTAAACCAATTGAACCAAGAATACTTGGCCATTCACCAAGAGAAAGAAGCCTTCTTTTGGGATACCTACATGGGGATCAGTGACGATCATGAAGGGTCGACACGCGCTCAAACGGCTTGGACTCAATTTCTGAGCGATGCAGGTAAAATTACGCAAGTTGAACAACAGCTTAGCGGTGCTAGCCAGATTCAAGACGAAGATGAAAAGCTGGCAACCACCACCGGATTGCAAGGCTGGCTAGCGACATTTAAAGCCCACGCGATTGAGGGCGACCATGCACAGACGTTAAAATCTGAACTGATTGCGTTTGAAGCTGAACTGTTTGAGAAAAAACAGAATCACACCATGACTTATACCAATGAAGCGGGTGACCAAGTAGAAGGCTCTTTACCTGTTCTAGGTTCTGCAATTCGAAACAGTGGCAGTGAAGCTGTGCGTCGTTCAGCTCACCAAGCCCTGCTTGACCTTGAGCAATGGCTACTGAACAACGGCTTCATTGAATTGATCAAGCAGAGAAACGCGTTCGCTCGCTCTCTCGGCTTTGATAACTACTTCGACTACTCGGTAGTCAAGACAGAACAAATGACGACAGAAGAGTTGTTTGCCATTTTAGATGACTTTGAAGTGCGCACCCGAGACAGCCATTTAAAGAGTTTGGCTAACCTAGCAAAAGAAAAAGGCGAATCAGCAATACAAGGTCACAACTTCACCTACTCTTTTGCCGGTGATGTGATGAACGAGCTGGATCCTTACGTGCCGTTCTCCCAATCTCTGCGTCGCTGGGTAGAGTCATTTGGTCGTCTGAATATTGAGTACTCACAAGCCACATTGAAACTCGACCTGCTAGACCGTAAAGGCAAATACCCGAATGGTTTCTGCCATGGTCCAACACCGTCATTTTACGACCAAAACCAATGGGTTCCTGCGCAAGTCAATTTCACGAGTAACGCAAAGCCAGATCAAATTGGTAGCGGATTTGACGGCATCAATACCCTTTTCCATGAGGGTGGCCACGCTGCCCACTTTGCCAACGTTAAAATGAACGCGCCTTGCTTCTCACAAGAGTTTTCACCAACGTCTATGGCTTATGCGGAAACTCAATCCATGTTCTGTGACAGCCTATTGGACGACGCCGACTGGTTGAAACAATATGCATTGAATGCGAAAGGCGAACCTGTTCCTGACTCTCTGATCAAAGCGATGATCGACAGCAAACAGCCATTTAAGGCATACCAAGAGCGTTGCATCTTAGTCGTGCCTTACTTCGAACGCGCACTTTACCAGCTGACTGATGAAGAGTTGACGCCTGACAACATCACTCAGCTTGCTCGTCAAACTGAGTCTGACATCCTAGGCTTAGAGGTCAGTCCACGTCCATTGATGGCGATTCCTCACCTCCTTTCTGACGAAGCAGCCTGCGCTTACCAAGGCTACTTACTGGCGCACATGGCGGTATATCAAACACGAGCATACTTCACTGAAAAGTTTGGCTACCTAACGGATAACCCAGAGATTGGGCCCTTGCTTGCCAAGCATTACTGGCATGATGGAAACCGTGTTAATCACAACACCACCATTGAGCGCCTGACTGGTGAAGGCTTCAATGCGAAATACTTAGCCGACGCGTGTAATCTTACCAGCGCTCAAGCTTGGCAAATCGAGCAAGATAAAATTGCGGCACTTTCGACACGTGAAAGAGCATCAGCGAGTAGTCTCAATGCTCAGATCAGTATTGTTGATGGCGCCTTTGAGATCGCGAATAACCAACAATCAGATGAATCTATGCTTACTGCATTTGAAGGTTATATCGCAGAGAAGTACCACGCTTAGTGCGTCCAATTAATCTAAACTAGACCGAGCAAACAACAGCCGCTCTTATCATTGTGATTTGAGCGGCTTTTTAATAACTCAAGTAAACCAAGCACTACCTTAACGGGTGACAGCTAAAAGGCTTTGGTCTTGCTAAGCTCACTTAAATCCAATCTAGACTGATTTGATAGTTTCAGTACCATGATAAACAATATCGACAGAATCGATGCTTCGTAACGATTTACGATGAATACCAAATACTTTCCCTGATAACACAATGTAGTAGTGATGGGTTTTGAGAAGTTTCAAAGCCTCTTCCAACGTATCAACATACACTTTGTTTTGTAAATCTTGAGGGCGCGTTCCAGGCTCTCGACCTACCTTACGAGCCAGTTCATATTTACCTTCACGGTTCGGGTTACAAGTAAACAGTGTAGGGTTACCATAAATCACCCCCTGCGCTGTTATGCTTTTAATCATAATAGTTCTCAGAAAAATAAATACGCAAAAAGCCACTTCATGACGAAGTGGCATTTAAATTAAACAGTGGATATACCATTAAGACACATAATCAGAGGGAGACCGGGCATGCCCCCTCTATACATGGCTATTAGAAGTAGTAGTAAGCCGCTGCGAATACGTGCGTTTCTTCATCGTATTGAGTATTTGTACCTGCAATACGCGCACCTTCTAGGTCTTGCTTGATATCGATACCCATGTCAGCGTTTTCAGAGATACGGTACATAGCGGCAACGTTGATGTAAGAGAACTCTACGTCTGATAGGTTATCTTCTTCGTTAGTGTTGAATGTGTAACCTGCTGCAATAGTTAGGTCGTCAGATACAGTGTAACCACCTGAGAAGTAGAAGCCTGTGTTCTTCATTTCGTCGTTTTGATCGACCCAAGAGTTCAGACCTAGCTTAACAGCGCCTAGCTTCATGTTACCTGTCACGGTGTAAACTTCGTAATCGTTCTCATCATCACGAGTTTCGTAACCAGCGTATACATTGAATACTTCTTGCTCGATACCGATGTAGCCGTTCACACCTTTGTCTGCATCGTTATGGTCATCAGCTGTTTCGAAGTAAGAGATTGCGTAAGCAATGCCGTTAGTCGCGCCTTGGAATTTCACTACGTTAAACGCATCTGATGCATCACCAGCAGACGCACCGAACTCGTAAGTTGTGTCACCCGCGCCATCAACTTTATCCAGTGCCGTGTCGTTCTCCCAACCGAAAGAAGCGATACCGTAACCAGTGTCAAAACCGATCCACGCTTTATCAACGTGAGTCGCTGGGCCAGTGTCGATACCGTTAACCCAACCTGAAGTTACAGCATCAGAGTTCGCTACGTTGTTGTCTGTCGTGTATTGAAGCATAAGGTCAGTTTCAACATATGCCACTACACGGTTGTTACGGTAGTTAAGTGCCAGTGTTAGACCTGTTGCCCAGTCGTCGTAGAACGCTTTTGAACCTGTGTCGTAGTAACCACCCAGACCAAATGAGCCAGATACCGAGAACTGATCTTTGTGCATTGGGTTAAACGCGAACATTTCTTCGTTTTGGCTGTTCTGGCTGCTAGTGTTTACTGCAAACGCAGAGCTTGAGATGCTTGCAATCGCAAGAGCAATAAGAGTTTTTTTCATGGTTACCACTACCTGTGAGTTGTGTTTGTTAAGCCTTTTATCAGTAAGACTTTTGGTGTGGCGTCATTCTCAATAAATTCGAACTTGCGATATACCGTAGATCTACGGCATTTCATAAATAGCGTGAATTTTATTTGAACTCTATATATACAACTCAGGTTATATTTGAATTCGTAAACCCAAGGTAAAAGCGATATCGGTGCTGTTATCCATATTGCGGATATTTTCTGTCATCGCCGCTTCAAACATAACGGGTTGCAGTCGATAGCGATAACCCAATACAAACTCATTGGAGGGCTCAGAAAAGTCTGGGTCATTGGTTGCCCAGCCATGGTAATTAAGAGATTCGACAACAAGGCTATGACGCATATTGAAAGCATGTTCGTATCCCACAGCCCAACTAAAGCTAAAGTTTTCAAGCTCTACATTGGCTTGGTTGCCATTGCGGTGAACCAGTCCAATCGTGCTGAAGATACGATGTCGTGGTGTAACGATGCTGTAATTGGCTTGCACACTTTGCTCAAAACTACTGCGCGCGAATTGGCCGTCTTTCACCTTATTATAAAAAAGGGAACCTCCAACCGATAGCATGCTAGGGCCACGAGCGACGATCAGGACTTCGTTATACCAAGTCACTGCATTGGTCAGGTCGTCGCCTTCAAAGTCAGAGATCGAGACGCCTGCTTTGTGAAAATCCATACTAAATTGATCATCTTCGACTTGATCTCGACCATTTTGCCCAATGCCAAATAGATCATGAAACCCCATCACAAAGCTGTCTAAACCATTATCCTTGGCCGTGACGTTTCGATACTCCAACTCCGTTTTCCATACTGGAGAGGCTTGCCACTCTAATGCCAGATGGGTTTGATTCTGATAATAGTCGAGTGCGTAATCACTGGTATGTGCCCAAATACTGGCTTGAGTATAAGATGACTTAAATTCCACACTACCCGTTCTCTTAGGTTCAGCACTGCGTAACTGAGTAGAGAGAACATTGGAGTGAATGGGAGATTGAGCATAGACAAACATGGGGGATGAATAGGCGCTGACTGAAAACGTTAGAGCGGACAGCGTTACAAGAGCAATTTTTCGGTGATACATGGTGAATACTGGCTATAATTTAGACGAATTAATTGTCTTAAAAAACACCAATAATTTATGCAGTATATCTACTGCTTTACACTTATGTGGTTTTTTTATAAATCCCCACGTGTTATAAATACGGCAATTGAACAGTGTACATTATTACTGAATATTCTCTTCACACAGATACGGCTATACCCGGTATACAAATGGATACAAACAAAAAGAGCTTCGAACAACTGGTTATGGAGCAATCGTCTGCGCTCATTAACTGTGATCCCACCAATTTTAATCAAGCATGGTCAGAGGCCGGTTTTGACGTACTTGATTGGTTTGATATCGACCGTTTAACTCTATTTCCAAACTCCATGGTTTGCCTTGAGGAAGGCAAGACCTGCTCTGTATCTAAGAAACATATACCGCAAGTCAATAAGAGCTTGTTTGTGGGAGGCAATCACCTCGATTACCTAAAACTCCTGAAAACGTCTAAAACTCACCTCACTTTCAACGAGTATGAGATGGCTAACAGTGACAATTTTGTTTTACAACAACTGTACCGAGAAGGAGGACGTTGGCACTGTGTGATTCCTTTGCAACTGTTTGGACAACGTTGGGGCGCACTGTCATTCAGTAATTTCCACGACCCCGCTCGAACACTGGCCGCAGAAGATATTCAACGTCTAAAATTGATCTGCGAGATCTGGCTCTGTTACTGGCAGCACTCCACGCTCGCCCGTTCACTAAAACAGACCGAAACCTGTATGCAAGATGACAGCGACAAATTGCTTTTGTTATCTAAAAAGCAGTCTAAAGTACTGGCGCTTATTGCCCAAGGGTACAGCGCCAAAGAGTGCGCCGAGAAGCTTCATCTAAGCCCAAGAACCATTGAGTCCCACAAATATCGCATGCTGGGTTTACTCGAACTCGATAGCCATAATGAGCTTACTCAATTTGCTTTAAGGAATGGTTTGGGTATAGCTGAAAGCTCTTACGCTATTCGTTAGTGCCCTCGACTTCTGCTAGCGCAAACTTGATCTCATCGGAAGAGAAGCCTTTGCGAGTGAGCATGGCGTAAGCTTTTGCTCGCTCTTTATGGTCGGATACGTCGTAAGATTTCTTCTGCAGTTGTTCTAAACAGCTAGTATAAAAATCGATCTGCTCTTCATTGATCAGCCTATCAATCAACTCACTCAAACCTTCAATATCGATCTGTCGCTGCTTGAGTTCTTGCTTAATCGCAGTTAACCCTTTGCCTTTACGTGCATACTTCAACACCTCTTTTTCCAAATCGGCTTTTTCAGCTTTGATCTGAATATTGGTTTTCAGCTGGCCGCTGCTTGGGTGCTGATCAATCGCAATCTTGACTTGTTGATAGCTAAAACCACGTTTTTGAAGCGTCGCAACCAACTTCTCACGGCTGATTGTGAACTCATTGTAGTAGCTATTGATTCGGTCATTGAGTAACGACTGCTCGTCGATATTCTTCTCCGTTTTGACTTTATGGATCGCGTCATGGATCTCTGAGTCCTTGAGTCCTTTTTTCTTAAGTTTTTCAAGGATATAAGATGACCCAAACTCACCGAAAAATGACTGCTCGACAAACTGCTCAGCAAAGTCTTGATTCGATTTTAAGTACCCGAACTCTTTGAGCCTTTGCAATACTTCATCAATCCACTCTTGATTGTCTGTTTTCACCCTCAACTTAGAGACAAGCTCATGCTCTGTCATGTCACGTTGTGTGAGGTGCCACATCGCTGAGTTCATCACACTCTCGACGCGGTTTGCCTTTCGGATTCGAGGTTTCTGATCTGGGTTATCCATATGGGTATTCTTTGCTGACTCAATCTACTTCTATCATACCGAATTATTTGGCTTCACTGCTATTTATCGGCTGGTAGTTACGCTCTAGCAAAAAAATAGACGCCAGCTTGGGCGTCTATTAATAGGTTCAGTTTGTAACAGCTCGATTAGCTTTGCTCATGATTATAGATATGAACATCGCGTTGAGGGAAAGGAATGGTAATGCCCTCTTCGTCGAATCGTTTCTTCACGGTTTCAGTGACATCCCAATACACATCCCAGTAATCGTCGGTTTTCACCCAAGGTCGAACAACGAAGTCTACTGATGATGTATTCAATGTATGTAGCTTGATCATATGCTCTGGTTTTTTGAGCACTTTAGGGTGCGCCATAATGATATCATTCAGCACCGATTTGGCTTTATCAATATCATCTGAGTAACCAATACCAAAGACCATATCAACACGGCGAACACGCTCTGCAGTAATGTTGTTAATCACATCGCCCCAGATCTTGTTATTCGGTATCACCAAGCGCTGGTTATCGATAGTCTGTACCGTTGTTGATACCAAACTCATGTCTTTTACAGTGCCCTGCACACCCGCAACTTTCACCATATCGCCAACATCATATGGGCGGTAGATAAGAATCATCAAGCCCGAGGCAAAATTAGACAAGGTATCTTGTAAGGCGAAGCCAATGATGACACCCGCAACCCCGAAACCGGTGAGTAAAGGAGCAAGCTCAATACCGATTTGAGAAAGTGCAATCAATAAACCAATGAAGATGACCGCTTTAGAAGCGATAGAGACAAAGAAGTCTTGCATCAAGACACTAAAGTCCATCTTAGAATGCGAGACACTCTTTCTCACTGTTTTTCGAGCTAACTTGGCGAGTAAACTCG
Organism: Vibrio sp. D404a; assembly: GCF_030248535.1. GTDB lineage: Bacteria > Pseudomonadota > Gammaproteobacteria > Enterobacterales > Vibrionaceae > Vibrio. The sequence goes on along the minus strand of NZ_JAHGAJ010000005.1, from coordinate 134,321 downwards.
TGACGTAAAGAATACCTAAGAAGAGTGCTAACTTAACCACAAAGGACGGGGTATTTTCGAACGCCCAAGAGCCAAAAGTTCGTACCCAGCCTTCTACCAAATCACGCGCAACATTCCACTCCAAAACATCGGCATTGATGTCACCGGTTGTCGCCAACAATACGCGTTTAAATGACGTTACATCAACGCCGTACGGCTCCATCAATGAGATGGTTTCTTCCAAGCTGGCAACCATAACACTGGTGCGTTCACTAAAACGCTCTAGCTCGCTGTTAATGGTAGCCTTTTCTTCCTCTCCGACAAAAGCGAGACGTTTCTCTAAATCTTGACGTTGTGTATCTGTGTACAAAATAGCGTTGGTTAGATATTCAGACCGGACAACGAGCGCCTTTTTTAGTTTCTCTTTCGACGCTGCAACATCGATTCCACGATCGCTCGACCAAGTCAGCGTTTTAGCTAATTGACGATAATAGTCGTCCATCATGCCAATGCGTTTCTGTACACGTAGCTCAATACTCTTTTTGGCTTCGCCCTCTGTGGTCCGATTCTCCTTACTCAGAGTTACGATTTTAACTTCATTCATTTCGAGCAGTTGCTCAAGCATCGTCACCTGCTGCCCTAGGACTTTGTCCACCAGCTGTTTGTTATCGGAAGAGAGCTGAGTGAAAAGTTCATCACGTAGTGCTTGATTCTTACGCCTCAAAATATCTTCTAGAAAAGGCTTTTCAGCCTCATGAGCAGATTGCAGCTCTGCTAACTCCACCATTAACTGATCTTGAGTTTCTGATATTTTCTCTATGCTTTCTGCAAAACTCACAGACGTTACCAGTGCCAACATCAACAGTAGATATCGCCAAAAATTCATCATCCTTAACCTCTAATAAAGACCGAAAACCACTTTAAAGAGTAGTAAAAAGAATATGAATAACAATTATTTAAAACGAAATTATTCGAACGGCTCTCAGAAATACTAGAGAGTTCAAAAATTTGAGAGTTTCAATCTGAAGAGATGACCTGTAGAGTAGCGCCCAACAGAAAGACGCGGCTCTATCACAAGCTATAATGTGAGTCGCCAAACAGTAAAATGACGAGTAAAAAGATGAACAACGAACTTGATATTATTGATTCTTTAGAAGAGCTAGAGAAGTTTCTAATTGCAGTTGAGTCTGGCGGTTTAGGCCTAGAGGGTGTTGAAGGTGTTGGTATGGCGACGAACAACTCTGACGGTCGTCACTTTGTTGCTGTATTCAATAGCAGCCACCAAGTGCTACTGGCTCGCTGGATCACTGATGAAGTGTATGAAACGGGTAAAGACCTAGTGCGTAACGGCCCTCGTCGTTCTCACTAATACGCTTTATCAGCTAGAAAAAGCCAACTTGCGAGTTGGCTTTTTTGTTCCTTTTCCCTAGATAATCACGCACATTCGTCGCTTTTAAGACCATTTCATCTCTTAAATCTATTCAACTTGTTACATTTTAAGATCCGCTTTGACGCGATTATAACTTGTCGCACACCAAATTATTCACTACCCTAACCGTGTTAATTTTTCGTTTGCAGGATTCACCTCTGTCTGTTTTACCTAACTACAGCTTGAGCCAACAAAGATCGCTTTGGGCTTTATTGCTTACCGGATTAGTCATCATGACTTGTCTGGCAGCAACTGTATCCGCAGACAAACTCTTCTCAAACGCGAACCTCTCTTTTGAAAAAGTGGCACAAGTGTCATCTGCTGTTGAACCGTCTTCTGAAATGCAATCTCTGTATGACAATGTATTCGGTCCTTCCGCTTCTCAACCTTTGACCTCCCCCGGTAAAAGTAGCTGCAGCCTGTCTAAGAACATGCTTTCTTTCTCGGGCCCACTGACTAATTGGGTTCTTCCTCTTACGTTTCTGCTTGTTATCGCATTAGTTAGCGCGCCAAGATCATCGCGCATTCCGGCTAATCATGATCGAGCATCCAGAAAGGTTAAACACCGCATCCATCTAGAGCACTGTATATTTAGAGAGTAAGTAAAGGGCTTCTCACCCTTTCTATTTACTTTTTGGAGATACATTTGTGTACAACACACGAACTAATACCGTTGCTGACGTTATAGCAACCGTTAATCGCGCATGCGTAAAACTACTCGCTACCGTACTTTTGCTGTTGCCAATGATCGCTTCTGCTCAAAGCACAGGCTGGATCAGTGCACCTGAACATCCACCCGTTAAGATGCGGTTGATGTCGACGGGCGAACAAGCTGATAACGGCAAAATCATTCAAACCGTTCTCGATGTCGAACTATCTGGTGATTGGAAAACCTATTGGCGCAGTCCTGGTGAAGGCGGCATCCCACCAAGTTGGGACTGGTCAGATTCAAGCAACATTGAGTCTGTTGAGTGGCATTGGCCTATTCCGACCTATTATGAGCAGCTTGGTGTGATGACTTTAGGATACAAAGGTCATGTTAGCTTTCCAGTGACTCTGACTCTAAAAGATCCGACCCAACCTGCGATATTTCGTGCGAACCTGACTTTTCCATCGTGCACGACAATTTGTGTCCTCCATGATTATGCGATTGAATTGCCTATCGACGGACAATCGCTGACACTTGATGAGCAGGCCATGTTCTTGTTCAACCAAGGCATGAGTCGTGCACCTAAATCTGCTTATCACGTATCTAACGAACAACTTTTCTGGGACAAAGCCAATCAGCAGCTAGTTGTTCAACTCGACAACGATCAAGCTTGGGATAAGCCACAGGTTCTCATTGATGGCGAATCGGTTATCGATGAATTCTTTTCTCAGCCAGCGCTTCATATCACTAACAATACCCTGACGGCGGTGTTTGACGTAGCCAACTGGCTCGGCGAAGTCGACCTGACCGATCGTCTTGTCAGCGTGACTATCTCAGACACCAACTTTGCCGAAGAGCTGTCTGCCACAGTTGGTTCGCAAGCCATTGTCTACGAGAACACCTCCCAATGCTTCTGGGTCATGGTCGGTTTTGCCCTGATTGGAGGACTCATCCTCAACATCATGCCATGTGTTCTTCCAGTGCTCGGCATGAAGCTCAACAGCATTGTTCAAAACCAAAGTGCTTCAAACAAACACATTCGTTTCTCGTTCATTGCGTCTGCACTGGGCGTTATGACCTCATTTGCGATTCTGGCTACGGGGATGACGTTATTGAAAGTGGGTGGAAACGCAGTGGGTTGGGGCATTCAGTTCCAAAGCGTTTGGTTCATCGCTCTAATGTTGATCATCACATTGTTGTTCTCACTTAACCTACTCGGTCTGTTTGAATTTCAATTACCGTCACGAATGAATACATGGATGGCGACACAAGGTGACAACTCACACTCAGGTCACTTTGTCCAAGGCATGTTTGCTACGCTGCTGGCAACGCCGTGTAGCGCTCCTTTCTTAGGTACAGCGGTGGCTTATGCTCTCGGTGCCAGCTACGCCGAATTGTGGGCTATTTTCTTGGCGCTTGGTCTAGGCATGAGCTCTCCTTGGCTGCTGTTTGCTCTGTTCCCGAGCCTGACAAGACTGTTGCCAAAACCCGGGACATGGATGAACCACGTTAAGCTTCTGTTTGGCTTGATGATGTTTGTGACCAGCCTATGGTTAGCAAGCCTACTGAAACCATTTATTGGCTTATTCCCAACCATAGTTCTGTGTGTAACGATTTTTATCGCAGTACTTGTCTGGGTTGGCGTCAAATTAGGACGCAAAGTGATGGTACCACTACTGGCGATTACGACCGTGCTATCCGGTATCGGCCTTATTGTAGGCAGCGTCACGGCAGAGCATTGGCGTACACCTATCGTTGACGACCTTCCGTGGCAGCCACTCGATGCTAAGCTAATCCCAGCCCTTGTTACTCAAGGGAAAACGGTATTTGTCGATGTCACTGCTGACTGGTGTATCACCTGTAAGGCAAACAAGGTCGGCGTGATCTTGCAAGATCCTGTCTACTCTCACCTCCAGCAACAAGACATGATATTGATGAAGGGCGATTGGACCACGCCAAGTGAGCGCGTGACCGATTACCTACAAAGTAACGGTCGCTACGGCGTACCATTCAATATTGTTTACGGCCCAAGCGCACCAACCGGTATACCACTTCCTGTCATCTTGAACGGTGACACCGTGGTTCAAACTATCGATTCAGCGAGGTAAACAATCATGCCCCAATCTAAAACCCATCAAACGAAGCAAACGAGCCAAAAGAGAGCGGGGATTGGTCAACGGATAAAACGTTGGAGCAAAGAGCTGCTATCAATCCTGCTTATTGTTGGAATTATCTCGGCGGCGATGGATTTTTATCGCGCGCAGTCGATGCCTCAAGGTGATGCATTACCTATGGTCGGCACGACTGTCCAAGGTGAACAAGTTGATCTGTTGGAATTGAGCAAACAGGGAGAGCCTGTGATTGTCTACTTTTGGGCAACCTGGTGTGGCGCGTGCAAATTCGTCAGCCCAAGTGTCGATTGGTTAGCGAAATCTCATAATGTCGTCTCTGTATCACTCTCGTCAGGGAGTAATGAAAGGGTGTCACGCTTTATGCAGGCAAAGGACTACAGTTTTCCGGTACTCAATGATGTTAATGGACACATTGGCCGCGATTGGGCCATCAGTGTGACCCCGACCATTGCCATAATAAAAGACGGTGAAATCAAGAGTATTACTACCGGTGTCACAACACCATTCGGAATTTGGTTGCGTGCCGCTTTGGCTTAATCGAATCCAACTTATACCAATGCCACTCTTACATGAACGATAAGAGTGGCCTCAATAAGAGAATTAATAATGAAGAAACATCTACTGGCTGGCGTTATCTTAAGCGCTCTGTTTTCTACCACAGCATTGGCCGCTTTGAGCCCTCAACAAGAGCAGCAACTGGAAGAGATCAACACTTTTCTAAAAGAGAACCCTGAAACCATTTCAGGTCTGCATACTAGCCTACAACAGTACTTAGCGGGTAAAGAGCAAGCAGAAAAGGCACAAGCTGATAGTCAAGAATGGCTCTACAATAATCCAGCTCACCCGATTATGGGTAACCCAGATAGCAAGAACATCATCATCAACTTTACTGACTACAACTGTCCTTTCTGTAAACGATTAGAGAAAGCCCTTGGACAACTGGTAGAAGAAGAGAAAGACCTCAAGGTCATCAACGTTTACGTGTCGTTCAAGCAACAAAAGCTCGATAAGATCGAAACCAACTCTGCACTCTATGCCATGAATGTCTGGGAGCAAAAGCCAGAAGCGTACACTGAAGTTCATGACCTGCTTGTAGCAAAAAGCGGCCTGCATACGACTCGTTCTTTAGAAGCAGTGGCGAAACGCACGGGTACAGAAGAGCTGCTGAAGTCGACACCAGAGCTTGATTCGGTTCTCACCACCAACCATCAAACATTCTCAGCTCTGGGTCTAACAGGCACACCGACCATGATCATCAATGGTCAGTTCCTTCCGGGATACATGCCTTACGACAAGCTCAAAGATGTCGTAGACCAAGCATTTTAGTCAAGTGAAAAAAATGGAAGCGAATCGCGCTTCCATTTTTCGTCATCTCAATGAAATCAAAGTGGTTTCAAAGTGTCATCATTAGTCCATAGAAGTTTCATTTACTGCGACTAACTTAGAGGACGTTGAGACAAAGAACTCGACATACATGCCTACTCTATGGCCACTGTCCTTTAACCGAGCTCTGCTCGGTTTTTTTTATCTATTGTTCATAGATGCCTCTCATCTAACACAATAGACGTGCAACCAAGGCCCCCGGCTCTCGAAGAGCATCCACGTTATAACTCAATACATGCCCTTTCGAAGGCGACAAATAACGACGACACTCATTGCCGAATGCATCATACTGAATCGCCAATAGGTCACCGGCTACAACCTGCTGCAACAAAGAGACTTGAGGCAGAACAAAACCACCAATATCCGCACGAATAGAAACGACACTGTCACCAACGATCCAATCGATCTCAGGTAAGGCACAAGCTTTGATGTTGTCACTTAGCATGTCGTAGTGTCGGAGTATATTAAATACGCCATCCACCGCTCGTTGAATCATTTCTGGTTGAGTCACTTTGCCCATACCCACCTCAACAGTCACACTTGGAATACCACTGCGGTTCCAAACCGTCTCTAGAATACCGGGATCTCCGGGATCGTTAAGCACACAATCTGGTCGCATTAGACGCGCCATTTCAACACACTGCTCGATTCGATAGTCAGCAAAGACATACAACGGATACACAGCACCACGGGTCTGGGTATGAAGATCGACAGCGAAGGTCGCGTTGTGCTTTAGCAAGTGCTCCCACAATGATGCGACAAAACGCTCAGCCGCCAAGCCATGAGCATCTCCAGGGAACAAACGATTGAGATTTGCCGGACATGAGCCAGGATCAGATGAAACAAAATCCCGACTATGATTCAAAAGCCCCGGCAGATTAACAGTAGGAACAATCGTCACGGTTCCTTTCAATGTTGAGCTGAAAAGATCGCGAATGATTTGCTGCGCAGCGAGTACACCGTTAAGTTCATCGCCGTGAATACCGGCTGTTATCATCAACTTCGGCCCTTCTTGACTGCCTTTAAAAACAGACACCGGCATATTTTTCGGCTGCCCTAAGCCATCGCTAGTCACTTGGAACCAGAATTGGTGCTCTCCAATAGGGAGGTCATCAACGTTAAGAGAGGTAATCACCTGCCTTCCTTGCAATACATCCCCTAAGTACTCTGTTTTCATCCGGCTTCTCCGCTACTGGCTCTAATCGTTCTTTGAACATTGTCTGAATCATAACCTAAACGATCACCAGAACAACCTTTAATTCCCTCAACGAACGATGCAATAACAACAAGTTACCTCTCTTGCTCCCTCCGAAATCTGCACTGAATAAACAAGCAAAAAAAACTTTACTTATTGACTAAATATTCATTCACATCAATAAAAATGAAACAAAAGTGTAATTAAATTAATAACTAACGAAAAGTTCCCTATTCACGAAAATGTAATTTTATAGAAATGAAAGCTTAATTTGGCTGCTCTAAATTAACCCCATCTCGAAAAGAACGAGCACTACGCTCACGGAATTTACAATACAAGGTAAGTGATTATGAAAAAGGCAGTCCTAGCTTCTGCAGTGGTAGCAGCACTAGTTTCAGGTTCATCTCTAGCAGCAACAGTTTACAACTCTGACGGTACTGAGCTTAAAATTGGCGGTCGTGCGGAATTCCGTGGCGACTTCATCGGTTCAGGCGGTGCTGAAGTAGAAGGTTCTATGGAAGACAAAACACGTTTCCGTCTAAACCTTAAAGGTGAAAGCCAACTGACTGACACAGCAACTGCGTTTGGTTTTTACGAAGCTGAGCAAGGTACTGGCGATAGCACGTTCAAAAACCGTTACATGTACGCGGGTGTTGATTTTGATGGCCAAGCAATCTCTTTCGGTCGTCAAGACATGGCTTCAGTTATCGTTTCTGACTTCACCGATATCACTGAGTTCTCTGGTGTTCAGCAAGTTATCGACTCTGCTTCTGACAAAGAAGACGGCGTATTCGCATACCGCGGTGGCTTTGATGCCCTGCAGTTGGAAGCAACATACAAAACAAACAGCGCAAAAGACTCTGATGGCTACGGCATCTCTGGTGTTTACTCACTGCCAATCGGTCTAGACCTTGGTATTACTTACGCGGCTGAAGATCTAGGTGCTGGCGCGGGTAGCGCAAACCAAGTGTTAGCGGGTGCGGCTTACTCTCTAGACAACCTATACCTTGCTGCCACTTACTCTACGGGTGACCTAGATGACAAAGCAACAGGTACAGATGACAAATCTTTCACAGCAATGGAATTTGCAGCTCAGTACAAATTTACTAAGCAAATCTCTGCAGCAGCGGTATACACATACCAAGAGAACGAGCAAGCGAACGGTACTAAAGTTGATGCAACTGACGGTATCGAACTAGCGGGTTACTACAAGTTCAACAGCAACTTCCGCACTTACCTATCGTACTACCTAAACGGTCTAGACGAAGTTAAGACCGCGGGTATTGTGACTGAAGGTGAAGACACGCTTCGCCTAGGTGTACGCTACGACTTCTAATCTAGTCTTCTAGATGACACCTTAGAAAAGCTGAGCACTTGCTCAGCTTTTTTTGTTTTATTCAATAATTCTGATTAACTTCATCAACGCTTTTCTCTGGTTTCATTGCGTTAAATCCGTATCATACGTAAATCACATCAATGAACTAGAAACATTATGTCTCAACATCAGCCTATCCAAGGCGCAAGCTGGATGCTTACCGCTGGCCTTGCATTCGCCATTATTAACAGCCTAACCCAAATCGCCAGTATTCATTTTGGGCTCGCTTCAACCACTGTTGCTGTTATTCAATACGCCATTGCCTTCTTTGCCATTCTTCCATATTTGCAAACGTTGGGGATTCGTCGAGCGCTGCAAACCAACAACCTAAAAATGCACATCGCCCGTGTTTTCTTGTCGGTTATCGGTATTCAGTTATGGATATGGGCACTCGCCTACCCCGTGCCGATTTGGCAAGGCATTGCGCTACTGATGACCTCTCCGCTCTTCGCAACCGTTGGCTCTGGCCTGTTTCTAAAAGAGAACGTAGGTAAAGCTCGTTGGGGTGCAACATTAGCTGGTTTTGCTGGTGCGATGATCATCCTTGAACCATGGGCCGATGATTTCAGCTGGGCAACACTATTGCCCGTGGGTGCTGCATTCTTTTGGGCTTGCTACTCTTTGATGGTGAAAAAGCTCTCTTCTGACGACAGCCCATCAACCATGGTGGTATACCTGCTGCTTCTGATCACACCGTTCAACATTCTGTTGGCTGCTCCAGAATGGCAAATGCCAAGCGGTTTTAACATCTGGGCGATTCTGGTTGTCATCGGTGTACTCACAGCTCTAGCACAATGGGCGATTGTGAAAGCATATTCCGTAGCTGACGCGTCGTTCGTTCAACCTTTTGATCATGCAAAGCTACCTCTTAACGTATTGGCGGGCTGGATTGTATTTAGCTGGGTACCGCCAGGTCGATTGTGGCTTGGTGCCGCAATCATCATTGCCTCAGTGGCTTTCATTACCCACTGGGAAACAAAGAAAGAGCGCTAATCAGGTTTGCACTGCCGTTTCTGCCCTAGCTTAGAAAACCGAAAGCAAAAAGCAGAAAACTGCAGATAGATGATAAATTTACATTTCAATGAAATAAAAATTGGCTCTTATCGTTCTATATTTACAAGAGAATGAAAACGAGGATGTCACTATGAGCAAACCAATTAAAATTACCTTATACCGCTGGGGCGGAAGCTGGGGACCATTCAAGGTCAATATCCCTTGTGGTGAGTGTACGCTGACCAAAGATATTCTTCAGGATACGTTTGATAACGAATTATCGGATGTTGAAGTAGAGCTAGAGGTAAAAGATTGGTTATCTCACTGGTGGGAACCTCTAAAGCTTGGTGCTTGGCATGCCCCAATCCTAGTTGTTGAAGGTAAAGTGGTTAGCCAAGGCGAAGCATTGAACCGAGGCGTTTTAGTTCAATCTGTAATTAAAGAGTGGACCGAGCGCGATACGCTGAAAGGGAATATTGTTTATGGTAAAGCAACCTGCCCTTTCTGTGTGAAAGCGAAAAAGATGCTTGATGAAGCAGGCGTCGAGTACCAGTATCATGATGTTGTAAAAGACAGTGCAGCGCTTTATCGAATGATCCCAGAAGTTAAAGCACACATCGGGCAAAAAACACCGGTCACCGTGCCACAAATCTGGCTAGACGGTAAGTACATTGGTGGTGCTGACAACCTCGAAGCTTGGATGAAAGAGCATGGCCTTGATGCCATTCCAAATAACGTGGTTGATCTCTCTAATCAGTCAGCGGGATAACGCCAACTGCTAAGTGCTAAGTTCATCGCTCAAGAAATTTTGTGTCCATCCACAAAGAGACGTATCAACAGTGATTTCATTAGAACTGATGCTATGTTGAATACGAAAAAGGCCTTAAGCAAATCGCTTAAGGCCTTTAAAAATCCTTTTATATCAATGACTATTTAGCCATTTTCTTCATCATTCGCTTAACGAATGAGATTTTTTTCTGCTTTGGTTTGCCATGTAGCGCGTCATGCATCATGTTCTTCGCCACAATATGACCCACGTAAACATTACCTAGTTCGTAACCCATAATAATCACCACAGATGTAATAAATTTTCTTTATACGGTGATTTTACACCTAACCGAACCAAAAACAAGACATAAATCACACTTTATTTGTAATTTATTTACAGAACACTTAACTATAGCTAGATGTACTGATTATTGAGCACCCATAAAAAAGCTCTACCGAAGTAGAGCTCATTTCAAAGCGATTTAGCTATTGCCCTTTCGGCAACATTCACTAAAGCGTTGAAGTCAACGATCAACTAATTAGAGGCTAATGATTAACTGCGCTTAGGTTGGCGGTATGTCTTACCCGCCGTTTGGTACGTTTCTTTCTGCTTAACACCAAACATTGAGTCAAAGAACCATGCGGCGAATTTAATTAGGTCATCACCTTCATTCATCACATGCTCAACAAACTCTTGCTCTTCACCTTGCTCATTTTCTTGTTGAGTAACATGGTAAATACGCTTTTCATTTTCTACTTCAGCCAGCGCAAATTGACCACTCAATGACGCTGCGGCTTCCGCAACTTCTGCCTCTTCGCTGCTCTTAAGCAATTCAAGTGCTTGAGGAAGCGTTTCAAGATCACAGATAGCTTTTACCAGTGTTTCGAATTCTTTATGCTGCATGATTTATTTACCTATTAAATGAACCCGCACATTGTAAGAAACAGAGTCCCTAAACTCAATCATTACGATGCGTACTGTTTAGAACGACGCTTCTGTTCAACACCAAAGCTGTTCGAGGTCGCCAGAACCAAGCCCATTACGCCTCCCGAGACGAGATAAAACAGTCCAAGTTGTATGTGAGTAGTGACCCAAGTTTCAACCAGATAGCCGCCGAGCAAACCAGCAAGACACATCTGTATCGAACCCGACAGCGCTGACACGGCACCAGCCTGCTTTTTATGTGGCTCCAACAGCATACTGATCGACAATGGGAAAGAGATCCCTTGCGCTATCGCCAACCATGTAAACGCCCACACGAGATTGAAAATTGTAAACTCACTCAACAGGAGCCAGGTCCCGGCAGCAAAAATAATCGCGATTGACGCTCCCATCAACTGCGTAGTGGAAAAGCGTTTATTGAAAATATTAAGCAGCACACTGCCCATCATTAAGCCTGCAGACGGCACGATCATCAGTGAGCCATAATCCGCCGCACTTAACCCAAGCTGCTCTTGCATTAGAAATGGGAACAGAGACAAAGTCACCAAGCTTGCAAGGTAACTCACCCAGTTGTAACTGGCGCTGCTCACCACCTGGCGATTGAGCAATAGGCTTCCATAATTCTTAACAACGGTTCGCCATTCAAAGCGACTTTTTCCATACGGTAAGGTTTCTGGAAGAATAAAATAGCCAAGCGTGTAAATGGCCGCCAAGTAGATCAAGACAAAAAGGAATACCGACTCCCACCCTAAGTGAAACGCTATCCAGCCTCCAAACACAGGGGCAATGATTGGGATCACCGACGCCGTCAATGAGATGTATGAGAGTGCTTTGGTCAATTGAGGGCCATCATAGCTATCTCGGAGCACACTTCGCCCCAATACCGAGGCACTGCCTGCCCCCAAACCTTGTAGTAAACGACCAAATTCCAGTGCACCAACACTGTCTGAGCACGTAAAACAGATCACCGTTCCCACCAAGTACACGCCTTGGCCTAACAAAAATATTGGCCGACGACCTACGGCATCTGACATAGGACCATAAAAAAGTTGAGATGCGCCAAAACCCACAAGAAAGAGTGTCACAAGAAGTTGAACATCCACCTGAGAAATACCCAGATCAGATGAAATTAGTGGTAGTGATGGCAGATAAATACTCACGCCGACCTGCCCGGTTGCAATGATCATCATGGCAAGCAGCAGAGGCGTCTTTTTGAAGTCAGATGCGTTCAATATCGTTCCTTTTGTCTGAGTTTTATTCATATAATGAGTCTACATTCAAAGCTAGCCGATGATAATTAGCTACTTTGGAATTAGATTAAGTCTTACTGGGAACGAATATGGATTGGTTACTCAACGTCAAAAGTTACGTCAAAGTGGTAGAAACAGGCAGCTTCAATGGTGCCGCTCGCACGCTCAATACCACCAGCTCAGCGATCAGTAAGCGTGTTAATTGGCTAGAGGATCGGATAGGTACACAGCTTCTCAAACGAACCACTCGCTCAATCAGCCAGACTGAGGCTGGCGCACTATTCTATACACGCGCTAAGGCTCAACTTGAGAGCTGGCAATCGATCATCGATGAAACTCGCTCTGTGAACCAAACACCAGCTGGGTTGCTAAAAATCGGTGCCACCATTGCTGTAGGCTCTAAGTTTCTTGTGCAGTATCTTGACGACTTCCTTGAAAAATACCCAGACATCAAGGTTCAGCTGATCACCACCACACCGGGACAAGTCCCAGAGCTCAGCCTCGATTTGGTCATTAGCCGTGAACTAGAACAGCTCAACTCACTCGCTTTTAAAAAGTCACCACTGTTTGAGCACAAAGCAGGCTTCTACGCTTCGCCAAGTTATTTAAAGAAATATGGGACACCAAAAGAGGTAGCGGATCTTGAAGAGCATAACTCTTTGGTTTGGGGCGAACGTCCTACTCGCGAAGTAACATTGGCAACAGGTAAGCGCATTACACTGAAAGGCAACTTTGCCACCACCAACCCTGAAGCGCTTTTCCATGCTGCCAAACGTGGTATGGGGATATTGCTCACCAATGGCACCATCATCAAAGAGGAGCTCAAGCAAGGAAACTTGGTTCGTGTTCTGCATGAGGTGACGGCTGACGACCTGATGGTTTACGCCTACTACCCTAATCTAGACTACTCACACACGCTGACGACTTTGTTCTTAGAGCACTTAAAAGACCGCTTAAAAAAGGAAGGAAGCCCACTCTACTAACCCTCTTTCCGTCAGGTGATGAGTGAGAAAAGTTCTCAACGCCATTTGAAATCTAATCAATAAGCACCATACTAACTAACATGCATATGTTAACTAACATGCATATACTAAATTTGATAAGCAATGGTTAGGTGGTGCATATGATACCAACACATAATCGCACTGAAATTGAACTTACAACTGTCGGTCAACTGCTTGAGCTCGAAGGCTTAGACCTGCTGGAATCTGCTGTATTAAGCCTGCATACCGCTTATGATACCGACTACACTAGCCTAGTTGAGCGCAAATACTTTCCCGATCAGATATCGCCAATGATCATCGCGCACGATCGACACATACATCACGACCGAATCAACCCTTTACATCGTCAACTCTATCAAGAGGCTGTGCGACACCATCACCCTGACAGCCACGCCGCAAGACACATTGTTGATATTCTTCCATCTGAAGCATTTTCGCAGGTGGTGACAAACAGCGAACTTTTAGCGATTCCAACCAAAACACCCAGTGGCGAAGTCATGGGTGTGTTGCTCTCTTCTTTTAAACGCCCAGTCAAAGAAGAAGAGTTGCAGGAGGTTATTCAACACCATCAGATCTTTGCCAACATTATGACCCACACCCTCAGAGAGATGTGGTTCAACGATCGCTCCGAACAACTCGTCCACCAACTCAGCTATGAAGTCTCTCACGACAGTTTAACCGGTCTACTTAACCGTTCTTGTTTGGCGGATACATTAGAATCGATTACTCAACAGAGCCATCCACCTTTTACGTTAGCGATCTTAGACATCGACAGCTTCAAAGCGATCAACGATATGCATGGCAATTACGTGGGAGATAAGGTTCTGCAGAAACTGGCGGATATTCTGAAAGCCGTCGTGCCAGAAAAGAACCTAACCTTTCGAACTGCTGGTAACGAATTCGCTTTTATTACCTATCATTCAGACCCATTTAGTGTCTGTGATGCGATCCTTCGAGAGCTAAAACATAGCCGCATCGGCACCACACTCCAACTTGATTTCAACATCAGTATTGGGTTGGCGCGCTCTCAAGACAGCATTAAAGATATCGAGCAGCTGATTTTTAACACCAGCCTTGCCCTAAAAGCGTGTAAGCAGAATACCGATTCGCGTGTTAAATGCTACGACACTCACTTGAGCGCCGAGTACCATCGTAAGGCGGAGCTGATCGCCGCTCTTAGAGAAGAACTTTCTCAACCCACAAACACAGGCACGTACACGGAACAAGGCTTATATGTTGCAGTTCAACCCATAGTGAGTGCCCATGCCCATCAGTGGGATTACTTTGAAGTACTCGCCCGTTGGCGCACCAAAAAACATGGCAACATTTCCCCGGTTGAATTTATTGAAGTTGCGGAAGAGTCCGGGTTGATTGTTGAACTGGGTGAACGAGTGATTGAGCTGGCCTGCCGAGCGAAAACCCTGCTAGAAAATGAGCTGGGTTATCGAGTTAAACTTGGCATCAACTGTTCTGCTCACGAACTGCATGAAAGCCAGCGCTACCTTAGCTACTTAACCATGATGATCAAACACTTTAACTTCGATAAGAAGGACTTTGTTATTGAGCTGACAGAGACCGTGTTGTTATCACCGACTGAAGATACTAAAGAGCTACTCCGCACCATGAGACAGCAAGGTTTTACGATTGCCCTCGATGACTTTGGTACCGGCTATTCCAGTTTGAACTACATTCATAGCTATCCCATTGATTGCATTAAAATCGATGCGACCTTCATTAAAGCACTGCTCACCAGCGACACCGCCGAGAGCGTGGTCTGGCTCATCGTACAACTTGCAAATCGTCTAGGGGTTTCATTGGTGGCAGAAGGGGTCGAGCACAGAGAGCAACTTGAAACCTTGCACTCGATGGGCTGCGATAAGATCCAAGGCTTCTTTTTCTCTTGTCCTCTTCCTGCGCGAGACATGGTAGCGAAGATCAAAGGAAGACCTATCCAAGAGATCACAGATGTCACTCTTGATGGGGATACAGATGCTGGAGCCGAAGAAAGCGAGATCGAATCTAAGATCGAAAGCTAGATAGAGAAATAGCGAAATAGTTAGCTAATTATGAGATCGGAAATCAGAAACGAAAAGCCGTGAATAGAGGACTATCCACGGCTTTCATTTTCAGGTTTCTCTACTCTTAAAGAGTTTCTTGCTCGGCAAGCAGTGCGTCGGCCTTGTCTCGCGCAGCAAAGAACTCCGCTTTCTCTTTCTTAGGCACTGAGTTAGCCATTGGAATATTGGCTTTCATTGCATCGACTGGACGACCACGTTCGATCAATTCATAGTGAAGGTGTGGTCCAGTCACACGCCCTGTTTTACCCGATAAGCCAATACGTTGGCCACGTGAAACTTGCTGACCTTTACGAACCAAGATCTTACTTAGATGCAGGTAGCGTGTTTTGTAGGTGCTGCTGTGCTGAATCACCACGTAATTACCCGCATATGGGTGCTTAC
The DNA here is from genome assembly GCF_030248535.1 of Vibrio sp. D404a. Taxonomy (GTDB): domain Bacteria; phylum Pseudomonadota; class Gammaproteobacteria; order Enterobacterales; family Vibrionaceae; genus Vibrio. The sequence continues at coordinate 118,762 of NZ_JAHGAJ010000005.1, read as the reverse complement.
GAGTCATGATTACCGTGCCATCACCGGTTGACTGCACAGGGGTGCCAATTGGTGTCGCAAAGTCAGTACCGTTATGGGGTGAAACGCGCCCCGTCACAGGGTGCAGACGCTTCGGATTGAAATGCGAGCTCAAGCGCCAGTTGCGGCTAACAGGGTATCGCTGGAAAGCTCTTTGCAAGCTATCGCCTTTCGCATCGTAATACTGGCCATCGCTATGCAAGTACGCAGAAACCAAACGACCTCGGTTCACAATCTTCACCGCTTCGATTTCGCGTTTGCCAGTCGCGACGCCCTCAACGTATTGAGCACGTTGTAGTACCTCGAACGTATCACCAGCGCGTAGGTCACGGCTAAAGTTAAGCTTATCTTTAAGTAACGATACGACTTGGTCAATCTCAACACTGTTCAAGCCCAGTTTATTAGCGGACATTGAGAAGCTGCCATTAATCGCGCCCACAAGCGGCATCTGCTTCCACTCACCAGGGATAGAGATGTCTTCGAACTCATAGCTGCCATCATCAAGGCGACGATAAACGACCTTATCAGCGACGTTGAAGCTCAGCTCCATTTTCTCTAGGTTATTCGTCTCTTCGTTGCGCCAAAAGCGCAGTTGGTTACCAGGTTGAAGCGTATCGAGTGCAAGGAAGTTGAGATCGGTCTCCATCACACTCATCATTGATTGATAAGAGAAACCGAGTTGATTGAAGATCCCGCTCAGGCTATCGCCGGGTTGGATCTGATATTCGAATGTCGGAGGCTCAATCACATCCACGGATGGAGAGAGGATAGACTCAATCACCGTTGAATCAGGCAGATTAAGTTCAATGGTTCCAGTCAGACTCGACTGTGAAGAGTGAATCGCCACGCCCATCAAGGCGAAAACAGGCAATCCCAAAATGGTTATCTTTTTTACGGGCGAAAGCGCAGCAAACGGAGATGAAAATATTTTTGAATACACGGTAAACAGGTCTTTCTACGATATAAAGGCCATAGGATATGCTTTTCAAACGCATAAATCATCAATACATTGTCATAATATGACGGCAATCTTACTCGATCATGCTAAGTCATTGAGTTATTGTCGCCGAACTCTCCGGACACTCATTCACCATAGAAATAAAAAAGCAGAGACATTACAGTCTCTGCTTTATCAACTATTCAAAGCGCTAGTCGCCGTTATGCGTTCGCCGTCGACACTAAACAGTTGTCTTCACCAAACTCATTCGGGATATAGCGATCAGCATTCGCATCATTGACCCATTGCTGATCGTCTACTAGATAGCGGAATTGAAACTCCCCATCCTTTGGTAGACGCGTTTTGAACTTGTAGACTTTTCCTTTTGCCAGTTTTTTCATCGGCGTAGCTTTCCAGTCCAAGAAATCAGCGACAATAGACACTGAATTCGCTTCTTGAGCCTCTAGCTCAAAGGTCACTTCTACTTCATCTTTGGTTTTAAAAAAGCGTTTGTTAATCATTCGCAAGCTCCATTTGTAAAAATCGTCCAACACAAAACCGATTTTGTGTCTAAATTTCAGTCAACTATCTAAGATAATATGTAATTTAGCTCACATAAACAACAAAACAATGCACGATTAAAACCCTAGCGCACTTCAATTGATTGCTTATTTACCGAAAAACTCAAAATCACTTTCTCATCAGGCGCCTCAGAATAGGCTTGTTGAGCGCTGTGTTGATTAAAGCTCACCATACCTGAGTAGCTATTCTTGGCTTCGCCCTCAGCAGTTGTAACGTTTAACGTTTCCAGGTGAATACGGTCACCCAGTAACAGTTGATCCACCAGCACAACACGGCTACGCGCCTTATCAAACTTAAACAGCGCTAGGTAATGGAATACCCCAGAGCCTTGGTTAGAGACCCACATAGGCGCAACAAACATCTGGTCTTGTTCGACAGTAAGGGGAACAATTTTGTCAGTTGCTACCTGAACTACGCCACGTTCAGCACCCGAGTCGTATCGACCAGAAGCGATGTGTTTAGAATCCATGTATTCATCAATAAAGGCGAATGCCTGCGTTTCCGGAACTTTAATCGTCCAAGGGTTGGTCGCTTTTAGGTCGAACACCAATTCGACCACAGGATCATAGCTCACCTGAGCCGATGGAAATTTGGCGAGAATCTCTTCATCGGTCAGACTGAATCGATAGAGGCCCGCGACAATCACAACCACCAACATCACAATCGGGATCAATAAGATAAGCGGGATAGGTAAAATTTTCTTTTTCATGGACTTCTATTCTTTGATTTTCATCGACTTGTGCAGACCTTAAATGGCTTTAGTATAATTAGCAATAAGGGCTTAACCAGAAAGCGAGTTGTGCATGAATACCAATAGTGCAAATGAAAAGACCGTAAGAAGTTGTGAATGTCGTTGTGGTGCCGTCAGCTTAGTCTGCCGAGGAGAACCATTAAGAACGGCCGTCTGTCATTGCTACGAATGCCAGAAGCGAACTGGAAGTGTGTTTGGTGTTCAAGCACGATTTGCGACCGAACAGATCACCCTCAGTGGCGAAGTCACCAGCTTTTCTCGCATCAGTGACAGCGGCAATGAAGTTCACTATCAGTTCTGCCCGAAATGCGGTACCACCATGCTATTGCAAACCACAGGCGCACCAGAGGCCTTAATCGTCCCTCTTGGTCTTTTCAAAGAGCGCGACTTCCCTATTCCAAGCTTTTCAGTCTATGAAGAACGTAAACATGGCTGGGTGAAGTTTGACTGCGAGATGGAACGATTCAACTAATTCGTGGTTGATTGCCTAAGATCAAATCTTGTTGATGAACAGCGCTAGCGTTAGATTTTGCTAGCGTTATAATCCGCCCCTCTTTCATTTATCAGGCCACGCGCATGATCTCTAAACTCCCTCGCTGGATAGAATATGGTGCACTCTTGCTTGCCGGTTTGGCAGGCAGTGTCAACGCAATTGGCCTGCTTGGATTCCAACATCAAGCAATTTCACACCTCTCGGGCACTATGTCTTTGCTAGGGAGTAGCCTACTGACACCTTCTTTGATCTCATGGCATCTACTGTTGATCATTATCAGCTTCATGCTAGGTGCGGCGTTTAGTGGTTTCTTTATCGAGAACCAAGCACTCAAACTTGGAAGACGCTATGGCGTTGCTCTCTGTATTGAAGGAGCACTGCTGTTCACGGCTCTGTGGGCGCTACTTAACGGCTACGCCTATGGTCAATACTTCGCGTCAGCGGCATGTGGACTTCAAAATGCGATGATCACCACCTACAGCGGTGCGATCATTCGAACCACTCACATGAGCGGAATCATCACTGATCTTGGCATCATGATTGGCGCGCGTCTCAAAGGAACGCCTTTCGACCGACGTAAAGCAAAACTGCTTTTGTTCATCGTGGTGGGTTTCTTGTCTGGAGGTCTCGTTGGCGCATGCCTATTCCAACAATACCAAATCACCGCTCTGGCTTTCCCAGCCTCTTTTGCGTTTGTGATTGCCTTTGTTTATTGGCTCTACCTATATCGCCAAACAAACAGGGTCGATCTTTTATAAAAAGCTAGCAACACAACCAAAACAAAAGTAACATCTGCGAAACTTTATACTAGACTTTCAGGCAATGGCAGAATTTCGACGGTGAATATTTACCGATATACGATGAATAGTATTGCAAGTTGGCATAATACTATGTAGTCTTGCCGCAAATGAAAGAATACGGATGTTTAGTGCATAAAAATGCCAAGGATGTGGCTTTTTACGAGTAGATATACGAGAACTATACAATGTCTAACAACATGAACACTGCGAATACTGAAAAATCAAAAAGCAGTTTCTGGATTTTCTTAATCCCTTCGCTCATCGGTTTATTCTTATTCATGGCACCTATCAGCTATGAAGGCGATCTAACTATTCCCGTTGCAATCCTTGCTAAATCAATCCAAGCCGTTTTTGGTGATGTTTTGGTCCCTGCAATTACTGCAATTGTTGCGTTTATGGCGGTTGCGTCACTTTGCACTAAACTTTTCAAGCCCGCTTTTATTCAATCTAGCCCATTCTTAAACGGTTTATTCAACCCATCTCCACTTTGGCTAGCTGTGCGCGTTATTGGTGGTGCTGCGGCAGTGATGACCTTCTTCCAAGTTGGTCCAATGGCGGTATGGGAAGAGAATACTGGCGGTCTCGTGCTTGAAGGCCTACTGCCAACGCTATTCTCTGTATTCATTTTTGCTGGTCTACTACTACCGTTACTGCTTAACTTCGGCTTACTCGAGCTATTTGGCACACTACTAAGTAAAGTAATGCGTCCAATCTTCAACCTTCCGGGTCGTAGTGCAATCGACTGTATGGCCTCTTGGTTAGGTGATGGTAGCGTTGGTATCCTGCTAACCAGCAAGCAGTACGAAAATAAGTTCTACACTCAGCGTGAGGCTGCGGTTGTTGGTACGACGTTCTCTGCGGTTTCTATTACATTCAGCCTAGTGGTTATCGCACAGGTAGAACTAGAGCACCTATTCCTGCCTTTCTACGCAGCTATCTGTTTAGCGGGTTTCGTTGCGGCGGTTGTTATTCCTCGCCTACCGCCACTGAGCATGAAGAAAGATACCTTTATCGATGGCTCTAAACCAAAAGAAGACGCAGACGCAATCCCTGCTGGTCACAGTACCTTCTCTTGGGGTCTTGAACTTGCGGTTAACAAAGCATCACAAGTGAAATCAGCGAAAGGTGTCTTCGGTGAAGGCGTTCGTAACGCCGTTGATATGGTGTTTGGTGTACTACCTGTCGTTATGGGTTTAGGTACCATCGCACTGATCATCGCTGAGTACACGTCTATCTTCGCTATTCTGGGTCAGCCATTCATTCCATTCCTAGAGCTACTGGGTGTGCCTGAGGCTGTAGCAGCGTCTGAGACTATCGTTGTTGGTTTTGCAGACATGTTTATCCCAGCGATTCTTGCAGCCTCAATTGATAACGAGATGACACGTTTCGTGATTGCAGCAATGTCGGTAACACAGCTTATCTACATGTCTGAAGTGGGTGCTCTACTACTGGGTAGTAAGATTCCAGTTAACATTTTTGAACTGTTTATCATCTTTATTCTTCGTACGCTGATTACGCTTCCAGTTATCGCTGGTGTCGCGCATATGATATTCTAAATAAACGTCGTACAATTATATTTAAAGCCTCACTTATGTGGGGCTTTTTATTTTCCTGCGTATATAAAACAAGCTGCACAATATTTAACCACCCTTCCCCCTCTATAAATTACAACCCTTCCATACACTGAGAAAATAACTAGGTTAACACCTCTTGTTGCTTGGCATAAAAAGAGCCCAAGCCTTATGCATCATGGGCGCGCAAACGAATGACAGTTTGTTATCACAAGTCTATGAACTTTAATGATAAATATATAAATGAGCAGCATACGGAATTTTATGTTGTTTATTTTGTTGTGGTTTTGTAATCTTTTTTGTGAAAATATCTTCAAGTAAGAAATTTATTTGCCGATATATATAGAACAATAAAAACAATAGTTAATTTGGTCTTCGCAAAGCCTGTGAGAAGGGGATTATTAAATGAAATTTAGCCATAAGGTGGTCGCAGCATCATCGGCCTTACTGCTAGTCACAGTATCACTACTGTCTATTCAGCAACTATACACCGTTCGAGGAGCCGTTGAGAATCACGTCAATGCCAGCCTCAAAGAGATGGTTGCAGGTGTAAAAAATACGGTTGTTTCAGAAATGACGGCCAAAAAAGCACTCGCTCAATCGACAACAGAGGTTATCGAGATAGCGCCACAAGACCGTGATTACGTTAAAACGATCCTTGAGAAACCAAAACTCAAGAGCAGCTTCTTAGCGGTCGGTTTTGGTTATGAAGCCAATGGCTTTGTGATTGAAAACGACGATGGTTGGGAAGCGGGTCCAGATTACGACCCTCGTGTTCGCCCTTGGTATATCGATGCAAAATCGAAAAACTCTCTTGTTGTAACGGCACCTTATGTAGATGCATCGAGCAAGAAAGTAATCATTTCTGTTGGTACACCGGTTAAGGACAACGGTCAATTCACAGCAGGTATGTTCTACGACCTAGAACTGACTAACCTTGCGACACTTGTGAATAAGGTAAACCTATTCGATGCGGGCTACCTATTCCTAGTGACAGCAGAAGGCACCACCATTGCCCACCCAGATGCGAAGAATAACGGTGAGAAGCTTTCAAGCTACCTACCACAAGCCTCTATTCGCGAGGGTTCGCAGTCTATTGAAATCGATGGCAAACCATTCCTTGTTAGCTTTACTCATATCCCAAGTGAAAACTGGTACGTGGGTGCAATTCTCGATGAAGAAATCGCGTTCCAAACAGTCGCAGAACTAAAAAACAGCTCAATCATTTACTCTTTGATTGCGGTTGTACTGAGTGTGATTGCTCTGACTGTACTGATTCGCGTATTGATGCGTCCACTGGATGCGCTTAATGAAGCGATCAACGATGTAGCAAGCGGTCAAGGTGACCTGACTAAACGCCTAGACACTAACACAGATCAAGAGTTCTCTGAGCTAGCTAAAGGCTTCAATACCTTCACTGAAAACCTGCAAAAGCAGATCATTCAGTCGAAAGCAATTGGTGTTGAAATCAAACGCGGTACAGAGATAACGGTTCAAGGCGCTGAAGAGTCAGCAAATGCTATGGGCACTCAACTGCAAGAGCTTGAGCAGCTAGCAACAGCAATGAACGAGATGGCAGTAACCGCGACCGAAGTAGCAAACAATGCTCAAGGCGCAGCAGCAGCGGCTCGTGAAGCAGATGAAGCAACGCTGGACGGTACTTCGGTAGTAAGCGATACAACTCAAGCGATTGATAACTTGTCATCTCGTATCGACCAAGCGGTAGCAGAAGTTGAAGTTCTTGAGTCTGCGACAGCAAACATCGAAACAATCTTGAAAGTAATCAACGACATTGCTGACCAAACAAACCTACTGGCATTGAATGCAGCTATTGAAGCCGCACGTGCGGGTGAATCAGGTCGTGGTTTTGCGGTCGTTGCTGATGAGGTTCGTACTCTAGCACAGCGTACTCAAGAATCGACCACTGAGATTCGTAACATGATTGAACAGCTTCAAGCTGGTGCAAGCTCGGTATCGAATGCGATGAATCAGAGCAAAGACACGGCGACAGATGCCGTAGAACGCGCTCAGCAAGCGAACTCGGCACTCGACCGTATCCGCGATGCGATTCAACGTATCTCTGATATGAACATTCAGATTGCATCGGCGGCGGAAGAGCAGAGCTTAGTTGCAGAAGAGATCAACAACAACACTGTGAAGATCAAAGACCTGTCTACTCAGGTATCAGAGTCTGCACAACAAGCGAATGAAGCGATGCAAATCCAAACGGACAACGTTCGCCAACAAGATGAGCTATTAAACAAGTTCATCGTGTAGCTTCTTAAAACATTTACTTCAGCAAAACATTAGCTTCATTAAAACAGTAGCTTAATCGTTATACGAAGCAAAAATCAAAGGCCGGTTTGAATATCAAACCGGCCTTTTTTATCAGTATTTTATAACACAAGTGATGAAGCTTAAGCTTTGAATCAAACTAAAGCTAAGCACTCTCTGGCTGAGCTAACAGCATCAAGCAACTGTTCGACGCCACATTCAATGTCAGTGTCTTCTCTTTGCTCTCAAACGTCTTACCCGTCAGTGTATCAACTACGGAACCACACCATGTTAGAGTCGCGGTCTTGCTGCGCTTGGATTTGTTGATCACCACAATGCCTTTATCGCCACGAACAAATACCAGCAAGTCGTCATTCGCCTCAACCACGCGCATTGTCTCGCCATGAACATGGTTGTGGAATTGAATCATGCCGCGCATATACGGCGCTTTCCAATCATTGAGCCAGCGAGGTTGTCCGTTACTGTCTTTGATTCCACTGGTATCGAGTTCACTGTACACCAATGGCACACCGCCATCTCGACCTAAGATGAATGCCGTAGCGAGCTGCTCCGCCTCTTCTCCCATCACATATTCAAGGAATACATCGTTATTCGGAATATCATGAGTCACAGCAAACGTAATCGCACGGGTATTCGACAACGCCTGACCGAAACAGTAAGGGTTGATCAACGACTTAAAACTGCCCTTTTTGTCGAACGCCTTGAATATGGTGTTAAACAGTGGGAAATCATAAGCACCTAAACGCGTGTGCTTAAGATACGGCTCTAGAAAGAGCTCGTACTCTTCTTCCGTCGCTCCGCCATCGGTAATAATCTCACCAAAGATATGCATCTGTTCACAAATGTCATCCGTCCACACCTTACGCAGGTGTGACAGGCTCATATGCTTGGCAGCATCAATACGGAAGCCTTTCACGCCCATTGCTTTAAGCGCTTTGAGGTAACTGCGTTGCTGCTCTACAACGTTATCGTTGTCCAATAAAGTCGGCAGCCCCGGATCCGTCGGTCCGCCCGTGATGCGGCCATTTTGCACTTCCCATTTGTCGCGCCAGTTCTTGATGCCAAACGCCTCAACGAAGTCATTCTCATCAAACAATGGTTTCGACAAATCACCAAAGAGGCATATCGAATCGTAATATTCGCGCTCTTGTTGGTAAGCGTTAAGGTCAGTTTTATTTGGGTACGTTAGATCGCTGCGAATGCTTGACTCATTCGCCATGTGGTTAAACACCACATCAACATAGGTTCTAAGGCCATGCTGTTTAAGCGTATCGACCATAGCGGCGAAATCCAACGTATCGCCTAATTCGTTGTCGATAACACGATAATCTTGGGGTTGGTAGCGCTGCCACCATTGGGTTGGTTTCTGTTGTGGTTTGTTCTTGTCGCTACGAAGCGACTTCATTGCGGGTGAAACCAATACTGATTTGTAACCTAGTTCTTGAATCAGTGCAGCGTTGTCTGCGATGTCCGCGTAACGCCAATCAAAGGCGTGCAAAATAACATCTGTGGCTGGTTGGTTTAACATTGCTGAACTCTCCATGTGGTTCTCCTACCAAACTCAGTCGCAACCTTAAACTACAGAGTATAAAACGAAGGTTGCAGATAAATTTTATCTAAGAATGCCGTTCATTATATTGCCATGCCTTAAATTTCCATCCTCCTAACCAATAAGGGCTTAGGGGGATAAAACAGGGCGTAGCCTAGAATATCGCACAACATTTGGGATGAAGCGCTCCGCCATATCTCAATAAAACCTGCCGTAGGTAGCAAAAAAGGAGCGTATTTACGCTCCTCTATATTCCATTGAATGCTTACAGCTAGGTGCGGTAAAGCACTTTCACTACGTGCCAGCCGAATTTGGTTTTCACCAAGTGTGGCACTAATGTTTCTCCGGTAAAGCACACTTTGTCGAACTGAGGCACCATTTGGCCCTTTTTAAACTCACCTAAGTCGCCGCCTTTTTTACCTGATGGGCAGGTTGAGTACTTCTTAGCGAGCGTCTGAAACTTAGCGCCTTTTTTCAGCTGCTTAATGATGTCTTCTGCCTGTTCTTTATGCTTCACCAAGATGTGAAGCGCTGCTGCGGTTCTTGCCATGATCATTCTCATTGTGTTGCGATGCGCCGATTTTAACTCAAGACTGAGCAATCTTCACTCCATTAAGCCCTGCATGGCCTAAAAGAACGGTAAAATTGATTCAGTCCCTTGCCGCACCGCCCAATTCCCTTTACATTGATTTTTATAAATAACAAAACAGTGACGAAATCAGGAGACAACAATGGCGAAAACGATCAGCAAGGCGAGCCAGTCTCAGGGGATGCTCATGTTTAAGCTATCTCTAACTCAGAGTTTTGCTATAGGCACATTGAAAGTGAGAGAGATCGTTCCCTTTCAGCCAATGACTCAGCTTCCCTACTCTCATCACCATGTTATCGGCACTGTCACTATTCGCGACCTTACCGTTCCTGTTATCGATATGTCGGCTGCAGTGGGCTTTCGTCCTATCTCACCAGAAGAGTACCAAAGCTGTGTTTTGATCGTCACAGATTGCTTGAGAACCGTAGTCGCCTTCTTAGTTCGCTCTATCGATAAGATCATCGAGTGTGATTGGCGTAGCATTGAATCGCCACCCGCTAGCGTGGGACAAAATGTTTTCGTAACGGGTATTACTCGCTTTGAAGATCGCATCGTACAGATGCTTGACGTCGAACTGCTGTTATCAAAGATCTATCCAGAGTATGAAAATGCGCAGATCCCTATGCTGACCGACATAGAGCGTGAGCGTCTTAAAGCCCTCAACATTCTATTGGTCGATGATTCCCTGATCGCAAGAAAACAGCTCTCTGATGCACTCGATAGCATCAACATTCCTTACAGTATTTGTAACAACGGTATGGATGCACTCAACTTGATGCGCGAACAGGCTCAACGCGGACAAGCCATAGATCTATTGGTGAGTGATATAGAGATGCCGGGGCTTGATGGCTATGAATTAGCATTTGAAGTACAGAACGATGACACACTTCGTCACGCTTACTGTATTTTGCATACATCGTTGTCGAGCGAGATTTGTGTCGACCGCGCACAGCAGGTTGGCGCTCATGAGGCGTTAGAGAAATTTAACGCCGGTGAGCTGATAGAAGCGATGCTAAAAGGTGCGAAAAGCCTTGAAAATGCACCTAATAAGCAGAAAATAACCATTTAACGGTGAGTAATATCTCACCGCTATAAGGTGCTCTATTTCTTGCGTTATTTCTTATTTCTTCGGCATTGGGTAGCTTTTGCTAACAAACTCCACCTCTTCCACGCCCTCTATGAAATTGGTTAACGAAGCCAGAGCATATAGGGTGTTGGCGACTAGGTTGGCGTATTTAAACAGAATATCCGCGGGTGACTTCTTACCACTGTGCTCAATCGCAACTAAAGCTCTCACGACTTTTTTAGCTTGGCAGCGGGCTAAATGCAGCTCGCTGGCAACACGGCTGCCTCCCGGTAAGACAAAGCCAGAAAACCCACCCTCTAGTCTCTCTCGGATTGCATGGTAATCGGCCTTGAGTTCATCTAAATCTTGTTCTGTGATCGCCAATTTACCGCGTACCGAGCCATTTAGGTGATAAACATTGGGTTGCAGACGAGCCAAAACGTCACGCACTTGAGGCTCTAGTTCCATCGTAAGAACCAAACCTATTCGACAGCAAAGCTCATCAGACAGGATTTCAAAATCGCATGCTGGGCTCTCTTCATAAATAAATGGGTAACAGAACTCATCCCAATCTCGGCTTACTGGTTTCACTTAACGCTCCTCATGTGTGGCTCGGGCACACTATTAGATATTACTTTGGCAAAAGCAAACACAAACGTCATCCTGAACGCATAAAAAATGGCTCCCACCTAGGGTGAGAGCCATTTAATCATCGGATAAAAAAGTAAGATTACTCGTTAGATACTTTTTTGTGACCTTCTTGTAGGTGAACGAAGTCCACTAGATCATCACCAGATACTTGGTAAGCCTGACCAAAGCCTTTTACGAATAGACCGTTTTCAGCTTTAAGGTTGAATAGTGAGAAGTCTTGCAGTTGGCTCAGACCATCAATGATCTCACCAAAACGATCTTTCATTTGAGCAATAACTTGTGTCCAAAGCTCGCTCTCACGCTCTACCACTGATGCCGTTGCATCAAAAGTTAGACGCTTGCGTGCGTAAAGCTGCTTTGAGCTCTCTTCGTCTTCGATCATCATCAATGAAACTTGCGGGTTCGCCTTAAGGTTACGAGCGTGACGCGCAATATCAGAAATTAAAACAAAATAGCCCTCTTGGTTTTGAACAAACGGCGCGTAGCTAACGTTTGGGCGGCCTTCTTCATCAACAGTAGCCAGTTGCAGCGTACGGCGTTCTTGGCGGAACTCTTTGATTTCTGGACCTAAACGACCTTGAAGACGTTCTTGTTTTACTTGCTGTTCCATGGTAATTCCTTTGTATACTTTCTCTGAATTATTATATTTTTACTAAGGGAAGAGCTTGCCTTCTTCCCTTAATTCGCTCTGTTTGTTTTCTTTCCCAAGCCTCTTATAAGCTTGAGTTTTGAAATCGGTGTTTCTAATTGTCGCTTGAAGCTTAGCTATTTGAGTTGAGTCTTTATGCTTGAGCTTTCAATGCGTTGAAACGTTCTACTTGATCCGCAATCAGTTCACGTTTTTCATCGCGGCCAAGGTAAATCTTAAAGATGTTTTCACCCGTTTCGCTGAAGAAACCAAAGTAGTGGCTCTCACGCCCCATGAATGGCTTGCTTACCAACGCAACGTGCTTAACGTTGTCTAGTTTTAGGTGACCGTGTAGCTCACCCTCTTTGCCCATTAGGTTGTAGTAACCACGCGCTACTTTACCTTTCGGGAAAGGCGCTTTTACTTCAAAGATTGAACCAAAAGAGTGAACGATGGTTGTCACTGGTCCCCAGCCAACAAGACCTTCCAAGATCTCTTGAGCACGTGCGCCGTCTAACATTACAGACATCTCGCCTGGGAAAGCAGCGACAACTTCAGCTTCTGTTACATTTAGCTTTTCAGCAATCGCTGTAGGAAGTAGCTTTGGCTCTTCTTCAAGAATACGAGCTACGCTCTGCTCTAGTGTTTCGATCATGTCTACAGTTGTATCTGTCATTGAATCCATTTCCATTATTAATTATGCGTGTTTCTTTACAGCATGAGGGTGATGAGCGGGACGCGAAGGCCTCGCTTGTGGGTTTGCTTCAAAGTACTCAGCATTCAAAATCTGAATGACACTTTGCGCTAAAGTCACAGCCCAAAAGCTGCCTGCATTAGTAAGAGTTAAGTAGTCTTCTGACAATTCGACCAGACCATTACTCTGCCAATGCGAAAATAGGGGTTTTAAATAATCAAACGTGTCTTGTCCCATGAAGGTAGGCAGTAAGCTTCGACGTACTACTCCAGAATCAAAACCCGCTTTTAGTGAAGAGAAAACTGGCTCAAGCGAACTCTGCTTGGTCATCATAGCGATTGGAAGCTCACCACGTTTCACCGAGTCCATATACGTTTCAAGTGTTCGATGCTGCATGATGCCATGCCCACCAACGTTACCGCCGGCGCCACAACCAATAGGCAGCACTTCAGCGTAAGTTTTTGCCAAGCTGTTGTAGATACTGCGTTCACGGTTATCGCGAGCCCAGTGATTCACACTCAGTTTTTTGACCTTGTGTTTTTCCATAAACTCTACACCCGCCAAGTACATGCTTGCTTTGTCAGGTGTTGTTGCTGGCGGCGGGATTTTCCCTTTATCAACAAGATTAAGCATCGGTGCATCACCACCAACAATCAGTTGGTAAAGGTCAATGCCGTGAGCGCCCGTTGACATGTAATCTTGTAGATCTTGCTCAAACACGTCCATGGTTTGGTGAGGTAGCCCATAAAGCAAATCAAGAACAATAGGGGCCTGCTCTGTTTTGCTCAATGAGCTAATTCTTTCTAGAACCACCTCTCTGTCATCGAGTCTTTTAGCACTGCGACGCACTTTGGTATTAAAGCTCTGAATACCAAAAGAGAAACGGTTGAATCCGCCCTCTAAGGCACGATCAAACATCTCATCACTGAATCGATTAATGCGCCCTTCTAAGGTCATCTCAACATCATTCGCCAGAGGGAAGTGTTCGCGAATTGCTTTACCAAGCAGCTCAACTTGGAGTGCCGATAAATCCGTCGGAGTGCCGCCACCGATGTATACGGCGTGGAAAAGACCAGACTGTGCCCAAGGCGTTTTTGCTTTTTGCTTCAGCTCGCACAGTAAAGCTTCAAAGTAATCATCGACGAGTTTACGGCTCGCTGCGTTCTGGAAAAAGTTGCAGAAAGTACAGCGAACTCGACAGAAAGGAATGTGGATATACAGGCATCGTTTATCCTGCTTCTTGCCTTCAGTTAGCATCAAATCATCGAACAAATTCAACTTCTTATCTTGTGCTATCGGAGTCGCACTTCCTCCTGCGTGAGCAGAGTGCTTTTTGGCAAACGCAAAGCGCAATGGATCAGGCGTGGAAACACCCAAAATTGATTCGTCAAATTTATAAATATCGAGAGTCATATAACTTACCTAAACGCTTACCGAGCAAAGCTTGGAAGACTATTCGCTAAAAACTGAGAGAATCATAAATATCCTGAAATGATAATGCAATTGATAATTGATCTTATTTAGATTCTGAGCAATAATCCGTGACAGATTTTCGTTTAGGTGAAGGGTTAATTGTGAACGTTCCAAGGTATGTCATAGCGGGTGGAGCCTCTTTGGTGATTCATGCTGCATTGCTGTTTGTTGCTCAGGAATCAAAAGTATTCGCTATGCCTGCTGGTGCCGAATCTAAAACTGTCTCTCTCAACTTTACACCGCAAACCCTGCCATCGGCGCAACGTGAAGAAACCGTCACTGAACCTGTCGAACCTGAACCAACACCAGAACCTGAAATTACAGAAGCGCCCGTTGAGCCCGTAACACCTCCGCCTGTTACAGAACCAAAAAAGGTGAAGCCGAAAAAAGAGGCGATCACCAACAAGCCGAAACCAGAGCCTAAGAAAGAGATCGTCAAAAAGCCTGAGCCTAAAAAAACTCCGGTGAAAAAACAGGTGCAGAAAAAACCGGTAGAGAAAAAACCGATCGAAAAGAAAGTCGTGGAAAAGAAACCTGAACCGGTTAAACCACAACCTGACAAAAAAATCGCCGAGAAAAAAGTGGAACGTAGCGAGCAGCAAGAAGCGCAGCCAGCAGCGGTTAATCAAGGCGTTTCGAACTCAGAGCCTGTTCTCGTGACCAAACCAAGTTTTAGTGCACGCCCTACTCCACCTAAATACCCAAGACAAGCCCGTAGACGCGGTGTAGAAGGCGTCGCGACCTATGAGATCTGGCTTGATGAAGACGGCAAACAAGTTAAGCAAGCGCTCGTCAATTCTTCAGGTGCACTGCTTCTCGACAAAGCGGCACTCGACGCAATCAAAAAATGGAAATTTTCACCACATACCGTAAATGGTCGAGCGATCGCTCACCGTGTACAAGTACCTGTTCGTTTTAAGTTGGACTAATCAATGCAACAAATCAGTTATTTACAAGAGCAGCTGGGCCTAATGACGTGGCCACTGCTTATATGCTCAGCACTTACCGCAATGATCATCGTTGAGCGAATTTTCCAAGTGATGTTAAGTATCGGTGTTGGACGCCGCGCTATTCGTAAAGAGCTTCATCAAATCTCTCCAACAGACACTCGCCAAATTGAAGGCTTAGCCGCTGACCTATCCAACAAGAGACCACTGCTTTACAAGGGCGTCTCTATGCTGCTTGCTCACCACTATTTTTCTAAGGGTCTGCGTGAAGATGCGGCGGGTATCTGGCTTCAAGAGAAACGCCACCAGCTTCACGCAGGTTTAAGACTGCTTGGTTTAATTGGTGTGATTAGCCCATTGATCGGCCTTCTAGGTACGGTTCTTGGTCTGATTGAGATGTTTAAAGGCGTGGCCGCAACAACTGGCAGCATCACACCTAACGACCTAGCCGATGGTCTTGGTCTTGCGATGCGAACAACGGCAGCCGGCCTGATTATCGCCCTTCCAGCTATTTCAGGTGCACAACTGCTTGGCCTGTGGGCTGATCGTGTTTTGGCTCAGTTGGAACATACACTGAATTACGTAAATGTTTGGCTTGAAGGCATGTCAATGCAACCAACGACCAATCAAGAGGAATCTTCGCAGCAAGCTTCAACAGCTCAAGGTACACACTAACCATGATTAAAGTCTCTCAGAATTACAATTCGTCGAGTTTAACGCCAGACCTGACTCCACTCCTCGACATCATCTTTATCGTGATGGTGTTCTTGCTGCTGACCGCTTCAGTAAAGCTGGAATCTTTGGATGTTGAATTGCCAAGTAACGACAGTAGCAACGTCTCTGAGGTACATAAAGATTCTATCAGCGTTAACTTGCTGAACCGCGAACCTTATTGGGCAATCAATGGCAAAGAGTACATTGACTGGGAGAACTTTAAGCTCGCGCTACTGGAAGAAGTCGGCTCAGACGACAACAAGAAACCGATCATCATCGGTGCCGACAAAACAGCCGATGTGCAGAACTTAGTTAAGCTGCTCTCGTTCCTTCAAGACAATGGTATCCCAGCAACGCAGCTGCTCACCGAAGGCGAGTAATTAATTTTTAAGGGCGCTGTGATTAGCAGCGCCTTAAACACCACTTTCAAATCGTGAGGCCACACAAACGGTCAATCACAACAAACAATAAGAATAGAATTATGAACATATTTAAAGAGCTCAATCATCAAGATTCCATTAAACAACCGCTGAAAAAAGGCTTACTTTCTGTCGCGGCGGTTTTAGGTTTATCTTTTGCAACACACTCAGCGACTGCAGCTGAAGGTACTCATGAACAACGCATCATCAGTGCGGGTAGCGCTGTAACGGAACTTGTATTAGCGCTTGGTGCTGAAGACCAATTGGTTGCTATTGATGTCACTAGCCGCTTCCCTCAATCTGAAAATCTCCCTAAGATCGGCTACCACCGCAACCTATCTGCAGAGGGTCTTATTGCCCTGCAACCTACAACCATCATTGGTTCCGATGAAATGGGTCCGGACACGGCGATTTCACAGCTAAAATCTGCGGGCGTTGATGTTGAGATCGTTAACACAGACGCAAGCGTTGATGGTCTTCTAAAACGTATCGACCAGATCGCAGAGATCACTCACACCGAAGAGAACTCAAAAGCTGTAAAGGCGAGTGTGAATGAGAAAATTGCAGCGCTTGAAGCGAACCAAGTTCCAGAAAATGAAGCGAAAAAGGTGCTATTCCTGCTTCTTCATGAAGGTCGTCCAGCAAACGTTGCCGGTGGCGAAACATCACCGAATGCCATTATTGAACTGGCTGGCGGTGTTAACCCTGCCGCTGACAGCCTGACGTCTTACAAACCACTATCAATGGAATCTATGGTAGAGATGCAACCAGATGTGATTCTTGTGAGCGGCCGTAGCTACCAAAAAATGGGCGGCGCAGATGCCATCCTTAAATCACTACCTATGCTTGCAGCAACACCAGCGGGCATGAACAAACAGATCATCACGGTTAAGGGCAGTGCGCTGGTTGGTGGTTTGGGGCTTGCAAGCCTAGCAGAAGCAAAACGCTTGAACGCACGTATTTACCCAAAATAGTCCACAGATAATGCGTCCAGTTTAAGGCTCTGATTATGTTGTTAAGAACCGTACCTTTAAAAGCATCCATGACAGGCTTTGGCATTGCCTTAGTCTTCATTGCGCTATTCTCTATCACTGTTGGACCAATGAACATAAGCTTGAGCGACAGCGCGGCGAGCTTGTTCAATCCTAACAATGACTTAGCGCCTCACATTAATCTTGTCATCCAAGAGATTCGCCTACCACGAACCATTCTTTGTATGGTTGTAGGAGCGATCCTTGCGCTGTGTGGCGCAGTCATGCAGGGTCTATTCAGAAACCCACTGGCCGAACCAGGCATCATTGGTGTCTCTGCCGGTGCAGCCTTGGGGGCAGCCTTAGCGATCGTTCTTTTTTCAGAGTTGAGCCTTAGCTACCCAGGCTTCATGAACTTTGCAGCGGTTCCTGTGTTTGCTTTCCTTGGTGGCGCGCTAACCACACTCTTGGTTTACAAGCTGGGTACAGGCAAGTTCGGTACTTCTGTCACCATCATGCTGCTAGCGGGTGTGGCTATTAGTGCTCTCTCTGGTGCTGGTATTGGCTTTTTGAACTTTATCGCTGACGACCAAATGCTTAGAGACCTGTCACTATGGTCAATGGGTTCGCTTGCAGGCGCAAAATGGTCAGGAATTGTTCTTGCTAGCGTTACGCTTATTGTTCTGTTTGCACTGTTTTATCGCCAAGCAATGTCACTCAACGCTTTACTCCTCGGTGAATCAGAAGCGCAGCATTTAGGTATTCCAGTTCAGAAACTTAAACGACAGCTGATTTTGCTGACGGCGGCAGGTGTGGGCATCACGGTCAGCCTGTCAGGTATGATTGGATTTATCGGTCTAGTGATTCCTCACCTAGGTCGCATGCTAGCCGGGCCAGATCACCGCGTTCTCCTGCCCCTATCAGCGGTATTGGGCGCTCTACTGTTGACGGCAGCGGATATGTTCTCACGTATCGCTCTGGCACCTGCTGAATTGCCAGTGGGTATCGTAACAGCGATCATCGGCGCACCGTTCTTCTTATACCTACTGTTTCAACAAAAAGGGAGAATCCTGTAATGCGCTCCCCAGCCCTAAAAGCCAGCGATATTCACGTAAAGTTTGGCAACAAAGTTATATTGAATAACGTCTCTATTGAGATTGAAGCGGGCAAAGTCACCACGCTTCTTGGTCCTAACGGTGCCGGAAAAAGTACTCTGCTCAAAGCGTTATGCCAAGAGATCGAAAGCCAAGGTGACATCGATTATTTTGGCCAAAGCAGAAAACAGTGGTCACAGAGCCAGTTGGCGAAACACTTGGCGATGCTGCCACAGCACAGCACTCTTACGTTTCCGTTTCTTGCCAATGAAGTGGTTGAACTAGGTGGCATACCACTGCAAGAGTCAAATAAAGCTCTGACCAAGATCGCACAAGAGAAGATGGATACCGCGGATGTCTCTCATCTTGCCAATCGTCTTTACCCATCATTGTCAGGTGGTGAAAAACAGCGTGTACATTTGGCGCGCGTGTTGACTCAACTTCATCACTCTGGCGACCAATGTGTGTTGATGCTTGATGAACCAACCTCTGCACTCGATTTGGCTCATCAGCACAATACGCTCAAGATCGCGCGTAAGATGGCGGACGAGCAAGGCGCGGCTGTGATTGTGGTACTGCATGACTTGAATCTTGCAGCCCAGTATTCGGATCGTTTAGTGGTGTTAAAAGGCGGTCATTTAGTGTGTGATGGCACACCATGGCAAGCGCTCAAGCCCGAGATGATCGAGGACGTTTACGGCTATCGAAGTATTGTTGAAAAACACCCAACAATGAACTTCCCTCAAGTCCATCCTGCAGCCTAAATACAAAAAGAGCACCTAACGGTGCTCTTTTTAGTTTCTAAAGGCTTAAAACGCCACTCACAGCCATTTAAGCTATTGTTCAGATTGACAATAGGTATTCTTACTAGAGATTCATAAAAGTTCGAACGATTGGATGCTCTAAATCAGACACTTCTCACTAGATAAAAGACTTTCCAAATGTCCGATGCTTCGTTGTTTTTAAAGCCATCATGAGAGCCAAGAATAATTAGCTATAGAAACAACAAGAGCTACAAGAGCCAGAAAAACAGCAAGCACAAAAAAAGCTCCTAATAAGGAGCTTTTTCTACAAATGGTTTATTTGCTCATTTGAATTAGAGACTTACCAATCAACCACTCAAGTTCTTTACCGCTTGTATCACCAAACTGAGTTTCTGTCAGTTTGTATAGGCGGTCAATACCGTTAGCAGCGAACTCGTGTGCGCTCTCTGAAGTAACGATATGGTGGAATAGCAGGCGTAAGATTGCTAGGAACTCAGCATCTTCCAGGGCTTTAATCCAGCTATTAGAAAATGCGTCCAACCCATTTTCAAAATCAATGTGTTCCATGAACATTTTGAAGATACGACCATCAAGCGCTGCCGTAAAATCTGTCTTCTTTGGAAAGTGGTGACTAATACCAGTACGAGAAACACCCGTTTGTTGACTTAACGTCGTGTATGACATCTTGTCGTAACCCAGTCTTAGTAGCTGGTCAACTACGGCATCCATGATTTTCTGGATAGTGATTTCTGTATCTTCTTTACTACGCTTTGGCATATTCAGGCTCTTCTTTTTGTAAATCCATCTAACTCATCAAATGAAGTCAGAATGAAAATCGTTATCAGCATTATGTGAGTAAGGCAATTTTTCGCAAGTATTTACGCCCAAAATCACGGAAATACTCTGTACGACCAATTTTACAGTGTTGCGTCTTTGCGCACTTCGTATAATTAATCTTCAAAAAATACCATACACTTCTAAAGCAGCGTTTTAAAATAACCGCATAGAATATGAAATACGAAACGATAAATTCATTATATAAATACCTATCAAGCGATAGATACTCTTATAAAATCATTCGTGGTGCAACTAACTGAATGATGTTCTGACAAAATAATGACACTAATTTTCAGAAAAATATGAGATTGATCACACCCACATTCACATTTATAAAACGCCATGCTCATTGTTTTCCTTAACAAACAACATAGCATACCAGTACAAGATAGGCCAAAGGATTTAATTTTTGTAGATACAGATCAAATTGCTCGCTAAAATAACCTCAGATTTTGTAAGAGGATTATTTATGAACCAAGAAGTTGGAAATAATGATGTATGTGAAGCTTGCGGCTGCGCAGGTGAAATGGGCTTCATCATTAAAGAAGGCGACGATGTAGCAGAAGTTGTAATCTACGGTAACTCAAAAGAGACCATGGAAGCAGAGCTTGCTAAGTACATTGATTTAGCTAAGCAAGTTTCTAGCAATGTTGAGTTTGAATCAACAGAGCTTACTGGAGAGAGCAACGAACTTCGCACACGCTTCAAGTTCGAAGTTAGCGCAGAGAAAATCATCTTTGAGCTGAAGACTCGCTCAATCGCACGATAACACGCGCCACACTATTTGATTAAGACGAGTCTATTACTCGTCTTTTTTTTCGAGCGTTTTCCACGACAACGCACCGTTTGTCTCAAAATCATTCAGCTCCGCACATTGAATCACAACACCCGATATTTCGAGTACAGCGCCTAGGCTGTAGGCCTTGTCGTCATAATAACAAACTCTTGGGTGCGTATTCTTTTGTGAAACAACGACCGCTTTTTTTGCCGGAACCGAAATAATATTGTTGGCATAAACGTTTGCGTTATTTCCAAATAGACCGAAAATCACTGTCAAAGATATGACTTTAATTGCATTTAATCTTTTCACTTATATTTCGCTCGCTTTTATATTGGCTATATTTAACAATTATCGGCGATATTTCTGGGCTCGTATTCAATTTTCGCTATAGTAGTCGCTACTCTGTTGGAAGATGTTCATTATGCTCAGAATCGTCACATTACTCACGTGTCTACTCACCATATCAAATAGTTACTCGCTGCCCCTCGATCACTATCAAATATTGAATCATCTCGACAACTACGGAAACCTGTATCTGCGTAATAAGCCCTACACAGAACTTCCCTCTGGCCTAGTTGTTAAAGGCAATCTAAATATAGAGAAAACTTCGATCAAACGACTCCCTAAAGACCTAGAAATTGGAGGAAGTTTGCAGGCTGCCAACAGTTTACTGTCGCGTGTCCCAGCAGGAACCTCAATCAAAGGTTACGCCAATTTACTCGGCAGTCAGATTCAGAGCTGGCCAAAAGGCGTCAAGGTGGGCGGTTTTATCAACTTTACCGATACGCCTTTGCAGAAGCTGCCAAATGGATTTCGCGTCAAAGGTGACCTAAGCCTGATTCGGACACCGTTAACAGCGCTTCCGAATGGTCTCATTGTTGAAGGTAACCTTTATATCGGTGGGTCGAGCATTACCGAGTTTCCCGACGTGATGACAGTGAACGGCAACATCTTCCTTGGTGGGAATGTGATTAGCAAATGGCCGACAACTTTGAACCTTGGCGGTGCAGTCGCTCGCTGATTACCAAGAGTAATTGAAATGTACAGCGATCAAAAAAGGAGCATGACGCTCCTTTTTATTGCTTAAAAGCTTGTCGTTCAAGCCGTTAACTTATCGATACCACTTAACTGGGTTAGCCGATATTTTTCACTGGGTTCGCATAGCTGTCGATCAGGTACTGGTGCGCACCATGAGGAATGCTCGCCAGTTTCTCCTCAAACTCACGCTTCACTGTATCTGTGATGCTGTCGTCTTCTTTTTCAGCTGCAAGCAGGTTCACTGGGAACAGTTTGTAGTTCTCGTGAATCTGACGGTCAATCTCTTCCGCTAACGCTTCTGGCGTTTCGAAATCTTGGTTGATTACCGAGCCAAACCCTACGTGGACGTGACCTTTATTACCGACGATACCCTGAATGATGCTTTCGATATCTTCAAACTCACCTTTTTCGTATGAGCCATGAACGTCTTTTTCAAACAGCTCCAGTGCTTTTGCCGTATCACAAGGGTCATTTTCATACGAGATCGCTACTGGTACGATCTTCAGAGACTTCACGTACTCTGCAAACGCAACCTTCTGCTTACGACCCTCAACATGGAACATCTTAAGAATCGCTGGATCAGTAAAGTCATTGCCGTCTTTAGCACGACCCTCTTTTTGAGCGATCCAGATTGAGTTGCCCGTATCTAGAGAATGCTTGATGTAAGAAGAAAGCTGCCCTAGCGCTTTCATCATCTCACGCGGACCTTTTAGAGAGCGCTTAACAATAAAGCTCTTATTCAAGCGCATCAGCTCAGTCGCACAAGGTTTCTTTAGCAAGTTATCGCCAATCGCAATACGGCAGGTATTGTGATTCTGTTGATGCAGTGCGTAGTTAACCAGAGCGGGATCCATAGCGATATCGCGGTGGTTAGAGACAAACAGGTATGACTGGTTTTGATCTAACGACTCAAGCCCTGTGTAAGTGACACCTTTAGTGGTGTTGGCTAACGTATCACGAAGGTACTTTTTCACTTCGATCTGAATCGCTTCAACACTCTGCAACTTACTCCATTTCATTTTTAGGTAAACGCGCAGAATTGGGCTCATGATCGCTTGGAACCAAGCGGCATGGTTTGAGAAACGATAGTTTAGGATCGCGCTGATGAATTCTTCATCATTGATGAGGCGATCAAGTGCCGCAGGAATTTCGTCGTCGTTATAAGGACGAATATCAATATATGGATCAGTCTGAGAGGTCATTTTTCACTACATCTAATAAAAAGCTGGCTCATTCTACGCATTGTTTTGCTTTCTCGCAGCTACAGAGCCCATACTTTTGACAAGGTCAGACCAGAAACAGGGAATTTACCTGCATTATTGTTGGCATACGTTAAAATTAACGGTAATCTTAGCGGCCGCAAAACTAAGGACCTTCTATGAACTTCGCTATCGAATACACATCGGCTTACTACTCTCACCTAGAGATCACTCCTAGAAAAAAAGTGGTAAAACATAGCCTTGTATCCGTTGAGAGCGGATTAGTTTTGATTAAGATTGGTAAGCAAGAACACGTCATTGAACCGGGTCAAAGCTTGTGGATCCCGTTTGATTGTCTGACTTCACTGACCTACTTCCCGAATACTCAGATCGCTCGCATCGACTTTTCCGTACGCCTAACCGATGCTTTCCCTAAGCAGGCTGGCTACGTAAACCAGACGGCGCTATCTCAAGCCCTGTTAGATAAGCTAGCAACCTTGGCTGTGAAGAACAAAGACACGAACAATGCCTCTACGCCGTTTAAAGAGTTACTCGCAGTACTCAAACAAGAAGTTCTCACCTTCAAGCCTCTGCTATGTGAAAGTGAACTGTCGCAGCGATTCAATCGTTGGAATGTGGATGACTCTCCGCTATCTCAAGAGCAAACCCTAGTGATGGTGATGCGCGAAGCGAAAAAGCGCATGCAGTCTGGCCAGAAAAAAGAGAAGGTCATCGAAGAGCTGTTCTCTGGTCAAACAGAAGAGTTTGAACAACTGTGTATGCTGGTATTTGGCGACACGCTATAAACTGAAATAGTCTGCCCAAGCATAGTCTGCCGAAACAACGAAAAGCCGCGAACTCTATGAGAGTCGCGGCTTTTTTAATTCGGAGTGTTTTTCCAGAGCCTACTTTTGCCTGAAATGAGTTCTGTTAGAACGGAAATTCAATCTGCATCATCATGTCGGCTTCTCGCGCATCATGCCAGCGATAATCAAATCGCATACGAGGTTCACCTTCGATTTTCTCACCAAACCCGATGCTTAGTTGAAGGCCGTGATTAAGAATCCACTCTTCGGTGCTCATGTCGTACTTCTGATCTTCAAGATCTTCAGGGAACCACATACCTAGACCGACATAATTCGATTCTATGCTCTGAGTAAATAGAGGAGAGTCTTTGGTTTTCAATACCCAATCAGACCAATAGTCATTAGAGGATTCGTCTGTTTCATCCGCAAAGCCACTCAAGCTCATCATACGTTGGCTGAACGATTCGAGACTGTCAGAGAAATCGAGGCACGCTGTCTGCTCATCTGAGTTAAACATGATTGAGTCTAAGCTGAATAGATCACAATCAGCATGCGCATGCAGGCTGAAGGTAACGACAAAGCTTGTCGTTAAAAGTGCTCTTTTTAGCATAGTGCTCTGACCTCTAGAATATAAGGACTACATTGTCTTATACAGCCCGCCGTCTTGCAACATGTTTGTAACTGACTTTGTGCTCAAGTTTGTAATATTGTCACCATTTATAATCGCATTGCGGATATCGGTGCTACGAACCTTCACTTTTTCTGGGCAAGCCATCACAGACCAACGCTCAGTAATCTCATCTGATTTATAAAAAGAGGAGAACTTAAAGAAGTTATCCGGTCCGATTACAAATGTTATATCGGCGGTCGGGTGAGATTCTTGAAGTTTTTTTAATACCGCGTACGTTGTGACGCTCTCACCTGGGGTGTACAAACTTTGCTCTACTAAAGATAGCTCAACCTGCTCAATAGCCAAGTCATTGATAAATGCCTCAACAAGCTGGCATCGAATATCATAATCCAGCATGGTTTTCCCCCACGCGTGAGCAATGCTCGGAACAAGTAAAATTCGGTCGAAGTGCACCAAAGATTCAATGACACTTTTATGCCCTAAACTTGGTGGGTTAAATGCACTGCCAAAAACCGCTATTTTTTCCATCGCTTGTCGCTGCCTTCTTTTATCTCACTGTGTAAAGAGGTTTTTATCTCTCTTGATTTCGGTATGATAACACTAGATTTCAATTTGCTTGCAGGAAAGGAATACGAATGGAACAGTTAATTCGTGATGAAATGCGCGTTCTACCATCAATTGACGCTCAATTTGAAGTGGATCGTCGTGTAGAGTTCATCAAAACCAAATTACAACAATCAGGATGTAAGTCTCTTGTACTGGGTATCAGCGGTGGCGTTGACTCAACAACATGTGGCCGACTCGCTCAGCTAGCAGTAGACAGCCTTAACGAATCAAGCAACAGCAACGACTATCAGTTTATTGCCGTGCGCCTACCTTACGGCGAGCAAAAAGACGAAGACGAAGCACAGCTTGCTCTCTCTTTCATCCAGCCTTCTCAATCAGTGTCAGTAAACATTAAAGCGGGCGTTGATGGTCTACATGCCGCATCTCATGTTGCACTTGAGGGTACAGGTCTACTTCCTACTGACTCAGCTAAGATAGACTTCGTAAAAGGCAACGTAAAAGCTCGTGCTCGCATGATCGCTCAATACGAGATCGCAGGTTACGTTGGTGGCTTAGTTATCGGTACTGACCACTCGGCAGAAAACATCACTGGTTTCTACACTAAGCACGGTGATGGCGCTTGTGACCTTGCACCACTGTTTGGTCTAAGCAAACGTCAAGTACGTGAACTTGCAGCAACACTAGGTGCACCTGAGCTTCTAGTGAAAAAGGTACCTACGGCTGACCTTGAAGAGCTAGATCCTCAAAAAGCAGACGAAGATGCACTGAACCTAACTTACGACCAGATCGATGACTTCCTAGAGGGTAAACCTGTCTCTCAAGAGGTTTCTGATCGCCTAGTCAGCATCTATAAAGCAACTCAACACAAACGTCAGCCGATCCCAACGATCTACGACTAAGCTCAAGCCTCTCACGCGGTAAACTGCGTAATTATGAGCTCGAGATACAGCTAAGCAAAAGGCCGATGGTGAAGTTCACCATCGGCCTTTTCAGTTCTATCGCCAATTACATCTGAGCGATCATTTTAGTCGACTACTTCGATATCAGTTTGTGGCACACAGCAACAAGCCAACACCTGCCCCATATTGCGCTCATGCTCTTGCAGTGCAGGCACGTCAGGCTGATGTACTTGACCTGACTCCAGTGTCACCTTACACGCACCGCAGAACCCTGCTCGGCAGCTTGATGCGATCGAGATACCCGCCGCTTCCGCTTGGTCAAGCAAAGTACCTTGGTTATTGCCCTCAAATAGGTAGCCATTCACGCTCAATTGAAGTGTTTTAACAGCTTCTTCCGTTGCTTGGTTCACACCAAACGCTTCTTGATGATAATGCTGTGGGTTAAGCCCCATCTGAATCAGCATTTTCTTCGCGCTATCCATGAAGCCATCTGGGCCACATACAAAAGCTTGGCGACGGTGTAGGTCGTCGATCTTTGCAATGTGCGACACACTCAAGCGTCCAGATAGACCTTGCCAATCTTTAGCGGGTTGACTCAAAGAGTAGATCACCTTCAGGCCGGAGTGCTGCTGCGCGATCTCTTCGATCTCTTTTTGATAAGGGATATCCTGTTCACTGCTGCATTGATGATAGAACACCACATCTTCTACTTGGTTGTGATCGGCAAGGTAACGAAGCATAGAAAGCATTGGCGTTACACCGCTGCCTGCAGAAAGCAGCAATAGCGGGTGATTTGGATTCTCTTCCAGATAGAAAGCGCCGTCTGGGTTTTGCGCTACTAACGTATCACCCACTTGGAAATGGTCATTAAGCCAGTTTGAGATTCGGCCATCATCGACACGCTTTACCGAGATCGCAAGGCGACCTGCGCGTGATGGGCTTGAAGACAGTGTATAACGACGAGAAATCTTTTCGCCATCGATGGTCATCTCAATCGGTAGGTGCTGACCTGGCTGGTAGCTAGGTAGGACGTTGTCACCTTTGGCAGGCTCCAACCAAAACGTTGTAAAGTCGCGCGCGATCTCTTCACGCTCAACACATGTAAGATGCAACGACTCAACCCACGTATCTTCATACTGCTCTTTAGGTTTGGTCTCTAGCACTTCAATCTTATCGCCTTCCTTAATCACACCTTCGTTTTTCGCTACAAGGTTCTGACCAAAGAAAACACCGCCAGTCTCATCAGCGCGGAACTGAGAGAAGGTATTCAGTGGCTCTTTTGAAGGGCGGAACTCACCTTTATCTACATCAACTGTTGTTAGAATACAGCGCTGACACGGTTTCACCGCTTCAAACTCGACTTCGCCAATTCGAATGCGCTTCCAACCATCTTCGGCGAAAGCTTCGGTATCAGAAACAACTAAGTTGGTACGAAATTGATCCATGGTGTGTAGCTCTGGGCTACGACGGTTTAGCTCTGCTAGTGATGCTTCACTAATAATCAGCATTGGATAACCATCGGCAAAGCTTACGTTGTGACCAAGCTTTTCACGCACACGGTTTGATTGCTCGCCAGTAAACAGTAGCTCGACACGTTGACCAAGAACATCACTGAACCAGTCGTCAGCGGCATCATTGGTGGTGTAAGCCGTGAAGCTGTCTTTCCACACCGTCGCTGGTGTCTCTTGCATCTTGAACTCGCTGTACTTCACGCGCAGCGCAGGTTTACCTTCGCAAGTAAAAATCAGACCATCCGGCTGTAAACTAGAGGATACTTTAACCATCTGTGGGTATTTGCGAGCCGTTACCATTGACCCATCAGCCAGTGCCAACATAAAACGTCGGTCAAAGCTCAGACCTTGTTTCTCGACCCATGCACTTGATAGTGAGATACCACCAACCGATTTAACCGGGTAGACATTCACTTGAGAGAGATAAGGACTTTGCGCTTCCGAGGACTTTGACATAACGACTCCAGTGTTATTAGATTTTTAACAATGCTAACAAATGCGATTACTTTTAGGAACTCACTCGCAATAAACACTTGATACTAAGCTATTATATTGAGATGTTAGCAAAATACGATTTTAACCATCACTCATGTTATAAATCGATAGCATCTTGCTGATTCACGCAATACCTCGAAAAGTAAGATGCGGCTTTTGGAATTTCATTGAATAAAAAGGAATTATCATGAATAAACTTCTCGTCATCATTTTATGTGTTCTTCTACCACCACTGGGCGTGTTCGTTGCTCGCGGCGCTGGTAAAGACTTACTAATCAACATTGTGCTTACGATTTTCTTCTGGGTCCCAGGAATGATTCACGGCTTATGGGTCGCGACACGATAATCGAGCACATTTAATACAAATCAACACTCTTACGAGTACAGATCGAAGCTTCTACCGATCAAGTAGTAAAAATAGGATGAAATAAAACGGCTTTTCCACTATCATCCTGTCGCCTAAACGTAAGCGATTGCTTTCACAGATTTCGCCTCGTTTAGGCTCCAACTACATAACATTTCAATTGGTGGGAGCTTTCAATGACACAACTTACGATTACTCGTCCTGACGACTGGCACGTTCATCTTCGCGATGGCGATGTACTGAAAGATACGGTTCGCGATATCAGCCGTTACAATGGTCGAGCGTTAATCATGCCAAACACTGTCCCACCTGTAACTGATACGGAAATGGCTCTCGCATACCGTGAACGTATCATGGCAGAAAAGCCAAGTGAGCAGTTCGAGCCACTGATGGCACTTTACCTAACAGACAACACGACTCCTGACGAGATCCGCAAAGCGAAAGCGTCTGGCGCAGTGGTAGCAGCAAAGCTTTACCCAGCTGGCGCAACGACGAACTCTGATTCAGGTGTGACATCTGCAAAGAACATTTACCACGTACTAGAAGCGATGCAAGAAGTAGGCATGTTGCTACTGGTACACGGTGAAGTAACCACACACGATGTTGATATCTTTGACCGTGAGAAAGAGTTCCTAGAGACGGTACTGGCTCCTATCGTTAACGATTTCCCGAACCTTAAGATTGTTCTAGAGCACATCACAACAGCTGATGCAGCAACATTTGTTAAGAACGCTAACGAGAACGTTGCAGCAACCATCACAGCGCACCACCTACTGTACAACCGTAACCACATGTTGGTTGGCGGCATCAAGCCACACTTCTACTGCCTACCTATTCTTAAGCGTAACACCCACCAGCAAGCGCTAATTGAAGCTGCAACAAGTGGTAGCAAGAAGTTCTTCCTAGGTACAGACTCAGCACCTCACGCGAAAGGCGCAAAAGAGTCAGCATGTGGTTGTGCAGGTTCATACACAGCACACGCAGCAGTCGAGCTTTACGCAGAAGTGTTTGACCAAGAAGGTAAGCTTGAAAACCTAGAAGCTTTCGCAAGCCACAATGGCCCAGACTTCTACGGCATGCCACGCAATACTGACACTGTGACTCTTACAAAAGAAGAGTGGAACGTATCAGAGACAATGCCTTTTGGTTCAGACATCGTTGTGCCAATCCGTGGCGGTGAGACCATCGCTTGGACAGTGAAATAATCACCTCGACGTCTATGCCGCTCCATAGGGGCGACTAGCCAAAAATCAAAAATGCCGCTGACTTTTATCAGCGGCATTTTTATTAAAGCTAGTTAAACGGCGCTAGATACGACTAAGCAACCGACCTACCCATTCAACTTGGCCATATTCAATCAAATCAAATGCCGTAAAGAAGATAGCGCAAATCACAGCAAGCTTTAAAAGACGAACAAGAATTAGCATGATATTTCCCTTGGGATTCTCTCCCATTCCAATTTCTGTGCGTAGAATAAGTCTTTTGTGTCAATTGTTCATCAACATCCTTCTAATTGATTGTTTTACTGTCTATTGCCCTTTATCCTCCCTTGTTACTTAGTTCAAATAATAGGACATGGACATGCAAACCTCTTCAACTTACCCAATCGGTATTTCTGGACAAAAATGGGGCGAAGCTGAACGTCTACAATGGCGTGAAAGCCAAACAATCAAACGTGAATACCAACAAGAAGTTGTGCCAAAAATCAAAGCGCTGGCAGAACGTTTCGACGTTGAGCAATATGGTGCCCTCAGCTACGACGAAGCACGTTTCCCTCTATTCTCAATCAAAACCAAAGCTTGGGATGAGAACAAGCCAACGGTACTTGTTACTGGTGGTGTACATGGTTACGAAACCAGTGGTGTTCATGGCGCACTCAAGTTTGCCGACACACAAGCAGAGCATTATAGCCAGTACTTCAACATCGTGATCGCACCTTGCGTGAGCCCTTGGGGTTACGAGGTAATCAACCGTTGGAACCCTAACGCTGTCGATCCAAACCGATCTTTCTATGAAGATACTCCTGCTGAAGAGTCTGCTAACTTGCGTGCGTTAGTTGCTTCACTTCCTCAAGAAGCTCTTATGCATATCGATCTTCATGAAACAACCGATTCTGATGAAACTGAATTCCGCCCAGCTCTCGCTGCGCGTGATGGCATTGAATACATCGAAGGTATGATCCCTGATGGCTTCTACACGGTGGGTGATACAGAAAACCCACAACCTGAATTCCAAGCGGCTGTTATCGCTTCTGTAGAGAAGGTGACGCACATTGCACCTGCTGATGCCGACGGCAAGATCATCGGCTCAGAAGTGACTCAACACGGTGTCATCAACTACCCGATGAAGAAACTTGGTCTTTGTGGTGGCGTGACTAACTGTAAGTACGGCACAACGACGGAAGTTTACCCTGATAGCGAAAAAGTGACTGATGAAGAGTGTAACGACGCTCAAGTGGCCGCTATCGTGGGTGGTCTAGAGTACGTGATTAAGCACGAGCTAAACGCTTAATCGTTACTCTGCGAAATTTGCCTCTAATTAAATGGCTTATAATGAACAAGAGCGACAAGCATTTTCATATTTGTCGCTCTTTTTTATATCTAATGTATAAGGTTGTCCGGCTTTGTTGAAGTCACCTTACAGCGCGAAGCTAAACCCTAAGCTGTAATCATCACCGTTTTTCGCAGTATATTCTTTATCTTCACTGCACGCGGTAGGTCGACCTTTGTCGTCACCTTGAACCAAGCTTACCCAATGGCGAATGCCCGATGTGTAGCTCTCTTCCGTTTGACCAAATGTGGTACATGTCTCTAATTGAATATCTTCGATATTTACAAGCTCTAGGCGACCAGTACCAGCGCGAGCGCCAATGGTCACTTCAACATGAGTTCCACTCTCGTCACGGAACAAAATCGCTGAAGGCTTAGATTTGTCGCCTGCGTAAGCCACAAAGTGCTTAGCTCTTTTCAGACCCGTGTGTTCGCCATTCTTAAAGTAAACTTGCACGTGACGGTAATCGATCTCATAGCTAACTGCATCTTCATGTGAGCCGCTTTCTAGAGGGAAAAGCGTGTCTAGCAGTTGCTTCGCCATGCGTTGCTTTTCCATCTGTTTATCGGCTTTAACCATTTCGACAGCAAAGACAGCTTCAGCGATAAAGGTAGAATGATTTCTGTGTAGTTCTGTTTTATCCAATGTAAGCATATTCATAGTCTTTCCCTCGTACGGCTTTAAAATTCCATCTAGATCAAAAAGCTTAATCGACCCGTTTCTAATTGATTATTGCGTTGTGTTTTGCAGTAACTAAAGACTACATTGATTTTAGAAACAATTTCACAACAAAAACTTCACAGTGTTAATTTTACAGATTTTGTCAATTTTACAGTGTGAGATCATTGTTGTGGAATAACTCAACGCCTAGCTAAAGAACACTCTATCTTCATGAAATTTAAAATAAAAAAAGCCGCACTAAATAGTGCGGCACCTTGGGCTTGGTAAATAACAGGGATTTTACCGTTTCACTTTTTTGTGAAATTCGTTTTATTAGAATTCTGTTATTGGGTCGATTCTTTTAACTTCAGGCGCATCGCATGAAGCACGGGTTCAGTGTAACCACTAGGCTGAGCACAACCTTCAAACACCAGCTGACAAGCAGCGGAAAACGCAATGCTGTTTTCAAAATCATCCGCCATGTTACGGTAAATTGGGTCTCCTGCGTTTTGCTCATCAACCACCGCAGCCATACGCTTCATGGTTTGCATCACCTGAGCTTCATCACAAATACCGTGGCGTAACCAGTTAGCAATGTGCTGGCTAGAGATACGCAATGTGGCACGGTCTTCCATCAAGCCAACATCGTTGATATCTGGCACCTTAGAACAACCGACACCTTGGTCAATCCAACGTACTACGTAACCCAGAATACCTTGGGTATTGTTATCCAATTCACCCTGGATATCTTGAGCCGTCAGCTTCTGGTTACCTAGTAATGGAATCGTTAGGATGTCGTCGACATTCGCTCTCACACGTTCGCGAAGCTCTTTTTGACGACTAGGAACACTCACTTGATGGTAGTGAAGCGCGTGCAACGTTGCTGCAGTCGGTGAAGGAACCCATGCGGTGTTCGCACCGGCTTTAGGGTGACCCAGCTTAGCTTCCATCATCTTGGCCATGTTGTCTGGTTCTGGCCACATGCCTTTACCAATTTGAGCTTTACCTTGCAGGCCACACGCCAGACCAAGATCAACGTTTTGGTCTTCATAGGCGCCAATCCAAGTCATGGTTTTGAGCTGCGCTTTTGGAGCAAACGGGCCTGCTTCCATACTGGTATGAATCTCATCACCGGTACGGTCTAGGAAACCGGTATTGATGAATACCACACGGTCTTTAGCGGCGCGGATACACTCTTTGAGGTTAACTGAGGTGCGACGCTCTTCATCCATGATGCCGACTTTAATCGTGAAACGCTCAAGGCCTAGGGCATCCTCAATGCGACCAAACAACTCATTGGTAAACGCGACTTCTTCAGGGCCATGCATCTTAGGTTTTACGATGTTGATGCTATTGGCCGTCGAGTTTTGATATGGGCTGTTGCCCTTAAGATCATGCATAGCGATAAGAGAGGTGATCATGCCATCCATGATGCCTTCTGGTACTTCATTGCCGTTTTTGTCGATGATTGCCGGGTTAGTCATTAGGTGACCAACATTGCGCACAAACAGCATGCTTCGACCTTTGAGCGTGATTTCTCCGCCGCTAACACTGGTGTACTGACGATCTGGGTTGAGGCTGCGAACAATAGTCTTACCATTCTTCTCAAGCGACTCTTGTAAGTCACCTTTCATCAAGCCTAACCAATTGCTGTACGCGAGCGCTTTGTCTTCACCATCTACCGCTGCTACCGAGTCTTCACAGTCCATAATCGTTGTTAACGCTGATTCCACCAGAACGTCTTTAACCCCAGCAGCATCTACGCTACCGATAGGTGCACTCGGGTCAATCTGGATTTCGATATGAAGGTTATTGTGTTTTAGAAGGATACAAGAAGGCGCACTCGCTTCACCTCGATAACCAATGAATTGGCCATGCTCAATCAGCGTGACCTCTTCACCGTTCTCTAGCGTTGCCGTAAGAGTATTCCCAACACTGACATTGCTGATGCTGTATTTAGTGACGTCTTTATGGGAGACACCATTCAGCGGTGCAGCTTCGTCTAGAAACTCGCGAGCGTAAGCGACAACTTTCGCACCACGTACTGGGTTAAAACTGCCGCCCTTTTCTGCGCCATCGTCTTCACTGATCACATCCGTGCCGTAAAGGGCATCGTATAAGCTACCCCAACGAGCGTTTGCTGCATTAAGTGCAAAACGCGCGTTCATGATAGGCACTACAAGTTGCGGACCAGCTTGTGTGGCGATCTCTGGTTCTACGCTTGCTGTGGTGACTTCGAAATCGTCACCTTCTGGTACAAGGTAACCAATCTGTTGTAAGAATTGCTTGTACTCAACCGGATCCAGCGTTTGACCAGCACGCTCTTGGTGCCACGCATCAATTTGATGCTGAAGGTCATCACGCTTAATCAATAATTCTCGGTTCTTTGGGGCAAGGTCTTTAAGGATATCAGCAAAAGATTGCCAAAAATCTTCGGCGTTAATGCCTGTTCCCGGAATGACCTGTTCATTAATTAACTGGTAGAGGGTGCTATCAATGTTCAAGCTTCCCTGTTGAATACGACTGCTCATAAAATCTCTCTAAAATTAACCGATGACTACTCAATAAACTACGTAACGGACCAAAATTTAGCTAATTTATGCCATTTATATTGAATATTCATAAAAAAAATACCCGTAAATCGGGGCTATCCTGTCACGCCGCTCTCTATTTCACTCGCGACACTTTTAATCAAACGACGCATCCATTGGTGGTCGGGATTACTCTGCAATAACGGACTCCATGCCATCTTTACTTCAAAAGGTTCGATAGCAAATGGAGCTGGCTTGATCAGCAAATTAGGGTTATCTCTTTGCAGTTGAGCCGCCTTTGTTGGAATCGTCAGAATCAGATTCTTCTGTTGGGCAAAAAGAATGGCCGACAAATAATGTCGCGTAAACACGGTGATGTTTCTCGTTTTACCGATGCGCATTAGTGCCTCATCTATCCACCCCAATTTCTGTGCTTCACTTGGGTTGATCCCGACGCCAGTACCCATTCCCGTCTTGCTTACCCAAATATGTTGAGCTTTTAAATACGACAAAAGGCTAAAGTCATCGGCAATTGGGTTGTCACAACTGAACAAACAGGAGAACCCGTCGTGCCAAAGGCTCATCTGATGGAAGGACTGAGGGATGTTGTCAAAACGGTTGATAATAATATCAACGGTGCCCTGTTCTACGTCCTGATAACTCACGTCACTGGGCGTCATAATATCGAGACGAATCTTCGGCGCAATCTCGCTAAGCCTTCTTAATAAGGGCTGAATAATGGTCGATTCTGCGTAGTCACTCGCCATGATTCGAAACACGCGTTCGCTGTCCTCCGCCCGGAATTCGGTGGTTGGCTGCAATGTCTTCTCTACATTAGCCAATATATTTCGAATCAACGGCTGAAGCTTCTGGGCGCGCTCCGTCGGTATCATTCCTTCACTGGTTCTCACCAATAATGGGTCCTCTAAAAGATCGCGTAATCGACGAAGTCCATTACTCATTGCTGGCTGAGTAATACCCAATTGTTTGGCTGCGCGAGTCACGTTTCGCTCTCGCAATAACATGTCTAAATACACAAGTAGATTAAGGTCTATACGAGCAATATTCATATAAAAAATACCGAATATAATAACTATAAATTAACAAAATTATCACATATGTGATTATTCTTTGTCCATAGCAAAGTTTTAATCCAAGCCAAATTTGGCAAACATACCCCACGTGAAACTAAGGAATAGTTATGTCGCAAATCACACAAGATATCGAAATGATCGAAGTTGCAAAACGTGCTGCTGGTGCTCCATGGGATGCTATCAACCCTGAATCTGCTGCTCGTATGCGTGCTCAAAATAAATTCAAAACCGGTCTAGACATTGCGCAATACACGGCAGACATTATGCGTGCAGATATGGAGGCTTATGACAAAGACAGCTCTCAATACACTCAATCTTTAGGTTGCTGGCATGGTTTTATCGGTCAACAAAAACTGATTTCAATTAAAAAGCATTTTGGCGGTAAAACAGATCGTCGTTACCTATACCTTTCTGGTTGGATGGTTGCGGCATTACGTTCAGAATTCGGTCCTCTTCCAGACCAATCAATGCACGAAAAAACAACCGTTGCTGGCCTAGTTGAAGAGCTATACACATTCCTACGTCAAGCAGATGCTCGTGAGCTAGGTGGTCTATTCCGTGAACTAGACGCAGCACGTGAAGCAGGTGATATTGATCTACAAGACTCTATTCAAGACAAAATCGACAACCACGTAACACACGTTGTACCAATCATTGCGGATATCGATGCAGGTTTCGGTAACGCAGAAGCGACTTACCTAATGGCTAAGCAGATGATTGAAGCGGGTGCTTGTTGTCTACAGATTGAAAACCAAGTAGCGGATGAGAAGCAATGTGGTCACCAAGACGGTAAAGTAACGGTACCTCACGCAGACTTCCACGCGAAACTACGTGCACTTCGTTACGCTTTCCTAGAGCTAGGCATCGACAACGGCATCATCGTTGCGCGTACTGACTCACAAGGTGCAGGTCTAACAAAAGAGATCGCTGTAGTGAAAGAGCCAGGTGACCAAGGCGATATCTACAACTCTTACCTAGATGTAGAAGAGATCGATGTAGCTGACATGAAGCAAGGCGACGTTTGCTTCAACCGTGACGGCAAGCTTGTTCGTCCTAAGCGTCTACCTTCAGGCCTATACCAATTCCGTCAAGGTACTGGTGAAGACCGCTGTGTATTTGACTGTATTGAAGCAATCAACGCAGGTGCTGACCTACTTTGGATTGAGACTGAGAAACCACACATTGGTCAAATCAAAGAGATGATGGACGGCGTTCGTGCAGTACACCCTAATGCGAAACTGGTTTACAACAACTCACCATCATTCAACTGGACACTAAACTTCCGTCAACAAGCATACGATGCAATGGTTGAAGCTGGTGAAGACGTTTCTGCATACGACCGCGCTAGCCTAATGAGTGCTGAATACGACGAAACTGAGCTGTCTAAGCGTGCTGATGAGAAGATCCGTACCTTCCAAGCAGATGCGTCTCGTGAAGCAGGTATTTTCCACCACCTAATCACGCTACCAACGTACCACACGGCTGCGCTATCTACAGATAACCTAGCGAAAGAGTACTTCGGTGACCAAGGTATGCTGGGCTATGTTGCAAACGTTCAACGTAAAGAGATTCGCCAAGGCATTGCTTGTGTTAAACACCAAAACATGTCTGGTTCAGATATGGGTGATGATCACAAAGAGTACTTTGCTGGTGAGAACGCACTGAAAGCTGCGGGTGAGTTGAATACTTCACACCAATTTGACTAATCGCTTAACGAGCTTCCTCTCTTCTTCTCCTGGTGAGAGGGGAAGCTCATCTTACTAAGCTTTTATCCCCCGAAGGCTTGGTATCAAATAAACAAAACGCGATTTTTTCAAAAGCCAGATTTGCGTGATAAACCAGTGTCCCTTCTCGCTCTTCTGGCTAAACTAATACCATTCATGTTGTTGAGAGTGCCTATGATTTCTGTACCTACCTACTTACAAGATGCAAAAGAACTGCTAACTGACGATGGCTTTGCAACCGGTGATATTTGGTATCACGGGACCTCTTCAGCCTTGCTTGCTTCCATTAAAGGTCAAGGGCTGAAACGCTCTGGAGACAAAGCACTGAATGAAGCCGCGCAGAAAACAATGGCCACGATTGGCAATAACTACACCGAATCGACTGAGCCTGTATTCCTGACTCAAAGTAAAGAGCTGGCATACTACTGGGCGCAACAAACGGTACGTGAACGTAGCGTACGTTTCGAAGGTGATGAGCAACCTATCGTACTGGCGGTTAACTTATCAGAAAAGCAACGAGCGAAAGTAAGACCGGACGTGGGTGCAATGAGCCTATTAATGATGAGTATCGGCGAGAACTTCATGGCACACTTAGCTAAGGTATACCAAGAGTGTGGTATTGAAGGACCGGATATCGACCTTCGCTCCGCAGATCGTATGGACTACCAAAATAAGCTCGGCATGGCGTATATCAACGAAGACATCAGCCGCGCATGCATCAGCGAAGTGCTTGAACCAGAAATGGCTGACTGATTGATATCACATTAAGCTTATATAGAATTAAAAAGAGGACTCATTGAGTCCTCTTTGTCGTTTTGGTGCTGCTAATTTTCTTAGCTGAATAGCCTAGGTCATTATCAGACCGCTATTTGCCGCCAATGCTACTTACCACCAATGCTTAGACGCGCGAAGCGAACATCTGGAGCAAAGAAGGTACGGCTATCATTGCTGAGCTGGCTATTACCTACAGCATCAATTTCTTGCAGCATCTTGTAGAAGTTGCCAGCAACTGTGATACCACGAACTGGTTGAACTCGCTCGCCATCTCGGCATAAGAAACCACTAGCACCAAATGAGAAGTCGCCGCTCACCGCATCTGCTCCCGAATGAACACCTTGCAGTTCCACCAGCTCTAAGTACTCGCCCGCTTTCACTTCTGCTACGCTACTTTGACCTGTTGTAATCACACGATGATTTGCTGATACATCTAAGCTCGATTTAGCACCACGCGCTGCACTTGCTGTCGATGTTGCACCTAGGTAGCTCGCTGTTTGGCTGTTATGAAGTAGTGTATTTAACTGACCATCGACAATAATCGCATTGTCTTGAGTCGCAAAGCCTTCGCTATCAAAGCCCGCGATCGCCATGCCATTAGGCATATACGCTTTATCGGTGAACGACAGCAGTTCACTCGCGATACTTTGGCCTAGCTTGTCACCAAGCGGCGTAATGCCTTTCATAGCACTCACACCAGAAAACGCACTGCCAAACGCGCCGAACAAACTGCTAAGCGCATTGATGTGGAAAATCGCTGAGTAGTTGCCTGTCGTCACTGGTGCGCCATCAAGCAGATCACGTGCTAGGTTGTAACCTTGTTCAATGCAGTAGGCTGGCTGCAGCTCATCGAAGCGACGACCCACTGACATTTTGCCCGCCATCGACTGCTTGCCATCTTTCTCAAATAGCGTGTAGGCATAGCAGTTAAATGAACGCTCAAAATGCTTACACAGTGAGCCTTGAGTATTGGCAATGATCAATTGTGACTCACCATCGCTGTAACCATTGTAAGGCGAGCTCTTCGCATGAGGTTGACTCACCACACCTTGCTCAAGCGCCAAAGAGAGCTCGATTTTTTCATCGACCGACGTTGTGTCTTGTTGAGCAATTTCAGCCACATCCGTCGTAATTGTGCTGTTTACACAACTGATGGTTTGATGCTCATCCTGCTTAGAAAAACGAGCACTCTGCAATGCATTTGTCAGCAGTAGATCAAGGCTTGGTTGCTCTAGGGATTCCGAGTAACTGGTCGCGACACGTGCATCTTTGACCACACGCACACCCAGAACTTGGCTTGAGCTCACTTTATATTCATCAAGCTGACCTTGGTTCGCTTTAAGCGAGAAACTATTACTGCTGTTAACGATAACGTCTGCTTCCGCACCTTGGCGTTTCGCTTCAGCAAGTACGTATTCAACGGCATTAAGAAGTTGTTGTTCTTGGCTCATTAGTTACCGCCTCCTACTAGGATGTTATCGACCTTCAACGTAGGTTGACCAACCGTCGTCGGTACCGAACCACTCACCGAACCACACATACCCGGTGCTAACGCCATATCTTGTCCAACCATGCTGATCTCTTTCAGCACTTTAGGACCAGTGCTAATCAAAGTCGCTGTCTTCAATGGCTTGGTGACTTTACCATTCTCAATCAAGTAAGCTTCGCGAACCGCAAAGTTAAACTCACCAGTGCCCGGCTGCACCGATCCACCGCCTAGCTTCTTCGCGTAGATACCGCGTTCGATGCCTGCGAACATCTCATCAAGAGTGTGCTCTCCCTCTTCAATGAAGGTATTACGCATACGAGACGTTGGCGCAAACTTGTAGTTTTGACGACGACCCGATCCCGTCGGTTCATAGCCAGTTTTCATGCCGCCCATTTTGTCGACCATAAAGCTGGTGAGCTTACCGTCTTTGATAAGCTGAGTACGCTGTGTCGGCATACCTTCATCATCAACATGAATGGAGCCCCACTCATTAGTCATGGTGCCATCGTCCACTGCGTTTACAGCGGTATGCGCGATCATTTCACCCATTTGGTCATGGAATACAGATGCTTTCTTAGCAACAGAAGTGGTCTCTAGTAAGTGACCACACGCTTCATGGAAAATTACCCCACCAAAACCATTACCAATCACCACTGGCATTTCACCAGATGGACAAACATCCGCACCCAGTTTAATTAGGGCTTGCTGGGCAATACTTTGACCAAGTTCTTTGGGATCTAACTGCTCGCTAAACTCCCAACCAGCAAGTGCGCCCGGACCTTCCATACCAGAAGACTGCTCAGTACCTTTTTGAGCAACTGTGTTACCCGAGACACGAATGTAGTGGCGAGTATCGTCAACGTGAAGGCCTTCCGAGTTGAAGATAGAGACTTGCTGCTCGCGTTGTAGCGCACTGCCGATAAACTGACTGATGTACTCACTTTCTGCACGAGCCGCTTTGTCCGCTTGCAGTAAGAACGCAATTTTTGAATCAAGGTTCGCGTCTTTGCTCAATGGCATACGACAGTCATGCTGCACTGGGTAGCGATTCAGATTCAGAGCACCTGCAGAAGCGATTTGCTCACGTTTGTCTTTTGCCGCAAGCAGTGATGTTACGCGTTTTAGTTCATTCTCATCGGTGCTGTTGGTATAGCCATAAAGGACTTTATGACCGAAGAAGAGGCGGATACCGATACCAAAATCGATGCCCGAATTAACCTTATCCACTTCACCAGACGCAATTTGTACGCTGCTGGTCTGGTGGTGTTCAACGAATAGCTCTGCGAAACCCGCCCCTAAAAAGAGAGCGTGATCAATCACCGCTTTCGCCGTTACAGAATTAAGCATGAAGTCTCCTTGCTCGTTGATATTCCTCGTCAACTCGACCGGAAGTTGCCTCCCAATTTATCAAGCGATTCAGCCAATTGGAAAACGATAGGTATGTTGACAATACGTTAAATTTACCATTTTTCTCAGGCAACCTCATAAGAAAAGCAGAATTTATTACGTTAGTAAAAAGCTAAAAAATTTACACCAAGTGTAAAAAACCAGAAAAGTAATCAGCCTCTCCATCCTATAAAGTTTCGATATGGGGACACGGCAAGCATAGCCACCACCAAATTATAGGAAGCCAATTAGCAGGTACGGCATTGGCCTAACAATCAGATTTTGCTTCGTAAGTCGACGCAAACCTACGAGGCTAAGCATTCACAGAGGTCTCTATTTAAGAACATCAACTGACATTTCAGCGCGAAAACCACAGCGAAAGTCACAACTAAAAAGCGGAACAAAATCAGGGGCACTTTATACCGCATTAGCACCAGTATTGGTGGGTAAACTAGTCATGGAAAGACAATCGCGAAACCGAAAACGGAGTAGCCAGTATGAATGACGACGCGCAACACCTTCTTAAGCAGCTTTGTACAGAATACGATGCCCTTTCTAAAACCTGCCAATCTCGGCCATTTCCTGAGTTTTCTGAAACCATCAAAACGGATTACGGCCACTGCTTTGTTCGCTGTCCAGTCGGTAGCCAGCGGTTCAGTATTGTAGCGATTAATTTCGTGCCCTCAGTGCGCAATCAGGGCGTACTCACCGAGTTTATCGAGTATGTGAAAAGGTCACCCTACCACTACCGTGGCATTGAAGTCGCGATCATCGAAAATAAGAGGCTGGCGCAACATTTACTATCCCTAGGCTGGCAGTATAAATCTCTATTTACCAAACTTTTCCGCTCCAACACACCGACACTCGTTCAAGACTTTTAATATTTGCGGGCTTGGTGTAGATCGCCAACCATACTCAATCGTATGACTAATTCATGGCTGATAACCGACTGATACATTAGGTTACAAATCGCTTTAAAAACGACCAGCAATACTGATCTGAAATAATAAAACGCCGAACATTTAACCTTAAATTAATTGTGGTTTAATAATAAAAAGATAAGGAAGCAGTCATGAAAAAAGCCTTAGCATTGGTTATCGCGGCAACCATCTCAACACCTACATTCGCTCATCACAACATCATCGATGGGTTGGACTTTGGCCCACTTGCAAAGCTTGTCGGTACTTGGAAATCGATTGAAGCAGCAGGCGTTGATGTGTCACCAGGTCAAAAAGGAACTGACGTCGGTGCTGGCGGCCCAGCAGTCACACCATTCTATGAAGTAATGACATTTGAAGTCGCAGCCGATGCCACCAACGCGAGCGATCAGTACCTCGTTGCACTCTATTACAAGCAAGAGGTGTTCAGAAAATCGGACGACTCTAAATTCCACGATCAACGTGGCTACTTCATTTACGACCAAAAGAATCAGATCGTCTACAACTCTTTCTGCGTACCTCGAACCACATGTGTTACCGCAGAAGGCCCAGCTGGCGACACTATGACACTGGTATCCTCTAAACGAGGCATAGCAGAATCAGAGTACATGACAGACAATGCTAAGACGACAGACTTTACGATGAACTTGGTGATTTCCGAAAACCAGATCACCTACACGCAATCGACCGGTCTAGAGATCTATGGCAATGCCTTTGCGCATACTGACTCAAGCACACTTGTGAAAGTCGAATAGCGAGAGCTCAAAACAAGCTTAATCAATAAGTTCGTACCCAGAACAGTTACAACGCCCAATGCTCCCTGCTTTGGGCGTTTTTTAAATTCCTCTTTCCTCCAACCGCTAATACCAAGTCATTAATAATTCGAATAAATCACGCCTTTCGCCTTGTTTATGAGCTAAGATTTTAAGTAACTCAATTAATAAGCGTTCAACTAAAACAAGCCCTTAGGGAGAGGTGATGGAAAGCCCACTCGTCGCACTTAAACGTGCCAGTAAAAGCTTTGTTGATGGCAAAGAGACACATCGCGTGTTGGAAGGGGTCGACTTTACGTTGAACACAGGAGCGAGTGTTGCACTGACGGGCGCCAGTGGTAGCGGTAAAAGTACCCTACTCAATATCATCGCTGGCTTTGAGCCGCTATCTTCCGGAGAGCTATGGCTAGATGGCGACAATACCACCCTCTGGAAAGACCCACAGTGGAGCCAGTTCCGCCATCAAAAACTCGGTGTTATCTTCCAGCAATTCAACCTATTAACGCCGCTCAACGTGCAGCAAAACATCGCCTTCCCTCTGCATTTGAATCAGCAACAATGGAATGACTGGTGTGATTATTTGGTCGAGACACTTGGCATCAGCCAACTGCTCGATAGACATGTATCTGCCCTTTCCGGCGGCCAACAGCAACGAGTCGCCATCGCTAGAGCATTAGCCCATAAACCTAAGCTTCTGCTAGCCGATGAACCCACAGGTAACCTCGACCAAAAAGCAGGTATCGAAGTGATGAAACTGCTCAGTGAAATTACTACCCAAGGCAATACGGCGGTGCTGCTAGTCACCCACAGCCCTGACTGCGCTGAGTTCATGCAAACACGCTTGCGCCTTGAAAATAGTGAACTGTATAACGATCAATTAGTGCATCAACAAAGCCAAAGTGACCTCGCATATGAAGCCCGCTAAAGTTAACGCTTTCAGATTCAGCCATACCAAACTTGCGCTGAATCTGTTCGCCGCTCACTATAGGCAAGCGCCCCTTCAAGCCGCGGCTATTTTGATTGGTATTGTATTGGCCGTGACCCTATTTGTCGCAGTGCAAGCCATCAACCTCAATGCCAAGCGCAGTTATGCAGAGTCTACAGAGCAACTCAGCGCACAAGCTCAGAACTTAATTATTCCACCAGCAGGGCAAAACTATCTGCCCGAGTCGCTCTACTTCACCCTTAGACAAAACGGGCTCAGTGCTGCACTACCTGTAATCGAAGGGCGAGTGAGAGATGAACAAGGGCGTCGCTGGTCTGTACAAGGTAGCGAGTTGATTACCGCCATCTCTTCACGCTCTCGGTACTCTACAAACGGAAAGTCATCGGATAATGAGCAGAACGTGTCTTTGTTCGACAGTGCGTTACCTTTACCTGAGCTTTTGGCCGGTAAGCCGATTGTGATGATGAGCCAATCTCAACATCAAAACTTAGGAGAGGTAGAAACCCTAACTCTAGACGACATTCCAACCCAAGTGGTGGTGCTACCTGACGAATGGCAGTTAGGTAGCCGAATGTTGATGGACATTGGTTTTGCCCAGCAACTGCTCAATAAACAAGGACAGCTCAGCTACATTGCGGTTTTCCATGCGGGCGATAAAGGAAATAAAGACGCGCAAGCAAAATGGCAGAACATTATTGGTGAGCAAGGACAATGGATTTCCAATAATCAAAGTACAGACCTTGGCTCGCTGACCGACAGCTTTCACCTCAATCTCACCGCAATGAGCTTACTCGCCTTTTTAGTCGGGCTGTTCATTGCTTACAACGGCGTAAAGTACAGCTTGCTGAAAAGAAACCGACTGCTCGTGCAGATTCAACAGGCGGGTGTTGCGCCGAGCATTGTGTTCTCTGCGCTGTTAGTTGAACTCACTATTCTCGTTACCATCGGCGCTACACTCGGTTTTGTATTGGGCATGCAGCTTAGCCATTGGTTGCATCCGACCGTGGCACTGACGCTAGAACAGCTTTACGGCGCGACACTGCTGCCCGGCACTTGGCAGTGGCAATGGTGGGCACAAGCGCTGCTGCTCACGTTAGCCGCCACCCTGTTGGCTTGTTGGCAGCACTTTAAACAGCGAGTGCGCCAGCCTCTCTCTTCTCATGGCGGGTTTTATCAAGCGCCAGAAACTTCTAACGAAAACCAATTGTTCCTGATAGGTGCTGCGTTGACGGCTCTCGCGCTCCTAGGATTATGGCTGAGTGAGCATCACCGCTTCACTATGGCGTGGCTCGGCGTGCTTGTGGTGTCGATTCCTTTGTATCTCCCCAAAACACTCAGCGTGTTAGCCAATTGGTGTGAAAAGCGCACCAGTTCCGGTTTGATGCAGTATCTGTTTGCAGAGCTGCGCGAGCTGATTTCTCCGCTTTCTCTCGCCATGATGGCACTGCTACTCGCCGTGACTGCCAATATGGGGATGAACACCTTAGTAGGCAGTTTTGAATCGACGTTAAAACAGTGGTTAGAACAAAGGCTACACGCTGATATTTATGTTAGCCCCGCACAGGGTGAAATCGCTGATGTGACGCATGCATTAGGGCAGTTCGACAATGTTGAGACCGTCTACAAGCAATATTACGTAGACGATAACCTGCAAGGTTTACCGATTTTGCTTGGTACCAAAGACAAAGACACCTTAGAACAAACCATGGTGTTCAAATCGCGTATGGAGAACTTCTGGCAGCGTTTTTACCAAGGT
Organism: Vibrio sp. D404a; assembly: GCF_030248535.1. Taxonomy (GTDB): domain Bacteria; phylum Pseudomonadota; class Gammaproteobacteria; order Enterobacterales; family Vibrionaceae; genus Vibrio. The sequence goes on along the minus strand of NZ_JAHGAJ010000005.1, from coordinate 74,007 downwards.
GAGCTAGTAGCCATCAGTGAACCTACTGCGATGAAACTTGGGTTATCGCTTGCAAGTGAATTTAAGCTCGACGCGATTCCCAACAAAGAACTCATAGTCGGTGCTGTTTTCCATGATTATGGTTCCCCAAATGGAGAAGTACTCTTAGCGCCACAACTATGGCGACAAAGCGGATTCACTGACTTGCCCACCAGCCTTGGAATTAAAGTCTCTGGCAATCCAGAGCTGGTTTATGAACAGTTACGTAAAGATCTAAACCTGCACCCAAGTCAGCTCTACGATCAGGCGCAGATCAAATCCATTGCCTTAGACATATTCTCGCAGACCTTTGCCATTACTCGAGCGTTAAATGGCGTCACATTGATGGTTGCTGTAATCGGCCTGTTCACCGCCTGTTTTATGTTGCTCGATGCGCGCAAAGCTGCAATTGCAAGGTTGTACGCACTTGGCGTCAACCGTCGTAAATTAATGACCATGGTTGTCGGGCAGATCGTCGCGCTAGTCAGTTTCACTCTGGTTATCGCCTTACCATTAGGTTCTTTGGTTGGTTATGTACTCACCGATATTGTTACCCTGCGCGCCTTTGGTTGGAGCTTGAACTACCTATGGGATTGGAGTGATGCACTGAGCATCGCTGCCGTGACCATTGTGGTCGGCGTGATTGCCACCCTGATACCACTTTGGCGCTTAGTGAGTAAACCTGTCGTCTCCAGTTTGCAAAGTGAGGTTTTGTAATGATTCACCCCATCAAACCCACCACTCTTGCGCTACTCGCTCTGGCACTTGTTGGTTGCGAAGAGCAGCAACCTCAAACCATGGGAACACTATTGGGAAGTGCAGGAAGCGACCAATCACAAGATGACCAGTTCACTCCGGTTACAGAAGGAGTTGAAATCAACTTCCCCGCAGATCACCAAGCCCACCCCGACTTTCGTCATGAATGGTGGTACTTAACCGCTAATTTAATTGATGAAAATGGGAAATCACTCGGTGTGCAGTGGACCCAGTTTCGCTTTGCCGCCGCCCCACCATCTAATTCAAACGAAGCCAAGAAAACGCAATGGCAAAGCAGCCAGATCTACATGGCGCACAGTGCTGTCACTACGCAGAAAAAACACTACGCAGATGAAAAATGGTCTCGTGACCACGCCGCTTTGGCTGGTGTCGATGTTTCACCATTTCGTGTTTATCTTGATGATTGGCAATGGACATCGTCAACCGATGATCTTTTCCCTGCCACGTTGAAAGCAAAATCCGACCAATTTAGCTATTCACTCATACTCAACAGTAGTGCGCCTTATCAAAAGCAAGGCGAGCAAGGTTACAGCACCAAAAGTGCCGATGGGCAAGTTGCCTCTTACTACTACAGCCAACCGTTTATTGATGTTTCTGGTGAAGTCATCATTGATGGCAACATCCATCAAGTCTCCGGCAAGGGTTGGATCGATCGAGAGTGGAGTTCGCAATTCTTACTCGACTCACAACAAGGCTGGGACTGGTTTGCTCTCAGGCTGAGTGACGAAACCAGTTTGGTGGTGTTCCAATTGCGGGATTCCAAAACCGGACAAGCCAGTTACTCCAGCGCAAGACTGATGCAGCAAGATGGTTCTGGCATTGCCATTTCTCAACAAGACATTCGCTTAAAGGCAACCAAGCAAACAGACATCCAAGGGCGAAAGTATCCAACCGAGTGGCAAGTTTCGATTCCTAATCAACAAATCGAGCTTACGATTTCTGCACTCAACCCGAACGCGAAAATGCCACTTTCGGTGCCTTATTGGGAAGGTCCAATCACCATCCAAGGTTCTCACTCTGGAAGTGGTTATATGGAACTGACGGGGTATTGAATAGACTTATCGACTTAACCATCTATATTTCAGACACGAACGACCTGAGCTACTCTTAAGCCTTAAGTCATGCTATCGGCATTTAAAATCGTCATTTGATACTTTTGTGGGCTCAAGCCACTTACCCTTTTAAATGAGCGAGAGAATTGAGGTAAATCGGCAAAGGAAAGTTGAGTAGCGATATGGGTTAACGGATAGCCCTCTGTCATCAACTCGACAGCGCAGGTGAACATTAAACTGTCTTTTAGTGCTCTGAATGTCGTGCCCTCTTCACCCAATCTGCGTTGTAAGGTTCTGGGTGACATTTTCAACAGATCAGCAGAGCGCCCAATGGTCAAGTCGAGATCCTTGGCGTAAGGGTACAAAGCTGTAAACACTTTCTCGGTATAACTAGAATACCAATCTTGCTCTAACAGCGGCTTATCCAGAACTCTTCCCGGCAAGTGCAGTTCGGTATCTAAGATCGCATCTTCGACGTAGATTTCGATTTTTGAATCATTGACATAATATTGGCAGGTACTTGAAATAACAGACCTGTGATATTCGACATTTGGAGACTGAACCTTAATCTTCGAAGGTTGCCAATCTGTGCGAGACAAAGCACGAATGAGTTCAACAATATATGCGATCGCGTAGACTTCCGACCAAACAAATTCAGAACTGTCTTCTACCTTACGTTTACACCAATACCAGCTCTCTCCATAAACAACATCCAACCCAACATTTACGTTGGTGGAGTCATGCAGATAAATATTGCTGGTTTCGCGCAGCGCATCGCGCACCGTCTTGCAATGTCGAAACTCCCCAACCAATCGCTGCACAGAATTTCGTTGCAGCGCCGTTTTGACTAGCTGTTTAAACTGCTCTACCTCAAGCTTTTTTGCTAACAAGGTCACCAGTTTCTTAACAGAGTCATGTGGCACAAATGCCTCATCGAGATCCATAAGTTGCGAAGGGAGACCAGATTCAGCAATCAACGGATGAGGATCAAACCCCAATTTTTTATAACCCGCCACCAAATATTGGGCATATCCACACTTGATTAGAGAAACTATCTTTTTAGCGTCCTGCTCTTCCATTCCAACCCTCACACTCTGCGCTTAAAGTGACAACCATTAAAATCTAACCGTTTGGCGTAAAATGCCAAATTCACATAAATAAAGTGGTTAAAATTTTCAAAAATTGCGAGCCATTACTTCATTAATTTTTTGAATTTACTACAAAAGTAAACTAATTTTTTTATTAACACAGTTAAATCGTATGCCTACTTGCAACGACTGCAATTGGCATCAATGAAGTATAAACGCACTCAGCACAGTCACCAGAAAACGTCACTTTTATATGGGAACCACTCATGAGAAATAACGAAGATTTAGAAGTTGTGATATCTAATGCATTCACCAAGTCTTTGATCCGATTTTCCACACTAGCATTTATCATCATCGTTTGTTCTTGGGCATTTCTTCCGTTCCTGCCTATTTTACTATGGGCGCTAGTACTGGCAATTGCACTTTACCCTGTTCGCCTATTCATTGAAAAGAAGACCAAGTGGACACCAGCAAGAAGCTCAACCCTGATTGCCATCATAGGGGTCTTAATACTGGGTGTGCCAACTGCTTTAGTTGGTAATGCATTCGCAACAAACATCTTACTAGCGTTTGATGCCTATGAGGCAGGCACTCTTGTACTACCAGCACCAACCGAGAGTGTCAAAGACTGGCCGATCATCGGCGCCAATATCTATGATGTTTGGAAAGAAGCATCCCTTGATTTCACAGGCTTCGTAGAAGATCGTCAGCCTCAAATCAAAGAAGTATTGAATTGGTTTGTTGAAACAGCAAGTGGCGCGGCGAAGAGTGTATTTCTGCTGATCGGAGCCATTATTATCGCAGGCATCATGCTCGCTTGGGCGCAACCAGCCACTCTCTCAATCAAGAAGATATTCATCAGCTTCTCCAACGAGCAACGTGGTGCGGAGCTACATAAACTGACAACCGCAACCATTCGTCAAGTGGCGATCGGTATTATCGGCATCGCTTTCTTAACCGCTTTGGTATTCGGCCTTACTGTTAATCTTGCATCGGTACCTGCGGCACCGCTACTGACTATTGTGGCGCTTGTATTTGCTATCTGTCAGATCCCAGTGACCTTGGTTGCTATTGTTGCTTCGGCTCTACTTTGGTCAGGAAACGACACCTCAACCTTACACAACACCATCTTCACAGTGTTGATGATTGCAGCTAGCTTAACTGACAACTTCCTAAAACCAATGGTACTTGGTAGAGGCCTAGCGGTACCAATGCCTGTCGTTCTCATTGGTGCTATCGGCGGTATGATGTCAGGTGGAATCCTGGGTATGTTCATCGGTGCAGCCTTCCTCGCAGCAGGCTACCAAGTATTCATGGCGTGGGTAGCGACGGAAAGTGATACCGCAACACAAGCTGTCATTGAACAACAGGAAACGAGCGCAGACAGCTAAGCCAACCAAATAGAGCGGTGACCATGCTTACCGCTCTCTCCTCACTCAACAACCATTCCTTAATTACAGTGATAAAGAATAATGGATAGATTCGTAAAGATCGTCGCTTGCCTCGCCGTGGTTATTTTTCTTTGGTATGTCGGCGCAGACAGAACCACACCGTTTACTTCCAACGCCAGAGTAAAAGCCGTCGTGACGCCTATCATTCCGATGGTGAGCGGGACTGTCATCGATATACAAGCTGTGAATACCGAAGCGGTAAAAGCAGGCGCTCTACTCGCTCGTATCGATCCTCGTCCATTTGAACTTGTTCTCGAAAGAAGAAAAGCGGAACTAGAGACCGCCACTCAAGATGTTGGTGCCTCTTCGTCTGAAGTTGAACGTGCACAAGCACAGTTAATTCGACAACAAGCTAATCTAGAAAGTGTCAAAGTTCAGACAGCAAGATGGCTTGAGTTAGAAAGAAAAAGGCTGATTCCTAAAGCCAAAGCAGATGAAGCAAGAGCAAGCCTGTCTGATGCTGAAAGCGCCGTCGAGGTTGCTCGTGCAGAGTACAAGAGTGCTGCATCGCGACTGGGCAGCGATGGCGAGGACAACCCAAAGGTTCGCTCTGCTTTAGTGAACCTTGCGCAAGCTGAACTCGAACTGACTTACACTGAATTGAGAGCACCATCCGATGGTGGCGTGGTCAATTTGTCAGTTGCTGCAGGGGCTCACGCACAAGCAGGTCAACCAATAATGACGTTTATTGATGGCAGAGATATCTGGATAGAAGCCTACATGACAGAAAACAATGTCGGCAAAATCGATGCAGGCGACAGCGTCAGTGTTGTGTTAGATACACACCCAGGACGAGTGTTTGAAGGGGAAGTGGAAAGCATTGTTTCAGCCGCCTTTCACGACAACCTAGGGGCTGATGGTCTTCCCAACCCGACCGCCAACAACAACTGGCTGAGAGAGCCACAAAGATTCCCTATCAGAATCGTACTAACTGAATACCGAACAGCCAATGCCGATGATGACGTTAAGCTGTTCCTCAATGGTCAAGCAGACGTCATCATTTACACTGGCGACAACACAATGATGAACCTGTTAGCATCTGCCTATATCAGGGTTATGTCTCTGTTTAGCTACCTCTACTAGTCGATATGTCGATGTTGTTATCAGATTCTAAACTCAGATATGGACTCCGAGTTACCCTCACTCCTTGGCTTATTTTTGTCTTGGGGTTGGTGGTAGGTTGGAAGCTATCTTTTGTCGGGGCGGTACTCACTAGCCTGTTTATTCTAAGCCCGAAGCCAGTGCCCGTTCAGTATGCTATCAAGCTGATTATCGTCGCTTACGTTTATATGATTGGCGCGTGGTATCTCTCTGCGACCACGCGCTTTTATCCGGGCGCAACGTTACTGTTGGTTTTTATTGGGGTCGTGTTGTCGTACAAGATTCTAGTGGTCAAAAAAGACATACTCACAGTGGTTATGGCGCTACTTGGCGCGCTGCTGATTCCATTGCAGATGAAGTCGGACCCAGATATCGCTTGGGATCTTGCTATTTGGCTGCCGCACAATCTAGTCATTGCATGGCTAGTCAGTAGCCTCGCGTTCTATCTACTACCCGCGGATGATTCGGCGCAATCATCTCCAAAACCTGATGACAACTATTGCGAAAACAGACGCTGGCTACGGCTAAGCATGGCATTTTTGCCATTTGTGGCTTTCTCATTTATTACGAGCAGTGTTAGTGCGTTCACGCTCACCTACCTTGCCGTACAAGTCACTCAGTTCGCCGCCAGCTCTAACAACAATTTCGACATGATAAAAGGTGCCATGATTGGCAATATCGCTGGTGGTTTAATGGCCGTGTTGGCTTATGAAGTCACGGTTATCGCGCCATTTCTTCCATTGCTTGCTCTTGTGCTCTTGCTTGGCTACGCGCTATTAGCCCAGCAACTGCTAAAGGGAAACGCGCTCGCTGCCACCGCCATGACCGCCTTTACGGTTGTATGTGGCGTCTCATTGGGGCCGATTATGGATGATGCAGAAGGGAAAATTTTTGTCAGGTTGACTCAAATAGCTTTCGCAATGGCCTACATTTTTGTAGCTATGCTAGTCATCAACAAAGTTCTCCCCGACAAAGAGTGTCAGCAAGCATAACACTCTATCGCTGGCTTATGACTTTTGTGAGTGGTTTAAGAGCTCATTTACCGCTGTTGTTCGTTGAAGCGATACCACCTTATTAGAGGTGGCTAAAGAGCAAAAACTTGCTGACACAAAACCTGTTACAACAAGCGATTCTTATATTGCTCTGGTGTCTGTCCGGAATACTTTTTAAACATTGAGATGAAAGGGCTGGCTTGGTTATAACCTAGAGTTAGCGCAACCTCTTTCACCGATTGACCATTACGGAGCAGATCCATTGAGTAGAGATAGCGAACGCGCAAGCGCCACTCGGTGAAGCTCATGCCTAATTCACTTTGGCAATGGCGTGACAAGGTACGCTCTGTGGTGTGAACGCGTTCAGCCCAATCTTTTAGAGAGATCTCATCGGTTGGGTTTTCTTCAATCGCTGCTAGGATTGGGGCTAAGTACTTATTGTCTGTCGATGGCAGGAAGTGGTGTTCAACCTGTCGCTCAGCCAATTGATCAAGCAAGACCTGCACTAAACGCTTATCTGGTTCGCTCTCTGCAACATTAACTCCCCTATCTCGAAAGTCATCAATGATCGACGACACGATCGGTGTAATCTTGATTAGGCTGGTCTTTTCTGGAAGGTGCTGAGTCAGCTCTGGTGCAATATTCAGCGAACAGTAATCTAATGGCTTGCGGTTGTAACTGCAGTGCATCACGCCAGCCGGTACCCAAATCGCAAGGTGTGGCGGAGCTAAGAATCGGGTTCCCTCCGCTTCCATCTCTAATATTCCTCCGCTGATCAGCTGCACTTGTCCCCAAGGATGGCTGTGCACTCGTGTTTCGGTATTAGAAAGAAACGCTTCAAAATTCATAAATACGTTGGATGGAGCCTTATCAATTGATAAGGAGGGGTGAAGGTTTCTTGATTGTTTTTTCAAACTTGTCTTCCTATCGCGTTCGATGTCTTTTTAAAGATATCTGTAAGTGTAACGACCTGTCAAACTACGCACATCAACTCATTCTGCGATGGAATTCACATGTCATATCTTCTGCCATTTTTTACTGTTTGTATCTGGGGTGCCAATGCCATTGTGAATAAGATGGCGGCGAGCGTTATCGAACCAAGCGCAATGAGTTTCTTCCGTTGGTTTGTCGCCATGCTCATTCTTACGCCCTTCTGTTTGCCAAGCGCGATTAAACAGTGGCCTGCAATTAAACCGAATCTGACTAAGCTAGCATTTCTGGCCTTACTGGGAATGGTGTTGAATCAATCTCTTGGTTACTATGCTGGCCTTACCACCAGCGCATCAAACATGGCGCTGATTACCTCATTAGTGCCATTGATTAGTGTATTTCTGAGTGTCCCACTGCTACACAAATCAATTTCAGGTCTGAGCATTGTCGGCGGTGTGCTGTCGCTATCAGGTTTGGCGTTTATGTTGGGTAAAGGTGACCCACTGTTTTTCTTGCACCAAGAGCTTACCCAAGGTGATGGCTACATGTTGATTGCGGCTCTTGTCTACGCCTCTTACTGTGTACTGCTTAAACGCTGGAAGATGCCAGTAAGCAATTGGGTGGTGATTTACATGCAAGGCTTGTTTGCAGTCGCGATGTTAACGCCACTATGGCTAACTAGCGAACAGTTGATGCCTTCACAAGAATCGCTACCACTTATCGCTTACGCTGCGATAGCGGCCTCGGTATTAGCACCTTGGATGTGGGTAAAAGCCATCGACGCAATTGGTGCAGACTCCAGTGCTATGTTCATGAACTTGCTGCCTGTTGTCGCCGTCGTTCTTGCAGCAACTTGGCTTGGTGAAACGGTACATGACTACCACTTCATGGGCGGCATCATGGTTATCTCTGGTGTAATTATGGCCCAAATCAAAAGAAAGCAAGTGGTCAAGGAAGCCATTCCTCAGCAGAGTTAATACGAAGAGGGTGAGGTTTCAGTAAAGCCCTTCAGCTAGGAGCCACCACAGAAACCAATCTTTAATAAACTGATCCCTAGAGGCGAAACGAGACCTTGTGCTTGCTTCACTTTTTCTTTTCAAATCACTTTAGAACCCCATACTGTTATCTATCAATAATACCCCTACTATTTGTTGCAACATTGTAATTATTCCGTTTTAATGCATAAAGTTCTGTTTAAGTCGTAAAGGAATTACAATGACTAAATCACCCCTCTCTATTCTTGTTCCTACTCTATTGGCGTTAGGCTCAGCTTCCACAATGGCCGCACAGGTTCCATCAGATGTCCTTCTCTCCAGCGAGCAACATTTTGTCCGCGGTAATGGCGCTGAACCCAATACACTGGATCCTACTTTTGTTAATTCAGGTATGCCGGGCGATATCATCGTTAATGACATGTTTGAAGGCTTCGTAATTGAGAATCGAGACGGGCAGATCATCCCCGGTCAAGCTCAAGATTGGCGTTTTAGCAATGGCGGTAAGACAGTCACCTTCACCCTAAAAAAAGGACTTGAGTGGTCGAATGGTTCGCCTGTCACCGCAGATGATTTCGTATTTGCTTGGCAACGTGCCGTCAACCCAACAACCGGTAATAACACCAGCTTTGTATTCAAGACAGCTAACGTACTTAATGCTGAAGAGATCATCGCTGGCAATAAAGCGCCTTCAGAATTGGGGATTAAAGCGCTCGACCCGCTCACTGTCGAAATCACGCTAAGTAAACCTACGCCCTATTTCATGAGCTTAATGAGCATCAAGACCTTCTTCCCTGTGCCAAGTCAGCTAGTGAAGGAGAAAGGGGAGCGTTGGACACGCCCAGAAAACATAACTACAAATGGCGCTTACACGCTCTCTGAATGGGTGCCAAACGAGTATGTGAAAGTAGAGCGTAACCCTAAATATTGGGACAATGACGCAACCGTAATCAACGGTGTGACTTACCTAGGCTTATCATCACAAAATGCGGAGCTGATTCGTTATCAATCCGGTGAAATTGATATGACCAACCGAGTTCAGCTCGAATACTATCAAAAGCTTATTCAAGAAAATCCAGAGCAAATCAAGGCACAAGCTCTGCTAGGCTCTTACGTTTATTCGTTCAACACACGCCAAGCTCCTTTCGACAATGTAAACGTTCGTCAGGCATTAAGTATGGCGGTGAACCGCGAGATCTTGGTCGATAAGATCACTGGTCAAGGTGAGCCAGAAGCATACAGTGTGACTCCGAACAACATCCCAAATTACCAAGCGCCGACGTCGGAATTCAAACAGTTAGATACAAACCAGCGCCTCAAGCAAGCGAAGCAACTGTTAAATGAAGCGGGGTACGATCAAAACAACCCTCTCACCTTCAAGTTGACCTACAACACCAGTGAGAACCACAAGAAAATCGCACTGGCCATCGCTTCAATGTGGAAGCCATTGGGTGTGAAGGTGGAATTAGAAAACATGGAGTGGAAAGCTTATGTCGCCGCAAAAAGCTCTGGCGACTACCAACTGGCTCGCTCTTGGGCATTTGGCGACTACCCTGAACCGTCTGCTCTACTTGAGGGCTTCACCTGCGGGCATACAGCCAATGAAAGCGGCTATTGCAACCCAGAATTCGATAAACTGATGCAGCAAGCAAGTGTTATTACCCAACAAGATGAGCGCTTCAAGGTATACCAGCAAGCCGAGGCGCTACTCAATGAATCAGCGGCAGTGATCCCTCTTTATCACTACAACCACACTCGTTTGGTACGTAACACATTGAAGGGTCTACCAATAAACAATCCCAAGGGGAACATCTACGCGAAAGACCTATATTTTGTAATGAAATAATCGAAGAATGGCTAGTAATAACACGGCTATCAGTATAACATGCGATTTAATTAACCAGATGAACAACGGTTAGTTGGCTTAAAAACGAGAGGCTAGATTACCAGCCCCACAATTGAAAAACACCGAACTGATACTTCGGTGTTTTTTCATATCTGCAGCCGCGAATTTTAATAACTCCTCCAACCTCAATATTTCCCTGCTCAACCAACAAACTCTGCTTTTAATTCCTACGACTAAAGTATATGTTATTGGTAAGTAACATAGTTGTTGCAGTACAACATAAGAATAAAAAGGACTTAAGATGAGCAGTAGTCAAAACGGGAAACGCGACGTAACCCTTCGTTTTTTAGCTGAGCCCGGAGATGTTAACTTTGGTGGTAAAGTTCACGGTGGCGCCGTGATGAAATGGATCGATTTGGCGGCCTATGCTTGTTCAGCCGGCTGGAGTGGCAAATATTGTATTACTGCTTACGCAGGCGGTATTCGCTTTGTCGCACCGATTCACGTAGGTAACTTGGTCGAAGTAAGTGCTAAGGTTATTTACACAGGCTCTTCGTCTATGCATATCGCTATCGACGTGCAAGCCAGCGACCCCAAAGAGCTTAACAACCGCCTAACCACCCACTGTATTGTTATCATGGTTGCAGTTGATGAGAACGGCCTCCCAACCAAAGTGCCAGAATGGGTGCCAGAAACGCCAGAAGATATTGAACTGCGCGACTCTGCAGTTCGCCTAATGAACATGCGTAAAGAAATTGGCGAAGAGATGGAAGCTCACGTCAAATACTTAAAATAGCTTATCATCCAAAAGGTTGCACTGGCTGCTGAGTCTTGTGCGACCTTACTTCCATTCCAAATCCGCAATAAACCACTATTCAGTAAAAAAATATAACTGTAATAAAGTCGTCATTTAGCTCTGCTTAAATACTGCCATCTAAAATGGATCGTACTGTATTTCTGGAGCACCTTTTGAGCGTTACGCGCACCACTCTGAGTGAATCGACCCTAAACAACCTTAAGGCGGTTGAATATCAATGGGTCAGAACCCTATATGTAGAAGGCTACAATGAAGAAGAGATTAATCACTACATCCAAACCTGTTTTGGTGGTGATAATACCTTTGCCGATCTATTTAGGCGTGTCGCGTTAGACCAAGAGAGTATCTATGTATTGCTGCAACATCTCGGCTGTGCTCCTTCCAATAGAGAACTCTAACCCGATATATTTCAGTTGTTTATAAATACCAAACTATTGATAAACACCCTACTCTATCTTCTATTCAAGTCTTCAAACGCCTTGCCATACAAAATTTATGCAACAAGAATCATTGTTGCATGACTTTCATTGAAGTCTCACGCAGTGGGCTTTGACCAAAGTATCAATTCACTTTTGCCTATTTATACTGACTCTGTGATTCATTACTAGAGATGTGATGTGCTACCAAGATAAAGGAAGGGTTAATCTTCTCTTATAGGGGTTAAAAACTCTTAGAGCTAGGTAAGCTCTTTTAAAGGAAAGGGGTTCTTATAGGCATAAAAAAACCCAAGTAAATACCTGGGTTAGAGTTACAAAAACCACTAATCATTGAATAGCGTAAGGAACCTGATTAGTAGCCAGCTATGCGTAACCTGAGGGTTATTTTTATTACTGATCGGCGGCCAAACCAAATGATGTAATAAAAATGCCAATATAGAGCGACCTTGCGGTCGCTCTTTGTCTTTCTTATAAGCTCTAGCTTATCCTTTTACACCACCTGCCGTCAAACCACCAACTAGCCAGCGTTGCGCTAATAGGAAGACGATAGTGATAGGAAGTGCCGATAGTACTGCTGCTGCCGCAAAGTCACCCCATAGGTAGTTTTGTGGGTATAGGTACTGCTGCATACCTACCGCTAGCGTGTAAGAGTTCACATCTGAAAGCAGGATAGATGCAACCGGAACCTCACCAACAACACCGATGAACGATAGGATGAATACTACCGCTAGAATTGGCACAGACAGTGGTAGTAGTACCAATCGGAATGCTTGCCATGGCGTAGCACCGTCTAGTGCTGCTGCTTCTTCTAGAGAGTTATCAATCGTTTCAAAGTAACCTTTGATTGTCCAAACGTGCAGTGCAATACCCCCTAGGTAAGAGAAGATAAGACCACCGTGTGTATTCAAGCCTAGGAACGGAATGTACTGACCTAGTTTGTCGAACAACGCGTAGATTGCAACCAGTGCTAATACCGCTGGGAACATCTGGAAAATCATCATCGCTTTTAGGATTGTCTCTTTACCTTTAAAGCGCATACGAGCAAATGCGTAAGCCGATGTGGTAGACAGTGCAACAATAAGGATTGATGTGATACCTGCAACTTTTACTGAGTTCCATAGCCAAGTTAGTACTGGGAACGGAGGTGGTGTTACCGAGCCATCTGCGTTAGTTACTGGGATACCCAGTGCTAGTTTCCAGTGCTCCAGTGATGGGTTTTCTGGAATCAAGCTACCTGTTGCAAAGTTACCTTCACGGAATGAGATCGCGATGATCATCAGTAGTGGGAAGATAATCAGTGCTAGGAAGCACCACAGCGCAATATGCGTTGCCCACACTCGGTATTTCAGGCTTTTACCTTGTACCATTGCCATTGTCGTGCTCCTTAATCTTGAGACAGTTTAGTGAAACGAAGGTTTAGTAACGCTAGGGCACCTACTAGTAGGAAGATAAGCGTTGCGATAGCACTTGCTAGACCGAAGTCTTGACCGCCGCCGCCTTCAAACGCGATTCGGTACGTGTAGCTTACAAGCAAGTCTGTGTAACCCGCAGGCTCAGAAGTACCAATCATGTTTGGACCACCGTTCGTCAACAGCTGAATCATTACGAAGTTGTTGAAGTTGAATGCAAACGCTGCAATCAGTAGCGGTGTTAATGGCTTAATCATTAACGGGAACGTGATGCGCTTGAAGTTGTCGATAAAGTTCGCACCATCGATCGCAGACGCTTCGTATAGGTCATCAGGAATAGCCTTCAATAGACCCATACATAGGATCATCATGTAAGGGAAACCTAGCCACGTGTTTACAATCAACACCATGGTCTTAGCTAAGATTGGATCAGAGAACCAGTTCGGCTTAAGACCGAAGATGCTCTCTAGCACCATGTTGATTTCACCAAAGCTCTGGTTGAACAAACCTTTAAAGATAAGGATTGAGATAAACGCAGGTACAGCGTAAGGCAGAATCAGTAGTACACGATAAACAGCGCGGCCTTTTAGTTCTTCCCATTGCACGATGTTCGCAAGAATCAAACCGATCGCCAGAGTGAAGGCCACAGTACAAATCGAGAATACAACCGTCCAAATAAAGATGCTGATGAAAGGTTCTTTGATGCCTTCGTCTTTCCAAACACGCTCAAAGTTAGCCGTACCGATTTCAACCACAAAGCCCGGAGAGATAGTGTTACCAACAAACGTGCCGTTTTCATCAACTGGTTGGTAGAAACCCACTTCCATATTTGGTTTTAGAGTTTGACCGGTCTCATTGTTGTAAAGTGTTTCGCCATCATCTTGCATTGTGTAAAGCGGAGCAACTGCAGCAAACTTACGTAAGCCGCTCATGCGGATGTCTTCACCCGTTGGAAGGTGGAAGTCGATAGCACTGATTGCTGTGCGATTTTGGATGATCGTTTTGATCTTCTCTTTTTCGCCTTGAGCCGCATCGATAACCGCAAGATCCATATCACTGATGTTCAAGTTATCAAGCGAGAACTCATCCGTCGCCAGAAGCTGCTCACCATCTTTAACCACGATTTGATGGCCGTTATCTGTTTTGTACAGAGTAAATGGGAAGCTGTCACCGCTTTGGAACGTACGGTCCATTAGGACGCTTTGAGTACGCTCAAGCGAAAGTTGGTTTTTTGCACTGTAGTTAGTGAACGCAAGACCGACGGTATAAGCCAAAGGGAAGAGAATGAATAGAATCATTCCGGCAATACCAGGGTAGATATAACGGTGTGCGTAAGTTTTCTTGCTACCGAAAACGTAAAGAGCTAAAGCCGTTAGGATCACTGTAAGCAACGCGAATGCGAGCTCACCGCGAGAATACATTAGGATTGTAGCGTAGCCATTGATTAAGCCTACGCTACCAAGCAATCCCCACTTAATGAAGACGCTTTTACTTCCTGGAAGGCTTGTTGGTGCTGGAATAGCATCTGTACCTTGAACTGACTGCATAGAGGAACCTGCTAGCGATATATAAAATAGAAAAGTAAGGAGGGGTTGCCCCCTCCTTAAAAGGGTGTTTCGTCGATATTATTTAGTCATACGTGTTTCAGCAGCTTTCAGAGCTTGGTCTACAGATTGACGACCGTCAACCACGTTACCAATTGCTTCTTCCATGCTGTACCAGAACGTTGTGAACTGAGGGATGTTAGGCATGATTTCGCCGTTCATCGCGTTGTCCATTGTTGCTGCGATACGCGTGTCGCTGTCTAGTTGACGTTGGAAAGAGTTAAGTGCTACTGCACCTAGTGGCTTGTCATCGTTCAGGCTCTTAAGACCTTCATCTGTTAGCAGGTAGTTTTCCATGAACTCAACCGCTAGGTCACGGTTAGGAGAAGCCGTGCTGATACCACCCGCCCAAACACCAACGAAAGGCTTAGATGCTTTACCGTTGAACTTAGGTAGAGTCGCAACACCGTAATCTACGCCAGATTTCTCGATGTTTGCCCAGCCCCAAGGGCCGTTGATTGTCATTGCAACGTTACCTGCAACGAACTCAGATTCTGCAACAGAGTAGTCCATGTCTGCAGAGATCACTTTGTCTTGTACCATCTTCTCGATGAAACCTAGAGACTTCTGAACACCGTCAGTCGCTACACCAGCGTCTTTAATGTCGTAACCTTCAGCGCCTTGCTTGAATGCGTAACCGCCGTCTGCTGCAAGTAGAGGCCATGTGAAGTATGCGCCACCACGTAGAGGCCACATGATCGCTTTCTTACCGTCTTTTTGTAGCTCAGCGTTAAGTGCTGGAATTTCTTCCCAAGACTTAGGCGGCGTTTCGATAAGTGCTTTGTTGTAAATTAGAGAAACTGACTCAACGGCTACAGGGTATGCAATTGTTTTACCTTCGTAAGACACTGCGTCCCATGCGAAATCTACGATACCTTCTTTAGTTTCTTTAGAAGGTTTGATATCCACTAGAAGACCCGCTTCTGCAAAACCACCAAAACGGTCGTGTGCGTAGAAGATCATGTCTGGACCATCACCAGCCGCAGCAACTTGAGAGAACTTCTCTTCTAGTTTGTCTGGGAAAGCAACGGTTACTTTTACGCCAGTATCTTCTTCAAAGCGTTTACCTACTTCTGCCATGCCTTCGTAAGCTTTATCACCACCTACCCAGATAGTTAGTTGACCTTCTTCGATAGCAGCGTTTGCACCGAAAGAACCCAGAGCAACTATTGTACCTAGAGCTACAGCGCTTAGAGCGTTTTTCATGTTAATATCCTTTTTATATTTATACGTAGGGCGCATTCATTTAAGACGAGCCAGTTTTCGATAGGTATGATCTGAAAAAACCGTCTTAAGCTCATCATCCTAGCCACTACGCCCCAGCTATTATGGCTTAAATTCGTGATCATCATCGGGTCGGTTTAGAGAGCAAAATCACAAAATGCGTAAGCACCGTGATCAATATCACCGTTATCCGATGAATTTATTTGAAGTGGA
Source organism: Vibrio sp. D404a (assembly GCF_030248535.1). GTDB lineage: Bacteria > Pseudomonadota > Gammaproteobacteria > Enterobacterales > Vibrionaceae > Vibrio. Next base: position 58,056 of record NZ_JAHGAJ010000005.1, on the reverse strand, counting down.
TCGCTTATTCCCTTTGACCCTATATATCTACTCCTCCCCTCCTACTCCCCCTCGTTAATTTTTCATTAGGAGGATGTACTCTTTCTTGGATTCACCGAAACTGCAGTCATCCAAGAGTGGATAGTAAGAACCCTTTACCGGCACTTGTTTGTTGCTCTTATATAGACCGAACAATACTTGTTGGCTTGCATTGCCCGCTTTTGTCTTAAATTAAGCATCAAGCTAAACCAGTGATGGAATCACGGGGGAGGTTTAGCTTGATGTGGGGGAAAGAGACATCTGCTTGGCTATGAGGGTGTGCTTGGTTGGACTGATAATTTATTGAAACCACCAAGCACACCCGTTTTTTCTTACACACTCAATGCTTACCAATTCCTACAGTTACTGCTGACCCAATAATCTCTTATAATGATAAGCAGTAGATTTTAAAATTTGATCGATCGAGGACGAGCTAGATGGCGAGTGTCACGTTAAAAAACGTTTATAAATCATATGGTGATGTACAGATTTCTAAGGACGTAAACTTAGAGATCAACGAAGGTGAGTTTGTAGTATTCGTTGGACCATCAGGTTGTGGTAAATCGACACTATTGCGCTGTATCGCAGGTCTAGAAGATATCACTTCAGGTGATTTGTACATTGGCGACCAGCGTATGAACGACGTTGAGCCATCTAAGCGCGGCGTGGGCATGGTATTCCAATCTTACGCTCTATACCCTCACCTAAACCTATACGACAACATGTCTTTCGGTCTTAAGCTGGCAAAAGCAGACAAGGCTGAGATCGACAAACGTGTTGAACATGCTGCCGAAATCCTACAGCTAGGTCACTTACTAGAGCGTCAACCAAAAGCACTTTCTGGAGGTCAACGTCAGCGTGTTGCTATCGGTCGTACTCTGGTTTCTCAACCAAACGTATTCCTACTGGATGAGCCTCTGTCTAACCTAGATGCGGCGCTACGTGTTCAAATGCGTTCTCAAATCACTAAGCTACAACGTCAGCTTGGTTGTACCATGATTTACGTAACGCACGACCAAGTAGAAGCAATGACGATGGCAGACAAAATCGTTGTTCTTGATGGCGGTTACGTATCTCAAGTCGGTAAGCCTCTTGACCTATACCACTACCCTCAAAACCGCTTCGTAGCAGGCTTCATCGGTTCACCTAAGATGAACTTCATGTCTGTTCACATTGAAGCAGTAGAGTCTGAGCGTGTAATGGTTCAACTTTCAAACGGCATGACTTTCTGGATTCCAGTAGATGGCACGACAGTTAACGTTGGTGACCGTATGTCACTGGGTGTTCGTCCTGAGCACTTGCTGTCTGCAGAAAACGGCGACGCAACCATCGAAGGCGAAGTGATGATTGTTGAGAAACTAGGTAACGAAACTCAGGTTTACTTAAACCTAGAGAGTGCAGATGCTGACGTTATCTTCCGTCAACCAGATACATTAGACGTTGAAGTAGGCGACAAGCTTGCTATCGGTATCCCAGCGCACCGTTGTCACCTATTCCACAGCGACGGTAAAGCATGTCGTCGTCTATACGTAGAAAAAGGTACAGAGTAAGCCTCGACGATAGATTCGAGCTCTGTTTCTAAGAATAAATTGCCCTATCAAAATCCCTCCTCGTGAGGGATTTTTTTGTCTCAAAGGTAGGGTGAATTGATATCAGCTAGATGACCAACATGAGTCACCTAGAAGGAGGTTCTACTCCCCTACTCCAAACCATCTAAAAGCCCTGTCAGCGCCTACAAAAAAGGCCCAGCATTCGCTAGACCTTTGTCATTCTTTAGGGGTTTGCCCCGACACCGACCAGATTAGTGGATTGGTGTGTTCTTTTGGTTGAACTTACCGAAGTGCTCTTCTAGTACTTCTGGTGTCAGTTTACCTTCCGCTTCTAGACGCTTAAGCTCAGCAACAACGGCTTTTTGCTCTTCTAGTGACGGTAGTTTCACTTCTGGCTCGTCGCCCATCTCTTGAGACATAAGCTCAAGTTCTTTTTCAAAATCGCTCATGATTTTTTCTTACCTAAACATTAATACTAAGACAATTTTACTCATTTCTAAGCAATGATGCTAGGTGCTTTGGCCTTACCCCAAAAACTAAGGTAAGGCCGATGCGCAAATCAATATTTTAAAACTAAAAGCTTAAAGCTTGAATGAGCCAACCATCTTATCAAGACGAGAAGAGAGCGAACGTAGCTCTTGGCTTGCATCAGCCAGTTGTTCGGCTGTACCCGTCGTGACTTCGTTAATCGCGTTGATCTCTTCGATGTTCTGGTTGATGGTGTGAACCACTGTTGATTGCTCTTCAGTCGCTGTCGCCACTTGAGTGTTACGATCAGTGATGTCTAGGATTCGATCAGAGATACCACCTAGCACTTCAACCGCCTCATCAGAAGCAGTTACACCTTCCATCGTAATGATCTTGCCAGCACTCATTGCCGTCACTGCGTCTTTCGCATCGCTCTGCAGCTGGTTAATCATCTTCTGAATCTCTTCCGTTGAATCTGCAGTGCGGCTTGCTAGGTTACGAACCTCATCCGCTACCACGGCAAAGCCACGACCTTGCTCACCAGCACGCGCTGCTTCAATCGCTGCGTTAAGTGCCAGTAGGTTAGTCTGCTCAGAAATATCACGAATTACACCAAGAATTGAGCCGATGTCTTGAGTGGTTGACGCTAGCTGCTCGATTACCTGACCTGTGCTTTCAATGTCTTGAGCCAGTCGGCTGATTGCATCTTTCGCTTTGTTCACCACTTCACGACCGACTTCAGTATTGTCAGATGCGTGAGTCGCTGTTTCTGCCGCCGTTGCCGCGTTAGACGCGATCTCGCTGATGGTCATACCCATCTGGTTGATTGCCGCTACCACTTGGATGGTTTGGTCACGCTGCTCTTGGCTGTTGTCATGCGTTATGTGGGCTTTGCTCGATACGCTTTCCGCCGCAACTTGCAGCGCTTGGCTGGTTTCGCATACCTCTTTCATCGATAGGTGAATCTTTTCGATGAAGCCATTAAAGCCTGCAGATAGCTGTGCAATCTCGTCGTTACCTTTTACTTCGATACGCTGCGACAGATCGCCATCGCCTTTACCTAGGTCAGTAAAGCGCTCAGAAAGAAGTTTAATTGGCTTGGTGATACTGTTTGCTAATAAGAAGCCCATAAAGATGAACACTAGAGCGACAATCACAGTCATGATCAGCATCTTCTGTGCGGTTGCATCAAGTTCAGCAAACACTTCAGACGTTGGAACCACACCGATAACGAACCAATCCATTGAAGATACATAAAGACTTGCAACAAACAGCTCTTGGCCTTGGAATTCAGTCGTGATCAGGTTAAAGCCAGATTTGTTCAACAGTTGGCTGGCTTGAGCGCCATATAGTTGTTGTAGAGATGAATCGCTGCGTGCTCTGTCACGGTGAATTTGTACATCACCTTGGCTGTCGGTTAGAAATACAAAACCGGTATTCTCAATCTTGAAGCTATTCAATAGACTAACCATGTCATCCATTGACTTAGACAGACCTGACATCGCCGTGCCAGCAGGTTGCTGGTAGTTCGCGAACATCTTCACTTCGCCGTTCGCTTCTTGGAACATGCTCACCATGGTCGGTTGACCAGATTGAGTAAAGCCAAAGAACCAACCATCTTGTTGTTGGTTAAGCTGGCGTAGAAAGCCATTTTGGTTCCAGTAGTAAGCCGTTTCTCGGTTTGCCACCGAGGCATCATTCAACTGGTACTGATTACGAACATTATTGAGCTGCTTAACTAGCTTTGCTTCAACTTCAGGATCGCGATAGGTTGATTCAATCGCATCAGCAATGAACTCATTAGAGGCCACTTGCTCAGCTGCAAGTAGCAGTTGCGATACTTCACGGTCGATTTCGCCATTGATGCGCTCGAGTAAGCCCGGAAGCTCGATATCCACCAAACGGTGGCTTAATACGTCTCTAGCTTGGCGCTGTGCCATTGCACCAACGATAACCGTTGACGCTAGTACCGCAAAAGTGATTCCGGCAACCACTTTCTGCTTAATACTCATTGAATTTAAATTGAACATCTCTCTACACCTAAATTGGGCAAGTAAAATTGTAACTCACTTATATCGGCCAATTATTCATAAGCTTTAGCGTATAGCAACACTACACCTATAAGTCTCAATGACCTTTAAGCAAACGTTTGGAACGACAAACATTGCTACCAATATGCGTGTAAATGTCAGTAAAAGACGAAAAAACAATACGTTCTTCCGCTTAAAAATATTTGTTATTTTGATTGTTATCACTGAATTGAAGATAAAACCATCAATCAAAATCAGTTCTTTGTTAGTTCTTAACATTCTGCGGAACTTTTGGCTAGATTTTCTAACCAAGTAGCTAATACACTGTGATTACACAGAAAATTTCAACTTCAATACAAGACACTCCGAGACAACGTCATGCATTCAAACGCCTTCAACACGCTGAAAACTTATCTAGAGGCTCAAATCATTGGACAACAGGAGCTGGTTAAACAGCTGATGGTTGCGCTGCTCGCCGATGGTCACATTTTGGTTGAAGGGCCACCGGGCTTGGCAAAAACTCGCGCCGTTAAATCGCTTGCAGATTGCGTAGAAGGTGACTTCCACCGTATTCAATTTACGCCGGACTTATTGCCTGCCGATCTAACCGGAACGGATATCTTCCGCCCTGAGACGGGGGACTTTACCTTTCAGGCGGGGCCAATTTTTAACTCTTTGATTCTTGCCGATGAAATCAACCGAGCCCCCGCGAAGGTACAAGCTGCAATGCTAGAGGCAATGGCAGAAAAACAAGTGACAGCCGGGCGCAAGACTTACCCACTACCAGAGCTTTTTCTCGTCATGGCGACGCAAAACCCGATTGAGCAAGAAGGCACCTACCCGTTGCCAGAAGCACAGCTCGACCGTTTTCTACTGCACCTTGATGTCGCTTACCCAGATATGGAAAGTGAGCTGGCGATTCTGCGCTTAAATCGAGGTGAGGCTCAAGGCCAAGCACTCGATCAGCCAGAACCAATGCCACAACAAGCCGTATTTGAAGCGAGACAAGAAGTGCTTAACGTGCACATGGCTGAGAGCATTGAGCAATATATTGTGAGACTGGTTATGGCAACTCGTCAGCCAGAAAAATACAGCCCACAGCTAGCTCAATGGTTAGAGATGGGGGTTAGTCCTCGTGCCACTATTGCGCTCGATCGCTGTGCGCGTGCTCATGCATGGTTGTCTGGCCGTGACTATGTGACTCCTGAAGACGTACAAACGATGGCCTTCCCAGTGCTGCGTCACCGTTTATTGCGTAGCTACCACGCACAAGCTGAAGGTATCACGCCAAATCAGGTGATCACTCATCTTATTTCTCTTGTTGGCAGCGCGTAGTTTTTAGCATGAATCAGCAACTCCCTCGGCACAGTAACGGTGTGTTACTCAGCTTAGATGAGCTTTTACAATATAAAGCTCAGACGATTCGCTGGCTGCCACCTGCAAAAAGCCTTTGGTCCCAGCTCAACGGCCAACATGAAAGTCGCAGTAAAGGCAGAGGCATGAACTTTTCAGAAGTTCGTCAATACCAAGCGGGCGATGACATTCGCAGTATAGATTGGCGTGTCACTGCCCGCACGGGTAAGCCGCATACTAAGATATTTTCTGAAGAGCGAGAGCAGCCCGTCATCCTCTATTTGGATATGTCGAATAGCATGATGTTTGGGTCGACTCTGTTGTTAAAGTCGGTTCAGCTTGCCCATCTAACCAGCCAACTCTGCTGGCTGACGATTGCTGGTAAAGACCGCATAGGTGCAGTCATCGATGACGGCCAAACGCTAACTGAGATCAAACCGAGCGCCAGCCATCACGCGCCATTGCGTATCTTGCAACAGCTGATTGCCATTAATAACCAGTCGATACAATCGACTAGGCTTCCTTGTCAGACGGATTTTTCAATGGCACTCAAATCATTGAACCGGCTCAGCCCTAAAGGAAGCGACATTATTTTCTTAAGCGACTTCAATCGTTATAAAGATAGTGACTACTCACTACTCAATCAGATGCGTCAACATAACCGAATGCGATTTGTTCACTTCTATGATCCTTTAGAGCAAGGCAATACCACTTTTAAAGGCATGAAGCATGTCAGTGATGGTGAGCGAACTCAATGGTTTAACTTCTCGTCAAAAGCGGAGAAGAACAAGCTAAAGACCGCCTTCGAAGAGCATCAACAACAGATCAAAGACCTTTGCTTACGTCTTGCTATTCCTCATAGCTCAATCACCAGTGCAGAACCTTTGATGAGCCAAATATCTGGGGGCAAGCATGACGCCTAAATTAGAACTCAGCCCCGTCATTACTCCCGAAGCACCGCATTGGTGGCCACTCGCTTGGGGTTGGTGGTGCCTTGCTATTGCCGTCATCGCACTCATTGTGATTGGTCGATTGCTTTACAAAAAATATAAGCAGGAGCGCAAGGTTCAAAAAATCGCTCTAACCAAACTGATGCACAATAGTGAGCTTTCCCCCGCAGAGGCGCTCGCAACCGTTCGCCAAGCGGCAATGAGCTACTTCCCCCGAGAAGCGATCGCCTGTTTACAGGGAGATCAGTGGTATCAGTTTCTTGATGCGCAGTTGAAATCACCTCGTTTTGTGGACCATGCCGAGATGTGGCAACGAACTCTATATCAGAGCGAGCAGGTTGCAATCGATCCATCAACGCGCGAAATACTGGTCGATGACTGCATCTATTGGGTTCGCCATGCCCTACCACCAAAAAGAGTTCAATTATGAGTAGTTTATTGAATATTGAATTTGTGTGGTGGTGGATGTTCTTGTTGCTTCCATTACCGCTGCTTGTACTTCGTTTGGCACCTACAGCTAAGCCAGCAGATACGCTGACACTGCCCTTTTTGCCTAGCAACACGAGCGGTAAAGCGCCTAGTACTCGCCTACCTAAAGTTCTAGCCACAATCATATGGCTGATGTTGGTTACGGCCAGTGCTAGACCCGTCTGGTTTGGAGAACCGGTTGAGTTTCAACCCAAGCACCGTGACTTGATGTTGGTTGTCGACCTCTCTTACTCGATGAGCAAAGAGGATATGGCGTTTAATGGCGAGTACATCGACCGTTTATCAGCGGTGAAACACGTACTGAGTGACTTCATCGATAAGCGCAAAGGAGATCGCGTCGGACTCGTACTGTTTGCCGATCACGCGTATCTACAAACGCCACTCACGCTCGACAGAAACACACTCAGCCAGCAGCTTAATCAAACGGTGTTGAGACTCATCGGCACTCAAACAGCGATTGGCGACGGCATTGGCCTTGCCACTAAAACCTTTGTCGACAGTGATGCACCACAGCGTGTGATGATCTTGCTCAGTGATGGCAGTAATACCGCTGGCGTTCTCGATCCGCTTGAAGCGGCAGATATTGCTAAGAAATTCGACACCACTATTTACACCGTTGGCGTGGGTGCTGGCGAAATGGTGGTTAAAGAATTCTTTATGTCACGTAAGGTGAATACCGCTGAGGACCTTGATGAGAGAACTCTGATGGACATAGCAGAGCGAACCGGAGGTCAGTATTTCCGAGCTCACGATAGCCAAGATCTGGCAACCATCTATGACACCATCAATAGTTTAGAGCCAATATCAGGCGCAACTAAGGTGTGGCGTCCACAGCAGGAGTGGTTCCACTGGCCGCTTACAGTTGCTGTCGCTTTATCACTGATTTTGTTAGTCATTAGGAGAAACAATGTCTAACTTTACCTTTATCTATCCAGCTTGGCTGCTCGCTTTGTTTGCGCTGCCTGTGATTTTGATGCTATCGCGCCGTAACCAAAAGCAAGGGTTACTCGCGCCACACATCGCGCAGTACTTAGACCCAGCGAAAGTAACCAATTCGCGCAGCAAGCTATCACTTTTCTCTGTTTGGTGGACCATCACCATCATCGCGCTTGCGGGCCCAAGTTTCAGTACCAGCGAACGCCCAAGCTTTGAAAAGACTCAAGCACGAGTTTTGATCATGGATATGTCAATGTCGATGTATGCCACTGACGTGAAACCTAACCGCTTAACCCAAGCTCGTTACAAGGCGTTAGATCTACTTTCTCAATGGCGTGAAGGAGTAACGGGCATGGTCGCTTACGCGGGTGACGCATATACTGTCAGCCCTCTTACGACCGACAGCGCGACCATCGCAAACCTTGTCCCTAACCTGTCGCCAGATATTATGCCTTATCAAGGTGCTGATGCAGCCAAGGCGGTCGAGCGAAGTATCGAGATGCTGCAACGTGCCAACGTCTCTCAGGGCGATCTGATATTGATCGCTGACGACATCGACGACAACGAGAAAGGAGCGATCAATGACCTACTTTCTGGTACACCTTGGCGCTTGTCAATTTTGGCCGTCGGTAGCCAAGCTGGTTCACCGATCACGATGAGCAATGGTTCCATGCTCACTCAAGATTCAGGCCAAACGGTAATCGCCAAAAGCGACATCAGTAACATGCGTTCAATCAGCCAGTCCAACCAAGGTGCGTTTGCTTTGGTACAAGCTGACAACTCAGACATAGAGACAATCACTCAGTTTATTGAATCTCACAGCCTAAGCGCTGAAGTTGAGAAGACGACACAAGGGGTCACTAGCCGCGTCAATCACGGCTTTTGGCTGCTACCGCTGATTCTATTTCCTGCGTTAGGCCTGTTCCGACCGGGCGTGATTTGGAGCGTACTAGGCTTTGCGTTATTGGCTACTCAACCAAACCCAGCATTGGCTAGCCCTTGGAAAACAGATGATCAAATCGCCCATCAATACTATGAGGAAGGTGACTTTGAGCAGGCTGCAGAGCTGTTTACGGATCCTGAATGGAAAGGTGTCGCTCAGTATCAAGCTGGGCAATACCAAAAAGCAGAAAATACACTCTCTGCTCTAGATACGGAGCGTGCTCGCTACAACCACGCCAATGCTCTCGCACAGCAAGGTAAGTTAGAACCCGCCATTGACGAGTACAAGCGCATCCTTGAGAAGAATCCTAACCATGATTTTGCTAAGCGAAATCTAGATCTTCTGGAGCAACAGCAACAGCAACAGCAACAGCAACAGCAAGATGGTGACCAGAGTCAATCTCAAAATCAAGCGAATCAGCAAGGTCAGCAAGGTCAGCAAGGTCAGCAAGGAGAAAATGACCAAAGCAAGGATAGCTCGTCAAGCTCCCAAGACCAGTCAGAGCAGCAATCGGCAGATCAAAGCCAAAGCCAAAGCCAACTACAGAATGAGAACCACAGCGACAACCAAGCGTCGTCAGCGCCTGAACAGGCAACTGAGCAGCCGAGCAGCAGCAATGCTAGCCAAACTGAAGCCAATGATGAGGATGAAAAACAAAGCTCAAACGCCTCGGCTACGCCTACTTCAGCTCAGCAACAAGAGGCTGATTCCGAAGGTTCGCCGCAAATGGCACATGCTCAACCATCTAAAGCTTCGCAAGATCCAGACCGTAAGAAACTTGAGCAAGTAGAGAGTGTACGCGACCCAAGTCGTCTGCTTCGAGCTCAAATGATGTTACAAGCGCAAGAACAAGGCGCTCCGAATAACCAATCGAAAAAGTGGTAACCATGCAACGTATTCATACACCATTTTTGACGCTACTGTTCACACTCATAATGAGTATTTTCAGTAGCCATACCGCCTACGCAGCGACAGCCGTTGCCAGTGTTAGCGAGAACCAAGTTACTAAAGACGAAGTCTTTCTATTAAGAGTTTCAACCAATGAAAAAGTGAGCTCAGACGCTTTGGATCTGACCGCACTTGAAAGCGACTTTTACATTGGCAGACCAAACTTTGGCTCGTCGATTCGCATCATCAACGGGAGCCGCACAGTTTCGAGTGAGTGGACCATCACCCTAGCACCACTGCGACTGGGTAAGTTAACCATTCCAGCCTTTGATATCGAAGGGGCACAAACTCAACCGATTGAAATCAATGTCGCTCAAAACAAAGCCGCACCGACACAAGATCAGATGGCTGAGTTCAAACTCGACCTGAATAGAGACTCAATCTATGTCGGTGAGGTGGCGATTTTAGATGTGAAACTGATCATCAAGGCGGACCCAAGACGCTTGCAAGATCCGCGCATTGATCCGCCGAGTTCTTCGAGCCTAAAGGTTGAACCTATTGGTGAATCAAAACAGTACCAAGATGTATACCACGGCAAAGAGGTGACTGTTGTTCAGCAGAGCTTTGAGATATCGTCTGACACTGCGGGTAAGTTTGAGCTACGCGGGCCAAAGCTAACAGGTGCTGTGGTCTACTCTGCCAACAACTCAAACAAAACGCGTCTGTTTCAGCTCGATACGCCAGTTCAAACGCTACCAGTCGAGGTATTGTCTATTCCGGGCGATGCTCAAGGTGATTGGCTACCAACCGCTGACTTAAGCATCAATCAAGTTTGGAGCATCAACGATGAGAGGCTTACTCGCTCTCCTGAACAATTAGAGTTGGAAGCTGGTGACGCCTTAACACGTACCATTACCGTGAGTGCCAAGGGCATTAAAGCTCATCAGTTGCCAAGTGTTAATATTCAGTACCCAAACGGTGTCCGTATTTACGAAGAGAAGCCTCAGTTTGGTAAGACAGACTCAGGAGACAATCTTGTTGTCTATAAACAGGTATTAATTCCAAAGTCCGCAGGTACTATCGAACTGCCTGGATTGGAACAAGCTTGGTTTAACACGGATACTAAACAGAAAGCCACCAGCGAAATTAAAGGACTCACCTTAAAGGTCTCTGGTAATAACGCTGCGCCAGCACAGGCTCCAATATCAACAGATGAGCCAAATAACGTCGAAGTAATCAGGACTTATCAGCCGGGTATCTGGCCTTACCTAACCGCGCTCTTTGCCTCTTTGTGGTTAATTACCTCTGTAATTGCCCTAAATCTGTGGCGTAAAAGAGGTCCAACCAACAAAGTGACATCGAAAGTCATCAGCAAAGATGATACGCAATCTGAGTTAATCGACGCGATTCAGAGAAAAGATGCGCTAATGGCGAGCGCCAAACTCAGTCAGTGGCGACAAGAGAACCCGGATCTTTCACATCAACACCTTGATACTGTGAAGCAAGAGATCGACAAGCTCAACCAACACCTATTTGGTCCGCAAGCCGACGGTGGGTCTGGTTGGGCATCTAAAGCGGCAATCGAAGCTATTAATGCAGCCAACCGTGATCGCACGGCAAAAACAGGTGACCAACTTGCGGCTTTATAGCTCATCATCAGAAGCCTAAAGCGCAGATAAAACCAAGCCCCTGAGTTCTACTTCGAACTCAGGGGCTTTTGTTATCAGATCAAACGCCTGTTATGGCTTCACGCTTGGCTAATAAAATGTCGCTTCGATCTGGCTGTTCTCAAACGCTGATACGACGCGATTTCTCCCTCGGTCTTTTGCCTGATACAACGCCTTATCGGCCATGTTATAGAGCAGGTCGAAGTCCAGACAATCCAAGCTCGCACTCAAAGAAGCAAAACCTACAGAGGCTGTCAGGTACTCACTGGTTGAACTGTCACTATGCGGGATTTGTGCTTCTTCAATACAGCGCCGAATACTATCGGCTCGCTGTTTGGTTTCGCTGTCACTGGTGTCGACCATCAACAACATAAACTCTTCGCCGCCGATTCGACAGAAGGTGTCGTTCTCATTCAGTACGTGATCGCTTAGGATCTTTCCCACCGTTCGAAGGGCATCATCCCCTTCAGTATGACCATAGACGCTGTTGTATAAACCAAAGTGATCGAGGTCGAGCAAAATCAATCCAAACACCACTTTCTCATTCGGTCGAGACGGTTCAAAATGACTCGAGTTGAGGTTATCTAAAACCTGAGACAACATACGTCGATTGCCTAGGCGTGTCAGCGGATCCAATTTAGAGATGACATCGAGCTGCTCATTGGCCTGTTGCAGTTCAATGGTGCGTTTCTTGACCTCTTCTTCTAGCCTTTCATTGAGCTCTTTCAACTCCTCTTGCGCCATGGTCCTTTGCAGTACCTCAGCTAAGCTGGAGGCAAAGATACGAATCACTTCACGAAGCTGCGAGGTCAATGAGCTGCGTGTTAACAAGTTATCCGCAGCAATAAATGCGATAGGTACGCCAGTATTACTGGTTAGCATGGTCATCGCTGTCCAGCCGACACCGACTATATTGTAGTCATGGTATATCGGCACTGATTCTTCAAACGCGACCTCATTAGGACGCTTACGAGCTGCCGCGACAATGTCACGTTCAACCAAATCGGAGTGGTAATAGGACTCATCAACAATATTGCCTTGAATATCGGTGCCCCAAGTCCCTTGCATGTAAGAACATTGTTTGTCGGTTAAGAACACGGCCAAACGGTCAATGCCTAAATGTTGAATGGCAAAGCTCACCGCAGACTTACACACCGCACTGACGTTATCACAGCGAGATAGCTCCACCATGCTGGAATGTAACATGCGGATATTCTGCTCTTGACGCTTACGAATGTAGATTTGGGAAAGCAGAGAACCAAAAGACTCCAGCATCTGTTTTTGATAGCCAGTAATGGGAGCGCGGTTAATATAATTATCCATCGCTATCCAGCCAACGGGTTTATCCCCTTCCCTTAAGATCAGCATCCCATTCCACCCCTGTCCCACCACTTGACCTGCGGTATATAACGGGGCCTGTTCAATGATAACTAAATTGGTGTGGTCGTCAGAAAGCGCTTCTATGTATTCGCTTTCCAATTGGTGGAGATCGTACTGAGTATGATGCTCGCTGTTGGTTTTGCCATTTTCATCGGTGCCATAAGTACCACTAAAACAACGCTTCTTCATATCAAGCAGCATAAAGATAGCGCGGTCGAAGCCTAGGCGATCTCTAACCGCTTCTACCGAGGCTCTATAGAGGGCATCTAGAGAGTCAGGGTTAGAGAGGTCTAACGCCACTTGATGAACCAGTTTCATGTTCTCAACAAACTGCTCACGCAGCTTAATCTCGTCCAGATACTGCGCTTCTCGAGTATCACGATGCTTTATTTCAAGGGCGGCATTCTTTTCTGCACGTATGCACTGCCATCTTGCCGCTGCCAACTGCAATACATCGAAGCCGTCACTAAAGGTTTGGTTCACTCTCTCTGCAGAGCAGTTTTGGATAATCAGGTAGGTTCGATAGCTTGGAGAGTTATCAAGCATCAATATGAAAGACTCACCGCCAAGTACCGCTACATGATCCCAGTTACAGGTATTGATGACCATTGGGAGCACACCGTCAGCGGTATCAAATTGAGAGACCCAAGTCCAAAACGTGGCTGGATAGTCGTGTAGAGAAGAGAGCTCACCACATTGATACATTGGCGTGCGACTTAAAGCCGATTCAGGCTCAAGGAAAATACCAATACCTTGTGGGTGTAATAATTGCGAAAGGTACTCAAACAATGAGTCAGCCAAAAGACGGTGGTCGCGAGTGGAAGATATTTGTTTTGCAAAGGCTTTTACTGGCACGACGTTCCATCCAATGGTTGTAAGAGTGTAGCAAAAATACCTAAGCCTTAATATGCAATCAATCCAAGACAAAATGAGATGTTAAGCGACTCGCAATTTCCTATTTCCCTTTATCACAAGCTTGAGAAGCGCTACAAAAATGGGATTTTCTGCCCAAATTTTCATCGACAAAATGGCTTTCTTCGATACACAAAAAAGCCCCACTAAAAGTGGGGCAAAAGTCCATCGCTTATTATTGTAGTGATATGCCAGTAAATTAAGCGCGGTGATGGCAGAGGTTAAAATTAACCAAAGTCACCATTTACGTAACCCTTAGTACGATCGTCTTTCGGGTCACTGAAAATTACTTGTGTGTCATCGTGCTCAACCAATTCACCCATTAGGAAGAATGCAGTACGGTCAGAGATACGACGTGCTTGTTGCATTGAGTGCGTTACGATAACGATGGTGTAGTTCTTCTTCAGATCTTCCATCAGTTCTTCAATCTTGTGCGTTGCGATTGGGTCAAGCGCCGATGTCGGTTCATCCATTAAGATCACATCAGGTTCCATCGCGATAGTACGAGCAATACATAGACGTTGCTGTTGACCACCAGACAGACCAAATGCGTGAGATTTCAAACGATCCTTCACCTCATCCCAAAGTGCGGCACCGCGAAGCGAGTTCTCTACGACTTCATCAATGTGCTTCTTATCTTTGATACCTTGAGCACGTAGACCGTATGCTACGTTCTCGTAGATGCTCATTGGGAATGGGTTCGGCTTTTGGAAAACCATGCCAACGCGGATACGCAGGTCAGCTACATCAATGTCGCCATAGATGTTCGTGCCATCCATATCCAGCTTACCTTTAATCGTCACGCCTTCAATAAGGTCGTTCATGCGGTTCAGGCAGCGTAGAAGCGTTGATTTACCACAACCAGATGGACCAATCAGAGCCGTAACTTGGCGCGTTGGGATTGGTAGGTTGATAGATTTAAGCGCTTGGTTTTCGCCGTAAAACAGGTCTAGGTTTTCAATGTCAAATTTGTTCATGTTCTTAATCTCTAAATTCTTAAATTCGTGTCTAACTTGATGCTTTATCAGTGGGCTCTCCTTAGAGCCCTGTACTAGGGGCATTTCTCTGTTCTATGCCCAGGGATCGTTAGTACGTTGCTGTGTTAAAGCGTCTTGCAATTAGTTTTGTGACCATGTTGATCAGAAGAACAAGCACAATCAGGACTGTCGCTGTACCGTAAGCTTGGTTCCACTCATCAATAGTGAATAGCTCGGTAGTTAGCTTATATAAGTGAACTGTTAGGGTACGACCTGAATCGAATAGAGATTCTGGAACACGTGCCACCATACCTGCTGTTAAGAATACAGGTGCAGATTCACCGATTACACGACCAATACTAAGAATGACCGAAGTTAAGATACCTGGCATTGCGCTAGGCAAGATTAAGCGCCAGATAGTGTAGATTTTCGAAGCGCCAAGGCCGTATGAGCCTTCACGATATGTTTGTGGTACCGCCATCAATGCTTCTTCTGTAGTACGGATGATTACAGGAAGAATCAGGATACTTAGTGTCAATGCACCCGATAGAATCGAGAAGCCAAGACCCAGAATCGATACGAAGAAAGTCATACCAAAAAGACCAAAGATGATCGATGGGATACCCGCTAACGATTCAGTACAGAATCGAATGACTTTCACTAAACGACTGCCGACTTTCGCATACTCAGTTAAGTAAATCGCAGTCATGATACCCAAAGGTGCTGCCACCGCAATCGATGCGATTACCATGTAGATAGTCGCGATGATCATTGGGAAAATACCACGCTCTTCACCAGTACGAGTGTAATCGTCAGTGATGAAGTTCCAATCTACATATTGCAGACCGTTCGATAAGATGTACCAAATGATCCAAAATAGGAAACCAACTGTGACAGCCGCTGCAGCCCAAATAAAGGCATTTAAGATATTGTCTTTATTCTGGCGAGACTGTTTTAATTTTACACGATCCATTTTTTCCACCTTCCGCTTACTTCGCTTTTTCGCGGTTTAGATAAAGTAGAGCACCATTCAACATCATGATGAATACAAGAAGTACCACACCTGTTGCGTACAGAGCGTTAGCGTGAACACCACTTGCGTATGACATTTCAATCGCGATGTTTGCTGTTAGTGTACGAGCAGAGTCTAAAATGCCTTCTGGCATTGCTGGGGCGTTACCCATAACCATGATGATTGCCATGGTTTCACCAAGTGCACGACCGATACCAAGAATCACGCCAGTCATGATGCCCGAGCGAGCAGCAGGAACGAGAAGCTTGAAAATAGTAAAGATCTTAGACGCACCAAGTGCCAGAGAGCCTTCTTTGTAGGTACGTGGTACCGCGCGAATCGAAGTCTCAGAAACCGTAATAACGGTCGGTAGAATCATAATGCCCAGAACAATAATACCCGCCAGAATCGTGTTACCTGCAGGTACTGAGAAGATGTTCTGAATCATTGGAACGATAATAACAAGGCCAAAGAAGCCATATACCACTGATGGGATACCTGCCAACAGCTCTACTGCTGGACGAATGATGTCCGCAAGGCGTTTGGGCGCGATTTCAGCGATAAAGATAGCCGTCAAGACACCAACCGGAACACCCACTACAACCGCGCCTAGAGTTGATACGATAGAAGCAACAATCATAGTTGCAACACCAAACAACGCAGGTGGTAGCCAGTCTACACCGAGAACGATGCCAGAGACGCCAGCCTCTTGGAATGCAGGAATACTCTCTGCAACGATAAAGTAAGCGATTACTGCCAGTGATACGATGCCGATTACGGCGCTCGTTAAGAATAAACCGTGGAAAATGCGTTCTTTCCAATCAATACGTTTTTTTGTACGTAGGCTCGGCTTATTAACTTGTGTAGCTTCAGTATTCATAAGCTTTTCACTATGTGCGATGGTCATTTTTAAAAATCTCATGCTTTGCATTAAAACAAAGCTGAAAGAAAAGGCTCAGCCTAAAGGCAGGCTGAGCAATAATTAATTTCTTGGTAAGAGCCAGATTAGTTTACAGTGATGTAACCTTTCTTAGCTGAGATAGCTTGAGCTTCGTCTGCTACCATCCAGTCTAGGAACTTCTGAGTTTCAGCAGATGGTGCGCCGTCTTTGTAAAGAACTAGGAATGGACGAGCTACTTTGTAAGAACCGTTCTTAACGTTATCAACTGTCGCTGCTGCGCCGTCGATAGTTAGAGCTTGAACAGAGTTATCTACAGTACCTAGTGAGATGTAACCAATCGCGTATGGGTTGCTTGCTACAGATACTTTAAGAGCACCGTTACCGTTAGCAACTTGAGCGCGTTGAGAGATTGCTGATACTTTCTTATCACCAATTGTTTTCTTAAGCTTTAGGATGTCTTCGAATGCACCACGTGTACCAGAAGCTGTGTCACGAGTGATTGCTACGATAGGCTTGTCAGCACCGCCAACGTCTTTCCAGTTAGAGATTTCGCCTTTGTAGATTGCAGTGATTTGGTCTGCTGTTAGTGCAGATACTTCGTTGCTTGGGTTAACTACAACTGCGATACCGTCACGAGCGATAACTAGCTCTTTTAGGTCAGCTGATTTTTCTTCAGCTTTCAGGTCACGAGAAGAGATACCTAGGTCAGCACTTCCATTTTTTGCTGCTTTGATGCCTGCAGATGAGCCAGGAGCTTGAATCTCGATGAAAACTTCTTCACCTTTATTCATGTATGTTTCTGCAAAAACTTCAACCAGTGGAGAAGCACTGTTAGAGCCAACTACAGAGATAGTTTCTTTAGCTGAAGCTGTATTCACTGTTAGAGCGCCTAGTAGTGCCATTGCACCGATAACTGTCTTTTTCATCACAATTTCCTTAAGTGGCGTTATTGCCGTTGTGTTTTACTTGAACGGTGCTCACTTTAAGTTTCGAATATGACAGTTGTGTTTCAGTAAATTGAAGCCTATGTGACAACTGCAATTTTTGTATTTTTCTTAAGTCCTTTCTCTGATTGTCTAGTACTAACTCTCTGTTTCATAAAGATTAACTTTATTTATAAGATTTCAAATTAACCCTACATATCTATATTTCATTTCTGTAATATGTCGCACGGTTCACAATACCAATCAATATAAATGAGCGATTAATCAACACATTAATTACAAATTGTAATTCAACATAGCTCGCACATAACAAAATGTAATCTTTTATTGATTGAAGTATCAGTCTCATTAGTTAGAATCCAATCTCAACAATAACAAATAAGAACAATTCTCAATTACGCATTACCTAAGAGGACCTATTCATGCGCCAATTACTCAGTGGCTTGTCTATAAAAATGCAAGTGTTACTCCCCGTACTTTTCTCCGTCGTTCTATTACTCGCCGGTGTAATTATTGGTGGAGAGAAGCTTGAAGAAGCTTTCCAAGACGTATCCAAAGCCACCGATAATTTAATCATTCATAAAGAAGAGCTCAGTGACATCGTCGACAACAGCTATGGTATGCGCATTAAAGCCATCTACAGCCTATTCAACCCAGATGACGTTCGCACCCTCATCGATACTCTCAATGAAAAACGCGAAGATAATACTAAGCTGCTCAATTCACTTGATACTGTACCCGGCCTACAAGATGAAGTTTCGGCAATGCGTAAAGTAATGGGGCACTATGTCGACTTTTCTCGCACGACCATGCTACCTCTGCTACAAATCAAACACAGTAATGGCTTCCCACCAGCAGACTTCGACACTCAATACCAAATAGCGACCGATCAGTATCGCCACGCTGGTAATGAAATGGTGAAAGCGATCAACGCATTATCGAAAAAGCTAAATCATCTCGCGTTACAAGAAGTCGATAACAACGGCGCAGTACACGACACTACATTAATGTCAGCGAAAATTGGTCTGATTGTCATCCTATCCATCGCGCTAATCATTAGCTGGACGCTGGCAGGCGTGATCGTGAAACCGATTCGAGAACTGCAACAGACCATGCGCGAAGTCGCTAAAGGCAACCTACTCGTTAAGGCAAAAGCCGAGGGCAACAACGAGATCACTCATCTGGCTCAAGACGTCAACCAAACTGTTGACCAACTGCGTGAAACCGTAGGTTCTCTATCTCGCATTAGTATTGAAGTGGCGTCTGCGTCAACAGAGCTTGCTGCAGTGATGACTCAATCAAGCGTCAACTCTGACCAAGAGAAGCAAGAAGTGGAACAAGTAGCCTCGGCAATTAACCAGCTCGAATCAACGGCGACTGAGGTTTCAAGCAACGCTCAACAAGCTGACAATGCTTCAAGCCAAGCTAGCCAATTGACAACCCAAAGCCTCAACATGTTTGAAAAGAGCACACAGGCGAGCGAAAAAATGGCTGTTCAACTCAACAAAGCCGCTGACGTTGTTACCTCTCTGAAAGATCAGTCAGAGCAAATTGGTAAAGTGATTGAAGTAATCGAAAGCATCTCTGAGCAAACTAACCTGCTTGCACTCAACGCTGCGATTGAAGCGGCTCGTGCTGGTGAGAGTGGCCGTGGTTTTGCGGTTGTGGCCGATGAGGTTCGTATGCTTGCGGCTCGCACTCAAGAGTCGACCAAAGAGATCCAGACCATTATTGAAGAGCTACAGACTCAATCTGGCCAAGCGAACGAGAGCATGCACTCTAGCCTAGCAATGCTAGAAGACAACCGCGTCCTTGCAACTCAAGTGAGTGGTTCTCTTAGCGATATCAGTAACGCCATTGCCGACCTAAACAGCATCAATACTCAAGTAGCGACGGCCTCAGAAGAGCAAAAACAGGTGACTTCAGACATTAACAATAACCTGAGCACTATTTATGAACTAGTAAGCCAAAACGTAACCGGCATTACTCAATCTGCCGCTGCTGCTCATGAGCTGTCTGGTCTATCAGAAAGACAGAAGCAGGCGCTGAACTACTTTAAGGTATAGATAAAAAGAAGACATGCATAAAAAAGCACCGCCATATTGGCGGTGCTTTTACATCGAGTCCAGTTACTGGTCTTCGTCGGTTACCAGTAAAACGGAGTAAGTTTCAGAAGGTGCGTACTCATATACCTCACCATTAACAGAATCAAACGCGATTACTTGCGAACCATTACCATGTGGAGTGCTGCTCCAAATATAGCCAGCCAAATCGCCTACTTCTAGTTCATAACCACTGGCAAATGCGGTTCCGTTCAGCGCGGGTCCATAACAAGCATGCTCTGTCAGTGCTACTAACTCCTTAATGTTTGGTAGTCGCCAGTTCTTTTTGCCGCCAAATTCATATAATGCATGATTACCATTTTCATCACGAATCTGTTTTGCTGTAAGTAGCGCACTCTGCCATGTCACTTTATCAGCTGCGCCAGTACACGCTTCACTGTTGTTGTCCCAAGTTGTACCTACCGGGCAACGCATCCAAGTTAGACCCGTTTTAAGATCTGTCACAATACCAGCATCAGAGTACGTGTATCGTGTGTTAGGTGCAGATTTAGAAAAATCAACAGAACATTCTTGAGCTGCGAAAGCCATCTGAGAAACTAACGCTAAAGATAATACAGAAATAAGTTTTTTCATCTTACTGACCCTTTACTGCAACTAGACGAATTGGAAATTGGTAAGACGCACCGCTATCTTGATCAGCTTTATCTGTATAGATTTGATCAAAACTAATGTTGCCTCGGTAGTCTCCTCTGGTAACAATAAATGCAAAGTATTTTGCAGTATCGTCACCAGCTGTTGAGTAATTTATGTAACTAAAATCATGAACCCACATAGAGCCGGCTTCTACATCAGGACTTCCTATACCTTGATTTGGGAAATAGGCATGGTTTAAGCCATATAATTCACCGTCAGAGTCTCGCTCAGTCTCACCGAAATCTAATACATCGTACAATTCTAAATATGTAGGCAAACGCCATTCATTTACACCACATAATGATTGTTGATTGATATGAGCCGCATACTGGCTCGTTGAACAGATTTCATCACCGGCAGCGACACAACCTACAGCAGCCAAGTCTTCAGAATATGGCTTAAAGGTATCTGACTCGTAAACAAACGTACGGTCTTTAAACTGTACGGAATTTGTATCAGCACTCTTGTTTTCCCAAATAAGTCCTGTTCTTTCATCCAAAGTACACGACCATTCCGTTGCATCCGCCGCTAGGGTTGCACCTTTATCGTCAAGTTTTACGAATTTGAAGCCAGCACCCGTTGTTGCTTGTAGGTCGTCTTTATCAAATCCATACTCAGCATCTTGACCAGGGAAATCAGTCTGAGCGTCTGCAACGTCGCTAGCGCCATCAGCAAAGTGCAGCACCGCACCGGTGTCGTTCGAGCCTGATGTTTGAGCAGCAACAATAGATAACTCTTGAGTAAATGCTGTAGTTTCTGCCGGTGATAGTAAACCTGATACGAGAGATTTGTTCTCGTAACTCAACTTCTTAGCAACTAGAGCGACACCTTGAGTCATTTCTTCTTCTTTCATCTCAGTAAGTAGTGCAATGATATTTTGCTCAAGGTTGCTTAGATCATTTACCGCTGGGTCAGACATGACAGTTCCGCTTAACGACACACCCGCACTTGCTACTTGCGTTTTGACGGTTTCATCAGCTTGGGCAACTGTTTGACCGTCAATAACTAAACCTGCAACCAGAGTCGTAACTGCATTAATAGAGTTACCAGATGCTAAACCTTGACCTGGAGCGGCAATACGCAGTGTTTTGCTCGAACCGGCATCGACTTCTGCAAGAATGGTGCTATTCAAAATATTTTTGTCTGTCGAAGTCAGCGTAAATTGACCTGTATTGTCACTTTTCGCACTTGGCTCGTTACTATCACATGCGAAGTTTTGGTTTAAATCAATACAAACAGGAGTATCAAGTAAGGAACCTTGGGAGCGAATAGTACCAGCAACATCGTAAGTTGGTGCCGCAGCTGAATCACTACCAGAGCTGCCGCCACAGCCAGCAAGGGCCAGCGATACAGCAATGAAAGAATATTGTAACTTCATAAATTTATCTTCTTTTAATTAATAGTTTGTGGCTTACCGAGAGCGAATCACTCTCACCATTGATAGCAATAACAGGACAATCAAACCCAAAGTTGAACCACTACCACCTGAGCTACTGCTACTGCTTTCATTAGTGGTATCAGCACTACACTGATATTGAGCAAAGTGACTCACACCCCACTCTTTCAAGACCCCAGAATTTCCTGACACACGATCAGAAACTTCAAGGCGCCAAGTTCCCCAGCTCGGTTCACCAACAAGTTCTTTTAACTCATCGTCATACTGTGCTGTGAAATAACCTTTAAAACCATTACTGCTGCTTGATTGGTGGTTAAGTAGCACCACCGACTTGCCTTGAGGAGAAACCAATTTGACATGCAGATCTTCAAGCGAGGCATGTTCGATATTCAAATAGACTGCAAAGGTGTCATCAATCGTTAATTCTTTGTCAGACAAGTTTTGAATGAAGATTTTGTCGCCATAAGTTGTACGTCCGAGATCATCAATCACGGTATCAGGAAGTGTCGAGTTTGTAGTGGTTGGCAAGGTGCCTAACTTAGGTAGGCCATTTACCAGTTTCGAACTATTTAGCCATTGGTGTGTTTGGAGATCTTGACCAAATTGATAGTCTAGTGATACTTCAGAATCGAATTGCACACCACAAGCCAAGTTAGAAGGCAATGAAACGCTCATACTTGATGAATCAGACAACGTTTGATCAATGTCGAAAACCGACTCACTATTCAGTCGCCATTGACCTTTCACTGTCGCTTGGCGACCATTTTGTGCCAAATGAACAGTTACATCATCGCCTTCACCGATATAGCGATTATCGTGGCGAACCACAAAAGGAGGCTTCAATAAGTTATGTTGATTGAAGCTATCAGTAAGAAATTGAGCATACTCTTTGTCTGGAAACAGTGCGTTAGCAGCAAATACCGTCGACTCAGCGAGATCGTGCATTTTTACGCCACGACCGACACCATAAAGCCCTTCAACAACAATGGCGTCGAACTCACGAAAAACGCTATCTGTGCCATCACCATAACGCTCTATAGCAGCTTTTAAAGCTTGGAAAAGCGGAGTTGACCAAAGTTCGTCACCTAGCTCTCCTCCTACACTCACGTGGGCAGGGTATTCTGCTCGTTCAAAGTAGCGCGCGCGCTGATTCCACAAACTACGAGTAGTGCGGCGAACACCAAACAAGCCATCCCAGTTAAACACGATATCCAGTTCGAATTCTTGTCCACGACGAGAAGCGTCTAAGTATTGTGAACGATAGCTCGCACTACCAGCCCAATAGTCACCGATACCTTCGCCAATTGCACCAGTATGACCGTAAGCCCAATCCGGTACGGCTTGGTAATGAATACCGTGTCCAAGTTCGTGCAAGACAACATCTGAATCAACAGCATCTGGTGAAGCACCGCCGATACCAAAAGTGACCACCCTCGGACCGTAATAGTATGATGAGTTATCGAGAGATAACCCTCTTCCATCAAAGCGCAACGGGTCATCAAATAATTGATAAGACAAACTTTCTAGATATTTCAAAGACGTATCAAGGTGATAAAAAGCCATAATCTGCGGAAAAGCATCATCACCAAAACGCACATTTTCAATGGCTTCAACGCTATCGAACGATTGAACACCTTCTGGGCTCAAGAAACTAGAAGTGTCTCGAACCGGTTCTCCTCCGTCAGAGGGAACAGTGATTAGTGCGGTAACATCAACCTGGTTCAGCCTTGAATTAGACAGATAATAGTTACCACCAGATTGCAGAACCTGAATGGACTTAGTTACATATTCGATTGGCTGGGGGTATTCTGAAACCAATGACCAAGTCGATGCAGGCGCTTCCTGTTGCTGCATCGTTCTTAAATCAGGATCAAATAGAGATACATCGACATTCACCAAGCTCCCCGAGTTCAGTGGGGGTGGCGCATCCGCTTCAAGAGAGCGCGGCGCTTCCAATTCAGCAGCAACAGTAGGTACACCTGATCTTAATATCGTATCCTCAAAACTCTTAAACACCCGTACGATGCGTTGTGTCTTATCGGTAGTTACAACGACTGTACGTTGCGGCTGATATTCACCGTTGACCCAAACATTAAAATTGAAATGCTCTCCTAACTGCGATTCGGTTTTGTAACGAAATACAAAATCACCAAACTCAGAATAATTGGAGTCGAGATAGCTTTTGACTGCCGCCTGATCGCTAAGCAGAAGGTTAGCTGAAGGGTAATCCCACTCAGCAGCCTGAACGCTCGGAGCGCACGCTAGAACAAGTGATATTGCTAATGGCTTAAATTTCATAATTCTGCCTTAGAACTGATATTTGGCTTGTACAGTGAAGTAACGTCCAGGCTCCGTAGAGTAGTGCTTGTTGGACTCGACAATGCCCGCTACGTCTTGATATCGGATGTACTCTTTGTCAAACAGGTTGATTACGTTTGCAGAAACGTCTAACCCAAAGTTCCAAGAGTAACTGACGCCCATGTCGACCGTCGCCCAACCAGCGGTCGTAGCACAATCTACGGCTAGACCGATATCAGTTTCACATTCCGGAACGTCATCCATAGCTTGCGCCCAATTAAGCATGGTGTAAGCAGATAGAGATTCATTGTCGTAATTTAGAGCGACGTTTCCTTCCCACGGAGTCAATGTGCGGATCTTTTCACCCTCGTCATTTTCTCCATCAACAAAGCCCAGTTTTGTAGTGACACTCCAAGATTCATTCAAACGTTGTGCGGCGGTTGCTTCGAAGCCATAGGTCTCGACCCCACTAACATTCTGATATTGCTTGTAATACATCCCATTGTTATTCGTATCAGGACGAGACGTTATCTGCTTCACGTTAATAAAATCTTCAAACTTTTGATAAAAGACAGCGGCATAAAGCACTGTTTGACCATTGTCGAACTTACTCCCCAATTCAAATGAATCGCTGGTCTCTTTATCAAGATCTTCATTAGGCACAATTTCAAACGGTGTGATTGGCACAAAATCATGGTTCTGGTAACCGTAAATTTTGTCGTAAGTTGGCGCTCGGAAACCATGGTTATAAGAAATGTATGAGTTCAGTGAATCCGTCATTTGATAAGCGAGGGACAAACTTGGTGACAACTCACCTGTCGTTTTATCGCTTACCTTATACCCTTCAATTGAACTATCTGAGTCTGGTGTAATTTGGTGAATATCAACGCGAGCGCCTGCCGTAATTGTCCAACGATCTACTTCAATCACATCTCGTAGGTGCGCAGCAAAAACATAAGAACGTGCAGACGCAAAAGGCTTAGCGTCTTTCTGGGTAAGACCATTCCAGTCGAGGATTTGTGAGTTACTTGGTCGTTCATGAAAAGTGGTATCGAAGCTCACCCCATACGAGAGTGTATGAGTTAAACCCGATCGTGAGAAAGAACTGATAAAGTCAGCATCCGCACCGATAACTTCATCTGTGAAGTGACGATCATCGATCAATCGACGAAATGCAGTAATGTTACCTTGCTCTTGCGAAATAAGAGCATTCACCGCTTCGTCGGCTACAGTATTGCGCCAATAAATTTTGGTATCGAGCTCTTCAAACCATGAGTCTGTTGGGAAATATTCGGCTCCCACATAGGCAGTGTATGACTCGGTATAGGCTTGTTGGTCAAATTCTTCTGTTTCCCAGAGACCATCCTTTTGAATTTTGGCTAAGCCTTCTTTCCTACTAAGATTTTCTTTGTAGTAATCAACCTTAGCTTTGAACATAAGATCATCTTGCGCCCAGTAATTCAAAGTGTAAGCACCGCTAACACCATCAATGTCGCGTTTATACAAATTTTCGTCGTAATTTCGTGTTTCTCCACCTTCCCAGTAAGCCAGATTAATCAAGCTTTCAAAGCTACCAGATCTAAAAGCAAGCCTCGTTGAGCCTCGATATTTATCGCTCACACCAGTGTAGGTACCAGAAACATCACTGTAAAAATCACTATCTTTAAGATAGTCCCCTGGTTGTTTTGTTTTAATAACGACAGCACCGCCAATTGCACCAGAACCGTGAATCGAAGAACTCGCACCTTTGACAATTTCAACACTGTCAATGTCAGCAAGATCAAACGAGTTGCGGCCCACTTTGTCGTTAATGTCGCTTGCACCAAAACCATCCGATGACTTTATTCCATCCTTGACCACTAAAATACGGTTACCAGTCATGCCACGGATAGTAATGTTCTGTGGGCGACCAGCCCCGCCACTTACGCTCACACCGGGTTCATTTCTGATCGCATCGTAGAGCTCTGTAGCGCCCGATTTTTCAATCTGTTCACCATCAATTACCGCCACAGAGCCAGCCACTTCAGACAGAGGTTGCTCTATTTTATTCGCAGTAACAACGACCTCTTCAAACTGGAAAACCTCGGATTCGGCGTGCACGACGTTGGCAGCAAGTACACTCAGTACTGCCGCTGATAGGGGTGAAAGCTTCATTTACTGCTCCGCTTTAGTGTTTTTATGCGTAAGTGATAATAGGAATGCGTATTCAAACGCTTGTTGTGATAAAGACTGCCGCCTGTCACTCGAATGACCTTGGCTAAAATTAGTCGACAGCAAATAAGGGCCACTTCCTGTCGTCAAAGATTTCAACTTGGCTTGATACTTGGCGCCTTCCCAATAGGGAACCCGACGATCATTCAGGCCAACACTGATCAAAACTGGTGGATAGTCGCCTTGGGAAAGATTGAAATATGGGTCATAGGCCTTCATAGCTGAAAGTTCAGACTCTTTATGAGGGTCACCCCACTCGGCATACTGCTGTGCCGTCAATGGAAGTGAGTCATCTGACATACTGTTGACCACATCAACAAATGGGACCTTAAGGGAAGCGCCAGCAAACAATTCCGGAGCTTCATTTAGTGCAGCCGCGACTAAGGTGCCTCCAGCACTTGAACCCATCGCTAATATGTCTCGTTCGCCCTGTTCAAAATGTTGAAGTGTTCGAGCAGCAGCAACAAAGTCAGAGATGCTCTTCGACTTGTTGACACCTTTTCCAGCTTGATACCACACGTTACCTTTGAAACCACCGCCTCTGACATGAGCAATCGCATAGATAACTCCACGATCAAGCAAACTGATGGTCTGTGGCATGAAGTATGGTTTCATTGTGACTCCATAAGCGCCATACCCGTATAGAATTACCGGACTCTGCTTATTCAGAAGCTCCTTTCGGTAGGCGAGCGTCACTGGGACTGCATGCCCATCATTCTCAACATTCAGGGTTTGAGTCACGTACCTATCAGCTTGATAATTTGGGTAGAGATCTTGCCCTATCGATTCACGGGTTGCCGTGCGAGTATCAAAGCGCTCCCAGAGACCCGGTTGAATCATAGACATGCTTCGAATATGCAGTTTGTTACTCTGATAGTCTCCCACTTGGCTAACCCAGGCGACACCACCTTCACGCGCAACATTCTCAATGCTGATCAACTTATCTTGTTTATCTAAAACGTGCAGGCGTTGCTGACCTTGTTGGCTGGTTTGAACCACAATCCCAGAGCTGAATAGGTGGAAATTATTAATTGATACATCTTGCTTGAGATTCAACACAGAATGCCAAGTCTTAATATTCATAGATTGAGAGTCACTGACGCGATATAGCTGGAAACCTTCACGTTGATGATTGCTATTGATGTACACACGATCCGCAATACGATCGGTATAATATTCAATACCTTCTTTACGAGTCTGAATAGGCTGTGACAGTTCACTAGTCGTTAGGTCAAGAAAGCGCTGTTCACTGCTGTTCTCGCTATTGCTTTGCACAACGGCAAAACGACCATCACTAGTCAGATAGGTTGAAAGCAACCAGCTAGGGTCATTCTCTTCGAATACCATTGCCTCAACGCTACTCGATATAGATTTATTGATGAGTGCAAACGGGCGTTGAGTTTTGGCCTCTTGCTCCACTAAATACAAAGACTGGCTATCACTCGACCACACAATAGACGCTTCAACACCTGTCGTAATCGGCGTAACTTGATGAGTCGCTAACTCAATAACGCTTATCTGGTATTGTTCTGAACCATCAGTATCTTCTGCGATCGCTAATAAGCGCTCATCAGGACTGAGCTTCCATGCCCCAATCTGATAATAGTCATACGATTCGGCATGTTTTGTAGCATCGAATATCAGCGTGGCATTAAGAGTACCCGGTGTTCGTGCAAAAAGAGCGTAGTTATCCCACGAGTACTCTAGGCCATTGATTTCTCGCCAAGGTTTCTCTGAACGTTGCGGACGGTTTTCTCGCCACAGGGATTGCAGCGAGTTGATTTCGTTCTGTAAGGTCTTCTGATAGGCGTCAGTCGTCTCGTTTTGTTTCTCGAGATAATCTAATACGCGCTCACTGCTTCTAGAATCGTCTCGTAACCACGAGAACTTATCCGTAGCAGACACGTTTCCAGAGAGTAAAGTTGCTAAAACAAGCAGACAACACGATTTCATAAACCTAACAAATCCATACGCCAATTTAATAAATTTCGCGTATACTGCACTTAAATGGTAATGAGATCAATTATCATTTTCATGATTCAGTGATATAACTCTCAATTATTATCTGGGCAACATGTATCTTTACGGTTTATTACTCTATCTAATTATTCATTTACAGCCACTTAGTCGAACACATCAGTTGTTTCCACTATCGTGAATACGCTCTAGTGCTTCCACTCGTTTTAACTGCTGTTCCGGAAACAGACCACCTCTCAGTGCAGCGACTTGGTGTGATTGTTCTTCGGTACTCAAGCTAGGATTATCTAGAATCGTCTCTCTCTGCGCTATAAACTGCTGAAAATCGCTATCAAATTGCGCGCGCTCGGCGTCTAATGCACTTAATCGCTGTGCTGCACTTTCACCGACAATCTCTACTCGATTAAGGTATTTATGTTGGTTATCTAAACTGTTCGTGGACGATAGTTGACTTAAGACTAAGGCGTTTTTTTGCGTTTGTTGGACATACTCAGGTTGTAAGCTCAATGCTTCTAACCACTTCCTTTCGAATTCAACCGGATCAGAGTACTCCTGTCTTAACTTCAGCTTTTCAATCGCTAGCTCGCGCATTCTATTGTCATGGGCAAACAGCAACTCCTGTTCACTCACTGTGAAGTAATAGGCTTGCTGATCCATTAAAAACTCATGTAATTCTGTTAGCGCTTCAATGCTTAAATTAGAATAATTATTCGAATAATCTATCTGCTCTAGCGCCGATTTGTACTCCAAATATTTTTCAAATAACCGGTCATCTATCACGCTATTAGGTTCCATATTTTTGAAATCAGAGACATTTTCTTTGACCTGATTGAGGTCAACATCAACCATCGCCGCGATGAAATAATCCATCGTATCTTTCGCGGAACTTTGGTCGATCTCAGTATCGCTTTGAGATTTACTCTTGAGGTGATTTTCCGACACGGCTTGCGCACGCGATTGATCTTTAGAAAAGACCGCACTGAGGCTTCCTACAGCGATCATCGATATCAGTAACAGTGAGGTCTTTTTCATCGGTTAACTCCTTAATTTACAAGCCTGCAAGCTTGAGACGATTGGCGTGTTGACGATAGAGCGTGACAGGGTCTGTTTCAAAAAGGTGGTGGATCCCTAACGTCCCGTTGATTTCATCCAAATGATTCATTTTATAGCTATCACCAATCACTCGGCCTAAATGCGCACTACAGGTCTCAACTAAGCCATCGCTAGGGCCATCAAACGCCAAACCTAAAATCGTCATCGCTCCATCAGTTGGATCGAGCAAGTTAGTAAAGGTCGATGAGCCAGTCCAAGAGTAGTAATAAACACCATTACTGGCTTGCCACTCACCATCCCCACACGCCGATGTAGGTACGCCTTCTGGATAATGCTGATTGAATGCTACAGAGCCTTCAGTCGTTAGGGCTTCTAATGAAGCGAGCCCATCTTGTTCAAGATCGCTTCCGCCGGAAAGTAAGTTAATCAATGTGGTGAGTCCACCAGCCAACTTAACTGCGATCGACTCGGTGACGGATCCTTCTTCTACATTTCCTCTCACAAGATCAGCGACTGCAGACCCTTTATGAACCCCACCGACACTCGTTACCGATGCAACAAGATCGGGTCTCACTGAACCCACATACCTTGCAGTGGGCCCACCATGGCTATGACCAACCAAATTGACTTTCTCTGCACCGGTGACGGCAATGATCGTCTCAACTTGAGCCAGTAACTGCTCGCCTCGAATCTCTGAACTGTTCGTGGCAGACACTTGAGCGACATACACATTGGCCCCATCTTTCGCCAACGACTCAGGGATGCCATAGAAATAATCAACCCCAGCAAGTGTGTCAAAACCAAACAACCCATGTACCAAAACGATTGGGTACTGAGTTTGCGTATAACCTGACTGCTCCAGTGGAGTGGTACTGGTACCCGCCACTGAACTCGCACTTGCCAAGCACAAAGCTGCAATAAGCATCGTCTTCTTCAACGTCCTTCTCCTTAAACAAATTAGACCTCGGATGAGTTGAAAAGCTAGGAGAGGAAATCTAAAAATAGAAATTTATAAATTAAAAATCGTGAGCGGAGACTTTCATTCAACATCTAAATTGAACATCAACAACGCATTCACCAAAGAAAGATTTAATCTTTTCAGTTCGAAGGTAAACAGGGATTTACTGACAAAAATAAAGATAAGACTTTGTTTTAATGAGTTTTTGTTCGGTTATAACAACACAAAGATCGAGATAGTCTTCTGTAATCTGAAAGCACTATCGGTAGTTTTTAAACAGATTTACGTTGGAAAGTCGATCCTAGTGCCAGAACAGAAAAATTATAAAATCGAATGGATTGACCAATACGCATCACTAATACATATAGGTCTGACCAGTTTTATTAGTATCCGTTACTGATCGCTGGCTATTTCAACTTCCAACACTAAATAGACAGATCCTAATTATGAAAAAAACAACGTTAGCTTTGGCGCTATTGATGCCATTTGGTGCCGTTTCAGCACAAGACAACATGATGACGCCAGAGTCGATCACTTCAGCACAAGTAGCACAAACGCAATCAGATTCCACCTATACCTACGTCAGATGTTGGTATCGAACCGATGCAAGCCATGATTCACCCGCCACTGACTGGGAGTGGGCGAGAAAGGAAAACGGAGACTATTACACCATCGATGGCTACTGGTGGTCCTCAGTCTCTTTTAAAAACATGTTCTATAGCGATACCCCACAGCAAGAGATAAAACAGCGCTGCGTAGACACGTTGGATGTTCAACACGATAAGGCCGATATCACCTATTTCGCTGCCGATAACCGCTTCTCTTACAATCATTCAATATGGACGAACGATTACGGCTTCCAAGCCGAACAAATCAACCGTGTCGTGGCTTTTGGCGATAGCCTTTCAGACACGGGGAACTTATTTAACGGTTCGCAATGGATCTTCCCCAATCCGAATTCTTGGTTCTTAGGTCACTTCTCAAATGGTTTTGTGTGGACGGAGTATTTAGCGAATGCCAAGGGAGTGCCACTTTATAACTGGGCTGTCGGTGGCGCAGCAGGAACCAATCAATATGTCGCTCTTACAGGGGTCTATGATCAGGTCACATCATACCTTACCTACATGAAGATGGCGAAGAATTATCGACCTGAGAACACACTGTTTACCTTAGAGTTTGGTTTAAATGACTTCATGAATTACGAACGTGAAGTGGCTGATGTAAAAGCCGATTTTAGTAGCGCACTGATTCGCTTAACCGATGCTGGTGCCAAGAACATTCTTCTGTTCACCTTACCTGACGCGACCAAAGCGCCTCAATTCAAATACTCTACTGAACAAGAAATCGAGACAGTTCGTGGCAAAATTCTGGCATTCAACCAATTCATTAAAGAGCAAGCGGAGTACTATCAAAGCAAAGGTGACAACGTGATCCTATTTGATGCTCATGCACTGTTTTCAAGTATCACCAGTGAGCCACAAAAACACGGATTCAGAAACGCAAAAGATGCCTGCTTGGACATTAATCGCAGTGCGTCTCAGGATTACTTGTACAGTCATAGCTTAACGAATGATTGCGCTACCTATGGCTCAGACAGTTACGTGTTCTGGGGCGTGACTCACCCAACCACCGCAACGCACAAGTACATCGCAACCCACATACTGATGAATTCGCTATCCCGCTTTAATTTTTAACTAATCACTTTTGATTTCTGTGTCGTAACAAGCAGATAGCTAAACGTCAGATAAAAGAAAACCGCCATTGCGGCGGTTTTCTTGTTTACTCGTCGTCGACCTTAGGGGCAACTTTCTTTTTCGGGATGAAAACAGTATCACCCACGGCCACATTCTGGTGGAAGCTCTTATCGCGCTTAACCGGTTTCTTGGCTGTTTTCTTCGCCTGTGGCTTATTCGCCTTCTTCGCAGGGCCACCTTTCTTGAAGGCTGGTTTACGAGGCTTAATGCCTTTGAACTTACCTTTCAAACCCTCAAGAACTGAGAAATTAAGATCTTGCTGAAGGTAAAGCTCAACGCGCTTAAAGCTGTCCCAGTCTTTTGGACCAACCAAAGAAATTGCGTCACCTTTGTTACCAGCACGACCTGTACGACCTACACGGTGAACGTACTCTTCAGTATGCTTTGGCATGTCAAAGTTGATTACGTGGCTCACGTTTGGAATATCGATACCACGAGACGCAACGTCCGTCGTCACCAAGATCTTATACACGGCACGCTCAAATTGGCTCATGATTGCGTTACGTTGTGTTTGGTTAAGGTTACCACTCAACGCAACCGCTTTTAGTTTCTTCTCGTTTAGCTTATCAGTTAGACGATCTGTATCCGCACGTGTTGCCGTGAAGATCATCACCTGACGGTATTCAGCTTCTTCTAATACACGATCAAGAATCGCTTCTTTATGGTCAAGGTGATCACATAGGTAGAATTTTTGAGTGATGTCTAAGTGCTGCTCGTTCGATACACCAATTGCGATACGTTTTGGCGCATCCAGCATCTCGTTAGCAATACCATTCACTTCCGCATGATCCAATGTTGCAGAGAACATCAAAGTTTGACGACGACGGTGCTTAGCAGCATTAGCGATACGACGCAGCTCCGGCGCGAAGCCCAGATCCAACATACGGTCAGCTTCGTCTAGAATCAGTGTTTCAACACCATCTAAGAACAATGAACGATGCTCTAGGTGGTCGGCAAGACGACCCGGTGTTGCGACGATAAAGCGAGGGTATTTACGAAGTGCTTTTACTTGGTCGTTAAAGTTCTCACCACCAAGAATTAACGCTGCATCGTAAGATAGACCACCAAGCATGCTGCGAAGTTCGCCATACACTTGCTTTGCCAACTCACGAGTTGGAGCCAAGATTACACCACGAGGATCACGGGCAGAAAACGCTTTTGTTTTTAGCGCCTTATGAATCATCGGCAATACGAATGCCAATGTTTTACCTGATCCTGTTTTTGATGAAGCCAATAGATCCTTACCGGCAATAGCAACAGGGATCGCTTTCTGTTGGATCTCTGTCGCTTTCTTAAAGTCATAATGTTTTAAGTTCTTAAGTAAGCGATTATCTAAGCCTAAATCTTTAAAGTGCAAAGGACTCTCCAGTCTTGATGGTATTGAATAAAAATAATTTAACGTGACATGATACCGCGAAACCCCTTTATAAGGATAGAGATCACAGAAAATTTATCCGATTTTCTAATGTGGACTTTATTCGAGCCGCTATCGATTCGTATTAAACATCATAGAGATATCACTCTAAAAAAGTGGCAAATTACACGGTCTCATTTGTGAGAAACACTGTGACAGCTTGCTAATTACCTCAATAATTTGGCAATTTTTCGTACGATCACTTTTGCGCTTGGTAAATTAGTCGCTACAATCAATGTTGAAGCGACTATATGATTAAGAATGTATAGCGCATCTTTTGATGATCAATAAGCAAGGAGTTCTTATGAATAAGGTGTTAATCGCAGCTGCAGCCTCTGTGTTCGTATTGGCAGGTTGTTCTTCAGATCCAGAAGAGGCGGCAATGTCGGATATGGAACAGCTAACAAATCAAGTTGCTCAACTGAGCAGTGAAGTTGAAGCGCTTAAGAGTGAAAAAGCTGACGCAGAGATGAAAGCTCAAGAAGCGACTGACGCAGCGATGGCAGCAAAAGAAGAAGCGATGCGTGCGAATGAGCGTATCGATAACATTGCAAGCTCATACACTAAGTAATTCAATACATAACAAGATCTTGCGCCACTGTTTTCAGTGGCGCTTTTGTTTGTAGCGGCTTTTAGTTTTACAGAGAATAAAACGAGTCTGATGCACTCTATACAGAGAATACAAACGCTGTGCTATTGATAGCGTTGTGACAGGTATCACCACTCTTGCGTGGGTGGAGCAATTTCCACCGGCACACCATTTTGAGCAAAGATCACTGACTTGGCCTTGGAGTTTGAGAGATCGGCTTCATCTAGCCACCACTTCAACTCAATAGGAATGGCTAGTGGCTTTTTCGAACCATCGCTGCGAGTTAAAGGTTCATGAGCCTCGACAAACACACTACGGTCAGGTTCAAGTGCCACTTTAATCGGTTCATTAATAATGGTGACTTTCTCACCGCGATTCACCTTCTCAAATAGCCACTCGATATCTTTCGGCTCCATTCGAATACAGCCAGAACTGACACGAAGTCCTATGCCGAACTCCTTGTTGGTTCCATGAATCAGATACTCACCTGAGCCATACGCCAAACGTAACGCGTAATCACCCAATGGGTTTTCTGGACCAGCAGGAACCACTGGCGGCAGCTCAATCCCCTTTTCTAAATACTCTTCACGAATCGATTTGGGTGGTGTCCATGTTGGGTTCGGTCTTTTTTGACTGATAGTCGTGGTCATTTCTGGGGTATCGCGCCCAACTCGTCCAATACCCACCGGGAATACATGCACTAGGTTTTTGCTTGGCTCAAAGTAGTAGAGTCTTAATTCAGCCAAGTTGATCACCACCCCTTGGCGCGGTGCATCAGGAAGAATAAATCGACTCGGAATACTCAGAACATAGCCTTCAGCAGGCAAAAAGGGGTCAACACCTTTATTAGCAGCCATGAGTGACAGAAAGCCAATGTCGTACTCTTTGGCGATCAAAGCTAAGGTTTCCCCTGCGGTGACTTCATGATGCTGTATTCGGCCAACAACACGACTACCGTTGGGTGGCAACTCGAATGTCGCCCCAACACTCCAAGCTGAATAAAGGCTAGCTACGAGCAGTGGAACAACTGAAACTCGTTTTTTTGATATCTGTTTTCTTGATATCTGTTTTTTTACTACATTAAGAAGCGATGAGCTTGAGCGGTACGACATATATAACCCTATTTTTTATTATTATCATTTTAGATTATCGATGAGTCTCTGTCTCGGCAATGCTTACAAAACTGTATTTAGCGCACTAATCATCCCAGATTTGCTGTTTCCTCCCTCAAATCAACAGATATCTGCATGGCAAAATCGATTGCCTTTGCGCTTTCAACATATTTGGTTATCAATGATCGAACAATTGAAGTAAACGCCTCTTTTTGTGACCAGCCTCTCAAGGAATACCGCTTCAACTCGCTAATATTGCCTCATCGAAACGAATTCAATTCAACAGAAACGGTAATTAAAAATTCTGTTCCTATAATTACCGCTATAAATTTGGAGAACGACAATGGCTACACCTCATATTAACGCTCAAGCTGGTGATTTCGCTGAAACTGTACTAATGCCGGGTGACCCGCTTCGTGCAAAATACATTGCTGAAACATTCCTTGATGACGTGAAGCAAGTTTGTGATGTTCGTAACATGTTCGGCTACACAGGTACTTACAAAGGTAAGAAAGTTTCTGTAATGGGCCACGGCATGGGTATCCCATCATGCTGCATTTACGTTCACGAGCTAATTGCTGAGTACGGTGTAAAAAATGTTATCCGTGTTGGTAGCTGTGGCGCGGTACGTGACGACGTTAAACTAATGGACGTTGTTATCGGTATGGGTGCATCTACTGACTCTAAAGTAAACCGTATTCGTTTTAACGACCACGACTTCGCTGCAATCGCTGATTTCGGTCTTCTAGAAGAAGCAGTAAACCAAGCTCGTGCACAAGAAGTTCCAGTTAAAGTAGGTAACGTATTCTCTGCAGACCTTTTCTACACTCCAGAAGCTGACATCTTCGAGAAGATGGAAAAACTAGGCATCCTAGGTGTTGATATGGAAGCAGCAGGTATCTACGGCGTAGCTGCAGACCTAGGCGCTAAAGCACTGACTATCCTAACAGTTTCTGACCACATCATCCGTGGTGAAAAACTAAGCTCAGAAGAGCGTCAAAAATCGTTCAACGACATGATGAAAGTTGCTCTAGAGACAGCAATCAACATCTAATCCTTGATAAACGATACATTGAAAAGCAATACCTCGCAGCCAAGTTCGCTTGGCTGCCCAAATAATCCCGAGGGGGCGATCGTGTCCAACGACGAGCTGCCAAAAGACGCGGACGGTTTACAACTCAACTTTTGTAAAACATTGGCGTGTGACAACTTTGGCTTGAGCGATGCAAAACGCTATGTTTTGCAACATGCAAACCCGAAACGTCCAGCGATGGTTTGTCGTGAATGTGGAGCTTTCCCCCCCTTACTTAACAACCATGAAGTTTTGAACGAACTTCATCGGCTTCGTCACCTTCATAGTGACGGCCTCCCTGCTTGTCGCAATGATGACTGCGACAACTTTGGGCTCTCTGTCCACACTCACAAACACCTTTATCATGCCTTTGGTTATAGTGGCGACCGACAACGCTACCGTTGTAAAGATTGCCAATCAACGTTTGTCGATAAGTGGTCAGGCTCCAACAAAAAACTGCAATTTCAAGAAAACCTCATGGGCCTTTTGTTCATGGGTTATTCCGTACGTGAAATCTGCCGAAAGCTAGAGATCAATCCAAAAACCTTTTATGACCATGTGGATCATATTGCTAGCCGTTGTCGCCGTAAACTGGCGATGATCGACGCACGCTGGGTTAATCACGCAAAGAATTATCAGTTTGCTTCACACTACCAGCGCTTACAGCCTCAAAGTAATAACGGCGTGGTCTGGATTGCGACCGGTGAAGCACACTCTGGCTACATCTTGTGCCAACATGTTAACTACTCTCAAAACGAAGAGCCCGTCGGCAACGTTGACCACAATCCTTATGATGATGTGGCACGCTTCGTATCAAAAGAGCACTCTTCAGAAGCTAACCTAGAGTTACCAACACCATCGGATAACCTAAAAGAGCGTATTGAACAGCAATATCAGGTCATTCTGGCGCGTGGTAATGTTGAAGATCCAATGGGCAACCTCACCTCTTTTAGCTATCCATCGAAAGGCGCATTGGTTCGTCCACCGTATACCTCTTACGCACACTTCCTGCATGTATTGGATATGTGTGACGAGAGCAAACCGGTGTCTATCTACTTGCCTCAAGATCCACTACTTCGTTCGGCAGCTCTGAGTGTCTGTCTGCCTCGAATTCAGAACAACAATGTCGACCTGATGTATGTTGAGGAAGATTCTCTGTGGGATGACAGCCTAGGGTTTGAGAAGATCGACATTGTGCACATGAGTTGGTGGCGTGACCGTTGGGCGATTGCTAATCAAGGTGATAAGCAAAAAGGCATCTGTTACCTAGCTGGTAGTAATACGCAACCAGAACATTGGTTCGAACACGCATCACTCAAACAGACCAAATTCTATCAGCAGCGATTCCAAGTCCTGTTTGATGGCTTTATTAACGAACCAAGACGTAAACTGCGCCCTGGTGGTATCCTCCCACTGCTCGACATCTTCAGAGCTTGGCATAATTTGTGCTATCAAGATAAGCAGGGGTTAACAGCGGCACAGCGCTTAGGCGTTGCTGAGCAACCTCTTACCTTGAAGCAACTACTGTCGTAACGATTGCATAACCATCTAGATGAATATGCTAGAAGTTGTTGAATACCAAGTAATAACATGAGGTAACACTCATTAATCAAAAAGATCATTACTTGGTATCACCTCTTCGTTAGATAATTAGTGCTTATCCTAAATCACACACTTATAATGATGGTGTTATCAGTATGTTCGATAATTGTGGACTGAAGCCTTGGACAAAAACCAGTATCTAATTGAAACAGAGCTTGAACAACTCAAGAAACGCATAGACTCAGAACCCGCCGTCGTCTTCGAGGTTGCTGAGCAATGCCTTGTGAGAGCGGAACAGGTTTTGTTCGAAGAGGGAGCCATTCAATCACTGATGTTGATGTCTCGCTGTTGCTGGAATCTAATGGATTATCGCAAGGGTCTAAAGTACATAAAAGAAGCTTACAAGCGCCAAAACCGACTCGATACTGATCTCTTTCTTCCTGAAATTCTTCACCTTCATGCGCTCCAATTCTGGGGCCAAGCTAAATACTACTCCGCTCAACAATACTGGATTAACGCGCTCGAACAGTCTGCGTTGGTCGACGAACTTGAAATTCAAATCGAATGTCTAATTGGGCTTGGTAACATCTGGCGCATCACCCATGAGTACAAACTCGCACGCTCTACCCACCAGCTTGCCGTAAAGGTGGCAAATAATAGCCGAATTGGGTGGCTGGAAGGCAAAGCACGGATCCTACTCGCGTGGGACTACTACCTGCTCAATAACTACGTTGAGATGCTCTCGGTGCTTGATGGTGCAGAAGAAGCGCTAAAAGACCACCCAGATAACACGTGGCATGCAGAGGTTTGGGACTTTAGAGGATTGGCACTGCTTGGGCTTGAACGTCTTGATGATGCTGAACAAGCGACCGCCAAGGCGCACAAACTTGCCGTTGAACACAATTTGGTTTGGATGAAGGCACACTCATTCATCAGCCGCGCTCGTTTAGAGCTACTCAGAAAAAGACCTCAAGAAGCCTCAGAGCTACTGAATCACGCTGAACAGTCCGCCAATGAATTTGATAATGGCGAGTTACTTAGCCAGATCTGTTACCAGCAATCATTGGTCGCCGAAGAGAATCAAGATTATCAAGCAGCTCTGATTGCATTTAAGAAATACCGTCAATATTCGACCAACATGCTTCGCGAGCAGACGACTCGTG
Organism: Vibrio sp. D404a; assembly: GCF_030248535.1. Classification (GTDB taxonomy): domain Bacteria; phylum Pseudomonadota; class Gammaproteobacteria; order Enterobacterales; family Vibrionaceae; genus Vibrio. The sequence goes on along the minus strand of NZ_JAHGAJ010000005.1, from coordinate 19,343 downwards.
TCGGGTTAGATAAAGCACGCAGTTCAAAACGCCAACTGGAACAACGTGCTCGTAAATTGATCAACCGAATTCGTGGCCAATATGAGTATGATCCAGAGAAACAGTTTTCTCACGTGGTATCAGAGACCTTTTGGTGGGAGCAGTTGGTACTGTTCAAGACCGAGCTTAAGCGCTCAAACCACAGCATCATCATGTTCCAGCATGACGATCCAAACTACTTAGAGGTGTGTACAGAGCTCGCGCATACCTTCTGTAATCAAGAAGACTTTATCTCGCGATTGAGCAGCGAACGCGTGGCACTGATGCTGGCTGAAAAAGGCGACGCCGCACAAGCCATCTATGACAAGATCACAACCATGCTCGACATCTACCCGTGGCATCGAAAAGGACTGAAAGGCGCACCGCCAATTGTGACACTCAATGACATTTTGACCTTCCCGTTCACCCTTGAACAATTAGAAGAAGCCGAAGCTGAGAAAGAGATTGATGGAAACGTTATTAAGTAAGATCACGGACGCTGGCTTAGACCCTTCTTCAGTCTCTGGAGAAGAGGCGATCATCTTTTGGGATCACATTCGCCAGCACATCGCGACGACACAGCAAGAACAAGCTCACTGCTACATCATTAGCTCTGAGTACCGCGCTGAGCTGCAACAAAATCAAATCAGTATTGATGAGCTACGCGCAGCGCTTGATCTCTTAACACTCCCCAATGATGTTGAAGACATACTCACGGTAAAAACCAGCTTAAGCTCTCGCTTGCTCGAAACCGGGGACTACACCGCAGCCCTAAATGAGTTTATTAGTTCATCAAACATTTCTGTTGAACACGGGCATATAGATGAGTATGTCATGGCGATTCTCGGAATGGGGAATCTGTGTGATGCATACGGTGACCACAACCGCGCGCTTCGTTATTATCAGAAAATCAGCAGCATCGACCATGCGATCAGCAGCCGCCTGCTGCGTTTAAGATTCAAACTTCACATGGTCGCAAGTTTTATTCACCTCAACCGAATTACCGCAGCCAGTGACCTACTACGCGAATGTGAAGAGCTGAGCATCTTAGTGAGTAATAAATTACTGACAGCGCAGATTTCACTCTATCAAGCGAAAGTCTATCGTGCTCAGAAGAAATACCATGAAGCGCTTCGCTGTATCTCCTCTGTTCAACACACTGCCACCAACACACAAGCAAGTTGGCTCGCGACCATGATTCGCTTAGAACTTGCACACTGCCTGACCATTATCGATAAACAAGACTATGCCAGCATGATATTGGAAAGCACCAGTAAACGAGTGAAGAGCTACTCTTCGCCAGTGCTGGCAAAACGCTTCTATGATTCGATGAGTGAGGTATGCATGCACCAAGGACGCTATAAAGAAGCGCTGGAGCATGAGAAAAAAGGCTATCGCATTGAGACGGATCTAATGAAACAGATCCCGATAAGTGAACTCGGGGCAAGCCAGCTACGCCGCCTGTCGCGCTTTGAATTGCAACTCAAACTCATCTTATCCGAACAAGAGAACAAAGAGCTCAAAGAGACTACCGAGCAGCACAAAAACGCCGTGGCTCAGCTACAACAAGACGTATTCACCGACCCACTGACTGGTTTGCACAATCGCCGTTGGTTAGATGTGAAACTGAAAGATCTGCTGATCCACAACACCCCCTTTGCACTGTTGGTTGTGGATATCGACCACTTCAAATCGATCAACGATGAGTTAAGCCACTTAGTTGGTGATAAAGCCATCGTAAGCGTGTCACAAGAGTTATCCGGTTACTTTAAATTCCGCGGCGCATCATGCGTTCGTTTCGGTGGTGAGGAGTTCTTGGTGATCCTTGAGCACACCAACCAAGCGCAAGCAGAGATGCACGCAGAAAACTATCGAGAACGTATTTTCCAATTCGGTTGGCATCAGATTTTAGGTGAGCGAGGTCTTACGGTAAGTGTCGGTATCACGCTTCATCGTGATGGAGAAAATACTCAGCGTACCTTCTATCGTGCCGATAAAGCCTTGTATCGTGCGAAAGCCAACGGGCGTAATCAGGTCTGTACTGAGTAATTCTGTTTCAGTCATTACATCCGTTAGATACCAAAAATAGAGAGGCCAGCACCTCTCTATTTTTTACTGTTCGCCATAAACTATTGGCCGTTATAAGCTATTGATCATTATAAGTTATCGGCCACTATAAAAAGAACAGCGAAATTCCACCTACAGCACACAGTGTCCCAATCAGGCTTTGCCTAGAGATTGATTCGCCCTTTACGGCATAAATAACCAGAATGAACACGGGGCTGGTAGCAATCAATGTCTGGGCAATCGCTGGGTTAGCGTGTTTCAGCGCCACTTGTTGTAACCACAGCGCGAGAAATGTCCCAACAAAGATGGCGCCAAGTAACCAAGCTTTATCTTTCGTCGCCATCTGCTTTAGATGAGAGCGAATGTCTGAAAATGGCTTGGGTTCAAACAGTCGAATCATGACTATCACCGCCAATACTCCTACTGCCAGTCGAATCAATGCCCCAAGCAGCGGTGGAATGTCACCTGCGACCAAAGCATAGTGCGAGATAACCACACCAGATGCCTGACATACACTGGCCAATAAACCGTAGCCCACACCACTCCAATCGACAGACTCTTGTTGCTGGCTAGGTTGAAACACCACAAAGGTCACTGCAAGCGTGGTGATGATCACACCCAACCAACTCTGCATCGAGAGCGCTGCGCCCAATAACAATAACGCCAACACACCAGACAGCGGCGGAGCGAGAGATTCAAGCAGTAATGTTTTGTTTGCTCCAATCCTTTTCAGTGAAGCAAAATAAGCACTGTCACCTATCGCGATACCAATCACACCTGACACTGCAAGAACCCAAATATGGTTAGCCTCCAGCTTGAGTTCTGGCATTGGTATTAGAGGAATAACGACCATCATCATTGCCGAAGCGACCACACCCTTGACGATGTTCAGCTGCATAGCAGAAAAACGGTGGCTAAACTGACTGTAGATCCACGTTGCCCCAGCCCAAACAATAGCAGCACCAATTGCCGCCACTTCACCCATATAATTCATCGTCTCACCTTCTCGCTCTCCCTAGCTTGATAAAAGTAAGTACACACTTACAAAGGGAACAAATAGCGAGGAATTATTATTTATCGGTATCCGTTCTAAAAAACCATATACAAACAAATCATTTTTATAACAATTACTTGTACGATAGCGTACTATATTGATAACTCATAAATAACATTACAAGGATCTGTTATGTTTTTAGACTATTTTGCACTCGGCTTATTAATTTTTGTTGCACTAGTCATTTTTTACGGAATCATCGTGATTCATGATATCCCTTATGAAATCGCGAAGGAACGTAACCACCCTCATCAAGATGCCATTCACGTTTCCGGTTGGGTCAGCCTCTTTACACTCCATACTATCTGGCCATTCCTTTGGATTTGGGCAACCTTATGGCGTACAGACCGAGGTTGGGGCTTCGCAAAACTAGAAGAAGAACAACATGACACTCATCATCGTGTTGATACGCTAATCGACCAAGTGTCTGCACTCCAACAAGAAGTCGCCACACTAAAAGAAGCAGTAGCGCAACAAACTGCCTCTCCAGCGCCTAACCAAGAAAAGTCACAAGATCAGGAGGTTAAGTAATGGATTTACTACTGATAATGACCTATGCGGCACTTTGTATCACCATCTTCAAAGTGTTCAATATTCCTCTCAACAAATGGACAGTACCGACAGCCGTATTGGGCGGTGTCGTTATTATTGGCACTTTGATCTTGTTGATGAACTACAACCATCCATTTACTCAAATTGGTAACCAAGTTTACTCAACCACTCCGATCGTTTCTGGTGTCAGAGGTAAGGTCATCGAGGTGCCGGTTGAACCGAACAAACCTCTGCGTAAAGGTGACATACTATTTAAGATCGACCCTATCCCGTTTGAAGCAGAAGTCGCTAAGCTAGAAGCGCAAGTGAAAGAGGCAAGCCAAGGTGCTTTAGGTCTTGAATCTCAAGTGGCTGAGGCAGAAGCGGCTAAGATCAAAGCCATTGCCGAGCGAGATAAAGCACAACGTGAGTTCTCTCGATACGAGCGTGGATTCAAAAGTGGCGCGTTCACTGAGCAGCAACTGGATACTCGTCGCCAAGCTTACAAAGCGGCAGAAGCTGCATTGAAAGTAGCAGAAGCAAGCCAAGAGCAGGCTCAAATTGCCCTGAATTCAGAGATCGGTGGCGAGAACACCGCTGTGGCAGGGTTGTTGGCTGACTTACGTAAAGCTCAGTTCGATCTTGACCAAACGGTGGTGCGTGCGCCAACAGACGGCTATGTTACTCAACTTGCCCTTCGACCTGGTGTTATGGCCGTTCCGCTGCCACTCGCACCAGTCATGACCTTTGTACACACAGAAGAGCAATACTATACTGCTGCGTTCCGTCAGAACTCACTACAGCGCCTGCAACCTGGATATGAAGCAGAATTTCTCTTCCGAGCTCTTCCGGGGAAAGTCTTCAAAGGCCGTATTGAAGAGGTCCTTCCAGCGATTGGTGAGAGCCAAATCCAAGCTCGTGGTGCACTCCTTGGTACTGAAGCACTCAAAACAAGTGGTCGCGTGTTCGCTAAGCTAACGATTACGGATGATCTCTCTGAATACCACCTTCCTATGGGTACCGCCGTTGAAGTAGCCGTTTATTCAGAAAGCTTCACCCATGTATCTGTAATGCGTAAAGTGCTAATACGAATGAAGAGCTGGCAGAACTACCTATACCTCGATCACTAATCGAGAAAATAGGTTCTCTGTTGCTACAGGACCAATAGCAAAAGCCAGACAAGCGTCTGGCTTTTTTAGTCATTTGCACGCAAAAACAGCGGATAGGAAACACTCTTTGAGCAAGTGCTTTAAGTTGTCTAGACATCCAGACACTTATCTTTCCTTATGGAGTATTTCTACTGTATAATGCGCGCCTTATTTTTTATATTTGCCTAAAAAATCGTCTCTAAGACATCTTATAATTCAATGGCGAATACACGCTCTTTATAAAGCAAATTTTTTCATTTGAGGTTATCTATGAACTTTTCAGCGAAAACTGTCGTCGTCATTGCCATCGGCGCTGCCCTATATGGTATTGGTGGTCTACCTATGTTTGGTGTCCCTGTATTTGCCAACACCACTCTAAAGCCAGCAATGGCAGTGCTTGCGCTGTTTTCTGTTCTATTTGGCCCTATTGTCGGCTTCCTTGTTGGTTTCATCGGCCACTGGGTAACAGACCTTTTCGCTGGTTGGGGCGTTTGGTTAACTTGGGTATTAGGCTCAGGCATCGTAGGTATGGTCATTGGCCTATTCCCAGTAATGACTAAGAACCGCCTTGCTCAAGGCGAACTACCAATGAAAGATTTTGCTCTTTTCGTCATCTTAGCGTTAGCCGGTAACGTGGTCGGCTACGGTTGCTCTGCGTTCTTAGACACCATCCTATACGCTGAACCGTTCACTAAAGTCTTCACCCAGCTTTCTATCATTGCTGCGGGTAACACAGTGCTTATCGCTGTTGTCGGCTTCCTAATTCTAAAATCTGTTGCAAAACGCAATAAGCAAAGCCGTAACCTAACAGAGGCATAAGCGTTTAATGACTATCGCATTTTCGAACTTCTCTTTTAGATATGAGTCGCTGGATAAACCGACGCTAAAAAATATCAATCTAAGGATAGAGAAAGGAGAGAAAATCGTCATTATTGGACCAAGCGGCAGTGGTAAATCTACCCTTGGTCAATGTTTAAATGGCTTAATCCCTCACGCTATTAAAGGCGAAGTCACCGGTAAATTAGAGATAGCTAGCCAAGACAGTGCTGGCTTCTCAATGCATGACTTTACCGAGCAAGTTGGTACCGTACTTCAAGACACAGACAGCCAGTTTGTAGGTCTAAGCATTGGTGAAGATATTGCCTTTGCATTAGAAAACCAATTGATGTCGAGCATCGACATGTATCCGCTGGTTAAATCCACCGCCAAGATGGTCGACCTAGCAGACATGCTTGATCGCTCGCCTCATGATCTGTCGGGCGGTCAGAAGCAACGTGTTTCATTGGCAGGCATTCTTGTTGATGAGGTCGATACACTACTTTTTGATGAACCCTTAGCAAGCTTAGACCCGAAAACCGGTAAAGCGACGATTGAGATCATCGATCAGCTGCATCGTGAAACCAATAAAACCGTGATCATTATCGAGCACCGTCTTGAGGATGTGCTGCATCGCCATGTCGATCGCGTGATTCTAATGGACCAAGGTGAGATCGTTTCCGACTCAACGCCTGATGAGCTGCTTGCTTCGGGACTGCTTGAAAAGCACGGAATCCGTGAACCTTTGTACCTGTCCGCACTGAAGGCCGCTCAAGTACCGCTTTCAGAAAAAGACACACTTTCAAACTTAAAGTCTCTGGATTACAAAGCGTTTAGACCTACTGTTCAAAACTGGTTTAACCAACGCCCACCAGCACCAACAGAGAAACAGTACACACCACTGCTCGAAGTCCATGGCCTGACCTACTCCTACGACGGTGAGAAGAATGCACTTGAGGACGTGAGCTTTAAGATTGGTAAAGGCGAATTCGTTTCAATCTTAGGTAAGAATGGCTCTGGTAAGTCGACAATCACTAAGTTAATCATGGGTGTGATTGAAGCCGATTCAGGTTCGGCATACCTCAACGGCGAAGACCTAAGCACGCTCTCTATTTTTGAGCGTAGTCAGAAAGTCGGCGTAGTGATGCAAAACCCAAATCATATGATTTCACACCATATGATTTTCGACGAGGTGGCATTTGGTCTGCGTAACCGTGGTATTGATGAAGCAAGCATCAAAGAAAAGGTTGAGTCGGTACTTGAGCTTTGTGGGCTCAGTAAATTCCGTCACTGGCCGATTGAAGCACTGAGCTACGGTCAGAAGAAGCGCGTAACGATTGCTGCCATTCTTGTTCTAGAACCGGAGCTGCTGATCCTAGATGAGCCGACAGCCGGACAGGATTACCGTAACTACACATCGATGTTGGCGTTTATTCAAAAGCTCAACAGCGAATTAGGTATTACCGTGGTGATTATCTCTCACGATATGCATCTCGTGCTTGAGTACACAACGCGCTCTATCGTCATTGCCGACAGCAAGCTGATTGCCAATGCACCGATGACCGAAGTGTTCAGCCAACCCTCGCTGTTAGACCGCGCTAACCTGTGCACCACCAGTATTTACGAACTTGCGACCATGATGAAAATCGAAGACACCAACGCATTTATGCAGTACTTCATCGACTACGAGAGAAGCGCGCTATGAATGCCTCGAAAATAAAATTTGGTATTAACTACATTGATACCAAATCGCCATTGCACGCGTTGAATGGCATTACCAAGTTTGCTCTGTTTTTAGCATGGGTAACGGTTGTATTGACGACGTTTGATCTTCGCTTAATCGTGGTACTGATTACAACGGGTTTACTGCTACTCAAGATGACGCGCGTACCTGTGAGTGTATATAAGCCACTGTTGATTGGTACGGTTAGTGTGTTGAGCTTAAATGCGCTGTTCATGTATTTGCTTGCTCCGCAGCAAGGTACAGATCTCATCGGTAGCGAGCACATTTTGTTGACTCTTCCAGGTAACTACTCTTTGAGCCAGGAGACGCTGTTTTATCTCGTCACTGTCACGTTGAAATACATGAGTATGTTCCCTATCGCGTTAATTTTTGTGTTCACGACTCACCCAACAGAGTTTGCTGCGAGTCTTAACCGCATTGGCGTGCCTTACAAGATCGCCTACGCTGTCAGTTTGACACTGCGTTATCTACCAGAGGTGAAAAAGGACTTCGTTAATATCATGCATGCACAGCAGGCAAGAGGCGTAGAGCTATCAAAGAAAGCGCCACTTATCGCACGCATCAAAAACGTCGCGAAGATCCTTGGGCCACTTGTGTTCTCTAGCTTGGACCGTGCGGATGAGATCTCCAATGCCATGACACTACGTGGTTTTGGCCGTCACAAATCTCGAACGTGGTACAGCAGTGCACCATTGAAGAAAGCCGACTACATAGTACTGGCGGGTATTACGCTAATTGTAGTGCTCGCCATCACCAAGCGTGTGTTGGATTCACAACTGTTCTGGTATCCATTCTGATACTCATTGGCTAACTTTAAATGCCGCTTCAAGTAAGCGGCTTTTTAATATCTCCTGTTTATCGATCTTATTTTTCTATAAAAATTAATATGAATAAGTTGTTTCATAATTGCGATATCTAAGTTAAGGGCTTACCATACCCTAAATTCAGAACAGCATCCCAATACCGTATGGCACGCATCACTCAACAACAGAAACTCGAAAACCAGAAGAAGTACAATCAAGTCGTTCTAGAACTATTCTTGGCGGAAGGGCATGAAGCACTCACGTACGCACGTGTCGCAAAAGAGATCGGTGTCAGCCTCACTACGCTGCAAGGTTACTTTCCGTCAACTCGCGCTATCAGAGCAGCGCTACATGGTCATATTTTACCAATTATCATGAAGCCTCTAGATTTCACGACGGAACGCGCTTTCTACGAATCTTGGGATAAGGCATTAGAAGAGCCACAGTTTCAAAGTGTCATGAAATTGATCTTCTTCCATGCATCGCAAACAGAACAGTCAGAAGGCTTTGATTTACAGGCTGATGGTACGTTTCGAGAGAAAGCTATCGAAAGCTTTGGAAGTAATGCAAAGCAAGTCATTGAGACTGTTATTGGTCGCTCGCTTTTCAAAATGACTAACTTTAGACCCAGCTAAGCAAACAACTCTGCTGCTTGAACCGTAAGCAGACGAATCAGACATAAAAAATGGGAGCCCAGAGGCTCCCATTTTACTTTCTAGTAGTCTGAGCTAATTACCCAACAACTTAATTTAACTTGTAGAAAACCGTTGATAACGGCGGCAGACGTAGCTCAATTGATGCCTCTAGGCCTTCACTTTCTACGGATTCAATCTCAGCAACTTGCTTAACCTCAAAGCCACTGCCGTTGTATTTTGCGTCGTCAGTGTTCAGTAACAGGTTGTAGTTACCTTTAGCTGGGACGCCCAAACGGAAGTGCTCGTGTGGTACCGGCGTAAAGTTCGTTACCACTAGTACACGCTCACCCGACTCACTGATACGCTCATGAGCCAAAATGCTCGCTTCAGCAGAGTCTTGAAGACGCCACTCAAAGCCTTGTGGATCAAAATCCAAATCATGCATCGCAGCTTCATCACGATATAGGTGATTAAGATCTTTCGTTAGCTTCTGCACACCTTGGTGACGCTCGTAATCCAGTAAGAACCACTGCAGTTGGTCATCATGATTCCACTCCGCTGTTTGGCCAAACTCGGCGCCCATAAAGTTGAGCTTCTTACCCGGCTGTGCGTACATGTAACCCATGTAAGCACGCAGGTTAGCCGTTTGTTGCCACTCATCACCCGGCATCTTATTGTGGATAGAGCCCTTACCGTAAACCACTTCATCGTGCGACAAAGACAATACGTAGTTTTCACTGTGCGCGTAAACTAACGGGAACGTAATCGTATTGTGGTGGTACTTACGGTTAATAGGATCTTCTTGGATGTAAGATAAGCTGTCGTGCATCCAACCCATGTTCCATTTGAAGCCAAAGCCAAGACCGCCCATAAACGTCGGCGCAGACACGCCAGGGAACGCTGTGGACTCTTCCGCAATGGTCATCGCATTCGGGAAGTGTTTGTAAACCTCTTCGTTCATCCACTTAAGCGTTGCGATTGCATCGTAGTTTTCATTACCGCCATCTACGTTCGGCACCCATTGGTCATGGCTACGTGAGTAGTCTAGGTAAAGCATCGACGCCACTGCATCTACACGAATACCATCAATGTGGAACTGCTCAAACCAATACAGAGCGTTAGAAACAAGGAAACGACGTACATGCTCACGACCTAAGTCATAGATGTATGAGTTCCAATCCTGATGCCAGCCACGACGTGGGTCTGGATCGTGGAACAGAGGCGTACCATCGAAGTTCGCTAAACCATGGTCATCACTTGGGAAGTGCGCTGGAACCCAGTCCAGTACTACGCCAAGACCCGCTTGGTGACACTGGTCGACAAAGTATTTGAAATCGTCCGGAGAACCGAAACGGCTTGTTGGTGCAAACAGGCCAACAGGTTGATAACCCCAAGAACCGAAGAATGGGTGCTCTGAAACAGGCATCAATTCTACGTGGGTGTAACCAAGGTCGGTTAGGTATGGGATCAGCTCTGCAGCAAGGTCACGGTAGTTTAAGAAATCACCATTTGCGTCACGCTTCCAAGAACCAGCATGCAATTCGTAGAAAGACAATGCTTCTTTGCGCTTCTCAGTTACTGGGCGGCTTTGCCATTGGCTATCTTGCCACTCATAACGAGCGTGATCGTAAGTTACCGATGAGAATGACGGGTACTGCTCAGAGTAGAAACCCCAAGGGTCAGCTTTATGCGGAAGCCCTTCGCCATTTGGACCTTTCAGTTCATATTTGTACTGCGCGCCCTCTTCTAATTCAGGGATGAATAGACCCCAAATACCGTAGTCTAGGCGCTGCATTGGGTGACGACGGCCATCCCAAGCATTAAAGTTACCCACTAGGCTAACTGCTGAAGCATGCGGTGCGTAAACAAGGAATCGAGTACCAGAAATAGACTGTCCATCACGCTCAAGTGTTACAAATTGAGCGCCCATATGATGGTACATATCTTTTGGCGTATGCAATGCTTCGTAGCTCGCATACAACTCGTGATATTGATAAGGGTCATCTAAGATCTGCTCAACTCCAGCCCAATCAACCGCCAGCTTGTAGTGAGTAAAGCGTAGATCTCTCTCTTGCTTGAGAACGAAGCCACTGTCGCCCTCTCGCACTAATTCAACACGAGGTTCGTCGCCAACGATCAACTCAACTTTGTCTGCCCCCGGAATCCATACACGCAATGCGCCCTCTTCAGAAGGAATATATGGACCTAAACATGAGAATGGGTCTGCAAACGAAGCCTGTGATAGTTGGGTATATACTTGTTCTTGCTTTGAAATTGAACTCATTTCCAAAACCTTTCTCCCTAACCAAACATCCAAAAAATATAAAATAAAAATGCCCGCTATGGATGCGGGCAATATAACGACGATCTATTGTACCTGACGTACGGAAACGTTTGAGTGACCAAGATTATAGTTTCTTATGCAACAAGCAAAAATCTCAGAATTATCGGGCCACTCAAGCATTTTATTTACTCGCTTTCTCTCGAACATCAGTCAGACGAGAAGCGATTCGATTCACGCCTTCATGAGCAAAAATCTCATCAAGGTTCATCGATAGCTTACGGCGCCAGTTCGGGTATTCGTCTACCGTACCAGGAATGTTTACAGGCTGATCCATCTCTAGCCAGTCTTCTAACTGAACACTTAGTAGCGTTGAAGAACCTGCTGCAACGTGAAGTTGTAGCGCTTCTGCTAGGTAAGAGTCCATTGGTACTTGGCTCGCATCGCGACCAACGCCTTCAGGCAGGAAGCCGTGCCATGCAACAGAGTCTAGAATACCTTGCTTACACTCTAGGCGGTCATCAAACAGACCATTTAACTGCTCTTGATCTGGGTACAGACCAATCTCTTGACCCATTTTCAGGTCATCACAGTGCCAGAAACCACGAAGTGTTGGCATATCGTGAGTACACAATGCCGCCATTGATTGTGGTGCGTAGTGTTTTGGAGAGATAAAGCCACCGTCTTCTTCAGATGTTTCGAAGAAGAATACCTTGTAAGAGTGAACGCCTGCGTCCGCAAGAATATCGACGATCTCATCAGGCACAGTACCCAAATCTTCACCAATCACAGAACACTGATAGCGGTGTGATTCAAGCGCTAGAATCGCTAGCATGTCTTGCACTGGGTAGTAGATGTAAGCACCTTGTGTCGCATCTTCACCCTTTGGAATCCACCAAAGACGCAGTAGACCTAGTACGTGGTCAATACGCAATGCACCACAGTGTTTCATGTTAGCGCGCAATAGCTTGATATAAGCATCGTAGCCTGTCGCTTGAAGCACTTCTGGGTTTAGTGGTGGTAAGCCCCAGTTTTGGCCTAGAGGACCTAGAATATCTGGTGGAGCACCAATGCTTGCATCCATCACTAGGTTGCCTTCGTCTGCCCAAGTTTCAGAGCCAGAGTCCGCTACACCTACTGCAAGGTCACGGTACAGACCAACCGCCATACCCTTCTCTTCTGCCAAAGATTGTGCATCGTTGATCTGACAATCTGCTAGCCATTGTAGGTACATGTATAGGTGTACTTTCTCGATGTTCTCTTTGATGAACTTCTGAGTCGCAGGGCTTTCAAATGTGCGGTATTTCTCTGGGAATACCGGCCAGCCCCACATGTTTGAATCTTCTGCGTGCAGCTCAGCGTGCAGTGCGTCAAACGCAGCTTGATGCATTAGGCTGTCGCCGCCTTCTTCTACGAAAGCTAGAAATGCTTGTGCACGGTCGCTGTTTTTATCTAGGTGACGATGTTTGAATTCAGTAAATAGCAGCGGAAGAATGCTCATCTTCAGCTCTGATACTTCTGTGTAGTTCACCCAGTGTGCATCACGCGCTTTTTGTAGGCGCTGTTGGAACTCTGCGCTACCTACTGTTTGTTGCGCTTCTGCGCTCAACGCGAACTCAGGTACTGAGCTCACATCAATGTAAAGGATGTTCAACCAACGACGTGAAGATGGGCTGTATGGGCTCGCACCTTCTGGGTTCGCTGGGAATAGAGAGTGAATCGGGTTAAGACCCACAAAATCACCACCACGTGATGAGATGTCAGCAACCAGCTGTTTTAGGTCACCAAAGTCACCGATACCCCAGTTATGCTGAGTGCGCAGTGTGTAAAGCTGGACACTTGGGCCCCAAAGCTTTTTACCCTGCTCGATTGGGCTTTGTTTGAAACACGCTTTCGGTGTAATGATCAGTGTCATTTCATAAGGCTTTTTACGGCGCTTACGGCTAACAATAAGTTTGTGATAACCCCATGCCAAATCGTTTGGCAATGCAAACACTAAAGGGCCACCCTCTGCACGTTCGTCTCGTACAACTTGAGATTGAAGATAGCCTTCAAGTACCTCTCCTTGCTCGGTTTCTAAACGCCAGCTGAACTCACTTTCACGAGCACTCACACCTAGATTTAGTGCCACCTCTACAGGTTCACCATCGCGCAAGACAAGAACTGGGTCTAATACATCTTTCTTGTGTTTTTTCTCTGCAGACTTAAGCAGAGCATCGTCGCTGCTTGTGTCGTAGCCCAATGAAGCCAATAGACGAGTTAATGTTTCGTCAGATACTTGTGCTTCATCGCCCCACGCACTTACGTAACTGTCGGCAAGATTTGCCATTTCTGCGACTTGTTTTAATACGCTTTGTTCTTTCATCGCTCTCTCCGAAAACACGCTAGCATTTTCAATTTTGTAGGGTTATTTATTTAAGTTTATTTAATTCAATTTAGCTTTGAGCCAACTAATTGAGCCAAGGCAGAAACTGCCTTGGCTTATTTGGGGTCTATTAACGTTTAACCGCTTCTAGTTTCCAAATGTTGTTCACGTAGTCGCGGATAGAGCGGTCTGATGTGAACTTACCAACCAATGCGGTGTTCAGGATGGCTTTCTTAGCCCAGCCAGCTTGGTCTTTGTATTGCTTGTCCATGTCTTCGTGTGCTTTCACGTAAGAAGCGAAGTCCGCTAAACATAGGTATGGGTCACCGCCGTCTAGTAGGCTATCAAACGTTGCACGTAGAAGGCCTGGTTCGCCTGGAGTGAACTCTTCACCCGTTAGTAGGTCAAGTGACGCTTTCAATAGTGGATCTGCGTGGTAGTAGTCGTAAGGGTTGTAACCTTGCGCTTTCACCGCTTGAACACCATCAACGTCTAGACCGAAGATGTAGATGTTCTCTTCGCCTACTTCTTCGCGAATCTCAACGTTCGCACCATCCATCGTACCGATAGTTAGAGCGCCGTTTAGAGCCATCTTCATGTTACCCGTACCTGATGCTTCTTTACCCGCTAGCGAGATTTGTTGAGAAACGTCTGCCGCAGGGATGATGATTTCAGCCATGCTTACACGGTAGTCAGGGATGAATACCACTTTCAGCTTGTTACCGATGCGAGGATCGTTGTTGATCTTCTCTGCAACCTTGTTCACTGCGAACATGATCTCTTTCGCTAGGTGGTAACCCGGTGCTGCTTTCGCTGCGAAGAAACATACGCGTGGCTCACACTCAAAACCAGGTTCGTTCAGGATACGGTGGTATAGAGATAGAATGTGTAGCAGATCTAGGTGCTGACGCTTGTATTCGTGCAGACGTTTGATTTGAACGTCGAAGATAGCGTTAGTATCTAGCTCGATACCCATGTTCTCTTGAACCCAATCAGCAAGACGCTGTTTGTTTTCTTTCTTAACAGCCATGAATTCTTTTTGGAATTTCGCGTCTGTCGCGTACTTAGCGATGCCTTCTAGCTGTTCAAGTTTCGCAGGCCATTCTGAACCGATCTTATCTGTGATTAGCGCAGATAGACCAGGGTTACAGAACTTCAACCAACGACGTGGCGTAATACCGTTTGTTACGTTAGTCAGTTTACCTGGGAAAATTTCGTTGAACTCAGGGAATAGGTCTTTCTTAACTAGCTGTGAGTGAAGCGCTGCTACACCGTTTACTTTGTAAGAGCCAATTACACATAGGTTTGCCATGCGAACCATGCGGTGGAAACCTTCTTGGATGATAGAAAGCTTCGCTTGCTTCTCACCGTCACCAGGCCACATCTTACGAACTTCTTGTAGGAAGCGGTGGTTGATTTCGAAAATGATTTCCATGTGACGTGGAAGTAGACGCTGGATTAGCGACTCAGACCAAGTCTCTAGAGCTTCTGGAAGTAGAGTGTGGTTCGTGTACGCAAATGTGTGTGCACTGATTTCCCACGCTTCATCCCAAGATAGGCCGCGCTCATCGATAAGAATGCGCATTAGCTCTGGAATAGCGATTGTTGGGTGCGTATCGTTTAGCTGAATAGTCTCTTGCTTAGGAAGATCCGCTAGAGAGAAGCCTGCTGCTTCGTGACGACGTAGAATGTCACGTACAGATGCTGCAGAATGGAAGTACTGCTGCATTAGACGAAGCGTTTTACCCTTCTCGTGGTTATCGTTCGGGTATAGAACCTTAGTGATGTTACCAGCGTCGATCAGTGCGTGTTGCGCTTCGAAGTAGTCGCCGTTGTTAAAGCTTGCTAGTGAGAATGGTGCAATAGCCTGACATTCCCAAAGACGCAGTGGGTATACCGTGTCTGACTCGTAACCTACGATTGGTAGATCCCATGGCATTGCTTTAACAGACATGCCAGGTACCCATTTACGAACTTCTTTACCGTTCTCGTTAACCACTTCAACGTGACCGTAGAAACCGATTTCTTGTGCTAGTTCTGGACGAGCGATCTCCCATGGGTAGCCTTCAACGCCACGCCATGCATCTGGTGCTTCTTTTTGACGACCGTCTTCGAAAGACTGCTTAAATAGACCGTACTCGTAGTGTAGACCGTAACCTACTGTTGGGAATTCTTGTGCTGCACAAGAGTCCATGAAACATGCTGCTAGACGACCAAGACCACCGTTACCCAGTGATGGATCGCGCTCTTCTTCTAGAAGGTCTGTTAGGTTTTGACCTAGCTCTTCCATAGCGTGAGTGATTTGCTCGTACAGACCCATGCTGATCAGGTTGTTACCTGTTAGACGGCCAATCAAGAACTCAAGAGATAGGTAGTTCACGCTCTTAGCGTTCTTAATTTTTTCATCGTTTTCAGTAGCTAGCAGGTCAAACGTTGTTAGTTCTGCTAGTGCACGACCCATTGCTAGGTACCATGCGCGGCTGTCCGCTGTTTCTACTGTAGTTGCGTAGGTTGCAGATAGGTGTTTCTTTACACTTTCTTGGAACGACACTTTATCAAAAGTTTTTTGCTGAGTTGCTTTCATTTCAGAAATCTCGCTTTTATTTGTTCTAATTCATCTGTGACATATCGTGCATGGTCACAATTAACTAAACATCATCCCGGTCGTACGGCTAACTAGGAGTAGATGAGAGGGCGTAGGGGGCGTACTGACGTTGGGTTAGTGATCTAAATCTCATGTTCAGCTCCAGATTAAAAATTTGGAGTGATTATGATCACAAGCCCCCGTCCCATAACTTAACTTTGAATGATGAATTTTTTGTTTATCTATTTTCATCTTCTTGCGAGTTCTGATATTTAGATCACGAAATATTTTTCGTATTCTCATCTTTTTCACAAATTCTTGTGCGGAAATGAGCAACATCACGATCACAAACCGACCCATTAAGTGACAATCATCACAATTAAAGGGCGTAGTTGGGGTAAAATATGCCACAGTGCAAGGTTTCTGAGGCTGATCATGGTCTGAGCTAATTTGCTTCACGTAACATAGCCACAGAATTAAGTCATAACGGCTTTTGTTTGGACGGATGGTTTAACAAAACCAAATGCCCCTATAGAGACAAGAGCCATGGAATAGGTAACCTTCGACATGTGGATCCCGTCTAAACTGACTCGCCCTGGGCGATTACACAACGCAATCTTAAGACCGCGCGTATTAGATCTGCTACAAAATGCCGACTGCTATAAGCTCGTATTATTCCGCTCCCCTGCAGGCTATGGAAAAACCACCATGGCAGCTCAATGGCTAGTGGATAAGCCAAATGTAGGCTGGTACAGCATCGATGACAGTGATAACGATGCATTCCGTTTCATCAACTACCTACTGCAATCTCTAAACAAGGCAACTCAAAATGCCTGTCCAAATGCACAAAAGCTGGCTGAGAAGCGTCAATTTTCATCGCTACACTCTCTGTTAAGTGAAGTGTTTGCTGAAATGGCCAACTTCCATCATGAGTGTTTTCTGGTCCTCGACGACTACCACCTCGTCAACAATGATGATGTGCATGAAGCGATGCGCTTCTTCCTTAAACACATGCCAGATAACCTAACCTTGGTTGTAACAAGCCGTGGTACACCACCACTCGGTACTGCGAACCTGCGCGTGCGCGATCTGATGATTGAAATCGGTAATGATTCGCTGGCATTTGACACCGAAGAGACAACACGCTTCTTCAACCAGCGTGTTACTGACGGTGTCGACGATACCACTGCAGGCAGTATCTGTGCTTACGTAGAGGGCTGGCCTTCGGCGCTTCAGCTAATTGCACTGCAAGCTCAGCACCAAAAACGTACGCTGGCTCAGTCTGCGGAATCTGTGTCCCACTTTAACCATGCCCACTTATGGGATTACTTGGTGGAAGAGGTCTTTGACCTACTGGACAAAGAGACTCGTCACTTCTTGATGCAGTGTTCAGTGCTTGATCACTTCAACGATGAGTTAGTGTGTGCCCTCACCCAACGTGAAGATGCACTGGGCATGATTGAGTCCCTCAACCGATTTGGGCTGTTTATCTACCCATTAGAGGGTGAGAAAAACTGGTACCGCTTCCACAATCTATTCGGTGAGTTTTTGGCCCACGAACGTCAAGCACGCATTCCACAGCAAGAAGCGGAACTACATAACGCCGCAGCCCAAGCTTGGTTAAAACAGAACACACCTCATCAAGCGCTTCGCCATGCACAACGCGCAAATAATGCCGAACTTATCGTGCAGATTCTTGGCACTCATGGCTGGCAGATGTTCAACCAAGGTGAGCTCTCTTCATTAGAAATGGCGATCAAGCAGCTAACGCCAGACCAGCTTTACAGTGATCCTAAGCTTTCAATGCTGCGAGCTTGGTTAGCACAGAGCCAACACCGTTACGACCAAGTAGGTACGCTGCTTGAGGAAGCGGAGTCTCAATACCAAACACGCAATATCGAACTCGATACCCAGCAGCAAGGTCAATACAACGCACTTAGAGCACAAGTTGCTATCAACAGTAACGAGCCTGAAAAAGCGCTCGAACTGGCAGAGTTAGCCCTGAGCCAACTCAATACCACCGTCTACCGCAGTCGTATTGTTGCCACCTCTGTTGTCGGTGAGGTTAACCACGTGATGGGTAACCTAAGCCGCGCTCTACCTATGATGCAGCAGACTGAAAAACTGGCTCGCCAGTATCAGGTCTACCATCAAGCACTGTGGGCGATTCTGCAGCAGAGTGAGATTCTGATTGCGCAAGGTTACGTTCAGGCTGCATTCGAACTGCAAGACAGTGCCTTCAAGCTGATTGAAGAGCATCAACTGCAGTACGTACCGCTTCACGAGTTCTTACTTCGCGTACGCGCGCAAATTTGTTGGTGTTGGAACCGTTTGGATGAAGCGGAAGAGTGTTGCTATAAAGGGCTTGATATCTTGGGTCATCACTCTCCGAGCAAGCACTTGCATAGCTACTCTATGTTGGCTCGTATCGCTTTAAGCCGCGGTGAAATCGACAAAGCTGCGAAGTTTATCGACCAGATCCAACATCTGCTTCGCCAATCAACCTACCACGTAGACTGGACGGCCAATGCCTCCCTATCTCTGCTGCTATTCTGGCAGGTGAAAGGGGATAAAGAGGCCATTCAGGATTGGTTAAACGTCGCGGTACGCCCTGAATCAGCCAGCAACCACTTCTGTCAGTTGCAGTGGCGTAACATCGTTCGTGCGCACATTATGCTTGAGCAATTTGAAGAAGCAGAAGAAGCCCTAGTCTTCCTAAAGAGCGAAGCCAAGCGTTCGCATCTGGTGACCGATACCAACCGCAACTTGATTGTTGAGGCGGTACTGCGAATTCAAACCAACGACGAGGAAAGTGCACGTATCCTGCTTGAAGAAGCGCTGCACATGACCAACCAAACCGGAATGGTCGGTAACTTCCTTGTTGACGGCTCAACCATTGGCCACATTCTTGATAAGTTGAGCAATAAACCGGGCCTTGGCGATCTTGAGCGTCATCGTGCTCAACAGATCATGAAAGATATCTCGACCACGCAGCGTAGTCGCTCAGTGCACTTTGATGAAGACTTTGTTGAGAATCTGGTTAACCACCCGAATATCCCTGAACTGGTTCGTACTAGCCCACTCACACAGCGTGAATGGCAAGTACTTGGCTTAATCTACTCCGGCTTTAGCAACGAACAGATCGCGCAAGAGTTGGATGTGGCCGGCACCACCATCAAGACACACATCAGAAACTTGTATCAAAAGCTGAATATCGCCAACCGTAAAGAAGCGATCAGTACCGCTGAAAACTTGTTGCAGTTGATGGGGTACTAAAGAAGATTCGAGATTCGAGAT
>NZ_JAHGAJ010000049.1 GCF_030248535.1 Vibrio sp. D404a | reverse complement strand
GTGTTGTAGCTAAAATCTTCGCTTAATAACGAATGATTTTGCTCTCTCTTCATTAGAAGAGGCGCATCATAAAAAGGGAGGCTTCGGCTTCCCTTTTTTATTTTTTGAAAAATATAAGTGGTTATAAGAAAAGTCCGACGAACGCGGCTAACTCATCTTCTTAACCTTCAATAATACAATTACTTAGCGTAACCGAATTTGACTAGGTGTTTGCTAAGTGATCTCACCTCTAAAAAACACCTTATTTCTATAACAAAATAGTCTATCAGTATTAAAGGATAAGACTGGTAATAAGAATGATTCCTCTTTATATTTAATCCCAAGTTAAAAATTTAGGTTTGAATATGTACGTCTGTTTATGCCATGGAGTATCGGATAAGAAAATCCGAAAACTCGTTGTCGAAGAGGGCATTACCGATATAAAAGGAATTAAGAAATGTACGGCACTCGGCAGTCAATGCGGAAAGTGCGTACGTTCAGCGAAAGAAATCATCAACGAAAGCGCCGCCACACTCTTTAAGCAAGCTGGTTAGTTACTAAAAACTCGACCAGGCTTTTTGACACTTCTCGATTTGGTTCTACAGTTAGAAGAACCGAAGAGGAGAGTGTGCTCATGAAAGGCGATCCAATCATAATTCAACATCTCAACAAAATTCTTGGTAACGAGTTGGTTGCCATTAATCAGTATTTCCTTCATGCACGAATGTACAAAGACTGGGGTCTGAAGCATTTGGCTGATAAGGAATATCATGAATCTATTGATGAGATGAAACATGCCGACCACCTGATAGAACGAATCTTGTTTCTTGAAGGGCTACCGAATCTACAAGACTTGGGCAAATTGAAAATTGGTGAAGACACCCAAGAAATGCTCGAGTGTGATTTGGCGTTAGAGATGGAGGCGATTCCAGATCTGAAAAATGCCATCGCTTATGCGGAAGATATCCACGACTATGTCTCTCGCGATCTGTTCTTAGAAATCTTGGAAGATGAAGAAGAACATGTCGACTGGCTCGAAACTCAACTTGGCCTTGTGAAGATGACCGGCATCCAAAATTACCTGCAAGCGCAGTATGTCGATGAAGACGATGGCTAACGACTGACTGGTCTTACAGATTAATGAAAAAGCAGAGTGCAGTAAGCTCTGCTTTTTTGCATTTTGAACTCGGTGGAAAGTGCGTGTGAGGTTTTTGCGATTAATTTTCAAACACCACTTGCATACTAAAGTGTGATCTGTATAATGCACCGCACTGGCTTAAGCTGGTTGTGAACCAATGAGCACTGAGGAGTAGGCTTTGCCTAGTAATGTATACTCAGCTTATGTTCGCGGTTAATAAAAATAGTAAGGCTTGTCTTTACTTCAAAAGTTAACTGACAATGTGTCCTAATTTTGGATACTACGGTTTCACATAAATCAATCGGCATTCTCTCGTCTTTTCGAGTTTGAGTGGCGATATTGTTTGTGTAATTTTTAATAATTGGAGCTCTGTCTCATGCAGAACCAACGTATTCGTATCCGCCTAAAAGCTTTCGATTACAAGCTAATCGACGCTTCTACTGCGGAAATCGTTGAAACAGCAAAACGTACTGGCGCACAGGTTCGTGGTCCTATCCCACTACCTACTCGTAAAGAGCGTTTCACTGTTCTTATCTCTCCACACGTCAACAAAGATGCACGTGACCAGTACGAAATTCGTACTCACAAGCGTTTGATCGACATCGTTGAGCCAACAGACAAAACTGTTGATGCTCTAATGCGTCTTGATCTTGCTGCTGGCGTTGATGTTCAAATCAGCCTAGGTTAAGGGAGATAAGAATAATGATTGGTCTAGTCGGACGTAAAGTGGGTATGACCCGCGTATTTACTGAAGAAGGCGTTTCTATCCCAGTAACTGTTGTTGAGGTTGAAGCGAACCGTATTTCTCAAGTTAAAACTCTAGAGAACGACGGCTACGCAGCAATCCAAGTAACTACTGGTGCTAAGAAAGCTAACCGTGTAACTAAGCCTGAAGCTGGTCACTTCGCGAAAGCGGGTGTTGAAGCAGGCCGCGGTCTTTGGGAATTCCGTTTAGAAAACGGCGAAGAGTTTGAAGTTGGCGCTGAGCTAAACGTAGAACTTTTCAACGAAATTAAAAAAGTAGACGTTACTGGTACATCTAAAGGTAAAGGCTTCCAAGGCGCTGTTAAGCGTTGGAACTTCTCTACTCAAGATATGACTCACGGTAACTCTTTGTCTCACCGTGCACCGGGTTCAATTGGCCAATGTCAAACTCCAGGTCGCGTGTTTAAAGGCAAGAAAATGGCAGGTCACATGGGTGCTGAGCGTGTAACGACTCAAAACCTAGAGATCGTACGTG
Organism: Vibrio sp. D404a; assembly: GCF_030248535.1. Lineage (GTDB taxonomy): Bacteria > Pseudomonadota > Gammaproteobacteria > Enterobacterales > Vibrionaceae > Vibrio. The sequence continues at coordinate 12,930 of NZ_JAHGAJ010000049.1, read as the reverse complement.
TTGACGCTGAGCGCAATCTGCTTCTTATTAAAGGTGCAGTACCAGGCTCAACAGGCGGCAACGTGATCGTAAAACCTGCTGTTAAAGCATAACGTCTAGGAGTAAGTAATGGAATTGATGGTTAAAGGTGCTGATGCACTAACTGTTTCCGAGACTACTTTCGGACGTGACTTCAACGAAGCTCTTGTACACCAAGTAGTTGTTGCATATGCAGCAGGTGCTCGTCAAGGTACTCGTGCTCAAAAGACTCGTTCTGAAGTATCTGGCGGTGGCGCTAAGCCATGGCGTCAAAAAGGTACTGGCCGCGCACGTGCTGGTACAATTCGTAGCCCAATCTGGCGTACAGGTGGTGTTACTTTTGCTGCGAAACCTCAAGATCACAGCCAAAAAGTAAACAAGAAAATGTACCGTGGTGCTATGAAGAGCATTCTTTCTGAGCTTGTTCGTCAAGAGCGTCTAATCGTTGTTGATAACTTCTCAGTAGAAGCACCAAAAACAAAAGAACTTGTAGCTAAGCTTAAAGAGCTTGAGCTAAGCGACGTTCTGATTGTTACTGGCGAAGTAGATGAAAATCTATTCTTAGCTGCTCGTAACCTTTACAAAGTTGACGCGCGTGACGTTGCTGGTATCGACCCAGTATCTCTAATTGCGTTTGACAAGGTTCTAATGACTGCTGACGCAGTTAAGCAAGTTGAGGAGTCGCTAGCATGATCACTGAAGAGCGTATCTTAAAAGTTCTACGTGCTCCGCACATCTCTGAAAAAGCAACTATGGCAGCTGAGAAAGCGAACACTATCGTTTTCAAAGTAGCTAAAGATGCGACTAAAAAAGAGATCAAAGCAGCTGTAGAAAAGCTATTTGAAGTTGAAGTTAAGTCTGTAAATACTCTTGTTCTTAAGGGTAAGACCAAACGTCAAGGTATGCGTGAAGGCCGTCGTTCAGACGTTAAGAAAGCCTACGTTACTTTGAAAGAAGGTCAAGATCTTGACTTCGTTGGCGGCGCGGAATAACAGGAGTAGTTAAAAATGGCTATTGTTAAATGTAAGCCGACTTCCCCTGGTCGTCGTCACGTCGTTAAAGTTGTTAACGCTGACCTACACAAGGGTAAGCCATACGCACCTCTTCTAGAGAAAAACTCTAAGAACGGTGGTCGTAACAACAACGGTCGTATCACAGTACGTCACATCGGCGGTGGTCACAAGCACCACTACCGTGTAATTGACTTCAAACGTACTAAAGACGGTATCCCAGCGAAAGTTGAGCGTCTAGAATACGATCCAAACCGTAGCGCTAACATCGCTCTAGTTCTGTACGCAGACGGTGAGCGTCGTTACATCATTGCACCAAAAGGTGTTAACGCAGGTGACCAGATCCAATCTGGTGTAGATGCGCCAATCAAAGCAGGTAACACTCTGCCGATGCGCAACATCCCAGTAGGTTCTACTGTACACTGTGTTGAACTTAAGCCTGGTAAAGGTGCTCAACTAGCTCGTTCGGCTGGTGCTTATGCTCAAATCGTTGCTCGCGACGGTGCATACGTAACTATCCGTCTACGTTCTGGTGAAATGCGCAAAGTACTTTCTGAAGGTCGTGCAACGATCGGTGAAGTTGGTAACTCTGAGCATATGCTACGTGAACTTGGTAAAGCTGGTGCTTCACGCTGGCGCGGCGTACGTCCAACCGTACGTGGTGTAGTAATGAACCCGGTGGATCACCCACACGGTGGTGGTGAAGGCCGCACATCTGGTGGTCGTCACCCAGTTTCTCCTTGGGGCGTTCCTACTAAGGGCTTCAAGACTCGTAAGAACAAGCGCACTGACAAGTACATCGTACGTCGTCGTAACAAGTAATCTATATAAAGAGGAATCGCCATGCCACGTTCTCTCAAGAAAGGTCCTTTTATTGACCTACACTTGCTGAAGAAGGTAGAGAAAGCGGTGGAAAGCGGAGACAAAAAGCCTATTAAGACTTGGTCCCGTCGCTCAATGATCATCCCAACAATGATTGGTTTGACCATCGCTGTCCATAATGGTCGTCAGCACGTTCCAGTTTTCGTTACCGAAGAAATGATCGGTCACAAACTGGGTGAATTTGCACCAACTCGTACTTATCGCGGTCACGCTGCAGATAAGAAAGCTAAGAAGAAGTAAGGAGTAGATGATGGAAGCTTTAGCTAAACATAACTTTGCTCGTATTTCTCCACAGAAAGCTCGCTTAGTTGCAGACCAAATTCGCGGTAAGTCGGTAGACCAAGCTCTAGAAATTCTAACTTTCAGCAACAAAAAAGCTGCTGTTCTAGTTAAGAAAGTTCTAGAGTCAGCTATCGCAAACGCGGAGCATAACGAAGGTGCAGATATCGACGATCTAAATGTCGCTAAAATCTTCGTAGATGAGGGCCCTATCATGAAGCGTATTATGCCTCGTGCTAAAGGCCGTGCGGATCGTATCTTGAAGCGTTCAAGCCACATCACTGTTGTTGTAGCAGATCGCTAGAGACTAGGAGAGTAAGCAATGGGTCAGAAAGTACATCCTAATGGTATTCGTCTTGGCATCGTTAAGCCTTGGAATGCTACATGGTTTGCTAACACCAAAGATTTCGCTGACAACCTAGACGGCGACTTCAAGGTACGTCAGTTCCTAACTAAGGAACTACAAAAAGCATCACTATCTCGTATCGTTATCGAGCGTCCAGCTAAGAGCATCCGTGTGACTATTCACACTGCTCGTCCTGGCGTTGTTATCGGTAAGAAAGGTGAAGACGTTGAGAAGCTACGCGCAGCTGTAGCTAAAATCGCAGGTGTACCAGCGCAGATTAACATCGCTGAAGTACGTAAGCCTGAGCTAGATGGTCAGCTAGTAGCTGATAGCATCGCGTCTCAACTAGAGCGTCGTGTTATGTTCCGTCGTGCTATGAAGCGCGCAGTACAAAACGCTATGCGTCTAGGCGCTAAAGGTATCAAAGTGGAAGTAAGCGGTCGTCTAGGCGGCGCTGAAATCGCACGTTCTGAGTGGTACCGTGAAGGCCGTGTGCCTCTACACACTCTACGTGCAGACATTGATTACGCAACTTCTTCGGCTCACACTCAATACGGTGTGATCGGCATTAAAGTTTGGATCTTCAAAGGTGAGATTCTAGGCGGTATGCCAGCTGCTAACGCAGTAGAGCCTAAAGGCGATAAGCCTAAGAAGCAGCGTAAAGGCCGTAAGTAAGGAGTCGAACGATGCTACAACCAAAACGTACTAAGTTCCGCAAGGTTCAGACTGGTCGTAACCGTGGTCTAGCTAAAGGCACAGAAGTAAGCTTCGGCGAATTCGGTCTTAAAGCTGTTGGTCGCGGACGTATTACTGCTCGTCAAATCGAAGCGGCTCGTCGTGCTATGACACGTCACATTAAGCGTCAAGGTCAAATCTGGATTCGTATCTTCCCAGACAAACCGATTACTGAAAAACCTCTTGAAGTTCGTCAAGGTAAAGGTAAAGGTAACGTTGAGTACTGGGTAGCACAAATCCAACCTGGTAAGGTTATGTACGAAATGAATGGCGTACCAGAAGAGTTGGCACGTGAAGCGTTCCGCCTAGCGGCACGTAAACTGCCTGTTAAAACTACTTTTGTAACTAAGCAGGTGATGTAATGAAAGCACAAGATCTACGCGAAAAGAACGTTGAAGAGCTTAACGCTGAGCTATTGAATTTGCTACGCGAACAGTTCAACCTGCGCATGCAGGCTGCTACTGGTCAGCTTCAGCAAACTCATACTCTAAAAGCTGTACGCCGTGATATCGCACGTGTGAAAACTGTTTTGACTGAAAAGGCAGGCGCATAATGAGCGAAACTAACCGCATCCAGCAAGGTCGTGTAATTAGTGACAAGATGGACAAGTCTATCGTTGTTGCTATCGAACGTACTGTAAAGCACCCAATTTACGGTAAATACGTTAAGCGCACGACTAAAGTACACGCACACGACGAAGACAACACTTGTGGCCTAGGCGACAAAGTTGAAATCGCTGAGTGTCGTCCTCTGTCTAAGACTAAGTCTTGGACATTGGTTAAAGTTCTAGAAAAAGCGAAGATTTAATCTTTGTAATTCTATGACTTATAAGCGGCTCCAAATTATTTTTTGGGGCCGCTTGTTTTTTGTCTACCCAATTGAAAAAAAGGGTGGTACAATTCGCGTCCCTTTTAAAGAGGCAGCCCGACCCGAGAGGGTCTAGTTTTAATATTTAGCGGAGCACTAACAATGATCCAGATGCAAAGTACACTTGACGCAGCAGATAACTCTGGCGCGCGCAAGGTAATGTGTATTAAGGTTCTGGGTGGCTCTCACCGTCGTTATGCACATATCGGTGACATCATCAAAGTTACAGTTAAGGAAGCAATTCCTCGCGGTAAAGTAAAAAAAGGTGATGTTCTGAAGGCGGTTGTAGTGCGCACCCGTAAAGGCGTTCGTCGCCCAGACGGTTCTGTCATTCGCTTCGACAGTAATGCTTGTGTATTGTTAAACGACACTACTGAGCAACCAGTCGGCACACGTATCTTTGGTCCTGTGACTCGTGAACTTCGTAACGCGAAATTCATGAAAATTGTGTCACTAGCACCTGAAGTTCTGTAAGGAGCGGCAACATGGCAGCTAAAATCCGTCGTAATGACGAAGTAATCATTCTTGCTGGTAAAGATAAAGGCAAGAAAGGTAAAGTAACTAAGGTTCTGACAACTGGTAAAGTTATCGTTGAAGGTATCAACCTTGTGAAGAAGCACCAAAAGCCTCAACCGGCTCTAGGTCAGCAAGGTGGCATCGTTGAACAAGAAGCAGCTATTGATGCTTCTAACGTTGCAATCTTTAACGCGGCTACTGGTAAAGCAGACCGCATCGGTTTCCGTATTGAAGATGGTAAGAAAGTTCGTTTCTTTAAGTCTAACGGCGAAACTGTTTCTAACTAATTAGAAGTAATTTGGAGTTCTACTATGGCGAAACTGCATGATTACTACAAGTCGTCTGTAGTCGCTGAGCTTACCAAAGAGTTCGGCTACACAAGCGTCATGCAAGTCCCTAGGATTGAGAAAATCACCCTAAACATGGGCGTTGGTGAAGCAATCAACGATAAGAAACTGCTAGAAAACGCAGCAGCTGATATGGCAACGATCTCTGGTCAAAAGCCACTTATCACTAAAGCGCGTAAATCTGTTGCAGGTTTCAAAATTCGTGAAGGCTACCCAATTGGTTGTAAAGTAACCTTACGTGGCGAACGTATGTGGGAGTTCTTAGAGCGTCTTATCTCTATCGCTCTTCCACGTGTACGTGATTTCCGTGGTGTTAGCGCTAAGTCTTTTGACGGTCGCGGTAACTACAGCATGGGCGTTCGCGAGCAAATCATCTTCCCGGAAATCGACTACGATAAAGTCGATCGTGTACGCGGTCTTGATATTACTATCACGACGTCTGCTGGCACTGATTCGGAAGGCCGTGCTCTGCTGGCTGCCTTTAACTTCCCATTCCGTAAGTAAGGTGAAGGGTTACTGTTATGGCTAAACAATCAATGAAAGCACGTGAAGCTAAGCGTGCGAAGCTAGTTGCTAAATTCGCTGAAAAGCGTTCAGCACTAAAAGCTCTAATCAGCGATGTAAACGCATCTGAAGAAGATCGTTGGAACGCAGTACTTAAACTGCAAGCTCTTCCACGTGATTCAAGTGCATCACGTCAGCGCAACCGTTGTAACCAAACTGGTCGTCCACACGGTTACCTACGTAAGTTCGGTCTAAGCCGTATCAAAGTTCGTGAAGCTTGCATGAAAGGCGAGATTCCTGGACTTCGTAAGGCTAGCTGGTAATTGCCACTTAATCATTTGGAGTAAATCTTATGAGCATGCAAGATCCGATTTCGGATATGCTGACCCGCGTTCGTAACGGTCAGGCAGCAAACAAAGTTGCTGTTAAAATGCCTTCTTCAAAGCTTAAAGTTGCAATTGCTGCACTACTAAAAGCTGAAGGTTACATCACTGACTTCGCTGTAGAAGGCGAAGCAAAACCTGAGCTAGAAGTTACTCTTAAGTACTTCCAAGCTAAACCTGTAATCGAGCAAATCAAGCGCGTATCACGCCCTGGTCTACGAGTTTATAAAAATAAAGACTCGCTACCAACAGTGATGGGTGGTCTTGGTATTGCAGTTGTTTCTACTTCCAAGGGTCTAATGTCTGACCGTGCTGCTCGCAAAGCAGGTCTTGGCGGTGAAATCATCTGTTACGTAGCTTAATAAGGAGTAGATTATGTCTCGTGTTGCTAAAGCACCTGTCGCTATTCCAGCTGGCGTAGAGGTGAAACTAAACGGCCAAGAAATCACTGTAAAAGGTGGTAAAGGTGAGCTTACTCGCGTTCTTAACAACGCCGTAGTTATCGCACAGGAAGAAAACAACCTAACTTTCGGTCCGAAAGAAGGTGTTGCTAACGCATGGGCACAAGCTGGTACAGCTCGCGCTCTAGTTAACAACATGGTTGTGGGTGTTACTGAGGGCTTCACTAAGAAGCTAACTCTAAAGGGTGTTGGTTACCGTGCTGCTATGAAAGGCAACTCTGTAGCTCTAACTCTTGGTTTTTCTCACCCAGTAGAGCACGCTCTACCTGAAGGTATTAAAGCTGAGTGCCCTAGCCAAACTGAGATCGTTGTAACTGGTTGTGACAAGCAACTAGTTGGTCAAGTTGCGGCTGACATTCGTTCTTACCGTGAACCTGAGCCGTACAAAGGCAAAGGTGTACGTTACGCAGATGAAAATGTGCGTACTAAAGAAGCTAAGAAGAAGTAAGGTATCACTATGGATAAGAAAGCATCTCGCATCCGTCGTGCTACACGTGCACGTCGTAAGATTGCAGAACTTCGCGTTGAGCGTCTAGTAGTACACCGTACTCCTCGTCACGTATACGCACAAGTTATCGCGGCAAACGGCTCTGAGGTTATCGCAGCTGCTTCTACTGTAGAAAAAGCGATCCGTGAGCAAGTTAAGAACACTGGTAACATCGATGCAGCTAAAGCAGTAGGTAAAGCTGTTGCTGAGCGCGCTCTTGAAAAAGGCGTAACTGCAGTTGCATTCGATCGTTCTGGTTTCCAATACCACGGTCGAGTAGCGGCGCTAGCAGATTCTGCTCGCGAAGCTGGTCTGAAATTCTAAGGTAGGGTTGGAAGATGGCTAAAGAACAACAACAAGCTAATGATTTGCAAGAAAAGCTGATCGCAGTTAACCGTGTTTCTAAGACGGTTAAAGGTGGTCGAATCATGAGCTTCACTGCACTAACAGTAGTTGGTGACGGTAACGGTCGTGTAGGTTTCGGTTACGGCAAAGCTCGTGAAGTACCTGCAGCGATCCAAAAAGCAATGGAAAAAGCGCGTCGTAACATGGTTACTGTTGCGCTGAACGAAGGCACTCTTCACCACCCGGTGAAAGGTCGTCATTCGGGCTCTAAAGTTTACATGCAGCCAGCTGCAGAAGGTACAGGTGTAATTGCCGGTGGCGCAATGCGTGCTGTACTTGAAGTTGCAGGTGTACACAACGTACTTTCTAAAGCATACGGTTCTACGAACCCTATCAACATCGTTCGTGCAACGATTGGTGCTCTAGTAGACGTTAAGTCACCAGAAATGGTTGCTGCTAAACGTGGTCTAACTGTTGAATCTATTTCGGAGTAAGCACACGATGGCAACTATTAAAGTAACTCAAACTAAAAGCTCAATTGGTCGCCTACCTAAGCACAAAGCGTGTCTTAAAGGTCTAGGCCTTCGTCGCATCAACCATACAGTAGAACTTGAAGATACTCCGTGCGTACGCGGTATGATCAACAAGGTTTACTACATGGTTAAGATTGAGGAGTAATCAGAATGCGTTTGAATACTCTATCACCGGCTGCTGGCTCTAAACCTTCTAAGAAGCGTGTAGGTCGTGGTATCGGTTCTGGCCTTGGTAAAACAGGTGGCCGTGGTCACAAAGGTCAAAAATCACGCTCTGGCGGTTCAGTTCGTCCAGGTTTCGAAGGCGGTCAAATGCCTCTGAAACAGCGTCTACCAAAATTCGGTTTCACTTCTCGTAAGAGCCTAGTGTCTGCTGAAGTTCGTCTAGCTGAGCTAGCGAAAGTAACTGGTGACGTAGTTGACTTGAACAGCCTTAAAGCTGCTAACGTTATCACTAAGAACATCGAATTCGTTAAGATCGTTCTTTCTGGTGACCTAAGCAAAGCTGTGACTGTTAAAGGTCTACGCGTGACTAAAGGCGCTAAAGCTGCAATCGAAGCTGCAGGCGGTAAAATCGAGGAATAATCTCGAGGAACGAGGTACAGATGGCTAAGAAACCAGGACAAGATTTTCGTAGTGCTCAGAGCGGCTTAAGTGAACTAAAGTCGCGCTTATTATTCGTAATTGGTGCACTTTTAGTATTCCGAGCAGGCTCTTTTGTGCCGATCCCTGGTATTGACGCTGCTGTACTTGCCGATTTGTTCGAACAGCAAAAAGGTACCATCGTTGAAATGTTTAACATGTTCTCCGGTGGTGCTCTTGAGCGTGCATCTATATTAGCATTGGGTATCATGCCGTATATTTCGGCATCGATCGTAGTCCAATTGTTAACTGTAGTTCATCCAGCGTTAGCGGAACTCAAGAAAGAGGGTGAAGCAGGCCGTCGTAAGATCAGCCAATATACACGCTACGGCACGCTTGTACTTGCAACATTCCAAGCTATTGGTATTGCAACGGGCTTACCAAACATGGTCGATAATCTGGTTGTTATCAACCAAACCATGTTTACGCTTATTGCTACCGTGAGTTTAGTAACTGGTACCATGTTCTTAATGTGGTTAGGTGAACAAATCACTGAGCGAGGAATCGGTAATGGTATTTCCATTCTGATTTTTGCAGGTATTGTTGCTGGATTGCCTTCTGCAATCGGTCAAACAATCGAGCAAGCGCGTCAAGGTGAATTGCATGTGCTTCTTCTGCTGTTAATTGCTGTATTGTCTTTTGCTGTAATTTACTTCGTTGTTTTCATGGAACGTGGTCAACGCCGAATCGTTGTTAACTACGCGAAGCGTCAACAAGGTCGTAAAGTATTTGCAGCACAAAGCTCGCACCTACCGTTGAAAATCAACATGGCAGGTGTTATTCCAGCAATCTTTGCATCGAGCATTATCTTGTTCCCAGGAACATTGGCTCAGTGGTTTGGTCAAAATGGTGAGAGCAGCGCGTTCGGTTGGTTAACTGACGTGTCATTAGCTCTTAGCCCAGGTCAGCCTCTGTATGTAATGCTATATGCTGCAGCTATAATCTTCTTCTGTTTCTTCTATACAGCGTTGGTGTTTAACCCACGTGAAACAGCTGATAACTTGAAGAAGTCTGGTGCATTCGTACCCGGTATCCGCCCAGGTGAGCAGACAGCGAAATATATCGATAAGGTGATGACAAGATTGACCCTAGCGGGCGCTCTATACATTACCTTTATCTGTCTGATTCCTGAATTCATGATGGTCGCGTGGAACGTACGTTTCTACTTCGGCGGTACATCACTACTAATCGTAGTTGTTGTTATCATGGATTTCATGGCACAGGTACAGACTCATCTGATGTCCCAACAGTATGATTCTGTGTTAAAGAAAGCGAATCTGAAAGGTTACGGCCGTTAATCCGGCGGTGACGTTCAGTTCCATTTACGGAGTTTAGCAATGAAAGTTCGTGCTTCCGTTAAAAAAATCTGCCGTAACTGTAAAGTTATCAAGCGTAACGGTGTCGTTCGCGTGATTTGCAGTGAGCCAAAGCATAAGCAACGCCAAGGCTAATTAGCAGAAATTTTTACTTGAAATACAAGGTAGAGTCGAGTATATTTCTCGGCCTACCTTTTGCGTGCAAAAGAAGTAGTATGCCGCAGCGTATCCATAACGGGCTTTGCTGCGGATAATTCTTTTATGAAACATTGGAGTGAATAATGGCCCGTATAGCAGGCATTAACATTCCTGATCACAAGCATTCTGTGATTGCACTTACTGCAATCTACGGTATCGGTAAAACTCGCTCTCAAGCTATTCTAGCTGAAGTGGGTATTGCTGAAGATGCTAAGATCAGTGAACTAACTGAAGAGCAGATCGATCAACTGCGTGATGGTGTAGCTAAGTACACTGTAGAAGGTGATCTACGTCGTGAAGTATCGATGAACATCAAGCGTCTTATGGACCTTGGCTGTTACCGCGGTCTTCGTCATCGTCGCAGTCTACCACTACGTGGACAGCGTACTAAAACCAACGCTCGCACCCGTAAGGGTCCGCGCAAGCCGATCAAGAAATAGTCGGATAAGGTAGAGTACAATGGCAAAACAACCAACTCGCGCTCGTAAGCGCGTACGCAAGCAAGTAGCTGATGGCGTAGCGCACATCCATGCTTCTTTCAACAACACAATCGTAACTATCACTGACCGTCAAGGCAACGCTCTTGCATGGGCTACAGCAGGTGGTTCAGGTTTCCGTGGTTCTCGTAAATCTACTCCGTTCGCAGCACAAGTTGCAGCTGAGCGTTGTGGTGAAATGGCTAAAGAATATGGCCTAAAGAACTTGGAAGTTATGGTTAAGGGTCCAGGTCCAGGTCGTGAATCTACTGTTCGCGCACTGAACGCTGCTGGTTTCCGTATCACTAACATTGTTGATGCGACACCAATCCCTCATAACGGTTGTCGTCCACCTAAGAAACGTCGCGTTTAATTCGTTTCTAGGATAATTGGAGAAAGATCATGGCAAGATATTTGGGTCCTAAGCTGAAGCTTAGCCGTCGTGAAGGCACTGACTTATTCCTTAAGTCTGGTGTTCGCGCGATCGATACCAAGTGTAAAATTGATAACGCACCAGGTGTACACGGCGCTCGTCGCGGTCGTCTATCTGAGTATGGCGTTCAGCTTCGTGAGAAGCAAAAAGTTCGTCGTATCTACGGCGTTCTAGAAAAACAATTCCGTAACTACTACAAAGAAGCTGCACGTCTTAAAGGCAACACAGGTGAAAACCTACTTCAGCTTCTTGAAGGTCGTCTTGATAACGTAGTTTACCGCATGGGCTTTGGTGCAACTCGCGCTGAATCTCGTCAACTAGTTAGCCACAAAGCTATCCTAGTTAACGGTAAAGTTGTAAACGTTCCTTCTTTCAAAGTAGCGGCTAATGACGTTGTTTCTATCCGCGAGAAAGCTAAACAGCAATCTCGTATCAAAGCGGCTCTAGAAGTTGCTGAACAACGTGAAAAACCAACTTGGATTGAAGTAGATGCTGGCAAAATGGAAGGTACATTCAAGCGTATGCCTGAGCGTTCTGACCTATCAGCTGACATCAACGAACACTTGATCGTCGAACTTTACTCTAAGTAAGGTTAAAAAAAGAGAGGACACAATGCAGGGTTCTGTAACAGAATTTCTTAAGCCGCGTCTTGTTGACATTGAACAGATCAATACGACACACGCAAAAGTAACTCTTGAGCCATTAGAGCGCGGTTTCGGCCACACTCTAGGTAATGCTCTTCGCCGCATTCTTCTATCTTCTATGCCGGGTTGTGCCGTAACAGAAGTTGAAATTGAAGGTGTGCTACACGAATACAGCACTAAAGAAGGCGTTCAGGAAGATATCCTTGAAATCCTTCTAAACCTAAAAGGTTTGGCTGTACGCGTTGCTGAAGGCAAAGATGAAGTGTTTATTACACTGAACAAATCAGGCTCAGGCCCTGTTGTTGCAGGTGACATCACCCACGATGGTGATGTAGAGATCGCTAACCCTGAGCACGTAATTTGTCACCTAACGGATGACAACGCTGAGATCGCTATGCGTATCAAAGTAGAACGTGGTCGTGGTTACGTTCCAGCTTCAGCTCGTATCCATACTGAAGAAGATGAGCGTCCAATCGGTCGTCTACTAGTTGACGCTACTTACAGCCCGGTTGATAAAATCGCTTATGCTGTAGAAGCGGCACGTGTAGAGCAACGTACTGACTTAGACAAGCTTGTTATCGATATGGAAACGAACGGTACTCTAGAACCTGAGGAAGCAATCCGTCGCGCAGCTACTATCCTAGCTGAACAACTGGATGCGTTCGTAGATCTACGTGATGTACGTGTACCTGAGGAGAAGGAAGAGAAGCCAGAATTCGATCCTATCCTACTACGTCCTGTAGACGATCTTGAACTAACAGTTCGCTCTGCTAACTGTTTGAAAGCAGAAGCGATTCACTACATCGGTGATCTTGTACAGCGCACTGAGGTTGAGCTACTTAAAACGCCAAACCTTGGTAAGAAATCTCTTACAGAGATTAAAGATGTGCTTGCTTCACGTGGTCTATCTCTAGGCATGCGTCTAGAAAACTGGCCACCAGCGTCAATCGCTGAAGATTAATCGAAAAAGTTAGAAGGATTAGGTCATGCGCCATCGTAAGAGTGGTCGTCAACTCAACCGCAACAGCAGTCATCGCAAAGCGATGTTCAGCAACATGGCTAGCTCTCTTGTTCGTCACGAAGTTATCAAAACTACCGTGCCAAAAGCAAAAGAACTACGTCGCGTAATTGAGCCGTTGATTACCCTAGCTAAGACAGACAGTGTTGCTAACCGTCGTCTTGCATTCGCACGCACTCGTGATAACGAAGTTGTTGCAAAACTATTTAATGAACTAGGCCCGCGTTTCGCGGCTCGCCAAGGTGGTTACACTCGCATTCTTAAATGTGGTTTCCGTACTGGTGATAAAGCTCCAATGGCATACATTGAGCTTGTAGACCGCCCAGCTGCTGAAGAAGCTGCTGAGTAATCTATACTAGATTGTTAATACAAAAAGCCGAGCCTAGCTCGGCTTTTTTGTATTTATTACTTTTCAATCTTGCATCATGATACTTGGCATTTTCTCTTGCCTTCATAGCGTTCCTTTTCCAAAATATCTCGTATCTCGTAT
>NZ_JAHGAJ010000048.1 GCF_030248535.1 Vibrio sp. D404a | reverse complement strand
TTGGTCACTCAGTTCATTGATATCATTTTGATACCGAAGTATCTGTTTGCCTTTGCTTTTAAAAGCGAAAACAAACTTGGTGATATTCATCAACGAGTGCCCACACAGATTGATAGGTTTAAATTGTTAAAGAGCTTCTCTTCGTTGTGACTTACATCACTTCGGAAGAGGCGGCCATTCTAGCGACTTAATTCTCAGTGTCAAACACTTTTTGAAAATTAATTTCTACTTTCTAAAAGTAGGAGCGAAATATCGCTTTAAGCTACTTGCCGAACTAACATTCTTCGCTGAAGCCTTGTGGCGTCTGCCGTGTCAGTGAGGCGGCATTATAGAGATGTTCCTCACATTGGCAAGCTTTAATTCAAGAAAATTGCAAAAATAACGCTTAAGTGCAGAAATAACATTCAAAGCCATATTTATGCAAGTTTAACCCCAATCGAACTACAAGCTACCCACAGAGTTATCCACAATTGACGTTTTTTGTATTTTACAAACACAAAAAAAGCTGCTTAAAAGCAGCTTTTTCAATACAAGTCCGATTAAATACCGGAACCGTATTGCTCACCATCGTCTTCATGAAGACCACATTCGCGTTTCAAGCCATTAAATCGCGTTTCTTCTTCGGTCATTCCCGGCTCCCACTTTTTAGTAGTGTGGGTGTCACCAATGGATAGGTAGCCTTCTTCTCTTAGTGGGTGATAACTCAAACCATGCTCTTCTAAGTAATAATGAACATCTTTATTACTCCAGTCGATGACAGGCAAGAACTTAAACACACCGTTTTGGATAGAGAGAATAGGAAGGTTTGCACGAGACTTAGATTGCTCTCTTCTCAAACCCGAGAACCAAACCCCGGCATCAAGCTCATCCAGAGCACGCCTCATTGGCTCGACTTTATTCAGCTTGTTGTACTTTTCTATCCCTTCTAAGCCTTGTTCCCATAACTTGCCGTATTGTGCTTCTTGCCAATTCGGACTCTGTTTCGCCCTAAAGACTTGAAGATTTAATGTCAGTTGCTGACTTAACTCGTCAATGAAGCGGTACGTTTCAGGGAAAAGGTAACCAGTGTCCGTCAAGATCACTGGGATGTCCGGTTTAGCTTGGGTCACAAGGTGAAGCATTAACGCTGCTTGAATACCAAAACTAGATGAGACAACGTGATTGCCTTCTAGATTCTCTAGTGCCCACTTAACTCTTTGTTGAGCGGTTAGCGTCTCTAACTCAGCATTGATTTCTGAAAGACGGAGAATTTGCTCCGTCTTGGTTAATGCAAGCAGATCTGCCAACTTCAATTTGGAAGTCACAGAATTATGCATGTAAATCCCTCTTAGAAATGATCACTTCTTCGATGATGCCGGCGCGAATAGTGAAATCACCGAACCCTTCGCCCTCTTCTCTTTCATTTGCCCAACGAGCCACCAGCTCATCGATCTCTTGAAGGATTTGTGCAGAGGTGATGTTCTCTTTATACATTTTAGGAATTCGAGTACCCGCTCGGTTACCACCTAAGTGCATGTTGTAACGACCCGGAGCCTTACCCACTAGACCAAGCTCCGCTAGCATCGCTCGACCACAACCATTTGGACAGCCCGTAATGCGCAGGATAATGTTGTCATCTTCCGGTAAGCCGTGCTTCTTAAGAATGCCTTCCACATCCGTCACAAACTCAGGAAGGAAACGTTCTGCCTCAGCCATTGCCAACGGACAAGTTGGGAATGCCACACATGCCATTGAGTTTTTACGCTGCTCGGTTACCGCATCGTCCATCAGACCATATTCACGAGCAAGCTTCTCGATCTTGGCTTTTTGACTCTTTGGCACACCTGCAACAATCAAGTTTTGGTTTGCTGTCATGCGGAAGTCGCCTTTATGGATCTTAGCGATTTCAGCAACACCTGTTTTAAGAGGCTTACCTGGGAAATCCAGTAGACGACCGTTCTCAATGAATAGTGCTAAATGGAATTTACCATCGATACCTTCAGACCAACCGATACGATCACCTCGACCAGTAAACTCATAAGGGCGGCTATCAGAGAATTTTACGCCTGCACGTTTCTCAACTTCAGCTTTAAAGACATCAATGCCAACACGGTCTAGTGTGTACTTGGTCTTTGCGTTCTTACGGTTAGAACGGTTACCCCAATCACGTTGTGTTGTTACCACAGCAGCAGCCACATCTAATGTGTTTGCTAGTGGTACAAAACCAAAGTCATCAGCTTTACGAGCATAAGTCGACGTATCACCGTGAGTCATTGCTAGGCCGCCACCAACAAGCACATTAAAGCCCACCAGCTTACCGTCTTCTGCAATTGCCACGAAGTTCAGGTCATTCGCGTGAACATCCACATCATTCTGTGGCGGGATCACTACCGTCGTTTTGAATTTACGAGGTAGATAGTTGCTACCTAGAATCGGCTCTTCATCAGTCGTTTCTAGTTTCTCGCCATCTAGCCAGATCTCAGCATAAGCACGCGTTTTTGGTAAAAGATGCTCACTGATCTTCTTCGCCCACTCATAAGCCTCTTGATGAAGCTCAGATTCTACTGGGTTAGTCGTACATAGCACGTTACGGTTTACGTCACCCGCTGTCGCGATCGAATCAATACCGATGCTGTTTAGCGTTTGGTGCATCAACTTGATATTTGGCTTCAAAACACCGTGAAACTGAAATGTTTGACGCGTAGTGAGTCGGATAGAACCATACGAAGTGCTCTCATCCGCGAATTTATCAATTGCTAGCCACTGCTTTGGTGTAATGATGCCACCCGGCATACGCGCACGAAGCATCACATTGTGCAGCGGTTCTAACTTTTGCTTTGCACGTTCGTTACGGATATCACGGTCATCTTGTTGATACATACCGTGAAAACGAATCAGCTGGAAGTTGTCTGCAGTAAAGCCACCTGTGATGCGATCTTGTAGATCGGCTTCAATGGTGCCACGCAGATGATTACTTTCACGCTTTAAACGTTCGTTGTCTGCTAATGGGCCAAGCACTTGGCCTAATACTTCTTGCTCTATTACTTGCTTGCTCATTAGTACACATCCCTTTGGTAACGTTTCGCTTTACGTAGATCGTTAATATATTCTTCAGCTTGCTCTCGGCTCTGCTTGCCTTGTTCTTGTGCGATTGTGATCAGCGCTTCGTTGACATCTTTTGCCATACGAGTCGCATCACCACACACATATAGGTAAGCACCATCTTGCAACCACTGCCACACTTGCTCAGCTTGCTCGATGAGACGGTCTTGAACGTACACCTTCTCTTGCTGGTCACGGCTAAATGCCACATCAAGCTTGGTTAGCGCGCCTGACTTCAAGTATTTCTGCCATTCAATTTGGTATAGGAAGTCTTGAGTGAAGGTACGGTCGCCAAAGAACAACCAGCTATTACCTTCAGCATCATTGTTGTCACGCTCTTGAATGAAGCTACGGAATGGTGCGATACCTGTACCTGGGCCAATCATGATGATAGGCGTTGCATCATCTTGAGGAAGTTTGAAGTTATTGTTGTTCTCTACGAACACTTTCACTTCACCGCCCTCTTCTAAGCGCTGGGCTAAGAAGCTAGATGCGCCACCTTGACGAGACTCATCACCTTTTTGGTATTCCACTAAACCTACTGTTAGGTGAACTTCTTCATCAACTTCAGATTGGCTTGATGCAATTGAGTAAAGACGCGGCGTAAGCTTGCGTAGCAGACCAACCAATTCATCAGCAGACAGTTTTGTCTTCTTCTCTGCTAGAACATCGACAACCTGAGTGTTGCCTGCGTATTCACGAAGCTTGTCTTTGTCTTCCACCAGCTTTGCTAGCTTCTTACTGCCTGATAACTCTGCGAACTTAGTCACGAGCTGCGGGTTAGATGCCGTGATCTCGTATTTGCTGACTAGAGCACTATGAATAGAAAGACTCTCACCATCTACATCAACACTCTCTACGCCAGAAAGACCTACTTTCGCTAGAATTTGATTTGCTAGTTCTGAGCTGTTTTCAAACCACACGCCCAATGCGTCACCCGGTTGGTAAGTAATACCCGACTCATCCAGATCGATTTCGATATGACGAACGTCTTTACCTGAATCACGACCGGTGATCTTTTGACTGGTAAGCAGTGTTGCTGTGTATGGATTCTGTTTGGTGTAAAGGCTATGACCTGCCGCTTGTTGGCCAACAGGAAGTTGAACCACCTCAGCTTCAGTACCTGAAGAGAGAGCTTCTTTCACTTTCTCAAGTGCTGATGCGCGCCACTCTTCTGCTGGTGCTTCGTAGTCCACATCTAGATCAACACGATCAATAAATGGCGTCGCACCAAGTTTAGATAGGAAGCTATCGAAATCTTTACCGGTTTGGCAGAAGAACTCATAACTTGAGTCACCAAGACCGATGACACCATATTGTAGGTTCGGTAGCTTAGGTGCTTTCTTCGATTGAAGGAATTCATGCAGTTCAATCGCGTTATCAGGGGCTTCGCCCTCGCCGTTGGTTGAAGCAACGAAGATAACGTGTGTTTCTTTCGCTAAGTTCTTACCTTTGTAGTAACTCGCGTCGAACAGCTCAACCGCAATGCCTTGTGCTTTTGCTTCAGACTCTAGCGCTTCCGCGACACCCTTTGCGTTACCCGTTTGAGAAGCAAAGATGATGCTTAGCTTACCTGCAGGTTTAGCCGCAACCACAGCTGCTGCTTGAGCAATAGGAGCTGCTGCCGCTGAAGGTTGGTTTTGGCTTACACCCCATAGATAACCACTTACCCAAGCAAGCTGTTGCGGTGAAAGTTCTGAAACACTCTGTTGAAGATGACCTAATTGTTGATCATTTAATGGTGCAGCCAAGCCTGGTAGTTCGTTGCTACCTGCTTGTGCGTTATTCTGTGAAGACTCTTTCTTATTTAAAGACATGGTCACGACATCCCTAATCATTGCGTGACGATAGATTAACCACTCCTTTTAATAACAAGAAAGAATAGAAAAGTATGTTTTATAACTTTTTGGAAGTAAAAAACCGTTGTCGGCTTATCTACTGTTGCTGATTTTCGATGCGTACCTGTTGAAACCCGACGGCCATTGCGGACTTTGATGCGAGGTCGAGGTCAGCATAATGGCACTCTTCGCCGTGTACATCGGTCAACAGTACAAAGCCGCCGCTCATGTGTCGAAACTCCACAACCCAAGCCCCTTCTTGGATTGAGGGCTCTATGATTGCTTCCACCAGCAGATTTTCTCGATATAGAGTGCGTAGTTCATTGAGTGTCATATCCCATCCTTTGCTGTGACTCTGCAATACTGTGTCTTTTAATAATAGACGCCGTTCGAGCCAATGCATAAGAATCCCCAAAAGTGATGGTAGTACTAACTCATTCCAGATTGGTATATCCAAAACAAAAAAAACGCCACTGACAATCAGTGGCGTTTTTAGATATTCAATCTCTGAGCTACATGCTCTGAAGTAATGTTGATACTAGATTAGAAGCGAACTTCCGCACCTGCAAACCAGCCGTCAACCATCACGAAACTTTTACCTAGGTCTGAAGTGAAGAATTCATCCGACTCTAGGTCGATAACACGATAGCCACCACGAAGTGCAACTTGCGTTTCCGCTACTGGAATTCGGTACTGAACACCCGCCATTAGGTCGGTGCTCTTAATACCACTGCTGTCACCAAACTCCATCGTACCAATGATATCGAAGTTGGTATCTGGCACGTTGATCTCTGCATTACCGTAGAAACTCCACGTTAGCTCATCAAACTCGCTTTGCGCGCCACCCGCTTTTGGTTCAGTGTAGTTAGAGTTCGAGTACTGAGTAAACGTCACACCCGCATCGAAGTTCATTAACTTGTGCTCAAGCAGTGTGTAGTAGAAGGTGTAATCGTACTTATCAAACGCTAATGCATCGGCATCAACTGATGTGTAGCGAATGCTTGCGTTCGGCAACATTGGGAATTTGTGCTCAAATGCAAAGTACAAAGAAGGCGATTGAGAATCGTCTTGTCTTACTTCATTAAGCTTTGTACTTCCCCACCACATATCGGCACCGACTTTCGCCGTGTAGAAAGGTTCTTCTTGAGCAGACGTTGTCGAACTTAAAGATAACATTCCCACTAAAGCAATTAATGGCATTTTATTCATTTGAGAGAGCTCCCGTTCCATTGCGTTGTACTAATTGTAAGTACATTCATAGACTAATGAGTAAAATTCTACCACACATATGTGCAACGGATGCGATAAACATCCGTTGCCATCAAATTTGACGTTGTCATGACTTTCGAATCATAACGCTTTAATAACGACGAGGATTAGAGCTGTTCACGACGTTTTTGAAGAACCAAATACCGATCGCGATAACAATCAACCAAGGTAAGATTTTCAATACTGCTCCTATCATACCCAGCACGACCATCACGACTAAAGCGATTCCTGTCGCCGCTAGTACCGTCATGAACGTAATACCCGTTACTAGCAGTGTCGCAACAAAGATAAGAACAAAGATTAATTCAAACATAATGGTCTCCTATGATGACCTGTTTCTCTTAATCCTAGATATTGCAGCTTCCATACCAACCCGAGATAAAAATAAAAACCTTAAAAATCAATCAAATAAAAAGCCACGCATTTTCATACGTGGCTTAAATAAACTTTTGAGTGGTTAAATTAACCAACAGTGGTAATTTTAACCTAGTGTGCAAAGTTAAAGATTAAACGTTCAATTCTTTAGGAATTTTCGCCAATGCCGTTTGCATTACCTCAATGCCTGCACCTTTCTTGTGTGCGTTCTCACTGATGTAACGACGCCATTGTCTTGCACCCGGCATGCTTTGGAACAGACCAAGCATATGACGCGAGATATGACCTAGGCTTGCACCTTTCATCAGCTCTTGCTCAATGTACGGGTACATCTCTTCAACAACCTGAGAGCGTTTCTTGATTGGTGTATCCAGTCCGAAGATTTGCTGATCCACTTCCGCCAGAATGAATGGGCTATGGTAAGCCTCACGACCAATCATTACGCCATCTAGGTGCTGAAGGTGTTCTTTAGTCTGCTCT
Organism: Vibrio sp. D404a; assembly: GCF_030248535.1. Taxonomy (GTDB): domain Bacteria; phylum Pseudomonadota; class Gammaproteobacteria; order Enterobacterales; family Vibrionaceae; genus Vibrio. The sequence continues at coordinate 18,742 of NZ_JAHGAJ010000048.1, read as the reverse complement.
AAGGTAGTAATACCGCCATTAACCGCAATCACCAAATCAGAGAAGTCTTTCTTCACTTGGTAAGCACGTGTGTAGTCTAACGGTGGGATCTCGCGGTTCTCTTTCGGGCTTAGGCCACTCAGCCAAGCTTTACGCGCGTGAATGGTAAATTGCTCACAGCCACCTTTCTCAGACACGGTTGAGATGAACTTAGTCAGAAACTCATACGAGTCTTGGTCATCAATACCGATACGCGTTTTTACCGTGATAGGAATATCGGTCACTTCTTTCATTGCTGATACACAGTCTGCCACCAGCTCAGGCTCAGCCATTAGACACGCGCCAAAGCGGCCGTTTTGAACACGATCAGATGGGCAACCTACGTTAAGGTTCACTTCGTCATAACCACGCTCTGCAGCAAGCTTGGCACACTCCGCCAAATCTACTGGGTTTGAACCACCTAATTGAAGCGCAACAGGGTGTTCTTGCTCGCTATACTCTAGAAAGTCACCTTTACCATGCAGTATTGCGCCTGTCGTAACCATTTCCGTATACAGAAGAGCCTGCTGAGACAGCAGGCGGTGGAAGTAGCGACAGTGACGATCAGTCCAATCGAGCATTGGAGCAACAGAAAGTCTACATGAATGTGTCATGGTAAATACCCTAATTACGAGTCAAACGTACTTATTGGCGCAGCCAACAAAAGTGAAGTCGGCTATTGTAAAGGCTATACCTTGTTTGCGCTATATGATCTTTACCTCACACTTTTATATTTCAACCCATTCACAGAGCCTCTATTTTGACGTCAATAATCAGTTATATCTTGAGTCATGCGGTCATTTTGAGTTACCTTGTCTTATTCAAAGTCATAAGTCACAATACGCTCTGTACCTGACTTTTATTGAAATTAAGGACACCTCGCTGATTTTACTGTCAAAATAGTAAGTAGTTAGAGACGTCCCTTTGTATGGTGAAAAATTTGGACCAAACATTAATAGAGCAAGTTGAAGGGATATGCGCATCACGAGGCGTTCGTTTAACACCTCAAAGAAAGCGAGTGTTTGAGCTTATCTTAGCGAATAAAAAAGCCTCTAGTGCTTATGAGTTACTGGAACAGCTTAAGCAAAGTGAACCTCAGGCCAAACCACCTACTGTATATCGCGCTTTAGACTTTTTGTTGGAACAAGGTTTCATTCACCGAGTTGAGTCAACAAACAGCTTTATTTGCTGCTGCTCTTGTAATGCTCACAAACATTTCTCACAGCTGCTAATCTGTGATAAGTGTGGCAGCGTTATCGAATTGCAAGACGATGACCTGATATCTCAACTCGCTAACAATGCAGACAAGCACGGCTTTCAATTGACCAACCACGTCATCGAATCTCATGGCACTTGCCAAGCCTGCTCGACTGAGCTGAAAGATTAAGATTATAGAAGAACATTATGCGCGCTGAATTTGTAAACCCGTTTTTAGCCTCTCTCATGAATGTGCTGAAAACGATGGCTTCTCTAGAATTGAAGCCACAGAAACCTAGAGTTAAAAAAGATGAAATCGCTCGTGGTGATGTCTCTGGTTTAATCGGTATGGTTGGCCCACAGTCTCGTGGTTCAATGTCGATCACCTTTGATGAAGGCCTAGCGCTAGAAATCATGCAGAACATGCTGGGTGAGCGCCCTAACGGTCTAAACGAAGAAGTTACCGATATGGTTGGTGAGATCACTAACATGGTAACGGGCGGTGCAAAGCGTATCCTTGCTGAAAGTGGCTTCGACTTTGATATGGCAACACCGATTGTTGTATCAGGCAAAGGACACACTATTCGTCACAAGTGTGAAGGTGCGATCATCATCATGCCTTTTTCATCTCAATGGGGTAATGCCTTCATCGAGATCTGTTTCGAATAACAGCATCGAACGTTCGACTTTAAAGAAAGCGAATTGAAAGAAAGGTTGGCTCAGTGCCAGCCTTTTTTATTACCTGCGATTTATCGAAGTACATGGCTTACTCTGGAAAAACAATAACGCCAGCTCGAAGGCTGGCGTTTCTTTTTAGCGGTTCAACTCAATTAAGCTTTAAGCGCTTTAAATGCGTTGATTAGACCGTTAGTTGAGCTATCGTGAGATGTCACTTCTGCGTCATCAGCAAGCTCAGGCAGGATTTGGTTCGCCAGTTGCTTACCAAGCTCTACACCCCATTGGTCGAAGCTGAAGATGTTCCAGATAACGCCTTGTACGAAGATCTTGTGCTCGTACATCGCGATTAGGTTACCCAGAGTGCGAGGCGTGATTTGCTTAACTAGGATAGAGTTTGTTGGGCGGTTACCTTCAAACACTTTAAATGGTACTAGTTCTGCTACTTCTTCAGCTGTTTTACCTGCTGCTAGGAATTCAGCTTCAACTGTCTCTTTTGTCTTACCGAATGCTAGTGCTTCAGTTTGAGCAAAGAAGTTAGACATTAGCTTCTGATGGTGATCAGATGCTGGGTTGTGGCTGATTGCTGGAGCAATGAAGTCAGAAGGGATCAGCTTAGTACCTTGGTGAATCAGCTGGTAGAAAGCGTGCTGGCCGTTTGTACCAGGCTCACCCCAGATGATAGGGCCCGTTTGGTATTCCACTGGGTTACCGTCACGGTCAACAAACTTACCGTTAGATTCCATGTTACCTTGCTGGAAGTACGCAGCAAAACGGTGCATGTATTGGTCGTAAGGTAGAATTGCTTCAGACTCAGCGCCGTGGAAGTTGTTGTACCAAATACCGATTAGCGCAAGGATAACTGGGATGTTGCTTTCAAACTCAGTTGAAGCGAAGTGGTTATCCATATCGTGAGCACCTTCAAGAAGCTCAACGAAGTTGTCGAAACCTACAGACAGAGAAATCGATAGACCGATTGCAGACCATAGAGAGTAACGACCGCCAACCCAGTCCCAGAATTCGAACATGTTGTCTGTATCGATACCAAACTCAGCTACTGCAGTTGCGTTAGTAGATAGCGCTGCGAAGTGTTTCGCTACGTGCGCTTCATCACCTGCTTCAGCAAGGAACCAATCACGTGCAGAGTGTGCATTCGTCATTGTTTCTTGAGTTGTAAACGTCTTAGAAGCCACTAGGAATAGTGTTGTTTCAGGGTTTACTTTCTTCAGTGTTTCAACGATGTGAGTACCATCAACGTTAGACACGAAGTGCATGTTTAGGCGTGTTTTGTATGGTGTTAGGGCTTCAGTCACCATGTAAGGACCTAGGTCCGAACCGCCGATACCAATGTTCACAACATCAGTAATCTCTTTACCTGTGTAACCTTTCCACTCACCAGAAACGATACGGTGTGTGAACAGTTCCATTTTCGCTAGAACTGCGTTCACAGCAGGCATTACATCTTTACCATCAACCATCACTGGCTTATCGCTGCGGTTACGCAGAGCCGTGTGAAGAACTGAACGACCTTCAGTTTGGTTGATCGCATCACCGCTGAACATTGCTTCGATTGCAGATTTAACTTCTGTCTCGTTAGCAAGTGCAAAAAGGTGCTGCATTGTTTCTGCGTCGATAAGGTTCTTAGAGTAGTCCACTAAGATGTCTGAACCGAAGCGAGTAGAGAACGCATCAAAACGCTTTGCATCTTGAGCAAATAGCTCTTTAAGCTCCATATCTTGAGCAGATTCAAAGTGTGCTGTTAGAGATTTCCACGCTTGTGTTTGCGTTGGGTTGATATTTTTCAACATGGTAACTATCCCGATGTTACTGTAGGTTTTATTCTCAGTATCACTCATGTGATAAGAGAACCCCCGATTAGGCAAAAGCTCTATGAATCGGTGACGACAAAGATTTCATCATCACTGAAAGATTCTTTGTAATTTTTTTTCACGGCGTATTATGCCGTATATAACCATCAGCGCCTTGAGATAAATCACGATTCAATTTTGTGAATCGATAAGTGGCGCAGATTTAGATTCTACACTTCATAAGTGTGAACTAAACCCTGTAAATTCAAGTTCAAAAGATAGCGTTAATGCGCTTTTTTGCCAAATACATTATAGAGGATGCTATATGTGGTTTCAGAAGACTATTCACCTCAATGCACGAAAGCGTGGATTTCATCTCATTACTGATGAAATTGAACAACACATCAACGACATTAATTGTCCATCTGTTGGTTTATTACATCTATTTATTCAACACACGTCAGCGAGCCTGACATTGAACGAAAATGCAGATCCAACCGTGCGCCATGACATGGAAGCACACTTCAATCGTTATGTGCCAGAAGGTGCGCCCTACTACCGTCATACCTATGAGGGCGATGACGACATGCCAGCTCATATTAAAGCATCGCTTTTGGGCAGCAGTGTGACAATCCCAATCACCAAGGGTCGTTTAGCTTTAGGAACATGGCAGGGCATTTACTTGGGCGAGCATCGTGATTTTGGTGGTAGCCGCACCGTGATCCTAACGATTCAGGGTGAATAACCAAGAAAAACCTTAATTGAATCAATAAAAAAGAGTGGTGCGTTTCCACAACCACTCTTATTCATAAGGCTTTGGGCCTATGGTAGGCCAAATGCTTTCTTAGCTCGATAGAGCGAGAAAACTGGCTTTAGAAGGGCTGGTTTATCATAACCCTAAAGGTACCTTCATCGCCGCCGCGGGCTAGTTCAGCTCGAACCACGATGCCTTCAACTTGGAAACGAACCGCTCCGCCTAAACTCCACTTCATGTCGGTATGCAGGGTTTTCACGTCATATTCATCGGCTACGCGGCCTACTTCAGCAAACGCGACCCATTGCCACCAAGGGAGGTCGTAATAGTTAATGAGAGGAATGTCTTCCAGCGGTTGCCAATCAGGCAGTACACGGTACTCGGCAGAGTAGTGAACCGCAGAGCGACCATGAAATCTGCCTCCGGTATAACCTCTTAGTCGGTACAGACCACCAAGACGCGCTTGTTCGGTTTCTGGCGGGCGAGCACACTCTTGCCCGGAGCAGTTATCCCATGTCGGTGTATCCGAGGTATAGAAGTCAAACGCCAACACTTGCTGATCGAACCAATCCCCTAGAGGACCCAGTGCGTAGTATTGGCTGTTTTGGAATGTCCATTTAAACCAAGGGTCACCCTCAGACCAATCTTCTGCACCTGTGGTCAGCTTTAGCATCGAGTGAGAACCTTTGGTTGGGTTACGAGTGCTGTCTCGGTTATCCCAATCAAAACTCAGATTAAAGCCAGTCGCTTTCTCGGTTTCATTAAACTCTTTTAACTCACGAGAGGTATAGAAAGGCGTGAAGATGATCGAGCTAACACCGGACTCCAGTGGCGACGCAAAGCTGACATCTTTGATCGGCTGAAACGCGCCCAACAATCCATGTTCAGCGACATTGCCCCAAGGCAGCAGATACTTAAACTCCGCTTGGTAGTTTTGCTCCATGCCATCGGTTATGGTTTTATCACTGTCTGAGGAGTCGTTGTTGCCTTGATCACCAAGGTAATACGGATTGTCATTGAAGCGAGCTTGGTACATCTGAGTGCTGAACAGCAGGTTCTGAGACAGTGCATAATTAAAGGCAGACAAGAAGACGACATAGCTGTCTTTATCAGAATAAAGCGCGGTACCGAATAGCGCGGCTTGCGGCTGCCCTACCCCTTTTGCGACACCTGCGACCCCAAAGGTATTTCCCATGGTTTCTGTGCTGAAGTAAAAAGGAACAAAAGCAGAGTCTTTAGGCTCTTTCTCTGATTTATCTGAGGCTTGAGCTGGAGTAAAAACCAACGAGACCGCCAGCGTCATTGCACTGGCAAGCCATCTTTTTTTTCCGCTCACGATTTCACGTACTCCATCGCGACACGTGAAGTGAGTTTAGTAACCAATTCATAAGCGATCGTGCCAATGTGAGCCGCTACCTCTTCCGATGGCAGGGCTTTACCCCATAAGGTCGCTTCATCACCCACTTGGTCAGTCGCATCTGGGCCAAGGTCTACTGTCAGCATATCCATAGAGACACGGCCTGCAATCGGCACCTTACGGCCATTGATGTAAACCGGAGTTCCATTTGGCGCAGTGCGCGGGTAACCATCACCGTAACCAATCGCAATTACGCCCATTTTGGTATCGCGATCGCTGGTCCAGTTTCCGCCATAACCAACGCTTTCACCAGCTTTAAGATCACGGACTGCAATCAGGTGCGAGGTTAGTGTCATCACAGGCAGAAAGCCTAGGTCTTGTGCCGTCTGTTCGACAAACGGAGATACGCCGTAAGAGATAATCCCGGGACGAACCCAGTCTAAGTGGCTCTCAGGCCAAGCCAATAAGCCTGCCGAGTTTGCCAAGGAGCGCTCACCCTCGCAACCCTCCGTTAAGGACAGGAACAATTCTGTTTGTTGCTGTGTGGTGCCTTTATCTAACTCATCTGCACAACCAAAGTGGCTCATATAACGCAGCGGTTTAGCGACATTAGGGCACTGATGAAGACGCTCCACAAAGTTTTGGTACTGCTCAGAGCGAACCCCTAAGCGGTGCATACCACTATCCACCTTCAACCAAACAACAACCGGAGCTTCAAGCTTGGTATTTTCTAGCGCACTTAACTGCTCTTCACAGTGGACCACGGTTTGAATGTTGTTGGTAACAAGGATCGGCAAATCACCTGAAGAGTAAAAACCTTCAAGCAATAGAATCGGTTGCACAATACCGCCCGCACGCAGTTGCAGCGCTTCTTCAATGCGAGCTACACCGAACGCATCGGAGTTTTTAGAGTGTTTAGCAATCTGCAGTAAGCCGTGACCGTAGCCATTGGCTTTAACCACCGACATTACTTTACATTGAGGCGCCTTCGACTTTATCTGACGAAGGTTATGCTCTAGTGCATTGAGATCAATGCTCGCGGTCGCCGCTTTCATGTACGTCATTAAGCGTTACTCATCATCAAATGCAGGACCTGCATAGTTATCAAATCGAGAGTGCTGACCTTGGAAGGTCAAACGAACCGAACCGATTGGGCCGTTACGCTGCTTACCGATAATAATTTCCGCGATACCTTTCAATGAGCTGTCTGGGTTATAAACCTCATCACGGTAGATAAACATGATTAAGTCGGCATCTTGCTCAATCGAGCCCGATTCACGCAAGTCCGAGTTAACAGGGCGCTTATCAGCACGTTGCTCTAGGGAACGGTTAAGCTGGGAAAGTGCCACAACAGGAACATTCAGCTCTTTCGCTAAAGCTTTCAGAGAGCGAGAGATCTCGGCAATTTCCAAGGTACGGTTATCAGAAAGAGACGGCACACGCATCAGTTGAAGGTAGTCGATCATGATCATTGAAAGACCATCGTGCTCACGTGCAATACGACGCGCACGAGAGCGAACTTCAGTCGGGGTTAGACCCGAGCTGTCATCGATGTACATGTTCTTCTTATCCATGAGGATACCCATGGTTGAAGAGATACGCGCCCAATCTTCGTCATCCAATTGACCAGTACGAATCTTGGTTTGGTCTACGCGAGAAAGAGACGCAAGCATACGCATCATCAGCTGTTCGCCCGGCATCTCTAATGAGAAAATAAGAACAGGTTTATCTTGCTTCATTGCCGCGTTTTCACACAAGTTCATCGCAAAGGTGGTTTTACCCATCGATGGACGCGCTGCGACAATGATTAAGTCTGAGCCTTGTAGGCCTGCGGTTTTCTTGTTGAGGTCGTTAAAGCCAGTATCGACGCCTGTCACACCATCTTGCGGCGTTTTATATAGAATCTCGATACGCTCTAGCGTCTTCTCTAGAATGCTGTCTACGTTTTGCGGGCCTTCGTTTTCGCTCGCACGACCTTCTGCAATCGCGAATACTTTACTCTCGGCAAGATCAAGCAGGTCTTCTGAGGTACGGCCTTGTGGGTCATAACCTGAATCGGCGATCTCATTCGCGACACCAATCAGGCTACGTACTAGAGCACGCTGAGCGACGATATCCGCATACGCGTTAATGTTTGCCGCACTTGGGGTGTTTTTCGCAAGGTCTGCAAGGTAAGCGAAGCCGCCCACCTCTTCAAGTTGCTCACGCAGCTCTAAGTGTTCTGAGAGTGTAATAAGATCCAGAGGCGCGCTTTCTTCTAGAATGTCTTTAACCGCTTCAAAAATCAGACGGTGAGGACGGCTATAAAAGTCCTTCGCAACGACCTTCTCAGCCACCGTATCCCAGCGCTCGTTGTCCAGCAACAGGCCGCCAATCACGGATTGTTCAGCTTCTAATGAATGGGGCGGGACTTTAATCGCGTCCACCTGATCGTTGGCTGATTTCTGATTTCTGGTATCCACTATGACTACACTCAAATAACTAATAATGATCGCTCATTATACCCAAGAACATTCATTTGTAATGCTATCCGATGGGTTTGTTTTAGTCTTAAGTAAGAATTTACCTATTGCTGACTCAAATCACCAAGGGTAGCATTACGATCCTCCATCCATTCACTGTACAAATGAGGTATGCGTGTCCAAATTATTTGCTCTTAGCCTTGGTCTACTGAGCACTCCATTAGCTTTGGCTAATGACACAGAATCCCCTGTTGATAAGCTTCTTGACTCAATTGAGGTGGCCGAACCGCAAGAAACGGCCCCAGTATTAGATCTAGAACCTAAAACAGAGGCTGTGGATATGGATATCGCACCGAGTGATACAGAACCAACAGACCCACTGTCTACCGAAGTCGAATTTGGATATCAGTCGCATACTGGTAACTCCGACTCTCGCTCGTTGAATGCACGTCTGAGCGCTGAATATACCGAAGGTCGCCACCGTAGCACCGGTGAGTGGAAGTATTACAATCTCTATAAAGATGGCGAAGAAGACAAGAGACAGTCGACTTACACCGCTCAGAGTGACTACAAGTTAAGCCCGAAAACCTACCTTTACGGCAGTTTTAAAGGGGTAGACTCTCGCTATAGTGCCTACTTTAAGGATTACACCATTTCGACAGGTTTGGGTTATCAATTCTCGAACACAGAAACCTTTGTCTTGGAATTCGAGGTGGGCCCGGGTTTTCGTTACCAAGAACCAAACCTTGATGAGATTGATGACGATGACATCATCTTTCCGGAGATCGTTGAAGAGGGGATATTTCGAGGCAACTTGAACTCATCTTGGCAGGTGTTACCAAACCTGAGCTTCAATGCGGACATGACCTTGGTTTCGGGTCGCAGTAACCTAAGACTCGATACGGATCTAGAAGTGGTGAATGATATCACTGAAAACATCGCCCTTAAGATTGCACACTCACGTCAATATCACGATAAAGTGCCAAATGGCTTAGATAAAGCAGACTCTGTACTTTCCGTGAATCTGTTATTCCAGTTCTAAGCGCATTCTCAACAGCCTTTAGGATAAAAAGATCATAATAGGCTTTTTACCTATCGTAACTCTTACCCCCTCATATCTGTACAACAGACCTTAGCTGATCTCCTGAATTCCAGACATAAAAAAACACCAGCCGAAGCTGGTGTTTTAAAACTTTCAAAAGAAAGAATTCGTCTTTTAACTGAAATTACTCAGCAGCAACGATAGCGATGTTCGCTGTAGCAAATACTTCAGAGTGAAGTTGGATGCTTACTTCGAATTCACCGATGTTACGTAGAGCGCCTTCAGGTAGGCGTACTTCGCTCTTAGCAACTTCAACACCTGCAGCTGTGATAGCGTCAGCGATGTCGCGAGTACCGATAGAACCGAATAGTTTACCTTCGTCACCAGCTTTAGAAGCGATAACAACAGCTTCTAGAGCGTTAACTTTCTCTGCGCGAGCTTCTGCAGCAGCTAGTTGCTCAGCAACTTTAGCTTCTAGTTCAGCACGGCGAGTTTCGAACATAGCAACGTTGTCTTTAGTTGCCATAACTGCTTTACCTTGTGGGATAAGGAAGTTACGAGCGTAGCCAGATTTAACGTTTACTTGGTCGCCAAGGCCACCTAGGTTACCGATCTTATCAAGTAGAATAACTTGCATTATCTTAGTCCTCTTAAACTTTTATTAACTCTTACCAATTACTGATGCTTGTCAGTGTATGGTAGAAGTGCTAGGTAACGAGAACGCTTGATAGCGCGAGCTAGTTGACGCTGATACTTAGCGCTTGTACCAGTGATACGGCTAGGTACGATTTTACCAGCTTCAGTGATGTAGTTTTTTAGAGTTGCTACGTCTTTGTAGTCAATCTCTTGTACGCCTTCTGCAGTGAAACGGCAGAATTTACGACGACGGAAGAAACGAGCCATGGGCTATCTCCTGATCTTAAATTTAAAAAAGCGGTCTTCCATAAATACCGAAGTAGTTACGAAGAACCTAAAACAAGTTGAGAATTTTTTAAGGCTTTACGCCAAAAAAGAATTACTCAGCAGATGCTTCTGGCTTAGCTTCTGTACGCTCTTCGCGACGAGGAGCACGCTCTGCACGCTCTTCTTTTTGCTTAAGCATAATAGATTGCTCAGTCACAGCGCCTTTAGTGCGCATGATCATGTTACGTAGAACTGCATCGTTGAAACGGAAAGCAGTTTCTAGCTCGTCGATCACTTCTTGACCAGCTTCAACGTTCATTAGAACGTAGTGAGCTTTGTGAAGCTTGTTGATTGGGTAAGCCATTTGACGGCGGCCCCAGTCTTCTAGACGGTGGATAGTACCGCCAGCTTCAGTGATAGAACCAGTGTAACGCTCGATCATGCCAGCAACTTGCTCGCTTTGATCAGGGTGCACCATGAATACGATTTCGTAATGACGCATTGGTTGCTCCTTACGGATTATTAGCTTCCACAGTTGGCTCAGTCATCCAGAGGAAGCAAGGAACTAAAGATAATTGACTGAGTTTTAAGGACGGCAAATATTATAGAAAGAACCCCTTATTGGCAAGTGGTATTTGGCGAATAATGAAACAGTTTTTCTTTCGCCATCTAGCCATCCGTGATTCTCTCAAGATCTACCTTAATTCGATGAAAACAAACGCCCACCAGCATGTGGTGGGCGTTAGAAACAAATCAATTTAATGAGTGATTTACTGCGCTAAACGCTGACGTACCGCTTCAAACAGGCAAATACCAGAGGCAACCGAAACATTAAGGCTTGATACGCTACCAGCCATAGGGATCTTAATCAGATCATCACAAGTTTCACGCGTTAGACGACGCATACCGTCACCCTCTGCCCCCATAACAACCGCTAGTGGGCCCGTCAGTTTTGCTTGGTAGATATCGTGCGTCGCTTCGCCCGCTGTACCCACAAACCACACGCCTTTCTCTTGTAACGCACGCATAGTACGCGCCAAGTTAGTCACGCGAACTAGAGGAACCGTTTCTGCAGCGCCACAAGCCACTTTGCTTACTGTGGCAGTTAACGGCGAAGAGCGGTCTTTCGGTACGATTACAGCCGCAACACCTGCCGCGTCTGCGTTACGTAGACATGCGCCTAAGTTATGCGGGTCTGTCACACCATCAAGAACCAGCAGTAGAGGCTGTTCATGCTGAGCAAGTATGTCATCAAGGTCATTCTCATTCAGCTGCTTAGCTGGTATCACCTTAGCGATGATACCTTGATGATTAGCGCCTTGAGCTTTGTCATCCAGCACTTTACGACCCATTTGTTGGATAGACACCCCAAACTGCTGCAGTTGGTTCAACAGCGGTAATAGACGCTCATCTTGACGGCCTTTTAATACATAAGCCTCGATAAAGCGTGCAGGGTCTTTTTCTAGAACAGCCTTCACTGCGTGAATGCCGTAGATAAATTCGTTACTCATTGTCTACCTGTTCGGTTTGTTACGTTAAGGAGAGCAAACTGCGCCTCTCCTTAATTCACTATTCAATATCGAGTAGGCAGTACTTATGCCTACTCCTGTGTTAAGCCTTTGGCGCTTTTGGCTTACGCTTTGCCGTGCGCTTCTTTTTCGCTTTCGGCTTATCGGTACTCGCTGGTTTACGCTTCGGCTTTCTCTTGCTGCTTGTCCCTTCTTCACTGCTACCATCAGGGCGCTTGGTAGGCTCAACTAATGGTTTAGCACTGCTTCCTGGGCGGCGGCTTTTTACAGCTGCGCGTTTTTTGCTTTTCGCCTTTTTCGCAGCATCCGCAGCACGTTTCTTCGCGGTTTTACCTTTACCACGAGGCTTGCGGTCAGTATCGACAATATCAAAGTCAATCTGACGGCTATCTAGGTTTACCGCAGAGACCTTAACCTTCACTGAATCGCCAAGGCGGTAGATATTACCAGAACTCTCACCAATTAATCTCTGTCCAATTGGGTCAAATTGGTAGTAATCGTTGGCTAGTGACGTCACATGCACTAAGCCATCAATATGCAGCTCTGTTAGGCGAACAAAGAAGCCAAAACCAGTTACGTTAGCAATAACACCCGGCATCTCTTCGCCAACGTGGTCTTGCATGTATTCACACTTCAGCCAATCCGACACTTCACGTGTGGCATCATCTGCACGACGCTCGGTTGTCGAACACTGCTCACCGTAGAAATCCATATCATCAAATGAGTAATGGTAACCACCAGTTGGCGTCCAACGGTCAGTGTTACGGCCTTCACCTTTAGCAATCAGGTACTTGATCGCGCGGTGCAGCAGCAAGTCTGGGTAACGACGAATCGGCGACGTAAAGTGCGCGTAGCGTTTCAGTGCCAAACCAAAGTGACCAACGTTATCCGCGTTGTACACCGCTTGCTTCATAGAGCGTAGCAGCATGGTTTGAATCAGCTCACGATCTTCACGCTCATTAATTTGGCGCATCAGTTGTGCGTAATCCGTTGGCGATGGCTGTAAACCACCCTCCAAGCTCAGACCTAGCTCACCCAAGAAGTCTTTAAAGCCAGCTAGGCGCTCTTCTCCCGGAGTTTCGTGAATGCGGTACAACGCAGGCTCTTTCGCTTTCTCAACAAAAGAGGCTGAAGCGATGTTGGCTAAGATCATACACTCTTCGATGATCTTGTGTGCATCGTTACGAATCACAGGTTCAATACGGTCAATCTTACGATCCGCATTGAAGATGAACTTCGTCTCAACGGTTTCAAACTCAATCGCACCACGCTCATCACGAGTCTGCTTAAGCACTTTGTACATCTTGTGCAGCTCTTCAAGGTGTGGCACTTCTTTCTCGTAACGCTGACGAAGCTCTTCATCACCATCTAAGATAGCGCCCACCTTGTTGTAGGTCAGACGTGCATGAGAGTTCATGACCGCTTCATAGTGCTTGTAACCTGACAGCTTACCGTTTTCAGAGATGGTCATTTCACACACCATACACAGACGGTCAACCTGCGGGTTCAACGAACATAGGCCGTTCGACAATACCTCCGGCAACATAGGTACTACCTGAGATGGGAAGTACACCGAGTTACCACGGTTAATCGCTTCTTTATCCAGTGCAGTATCTGGACGAACGTAGTAGCTTACGTCAGCAATCGCCACCCATAAGCGCCAGCCGCCGCCCTTCTTCGCTTCACAATAAACCGCATCATCGAAGTCACGTGCGTCTTCACCATCAATGGTCACTAAAGGCAGGTCACGCAGATCAATACGCCCTTCTTTAGCTTCTTCAGGAACATGTTCGCCTAGGTTTTCAATTTGCTTATCAACCGCTTCAGGCCACTCATGTGGAATTTGGTGAGTATGGATAGCAATCTTGGTCTCCATACCCGGAGCCATGTTCTCACCCAGAACCTCTGTCACTTTACCCATCATGTTACGCGAACGACCGCCACGATCAGTAATTTCAATCACCACTACGTTACCCATACGAGCACCGCCTTTATGCTCGGTAGGGATCAGGATATCGTGACTGATACGCGAGTCATCTGGCACTACGTAAGAGTGACCATACTCGAGGAAGAAACGACCAATTAGTGGTGCTGTGCGCTCTTCAAGCACGCGTACTAAGCGCCCTTCACGGCGACCGCGTTTACTGTTGTCAGTAGGCTGTGCCAATACATAATCGCCATGCATCAGCGTTTTCATCTGATGATGAGGCAGTAGAATGTCGTCATCCTTGCCTTTGCTGCCATCTGGGCGTACCCAGCCATGACCATCTTTATGACCGATCACATACCCTTTAATCAGCTCCAGCTTCTCAGGTAGCGCGTAGCATTGACGGCGCGTAAAGATAAGCTGACCATCACGCTCCATCGCACGCAGACGACGGCGCAGACCTTCATACTGGTCTTCTCCAGATAAACCCAAAGCTTCGAACAGATCATTACGGTTCATCGGGATGTTGGCATCCGTAAGGAACGAAATAATGAACTCTCGGCTCGGTACTGGATTCTCGTAATTTTGCGACTCACGGTCTGCAAAAGGGTCGACATTGGTAGTGGTCGTCGTATTTTCTGACATCGGTGTCTTTTTTGTCATAGGCGGGCCTGCTTAAGCAAGGAAGGGATATATCTCTAGTATATCCGATGCAACAGGTAAGCTACAGATATGCTTTAGAAAACCGACAAATTAGCTGATATTGATACAAACCTTCATGATGTGAAATATCTGTTCGCATTTGTGTCGAACCATCATATTTTTACGCAAACGATAAAACAAACGTTTGCGGCATCAATGAAATCGACTATGATTCGGAAAAATTGAGTCTCTCCTGTTCCGAGGATTAATAATGAAACTAAAACGTACCTTACTGGCTTCAGCGATTGCTGGGTTCTCACTGTTCTCATTTGCAAGCAACGCCATGGAAAAAGCCGATCTGATGATCACGGACGCCATGGTACTGACCATGAACCAAGACAAAACCGTGTATGAAAGCGGCACTGTCGTGGTTAAAGACAATAAGATCATTGCCGTTGGTGATGCATCATTGGAAAAGCAGTACAAGGCAGAGCAAGTGTTGGATGTCGATGGCGATATCGTGATGCCGGGTCTTATCAATACCCATACTCACGTATCAATGACGGTGTTCCGTTCGTTGGCGGATGATGTGCCTGACCGCCTGCACCGCTACATCTTCCCATTAGAGAAGAAGCTCGTTTCGCGAGATATGGTTCGTATTGGCGCGAACTTGGGTAACGTTGAAATGGTGAAAGGTGGCGTAACCACATACGCTGACATGTACTACTTCGAGGATGAAGTGGCAAAAACCGTTGATAAGATCGGCATGCGTGCCATCCTGGGTGAGACGGTGATTAAATTCCCAGTAGCGGATGCCGCAAACGCAGAAGAAGGCATCAAATACGCACTCAACTTTATTGAAGAGTACAAAGACCACCCGCGTATCACCCCAGCCTTCGCACCACATGCTCCTTACACCAACACCACAGAGATCCTACAAAAAGTAGCGAAGCTATCGTTGGAGCTGGATGTACCAGTGATGATTCACCTTGCAGAGTCTCACCGTGAAGAAGAGAAGATTGCTGAGCGCTCTGATGGTTTGTCGCCAGTTCAGTACATGCACAGCATTGGCGCACTCAACAAGAACCTCGTTGGCGCACACATGATCTTGGTTGATGATGAAGACATCAAACTGGTAAAAGAAGCTGATATGGGTGTGGCGCATAACATGAGCGCGAACATCAAATCAGCGAAAGGCGTTTCTCCCGCTCTGAAGATGTATGATGAAGACGTGCGTATTGGCTTAGGCACTGATGGGCCAATGTCAGGCAACACCCTAAGTACCATTGACGAGTTCAACCAAGTCGCGAAAGTGCATAAGCTGGTTAACAAGGATCGTGCAGCGATGCCTCCGATCAAAGTGATCGACATGGCAACCATGGGCGCAGCAAAAGCACTACACATGGAAGATAAGATCGGATCATTAGAGATCGGTAAACTGGCTGACATCATCGTGATCGATACTAAGGCTCCGAACATGGTACCGGTCTACAACCCATACTCTGCCCTAGTGTACTCAGCAAACTCAGGTAACGTTCGCCACTCTATTGTTGATGGTAAATTGATCATGCAAGATCGCAATATGCTAACAGTCGATGAAGATAAAATTCGTCAAGAAGCACTAGATTTCACCAAAGTAGTGCGAGAAACCGTTGTAGAGTCAGGTGAAGTGGTTCAATAATCTCGCCATCAAGTAACATCGCTATCTAAACGCAAAAAGCCCCGTACTAATAAAGATTAGTGCGGGGCTTTTTTGAAGCGCGATTCTTGTCACGATGAGTGCAGCATCATAACAGAACGAAAAGGCTCGATTCAGGGTTTACCAGAAAACGTCACGTCGCTTGGCGCGAGCAATAATGTTGTCTGGCATTCTTTGCTCTAACCCACTCCTCAATACAGAGATGCGTTTGTGTTGACGCTGATCGGCAGTGACTGAGTTATACAGCCAGCGGTACGCGTCTTCATAATCTAACGGGCTACCATAATCACGCAGTAATAGCTCAGCTAAGTGAATACGCGCATTAAGGTTACCCATAGATGCTGCTTCACGAAGATAAGGGATCGCTCGCTCTTTGTCTTGCTGAACCAAGGTACCACGAGAGTAATAGCGACCTAACTGCTCTAACGCAGCAGGTAGACCTTGGTGGGCCGCATTTTCCATGTAGTACAGACCAAGCTCAACGTCTTGCTCTACACAGACACCCCAAGCCAGCATGTCGCCGTATAAAAACTCATAAGAAGGCAAACTGATACGCGTCGCACGAGCAACGATATCTTCAACCAGTTGGCACTTATCAGCTTTCACACGCTCAAGGTGTTGGTTTTTCTCAATCAGATTGATCAGTTCAGCTTCTGTGTATATGGGTACTGGCTCACCAACATCAGCCAAGTTTGCATGACTCATGGAGGAGGTCAGTGCCATTATCAATGAAGCTGCCACAGTTCGTAGCTTCATACCTGCACTCTATTATCTGTTTTAAAAACGTATTAAGCCGTTGGGAACCCCAAACTCAATTACATTTCACTCACTATGATATCTGTATCGGCAACTGCGCGTATCGCTTTAGACAAAACTTGCCGCCAATGGGCAATATTTTGCCAGATAGCGTACAAAAGATCATCACCACTAAAAAGTGGTACACGTGCAACTCCAAATTGCAGGTACAAAAAAGCCAGCATATTTCAGCTGGCTTTCGAATAACATTCTATTATCTATGCACTTACGTGTATCAGCATTATGCGCTGTAAGGGTGAACCTTGATAATAGTTTCGTTACGGTCTGGACCTGTAGAGATAATGTCTACTGGTACGCCTGTTAGTTCTTCGATACGTTTGATGTAATCAAGAGCAGCTTGTGGAAGCGCGTCGATTGTCTTAGCACCAAATGTTGTCTCAGACCAACCTGGCATTGTTTCGTAGATTGGCGTTGCTTCTTCGAAAGATTCAGCAGCCATTGGAGAAACTTCTAGGGTAGAACCGTCAGCCATCTTGTAGCCAGTACAGATCTTGATCTCTTCTAGACCGTCAAGAACGTCTAGTTTAGTCAGACACATACCAGTTAGAGAGTTGATTTGGATTGCGCGGCGCATTGCTACTGCATCAAACCAACCTGTACGACGTAGACGACCTGTTGTCGCACCAAACTCGTGGCCAACATCACCTAGGTGCTTACCTACTGGGTCTTGCTTGTCTAGACCATCGTATAGCTCAGTTGGGAATGGACCTGAACCTACACGAGTACAGTAAGCCTTAGTAATACCAAGGATGTAACCGATGTGACGAGGACCAAAACCAGAACCTGCAGCAACACCACCAGCAGTCGTGTTAGAAGAAGTTACGTATGGGTAAGTACCGTGGTCGATATCTAGTAGAGTACCTTGAGCGCCTTCGAACATGATCTTGTCGCCGCGCTTACGTGCTGCGTCTAGTTCGTCAGTTACGTCCATAACCATTGAAGTTAGTAGATCTGCGTAACCCATGCACTGCTCAAGTACTTCTTCGTAGCTTACTGTTTCAGCTTTGTAGAAGTGCTCTAGTTGGAAGTTATGGAATTCCATTACTTCTTTTAGCTTCTCAGCGAACATTTCTTTATCGAAAAGGTCACCAACGCGTAGACCGCGACGAGCAACTTTATCTTCGTAAGCTGGACCGATACCACGACCCGTTGTACCGATAGCTTTCGCGCCACGAGCGATTTCACGCGCGTTGTCGATAGCGATGTGGTACGGAAGAATTAGAGGACAAGCTTCAGAAACGAAAAGACGCTCGCGCACTGGGATACCGCGCTCTTCAAGAGGCTTCATTTCTTTAAGAAGTGCTTCAGGCGAAAGTACAACACCGTTACCGATAACACATTTAACGTTATCGCGCAGGATGCCTGATGGAATTAAGTGAAGAACGGTTTTTTCACCGTCAATTACAAGTGTGTGACCTGCATTGTGACCGCCTTGGTAGCGAACCACGTATTTTGCATCTTCAGTTAAAAGGTCAACAATTTTACCTTTACCTTCGTCACCCCATTGGGTGCCTAGAACGACTACGTTATTTCCCATCTTTCCAGTATCTGTTGCTAGTTAAAAATGGATTCTAGCACCGAATCACAATTCTTGCAGTCATTTTTTGTTCACAATAGTGAGAATTGGTCACAAGCGGCACACATAAGGCGGTATCAAAATACGTAAGGATACTGATATCATTCCTTTTTTATCTCATAAGGCACCTATCATGTCTCACTCTATTTGGCTGGCTATCGGCCTAGTTTTGGTCGTTGAAGGCTCAGGGCCACTTATCGCTCCAAGAGGCTGGCGCAATATGATGGCTCAGCTTAGTGAACAACCAGATAATCAGCTTCGACGTATTGGTGGTTGCTTGGTGGTAGCCGGTGCGGTGATTGCGTTTATGACGTATCGATAATTCGAGATTCGAGAT
>NZ_JAHGAJ010000047.1 GCF_030248535.1 Vibrio sp. D404a | reverse complement strand
TAAGCGAGTAAGCGAGTAAAATATAGAAAGGGTTGGCTTAATACGCTAACCCTTTTTCATTTAGTGCTAATTCAACAATTAAGAAGCCAATTGCTTTATCTGCTCAACAATTGCCTTTAGGCCGTTGCCACGTGAAGGGCTTAGGTGAGCGATAAGACCGATTTGCTCGAAATAACCATCGATATCAAATGATTGGATCTGCTGTGATGTTTTGCCATCAAAAGCAGCCATGACCAAAGCAATCAAACCACGCACAATGCGTGCATCGGAATCGGCACAGAAATGCCAAACATCCCCGTCTTGCTGAGCAACCAACCACACTTGGCTTTCACAACCCGCAACGGTGACTTGTTCACTCTTTAGCTCTTCAGGCATTTGAGGTAGCTTTTTTCCCCACTGAATTACTTGGCGATAGCGGTCTTCCCAGCCACGAAACGTTGCCATTTTCGCAGCAATATCTTCACTGGTAATGCTGGTTCCGAAAGGAGATTCTGGATATGCAGTCATGAGTTCCCCTTCCTTATTTCTTGTACTTTTGAATCAGTTTTTCAACAATGCGCGATACAGCTACAAAACCAAAAGTAGCGGTCACTACCGTCGCAGCACCAAAGCCGGTTGCACAGTCCATACGCTTTGGACCTTCAGCCGTCGCTTTCGCAGCACAAACACTGCCGTCAGCTTGCGGGTACTTCAACTGCTCGGTTGAGAATACACACTCAATGCCGAACTTACGCGCAGGGTTCTTCGGGAAGTTATGATGACGACGTAATGTGTCTTTCAGTTTCTTCGCCAATGGGTCTTGAATCGTCTTTGTTAAATCTGCAACTTGAATCTGCGTTGGATCGACTTGGCCACCAGCACCACCGGTTGTGATCAC
Source organism: Vibrio sp. D404a (assembly GCF_030248535.1). Taxonomy (GTDB): domain Bacteria; phylum Pseudomonadota; class Gammaproteobacteria; order Enterobacterales; family Vibrionaceae; genus Vibrio. The sequence goes on along the minus strand of NZ_JAHGAJ010000047.1, from coordinate 37,668 downwards.
TTTAATCTTGTTACTACGGCAGTACGCCAGCAATGATGCTTTCGCCTTCATGCTATCAATCGCATCCAACACGTAATCAAGCTCTTTGGTGATGTAATCAGCTTGATTGTCTGGACCAATAAAGTCATCAATCAGATTCACTTTACACTCAGGGTTAATCAGCTTAACGCGCTCAGCCATAACCTCAATCTTGCTCTGACCAACGGTGCCTGTCATCGCATGAATCTGGCGGTTAATGTTCGTCACACACACATCGTCCATATCGATCAGTGTAAGTTCACCCACACCAGTACGTGCTAACGCTTCCACCGCCCATGAACCGACGCCACCAATGCCGACCACACATACGTGCGCCGCTCTTAGGATTTCGACTTCACTATTGCCATACAGACGACGAGTGCCGCCAAATCTTTGGTCATAATTTTTAGAAGCTGGAGTGGTCAATTCACGCATTGTTGCCGCCAATTTTGTTGCATTAGAAAAAGAAAGAGTGCGTTTTATACGCACTCTTGAATAAAAAGTCTAGGGGATTAGCCGCTGTTGTTCAACGTACTCCGTTACTCGCTCTTTTCGGGAGGCAAAGCCCACGGCGCTTCAGTTGCGCTGCCGTCTAAACCAAGTTTCCAAACACGCCCAAAGTGTTTGTAATGACCCGCTTCAGTACCGGCTCTTGCGCCCATACCGTGGTAAAGATCGAGGTGGTTCTGCTTCACCGCACCACCTGTATCAAGCACTAATAGCAGACGAAGTTGGTGAGCCCCGCTCCAAGTACCATCGGCATTCAATAGTGGGACTTCCGCGAGAATCGGAGTGCCCATTGGTAGGATCGTTCTATCACCCGCAACTGCAGCCATTGGCAACAGTGGAATACCGGCACTTCCCATAACGGAGAGGTCTTCATTCGCCTGGAAGAAAACAAACGATGGGTTTTGCTCTAGTAGCTCTTTAACCACATCTGGGTCATTAGCCAACACCCACTCTTTAATCGCTTTCAATGACATTTTTTCACGCGGAACCAATCCACGCTCAATCAGTACACGACCAATGCTGACATAAGCCTTGTTGTTCTTACCCGCATAAGCGAAGTATTCAAGGGTATCGTCATCACCAAAATGAACAAAGCCACTGCCCTGTACTTCCATCATAAACGGGTCAATGCGATTCGCAGCATAGCCAAGCTCTAACCCAAGGCCATCTAATGCACCATCGTAGATTTCAGCACGCGTTGGACACTCTTTGCCGCAATTAGGCAGTGAATAGACAGGATAGCGATACTCTTCATTTGGCTCATGACGCAATTCCATCACTGGCGAGAAGTACCCAGTGAATAACACATTACCTTGCTTGTCACCGCCACCTAATTGCGCAGCCTGAACGCCATAATTAGCCAGCTGCTTAGGGTCACCACTTTGTAGAGCCCACTCGTTCAACTGCTGATATAGAGGTTCGTAGATCTTTGCCATCGAAGGAGATTTAGACACCACCATTTCAGCTTGTTCAGAAAACGCTGTGTAGTCTCTAGGGGTATTGGTTTCTATCTGCTCGACCTTATTTAAAGTACGAGGAAATTCGTCATCGAGATATTGCTGAGCGCGGTCGGTTGGTTGCGCACAGCCGAAGAGTACAGAGGCCGAAACCAGAGGGAGCCATTTTTTAATCACAAGAATCATCCTAAATTTTCTATGCAACGAGGATGACAAAAACAGCTGAATAACACAATCTAAGTTTGTAAGAGTTTACAGTAAGATAACCTATCGCACTGAATGGTCGCTGTAGCCTTTTAGGCGAAATACCGGATTGTAGTAGGCGTCGGAGTCGAGTCTCATCTCAGTATTTTCTGAATTAACCATCTTAAAGCGGTAAGTCGTCCCTGCAGAACTGTACTCGAAGTAGTCGCCATTGAAAGCAAAGTCAGTTGCGATAACAGAACCGCCTACCGAGACTCCGCGCTCACTCAGCACAAACTCATCCGTCGCATAGTGCGCGACATTCTGTTCAACCCAAGTCCCGTAAATCATATTGTTCGGAGTAGATGCCGCTTGCATTCGAGCGAAAACATCTTGGTATAAGATCACCACAGCAATCGAGCCTACAAGCGCAAGTAGCATTAAGCTGCGCTCTACAAACTTACGCTTAAAGTTGGCGTTTTTCTGCTTATCAGCCTCGCTATACAAGCTCTTTGTGATGTCGTCGATTTTGTTCTTACTTACTGGGGCTTGCATAACTATTACTACTCGAATTGAAGCAACTCATATTCTACACTTAATAGGATTACAGAATAAAGTATGCATTAAGATAGTTTGCACCTTATTCCAAAAATCCCCTTGTTTATTTTTGAATAAAAATGTTAAATTCAAGAATAAATAACCAGAACGGATTCTCTCTGTGAAATTACGAAGTACTGCCTTAGTTAAAGGCTTCAGACAATCGACCCCCTATGTGAATGCTCACCGTGGAAAAACCATGGTCATTATGCTGGGAGGCGAAGCGGTGGCCGATCGAAACTTTGGCAATATTATCAATGATATTGCACTTCTTCACAGCTTAGGAGTAAAAATCGTCTTGGTTCACGGTGCTCGTCCACAAATCAACGAACTGCTCACTAAACAAGACTGTCATACTCCTTACCACAAGAATATTCGAGTCACAGATGAGTATTCATTGGGTGTGGCAATGCAAGCGGCCGGGCAACTGCAACTTGCGATCACCGCCCGTCTATCAATGAGCCTGAATAATACGCCAATGGCGGGCACACAGCTCAATGTCATGAGTGGTAACTTTGTCACAGCTCAACCGCTTGGAGTCGATGATGGCACTGACTATTGCCACAGCGGCCGTATCCGTCGTATTGATATTGAAGGGATCAACCGCACGCTAGATCAAGGTTCTATCGTCTTACTTGGTCCAATTGCCAGCTCTGTCACTGGTGAAAGCTTTAACCTACTCTCGGAAGAAGTTGCCACTCAAGTAGCGATTCGCCTCAAGGCTGACAAATTGATTGGTTTCTGCTCTGAGCAAGGGGTTATCGATGCCAATGGCAATGTGCTTGCAGAGCTATTTCCTAAAGATGCCAAAGAGATTTTAGAGCGCTTGACTCAATCACAAGATCCAAGTGAAGACATGAGCACCGGTACATTGCGCTTCTTGAAAGGCGCGGTTGCAGCATGTCGAGCAGGCGTTCCACGCTGTCATTTGATCAGCTACAAAGTAGATGGCGCCCTGATCCAAGAGCTGTTCTCGTTTGATGGTATCGGTACCCAAGTTGTGATGGCGAGTGCTGAACAAGTAAGACAAGCTCAAATCGATGACATTGGCGGTATCTTTGACCTGATTCGTCCTCTTGAAGAGCAAGGCGTTTTGGTTCGTCGCTCCCGTGAGCAGCTTGAGCAAGAGATCCACCGTTTCACCATCATTGAAAAAGATGGGTTGATCATTGGCTGTGCTGCCCTTTATAGCTATCCAGAAGATCACATGGCAGAGATGGCATGTGTAGCGATTCACCCTGACTATCGAGACGGCAACCGTGGGCAACTTCTGCTCAATTACATGAGACACCAATCCAAATCGCAAGATATCGACCAGATCTTTGTCCTCACCACTCACAGTTTGCACTGGTTCAGAGAACAGGGCTTTTATGAGATTGGTGTCGATGAACTACCTATGGAAAAACAGGGGCTGTACAACTATCAACGTAAGTCAAAAATCCTCGCGTTGAACGTATGACCCCCAGTAACAACACCGACTGTTCATAAAGTAATCCACGTTTTCGCGTGGATTCTCACTTTTGAACAAAATAGATTGCAAATGTAATCGATTACCATATGTGTTTTATAAACTATGCACTTTTATTCACAGCAATAGTTGTATAGAATTTACCCGATTTATATTCTCAGTAAACATTGATTGGAATCGCCTACATCGTCGATGTTGGTACTTGCACGGATTGCTATAACTTTAACAACGCAGGCTTAAACTTTAGCTATGCCCGTTAATAACAAAAAGCAAAAAGAGCATATTGATATGAGAACCGTTATTTGTAATTCGCTACAAAGCTTTTGGGATATGGCTGATAACCAATTTCTTGAAGGGTTAGACGTCCACTGTGTTTTTCCAGTGACTGATAACTTGAAGGAGTTTATCTTGAACTGCCAAGCAAAATACAAGATAAACCATATCTCTTTTACAAGAGCCTTTCTGAGTAACGACTAAGCCGCTATTGAACAAATGAAATAGCTGAATAGACCTTACTCAAGAGAAGCAACCAGGGATGGCTGCTTCCCCTCATACTCTCTACTCTAATTTAACGCTCACTCATTCTTGCCTAAGCGTACCGCCAAGCCGCTCACCCGCTGTGTTTTTACCTTGATACTGCGTTTGAACACAGAGCTGTCTGTAAACATCATCAGGCGAGATTTCGCACGTGTCACTCCGGTATAAATCAGCTCTCGCGTCAGTATTGGACTGAACTCCGGCGGTAATATCATCAAGGTTAAATCAAACTCACTACCTTGAGATTTATGGATCGTCATCGCATAAGCGGTCTCGTGCTCTGGTACTCGACTTGGAAGCACCGCTTTTACGCTACCATCTGGCAACTCAAAGTAAACCTTGAGTCTCGGTGAAGAATCATCATCAGTCACGGTCGAATCCAACATGCAGAGACCAATATCACCATTGTATAAACCAAGACCATGATCATTGCGAGTCACCATCACAGGACGTCCGTGATACCATAGTTCATCGTTGTGTGGCTTCACGAGTCGTCGTGCTGCCAAAGCGCGCTCAATACGTTGGTTTAGCCCAGCAACACCAAAGTCACCATCACGAACTGCGCACAGCAGGCGGCACTGACTGAAGAGATCGAGAGCCTGTTTGGCGCGAGCCTCTTGCTTTTCATCGTCAGCCAATGGCTGATTAATGCAGTTGAGATAAGCGCCATATTCATTGACCAAGGTGCGCAGCATCAGGTTGTAACTATCACTAGAGAGCGTGTGATGCTCGATATCCGCAAAACCTTTGTTGAGCACGACATCGACCTGTGCAGCCGAACCTGCATTGATGGCTTTCGCAAGCTGACCAATACCAGAGCGTGCGTCAAAGCGATAACTCTTCTGTAGCATACATAGACTGTCAGCAACGGCTGGCGAGTTAGTCACACTTTTCGAGCCTGTGTTATTACTCGACAGCGCATTAAATCCGGTCAATTCAGCAATCAGGCTTCCTTGATTGGTACTGTAACCATGTGCGTTGAAGGCACAAATATCGCCCAATACCGCACCAGCCTCAACAGAAGCAAGCTGGTCTTTATCCCCTAATAAAATTAAGCGAGCATGAGGTGGTAACGCGTCCACCAACTTATACATCATAGATAAGTCGACCATCGAGGCTTCATCGACGACCAGAATATCCAAATGCAGTGGGTTGCGACGGTGATGTCTAAATTCGGCTCGATTCGGGATCGCGCCAAGCAAGCGGTGTAACGTGCTCGACTCGGTTGGGATATTCTCTTTGACGATAGGCTCGACAGGCAGCTGATCAATCGCCTTACCAATCGATTCCGTTAAACGTGCAGCCGCTTTACCGGTTGGCGCAACCAATTTAATTGTCGGTGTTTTTCCCAAATTCAACGACTGCTCTACCATAGCAGACAGAAGTTTCGCTACCGTGGTCGTTTTACCCGTACCCGGTCCGCCAGAGATCACCGCAAAGCGTCGACTCAGTGCCACGGCCGCTGCGACTTTCTGCCAATTCAAACACACTGAGAGAGGCACCAAATCATCCAACACGTTTAGATCAGAGACCTGAGTCGCTTGGGTGACAACCCTGTCGATTTCACTCCAATTAAGCTCAGCTTCCGAGACCACGTCTAAATGGTCACACACCAATTGTTGGCGCAAGACTTGGGAGCTTTGACCATTCGCGCTGGCTTTGGCGAGTGCATTAAACAGAAAGTGATAACTGCGAGCAAATAGCTGATTCAGAGTTTGGGTTAGGGCTCGCTTCTGCTCAAGGTTAAACTCAACAGGAAAACTCAAGCGATTGAGTGCTTCTGCCAGTACGACTTCGTAGTTCCAGTAACGCTGTAGGTAGACTCGCTTACCATCAAACATTAAAGGCTTAATGCACTCATTGCTTGTCCCTACCAGACTCGAATTATTAAGAATCGCTGGCCAATCGACGCTTAACAGGCGTTGATTGAGTTGCAATGCCGCTTCACCATAAAGGCCAAGTAACTGTGCCAAGTCAGCGGGTATATTTGATTGATAATGATCACTCACTGTCAGCTGCATACAGATATGACCTTTGCCTAGCTCATGACTGGCAACACCAGCAAGAAACCCAAGTTGTTGAGCCGAATCGGACTCTTGTGAGTAACCACTCGCTTGCTGGGCAATAAAGCGAGCAAATTGATAGTCAAGCTGACGAATAGTCCCCTTATCAGCTAATAGCTTTAATACATCCAACAGCGGCGCTTGGTTTAAATCAATGGGTGTCATTATATAAGCTCCATCTGTCCAGCTTGGTCATCATTTGATTGAGAAGTTTGGCGATCAACGATTCTTCCATCGATCAATTGGTCCATTTCGTTAAGCATGGCTTCACTTGGTTTCGCAGAAAATATTCCTTGCTGAGATTGTCCATCCATACCGCGTAAGAACAGGTAATAAACGCCACCGAAATGTTCTTGGTAGCTGTAATTAGCGATGCGACTGCGCAAGAAACGATGTAGAGCCAGTGCATAAATTTGATATTGCAGGTCGTAGCGGTGATCCGCCATTGCCCCTTTAAGTGCGTCGCCGTGATAAACCGCGACGTCATCACCTAAATGATTCGATTTCCAGTCAAGTACATAGTATTTGCCCTCATGTTCAAACACTAAATCGATAAAGCCTTTCAGCATACCTTGTACCGTATGGAACCCAAGATCACCCGCTTTCGCAGAAAGGGGATCATGATATTGAATCACTCGATTGAGCTCAGACGATGCCAAAACCTCAATCGGCAATAAAAACTCCATCTCAACCAAACGCTGTGATTCGTTTTTATCGCTCAATTTCAGATTTTTACCATCCAACGCGGTATTGAGCACCGTGTCCACTAACTGCTGCAGGACTGGCAACCACTCCATCTCATACTGTTCGAGTTCCAGTAAGTGAGTGATCACTTGCGTATTGTGTTCACTGGTTGCCGGCTCTGTAAACTCAACGTCTTCAAACAGAGTATGCAAGAACGTACCCGGCCTTGCGCCACGAGGGAAGGTAAAGATAGAACGTTCAGGTTCGATCAATTCGCCCTCGTCCTGCTCATCCGCCGAGTCGATATCAAACCCCGATACTTCCATAGTGGCATCATGGCTCGCTCCATGACTGCCCTGCTTGACCAAACCAGAGTAACTGGTAATGCGCCAAGCGCGGTCAATGGAGGCTGCCAGCTCTTGCGCCTGCAAATCGGGCTGCGGTTCTAACTTGGCAACAAATGGCTGTTCATGCTGTATTGGTGTCTCACTCAAGGTAACACTGTCGCCATTGCTCTCTAAGCTTGCCAACGCTTGTTGCAGCTCTGCAATGGTGCTCTCCTTACCATTTTGCACAAGATAGCCCATCGCACTCAAATGAACGCCCGTTGGCTCTTTGGTTGAGCGCCCTTTTCGCAGCGGCGCCATACCAATGAAACAGCCATAAACAGCACGAGTTAGCGCTACGTAGATCAAACGTAAGTCTTCCGCTAAGCGCTCTTTATCAGCTTGCGCCAAGGCATCATCGCTCGCGGTGATATCCAGTACCGTTGTGTCTGTTTCATGATCGTAATATTTGCCTTCACTCGCTTCGCGGTAGCTGGCAACAAAAGGTAAGAACACCAAATCGTATTCCAAGCCTTTCGATTTATGGATAGTAACGATTTGTACCAAGTTTCTTTCTGACTCAAGGCGTTGAATATCGTCTTCATTACCACCTAATCCGTTTTGCGCATCAATGATGGCTTCCGCCAACCAGCGCAACAAACCATAATCACTGTCGAGTTCTTGTCTCGCCTGTTGCAGCAACTCACCGATGTGCATCAGATCCGTCAGTGCTCGCTCGCCGTTCTCTTCTTCCAAAAGTCGCTCGGCAAGATGGCGCTTACTCATCACCGCGCGCAGCATAGGTAATACGCCACGTTGCAGCCACAATTTACGATACTCACGGAACTCATTGACCGCATTTTCCCACACCACTTCATCATTATTGAGTTGATCCAGTGATGCGGCATCAAGCGCAAACAGCTCCGAAGCCAAACAAGCACGTAGCGCACGGTCATTGTCAGGCGTCAAGACCGCTTGCAACAAACGCTGAAGATCTTGAGCAACAAGGCTGACAAACACACTGTCTCGGTTAGAGAGGTAGACACTGGCAATACCTTGCTCTGCGAGCGCTGTTTTAATCAAGCGCCCTTCGCTACCCGTTCTTACCAAGACGGCAATATCACCCGCTTGAATCGACTTCTGTGCTTTGCCGTTATCAAAATATGCTTGCTGCTCCTGAGAAGCGGTCAGAATGGTCTGAATTTGACTCGCCGTCGCTTCTGCCATAGCGGCATGGTATTCACCTTTTGGCAGCGGTTTGTCTTCTGCATCTTGTAACCAAAAGGTCACCGCTGGCTGAATCTTGTCACCCAGCATCCATTGACGCAGATCGGCATTTGGGCTCGCGGCGACGGGTAAGAACGGGATATCGTCATCATAAATAAACGGGCTATCTGAGCTGCTAAATATCTGGTTCACCGCACTGACCATATCGGCGCTCGAACGCCAGTTAGTCCCCAAGGTATAGTGAGCACTCACCTGATTACGAGCCTTGATGTAAGTGAAGATATCCGCACCGCGGAAGCCGTAAATCGCCTGCTTAGGGTCACCGATCATAAATAAGCCACATTGAGGGCTATCGAGATAAATACGACTGAAAATGCTGTATTGCAGTGGGTCGGTATCTTGGAATTCATCAATCATCGCAACAGGGTAAAGAGTGCGAATTCGTTCAACCAGTAGCGACTGCTCGTCTACATCAATTGACGCAGACAGTTGAGTCAACAAGTCATCAAACGAAAGCCACTGTTTCTGTTCTTTTGCGGCCGCCAGCATGGTTCGGCAGTGTGTGATAGCATGAGCAAGCAGCGGCGCTTTCATATCGGCTGGCTGCGCTAGGAACGTATCGATCGCCTCAAAAACATCATGACAAGGTGCGGTACCTTTCGGCGTTTTTTCGTTCAGCGTCGATTGTGCGAACTTCTCGAGTTTATCTGGGTACTGATAATCGTGAGTCTCGCTTTGTGCCCATGCAGTTACCGCCTCTAACCAAGTTGGCAGAGATTTTTTAGTGTAGCTGCGCTTATTAACATCAGAACCAGAAATAATCGGCAGAAAATCATCTTGGGATGCCAACCACTGTGCTTTTATAGCTTTGATTTTATCAAGGTTACTGTTGTGAAGTGATTGCAGATCGCCAGACATTGCTTCCACTGTCAGCTTCAACGGCGCGCCAGTCAGGTAGCGATTCACGTCTGCCAGCAAAGCCGATGGCGAGCCCCAGATATTACGCACTTCACCCGCCAATTGAATCGGTAGCGGGTAGAACTGCTTACGCCAATAATCGGCAACGACTTGCGCTTTTAAATGGCTTTCATTGGTAACAAATTCATTGTCAAAGCGGCTGCCCGATTCAAACGCATTTTGCGTCAGCATGCGTTGGCAAAAACCGTGAATGGTGTACACTGCCGCTTCGTCCATCTGTCTTTCAGCATTCAAAAGAATGGCTGCAGCCTGAGCATGATCTTGGATTTCATCCAATAGCGGCGATATCACAGGATCGCTACTCTGGCCTCTGGCAAAGGCAATTCGCGCATCGTGGATTCGTGCGCGGATACGATCTCTCAGCTCTGCCGTCGCCGCTTCTGTAAAGGTTACAACCAGAATTTGGTCAACCGTTAGAGGCTGTTGGTGTCGACTTGGCTCTTCACCATTCTCACCGACTTGAGAGGTTCCGTGACCTAAGAGTAATCGTAGATACAAGCCAGCTATCGTGAAGGTTTTACCTGTGCCTGCAGAAGCTTCGATCAATCGCGCCCCATGCAGAGGAAACGTCATGGTATTAAGCGCTTGTGGCGTGATAGCGAGATCACGATTTGTGGTAGTCATACCGAGCTGCCTTATTCTTAATTATTCTGTTACAAATGTGACCTAGTATCAAAAACGTCATTCAAATCAGGTCTAGTGCCAATATCTTATTAGGGAGTGCGATCTCTCTCACGGATCAATTTGGTGCACGTCGTTACTATGCGCCCACGAGTTCAGACGAGCGGATAATATTTCGCCGCCAAAGAACCAAAAGAATAATGGTCCCTCTGACCTGTGGCCGTACAGCGAACGCCCTACACTAATAATGATTTACTGGCGGCCACTTTAATTCCTGTACTTGCACTTCCGCACTTCCCTTGCTTTCCAGTACTTCCTTTTTCAGGTCTATAATCTTTCTAAAACCCCAATAAGCTTCCCGTACGCATCGGCGCAATTGGCCCAGCTTTGGCGATCCTGACGATCGCCCTTGGTTACTCTTGATCATTGGGATCAACCACAGCTAAGCGTGCAGCTTGCATAACCAGTGTCGAATAGAGTCTTGCTTCCGCTGCTAAGGTTTCATCCCATTTTGGCCAAATCCGAGAGATATAGCTGTCGCGACCTTCACCCGTAAAGGCGTAACTGTCGTTGAAAGTATCCGCCATCTTCTTCAAAGACTTCTCTTCATCATCGACCCATTTACCTCGGCTAAAGCCTGCTTCAACACCCGCCAACGCCGTCTTCGGGAAATAAGGTAGAGGGGTTGTCATGCCTTGATAAAACAGACGCACTAATTCTCCAAGTGTCTGTTTTGCTTGGGCTATGTCGTTGATAGGTTGCAAGGTAAGATGAACAACGCCCTCTTTCTTGTCATAACCAATAATGTGTGTGGATTGCGCTTTGCCCATAGCACTGCAACACAGGTGATCAATCCAAGCTGCTAGGTAGTCTTGCGCTCGGATCTTACCGCTGCGATAACGCACCAAGCCGGATTGATAGTTGTGTGTTAACCAGCCCGTTAGCTTGACGCTTTTCCCTTCACCAAGACTGTCGATCGCCACGTTGACTTCTAAATCCTCTTGCGGCGCTCCGGTAACGAACTGAATCTCTTTGGCGAGCTCTTCGGCTTGCACACGATTAGTCTCAAACTCAATGTCGCCAAATGCCCCTACCGGTAATCGACCTTGAGCTTTCTGTTTCGCCACAAATCGAGCAACGGCCTCGTCCGCCGATTGTGGGTTATCAATCAAGACTTGCAGTAAGGCATCTTTCAGCTGATAGCTCTCAAGACCATTCAATACAAATGGCTCATCATCTTCCATAACGGGTAACGGCGGCTCAAACACCACTTTTAAGCGGCGATTAAAGAAGTATTGAACCGGAAGACGCCAGAAACGTTGCAGCTCCACCAAGTCCAACTCTTGAGGGAAAGTCGCCCCTGCAAGATAGTCTTCTAACGCGCGGTTGAATTCACCACTGCGCTCACCAGCACGATTGGCGGCGGGCAGCCACTCTTTGGCATAACTGAGTTGGGTATTATCTTGGTTTAGCATAAAGGCGCTTGGACTGAATGGCGTCATGGTGTGCTCAAACATTTGCGCTTTGCTTAGCTTACGCCCCGACTCATCACTGCCAAGCGCTTCATCACCCTGTAGGCAATAGTTTTGCTCACAGTACTCAATCAACTCTGACACCAGTACCGACGGTACTCGTTCGGTGTTGTCTTGAATAGAACGACCAACATAGCTGATGTACAAGCTCTCTTGCGCTGATAACATCGCTTCTAAGAATAGATATCGGTCATCATCGCGACGAGAACGGTCACCCGGACGTGTGCGACCATTCATCAAATCAAACCCTTCCGGTGGCATTGAGCGCGGATAAACTCCATCATTCATACCCAATAGACAGACGGTTTTGAACGGAATCGAACGCATTGGCATCAAGGTACAGAAGTTCACTTGCCCTGCTAAAAAACGTTGGCTGATGCGTGCCCCAGAAAGCTTGTTATTGAGGTACTGGTAAACAATGCTTGGCGACAGTTCTTGCTCGAACAAGGCATCATCAAGTTGTTCATTCAACTGACCAAGCGCATCTCGAATCGACTTCAATACCACTTCGCCTTCTAGCTCGACCGTAAAGAAATCATCGATTAGATTCAGCAGCGTCTCACGCCACAACTCAATAGATTGAGCTTGATTGAGTCGCTGACGATAGTGAGTAATACGTTCAATAAAGTGCGCCAACTTACCCGCAAGCTCTGCGCTCATACCCTGCACTTCATCATAAGCAGCTATCGGTGAGTCAGCGGTTTCAAATAGACCCGCTGATTCAGACATCGCATAACCCAGTAGCATACGCTGCACACCAAACAACCACGTATTTTGCTGCGTCTCAGGTAGGTCAAATTCGGTCGCCGTGCTGCCATCCACCCCCCAGCGAATCCCGGCTTCTTCTACCCATTGCTTAGCTTGTTCGAACTGATACTCATCAATATCAAAACGCGCCATCATGGCTGGGATCTCAAGCAGTTCAAGTAATTCAGAAGCAAGGCATCGACTCTTAGGCAGAGCCACCAGCTGCATGAAGGCGGTTAAGATAGGACTTTCTTGATCGGCGGTTCTATCCGAGATGGAGTAAGGGATATAGCGCTCACCCGGCGCATTACCAAATACCGCTTGGATGGCGGGACTGTAAGCATTGATATCTGCCACCATCACAATAATATCGCGTGGCTTTAGGCTTGGATCGGCATCAAACATTGCCAGCAACTGGTCGTGAAGCACTTCCACTTCACGCATTGGGCTATGACACGCGTGAACCGTCAGCGAGCGGTCACCAAGTGTAATGCTCTGCTTATGAGCGCTTGAATCTAGAATATGATCATCTTGATGCTCTTCGAGCTCTAAAATATCCGCTTGTAGCTGATGCAACAGACTATCGCGTTCAACATCAATGAAGAACTCATGCTCTTCACATTCAGATTGCGACAGTAGAAATAGGTTGTCACGGCCAAGCTTACCCATCGATGCCAATAAACTGTTACCCACCGCTTGGCTGGTATGCAGCTCATCTTCGACGTTGGCTTCAAAGCCATCTTTTAATGGTGACACCTCGCCCTCTAACTGAGGCAAACCATCGACCAGTGCAAACTGCTTACGACGCTGCGCTTCAACTCTTGCTAGATATTTTCTGTCTCGAATGTCGCCCCAGTAGTGCTGACACGGGTTCGTAAACATTAGGTGGACATCAATATGCTCACCCATAGCTTTAAGGGCATCCATATAACGCGGTGGCAACGATGAGATACCAAACACGAAGAGTCGCTTAGGCAAGTGTGACAACTGCCCTTTCTGCTGAGAAAGCGCTTCAATGAAGTCATGGTACAAGTTACCACGATGATACTTGGATTGACCTTGAGATAAGGTCTGCTCATACAGCGCTTGCCATAAAATCGGCTGCCAAGGATGCTCTTGGTTGCCCTCTGCATCTTGCAGTTCAGCAACGGGCTCGCCCGCTTCCCACGCCGCCATCCATTCAGGGCGGTACACCAAGTAGCCATCAAAGATATCGGCAATTTTTTCAGCCAGTTGATACAACTTCGAGCTATCGGCGTCGTTTTCTAGGTAACGCTGCAGTGGCAAGAAATCTGGGTGGTCAAGCTTAGCGGGAAGAAGACTCATCAACTTCCATGTCATTGCTTCTTTGTTGAAAGCACTACGCTTTGGCACATCAGGAAGGACTTGAGTAAACATCTCCCAGATGAAGGTCGCAGGCAGAGGGAAATCAATGTTTGCTGCAACACCAAATTCTTTGGCCAGCTCCATCTTCAACCATTGAGACATACCCGGGCTTTGTACCAAGATCTGTTCTTTGTCGAATGGGTTCGCCAGAGGATCACTCTTAATCAAGTGAACGAGGAGGATTTTTAAAGTATCAACTTTATTGGAATGGTAAACAGTAAACAAAGTGCACTCACGCTAATCTTGCCACAATATACAGCCAGATTAGCATAAGTGCTGAGTTTGGATGAGGAATATAAGCTTATGAAATACTGAAAACTTAACGTCTGTTTATCTTTTCAGCGAATAAGCAATTACAGTCTGCCATGAACAGTACTCATCAAGCGATGTGGTTTGTAGTTGATGTAGTAACGCATCGCTACATAACCCACCACCAGCGTTGCCACGATAAGCTCTAGGTACGCAAGGCTGGACACCTGATTCACATACTCAAGGTCGATATTCACGTTCTGCATCCACGCCGCAAGTTTAAACAGCGCTGTTGCACCAATCACCATTGGGAAGGTAAACGCTGCGTAACCTGGGCTAAATGGTAAACGAAGCAGCTTAAAGAACGCTAAGTAGATGATGAAGGTCATCAATACCGCAATACCAAACAATATACCAATGATCACAGGTGAAGGTGCCGCTGTTACTGTTAGGTAGCCAGCCAAAGATAGGCTCGCTGGAGCCGCCATAATAGCAATGGTCGGTTTTGCTGCATCTGGAATTTCATGACGGAACATCAAACGATAGATCATCATAGGTAGCATCACAGCGTAAATCATCAAACCAAACACAAGTGTGGCATGCGCTACAGGTTCAAGTGTTGGGTTACCTGAGAAAGAGACATCCGCAACCACAATACCAATTGGCGGAACGAACCAACTTGGCACCATATGATGCACTTCGAACTCTTTAACGCGGTGATACAGGAAGCTCACCAGAAACACTACGTGTAGGCCAACAGAAAGCAACCAAACCAACTCTCTTAAGAACACTGAAATAGGATCCAGTGACGCAGACACAATCATACAGCCCATCGCGAATGTCGGAACAACACTGCCGACGACTGGGTGCGCTAGATCTTCACGTAATAAATGACCGTGAATCAGGAACTTGACTGCTAATACAGCCAATAGAACGCCAGCAATAGCCGCGCTAATCCACTGAACCAAGCCCGGAGTCTGCAATAGACCTTGAGATACCAATACGCCATCCCAACACCAGCCTAAGCTCGCAATCGCCAGTGCTAACCCTGCCATAGGAGTTGGAGCACCTGTTAATCTGTATTTTAGTCGTTGAATCATGTCAGCCTCTCTCGGTCTCATTCACGTATTTGTGAACTTATCAGCTTGTTGAGGCCATAATACGCTTGCACCTTGTTAAGTTATATCCAATTATATATAACAACTGTTCAATTACTCTGAACACCAAGTCACTCAATCACAGGCTGATAGAATTTCGATGGCTAATATATCAATAAAGCAACTCAAAGTATTTGTCACCATCACCCAACACTCGACAATGACGGCAGCCGCAGAGGCGCTATTCTTGTCGAAAGCGGCGGTGAGTATGGCACTTGGAGAGATGGAGAAGCAGCTCGGCCACTCACTCTTCGACCGTGTTAACAACCGCTTGATCATCAACCAAGAGGGGCAGAAGCTGTTACCACTTGCTGATGAGATACTGCATCGCGCAGCCAGTATTGATGCCCTATTCAGGGACGATCAACCTTTGAGTGGCCTACTCAAAGTGGGGGCCAGCGACACCATCGGCAATCAAGTCGCACCGTTTATTCTTTCGGGCTTTCGTGAACATACTCAACATCAAGAGCAGAGCTTGTTTATCAATAACAGTGCTCTAATTTGCCAGAAGCTGGTTGATTATGAGCTCGATATCGCTCTGATTGAAGGTAAGACTCTACATCCCGAACTGATCTCTAGCCAGTTCAGTAGTGATGAGATGTGTATTGTCGCCAATGCCAATCACCCGCTTGTCCAAGTCGATTCTGTGCCATTACGAGAGCTCGAACGCAGTCACTGGATCCTAAGAGAATCCGGATCAGGTACCCGTGAGTTTTTCCTTCGAACCGTCGCGCCACGTATCGAGCATTGGTATGAGTCATTTGAGCTCAACACCACCGAAGCGATCATCAACTCTGTCTCTGCTGGATTGGGGTTAGCCTGCCTTTCAAAATTGGCGGCTGAGCCTGCAATTAAGGATGGTCGTGTAAAGGTCATCAATGTACCTCTGGACATGAAGCGCCGCTTTTGGATGTTGGTACACAAAGACAAATATCAGAGCCCACTTCTCAAATCCTTTATGAGTTATTGCGAAGAGTGGGCGGCACATCAAGATTGACACTTCTATCAGGGTGGGCAACTGGACTTTTAGTCACTAAAACTGTATAAAAAGCCAGTAAAATTTATCAAACTTAGAGGATTAACCATGGCTGTTATCGTCAAGTACGTGGTGGAACGCAACGGAGAAGAGAAAATGACTTTTACCTCTAAAGCCGAAGCTGACGCATACGACAAAATGCTGGATATGGCTGATGAGCTTTTTGAACTACTGGGCAAAAGCGAATTAGTAGAAGACGAAGGCAAGCAAGAAGAGCTTGCGATGTACCTTGCGAAGAACAAAGAAGAAGTTCTTTACGCACTTGGTGCTAAGCGCAAACCAGCGCCTAAGAAAGCTAAAAAGCTTGAAGCGGTTGAAGACGCGGAAGAAGACGCAGCATAACTCGCTGATACCTCTCCTAAAAACGCCAATGACAACTCTGAATAGAGTATGCAGTTGGCGTTTTTTTATACCTATCGAAATATAATAAGCCGAGTTTATAGTTAAAATCGCTCTAAACATTCACTTGCACCAAAGTGTGATTTAGATCTAATCTATAACCCTCAGGTGATGGGGTTCCACCTAAGCATTGTTGCTTCAACCGCCCGTTCATTTCGAACCGTGCTAATGACTCCTACAGAATCGAAAACAGGTAACACTGTTGGACGTATCGTAATACCCACCATTTTGGCGAGCTCAACTCGCTCCTTTACTCTGGTGTCACGATACGCAAGATCTGTAGTGAAATTAGCCACACCTCTTTCCAACGTCCTGTTTTCTCAATGTCCTAGGTCTTAATTGACTCTATTAGTGAGAAAACGTTATGCAATATTCCTCTGAAATCCAAAACATGTGCCCGATTCAACGTGGCGATCTCCATGCGTCTGCACCCATTCCTGTCGAGGGTGCGATGGTCAGTCCAAAAGACGTGATTGCTATCTCTGGTTTAAGTCATGGCGTTGGTGCCTGCGCTCCGCAACAAGGTGCAGCCAAACTCACATTGAACGTCAAAAACGGCATCATTGAAGAAGCACTCATCGAAACGATTGGTTGTTCAGGTATGACTCAATCGGCTGCGATGGCAGCAGAAATCCTCTCTGGGAAAACCATTCTTGAAGCGTTAAATACAGACCTTGTGTGCGATGCGATTAACGTGGCAATGCGTGAAATATTCCTGCAGTTTGTTTACGGACGTACCCAGTCGGCGTTCTCTGAAGGTGGGCTAGAAATCGGAGCGCACTGGAAGATTTAGGTCAAACACAGCGCAGTCAAGTCGGCACCAGTTACTCGACAACCGCAAAAGGGGTTCGTTACATGGAGCTTGCTGAAGGCTACGTGACACAGCTAGCACTCGACGATCACAGCGAAGTCATTGGTTATCAATACCTGAACCTTGGAAAAATGATGAAGGCCATCAATCAAGGTACGCCTGCCGCTGAAGCCGCTGAACTTGCCACTGGCACTTATGGTCGCTTCGATGAAGCCGTAAAAACCATCAACCCACGTCAACACTAATAGCCAAAGAGGAATCAGACTATGAACACACTTAATAACCCATCTGTTACTCGCGTTTTGGCTGAAATGAACCTAGAGTCACTCGACCAAGCTTACCAATACTGTTTAGAGCGCAATGTAGATCCAAAAGCACTCGTGATGGACACCCAACCTATCGCTTTTGATAGTGCAACCGAAGCCTACACGTTAGGCACAGCATTGGCGCTGTATCGTCATGCAGAAAGCGCAGAACAAGCAGCGAACATTATCGGTGAAGCGCTACAAGCCTACACCAAAGCAGGCAGCGTGGCAGAGCAGCGTCAAGTGGGTATTGGCCATGGTGCGCTCGCAGCGCGTTTGCTTAATGAAGAGAGTGGCTGTTTCGCCTTTTTGGCTGGTCATGAGTCATTTGCTGCAGCAGAAGGGGCAATCAAAATCGCACTCAACGTCAATAAATCTCGCAGCAAACCACTCAAAGTGATTCTAAATGGTTTAGGCAAAGATGCCGCCTACCTTATCTCACGTATTAATGGTTTTACCTATGTTCGTACTCAGTTCGACTACCAAACCGGAGAGCTTGTTGAAACCGAGCGTCGTCGCTTCTCACAAGGTCCTCGCGGAGAGATCCTATGCTACGGTGCCGACGACGTACGTGAAGGGGTTGCTATCATGCACCGTGAACAAGTAGATGTCAGTATTACGGGTAACTCCACCAACCCAACGCGCTTCCAACACCCAGTTGCTGGTATCTACAAAGCAGAGCGTACTCGCCAAGGCTTACCTTATTTCTCAGTCGCTTCAGGCGGTGGCACAGGCCGAACTTTGCACCCTGACAACGTTGCTGCAGGCCCTGCCTCATATGGTATGACAGATACCATGGGCAGAATGCACGCTGACGCCCAATTTGCTGGTAGCTCTTCTGTACCTGCCCATGTGGCAATGATGGGCTTCATCGGTATGGGTAACAACCCCATGGTAGGAGCAACGGTGGCACTAGCCGTCGCGGTGAGCCAAGCCGCTTAGCCTCTACAACTAATATAAAAACACTAACAATAACGCGAAACAGATAGCCAGTAATTATACTGGCTATTTTTTGTTCTCAACTTGGTCTACTATCTATTCTCAGATGAGTAACACAGGTTAACTCCATCTTTATTAAGGGAATAATATGAAAGAGCTGATCATTCACACCATCACGGTCTTTATGGGTTTCTTCGCCATCATGAACCCGATAGCCAACACGCCAATCTTCTTGGGGCTTACTGGAGACAACGACAGAGAGACCGTCAAATCCATCGCTTTTCGCTCGGTGTTTATCGCCTTCATCATCGTCAGCACTTTCGCGATTTCTGGCAAGCTGATCTTTGATCTGTTCGGTATCACGCTGTACGCGCTCAGAATAACAGGTGGCATATTGGTGTTCTTGATCGGATTTCACATGCTGCAGGGCGATTCCACCCATAGCAAAGCTAAAGAGAAGGTTCACTCTGACGCCCAACAAGATGCAGCGCTGAGTATCGCAGTCTCCCCCCTGGCTATGCCTATCCTTGCCGGGCCAGGTACGATAGCAACCGCAATGAACTTCGCCAGCACCGAAGGCATCTATGAAACCATCATAACCATCGTTGCCTTCGGCCTACTCTGTACACTCACCTATATTCTGTTTGTGTTTGGCGAACGCTTTGTTAAAGCCGTTGGCCCGAGTGCACTTAATGTAATTACCCGAATGATGGGGCTGATCCTAGCGGTCATCGGTATGCAAATGCTGATTGAAGGCATCGAACAAGCCTATAAAGCGCTGTTTATCTAATCGCGATTAGCCCATCTACTGCCGGTAAATTACTCGATATTGGTCTTTATCTCATTGCAGAAAACTATCGCTAAAAAGACAAGCAATATCATTTTACAGACTTTCTCCCCACGCGCCCTTTCATAACGAGGGCGCTCTCTTTATGATGAACGCAATTAAATTAACTTTTGCTATTCGTGCTGCTCACTACGCGAACAACACTAAATAGATAGCAAAACCAAGACTCAACACATGGAGATTCAACATGGCTTACTTTTCACTAGCCTTTGGTACGGCAACCAAAAACCGCGACAATAAAATCATTGAAGCGTTCTTCCCTAACCCACTTCTAAACCCAAGCGATGCTCTTGTAGCAGCTGTGGCTGAAGTTGCAGGTTATACTGAAGGCAACCAAGCTACCGAAATCTCTGCTGCACAAAGCGCAGAACTGGCGAAAGCATTCGCAGCAAACGACGATGCAGCAAACGCATCTTTCGCAGAGAAAGCAGCAGTATCTGAGCAACCACTTGTTCTTGTTGTTCTTGCAACTGACGAGAAACCAGCCTCTGTTGCTGAAGGCTTCCTAAAGCTACAACTTATCTCTAACCGCCTAGTTCAGCCACACGGCACAGTACTAGACGGTATCTTCGGTCTTCTGCACAACATCGCATGGACAAGCGAAGGTCCTATCGATCTTCCAGAGCTAGCTGACCGTCAAATCGAAGCTCGTCTAGCAGGTCGTGCTCTGTCTGTAGATTGCGTAGACAAATTCCCGAAAATGGTTGATTACGTAGTACCAGCAGGTGTTCGTATTGCTGACACGTCTCGCGTTCGTCTAGGTGCACACGTAGGTGAAGGCACAACTGTAATGCACGAAGGCTTCATCAACTTCAACGCGGGTACTACTGGCGTGAGCATGGTTGAAGGCCGTATCTCTGCTGGTGTTGTTGTCGGTAACGGTTCTGACATCGGCGGCGGCGCTTCTATCATGGGTACACTGTCTGGCGGCGGTACAGTTGTCGTTTCTATCGGTGAGAACTCACTGCTAGGTGCAAACGCGGGTCTTGGTTTCCCTCTAGGTGACCGTTGTACTGTTGAATCTGGCCTGTACGTAACAGCGGGTTCTAAAGTACGCATGCTTGATTCTTCTGGTCAAGAAGTTGAAGTCGTTAAAGCTCGTGACCTAGCTGGCGTTTCTGACCTTCTATTCCGTCGCAACTCAGTGACTGGTCAAATTGAATGTCTTGCTAACAAATCAGCGGTTGAACTAAACAGCGAGCTGCACAGCAACAACTAATCTAGATGCTAGAAAATACGAAGCCGCTGGGGTTAAATCCAGCGGCTTTTTTTTGTCTTGATCAAGTTGAAAGCATTACACTTTCTCAGCCGCTAGCTGCTCTAGCGCTTGAATTGAGGTTTCAGAGACCAGTGCGCCATCGAGGTAGTAGCTGACGTTATCGCCATCGCGCACGCCCATCAATACCGCTTTTTCACCATCGTTGTAGGTAATGTCCATACGAATGGTATTTTCATCAATTTGCTGCATTTCTCCAGACTGGATTTGACGTTGATAAGTGATCGGAGCAACCGGCGCCTCTTTGAGAGAGTCATCCAAGCTATCATTCACATCAATCATGGTATCGACTTTACTATCGAAGATATGCGGAGCACCCGTGAGTGGGTTTTTACCCGTCCAAAACTCCAATGAGTTAAAGACGATGTAATCCGCTGCGGTTGTCAGCGCGTAAACAGGCGCTAGTAAAAAGTTGACCCCAGCACGTGCATAACGGTTATCAACGACCTCGACGTTAAACTTCATCAGTTTCCCAGTGACGGCATTACTACCGACACAACCAGCCAAAGACATCACAACAGCTGCCACTGCAACTGCTTTAGTAATTGTTGTTTTCATAGTTCCCTCTTGTGCCATAGCGATTGGTTCAGGCTCGTTACCTCTTGCGACGAACTACAGATATGCCTCAGAGCGAGATACTGGCCTAACAAATTGATTCCACAACCTTTAGCCTAGTGCATTTTTTTAGAACAGCAAACTGCAAAGAGAGAGAACTGACACCTTGATAGAAATTTTAGACAAAAAAAAGCGCAGGCCTTTCGACCTGCGCTTTGAACTTTTCCCGATGAACTTGGCTAGCGTGCAATACCAACCAAGATGCGTATTAAACTAAGTCAGATTAACCTAGGTTCTTACGTGCGTTTTGGAACATGCGCATCCAAGCACCGTTTTCACCCCAACCTTCTGGAGCCCAAGAGTTTGCCACCGTGCGGAATACACGCTCTGGGTGAGGCATCATGATAGTCACGCGGCCATCAGTCGTTGTTAGACCTGTGATAGCGTTTGGCGAACCGTTTGGGTTGTTCGGGTATTGTTGTGTTGGGTTACCGTGGTTGTCCACGTAACGTAGAGCAACAGTACCAGAGTTTTCAATCGCGTTTAGGTGGTCGTTATCACGAACTTCTACGCGGCCTTCACCGTGAGACACAGCGATTGGCATACGAGAACCTTCCATGCCGTTGAAGAATACAGAATCAGACTTCTGAACTTCAACTAGGCTGAAACGCGCTTCAAAACGCTCAGATTCGTTGCGAACGAAGCGTGGCCAGTATTCCGCACCCGGGATTAGGTCACGCAGGTTAGACAGCATTTGACAACCGTTACACACACCTAGAGAGAAAGTATCTTCACGTTTCAAAAAGCCTTCGAACTGGTTACGTGCATCTTCGTTGAACAGGATAGATTTCGCCCAACCCTCACCAGCGCCCAGTACGTCACCGTAAGAGAAGCCACCACAAGCCACAAGGCCGTTGTACTCTTCTAGAACCGCTTGACCCGTTAGGATGTCGCTCATGTGAATATCAGTCGCTTCAAAGCCAGCACGGTCAAAGGCAGCTGCCATCTCAACGTGAGAGTTAACACCCTGCTCACGTAGGATTGCCATCTTAGGCTTAGCACCCTTGTTTATCATAGAACCAGCGATAAATGGTGCAGCAACGTCTTCGTTCACATCGAAGCTTAGCTTAACGTTTAGACCTGGGTCTGAGTTATCTTTCTTCGCTTCGTGCTCTTGGTCAGCACATGCTGGGTTATCACGTAGACCTTGCATCTTGTGCGTCGTCTCAGCCCAGATAGTACGCAGCTCAGTACGGTTACGCTCTAGAACAACGGTGTCGCCAGAAGTAATCACTAGCTCATCAGACGCTTCTACTGAACCAATCACGTGTGAACACGCTTCTAGGCCGTTTGCAGCAAGAGTAGAAAGAACAGAATCTAGATCATCGTTCTTAACCTGAAGTACTGCACCTAGCTCTTCGTTAAATAGTGCCGCTAGTGCATCGTCACCTAGGTGAGCAATGTCAGCTTTAACACCACAGTGACCTGCGAATGCCATCTCAGCTAGCGTTACGAATAGACCGCCATCGCCTTTATCGTGGTAAGCCACAACTTGGTCGTTCGCAACAAGCGCTTGAACGCCTTCGTAGAAACCTTTTAGCTGCGCTGCATTGTCTACGTCTGCTGGCTTATCACCAAGCTGCTTGTAAACCTGTGCTAGTGCTGTTGCGCCTAGGCGGTTTTGACCATTACCTAGGTCGATTA
The DNA here is from genome assembly GCF_030248535.1 of Vibrio sp. D404a. Classification (GTDB taxonomy): domain Bacteria; phylum Pseudomonadota; class Gammaproteobacteria; order Enterobacterales; family Vibrionaceae; genus Vibrio. The sequence goes on along the minus strand of NZ_JAHGAJ010000047.1, from coordinate 14,557 downwards.
GAACTAGGCTAGTGTTACCTTTATCTGTGCGAAGCTGAGGTGTGATTGTCTTACGAACATCTTCTACACGAGCAAACGCTGTGATGATTAGAGATAGTGGCGAAGTTACTTCTTTCTGCTCGCCGTTCTCTTCCCACTTGGTCTTCATAGACATTGAGTCTTTACCCACAGGGATAGTTAGACCAAGCGCTGGACATAGCTCTTCACCAACTGCTTTCACCGCTTCGTAAAGACCTGCATCTTCACCTGGGTGACCCGCTGGAGACATCCAGTTAGCCGACAGTTTAATGTGTTTGATATCGCCGATGTTAGTCGCAGCGATGTTAGTGATTGCTTCACCAACCGCTAGACGAGCAGATGCGCCGAAGTCTAGTAGAGCCACTGGCGTGCGCTCCCCCATCGACATCGCTTCACCGTGGTAAGTGTCGTAGCTTGCTGCTGTTACCGCGCAGTTTGCTACTGGAACCTGCCATGGGCCAACCATTTGGTCACGCGCCACTAGGCCAGTTACCGAGCGGTCGCCGATAGTGATAAGGAATGTTTTCTCTGCAACTGTTGGAAGACGTAGAACACGCTCAGCCGCTTCATTTAGCTCGATGCCGTCACGGTTAACCGCAGGGTTGTTCGCTTTTAGCGTCTTCGCATCACGGTGCATCTTAGGTGTTTTACCTAGTAGGATGTCCATTGGCATATCGATTGGCGTGTTGTCGAAGTGTGAATCTTCTAGTTTCAGTTCACGCTCTTCTGTTGCCACACCGACTACAGCGTATGGTGCGCGCTCACGCTTACAGATTGCATCGAATGCTTCCATATTCTCTGGCGCAACTGCCATTACGTAACGCTCTTGAGATTCATTACACCAGATCTCAAGTGGGCTCATGCCCGGCTCATCGTTTGGTACGTCACGTAGCTGGAAAATACCGCCACGTTCGCCATCGTCTACCAGCTCTGGAAGTGCGTTAGAGATACCGCCCGCGCCCACATCGTGGATAAATGCGATTGGGTTGTCGTCACCCAACTGCCAACAACGGTCGATTACTTCCTGACAACGACGTTCCATCTCTGGGTTTTCACGCTGTACTGAAGCGAAATCTAGGTCTTCTGCTGATTGACCAGACGCCATAGAAGATGCCGCGCCGCCACCAAGGCCGATGTTCATCGCAGGACCACCAAGAACGATTAGGCTTGCACCAACTGGGATCTCTTTCTTCTGAACGTGCTCGTCACGGATGTTACCCATACCACCAGCAATCATGATTGGCTTGTGGTAACCACGAACTTCTTCACCTGCGTGAGAGTTCACTTTCTCTTCGTAAGTACGGAAGTAACCAAGAAGGTTGGGACGACCAAATTCGTTGTTGAACGCCGCGCCACCTAGTGGGCCTTCTAGCATAATGTCTAGAGCGTTAACGATACGACCCGGCTTACCGAAATCTGTTTCCCATGGCTGTTCAAAACCAGGGATACGTAGGTTAGATGTAGTGAAACCAACAAGGCCTGCTTTTGGCTTACCACCAATACCTGTTGCGCCTTCATCACGGATTTCACCACCAGAACCAGTTGATGCGCCTGGCCAAGGAGAGATAGCTGTTGGGTGGTTGTGCGTTTCCACCTTCATTAGGATGTGCGCTTTCTCTTGGTTGTAACCGTATTGGCGAGTTTCTGGGTTCGGGAAGAAACGACCTACATCAGAACCCACCATTACTGCTGCGTTATCCTTGTAAGCAGACAGCACGTTTTCTGGTGTGGTTTCGAATGTGTTCTTGATCATCTTGAACAGAGACTTCTCTTGCTTAACGCCGTCGATAGTCCAGTCTGCATTGAAGATCTTGTGACGACAGTGCTCTGAGTTCGCTTGTGCAAACATCATTAGTTCAATGTCAGTTGGGTTACGATCTAGCTTGTTTACAAAGCTGTCGTATAAGTATTCAATTTCGTCATCTGCAAGAGCAAGACCTAGGGTAACGTTTGCGTTTTCAAGCGCAGCACGACCGCCATTTAATAGGTCAACGTCTGCAACAGGTGCAGGCTCAGCCACTTGGAATAGTGCTTGTGCTGACTCAAAGTCAGTGAAGATAACTTCCATCATGCGATCGTGAAGAATCGCTTTTAGCTCAACCAGTTGTAGCTCAGAAAGATCTGCTGATGTCTCGATGTAGAAAGCCGTACCGCGCTCTAGGCGTACCACTTTATCAAGGCCACAGTTGTGCGCGATGTCAGTAGATTTAGAAGACCAAGGCGAGATAGTGCCCGGGCGTGGAGTCGCAAGCAGCAATAAACCTTCAGGCTCATGCTCTTCAATCGTTGGACCGTAAGTCAGTAGCTTTTCTAGCTTCTCAACTTCAGACGCGTCTAGGTCTGCTGTCAATTCAGCAAAGTGAGCAAACTCAGCGTAAATACCTGTTACAGGTAAGCTTAATTCACGACAAAGCTCTAAAAGCTTGTTAACACGAAACTCAGATAGAGCTGGGGAGCCACGCAAAATTCTCATGTGCTTAGGTCTCTTATGCAGTTGATTAAGGTGATATTGGAATAAATTCAGTGGGTTAGACTGTTTTACTTCGAACTTATGCCGATTGCACCTCTTCAATGCGAGCGCATTATAAAGCATTTCTTTTTGTGACGTAACACCAAAAGCAACCGTTTGCGTTATTTTTTTCATGTTTCTTGGCAATTGTTAGTTTTGCTGCAATTTTCGCCACTTTTACTTCTGTTTACCCAAAGTCACTTTGCCGTGAGTAAACGGTTTGATATAAAGGGAAGTCACTTTTTTGAGATTTCATTTTGATGCATACACTTACGCGCATTTTTTCATTCAAATTTCTCCTCATCGCGATCGCCATTACGGGCTTAGCGGGCTGTCAAATTGAGTCGGAACCGAAAAGCGACTTGGAACAGATCCGAGAACGCGGCGTATTAAGAGTCGGCACGCTCAACAACCAACTCTCTTACTATATTGGCCCCGATGGTCCTGCTGGTCTTGATTATGAATTGGCGCGAGAGTTTGCTGAAGAATTAGGCGTGCAGTTAGAAATGAAGCCTGCTTATCGTCTGTCTGGGCTTTTCCCTGCGCTTCAAAAGGGCGAAATCGACCTTATCGCTACAGGCCTAACCCAGAACAATGAGCACACACGCGGCTACCGTGCTGCACCAGCTTACTACTACGTGAGCCAACAAGTGGTCTATAAGAAAGGCCAATGGCGTCCGCGCAATCTTGAACAGCTGATTGATTTTGAGAATAAACGCCAAGCTGAGTTCGTTAAGCAGCAAGAAAAAGCACAAAATGAAGAAGAAAGCACAGAGCTCGCGACCACAGACGATAGGCTAGTCCCAGCTCTTGTGGTGATTGAAGAATCTCACTTTGAACCTACTCTAAATCAGCTGCAACAATCCAACCCAGACTTTATCTATGAGTCGGTTGGGAATGCCGACATCAACGACCTTCTAAAACAAGTATCCAAGGGCGAGTTGCGTTTTACTGTGGCTGATTCAATCGAGCTCTCACTAGCACAACGCCTCTATCCCGATCTTGCGTTGGCGTTTGAGCTCACAGAAGACCAACCGATCTCTTGGTATTTGAAGAAATCCGAAGATGAAAGCCTATATGCGCTGCTGATTGAGTTCTTCGGTAACCTGAAACAGTCTGGTGAGCTGGCTACCTTAGAAGAGAAATACATCGGTCACATCGGCAGCTTCGATTATGTAGATACTCGCGCCTTTATTCGCGCCCTCGATAGTAAGCTTCCAAAATGGTCGCCACTGTTCCAAGAGTACTCGCAAGAGTTTGATTGGCGTTTGATTGCCGCATTGGCGTACCAAGAATCTCACTGGAACCCAGTCGCGAAATCACCAACAGGCGTACGAGGAATGATGATGTTGACACTGCCAACCGCAAAAAGTGTTGGAGTGACCAATCGTTTGGATCCAAAACAGTCAGTACAAGGTGGTGTTGAATACCTACGCCGCATCGTCAATCGTATCCCAGATTCGATCACGCAGCATGAGAAGATCTGGTTTGCACTTGCATCGTATAACGTCGGCTATGGCCATATGATGGACGCACGCCGTCTGACTAAAGCGCAAGGTGGTGATCCTGACTCATGGAGTGATGTGAAAGATAGATTACCTCTGCTAAGACAGAAGAAGTATTACAGCCAGACGCGTTACGGTTATGCTCGTGGTGACGAAGCCAAAAACTATGTAGAGAACATTCGCCGTTATTACCAGAGTATTATCGGCCATGTGAACAAGCGTATTGAAGAAGAGCAAGAAGCAACAATGGAAGACTTAGTGGTTATTCCGCCTCTCGCTATTTCCGGTGCAGACTCGAGTATTAGCGGTGCGGTATCGGCAGCTGAAGCAAGTACTTCAGAGTAAAACGAGCAGTAAATTTCGATTCCCTGCTAATCAAAAGGTAGTTAAATGCGAAAGCCACACGTCTGTGTGGCTTTTTGTTTATTTACGGACTAGCTCAGCTTCTCAAGAACTTTCTCACACAAACTCTTCAATGCCAGTAATTCATCCAACTCCAGAGTCAGTTTGCACTTCATCTGCTCTGGAATCGATTTCGCTTTCGCCCTTAACTCGGCACCACTTTCAGTCAGCTTAAGCACGCGAACACGTTCATCTTGCTCACAACGCCCTCTTACAACAAAGCCCTTTGTCTCTAACCGCTTGAGCAGTGGTGTTAAGGTTCCAGAATCTAAGTGCAGCCGCGAGCCAATGTCTTTGACACTCGCACCATCCTGCTCCCATAACACCATCATCACCAGGTATTGTGAGTAGGTGAGGTCTAACGTATCCAACAAAGGACGATACGCTCGAATAACGGCGTTTGCTGCGCTGTATAAAGGAAAACACACCTGATTGTCTAATAACAACGGATCATCATGACTCATATCTGTCTCTACTTAGTTTCCACTCGTGCAAACCTAAATAATAAATTGCGCACAATATAGTTGCATTCATGATTTAATTCGACATAAAATTGCAAGCAATTGAATTGCACACAACTCAAAATAACAAGGGAAACGATATGACTACACTCTACACAACAAAAGCAACCGCACTGGCTGGTCGTAACGGGCAGGTAAAAACAAACGATGGCCTACTAGAATTAGAACTGGCGTATCCAAAAGAGATGGGCGGAACAGGGCTTGCCACTAACCCGGAACAACTCTTTGCTGCAGGTTACTCAGCTTGTTTCTCTAACGCGATTTTGCACGTTGCTCGTGAAGGCAAAGTTGCGCTAACTAATGCTCCTGTAACGGCAGAGGTCGGTATTGGACCAAACCAATCTGGTGGTTTCGCCTTAACGGTGAGCCTTGCAGTTGAGCTAGACCTTCCACAAGAACAAGCATTAGAGCTGACTCGTGTTGCTCATCAGATCTGCCCTTACTCAAATGCAGTGCGTGGCAACATCGATGTTGCTGTGACAGTAAACAAAGAAGCTATCTGAGCATCGCCTCTATGAAAAACACCGGCTAATTGGCCGGTGTTTGTGGATTTAATAAGCGTCAACAGAGCCATCTATAGTTCAATAGGTTACTGAGTAGCTGAATCGTAAAGACAATCTGTTACAACCATCACTCAACTCACCTTTGTTACTTGAAAAGCCCTAGCGATTGCCATAAATATGAAGAATGATTAGCGTCAGTTGTCATAAAAATGAAACGCTACTGACCTATAAGATGTGTGCAGTGAAAAGACACGTCAAAATAAGCCCCTGAGTAAGCTGTTTAAGGGGAAAACAATAACTTTAGCTGGTAACAAAGCTAACATTGAGAATAGGAAGCCGCTAATAGATGAAACGTAAGTTACGCTCACAGCGCCTTTATAAAACCGTGGCGGCCAATCGCCGTAAACGCATGCTAGCAAACAACAAAAAGAAAGTTATTTGGAGAAATCGAGCCTTCGTACAAATGCTCTAGGTTTAGCGTTCAGCAAACATCTAACCGATCCAGTCATAACTGATTCACTGCATGCCTGTCCATCACTCCGCATCACATTAGATGTTTGCTTAAAACAACCTTGAGTCGCTAGAATCCACTGCTTCGCTTCAACTCACCTTCAACAATCGACAATCCAATATTCACGCTTAATTGCTGTCGTCTTGAGCTTGTTCACGCTTCTCTTGCTGTCTTTTCTCTTTGATCTCTTTACGACGTCTTTTAAAGAACGCCTGTAGTTGCGCTCGACATTCATCTTCTAGCAGCCCATGTTCAACATCGGCATAGTGATAAGACGCTTGGCTATCAAAGAGGTTGAGAACGGTTCCTGCTGCGCCCGCTTTCAGATCTGGCGCACCAAACACAATGCGCTTCACGCGACTATGTAACAGAGCTCCCGCACACATTGGGCATGGCTCTAACGTTACGTATAGGGTTGTGTCTAATAGGCGATAATTTTCTAATGTTTGGCCTGCCTTACGCAGAGTTTCAATTTCTGCATGTGCAGTCGCATCATGGCTGCCAATAGATCGGTTCCATCCCTCTGAAATGATTTCACCACCTTTGACTAAAACCGCCCCTACCGGGACTTCACCCTCTTGCTCTGCCTGATGAGCTAATTCCATAGCTCGACGCATAAAGGCTTCATCTTGCGATGTAAATTGATGGTCAGACAAACGAAACTCCAGAAAACAAAAAAGGCATGCGCTGAGCATACCTTTATTTGATCATCATCGAAAATAGAAATGTACTATTCGCCCACTTCTTGCTCTAACGGTAAGGCCTTCACTTTCGTGATTCGGTTGTTCTCTACGACGACAATTTCAAATGACCATTGTTGGCACTGCACCACTTCACCGACTTCAGGTAAGCGGCCCATGAGCCAAGTAATCATGCCGTTGAGTGTTTGAAAGCCCTCTTCCTCACCTTCTAGTTCAGAAAGGTCTAAGCGATTCTTAAGCTCGCTGATCGGAATCAGACCATCCACCAGCATGCCCTGCGCTGTTTGCTCCGTCCAAAGGTCATTCGGGTTACTTGAAAGCTCTCCTGCAATCGCTTCAAGCACATCGTAGTGGGTCACCAAGCCTTGAACATCACCATACTCATCGACAATAAACGCCATTTGCGTACCCGACTCTTTGAAGTAGCTCAGTAAGCGTAAGCCTTTCATCGACTCAGGGAGATAAATAGGCGGTTTGGATAATCCCATAATCACCTGCAGACTCAGCTGATGGCTGTTATTCAACAGAGCTTTTGCTGACACTGTGCCTAGCACCTTACTCATGCCTTCTTGGCAGACTGGAAAGACGCTGTGCTTGGAGCTTTTGATCTTTTTCAGCAGCACCTCAATTGGCTGTTCGATATCGAGAAAATCGACGTCGCGACGAGGTGTCATCAGTGAACTCACCAGTCGATCATCCAACTGCAGGATATTGCGGATCATCTCTTGCTCGCCACGCTCTATAACGCCCGTATCTGAGCCCTCTTTAACCAAGGCATAGATATCATCCTCAGTGACGCTATCTTCGCTGCCATTGCGTCCCATAAGCTTCAATATACCCTCTGTTGAGGTAGACAGAGCAAACACAAATGGCGTAGTGAGCTTAGAGAGCCAATGAATAGGCAGTGCAACCAATACCGCGATGGTTTCCGCTTGTGACTGTGCAAAGCGCTTGGGTACGAGTTCGCCAATGACAATCGCAAAGTAAGTGATACCAACAACCACAACCGCAGTCGAGAGTATGTTTGCCTGAGTTGCGTCCAGCCCCCACAACTCTAATTGCACAGCAAGTGGGGCTGATAGTGTGGCTTCACCGACAATACCGCTAAGCAAGCCAATAACCGTGATACCAATTTGGATTGTAGAAAGGAACCGCGTTGGGTTTTCTTTTAGGTCTAGAGCGACCTGTGCAGAACGATGCTTTTCAGCTAAACGCTTTAAGCGACTATTTTTTGCTGCTACCAATGCAATCTCTGACATGGCAAACAGACCATTTAAAACAATTAACCCTACCAGAAGCAGAATTTTCATGATGAATGGGATTTCCTAATTTGTACCGGCCACCAAATAGCCGTGATCTGGAGTATAAGCTGAGTACCTTGCTTTTTGATATAAAAAAGATTGAAAAATAGAGCGAAAAAAGCCCGCACTTTTCAGTGCGGGCTTAGGAATCAATAAAGCTTAATATCGCTTAGTTCAATCTTACATTGTGTAAGTGTATGGTGCTTGAATACCCAGTGGGATACCTAGTGCCCAGTAACCTAGTAGGAAGATTGACCAGCCGATCAGCATTGCGATAGAGAACGGCATCATTAGAGAAGCCAGTGTACCGATACCTGTCGACTTAACGTAGCGTTGACAGTAAACAACAACCAGTGGGAAGAACACCATTAGTGGAGAGATGATGTTAGATACTGAATCACCCACACGGTAAGCAGCTTGAGATAGCTCTGGAGAGATACCAACCGCCATTAGCATTGGAACTAGGATTGGACCAATCAGAGCCCATTTAGCTGATGCAGAACCAACTAGAAGGTTAACTGCTGCAGTTAGAAGGATCATACCAACAACTGTCGCTTCACCCGGTAAGTCCATCGCTTTCAGGCCTTCAGCACCGTAAAGCGCTAGCATTGTACCGATGTTTGATTGACCAAATGCAGATAGGAACTGTGCACAGAAGAACGACATTACAATGTATGCGCCCATCGTTGCCATTGTGTCAGACATCGCTTTGATAACATCGTTGCTGTTCTTGAACGTACCCGCAACGCGGCCGTAAACGATACCTGGGATGATGAACAGGATGAAGATCAATGGAACGATTGACTTCATTACTGGTGCAGAGAACGCCGTCAGCTCACCTTCAGGAGAACGAAGTGCAGAGTTTTCTGGGATAAGAGCCGCAACCAATAGTGCGATACCAGCAACCATTGCCCAACCCGCGTATTTGAATGCTTTAGATTCAATCGCAGTGAAGGTACCTAGATCCGGTGCTTCTTCAGCATCTTCATCAACAGGTGTGTTCGCAAGACGAGGTTCGATGATCTTCTCAGTTACGTACCAACCAATACCAACAATGATGATTGAAGATAGACCAGTAAAGAAAATGTTCGCTAGTGGGTTGATCACGTAGTCTGGGTCAAGAACGTTTGCCGCAGTTTGTGTGAAGCCAGCTAGCAGTGGGTCGATACCAGAAGGGATGAAGTTTGCAGAGAAACCACCCGATACACCAGCAAACGCCGCTGCGATACCCGCTAGAGGGTGACGACCCGCTGCGTGGAAAATGATACCACCTAGTGGAATAACCAGTACGTAACCTGCGTCAGCTGCTGTGTGAGAAACGATAGCAACTAGGATTAGCATTGGTGTTAGAAGTTTAGCTGGTGTGAAGTTCAGCATCTTCTTTAGGCCCGTAGTGATGAAGCCTGAAGAGTCAGCAACACCAACACCTAGCATAGCTACCAATACGATACCTAGCGGTGCAAAGCCTGTGAATGTCGTTACCATGTTTGCTAGGAAACTCGCTAGAGCCTCACCAGTAAGTAGGTTGTTGACTTCTAGAGCATCACCCGTACGAGGGTTAATTAGATCGAATGAAACATTCGACAAAAGAGCAGATGATACCCATACGATAACTAGTGCCCAGAAAAACAGGATCGCAGGATCTGGGATCTTGTTACCGGCGCGTTCAATGAAGTTTAGAAAGCGATCCATACCACTGATTTTTTCAGGAGCAGGTGCTTTATTTACTGCTTGGTTACTCATGGTAACTCCATATGTGATGTTGTTTTATTTAGGCCTAATATAGTTGTTGACCAGGGCCTATTGGTACAGCACATATTCTATTAAAACCACCCCAAAAAAGCACAAGATTCCACCTAAAATTCCATAAATGGAGACATATTTTGCAAAAATACCATATAGCAGCAACAAGATAAAAACACAAAAAACACCATTCCATATACAGTTTTTTAACTAGCACGTAAACAATGTCCGAGGAGTGAAAATTATCAATATTGAGGCGATAGGGAAAAGAGTTCGGTTAAACGTTTGCGTAGTGAATCAATCAAATTCACTGTATTTAGAGAGCATAGTTTTGAGCGTTATGCGTTGCGTCTGACTCATTCGATCTTGCCATGCAACGGTGACAATAATGTTACGCAAAGCACCCGACAAAGCACCATCGGCGTTTTCGACAGAGCAGCTGAGTGAGTATTCAGAGCCTGATAAACCAGATAACGGATTAGAGCTATCGGTGTTGAGACAGTGATCCGACTGATGAAGTTCCGAGAAACGAATCAGTCCCACAGCCCCACTAACATTGTTCGCCCGAGTACGGTAATACTCCAATTGCCTTTCAGCAAAATGCAGTGCTTCCACACTCTGAATTGCATAATCCGCTTTCTGCTCAGTATAGGTCTGCAACTTGACCATACCCAACGCCGCCACGCCCACCAACAGAAAAGAGATAAGCACTTCAAGTAAGCTAAAGCCGCTTTGGTTAGAAGTCATTCCAAGAGCCCTTTTTCCATTGATAAATTGAGGGTGGATCAATTGGGTTAGCATTTGAACGATAGTAGAGATCCATATCACCCACGATAGTCGATATCCCGCCCTTTACGTCAAAGATAAGTCCACCAGCGGGTAGCCCTGAGGCAAATTGGATCCCTACTGTTTTTTTCTCCACCGTGGGATCATTCAGTGGTTTAACAAACGGTGTAAACGCACTGGGTGTCGAAGAAGTGGTTATCGACTCCCAAAAGTCATCAATACGCGATTTGGTTGTGCTATCGGCGTAATCGACAAGGTGATAGATCACGCCGTTGTATGTCATCGCACCATTCAACGCAAAAGCGCCGTCGTGAATCACCAGAAGCTGAGCAGCATTAAGATTGGCTGCAACTGACGCATTGATATGACAGTTGCCTTCAATCCAAAGCCCCTTTGTTTGCCCGGCAGTGAAATGATTCATGATTTCACTGCCACAGTCGGTTGGGTTGAGTAGTTGAATTTGCCTAAACTTGTCCGAATCTTGCGAGAGTTCGAGAATGTTCTGCTCTGTTTTTGGTATGCCAAAGAACGAGTAGAATGGGTCAAGATTCGGGTCTGGATTGAAGTCTTTCTTGAACGGCGCTGGATTGGTTTTTTGATAGTAATCAGGCGCATAGATCGAATAAGTTGTACCCGTTGCGCCTTTGGCGATTTCAGTTTTGTAGTCGGGGTGACAAACACCGTCAAAGCCAGAGAATGGGCCATCAACACTTGGGTCTTTTACCTCTAAGCCTAATACCTGCCCTGAATCACCATGGGTCGAGTCATATTGATAGGTAAAAAGGTCGCCAAAAGAGATGCTGATGCACTCATGCTCATTGCCATTGATTGGCGTCTCTTTGGCTGTTGGTTGGAGGGTTAGAGTACCAATCACCTCGATAGGACCCGTGGATTGAATCGCCCCTGCTCCGAGTAAAGAGCTATCCCGCAAAGTTTTAGTCACTCGATAACGATCAAGAGCCGCTTCGACAACATGACTACCACTTACTGTACCATTGCGCGTAGTGATCTTTGGCTGCTGATCGTAGGGACTACACCAATCGATAAACTCCGAAGGTTGAGACGATGGCCCAACAATGTCTGAGACTTGTTTACCCGTTTCGCGTAGATAACTAAACGTACACTCCAATCCCCCTTCTGCTTGCCAGTGGTCCTTGCGCGCTTGGACCTCATTTTGTGCCCGCTTGATTTGATAATAGGTAGTTTTGAAACTGCCAAGAGAGACGATCAGCACACCAACTAGCAAAATACTGACTAACAGAAGCGTTATCGCTCCTCGTTGCTGATTGCTCGTCATTGCCAGTTCCTTTGTACAACGGATGTCATCACTTGCTGGCTCTGATCCGCATTCACTAACGACGCCTCAAGTGTCATGTCGACCCTTTGAGAGCTCGTATGACTGCTGGATAGGTCTTCGACAGAAACAGAAAACGCATCTACCTGAATTTGTCGCTCGAAGAACAAGCTTTGACACGTCATCGTCACGTCTCCGCTTATATTACTGAATGGTTTTTCATTGATAGCCAAAAGCTCAGTTGATTCTCCTAGGCAATAGTTGAGCTTGTTGTCTTTGAACTGATAAACAATGTTTCGGTAAGCAGACGAGGCACTATTTTGCAGATACACAAAGCCAAGATAAGCCTCATCAGCACTGACTTGCTGGGTATAAATTGTATTTGATGCCCCAGACAACTTTAGCGATTGGCCAGCATCGGCGTTATATCCAGCACGCCAAATCTCTTCTTTCATCATTTGAGTCGTGGAGAACAAGTTTTGTGAAAGGAGCAGCTCTAGGCTTTTCTCTGAGCTAAGTCGCTGGTTAGTGATGAACACACTACCAATCGTCCCGATTACAATCGCACCGATTGCAGAGGCCACCATCATCTCAACCAAGGTGCTACCTTGAGTAGACTTAATTACAGATCTCATAACCATAGTGACCAATGCTATTGCGCCCATCGCTGTTTGGATCGCTGCTACAAACCCGAATGCGCCCTGTTGTGTTTGATGCTTTAACCGAGAGTTCTTCAGACGGTGCACTCACCGAAGCCATAGTGACGTTGCCGTTGATAAAACGCCCCCTTACTCCGTCAATCGAGATTGAATTCTGATTTAAAAAGCTGAACGACACTTTGATATCTCGATAGGCTGAGCCATCAAGGTGCATCACCACATTATCTGGAACATACGAAGCGGTAGTACTCACAACCAAATCCCATTCACCCTCTGAATCCTCAATCGCACCTAAAACATTCGAAACCAAAAATAGCAGGTGCAATTCTTGATTACGGGCAATCGCTTCCGAGCGCGCAGTCACCAAGAAGCCATGAACCTCAGGGGCGAGCCTTTGAAGTTTGGAAGACGCCAACAGAGAGCTAAAACTCGGGGCAGCCGCAGCCAACAGTACTAAAAGTACCACGACAGTAATCAGCAGCTCTAGAAGCGTAAACCCGCGAGTCATTTCCCAAATTCCTATGTAACGTATTGCGTAACCGTATTTAATCTTGCACCGATGCTATCACCAGAGAAAAATAGCCTGACAAGTGAAAAGGAAGTCCTCGTGATGATTCGAGAAAATATATGCAACAGCAACAACATACGCACAAAAGGAATGACATTGATCGAGTTATTGATTGTGGTTGCCATCATCGGGATCTTGGGGGCGATTGCCTATCCAAGCTACACCAATCACGTACTGACTGGGCATCGCACCAGTGCACTCGCCGATATCGCGCGCATTCAACTAGAGTTAGAAGCCACCTACGACAGCGGCTATGACTGGAGTGGGATTGTTTCTGGGAGTGATTGCTTAATCTGTGATACCGACGCAAGTCGCTTTGTGTTCAGTGTCGCCAGTTCAGCCTCAGCCGCTTATACGATTACAGCGACGCCCCAGTCGAGTGTAGGGCAAGATAAAGATGACTGTTTTGATGGACAAACACCAAAAGTACTGACATTAAACAGCGCTAATGTCGAATATCCAGAAGCGTGCTGGATGTAGTGTGGTGAGGATTTCAGTTGAAGATAAACAGAGAGAAACTTACAAAGAATCATAATTGAGAGACAAAAAAGCCTGCTACATGAGCAGGCTTTCTATTTTCGTCATTAAGTTAAGTATCCATAACTTAAGACATCAATCACCTAATTACTTAGTTAGGTCATCGAAGAAGTTTTTAACGCCGCTGAAGAAACCTTCAGACTTTGGCTTGTGCTTGCTAGCCGCCTCGCCGCCACATGTCTCTTCAAACTCACGCAGTAGTTCTTTCTGACGAGAGCTTAGCTTAACTGGCGTCTCAACCACTAGCTTAACGATTAGGTCACCCACACCGCCGCCACGAACGCCTTTCACGCCCTTGCCACGCATACGGAACATACGGCCCGTTTGTGTCTCTTCTGGCACTTTCAGGTTTACACGACCGTCTAGTGTAGGAACTTCAACTTCACCACCTAGAGCCGCCATAGAGAAGCTTACAGGCACTTCACAGTAAAGGTTGTTGCCGTCACGTTCGAAGATGTTGTGCTCTTTTACGTGAACTTGTACGTATAGATCGCCTGCTGGAGCGCCTTGCTCTCCCGCTTCGCCTTCGCCAGATAGACGGATACGGTCGCCCGTGTCCACGCCTGCTGGGATCTTAACGTTAAGTGTCTTAGTCTTCTGCTTGCGACCTTGACCATGACAAGAGTTACATGGGTCTTTAATGATCTTGCCTTTACCGTTACACGTTGGACACGTTTGTTGAACAGCAAAGAAGCCTTGACGCATTTGAACTTGGCCGTGACCATGACATGTGCCACAGGTTTGAGCTGAAGAGCCTTTCTTCGCGCCGCTACCATCACAAACGTCACACTCAACCAGTGTTGGAACTTCAATCTCTTTTGATACACCACGAACTGCTTCTTCTAGAGTCAGTTCCATGTTGTAACGTAGGTCTGAGCCACGTTGTGCACGCGCTTGACCACCGCCACGACGACCGCCACCAAAGATGTCGCCAAACACGTCACCGAAGATGTCACCGAAATCACCATGACCGCCGCCGAAGCCGCCGCCACCGCCCAT
>NZ_JAHGAJ010000046.1 GCF_030248535.1 Vibrio sp. D404a | reverse complement strand
AGCTGGTAGAGCGCAACCTTGCCAAGGTTGAGGTCACGAGTTCGAACCTCGTGTGTCGCTCCAAATTTTGTAATGTTGATTGGCATCGACATTAAGATGGTGTTTACGAATCGTAACGGCATCGCAATAAAGAATTGCGTGCCCTGGTGGTGGAATTGGTAGACACAAGGGATTTAAAATCCCTCGGCGTTCGCGCTGTGCCGGTTCAAGTCCGGCCCGGGGCACCATCTATAAAGTCTAAACATTGTTTAGCAAATGCGACACTAGCTCAGCTGGTAGAGCGCAACCTTGCCAAGGTTGAGGTCACGAGTTCGAACCTCGTGTGTCGCTCCAAATTGAAAAAGGCTCACTGGAAACGGTGAGCCTTTTTTGCATCTGGGAGATCTTAAAGTTATTTAGCCATTAGGTCACGAGTTGACCTCGTGTCCTAGCCGGCCGCGTCGCTCCAAATTGAAAAGCCCGAACATTACTGTTCGGGCTTTTCACATTCTGATGTTTGGAATCCGCGCACTGTTGGAGATTCCCTATGAACTCGTTCCTCGCTCTAGGGAATGACGGGTTATTGGGAGTTCACACCGTCATCCTCGGTCGTGAGGAACGAACGAGCCGGGGATCTCTTCAAATGGATGGTGACCCTTTCTAAGCCTCGTATTTATAGTCCTAAAATTAAAAACTATTGATAGTGTATTAAAAATTATGTTACCTTCCCGCCCAATCTCGGAATGGACAACGATTGCTTCTGGGGGATACGCGCAGTGACCATTCAGGCTGATTGTGACACTGCGTAGGGTAGGTATCAGTTAGTTCTTTAACTGATAGACGGGATACTTATGGCGCTAGATGCCATGTTAATGGGAAACCCAACATTGAACTCACTTAACACAACACTGCGAATCAGCTTTTCACATCCAATTGGGCCGGTACTCCACCTTTGCCCGATCCTTCAAAACAGTAGCATTACTGAACCTTGATTTTACGCTAGTTAAATTTTGCTGTCTTTAGACGGCGTTTTGTCGTGTTTGTCATTTGACTTACGCGGGCGTACAGCTATACCTCACTTCTAACAATGTGCTGTTAGGAGGGAGTATGAATACATTCAAGGGAAATTTTATGACTACCGCCTTTGAAGTCGATACCAATACTATCGCACACTCGTTTTCAACTTCAGTTCCAGTTGTTGAAGGCACTTATGATCTTACTCCAGACGCTATTTTGCTTGAACAAGAGCAAAACGAATCGGCAGTTCGCTCTTACCCAAGACGTCTACCGATTGCAATAAAATGTGCATATGGCGCACTGGTTGAAGATACACGCGGACAAATCTTTCTGGATTGTTTAGCGGGCGCAGGTACACTTGCACTCGGCTACAACCATCCAGAAATCAATCAAGCCCTAAAAGCTCAGCTTGATTCTGGTCTGCCTTATCAAACGCTGGATATTACGACTCAAGCCAAAGAGACGTTTATTAACCGCGTTAAAGCATTTTTACCACAGGATTTTGCTGAGAATTCAGTGATTCAATTCTGTGGACCTTCTGGTGCCGATGCGGTTGAAGCCGCGATTAAATTAGCGAAGCAGACGACAGGTCGTAACACCATGTTTGCGTTCCGTGGTGCTTACCATGGTATGACTAACGGCACTATGGGCATGATGGGTAACTTGGGCACAAAAGCGCGTCGTAGCGGCTTGATGTCTGATGTTCACTTTATGCCGTTCCCATACAACCTGCGCTGCCCATTCGGTCTTGGCGGTGAGCAAGGTGCTCAGGCAAGCCTTCGATACATCGAACGTCTACTTGCTGACGATGAAGCGGGCATCATGAAGCCTGCTGCCATGATTGTTGAGCCTGTCCAAGGCGAGGGCGGTGTTATTCCTGCTCCGGCATCTTGGCTACGTGGTTTAAGACGCATCTGTGATGAGCATGGCATCCTTCTTATCTTTGATGAAATCCAGTGTGGTGTGGGTAAAACTGGTCATCGATTCGCATTTGAAGAGTCAGGTATCAACCCAGATATCCTATGTCTGTCGAAAGCGATTGGCGGTGGTTTACCAATGTCTTTGCTTGTATTCGATAAGAGCATTGATACTTGGAAAGCGGGTGAACACACCGGTACTTTCCGTGGTAACCAACTGGCGATGGTGTCGGGTGCAAAAGCACTAGAAATTATCGAGAGAGACAACCTGGTTGAACATGCCAATATCGCTGGTCAATATCTTCGTCACGGCCTAGAGAAGTTACAACAACGCGTTAACTGTATCGCTGAGGTTCGTGGCAAAGGCTTGATGCTTGGTGTTGAAATTCAAAACCCGAACGGTGAGAAAAACAGCTTTGGGGAACCCGTTGCTGACGGCGACCTAACCCTTAAAATCCAACGTGCAGCACTTGAACGTGGCCTAATGGTCGAAAAGGGCGGGCGTGAAGGCTCGGTTATTCGTTTCCTTCCTCCAATGATCATCTCTTTCGAACAGATTGATTTTGCACTACGCGTGATGGAAGAAGCGATTCTTGCAGCTGGTGGTAGCTATGTTGAAAGCGGCAGTGCCAACGGTGAATGGAAGAAACACTTCATTCATACCGGTGCAGGTGGCAGCGACGAGTTTGAAAAGGTTCTAAACCAAACCACGCAAGCAATGAAGTCTGTGTTCGAACAAGTGGACGCACCATACTCTGGACTAGAGCCTAAGCTACTAGAAGCTGCAATTAATGCAGTAGACCTTGATAACGTTCAAGGTTCATTAGTGGATGTGGTGGAAGACACCGCAGACCTAGTCGCAAAGAACTCCATCTTTGTCCAACACCCTGATTGCATTGCACACCTTCATACTCCTCCCTTGATGGCGTCTGTTGCTGCTGAATCAATGATTGCTGCACTAAACCAATCTATGGACTCGTGGGACCAAGCATCCGCTGCTACCTATGTTGAGCAGAAGGTGATTGACTGGATGTGTGGCAAGTATGAGTTAGGTTCAGAGAGTGATGGTATTTTCACCAGCGGTGGCACTCAAAGTAACCTAATGGGCCTGCTGCTAGCACGCGACTGGATCGCTGATAAAGTCGATAATCATTCAATTCAAAAACTTGGCCTACCAGAGTACGCGAAAAAATTACGTATTCTATGCTCTAAAAAGTCTCACTTCACTGTCCAAAAATCCGCTTCTTTGTTAGGATTGGGCGAAAATGCAGTACGCTGTGTTGATACTAACGATAACGGTACCATAAAAACGGAACTGCTTGAGCAAGCAATCGCTGAGCTGAAACAAGAAGGTTTGATTCCGTTTGCGGTTGTGGGCACGGCTGGAACGACCGATCACGGCGCAATTGACGATTTGGAATCAATTGCTCAGATCGCTCAGCAGCAAGAGTTGTGGTTCCATGTTGACAGTGCTTACGGTGGTGCTTTGATTCTGAGCAGTCATAAATCACGTCTGAAAGGGATTGAGAAAGCGGACTCGGTGAGTGTTGATTTCCACAAACTCTTCTATCAAACAATCAGTTGTGGTGCATTGCTGCTTAAAGATAAGCAAAACTTCAAGTTTTTACTGCATCATGCTGACTACTTGAACCGTGAGCATGATGAACTGCCAAATTTGGTTGATAAATCGATCGCGACGACCAAACGATTTGACGCACTAAAAGTCTTTATGACGATGCAGAGTGTAGGGCAGTCGCAATTAGGTGAAATGTATGATCACCTTTTGGCACAAACACTTCAGGTCTCCGACCTTATTCAAAACCACGAAGGTTTTGAGCTATTAGCTGAGCCAGCATTGTCGACAGTGCTGTTTAGAGCCGTTAATAGCCATGTCATGGATTTAGACACGTTTAATCAAACATTAAGATTAGAGGCATTAACTCGCGGTGTCGCTGTACTTGGTGAAACCATGGTTGATGGTAAGAGCGCGTTGAAATTTACCATTTTGAATCCGTGTTTAGACATGGCGGATTTCGAGTCTCTAATTGCAAAAATTCATAATCTAGCGGCTGAGCTAGCAGAACAACAAGGGTAATAAATATTATGGCAATTCTACAAATTGGTGCAGGTGGCGTAGGTTGGGTTGTTGCACACAAAGCAGCACAGAACAACGACGTACTGGGTGATATCACTATCGCATCTCGCACTATCGCGAAGTGTGAGAAGATCATCGAATCGATCAAGGGTAAAAACAACCTGAAAGATTCAACTAAGAAACTAGAAGCGCGCGCTGTAAACGCGGATGACGTTGATGCGCTTGTTGCTCTAATCAAAGAAGTTCAGCCTGACCTAGTAATCAACGCGGGTCCTCCATGGGTAAACATGGCGATCATGGAAGCGTGTTACCAAGCGAAAGTATCTTACCTAGATACGTCAGTAGCGGTTGACCTATGTTCTGAAGGTCAGCAGGTACCACAAGCTTATGATTGGCAGTGGGGTTACCGTGAGAAGTTTGCTGAAGCAGGCATCACGGGTATCCTTGGCGCTGGTTTCGATCCAGGTGTGGTTTCAGTATTTGCTGCTTACGCGGTTAAGCACCTGTTCGATGAAATTGACACGATTGACGTGATGGACGTTAACGCTGGCGACCACGGTAAGAAGTTTGCAACTAACTTCGATCCAGAAACGAACATGCTTGAGATTCAAGGCGATTCTTTCTACTGGGAAAACGAAGAGTGGAAACAGGTTCCATGTCACTCTCGTATGCTTGAGTTTGATTTCCCGAACTGTGGTTCTCATAAAGTTTACTCAATGGCGCACGATGAAGTTCGTTCAATGAAAGAGTTCATCCCAGCAAAACGTATTGAGTTCTGGATGGGCTTTGGTGACAAGTACCTAAACTACTTCAACTGCATGCGCGACATCGGTCTTCTTAGCCCAGATCCGCTAACGCTGCACGATGGTACTGTAGTTCAGCCTCTTCACGTTCTTAAAGCACTACTGCCTGATCCAACATCACTCGCACCGGGCTACACAGGTCTAACGTGTATCGGTACATGGGTACAAGGTAAGAAAGATGGTAAAGAGCGTAGCGTATTCATCTACAACAACGCTGACCATGAAGTGGCATACGAAGACGTAGAGCACCAAGCGATCTCTTACACTACGGGTGTTCCTGCAATCACAGCTGCACTTCAGTTCTTCCGTGGTGAGTGGGCAGACAAAGGTGTGTTCAACATGGAACAGCTAAACCCAGACCCGTTCCTAGAAACTATGCCGGGTATCGGTCTAGATTGGCATGTTCAAGAGCTTGAAGCAGGCCAAGGTCTTCCTGTGATTCATGAGCTGAAAAAATAAGAACTGATTTCTTGTTTTGATTGCTAACTAAAAGGGGACATGGATTGTTCCCTTTTCGATGATGATAGCCTTGAAGCTTTGGTATCATTTATTTTGATTTTGTAACTCACTGCGTTCGAACAGGACAAAATCAAAATAAATCACACCAAACTTGTTTAATTTACCCTTCCACCTATGGATGCGGCTTGAGTGTTTACAAAAATGACGTTTAAGAAAGAAGAACTAAAAACCCCATACTTCATGATCAGCGAAGATAAGTTGATCGCCAATCTGGAGAAAGCAAAACAGCTTAAAGAGATCTCTGGCGTTAAGTTGGTATTGGCATTGAAGTGTTTCTCTACTTGGGGTGTATTTGACATCATCAAACCTTATTTAGATGGCACGACAAGCTCTGGCCCGTTTGAAGTAAAATTAGGTCATGAAACCTTTGGCGGTGAAACTCATGCATACAGTGTTGGCTACAGCGAAGATGACGTCCGTGAAGTGTCGGACATTTGTGACAAAATGATCTTTAACTCACAAAGCCAACTTGCGGCTTATCGACATATTGTTGAAGGCAAGGCGTCGATTGGCCTTCGCTTAAATCCGGGCGTTAGCTACGCAGGTCAAGACTTGGCGAACCCTGCTCGTCAGTTCTCTCGTCTAGGCGTGCAAGCTGACCACATCAAACCAGAAATCTTTGAAGATATCGATGGTGTAATGTTCCACATGAACTGTGAAAATAAAGATGTGGATGCGTTTATTGGGCTGCTTGATTCAATCTCTGAGCAGTTTGGTGAATACCTCGATAAGTTAGACTGGGTGAGCATGGGCGGTGGTGTGTTCTTCACATGGCCAGGCTACGACATCGAAAAGCTAGGTTTGGCGTTAAAAGCCTTCTCGGAAAAGCACGGTGTTCAAATGTACTTAGAGCCGGGTGAAGCGATCATCACCAAGACGACGGATTTGGTCGTAACTGTGGTTGATATCGTCGAGAACGTGAAGAAGACAGCGATTGTTGATTCAGCAACTGAAGCGCACCGCTTAGATACGCTTATTTATGATGAGCCGGCGTCGATTCTGGAAGCGTCCGAAAATGGTGAACATGATTACGTGATTGGCTCCTGTTCTTGTCTAGCAGGCGATCAGTTCTGCGAAGCAAGCTTTGAACAGCCATTAGAGATCGGTCAGCGCCTTCATATTCTAGATAGTGCAGGCTACACAATGGTTAAGCTCAACTGGTTTAACGGTTTACGTATGCCTTCTGTCTACTGTGAACGTTCAAGTGGCGAAGTACAGAAGCTAAATGAATTCGATTATTCAGACTTTAAGCGCTCTCTATCGCAATGGTCGGTAAAGTAAATTGAAATGAAAAGAGCAACCGATGAGTTGCTCTTTTTGTATAAGGGTTAATTGGTGGTTTGGTTGAAGTCTTTCACCAATCGTAAAAGCATAATTCCGCTAGAATTTGCTGTAACCTCTTGCCCTTCAGTAAAATCAATGATTAAGCCGGAGTAGCCACTATTCAAGCCTTGTGCATCCGGTGTACTGGTCCAATACGGTACATTTATAGTGCTTGGAAAAAACGCTAAGTCGATGGCTGGTTTAGCACATTGATAATTGACAATAGACCCGAGTTCTTTGATGTTGGGTAGTCTGAAACCATCAACTCCAACGTTCTCATTCGTCAAAGCTGAAGTCCAATTGATAGCGCTTGTCGGAGAGCCGCTGCAAGTATTACTGTCTGTATTATATGTTTCGCCAACATTACACTTTTGCCATAGCAAGTTGGTTGAAACGTCCAAAATTGTTCCATCTTTACGATCAATAAATTGACCGGCTTCTTGTGATAGGGGTTGGTTTTCTACGCAATCTTGAGCAAAGCTAGAACTCGAAGCTATTAGCGAAAGGACAAACATGTATTTTAGTTTCATTATTCTACGCCTCCACTTACAGCGATGATCCCTTGATATGTACCCTTGTTACATAATTTTACTTGGCCTGTTTGAGTATCCATGCACCAAGCACTACCAGTACCAGCTACAGAGCTAGAATGCGTATAAATAGTGGTAGCTGAGTCACCTACATTTGCACCTTTCATATATGGGAAGTAGTTTTCGGTAGTAGGGGCTTCGGTCCCTACACTGTAGTTAACAATTGATCGAACCTCGACCGGAGATGGCAATCTCCATGTATTGATTCCGCAGACAGAAAAGCTGTTTAGGTTGGCTAAGTACCCTTCTGCGTCACAGCGTCGGTTACCGCTTGATACTGTCGAGTAAGCACACATCGATGATATAGGTCCATCTGCTAATAGCTCATCATTTTTATGACCTGGTGCGTTAGCATTTGATGTCGAGCTTGAGTCATACCAAGTATACCTATATGCAGAGCTTCGCCATGTTCCTGACTCGCTAGTCCAAGGATAAGCGTTATTATCTGGGTCATCAGCATAAGCCTCTAACCAAGTATCTATATCAGCTTGAGAAGGCAAATCGATAGGGTTCTGTTTGGCTTCTATATAAACCCCTGTGCGCTCATCACGAACACATGCCCAGTCTGCAGCATCGTTTGCAAGTATATTGCCACTATAGTCAAGCTTAGTGAACTTAAACCCATGTTCCCCATCGGAGTGATCATTTCCATCGGTTGTATCTAGCCCGTAATCAGCATCTTGGTTTGTGAATCCATCAGGTGCTGAGGCGAGAGTGTGATCTGAGCCATTTGAATAAGTAGCGAATCCAGTATCGTTAATTTGCTTATCGCCAGGGATATAGAACGATAGAGTATTGTTGGAACTATCAATTGTAGTGTTCCCACTGTTCATCATTGTATAGGTAACAGATTCTCCCCCTTCGCTTAAGCCATCTTGTACAGCGTCGACTTGCACTAGGTGACTTAATTCTTCAGCAGATATTGTCACGGTTAGAGTACTTAGATTACTCGTAAAATCATTTTCTGAAGCAATGCCGGTTTGTTCCAGTGTAACTGTTACGTCTTCGTAAGAATAATTGCTCAGATCTATGTAGCTTTGGGCATTATCTCCTTCCAGCACGGTTTTACTTGCATCTCGAAAACTGATGGTTGGTTCTGTATCACTGTCTGAGATTGTTACCGAAGCTTGAGCATTACCAATTTGATAGCTATCGCTTGAATCGGCTGAAATCGTATACGTTAAAATCTTATTACTTTCGTACAGGTTGTTATGGGTGATATCTAGTGGCAAAGATGCCTGTGTTATGCCTGCAGTGATTACAAAAGTTTGCGCCGACAGTGGCTCGTAATTCTTGAATGTGCCCGTTGAACGGGTCGTCAGATCGCTCGTGTTAAGGGATAGGGTCAAGTCGTTGGCTAGGGCACTTGTGAGAGTAACGGTAATGTACTCAGTGTTTGAACCTGAACTTGGTTCTGAAAAAGTTACTGAAGTTGGAATATCTATTTCTACGACTTGAGGTTCAGTCGGGTCGGTTGGGGTTGTCGAATCACCGCTATCTTCATGGCCACTTTGGCAGCCTGTAAAAAGTGAAGCTAGAAGAATGACAGAGACGGCATTGAGAGGCCAGCTCGGTTTGTATCTATCCATTTATGAACCTAAGTGACTAAGTTGATGAAAGTGACCGTATGGTAACAAAAAACACAACTAAGTAGTCCTGTTTCACTATCTAAAATTATGATTTAAGTAGAATTTATACATGAATTTTGTAAGTAACGTAAGAGTTGAAAGGGATTTATAGGGTGGGTTAAAGGGAAGGTGGGTTATGGCTTACTCCTCCGGCAATGTGTCACCGGAGGAGAAAGTGGATTAATTCTCAATCATAACGCGAGTATCTTCGCTTAGGGTCTCGAGTTCGTTAACGACATCTTGGATGGGTAATTCAAGTGGGAGTTTTACGGCAATTTTTGCGGTAAACAGACTTGAGCTCACACCACCACCACCGGCGATAAACACTCGATGACAATCCATATCAAGAATCGTAATACCTTGACCATCTAATACATGGGTGACCTCGTTGACGATACCCGCGCGATCGTTGGAATCCAAACGTAAGTGATGAACGGTATCTTGTACTTGAGTTGAATGGTCTGCATCAACGAACTGAACGGTTAGGTCGATATTGGCGCTGAAGGCTTCTTTTACCGTAGATTCATTGTTTGCCGGAAGCTCAATTTTGATCACACCAGCGACTTGGTCTTCAATAAAGTTAACTTTACTGATGAGCCATTTGCCTCCATTTTCATGGGTGACTGCCGCGAGTTGTTTGATGGTTGCAGGTGATGCCTTACCAATAAAGTTAACGATAAATGTACTATTCATATCAGCCCCCAAAGATTCAATTAAACGCATTTAATAAGCGTTTGAAATAACGAGATAATCTGTATTACTAACAGTGTAGAAGCTGGTGGTGAACAATATTTGACCTGTGTCAATTTTTGAAACTAAGCTGTAGCGCAAAACAAGTTAATGAAGAGTGGGGCACAAAAAAAGCGACTCGAGAGCCGCTTTTAGGAAAGAATGATATTTATTGATTGGTTTAGAACGTGACTTTGAAGTTCATACCAACAAATTGTGAATCGTACGGCGCGCCTGCGTCATAAGCAAACTTCGCGGCGTCTTGGTTATTCCACCAAGGGTTAGTGTTCAGGTTCACTTCTGCATCACCACCCCAAGCATCGCTCACCCAGTAGTGGATATGGCCAACAGGGTTCAAGAAGAACAGAGAAACATCACCCATGGTTTGTGAACCCATCACTTCACCACCAGACATTAGGATGTCTTGTTCAGCTTCTAGCATCATTTCACCGACAACCGCACCGAAGAATGGTGTGATGAATAAGTCTTGCCAAGACGGTACTTCAGCAAATGCTTCAACGCCGTATTCCCAGAAGAAGGTCGACATGGTCCAAGAATACACGAAAGATTCAAATTCGTTGTAACCCGCGTGGCGAGCTGCAGTGTAGTAAACACCGCCAAAGTAAGGGTGCATCACATAGTTTAGGAAGTGCTCATCTCGGTCCCATACAGGGCCTTCAGAGACATTGTCTTTCCACTTTTGACCAAGCTTACTCAAGTCGCGTTGGTCGTCATCCCATTTGGTGATGGATTCAGGAAGGAATGTCATCAAACCAACAGTCGCAACACTAAGACCCAGAATGGTATAAGTTTGACCCATTAGGTAATCCCAGTCTTTCTCTTCGCTTACCAAGAAGTGCTTTGGTTGTTGGATGGAGAAATCGTACTCTTCACTTGATTCGCTCAGTGCGTAATTGGTACTAGGCTTGTAAGTGTACAAGTTTTCGTTTACGCAGTACTCTTGAGTACAATCATCCGAATATGAAAGGTTGAATGGTTGGTCGAAATCGTATTGGCTTGCAACCGAGTTAGCTGACATTAGTATTGAAAATGCAGCAGTAACCTTTGCTAATAACGGGGATTTGGCCACAAGGGTCTCCATGAAAAATGATAAGTTGAGCGAAGTCACAATTATCTATTAATTGCCTGATTTTTGGAACTAATAATTGCGTGCTTTCTCAAAGATAATCTTAAATTTCACATCATTAATACTTGTGAAATGACTTAAACGCCTAAACATTGAAGATAGACCACTTTAAAAATAATGCAGCGTCTTAATATGACAGCAAGGGATAAAAATATGACCAAAATCGCAATGTTAAGTACAGGTGAAGAAGTTCTTCACGGAGACATTGTAGACACGAATGCCGCTTGGATGTCCGCTGAGTTCTATCAACATGGCTTTGCATTGGCAAAACGTTCCACTGTCGGTGACCAAATGGGTGCGCTGGTGGAAGAGCTTTTGATGTTGAGTTTTAACTACGATGTGGTCATCGTTAATGGTGGATTAGGGCCAACGACGGACGATATGAGTGCCGCTGCTGCAGCAAGTGCGGCTGATCAAAAACTGGTTCTTTTTCCTGATTGGCTGCAGCGTATGGAGAGTATGTTTGCAGCGCGTGGCGCTAAAATGCCAGACAGTAACCTGAAACAAGCTATGCTGCCTGAAAGCTCACAGATCGTCGATAACCCCGTCGGCACGGCTTGTGGTTTCAAACTTAAAATTAATGACGCGACCTTCTACTTCACTCCCGGTGTCCCGAGTGAGTTTAAAAAGATGGTGAAAGATCAAATTCTACCGGATCTATCGCGAAGCTACCCAGAAATCAGTGCTTTTGAATGTAGCAGGCTCTACACCTTCGGTCTCTCTGAATCCGGTATCTCAGATATTCTAGACCAGCTTAAGTTACCTGAAGGGTACGAATTAGGTTACCGTTCTTACTTACCCTTTATCGAAGTGAAGCTATTTGGGCCTAAATCGGGCCTTGAGGTTCGTGTAAAACTGCTTCAGATGGTTCATAAGCTGCTGGAAGGCAATGTCGTGAGTGTCGATGAACCAATGGTTGAGCATTTAGGTCATCTGTTGAGTGAAAAACACAAAACCTTATCTGTGTCAGAAGTCTCGACCAAGGGAGCTCTATCTGCTTGGTTACAGTCTGACGAAAACCTTGAAAACTGTTTTGGCCACTCTTGGGTAATGGCGGAGAGCAAAGGCAGCGAGATTGATAAAAGCGATCCTTTGGCTGCAACATTGGCCTTAGCTGGAGCGACAAGAGAGAAGTGTGCCACGGAGCTCGCTCTTGTGACTGGCAAACTTGAAGATAAGACCTTCAGTGTAGCGTTATCGACGCCAGCAGGTGAGTGGGGGCAAGTATTTGAGTTTCACCGCTCATACAATCGAGAAGACTCTAGAACGGTAATCAAAACGGTTGCTGCAGACATGTTGCGTAGACACTTAGAAAATAAACCTATGTTTGGTCAGTTCACTTCGCTTAAACGTTTGAAAGAGCTGTTTATTCCAGCGTCCATCATTAAGTAACGATGCAAGTTGACTCGCCAAGTTTGTACTAAAAAAGCGAGAAAAACGAAATAAAAAGGCCCAACATCTAAATATGTGTTGGGCCTTTAGTTTATCTAGCCTTCTATATAACCAAATAACGAGTCTGTGATTACAAACCGCTTGTCATATGTAGGCTGTAGAACAAACCACGGCCGATTAACTCTGACGCTAAGAACAATACCAATGCTAGGCCTAGATTTACTGGATTCACTTTTGCTTTGTTGAGCATAGGTAGAATCCAAATCAGTAAGGTTGCCATTAGCAATGCAACTTGAAGAATCACATAGCTGCCTAAACCATCAACCAACTCTGAAGCTTTCGCTACTGAAGTTTGGATGTCACCGATTAGGTTCAGTTTACCGACTGTCACAAGCAAGCTGATCGCGACCGCAATTACAGCCAGCATCGTAATGTTACGGTCAACCGTAAAACGACTGTCGTTTGCGAACACAATCACGAGCTGAGACAGCAGCAAGCCACCCACAACCATTGTCATGATGAAGCTCAATGGTGTGTAGATGTTGTCCCATGTAGGTACTGTGTTGATCATGTATACGTTGATCATCGCGTACATAAAGATAACACCCAGCACCATAGCGCCAACCATCAGTGCTTTTTGGATAGCTAGGCCACCTTTCTTGACCACTGACAGTAGCCATTGCAGGCCGCCAACGGCGAAGAATGCTGCACCGAAGAACACTTCGTTAGACAACCAAGCTGAACCTAGTTGGTTAAAGGCATTAAACGCGCGCAGTGGAGAGCCTAGGTGCGTTGTCGAGAACATAAAACCAAGACCCATTAATGCCCACAGAATGAACATTGGAACTTTGTAGCTGTTTAGTTTCTCTTCGTCATGACCTAGTACCAGTGCACGTGCACCAATCAGTAAGTAACCACCAACCGCAGTTTGCGCTAGCACCGTAAAGAAGATTAAAGACCACTCATGAAAAATCATCTTACACCTCCTTAGGGTTTGCTAGGTGACCACTGGTATCGCCAGTCGGCTTCGCATTTTTGTTCAGCTTAATCACGATGTTTGGCAAAGTTTCGGTTGAAGATGGCAGCGGCGCAACATCCGCACCAGATCCGTACTTCTCGCGAAGTGTATTGATTTCACCAAACTCCAATGCACGAAGTGGGCAAGACTCAACACAGATAGGTTGTTTGCCTTCAGAAACACGTTGGTAGCAGCCATCGCATTTGGTCATGTGACCTTTCTTAGCATTGTATTGTGGTGCACCGTAAGGACACGCATTGCTACAGTGCTGACAACCGATACACACACTTTCATCAACCACAACCAAACCGTCTTCATCGCGTTTATGCATTGCGCCTGAAGGGCACACTTTTACACATGCAGGGTTAGTACAGTGGTTACAAGCAATAGACAGGTAGTAAGAAAAGACATCTTTCTGAACCCAGGTATCGCCATCTTGAGTGAAGCCACCACCCGCGTATTCATAGACGCGGCGGTAGTTCGTTTTGATGTCGAGATCGTTATAATCTTTACAAGCAAGCTGACAGGTTTTACAACCCGTGCATTTACTTGAATCAATGTAAAAGCCGTATTGTTTCATTCCAACCTACCTTATGCTTTCTTTATCGCTTTGATTTGAACTAGGTTTGTATGCTGAGGGTTACCCTTAGCAAGTGGGCTCGGGCGCTGAGTAGTCAGCACGTTGATAGAGCCTGCATGGTCGATCTTCTGACCATCGGGTGCGTACCATGCACCTTCGCCTAGCGCGACAACTCGAGGAAGAATCCTTGGTGTCACTTTCGCTGGAATATGAACTTCACCACGGTCGTTAAAAATGCTGACCATGTCGCCGTTCTCAATACCGCGCTCTTTTGCATCGATTGGGTTGATCCACAACTCTTGTGGCGCAGCAGCTTTGATCTCTGCAACGTTGCCGTAAGTTGAGTGGGTACGAGCCTTGTAGTGGAAGCCTGTTAGCTGAAGTGGGTACTTCTCTGCTAGCGGATCGTTATGGCCTTCGAAAGAGTCCGCATAAATTGGAAGTGGGTGAATCACTTCGTCTTCTTTTAGTTTCCAAGTCTTAGCAATCTCAGCCAGTTGCTCTGAGTAGATCTCGATCTTGCCACTTGGTGTGGTCAGTGGGTTCGCTTCAGGGTCTTTACGGAAATCTTCGTAAGCGATGTAGTGGTGGTCGTAGCTACGCTTGTAGATACCCAGCTCTTTCATCTCTTCGAAGGTTGGCAGTGTTGGATCGTTCTTACGAGTTTCGGCGTAAAGGTGCTCAATCCATTGCTCCTGAGTACGGCCTTCCGTGAACTCTTTTTCTACGCCCATGCGCTTAGCAAGCTGTGTACACATCTCGTAGATAGATTTCGCTTCGAACTGAGGTTCAATCGCTTTCTGCGCGTAGATGAAGTAAGGCATGTTCGATGCTTTACCGTCCATACACCAGTCGTCTTGCTCTGATGTGGTTAAGTCAGGCAGGATGATGTCAGCGTATTTCGCCGAAGAGGTCATGTGGTTATCGATGACGACAATCATTTCACATGCGCTTTCATCTTGAAGAATCGCGTGCGTTTTGTTGATGTCTGAGTGTTGGTTGATGATGCAGTTACCTGCGTAGTTCCAGATCATCTTGATTGGGTTCTTAAGGCGCTCAGCTCCGCGAACACCGTCAGTGACGTCTGTCATCTCGTGGTGACGGTGAATCGCGTCTGTCCACATGAACATTGAAATTGATGTTTCAACTGGGTTTGGCACCGTCGGGAAGCGAACAAACGGAATGTTGATGTCACTTTCACGTGCACCTGTTGAACCGCCAGACACACCGACAGAACCTGTGAGTAGCGACAGCATTGCGATTGCACGACAAGCTAGCTCACCGTTCGCAGTACGTTGTAGACCCCAACCTTGGTGGATAGCACACGGTTTCGCTGTGCCCATTTCACGGCCAAGCTTAACGATTGTATCAACTGGAATGCCTGTGATCTTCGAAGCCCACTCTGGTGTCTTTTCTACGCCATCTTCGCCTAAACCTAGGATGTAAGATTTGTAGTCACTGTTTTTAGGCGCTGATGCCGGAAGGGTCTTCTCATCGTAACCGACACAGTATTTGTCTAGGAACGGTTGGTCGACAAGGTCTTCAGTGATCATCACGTGTGCAAGACCCGCTACCAATGCAGCATCCGTAGAAGGACGAATTGGGATCCACTGATCTTCACGACCACCGGCAGTATCGGTGTAACGTGGATCGATGATGATCGTTCTAGCGTTTGATTTGTTCTTGCTTTCTACGTAGTGGTGGATCAGACCGCCACCAGACATACGAGTCTCGGCAGGGTTGTTACCAAATTGGATGTTAAGCTTAGTGTTCTCTAAGTCAGAGAAAGAGTTGTTGTTTGCCCAACCACCGTAGGTGTAGCTCAAGCCTTTCGCGATTTGTGCTGTTGAGTAGTCACCGTAATGGTTTAGGTAACCACCACTTAGGTTCATTAGACGGGCAATCAGCGTCTGTGCTGGTGGCCAAGACTTAGTGACTGTACCACCAAGCGTTCCTGTACCGTAGTTTAGGTAGATGGTGTCGTTACCGTAGTCTTTGATAAGACGTTGCATGGTGCCCGCGACTTCATCAAAAGCCTCTTCCCAGCTAATACGTTTAAACTTGCCTTCACCACGTTTACCCACACGTTTCATCGGATACTTCAGGCGATCTGGGTTGTAAACTCGGCGACGCATAGAGCGACCACGTAGACATGCACGTACTTGGTGATGACCGTATTCGTCAGTACCTGTGTTGTCTGTTTCTACGTATTTGATTTCACCGTTTTGTACATGCATGCGTAACGGGCAGCGTGAGCCACAGTTTACTGTACATGCACTCCATACGATTTTCTCATCCACATTCTCAGCAACCGCAGCTGCTACTGGTTTGGATTTGAAAGGTAAAGCGATACCGCCTGCGAGTGCAGCTGCACTACCTACCGCCGAAGAAGCCTTAATGAAGCCTCTTCGAGTAAGATTCATTACCCCAGATTCTTTCTTATTCGTCATTCTAAGATGCCTATTGTTTTTGATGGCTAGTACTTTATAGGTACTTTGTCTTTTGTGTTTTTATTTCTAAATATTGATTGATTGGCATCAAATAAGGGCTAAATTTAAATATTATGAATCGAATGTATAAAATAGATCAAAGATTCTAATCGTCATATTTATATCATTGTCGTTAAACCAATTACGGCATAAATAAGAATGATTATTGATACGCATAAATTGCTAGGTTCATTATTTTATCAAGCAACAAATAAAGAACAGTTATTAGATATTGTTCAGGCATTAGTAGAAAGCCAAGTCCTATCAGAAGGTTGCTTACTGGCACTTCAAAACGAACAGGAAGATGCCCTAGCAGCAGAGTTTAGCCGTCTGTTTGAGGGGGTTGGAGACATGCCAGCTCCGCCGTGGGGCTCGGTTTACCTAGATAAAGACCGCGTTGTGTTTGGCGAGTCAACGGTAGCGTATCGACAGTTTTTAGAATTAAATCAAATTGAATTGGATACCGGTTTAAGGGAGCCAGAAGATCAATTTGGTTTAATGTTATTCGCTCACTCATATTTGTTAGAAAATAATAATGTAAATTCAGCTCGTGAATTGCTTGAGTGTCATTTATTAACTTGGTCTTCTACTTATTTGTACAAATTAAATTCAGCATCAGAGTTATCATTCTATAAGAAGTTATCAATCGATGTTATTAATTGGGTTAATTACCTAACATCTGAATATAATTTAAACGTTGCTACTAAAAAGTTATATATTGATTAATGTCTGAGCAAATAAATTCAAATAGACGTGGTTTCTTAACTCGACTCTCTAAACCAGTGAAAGCTGCGGTAAGCTATGAAGAGAAATCACAGCGCTTACAAGCCAGGCCACCACGAGCTGTCGACGAGGTGTTGTTCGAGCGCCTTTGTGACGGTTGTGGTTTGTGTGAGCAAGCATGCCCAAATAGTGTTATTGAGATACAAGAGGGCAGTGCAGAGCTCAATTTGGACTACAACAGCTGTTCAATGTGTAATAAGTGCTGTGAGGTGTGTCCAACCGGTGCGCTTCACCAAACGGTAACGCCTTACATTGATTTAAAACCTAACTTTGCTGATAGCTGCAATAACTACATGCAAATGAATTGTCATGCCTGCGAAACTGCGTGTTCAGCTGGCGCAATAAAGATTGAATCTGGTGAATTGCCAAGTGTTGTTCAAGATAAGTGCAATGGATGTGGAGAGTGCAGAAGTGCTTGCTACATTGGGTCGGTTACGTTGAGCCTCGTTCGTTAACAAAGGCCTTTGCTTGCTTTGTAGATATACGCAAGAAGCCTCGGTGACAAGTCGTTGAATAATGTTTAGTCAGTGATAGCTGCAGATAGAAAAAGGGTTCGCATTCCAAGAGGAGGCGAACCCTTTTTTAGTCTGTACTTTTTAAGCTTTCGAATTGCCGTGGTATTTACATGATTCGAAACAGATCGAACGAACTAAGCTCGCTTCTGCTTATTACGGTGAATCACGTTGCTCAATGACAACTCTGTTTTGGCTTTACAAATACAAGGCAAAATCTCGTTGCTTTGTGTGTAAGCCATAGCAAAACCAACGTACTCGACTTCACCTGAGTCCAACGTGCAGCGACAAGCGCCACAGTGACCATCTCGGCAGTTGTACTCAGGCTCAAGTCCTGCCTGCTCCATGGTCTCTAACAGAGTGTTAGATGGGTTAGATTCAATCGTGATGAGTTTGTTGATCTTCAGTGTTGGCATTACAGTTCGAAACCTTCGAAGTCATCTGCACTTACTTCGTTGTCGATTTGACCAACTAGGTAAGATGAAATTTCTGCTTCCTGTGGTGCTACTTGAACGTTATCAGAAGATAACCAAGCGTTGATCCACGGGATAGGGTTAGACGTTGCTTCTGGGTAAGCTGTACCTAGACCAACCGCCTGCATACGAATGTTCGTAATGTACTCAACGTATTGGCAAAGGATGTCTTTGTTTAGACCTATCATTGAGCCATCTTTGAATAGGTATTCTGCCCACTCTTTCTCTTGCTCTGCTGCATCTTTAAACAGGTCGAAACACTCTTGCTTACACTCTTCAGCGATCTGCATGAATGAGAAGTCATCTTGACCGTTACGTAGCAGGTTAATCATGTGCTGAGTACCTGTTAGGTGAAGCGCTTCATCACGAGCGATTAGCTTGATGATTTTCGCATTACCTTCCATTAGCTCACGTTCTGCAAACGCAAATGAACACGCAAAGCTTACGTAGAAACGGATAGCTTCAAGTGCGTTAACCGACATCAGACATAGGTACAGTTTCTTCTTCAGCTCATACAGAGAGATTTTAACCTCTTCGCCGTTGATGTTGTGCGTACCTTCACCGTAGCGGTGGTAGTCAGACGTTAGCTTGATTAGCTCATCGTAGTAGTGCGCGATGTCTTTAGCACGCGCCAAGATGTGCTCGTTCTCTACGATGTCGTCAAATACAACGCCTGGATCATTCACAATGTTACGGATGATGTGCGTGTAAGAGCGAGAGTGAATTGTCTCAGAGAAAGACCAAGTCTCAATCCAAGTTTCTACTTCTGGTAGTGATACTAGTGGAAGTAGAGCAACGTTCGGGCTACGGCCTTGAATTGAATCAAGAAGCGTTTGGTACTTCAGGTTTGAGATGAAGATGTGCTTCTCGTGCTCTGGTAGCTTGTTGTAGTCGATACGGTCGCTAGATACGTCAACTTCTTCTGGACGCCAGAAGAAAGACAGCTGCTTTTCGATAAGCTTTTCGAAGATTTCAAATTTCTGTTGGTCGTAACGCGCTACGTTTACAGATTGACCAAGGAACATAGGTTCTTTTAGTTGGTCATTTTTTGTTTGAGTAAAAGTACTGTAAGCCATGAATGCCTCAAATCCTTTCCAGACCTATATAACAGGCCTCGTTAATGCTTTAGACCCAGAGAAGAAGGCTTCTCTGGGTTCTTATGTTTGTTACTTATGCTTAGATCTTACAACCGCCGCCTGCACAATCGTCTTCTTGTGCCACAGCGCCTTGTTCATCTTTCGCACCATCACGAGTGTTATGGTAGTAAAGCGTCTTCACACCGTACTTGTACGCAGTCAGTAGGTCTTGAAGAAGTTTCTTCATTGGTACTTTACCGCTTTCGTACACGTTTGGATCATAGTTAGTGTTTGCTGAAATCGCTTGGTCTACAAACTTCTGCATGATACCTACTAGGTGTAGGTAACCGTCATTAGAACCGATGTTCCAAAGCAGTTCGTAGTTATCTTTTAGGTTTAGGAAGTCAGGCACAACCTGCTTCAAAATACCGTCTTTCGATGCTTTTACAGAAACAAAACCACGTGGTGGCTCAATACCGTTAGTCGCGTTTGAGATCTGAGAAGATGTCTCAGATGGCATTAGCGCCGTTAGTGTTGAGTTACGCAGACCGTGCTCAACGATTTCAGCACGTAGTGCATCCCAGTCGTAGTGCAGAGGTTCTTCACATACTAGATCAATGTCTTTCTTGTATGTGTCGATAGGCAGTAGGCCTTTCGCGTAGTTTGTCTCATGGAACGAAGGACACTTACCTTGTTCTTTCGCAAGCTCTACAGATGCTTTCAATAGGTGGTATTGAATCGCTTCGAATGTACGGTGAGTTAGACCGTTCGCGCTGCCGTCTGAGTACTTAACGCCGTTCTTAGCTAGGTAGTATGCGAAGTTAATTACACCCACACCTAGAGTACGACGGTTCATTGTTGACTTGTATGCAGCTGGAAGCGGGTAGTCTTGGTAATCAAGAAGTGCATCTAGAGCACGAACAACCAGGTCAGAAAGCTCTGCTAGGTCATCTAGGTCGTTGATTGCACCTAGGTTGAATGCAGACAGCGTACATAGCGCGATTTCACCTTCGTCATCTTCTACGTTTGCTAGCGGCTTCGTTGGAAGTGCGATTTCAAGACATAGGTTCGATTGGCGAACAGGTGCAACTTCTGAGTCAAACGGGCTGTGAGTGTTACAGTGGTCTACGTTCTGAATGTAGATACGGCCAGTAGACGCACGCTCTTGCATTAGTAGAGAGAACAGCTCAACAGCTTTTACTGTTTCACGCTTGATTGACGGATCGTTCTCGTACTTAACGTACAGCTCTTCAAAACGCTCTTGGTTTTCGAAGAACGCGTCGTATAGGCCAGGTACGTCAGATGGTGAAAATAGGCTGATGTTGCCGCCTTGAACTAGGCGAGAGTACATAAGCTTGTTCAGCTGTACGCCGTAATCCATGTGACGAACACGGTTCTCTTCAACACCACGGTTGTTTTTCAGTACAAGTAGAGACTGAACTTCACCGTGCCATAGTGGGTAGAATACGGTTGCTGCACCACCACGCACACCACCTTGAGAACAACATTTCACTGCTGTTTGAAAGTATTTGTAGAATGGGATACAACCCGTGTGGAATGCTTCACCACCACGAATCTCAGAACCAAGCGCACGGATACGACCAGCGTTGATACCGATACCAGCACGTTGAGATACGTAACGTACGATTGAGCTCGCCGTTGCGTTGATAGAATCTAGGCTGTCACCACACTCAATCAGTACACAAGAGCTGAATTGACGTGTAGGCGTACGTACACCAGACATGATCGGTGTAGGCAGAGAAATCTTAAATGTCGACGCAGCATCGTAGAAGCGCTTGATGTAATCAAGACGCGTGTCTTTTGGATACTTAGCGAATAGACAAGCAGCAACCAAGATGTATAGGAACTGTGCACTTTCGTAGATCTCTTTCGTTACACGGTTCTGCACGAAGTATTTACCTTCAAGCTGCTTAACCGCTGCGTATGAGAAATCAAGGTCACGTTTGTGATCGATGTACTGATCCAGCTCAGCGAATTCCGCTTGAGAGTAGTCTTCCAGTAGATGACTGTCGTACTTACCCATATCAACCAGTTTTGCAACGTGGTTATAAAGTGCTGGTGGCTCGTATTGACCGTACGCTTTTTTACGTAGGTGGAATACGGCTAGACGCGCAGCAAGATATTGGTAATCCGGCGTCTCTTCTGAGATCAGATCCGCAGCTGACTTGATGATAGTCTCATGGATGTCAGTTGTGGTGATGCCATCGTAAAACTGAATGTGAGCTTTCAATTCTACTTGTGATACTGAAACATTGTGCAAACCTTCGGCTGCCCATGTGATCACTCGGTGGATCTTTTCTAGATCAATCGTTTCTTTGCGACCGTTACGCTTAGTAACAGTAAGTTGTTGGTTCATTCTGCTTAATTTCCCTAACAAAACTGATTAAAGCCGTGTTTTTGTCTATTTCTGTGTAATTTTTGTAAATTACATGTCGGCTTTGTGATCTTGGTCTACCCATATATTGTAGTTCAAACACAACATATAGGGGTCATTTGTTTGTTGGGTTACAAGATAGTGCGAGGCAGGAGATTTTTCAAGGTAAAGAAATGGGAGTTCTTGTGGATAACTATGTAAATGAAAAAAAACTGTAAGTGACCACTAACTGATGAGGTTAGCTATCACTTGATTGTAGAAAATTAGCCTTTTGCTTATGGTTTAATTTTGTGCGCTCATAAAAAAAAATTCCTTGATCTTTGGTCAAAACAGGAGGCGGATTTTCAAAGGTCAAAATTGAATCTGAATGGTCAAAATGGAATCGTGAGCACGAAATTTAGACTGAAAAAAGTCGCAAAGTTATGGTAATTGCAACCTTTTTCATTAGTCTAAATTAAATTATTTTTTGTGGGGTTATCGACGCGTTTTAGGCGAAATTCTTCGTGTGAACAATGTAGTTAACATCTACGTTACTTCCTAAACGGTAAGTGTCCGTTAACGGGTTGTAATGTAAGCCTGTAATGCCTAATTCTTGCAGAGGTGTGTTGTCGATCATTTTGATGAGTTCGGCAGGGCGAATGAACTTTTCGTGCTCGTGTGTGCCCTCTGGAACGATTTTCAATAGCTTCTCAGCACCAACAATCGCGAACAAGTACGACTTAAAATTACGGTTTAGCGTTGAGAAGAACACATGCCCGTTAGGTTTTACTAACTTTGAGCAAGCCGTAATCACAGATTGTGGGTCTGGTACGTGCTCTAGCATCTCCATACACGTCACGACATCGTAAGTTTGTGGGTTTTGTTCAGCGTGATCTTCAATCGTGCTCTGAATGTACTCAAGCTTAGTGCCTGTCTCTAAGGCGTGCAAGCGAGCGACTTCTAGCGGCTCTTTACCCATATCCAAACCTGTCACCACAGCACCTTCTTTTGCCATGCTTTCAGCAAGAATGCCGCCACCACAACCGACATCAAGAACCTTCTTGCCAAACAGGCCTTCAGTTTTCTCTAGCACGTAGTTAAGACGTAAAGGGTTAATTTGGTGGAGAGGTTTAAACTCGCCCTCTAAATCCCACCAGCGTGACGCCATGTCTTCGAATTTTTTGATTTCTGCTGGGTCGACGTTCTGTGATTTGGTCATAATCGGCATTTCCAAGTTAAATAATGCATCCATGAAGTTGTGAGCATTATAACTTGGCTTTTGTCTCTGACCAGAAGATCTACAATTTTGCGAATTTGTTGGATGTAAAATAACCATCTTTCAGCAAGATATGATGATGACGTGCAATTTCTCATCAATTGATTGGCTACAAGGCTCACAAGATGATAAAAGGATAGGGAAAGTGATGCCTCACAAGGTAAATTTGTGTTATATTTTTCGGTCTTATACGTATTCAAAAATACGATCTGACTATAGAGGGAAAATGGCTCTATGAGCGATCTAGCGAAAGAGATCACGCCCGTAAATATTGAAGATGAGCTTAGAGGTTCATACCTAGACTACGCGATGTCCGTCATCGTTGGTCGTGCCCTTCCTGATGTGCGTGATGGCCTAAAGCCAGTACACCGCCGCGTTCTATTCGCGATGAATGTACTAGGTAATGATTGGAACAAACCATATAAAAAATCTGCTCGTGTAGTAGGTGATGTAATCGGTAAATATCACCCGCACGGTGATAGCGCTGTATACGACACTATTGTTCGTATGGCTCAGCCGTTCTCACTGCGTTACATGCTAGTTGATGGCCAAGGTAACTTTGGTTCTATCGATGGCGACTCCGCGGCTGCAATGCGTTATACCGAAGTTCGTATGGCGAAAATTGCCCACGAGCTTTTGGCTGACCTTGATAAAGAAACGGTGGACTACGTACCAAACTACGACGGTACAGAACAGATCCCAGCGGTTCTACCAACGAAAATTCCTAACCTATTGGTAAACGGTGCTTCTGGTATCGCGGTAGGTATGGCGACCAACATCCCACCTCATAACCTAGGTGAAGTTGTTGATGGCTGTTTGGCTTACATCAATAATGAAGAGATCACGATTGATGAGCTAATGGACTACATTCCTGGTCCTGATTTCCCAACAGCAGCGCTGATCAGCGGTCGTAAAGGCATTGTCGATGCTTATAAGACAGGTCGCGGCAAGATTTACATGCGTTCAAAAGCGGATATCGAAGTAGAGAAGAATGGCAAAGAGACCATTATCGTTACTGAGATCCCTTACCAAGTAAACAAAGCACGTCTGATCGAGAAGATTGCTGAACTGGTTAAAGATAAGAAAGTAGAAGGCATCAGTGCACTGCGTGACGAGTCTGATAAAGACGGTATGCGTATTGTTATTGAATGTAAGCGTGATGCAGTCGGCGAAGTGGTTCTAAACAACCTTTACGCACAAACTCAACTGCAAACGACTTTCGGTATCAACATGGTTGCCCTAAACAACGGCCAGCCACAGTTGTTCAACCTGAAAGACATGCTTAAGTGCTTCGTAGACCACCGCCGTGAGGTTGTGACTCGTCGTACTATCTACGAACTAAGAAAAGCACGTGATCGTGCACACATCTTAGAAGCGTTATCTCTGGCTCTAGCGAACATTGATGAAGTTATTGAACTTATCAAGAACGCTCCAACGCCAGCAGAAGCAAAAGTTGGCCTAGTTTCACGTGGTTGGGACTTAGGTAATGTTGCTTCAATGCTTGAGCGCGCAGGCACTGATGCGGCTCGTCCAGATTGGTTAGAAGACCAATACGGCATCCGTGACGGTCAGTACTTCCTAACGGAAACTCAAGCGCAAGCAATCCTAGAACTTCGTCTACACCGTCTAACCGGTCTAGAGCACGAGAAGATTCTAGACGAATACAAAGCACTTCTTGATGAGATCGCTGAGCTAATGCACATCCTTGCAAGCACTGAGCGCCTAATGGAAGTGATCCGTGAAGAATTAGAAGCAGTTCGCGATATCTACGGTGACGCACGTCGCACTGAGATCACCGCAGCTAGCCACGATATCGACATGGAAGAGCTGATTGCTCAAGAAGACGTAGTGGTGACGCTGTCACACGAAGGTTACGTTAAGTACCAAATCCTAAGCGACTACGAAGCACAGCGTCGTGGTGGTAAAGGTAAGAGCGCAACCAAGATGAAAGATGAGGATTACATTGAGCGTCTGCTTGTTGCTAATACTCACGATAACATCCTATGTTTCTCTACTCGTGGTAAGACGTACCGTCTGAAAGTTTACCAACTACCATTAGCAAGTCGTACTGCTCGTGGTAAGCCAATCGTGAACATTCTTCCTCTAGAAGAAGGTGAGCGAATTACAGCGATTCTACCTGTTTCTGAGTTCTCTGAAGATAAGTTCATCTTCATGGCGACTGGCGACGGTACTGTTAAGAAGACATCTCTGGATCAGTTCGCAAACGTACGTGCTAACGGCCTAATCGCGGTTAACCTACGTGACGACGATTCATTGATTGGCGTAGACATCACAAACGGCGATAGCGACATCATGCTGTTCTCGAAGTCGGGCAAAGTTGTTCGCTTCAACGAAGATAAGGTTCGCCCAATGGGTCGTACTGCTTCTGGTGTTCGCGGTATGAAGCTTCCAGAAGATGACCAAGTTGTATCTCTGATTGTTCCTTCTAATGAAGGCGACATTCTAACAGTGACTCAAAACGGTTACGGTAAGCGTACTGAGCTTGCAGAGTACCCAACTAAGGGTCGTGCAACGCAAGGTGTAGTATCTATCAAAGTCTCTGAACGTAATGGCCCAGTTGTTGGCGCTGTTCAAGTTGAAGAAGGCGATGAGATGATGATGATCACCGATGCAGGTACACTAGTACGTACTCGCGTAGCGGAAGTAAGCCAAGTTGGCCGAAATACGCAGGGTGTGACGCTAATCCGTACTGCTGAAGACGAGAATGTTGTTGGTCTACAGCGCATCGACGAAGTTGAAGAAGCTGAAATCGTTGACGGTGAAGTTGCAGAAGGCGAAGCGCCAGAAGCAAGCACTGAACAGCCAGCTGCTGATACTTCTTCTGACGAGACAGACGCAGAATAAAATCTATCGTTAAATATGATTTTATGAATAAAAACCGAGCCTTAGCGCTCGGTTTTTTTATATTCTAAATTCAGTACCAAAGTCAGGTAGGTTCGTAAACTCGATCAAAGTATATTTTTGAAGAAAGGGGTAAAGTAAGGTTTCACTCTAGGAGATATGCATGGAAAACTGGTTGTTGATCTCGATCCTAATCACAAGTCTCTTTGTCGTTTCGATGATCTTTATGAGTAGTCGCAGCACAAAGACACGTCGCCTTAATCTAAGCTTGGCAGTGTTCGCTGTTCTTGGGACTGGTGTTTTATGGTATCTGATGAAGCAAGATCTGCCACAGCCTGCGCCTTCTGAATCACAACCCGTTACCTTCGCCAATTATCAAAGTGAACTACAGAGCAAGCTAGAACAAGATCCAAACCAAGCAGAGTTGTGGTTTAAGCTTGGCAGTGTCTATCTTGAGCAAGGGGAGTTTGCGGCAGCTGTTACAAGCTATGACTACGCTATCCGACTAGAGAACACCCCGGTAGCACGCCTGTTTGCTGCAAAAGCAACGGCGTTATACTACGCGAATAATCAGTCGATGGGGGAAGAGGTTAACACACTTCTGAAACGATCGTTGGGGCTTGATCCTAACGATCGTACAGCCTTGATGCTCATTGCGAGCGATCACTTCATTAGCATGCGATATGAGCAAGCGATCGAGGTTTGGACTCAGCTGTTAGACTCTAACCAGCAAGGGCTTGATAGGGTTTCAATCATCCACTCGATCAATCAAGCTAAGCAGATGCTGTAATAAAATGCCTTATACTGATTAGCTTGCTAGGATCAACCTGCGATCTTGCTTAAAGCTCTGTTTTCCTATTAAGACGAATAAAGTTCAGAGCTTATTTACTTTGCTGCATCTCTACCAATCCACCAGCGTTGTGTAAATTGGTGAAGCCTTGCTTCTCTAGCCATTGATAGGCTTGACCTGAGCGATTTCCACTACGACAGTAAAGAACGATTTGAGTGTTCTTGTCGAGTTTCGCGAAATGCTGCTCTATCTCAGAGAGAGGATAGTTAATCGCATTGTCTAAATGACCATCTGCGAATTCTTGAGGCGTTCTTACATCAACGATCAAAGCGCCTTGTTCAATCCATTCCCATCCCGTTTCTGCACGCTCAGAGGCTTGAGCGATGCCACAGGTTAAACCTACACACAATGCGGTGATGACTAATTTTGTTTTCATCGGTTCTCCATTGGCTCTCAAGTGGTTGAATAAGATAAAAGAAAGCCACACATAGAGTGTGGCTTGATTTATTGACGACGTCTATTTCAGAGCGTTAAAAAGCAGCTTTTGATCATAGAGAGTATGGAAACTCTCGATTTGAACTGAAATCACCGCCTTTGGTAGTTATCGGCTAATAGTCGTAATTCGCTTCACGTTTCTCTGCGGCTTCATCCCATTTTGGAACGACAGTTTCTAAGAAGTGTTTCTT
This sequence comes from Vibrio sp. D404a, assembly GCF_030248535.1. Taxonomy (GTDB): domain Bacteria; phylum Pseudomonadota; class Gammaproteobacteria; order Enterobacterales; family Vibrionaceae; genus Vibrio. Next base: position 85,554 of record NZ_JAHGAJ010000046.1, on the reverse strand, counting down.
GTCGGCGTTCATTTTCTCCATATCCATTCCTAGCGCTTTCTGTGCAGCCGCTTTGGTTGAGATATCTGGGATCTCGATAGGATCAGTGATTCCTTTTTTCGCCAGCAGGCGAACCAACTTAGTACGTGCATCTGCGGCTTTATCAACCGCTGTGCCTAGCACTTCAAGTGCAACCTCAGGTGCGTGCATATGTACACCATGAGAGGCGATAGCGTAATCCCAACGCCATTGCGCATGACGAATGTCCTGTAGGATAGGCTGCATTTCATCTTCAGTCGCACCCGCATCCCAAGCTGCGCCAGCTTCAAAGTGCGCTGCCACAATTTGCTTCTCTGCGGTTAGCTTCATGTTAAGCACTTGAACTTTACGGCTAGAAACGATGTTTTGCATGGTCTCTTTGCTTTGTGTATGGCAGTTTGCACACGTGTCTTCAAAGCGGTCGAATGGGTTTCCGACTTTATGGTCGGTATATACCGTACCATCTTCCTTAGTCACTTTAGGCATGTGGCAGTCAACACAAACCACTTTGTTCTTTCCATGGATACCTTCACGCCATGTTTCATAGCCAGGGTGCTGTGCTTTCAACATTGGTGCCTTAGAAACTTTATGCGTCCAGTCTTTGAAGTTAAGTGCGTCGTAGTAACGCTCCATGTCACCCACAGTTGTGCCTTGATCCCATGGGAACTTAACGGCTTTGGTCGGGCCGGTGAAGTAGTATTCGACATGACATTGAGCACAAACCGAGGCTTGTTGATCCAAACGACTCTGCTCATCAAACTTTTTACCGATGGCGTCAAACGCGCGCTCAACATAAGGTCGAGTCACTTTAAGTGCAGGCTCGCCGTTTTTAAAGCCGTCGCTTTGCGTATCATGACAGTCCGAGCAACCAATTGGGTTGACGATCTCTTCACCAAGGCGCGCCCATTTGCCTTCGAAGTAGCCATCTTCACCGCGCTCTTCGATCACACGAGCCACATCTGGACTTTTACAGCTCCAACACGCCATTGGCATAGGACCTGATCCTCCATCCATTGGCGCGCCAGTACGTAGGGTTTGTCTCACATCATCGAGAGCGTAGAAGTGTCCTCTGGCCTTGTTGTAGTCTTTAGCAAAGCCATAACCTGCCCACATGATCACCATATTAGGGTCTTCATGCAGCGCATCTTCTATGTGTTCACTCTCAGAGGTCTGTTTCCATGAATGATATTGGTCGGGGTGGTTTTGCTCGAATTGATCATTACGAGGGTCGCCAATTGCTTTTTGTTCAGACGCAGCAAAGCTGGTAACACTTACAAACGAAGCGCTAACCATCAATAATGCTGTGACGGAATTACGTATCCAATGCTTTTTCACAGTGATATCTCCAATATACTGATTTTTATACCAAGCGTTGTGAGTTTGCTATTTCAAATTAAGAATTGGAGAATTCCTATTTATATTAATTCATAACTAAACACATTTTGTTACGTGTTGAGCCATTATTGTTTTAGATCAATTATCACTAGTGATATAAATCACGCTAACAAAAGTATACCTCAAAAGGGGTAGGTGGTGGTGTGGGAGCTTTCAGTTTTTAAGAATAATTATCATTAAGTAACAATGAGTTACGTCATTAACCATTTTTAAAATGTGGTGATTTTGCTCACATAATCACCAGTGAGAATTTTACTTAACCCATTAGAGGTATATCCTTATTTATAGAAAGCGTTGTGGCTTTTCCAAAATAAGAATTGATATCATTTAGACAGTAATACGACTGTTTATGGATACTTTTGTTTAATCGGTTATTTATTTAGTTGAGAGCTAAATAAGTCCGATATAAGGAAAGGATAAAATGGGCAATATAAAATTGGCCATAGTCATAATGCTTAAATCCCTTCTAGCATTCTGCCTCTATGGTTATTCTATCCATGCTGTTGCCGATTCTTCTGAAATAACATCAACGGAATCTACTAGGCATGAAGTCGAATTAATTCGAGATAAAGATTATAAATGTGTCCAATGCCATAAAAATGCCAAAGAGACATTATTTGGTTCGCATGGTACCGACGCACATAATATTGTTGGACGAGAAATTAACTGTACAGATTGTCACAGTAATATAAGTCCAGATCACCGAGAAGGTGCACCAGAGGTGATCAAATATCGATCCGCACAATCACAAAAAGGGACAAATAAAGTATTTTTGGATCCTCAAATGATCCTTAAGGCAAATAGTGGATGCATCGATTGTCATAAACCAGAATATTTACAAGAAGATAGCTGGACACACGATGTTCACGCTAAAAATCTGACTTGTTCTAATTGTCACGATGTTCACGCCAATAAGTCTAAGGTTTTGAGTCTAGATAAGAAACAGACCATCAAACTGTGCGTCGACTGCCACTCAGACTTTAACCAGAAGAAAGAGGAGGAGTGATCGATGAGTTGCTCTAGAAGAAACTTTTTAGCTGGTGCGGGTGCTGTGATTGTCACGACCGGGATAGCGGGTACGTCAGTCGTAACCAGCAGAAAAACCCTCGCGAATGTGCAAAACGACGGCAATAAACGCTACGGAATGATCCACGATGAAACAGCCTGTATCGGTTGTACCGCCTGTACTGAAGCGTGTCGTGAGGTGAATAAAGTCCCTGAAGGTGTCTCGCGCTTAGAGATCGTGCGTAGTGAGCCACAAGGTGAGTTTCCTGACGTTGACTACCGCTTTACTCGAAACTCCTGCCAACATTGCGACAACGCACCATGTGTCATGGTTTGCCCAACGGGTGCGGCTTATAAAGATGAAAAGACGGGCATTGTTGATGTACATAAAGAGAAGTGCGTTGGCTGTGGCTACTGTCTGCTGGCTTGTCCTTATCAAGTACGCTTTTTCAATCCAGAAGATGGCTCTGCGGATAAGTGTAATTTCTGCCGAGATACCAATTTAGCACAAGGGAAACTGCCGGCTTGCGTGGAATCTTGTCCGACAACAGCGCTGATATTTGGGGATCTCAATGATCCAAATAGCAAGATCAACCAAGTGCTTCAGTCCGAAGTGGTCTACCGAGATAAAGTGCATTTAGGTACTCAACCTAAGCTTTACAAAGTGCCACATCAGAAAGGGGAGATTTGATTATGAGTGCATGGGATACAGCTTTCCAATCTGGAACCGTGGTATGGGATTGGATCATCGCTATCTACCTGTTTTTAGCGGGTATGTCAGCAGGCGCAGTGATGATCTCCATCTATCTGAAAAGAAAAGTCATTGAGGGTGATGCCGCTAAAAATGGGGTACTAAAAGCGACCGCATTTCTGGCACCATTTGGCATTATTTCGGGACTGCTCATTCTGGTATTTCACCTAACTAAGCCACTCTCTTTCTGGAAGATTATGATCTTCTACAACCCAACGTCTGTGATGTCCATGGGTGTGATCCTATTCCAAGTCTACATGGTGATCTTGTTTGTGTGGATAGGGATAATCTTTAGAGATCAGATCACCGTGTTCTTGAACGATCAGGTATGGTTGAAAGGGCGTTTAGATTTCGTTGGAAAACTCATTGGTAAATTGGAACCTCTTGAAAATGCGACAGAAATCTTTTTGGCTTTGCTAGCTCTTTTGCTGGCGGCATATACAGGTTTCCTACTATCAGCGCTGAACACATTCCCAATGTTGAACAACCCAGTATTACCAATACTGTTCTTGTTCTCGAGCTTATCCTCGGGTGCTGCTGCTTGTATCTTGTTTGGGGTTCTGGTGTTTAGAGAGTCTCCTCAAGGTCCTAGCATCTCTTGGATTCATGGCTTCGAGCGTCCAGTGGCGATGTTTGAATTGTTCGTCCTCGTGACGTTCTTCACTGGTTTGATCTTCGCTGGTGGCCAAAGTGAGCAAGCTGCGTGGAATGCCATCGGCAGTGGGTTCTGGGCGAATTGGTTCTGGTATGGCGTGATTGGCATCGGCATGGTTTTACCTTTGCTGCTCAATGCGTTCACCCCGAAATCGGTTCGTCATACTGGAGTCTACATTTTCGCTGTGACTTGCTTGAGTTTGGCGGGCGTTTTAATGCTGCGTACTTTCGTACTTTATGCTGGTCAATTAACCTTGGCATAAATGACGGCTATGTATGTTCTATCCGGCCCCTTCGTTGGGGCCATATCGAGGTGATATGCTAGGTTCTCTAGGGCTGTTTAATCTCATTGGTGTCGCAATTCTCAGCAGTCTGGTGAGTATGGTTTACTTGGCTGGCAGGTATACTCAGTCAAAGCGCTATTCAGCCTTCATTGGCAGTGCGACTCAAACGGCTTCTTTGCTATCGATTGCTGCTGTGAGCATTCTCGCTGTGGCTTTCTATCAAGACGACTTTTCGATTCTCTACGTCGCCGAGCATTCGAACACCCAACTACCTAGTGCCTTTAAAATCGCCGCCGTCTGGGCAGGGCATGAAGGCTCGTTGCTGTTCTGGGTGCTTACCTTAAGCTGCTGGTCAGGGCTCATCGCCAGACAAAAACACTGCCGAGCAGACTATCACGATGCAGTCATTTGGGTAATGAACCTGCTTCTCATGGTGTTCGCTTGGTTTACCTTATTCGCATCCAATCCATTCGAACTTAATCCAATGTTTGTCACTGAAGGACGCGATCTCAACCCCATGCTACAAGATGTCGGGCTGATCTTTCACCCTCCATTGCTCTACCTAGGATATGTCGGATTTTCAGTGGTGTTGGCCTTTTCAGTGGCCGCATTAATGATTAAACCTATCGAGTTTAAATGGGTAGAGCACTGTCGGATCTGGTGTTTAGTGGCTTGGTGCTTTTTGACGGCAGGCATAGCGCTGGGTTCTTGGTGGGCTTATTACGAACTCGGCTGGGGTGGCTGGTGGTTTTGGGACCCGGTCGAAAATGCCAGTTTACTTCCTTGGTTAACTGCGACCGCTTTGCTTCATACTCTAGGCGTCGCTAAAGGCAAACAACAGCTATTAAAGTGGTCGTTTAGTTTGGCCTTTGTCACCTTCAGTTTGAGTATTTTGGGTACCTTTATCGTTCGCTCTGGTGTCTTAACCTCGGTGCATGCCTTTGCGGTAGACCCGACCAAAGGGATGTCGTTATTGCTCATCTTAATCTTGGTATTGTTGAGTTCTTTTTCCTTGCTAATTGTACAAGGGGAGCGTTTTGAATCTCAGGGGATTGTTGGCTTCAAGAGTAAAGGCTTTGTGGTTTTAATTGCGGTGCTCATGTTGGTACTCGCCATGTCAATTGTGCTCTTTGGTACCTTCTATCCAATGGTGTTTGAGCTGCTTGGGTTGGGGACTATCTCGGTAGGCGCGCCTTACTTTAATCTGTTGATTGCACCATTAGGGCTATTGGCTCTTGTGATGATGGGTATCGCACCACTAATGGTGTGTAAACCACAGTGCTCGCTCAAGTTATCGATGCTGTTGGCGGTGGTTTCCATGGTAAGTGGCTCGCTTCTATACGTACCACAAGTGTTAATTAGTGACTTGTACTCAATCTCATGGATGGTATTGGTTACTTGGTGCTTAGCGTGTTGGGTCGTTTTTACCCATGGCTATGGCCTTTGGCGCGCGCGTAACACGTGTTATCAGCGTAAGTTATTTGGGATGTCGATAGCACATCTTGGAGTGGCTGTTCTCGCGGTAGGGGCTGGAATGAACAGTTTTCACTCCTTCGAAGCCAGCTATCGTTTGGCTCCGCAGAGCCAAGTTGAATTTATGGATTGGACGTTGGCCTATCAAGAGACAGAGCTCTATGTAGGAAATAATTACACAGCAGAGATAGGCGTTATTGAGGTCTCAAACGAAGCGCATCGTTTCTTTATCGCACCTGAACGCCGCCATTACCCTGTACGGGTGATGAACATGAGTGAACCTGCAATGAAATGGTTCTGGCATGGTGACGTCTACATTACGATGGGAGAAAAGGTTGATCGTGAAGGTTATGCATTCCGAGTTCAATACAAGGCCTATGTGCGCTGGATTTGGCTAGGCGCATTGTTAATGATTGTCGGTGGTTTTACTTTAGTGTTGCAAAGGTATCAACGACGTACAAAGGAGAAGGGCTATGACTACCGCTGTGCGTAACAAACTAATTCTGCTTTTCACCATCAGTCTCGTGATGGTCGTGGTCTTTGGTTTGGCCATTAATAACAAACAGCGAGTTGCGGTCATTGAAACGCAAGATCGGGCGTTTCCCGAGTTTACACTTCAAGCCTTGTCTCTATCTCAGGAAGGGGGTGAAATTGCTGATGGGCGCAATACGTTGACCAAAGAAGAGATGACGCAGCACCCTTATCAGTTAGTGAATGTATGGGCTTCTTGGTGCGGTGTGTGTAAAAGCGAGCACTCAACCTTAATGCAGCTCGCGAGCAATGGCGTACCCATTATCGGATTGAATTATCGAGATACATCAGCGGCTGCGGCCACAGAGTTGCAAAGTACAGGTAACCCCTATCAAACAGTTATCAGCGATCCAAATGGAGAATTGGCGTTGGACCTAGGTGTTATCGGTACCCCAGAGACCTATTTAGTCGACCAAAAGGGGAGAGTGATAAAGAAGGTCTTAGGGGGAATTACTGCAGAAGTGTGGCAACAAGAGTTTGCGGGCTATTTTATGAATAAGGCAACACTATGAGTCGTTTGATTTATGCGTTCTGTTTAATGTGGATGTTAATTGCCAGTCCAACACTCATGGCAAGTGATATATTTGTCTCTAATAACAAACAGGTAGCGGTTGAGGTTGAATTATTTGAGTTTGATAATTTGGCGCAACAGCAACAAGCTATCGAATTAGCAAAAACACTGCGTTGCCCTCAATGCCAGAATCAAAACTTAATTGAATCGAATTCCCCAATAGCGAAAGATTTACGATTGCATGTATTCCAAATGGTGAAATCAGGACAAACGGATACACAAATCATTGAATATATGACAGAGCGATATGGAGAGTTTGTTCGTTATAAGCCAGCTTTCAATATGACGAATGGATTACTTTGGTTGTTCCCACTGCTTTTATTAGTCTTATTTATATATTTATTAATTAAAAGTGTTAAGGTGAGTCCATAAAAATTTAAATTACTTGTTTACCTGAAGATCGGTATTTTGTAACATAGCCCACTCGTATATGACTTAGCACTTCAATATAAGGACGTATTGGTGGATAACGTAATCTCAAATCTAAAAAAAGAGTTTTATAGCCATGTCCAGTCAGAGCAGTGGGCAGATAAATACAGCGCTAAGTCAACGGTGTCTCTTCTCACGCAGGAAGAGCTAGCTGAACTAGAGAATGCTTGGATTCAACTGGTGATCTGGAAGAAGAAACAGGTCGGCTAAGTCCAGCTAACTGTCTAATTTATAACCCCATGTCAACCATGTTTGACATGGGGTTTTTTAATGCTGTTAAGAAAAAATGTTATATTATAACATTTTGTTGGTTCAGAGCCTTGAAAAAAGTGATCAACAGCGCCATAGTGTCTATCATTAGATTGTTCGCTACAAAATTATTACTTAAATGAATAACGTAGCGCTGTTAAATACATCGAATTGCAAGTGAGTGTAGATATGGCGGAAGTTCGTGCCAGAGTAGATTTTAAAGTAGGAGCCAGCAGCAACATTGATGCGGAGCTTCTTTCATTCCACGGCTTAAAAACAGACAAAGAACACGTTGCTGTCATTTTCAAGTCAGCAGACAAAACGCAAGAAACCCCTCTCGTACGTATGCACTCTGAGTGTCTGACAGGGGATGTATTCCATTCGTCACGTTGTGATTGTGGCGAGCAATTAGACGAAACCATTCGCCGCATGGGTGAGTCGGGTGGCATCATTCTTTACCTTCGTCAGGAAGGTCGTGGTATTGGTCTTTACAATAAGATCGATGCATACCGTCTACAAAGCGAAGGCATGAACACCTACGAAGCGAATAACCATTTAGGTTTTGGTGATGATCTGCGTGACTTCACTGAAGCAGCTGAAATGCTGCGCGCTTTAGATGTAACTAAGATCCGTCTTATTACTAATAACCCTAAGAAAATCAGAGAGCTGAAGTCTTACGGTATTGAGATCGAAGAGGTAGTGAACACTGCCGCTCATATTAAATCGGGTAACGAAAATTACCTTAAAGCAAAAGTGTCACACGGTAAGCATAACCTCACCATCGAGTAGTTTAGCGTACTGCGTGTAACATAAAATGAAGCAAAAACCTCACAAATGTGAGGTTTTTTTGTATTTATCTTGCAAATAAATTGTAACTTTGTATTATCGCAACAGGTAGTGCAAATGATAATGGTTTGCACTATTAATATATATAATAATTCAAGCTCAACAAGGATGCTTCATGACCATTAAATCTTTAGTGACTAAAGCGGTTACCTCGTCACTCATTTTTGCTTCTGCTTCATCTTTTGCAGCAGTGACCCAAGATCAAGTTGTCGAGCACTACGCTGACATCGCACATGCGGTATTTGCTGACTCGGTGATCACGGCGAAAGCTCTGAACTCTTCTATCGACACATTTTTAGCTTCGCCTTCTGCGAATAACTTCGAACAAGTAAAACAAGCTTGGCTTGAGTCTCGCGTACCTTACCAGCAATCAGAAGTGTTCCGTTTTGGTAACGCTGTAGTTGATGACTGGGAAGGTCAGCTGAACGCATGGCCACTAGATGAAGGTCTAATCGATTACGTTTCAACTAACTACCAATACGAGCTAGGTAACGAAGGCGCGAGTGCAAACATCGTAGCAAACGAAACCTTCCAAATTGGTCAAACTAAAGTTGACGCATCAAACATCACACCAGAGCTTATCGCTGACCTAAATGAGATCGGCGGTTCTGAAGCAAACGTTGCATCTGGTTACCACGCGATTGAATTCCTACTTTGGGGTCAAGATATAAACGGTACTAATGCAGGTGCTGGTGCGCGTGCATACACAGATTTTGTTGTTGGTGCTGAATGTACAAACGGCAACTGTGAGCGTCGTGGCGCTTACCTTAAAGCAGCGGCTGAGCTACTTGTTCAAGATCTAGAGTGGATGGAAAAGCAGTGGTCTGCGGATGAGAAAGGCAACTACCGTCAAGAGCTACTTGCAGACTCGAGCGACAATGGTCTTCGTAAGATGCTATTCGGCATGGGTTCACTATCTCTAGGTGAGCTTGCTGGTGAGCGTATGAAGGTGGCTCTAGAAGCGAACTCGACTGAAGATGAGCACGATTGTTTCTCTGATAACACACACAACTCTCACTACTACAACGAGCAAGGCATCTACAACGTTTATACAGGTCTGTACAAGCGTGAAGATGGCACTCTGCTTTCTGGTCCAAGCATCTACGACCTTGTTGAGCAACAAGATAAGCAAGCTGCAAAAGAGATTCAAAAGCAGTTTGACTTAGCTCGCGCACAAGTTGGTCAACTTGTAACGTCTGCAGAGAAGAACAACGAGTACTTCGATCAACTAATCGCAGCGGACAACGCAGCAGGTAACGCACTAGTGAACAAAACTATCGTTGCGCTTGTTTCTCAAACTGCAGCGATTGAGCGTGCAGCAGGCATCATCGGTATCGATAGCCTAAACCCAGACACAGCTGACCACGAGTTTTAATCACTTGTGAAGTCTTTCAATAATGATAAGGGCTCGTTTGAGCCCTTATTTGTTGAAGGCTGATATGTTCTAACACTGAATTAACCTAAGTGCTCACCGTCGAAGTCCGTTCATAGATGTTGTCGAGCCACTCTAATCTGATGAACCCAAGTATTAGCAAATAAAAAGCACAACTAAGCTAATCACTCACTAATTTAGCAAAGGCAATGTATGAAGTCGTATCTATCCGCCTCGTTTTTAACTGCTCTGTTTTTTGTCGCCCCATTACAAGCCCACGATGTTTATTCTGGCGGCAAAACGACCGTCAAGAAAGAGGGACCTAACGCGTTCTCTCTACCGGCAGCTAACCTGCCAATGACCAAGCGCCTCGATTTCAGTGTCGGTAATAGCTTCTTCAGAAATCCTTGGGTTCCAGCACCATCATCAACCGATGCTCGTGATGGCTTAGGGCCCCTGTTTAACACCAATGGTTGCCAAAACTGTCATATTAAAGATGGCCGAGGTCATGCTCCTGAGAAAGGAGATGAAAATGCCGTTTCGATGTTGGTACGACTCAGTATTCCAGCTGAAACACCAGAGCAGAAAACGGCTTTCATCCGTGACGGTGTGATCCCAGAACCAACCTATGGTGGTCAATTGCAAGACTTTGCAATTCAGGGCGTTAAACCTGAAGGTAAAGTGAATATTACTTATACCGATGTACCGGTCACCTTTGCTGATGGCAGCGTTGTGACTCTTCGCAAGCCGACATTGACGATTACGGATTTAGCGTTTGGAGAGATGCACCCGAAAACGCAATTTTCAGCACGTGTTGCACCGCCAATGATTGGTCTTGGCTTACTAGAAAGCATTCCAGAAGAGACCATTTTAGGGTTTGCCGAGCAACAGAAAAAAGAGAACCAAGGGGTATCGGGCAAAGCGAACAAAGTGCTTGATGTTCGCACCAATGAGATGACGCTTGGTCGCTTCGGCTGGAAAGCGGGTCAACCAAACTTAATGCAGCAAAATGCAGCGGCGTTTAATGGTGACTTGGGCTTAACCAGCAACCTATTCCCTAACGAAAACTGCACCTCAAACCAATCAACCTGTTCTGATTTTCCTGATGGTGGCAAACCGGAAGTGAGTGATAATATCCTTGATTTTGTTGAATTTTATTCACAACACTTAGCAGTGCCAATTCGCCGCAATGTGGACGACCCACAAGTGATTAAAGGCCAAGCTTTGTTTGCTCAATCTGGTTGTCAAAGTTGTCACCAGTCGAATATTCGCACGTTAGAGAGAGAAGGGTTACCTGCGTTATCTAAACAGCTGATTAGCCCGTACACAGATATGCTTGTGCATGATATGGGTGAAGGCTTAGCGGATCACCGTCCTGAATATCTAGCAAATGGTCGTGAGTGGAGAACAACGCCACTTTGGGGCTTAGGTTATACCCAAGAAGTTAACGGCCATACGTTCCTATTGCACGATGGTCGAGCTCGTAACGTGATGGAAGCAGTATTGTGGCACGGTGGCGAGGCGGAACAGGCGAAGCAAAACGTACTTAAACTCAACAAATCTGAGCGAGAAGCACTACTCGCATTCCTAAACTCGCTGTAAGTCTCGGTAAGGCTAGCGGTCTTTAACTATATTTGGGACTTTCGTGTGGTGATGCGCGAAAGTCTCATGCTATGCGCTAAGTGAATCTATAATCAAAAGCGCAACAACGCTCAACATTAGGTAACAACATGAAAAATAAACGCTTCATGACACGTAAATTGTGGCTATTGCCGTTATCGGCTCTTGCTGTGACAGGCTGTCAGTCTTCAGGCGAGCCAAATGCTATGTCAGACAAAAACAGCGGATATGTCGCTGATACAACTGAGCACATAAGCTCAAATGTTTATTTGACAGAATTTAACGCGGCGGTCAATTTTGCTACGCAAGCGTCTGAACTAGAAAGTGCGGTTGAATCCTACTGTCAAACAGATGCAATAACCCTTGATCAGCTTAAGTCAGAGTGGCAACAAACGATGACCGCTTGGATGGCCTTGCAAGGGCAGGAGCGTGGTCCTGCTAAGGCGCTTGAAGAGAGTTGGAACGTGCAGTTCTGGCCGGACAAAAAGAACACTACTGGGCTGAAGATGAGTCAGCTTAACCAGCAGAACAAGCGTTGGACGCAGCAAGATATTGCGCTTCAAAGTGTTACAGTTCAAGGTCTAGGTGCACTTGAATGGTCTTTCTACGATAAAGCTTCTCCACTATTAGCTGACAAAGCATCTGGCTGTCAGAGTGTCACAGCGATTGCACAGAACCTAGCGGTGAAATCTTCGACGATTGCTTCGGCTTGGCAAGTTAACCCTTGGACATCACTTGATGAGAAGCAATGGGAATCTGAATACATTGCATTGATGACCAATCAACTTGACTACAGCATGAAAAAGCTGAGTCGCCCGATGGCGAAAATTGGTAAACCGCGTCCGTATTTCTCTGAGTCTTGGCGTGCTCAAACGTCGATGACTCAACTAAAAGCCAATGTCGTTGCTTTAGAAGCACTGTATTTAGCAGATGGTAAAGGCTTAGATGCGATCTTAAGAGAGCAAGGGCATCAAGATCTTGCTGATCGTGTTTTCTCTCAGTTTGAACAGACCATTGAAACATGGCCAGAGCAAGCGAGCTTGTTTGAGCTGCTGCAAACCAAAGAGGGCTACCGCTTAGTGCTTTCTCAATACAACAAGCTAGAGCAGCTGAAGTACTTGATTCATGAAGAAGTTGCAATCGAGCTGGGTGTGGTAATAGGGTTTAATGCAACTGATGGTGACTGATTCTACTCGCAGAAACCTGTTGAAAGCAGCGCTAGGTTGCGCTGCTGTTCCAGTACTGCCTTTTGGCTGCGCTTCGACTGAAAAGCGCACACTGACAGACAGCTCACCTAAGCTGATTGGTTGTGCACTGAATGGTAGAGACCGATTCTCAGCAGTGGTTGCCGATCAATTCGGCCAGCCACTTAGCCAGATGCCAATCCCAGAGCGCGGCCATGGGGTTGCCATAAGTCCAAAACAAAATCATGCCGTGGTGTTTGCACGTCGCCCTGGCAATTTCTTTGTTGTGTTTGACTACGTGACCGGACAGCAAGTTAAGATGATGGTTAAAGGCACGAATCGTCACTTCTACGGGCATGGTGTTTACTCACTCGATGGTCGATATCTTTATGCTACCGAAGGTAAAAGTGATACCAGCGAAGGTGTGATAGGGGTTTATGACGTTGAACAAAGCTACACTAAAGTGGAAGAGTTTAGTGGCTTTGGAATTGGCCCTCATGAAGTCATCATCATGCCAAGCGGTGATCTGGCCATTGGTGTGGGTGGTGTACATACCGATGGGCGCACTCCGAAAAACCTTGATAGCATGATGCCAAGCCTGACTTATCTTTCTCCTACGGGCCAAATTCTCGACCAAGTTGGATTGCCAGATAAGAAGCTGAGTATTCGACATCTAGCGCATGATGGCGCAGAGACGGTTATATGCGGACAGCAATATCGCGGTGAGCCGGACGAGTATCCTTCTTTGCTGGCTATGCACACAAAAGGCGACAAATTTGAGAGCTTGAATGCTGAGCCTGAACAGTGGGCGAGGTTCAATCACTACATTGCCAGCATCGCTGCGTCAGATGAGTGGATATTAGCTACTTCTCCTAGGGGAAATTGCTACGGTATCTGGTCTAAAGAGACGCGTGAATTAGTCGAACTTTCCTATCTTGCTGATGCCTCTGGTGTGGTACTGTTTGCAGATGAATTTCGCTTGAGTTCGGGTGCTGGTGGTGTGATCAGTCAGTCTCAACCTCACGATAAGGCAACACTTCAATCGGGTATTCAATGGGATAACCACTGGAGTGCATCTTGATGCATAAAAATGCTTAAAAAATAACATGCTTGCTCCATTTCTTTGCCATACTTAAAAGATGATTTGGCACAGGAGCATCGCATGTTAGTGAAGTATATTTTCGCCATATTACTGGTGGTCTCCACGCATTCGTGGGGCTCTGCCAGTCATCAGATTCGTCAGGACATAAAGCCGGGATCTGACCTTTCATTTTCGCTCCTATATCCTGAGTTGACTCAACGCATCTATCATGATGCCTCTTACCCTGTGATTTGGGAGTCCTCAGCGGCATTTAACGCCTTTGAATTCCAGTTATCACTCATCGACAAAGCACAGTTTGCGCCTCTATTCAGTGATCAATTTGATCAGATCGAACAATTCAAAGCATCAGGTGAGTGGGACAAGGTTGATATCCTCGCCACTGACGCGCTACTTCATTATCTAAGTTATGTTGAAAATGCACCGATTATCGGTAAAGAGTGGTATTTCTCCGAGAAACTGCAAGACAGACTGCCTGAACCTGCGCCCGAAACTGTCGAGCGTCTTCAAGACAGCATAGATAATGGTTACTTGTTAGAGCTTGTCCTTTCCTATGCACCTCCTGTTGGCAACTTTGATCAATTCAAAGAGTCTTATGCGGTGCTTTCGTTAGCAATGGATGAGACATTCCCTCGTTACGATCAACTTGGCCTTAAGCGTCTAGACGATGAAATAACCCAAAAGCCGATCTTACTAGAAAGAATGGCTCTGGTTGGCGTCGATATCTCTCACGTGGACCCGAATATCCCTATGTTTGATCTCGAGCTGGAGATCGCAGTTAAATCATTCCAGAAGATCCATGGCATAAAAGCGGACGGGATCATCGGTCCTGACACTATGAAGTGGATCAATATGCCATTTGACGATCGCTTACGAGCGATTGCCTTAAATGCTGAACGCGCACGTTTATGGCCGAAAGACAGAGACTCATTAATCGTGGTAAATGTCCCTAGCTTTGAAATGAAGTATTGGGAAGGGGGCAAGGAAGTCTTTGAATCCAAAGTCGTTGTCGGTAGAAAGTCACGCAAGACCCCATTATTAGAGATCAACCTAGATTCTGTGATTCTCAACCCAACCTGGAATGTCCCATGGAAAATCATGGTAAAAGACATCTTGCCGAAAGTACGTGCTGACGAGAGCTACTTAGCCAGTAATAATTTCCGAGTAATTGATGGCTGGAGAACGATGGAAACCATAGATCCTGAGCTCATCGACTGGCAGAGCATTAATTTTAACTCGTTCCCTTATCGCATGAGACAAGAAGCGGGCTCACGTAATGCGCTGGGTTTATACAAATTCAACACACCAAATAATCGCGCCATTTACTTGCATGATACGCCAAGTAAAGGGCTATTCAATGACGACTTTCGTGCCTATAGCTCTGGTTGTATTCGTGTAGAGCATGCAGAAGAGCTGGCTGAGTTGTTGTTTGAGACAAAAGCTCGAAAGGCACCGCGACAAAGTGGCCTGCTTGCGCCAAACACCAAAGTTAGGCTCAAAAAGCGAATCCCGGTGCATATTATTTATCAAACCGTTCTGTTTGAAGAGGAAGGTATCCAATATCGTGGTGACGTCTACCAATACGATAAGGAAGATGGAGAAGGGTGATCTTGACCAAAATTTACAAACAAAACTTTATTGATAAATTTGTAATGCCGATCAATAACTAAGAGTTTTAAGGCATCAAAAATAGCGTTCTTGAGCAAATTTTGTTCATTGACGTCGCAATACCCATTATGTATCGTGCATTTTTTGTTCGATTTAATGGGATTTTTTGCTGTATGTCTCAAAATGTATTCTCTCGCCGTCAGTTCCTGACTATTGCTGGTGGCTCTATGGTTGCTGCGTCGCTCACTCCTTCTCTCGCTTTTGCTTCGTATCCAGACCAACCAAGAGTCATTAGTATGAATAACCTTCATACTGGTGAAAGACTGGAAAGCTGCTACTTCGATGGCAAGAATTACGTGGGTGATGAAATGGCACGCTTGAGCAAGCTGTGTCGCGATTTCCGTCGTAATGAAATTCACCCAATGGACAAGAATCTGTTTGATCAGATCACACAGATCCAAAATATCCTTGGGATTCAAAAAGAAGTACAGATCATCTCTGGCTACCGTTCACCTGCAACCAACGAAGCACTTCGTTCTAATTCGAGTGGTGTAGCGAAGAAAAGCTATCATATGCTAGGAAAAGCGATCGATTTTCGTATCGATGGCGTGGACCTAAAAGAGCTACGTGATGTAGCGAAAAGTCTGAAAGCGGGTGGTGTAGGTTACTACGCTCGTAGTAACTTCATTCATATTGATACAGGTCCTGTTCGTAGCTGGTAATAGGTAGCTTGTGATGAGAATGAGCTTGGTGCGTCTTGGCATACCAAGCTCAAAACTTGTCAAAATAGACATCCAATGTCATAGTTTGCCCCAGATTATGTAATGGAATGCTCTAATACCATTATTACGTTTGCTTTCTAAGGTTTGTATATGTCTCTTAAGTATCAAGTTGTACCGGTCACCTCTTTCTCTCAAAACTGTTCAATTGTGTGGTGTGATGAAACCATGGAAGGCATTGTTGTCGATCCAGGTGGTGACGTAGCACAGCTGGCAGCCATCATTGAAGAGTTGGGTGTGAAGGTTGTTAACTTAGTACTGACACATGGACATTTGGATCACGTTGGGGGCACAGTGCCACTGGCAGAAATCTTAAATGTTGAGATTGTAGGGCCACATAGAGCCGACAACTTTTGGCTTCAAGGCCTAGAAAACCAAAGCCAGATGTTTGGTTTCCCTCTGTGTAAAGCATTTGAGCCTAACACATGGCTAGACGAAGGGGACAAGGTGACGTTTGGTAATCAAGTGATCGACGTTATCCACACGCCAGGTCATACCCCAGGTCACGTTGTGCTATTTAGTGAAGAAGCGCGTATGGCGTTTGTTGGCGATGTGTTGTTCAACGGCGCAATTGGTCGTACCGATTTCCCTCAAGGTGACTTCAATACTCTGATCTCTTCGATCAAGACAAAACTATGGCCTCTAGGTAATGATGTGACGTTTGTACCGGGTCATGGCCCTGAATCAACATTCGGTCGTGAACGTGTCTCAAACCCATTCGTAGCGGACGAAATGCCACTTTACTAAGCAAGCGCTACAACTTTCTTCCTATCTAAATAAACAGCTCGCTTTGAGCTGTTTATTGTTCACGTTCCGCCGCTGCAAGATAACGTCGAGCAAGCCCCACAAATTCTTCCCCACTCATTTTTAAGTCATTGGTTGATATAAAGATATCGTAACCATGATATCCCCTTTGATAGCGCATTCGATTGGCCAACATGGCTTGTAATCCCGAGTAATGCCAACGTTTGTCATCCTTTCCTGTAAGTGCCTGCGCTTTCGAGGCGTTTAATGCGTCTTCATCGATAAAAACTGATGCGTCATCTGCTGCGCGCATTTTTCCGTTGAACTGCGATGAATCGAGCACTATGTCTTCGAATTTAGATTCTTGTCCAGCTTGCTTAGCGCCAAGGTAGAGCAGTGCTCGTTGGTTTAGTAGCAGTTCAGTTGTGATCTTAGGACAGATGGAATCAAGGTAAGGGGCGTAATCTTTAACTTTAATGCCTATCCAAGGAAGAGGTTGATGCCATCCATCTTGTTGGTAGGTACACAAGCCAATCTTCTCGATGTTTGACCATTTAAGAACCCAGCCGCCTTTGTAAAAGTGCTGTTGGAAATGGGTGGGAGTGAGCGTAAATAGCACTCTACTGCGCAGCATCAAATAGTAGCCCGCGATAAGTAAAACGATAACCAGAAAAGCACCAACAAAAAGCAGACGGGGAGCATCATAATAGAGGGCAACCAACAAGCAAACGAAGCCTAAAATCACCGCGACATAACGATATGCGCTTTTGAATTTAGGTAGTGAAAAGTTTGCAATATGACGTGTTTCCATAGGGTTCACCAAGTTTCATATTTTGGGTCTGGATGGATAACCAGTAGATATGACCTCAAATTAATAATGCCCTGTCTAAATAATAGACGTTGATAGACAATATCGTTATTTTTCGTCGACTTTCGACGCTCCACTCTACAAATAGCTCCCGTTTTTTGGTATAAATCGCGCTTCAAATTTTCACCACTGCGAGTTAGAGCAGTGAACTGGAGAAATATTCAATGAGACTTGCTCATAAGCGTAAGGTGCAGGCGAAGCTGCAAAAGCGCATTAAAGCGGCTGTAGCAAATGTTGTAGCAACGCCAAAAACAGCAAAGCCTGTCGCAGAGAAAGTTGTAGCAGAAAAAACTGTAGCAGCAAAACCAGCGGTAGAGAAAACAGTAGCAGCACCAAAAGCGGCGTCTGTATCACTGACTCCTAAACAGCAACAAGTTCTAGACATCGTTGCTAGCAATGCCGACGGCATCAACCCTAAAGGTATCGGTCTAGCGGCTGGTCAAGAAGATGCGAAAGCTGGTTCATGGGCAACAGGCGCATTGAAAAAACTTCTTGAAGAAAACCTAGTAGCGAAAGAACAGCTTGCAGGTAACAAGGTTGTCTACAAAGCTATCTAATTCCTCTGGGAATAACTCGCTTTTCTAAGTTTTAAGCCTCGATCTCATCGAGGCTTTTTTATATCTAGCACCTGTCAAAGTCTCTACTGCTCAGAGCACACCTAACTTACAAAGACTTTTTCAATATTTTATAAGTGCTTTTGTTCATAATCACTTGGCACTCTACACGACGTCTGTCACGTTCTCGTAAAATGTTGTTAACTTTAGCCGTAGATTACTACGTACGAACTTTTCTTTGCGATCTCCCGCTTATCTCTTCTCTATCTCTTTAATTTTCGTTGTTTGGGTGAAAGTCCTACGTACTACTACTTAGTTCTTTGGTCTAATGCTGAATTTATTGGCTGCGTAGCCTGCGTGCTCATTCTCATTTCTTATTAACGGATGTCGATGCATTCTTTTGTTGAATCATAAAAGTACTCACAGAAAGAGTATTGAACCCAACAAAGGACGTGAACATGAGTCTTATTTCTAACTCCCTCACTCGAGTGTTTAAAAATGTAGCTGTTACGGCAGCCGCTTGTTTAGCGATGGTCGCTACTGGCGCAAGTGCTGCTGATAAGGTCTACCGTTTGAAACTGGCGGAAACTTGGGGACCAAACTTCCCAATTTTTGGCGATGCAACGAAGAACATGGCTAAGATGGCAGAGGAGATGTCGAACGGTCGTCTACAAATTCGTATCGACTCTGCGAACAAACATAAGGCACCTCTAGGTGTTTTCGATATGGTGAAATCTGGTCAATACGATATGGGTCACTCTGCATCGTATTACTGGAAGGGTAAGGTGCCAAACACGCTTTACTTCACTTCGATGCCTTTCGGCATGCTGCCAACCGAGCAATACGCGTGGTTCTACTACGGTGGTGGTATGGAGTTGATGGAGAAAGTTTACTCGCCACATAACCTACTGTCTTTCCCGGGTGGTAACACGGATACACAGATGGGTGGTTGGTTCCAGAAAGAGATTAACTCAGTAGATGATCTACAAGGTTTGAAAATGCGTATTCCGGGCTTCGCTGGCGAGATCTTAGCTGAGCTAGGCGCGAAACCAACGAACATCGCACCGGGCGAGCTATACACGTCTCTAGAGCGTCGTACGATTGATGCATTGGAGTGGGTAGGTCCATCTCTAGATTTACGTATGGGCTTCCACAAAATCGCACCTTACTACTACACAGGTTGGCATGAGCCAGGTACAGAGCTTCAGTTCCTAGTGAACAAGCGTACTTGGAACAAGCTACCAGATGACCTGAAAGCGATTTTACAAGTAGCGATGAAGACTGCTGCTTACGACATGTACACGCAATCTAAACATGAAAGTGGTAAGAACTGGGCTTCAATCCAGTCTGAGTACCCGAATGTTCAGGTAAAAGACTTCCCAGTTGAAGTAATGACTGCACTTCGTGAAGCGAATGACCGTCTACTGAAAGAGCATGCTGACAAAGACGCAACAGCGAAAGAGATTCAAGCTTCGCAAGCGGCTTACATCGAGCAAGTTCGTCCATGGTCAAACATCTCACACCGTGCTTACCTAAACAGCCAAGCACAGTAATAGGTTTGCGTATTAAAGCGTAATCCAAAAAATCGGTAGCTTGGGCAAGTCTTAAGCTACCGAGAAGCCCAAGAAAACCTCTTTGCAGTTTCACCTTAAATAATAACGAAACGCCAAGAGCCCCTAATACAGCTCCGCTGTTGCATTGAGCGGAGCCATTTCAAATTCCATGGAGTAGGGAATGAGAAGTCTAATTTATATCGAACGAGCCTTTAATCGTTTTGGTGATTTCCTTGGCTGGTTATCCAGCATCCTGTTCATCTTGTTGCTTGCCAACGTGGTGTATGACGTTGTGATGCGTTATGTATTTAACGACGTGTCGATTGCGTTTCAGGAGATGGAATGGCACCTATTCTCGGCCGTATTCCTACTTGGCGTTCCTTATGCTATCAAAGCGGGTGGCCACGTACGTGTTGACCTGTTCTATGAGCGCCTTTCCAATCGTGCTCAAGCCATCATTGATTTACTAGGGACAATATTCTTCCTGTTCCCGTTCTGTTTGTTGGTAGCTTGGTACGGTATTGATTTTGCCAAAGAGAGTTACTCACTAGGTGAAACATCGGGAGATCCAGGCGGCTTGCCGTATCGCTGGATTATTAAAGCGATGATCCCATTGTCATTCCTATTTATGGCAATCAGTGGTGTTGGCCTGATGCTGCACTCACTGAACAAGATATTTAACCCACACCTGATTCAGTCACACGAGCAAAAGTAAGGAGACAAAAATGATCGGTATTGTAATGTTTTTTGTAGCCTTGTTTGCGTTGCTACTTGGCTTCCCGGTTGCGTTCACCTTTGGTGGTATCGCGTTGATTTTTGGTGTGTGGGCCGAAGGCATGGATATGTTTGCCTTCATGCCTTATCGAATCCAATCCATCATGGAAAACACGGTGTTGATGGCAGTGCCACTGTTCGTATTCATGGGGTTGGTCTTACAGAAGACTCGTCTTGCTGAGCAGTTGCTTGAATCAATGGGTAAGCTGTTTGGTGGTGTACGAGGCGGTATCGCTATCTCGACAGTTTTGGTAGGCGCACTACTTGCTGCCTCGACAGGTGTAGTAGGGGCTTCAGTGGTAGCAATGGGTCTTATTTCACTCCCTGTTATGCTTAAGTACAACTATGACAAAGGGTTAGCGTGTGGCACCATCTGTGCTTCAGGTACTCTAGGGCAGATCATTCCACCTTCTATCGTTCTTATCCTGCTCGGTGATGTGCTTGGTGTACCTGTTGGTGACCTTTTCCAAGCGGCAGTATGGCCGGGTTTGGTATTGGTTGGCGCCTATGTGTTGTACATCCTCATCTACGCAAAAATGAACCCTGAAGCAGCGCAAGCGATCCCAAGTGACGATAACATCAGTCGTAAGCAAGAAGTCATTACCGCGCTAAAAGCTGTGATTCCGCCGCTAGCTCTGATTGTTGTGGTACTCGGTTCAATCTTTGCCGGTGTTGCAACGCCAACGGAATCTGCTGCTCTAGGTGGTGCCGGTGCTATCGTGTTAGCGCTACTTTACCGTCAGTTTAGCTGGACAATGGTATACGAAGCGTCAAAAGAGACAGTGAAAGTGACAGCAATGGTATTTGCTATCCTGCTTGGTGCAACAGCCTTCTCTATGGCGTTTACCTACACTGGTGGTGACTACCTCGTTGAAGAGTGGATGCTACAAATCCCGGGTGAGAAGTGGGGCTTCCTGATTATCACGATGTTGGTTATTTTGATTCTCGGTTTCTTCATCGACTTTGTTGAGATCTGTTTCATCATCGTACCAATCATTGCACCTGTTGCTGAGATCATGGGCATCAACATGACGTGGTTTGCCATCTTGATCGCAATGAACCTACAAACCTCTTTCTTAACACCACCGTTTGGATTTAGCCTGTTCTACCTGAAAGGCGTAGCGCCAAAAGGTGTGACGACGCGCGATATCTATCGAGGCGTGATGCCATTCATCGGAATTCAGATATTGGTGCTTGCGTCACTGTTGGTGTTCCCTGAATTCTACGGAATGTGATCGCCTGATTACATAAAATTAACAAGTCTTGATAAAGTAAAGCTGCTCTTAGGGGCAGCTTTGTTTTTGTCAGAAAGTACAAGGAAACTGGCTGTTTCGGCTAAAGAGCGAAATAATGAAAGCGTATAGAGCTGACGTATCCAAGGAGTGGAAATGCCTCTAAAAGCGAAACTGATTCTATTAAGCCTATTACCACTGTTGTTGGTGATGGCTCTCACCAGTTGGATCTCTGTATTCCAAGCCAAGACCTTGGGTGAGAAAGAAGTCGAGCTGTTCCATTCCAGTTTAATTCAATCTAAAGAGTCGGCACTCAAAGATCTGGTGGATCTGGCATTCGATGCTATCTCTCATATCTACAACGATCCAGACATGGACCAAGCAGAAGCTCAGCACGCCGTAAAAGCGATCATCAGCAAACTGCGTTACGGCACAGATGGCTATTTCTTTGTCTATGATGAATTTGGTACCAATCTGGTTCACCCGATAATGCCTGAATTACAAGGTGAGAACTTACTTCACATCCAAGATGAGAATGGCAACTACCTGATTGAGTCGCTGCTTAATCAAGCGAAGAGTGGCGGTGGTTTTCACCATTATCTCTGGCAAAAGCCCTCGACGGACGAAATCGTACCGAAGCTCAGTTACGCCTCTTGGTTGAGCAAATGGAACTGGATGATTGGCACCGGCTTGTACATTGAAGATGTGTCCGAAGAGGTGGCCAATATGCAGTCAGCGGTGAACAACAATATTGAGACCACATTCTTTACTATGGTGGTGATTGTAACGGTCACCGTGGCTGTGATTGTGGTGCTGACACTTGCTGTGAATCTACACGAACACAGGATTGCTGATAAGAGCTTAAAAGAGTTGGCGCATAAAACGGTGATGTTCCAAGAAGATGAGAAAAAGCACTTGGCTCGCGAACTGCACGATGGGATCAATCAGCTACTGGTGTCGAGTAAATGCCACTTAGAGCTGTTAGGGACTAAACTGGATGATGACACCCAAAGACAACACTTGGAGAAGTGTCAGAACTCGTTAATGACTGCAATTAATGAAGTGAGGCACATTTCTCACAATTTGCGTCCAAGTGCTTTGGATGACCTTGGTCTTGAGGCGGCGCTCAATTCGTTATTGATTGACTTCAAATCCCACTCAGAAATTGAGACGGAGGCCGCGATTAGTTTGAATAACTTGAAGCTTAAGTCAGAGGTCACCACAACGCTTTATCGTGTGGCGCAAGAGTCGTTAACCAACATTGAAAAACATGCCAGTGCCAATAGCGTCAGTGTTGCATTGCAGCCGCTTGGAAACATGTTGCAATTGATCATTCGTGATGATGGTGTCGGTTTTGATGTCAGCGCCACACTGCGCAAGTCTGGTATCGGCCTTCGGAACATGCGTGAACGAGTCGAGTTTATTGGCGGTGAGTTTGAATTAGAGAGTGAGCCGGGCTTCGGGACAGAAGTCACCGTATTGTTGAGATTAGATGGATTAGTTTATGGATAAACCAATTAAAGTGGTGATAGTTGATGATCACCAAGTGGTATTAGATGGATTTATCGCGCGCTTGCATTTAGAGCCCAAGATAGAAGTGATTGGCTCGGCAAGTAATGGCTTAGAAGCGGTTGAAGTAGTGAAAGGCCTACAGCCCGATGTGGTCTTGATGGACGTTAGTATGCCGATAATGAACGGCATTGACGCCACTCGCCTAATCAAAGAGGAAGCGCCAGACATCAAAGTGCTGATGCTAACCATGCATGACAACCGCGAATACATCATGAAGGTGATGCAGTCTGGGGCTGTGGGTTACATGCTCAAAGAGATCTCAGCAGAGAAAATGGTGCAGGCGATTAAGACGGTTAATCAAGGCTCAACCTACTTCTGTGAGAAGGTAACACAGACGCTGTTTACACAGCCGATAACGCCCACTCAAACTGCGAAGAATCCATTGAGCCGACGTGAAGAAGCGGTATTGAAATTGGTAGCAAAAGGGGAGAGCAGTAAAGCGATCGCTAAGACGTTGGATATTAGCTACCGAACGGTAGAAACGCACAGGCAAAATATAAAGCACAAATTGGACATTCATTCGACCGCTGAGCTGGCTAAATTTGCGGTTAACTCCGGTCTTGTTGAATGATTGTTCCCTTATTATTGCTCTGAGAAAGTGCTTTCGAAGCATAAAAATACTTTGACCTGAAAGTATTTCAAATCAATAGACCGACGTGTTCGGTCTTTTTTTAGTCATAAATTCGAGTAAATTGATTACATTTGAGTGAAAACTCAGCGAACTGCCTATGGTTTACTGAAAACAACAGCTTAACCTGCTAAACTTCAGTCATCCAAGTATTTGAATTGCTGTGACAACGAACTTGTTCTGCTTGGATTGTATGTTCCGGTTTGTTTTATTTAGTCACAATATGATTAGGGATATTACTAAATTAGTAGTACCCCGTAGAGAGGGATAATGACTAAAGGTATAGATAAATACAGTATCGACAGTACCGACTACACGGTTGGTCAAGATAATGTACAGAAATGGGGCTTCGATGTTCACAACCCTGTTTTTGGTATCAGCGCAGGCCTTATTGCGCTGTTTTTAATTGGAGTATTGGTTACTGATACTGCATCGGCTAAAGCGGCACTGGACGGTGTCAAAGGCCAAATCATTAATTCATTCGATTGGCTATTCATCTGGTCAGGCAACATTTTTGTTATTTTCTGCCTGGGCTTGATTGTTTCTCCTTTCGGTAAAATTCGTCTAGGTGGTAACGACGCTACTGCCGATTACTCATTTATGTCTTGGTTAGCAATGCTGTTTGCCGCGGGTATGGGTATCGGTCTGATGTTCTGGAGTGTGGCGGAACCTGCAGCGTATTTCACTGGTTGGTTTGAGACGCCACTGGGTGTTGAACCCAATACACCAGAAGCGGCTCGTATTGCATTGGGTGCAACCATGTATCACTGGGGTCTTCACCCTTGGGCGATCTATGGCGTTGTAGCGCTTTCATTGGCGTTCTTCACATACAATAAAGGTCTACCGCTTTCTATCCGTTCGATCTTCTACCCAATCTTGGGTGACAGAGCGTGGGGTTGGGCAGGTCACGTTGTTGATATCCTAGCGGTACTGGCAACTCTGTTCGGTCTTGCAACATCTCTGGGTTTAGGTGCGCAACAAGCGGCGAGTGGTATTCAACACGTATTCGGTATTGAAGCGGGTCTATCACTGCAAGTGATCGTAATCAGTGTCGTGACTCTGCTGGCTGTTGTTTCGGTTCTGCGCGGTATCGACGGTGGTGTAAAGGTCATCAGTAACATCAATATGCTAGTCGCGTTCCTACTGCTTATTCTTGTTGGTTTGATTGGCTACGCGGTAACACTAGGTTCAATCCCGACAACATTGATGGCTTACATCGAGAATATCATTCCATTGAGTAACCCACATGGTCGTGAAGACCAAGCTTGGCTGCATGGTTGGACTGTATTCTACTGGGCTTGGTGGATCTCTTGGTCACCATTCGTAGGTATGTTCATCGCTCGTGTTTCTAAAGGCCGTACGGTTCGTGAATTCATTACTGCGGTACTGATCGTTCCGACAACAGTAACCATTATCTGGATGTCAGTATTTGGTGGACTTGCGATTGACCAAATCGTAAACGGTGTTGGTCAACTAGGCTCTGATGGTCTAACGGACATTTCACTGGCGATGTTCCAAATGTTTGATGCACTGCCGTTTGGCACGCTGCTTTCAATCATTGCTGTGATTCTAGTATTGGTGTTCTTTATTACATCATCGGATTCAGGTTCATTGGTTATCGATAGTATTACCGCAGGTGGTAAAGTTGATACACCAGTACCACAGCGTGTTTTCTGGGCATTCCTTGAGGGTGCAATTGCGGTTGCTCTACTTTGGGTTGGCGGCACAGAAGCAGTACAAGCGCTTCAAGCGGGTGCAATTTCAACGGCATTACCGTTTACGATCATCCTACTATTGATGTGCTTAAGCTTGCTGATGGGTATGCGCACTGAAAAGCGTTAATCATCCAGTAAATCTATTTTAATAATAGAATTATTAGGCTGAATGTAAGGCGAAAGAGGCTTCTCTTTCGCCTTTTTTTATACATAAAAATCAGGGTCTTTTTGAACAATAAATAGCCTAAAATAGCGTTGTAATTTTGGCGGAATGACAAGCTTTTGTCATAAAATAAAGTTATAAAATTCGCGAGCTTATATTGCGCATTTATTTGTTAAAACCGCTCGAATTTGGTTATTAATTTGGTTAGTATGCGCGGGTTTTCCAACCACTTGTGTACTAAGAATGAAACTAACATTAAAGCAAAAGTTGATAGGCGCTAGCTTATCGGCAGTGGTAGTTATGGCAACGGCGTTGACATGGCTCTCTGCAAACCAACTATTTGAACAAACTCGCAGCGGTATTTACATGCGAGCAGAAAGCGTATCGGAAGCGGCTTCTGAAGGTATTAAAAATTGGATTGATATTCGTAGAGACATTGCATCTGCATTTAATGATTTTTCGCAAGAGAGCGATGTAGTTCCATATCTAAAACAAGCTCGCATCGCGGGTGGTTTTGACGATATTTTCCTAGGTACGCCAGAAGGTGGTATGTACCGCTCTCACCCAGAGCGCAACCGCGCAGGTTATGACCCGCGTCAGCGTCCTTGGTATCAAGAAGCCAATGCGGCAGGTAAGCAGATCATCACAACGGCTTACACTGACGCGATCACTAAAGCGCTTCTAGTAACGATTGCTGAGCCTGTACGTAAGAATGGTCAATTTGTTGGTGTTGTTGGAGCCGACGTACTTATTGACCAACTGGTTAGCGATGTAATCAGCCTAGATGTGGGTGACAACGCTTACGCAATGCTGATTGATGCGACTGACGGTACGTTCTTAGCGCACCCAGATTCTGCACTGAGCTTGAAGCCAGTGAGCCAGCTGTCTAACGATATCTCAATGCCGATCATCGAAAATGCAGTTCGCACAGGCAGCATCGAGATCATCAAAGAGCGCGGTAAAGAGAAGCTGCTTTACTTCACTAAGGTACCAGATACGAACTGGATCTTCGCAGTTCAAATGGACCGTGCAACAGAAGAAGCGAGCCACTCAACACTGCTTGCTCAGCTGATCACGACTGCGGTTGTTATTACACTTGTTGTTATCGCTTTGGTTTCTTGGTTGGTGAGCTTCCTATTCCGCGACCTAAATCGTGTATCTGTTGCTCTTGAAGAGATTGCATCTGGTGAAGGTGACTTAACACAACGTCTTGAGCCTAAGAGCGATGATGAGATTGGCCAACTGGCTGAAAACTTCAACCGCTTTGTGGGCAACATGCATACTATGGTGCTTAAACTAAGTGAAGTGTCTGCTTCTCTAGCGAACCAAGCTCGTCAAACGGCTTCTCAAGCAGAAGAGCGTAGTGCGCGCATTCAAATGCAGCAAGACGAGATAAACATGGTTGCGACTGCTGTAAACGAGATGGCTGCTGCAACTCAAGAGATTGCGGGCAACGCAGACCACACTGCACAAAACTCATCTGAAGCAGTAGGTGCGTGTGAGCACGGTACTGGCCAAGTGACACAAACTCAAAGCTCGATTCAAAACCTTGCTCAAGAAGTTCAAGTAGCGACTAACGTTATTCTTGAGCTGGAAGAGCACGGTAATAGCATCAACGCGATTCTTTCAAACATCCAAGGTATCGCTGAGCAAACAAACCTTCTAGCATTGAACGCAGCTATCGAAGCAGCACGTGCTGGTGAACAAGGTCGTGGTTTTGCGGTAGTAGCAGACGAAGTACGTGTTCTTAGCCAACGTACACACGGGTCTACACAAGAGATTCAACAAACGATTGAGCTGCTTCAAGGCACAACCGGTAAAGCGGTAAGCATCATGAACGATAGCCGTTCTCTTGCTGAAACCAGTGTTGATGACGCGAACTCTGCAGCAGCGAGCCTAACGCAGATTCACGCAGCGGTAGAGCGCATCAGTGATATGGCGACACAGATTGCTTCGGCAGCGGAAGAGCAAGCATCAGTAACCTCTGAGATCACACGTAACACGGAAGGCATCCGTGACGTGTCTAACGAGCTTGCAGATGAAGCACACCAAGCGGCAGAGCAAGCAGCACAGCTGTCTGAACTTTCTCATGAACTAGAGAACGAAATCAGCCGCTTTAAGCTGTAATCGAGACCAATACAACAAAGCCCCAACCTAGGTTGGGGCTTTTTTATGTTTGGTACTTTTTAGAGCTTAGAGCTTAGAGCTTAGAGCTTAAAGTCTTGAACTTAGAACAGGAGAGAGGCTCTACTTAAACTCAAACTTACCCTTCATGATTGCCCAGTGACCAGGGAATGAACATAGGAAAGAGTAATCGCCACCTGCTGTCATTTTCTCTGTACTGAAAGTGATTGAGGTTGATTCGCCACCGCCGATTACACGAGTGAAGGCGTAAACGCGGCTGTCGTCAGGTTTTACGTAGTTGTTGTCGATACCTGCTGACATACCATCGATGCCCACTGCTTGTAGCGACGCAGTGTCTGTAATCACGACGTTGTGACCCATTGATTGTGCTGGCATAGAGCCAGTATGGTTTAGCGTCAGCTTCACTTCTTTACAGCTCGCTGGAACGCTTAATGTGTCAGTTGAAAACTTCATTTGATCACTAGCATCAATCGATACTTCACACTCAGACGCTTGGGCAGTAAAACTCGCACCGATAAGAGCGACGGTGGTTGCGATTAATCGTAAAGACATACGTTGTTCTCCATTATTGTTTTGGGGGAGGTTTTTCCTTAAGAACGATCGATACGTATTATCTTCGAAAGTTGATCATAGAAATGTGCTACAGCCAGAATTATAAGCAACTCATTGCCTTATATTTGTTAGCAAATAAGATTTTTTGAGTATGTATAAGTTTCTGTTGAGTTGAACTCGTTAAATTCCGACTCAACGGCTAAAAATCCGAGCGGTGAGCGCTCGGATCGGTGGTTGCACAATTTCATTAATTATTAGGGTAACCCGGGAATTGAGTCTTGAAGTCGGCTCTAGAAGGGAAGTACTTCTCCAAGAACTTAACCATTTCAGGATCAAGAATCTCTAATTCGCTGTATTTAGAAGCCTTATACTCTTGAGACGTGTGACCTTTCGGATTGATGTCGTAGTAAGCGTAAAGCGCATAAGCAAGGTACTCTTGGTCGTACGACTCCGCATCTAGGTCGGCTTCAACGATGTTTGCGTCTTTAAGATTTGGATAGTAAGTGCCATTGCGAATTGCTGCTGCGTTTAATTCATCCAACTCTTTCTGCATAGTTGCCCAAACTGATGTTGGTTTGCTTACAGCAACTTTCATCACACCATAGTCGTGAACAAAATGAAGGATTTCTTCAAATGCCGCATCGCGACCAGTTAGGTTAGGTTTGGTCTCTTCACTCGTCGACTCAGTTGTTTCGGTCGCAAATAGATCTTGGAAGCGGTAGTTGCCTTCCAACTCATCCATGTGTGCGTCTAAACGTTCATCCCAAGACTCATCATAGAAGAAAGCCATCGACGCTTTGCTTTGATAAACCGCCTCTGCAATCTCTTTATCCATGTTATCTAGGAAGAAGCTCATAACCGCTTTCACATGAGCCACTTTTGATTCGGTGTGCATCTTAGACTTGTCTTCAATGATTAGCGGGATCTGGTAGCCATGAGCGTTAATACAAGTTTTTTGAAGGATGCCAATATCGCTCAATGCTTTAGATGTCGGTTCAATCGCTGTGCAGTTGGTATGTGAGATCTTGGTATAGCCAGTTTCTGTATTCTCCGCAGAGTACGGCAAGAATTGAACACCATTACTTAGAGTTTCGCCCAATCGTACGTATAAGTTCATCGGTCTCATTGAATCGAGGTCAAACATCACACCCATATTGGCTTCAACGAAATCTTGGTTGATCAGAATATTCGATTGCTGCTTCCATAGCGTCACGTTTTTCGCGTCTTGTTCAACAGAGGATAGAGCTAACTTTTCAGGTACTGAGGTGCTGTTAAAGTTCTCGTAATACAGATTGAAATGAGTCAGTTGGTACTCTTCACCTTTATCTGTTTTGACTGTGACATTGAATGACACATCGGCATCACTCATCGTTTTGTAGTTTCGCTCTGGTATGCCATGAACTTGAGCAAATGTGCCTGTGGTGTTGGTTTTCTCGGCATACTGCGTGATATCGATATTGAAGTCTTTATTACTGTTCAATTGGAATGAACTGACAGCCAGTTGTAAGGTGTAATCTTTTCCAAGCTTAGCGATTGCGACTGGGTCACGAGCGTCAATTTGCTTTGAAGGTGCTGGAGTTGGTGTGTTCTTGTTACTTTCTTCGCTGCCACAAGCTGTGAGCAACATCGGGATTAGAAGCGTTGATAAAGCAGAAGCGTATTTCATGATTCATTGTCGTTATTGATAGGGATGAAATTAAACTCTACAAGAATTTATAGTCGCCTTCGGTAAGGGGTTGTAATGACAATGTAATGAAAGGTCAGCAAAGGTGGCTAGGACTAGGAATAGTTGCTTGTTGGTAGGCTGGCTACTAAACAAGCAACGGAGTGGATTATGGATGTTCTTATTCGGATTGACTTTGAACTATGCGAGCATGGCTGAGTATGTGTCTTACGATAGCTTCCAAACCTTGGCTACGACTAGGGCTTAACTGAGATTGCAAATCCAGTTGAGTAAACCATGCTTTGATGTCGAATTTCAGAATACCACCGACGGTTTGGTTGTTGTATGCAATGACAACGAGAGCCAGTAAACTTTTGACTAGTGATGAGTCACTGGTCGCCTGAATTGACATTTTACCTTGTTGATCAACAGTAAGATCCAGCCACACGTTACTTTGGCATCCGGCAATAAGGTATTCATCGTCTAACTTGGCTATGGGGAACGCCTGTAGCCTTTCTCCTAACTCGATAAGGTAGACATAACGCTCTTCCCAGTCGGCGCATCGGTCAAAGTTTCGTTTAAGTTTGTCAGGGGTCATACATTACCTTAATAATTGGCTAATTCGCTTTAATGCTTGGCATAGCATGTCTACATCTTTTGGCCCGGTATACATGCCTACAGACGCTCTACAAACCGAATTCTGGCCAAGGCGCTTAATCAGCGGCATTGCACAGTGATGGCCGGTACGAATCGCAATGCCATATCTATCTAGGAAAGATCCAACATCGAATGAGTGCTGATTTTTCATATTGAACGCCAACAGACCGGTTCGATTTTCATCGTCGCCATAAAGCTCTATCTCAGGGAGCTGCTTAATGCTATCAACCAGATAGTACATAATGCTTTTCTCGTAGGCTGAGATCTCTTTAAAACCAATCGCTTCTAGATAGTCTATTGCGGCCCCTAAACCTAAAATCCCCGCGATATTTGGCGTACCCGCTTCGAACTTCCAAGGTGCTTGACCAAAAGAAGTACCCAGAGGCAGTGTTACTTGATCGATCATCGCACCACCACCTTCCCAAGGGACCATTGTGTCCAGGTGTTCCTTTTTCGCATAAAGGACACCGATTCCCGTAGGGCCATATAGTTTATGGCCAGAGAACGCGTAGAAATCGCAACCTAGATCGGCCACATTGACTTCTTGGTGCATGACAGCCTGCGCACCATCGACCAACACTGGTACTTTTGCTTTGTGCGCCGCTTTAACAATGGTCTTAATCGGATTGACTCGTCCTAAAACATTGGAAACATGGCTGATCGCAAGCAGCTTGGTTTTGTTGTTCATTAAAGAGACAAGGTCATTCAAATTCAGATAACCATTCTCCGCCATCGGCCAAACTCGAATGGTGATATCGTAAATCTCGGAGAGCAGTTGCCAAGGAACAAGGTTGGCGTGGTGCTCCATTTCGGTCACGATAATCTCGTCACCCGGTTTTAACCTTGGTCGTAAATAGCTATTGGCAACTAGATTGATGGCTTCGGTTGTGCCTTTGGTAAAAACAATATTCTCGCGTGATCTTGCTGAAATAAAGTGGCTAACTTTTTCTCTGACCAGCTCCATCTCTTCGGTCGCTTTAGAGCTTAAAAAATGGACACCGCGGTGAACGCTGGCGTAATCATGCTGGTAGAACTGTGTCATGCGATCAATAACGACCTGAGGCGTTTGAGCCGTCGCAGCGCTATCTAAGTAGACGAGGGGTTTGTCGTAAACTTGAGTTTTTAAGGCAGGGAAGTCACTAAACCAAGGACTTGCTGTGACGATAGAGTCAATCATGTTCGCTCCCTTTGTTAAGTGACGCGTTGATTTTGTCTATCGCGTATTGTTTTAGTGCTGGATGTTTAATTCTTTCGGCAACTTCAATCGCAAAGGCTGACGTAATCATATGTTCGGCGCGTTGTTTTGGGATGCCTCTTGCGCGTAAGTAATTGATCTGATTTGGGTCAACCTGTCCGGTGGTAGCACCGTGACTGCACTTTACGTCGTCGGCATAGATCTCTAATTTAGGCTTGGAATTGACTTGAGCATGATCACCTAGAATAAGACTGTGAGTATCCATTTGCCCGTCTGTTTTTTGCGCCACAGGATCAACGTAAATCATTCCATCAAATATCGATTTAGATTGGTCACGAGCGATGATTTTATGATTCTGTTCACTTAAACAGTGTGGCGCATTGTGTTTGAGATAGGTGCGAGTATCGAAAACCTCTTCAGATTGAGGCAGTGATACGCTATCCATAGACACAAAGCCTTGTTCCCCGGCGAGTACACTGCTGACTTGATGGCGGATAAGTTGCCCTGAGTAGAGTAGGCAGCAAGAGTGGGCGCTTGCATGCGCGTTGATCGTTATATCATTGTGTCCAAAGTGGTGTTGTGTGGGGGACTCTTCGATTATCTTTGTGTGGTAGTAATGGGCACCGCAACCAATATGTTGAGTTAATCGAGATAATGTCACTCCACTACCAGCGCCTTCAGAGACGTGGTGTTCGATGACGTTGATTTCCGAATGAGCAGCCACTTCAATGTGGTTTCTGTAGCTCGACACATCTCCTTGCTTACTTGAATTTACATGCAGCAGGTATATCGGCTTTGAAACCTGCGTGTTAGCTTCCACTTCGATTAACACGCCACACGAAGCTGTGGCATCCGTAATGTAAGTAAAAGCATCTGGCTTTATCGAACGTGATAACTCGTCGGTTTCGATGGGTGACAGTGCACTTATTGGCGTCACGCGAACTTTGGGGATCCAGTCTGAGTATCTTGCAGAGAAGTATCCGTCAACGAAAACGAGTCG
This sequence comes from Vibrio sp. D404a, assembly GCF_030248535.1. Lineage (GTDB taxonomy): Bacteria > Pseudomonadota > Gammaproteobacteria > Enterobacterales > Vibrionaceae > Vibrio. Next base: position 52,671 of record NZ_JAHGAJ010000046.1, on the reverse strand, counting down.
ATAAGCGTCAATATCTAAACTGAATTCATTGTATGGCGTGTTCGCTGCAGGTTGTTCAGGAGCACTAATCATTTCAAGTGCTTTCAGTCGGTCGAGCGGTGTGTATTTCCAGTCTTCATGCTTAGAAGAGGGGAGCTCAACATCAAGCAATTTCAACCACTGCTTATTCTGCCACTCATTTGGTTGAACAAGGGTTTGAAATGAATCAAGCAATGAGAGCTTATTCTTCATCAATGATCCACCCATAACCTTTCTCCTCTAACTCGTGAGCTAACGTATGGTCACCAGATTTTACGATTTTTCCCTTATACAGCACATGGACGAAATCGGGCTTGATGTAGTTAAGGATGCGTTGGTAGTGCGTAACCAGAATAAAGGCACGTTGCTTATTCTGTAATGCGTTCACGCCTTCTGATACCGCCTTGAGCGCATCAATATCTAGACCTGAATCGGTCTCGTCGAGTATGCAAAGATCGGGAGAAAGCACTGCCATTTGCAAGATATCGTTGCGCTTTTTCTCACCACCTGAAAATCCCTCATTAACGGAACGCTGCAAGAGGTGTGGCGGCATCTTCAATAATTGAGCTTTTTCTTCGAGCAGGTCTTCAAAGTCAAATCGGTCGATAGGTTCTAGACCACGATATTCGCGAATCTCGTTGAGGGCAGTATTGAGAAACAGCTTGTTGCTCACACCAGGAATTTCGACGGGGTATTGGAAAGCCAAAAATACGCCTTCACCCGCTCTCTCTTCTGGATCGAGCTCAGTGAGATCTTGCCCTTTGAAAATAATCTCGCCGCTGTCGACTTCGTAATCGTCTTTTCCTGCTAGTGTCGCCGAGAGTGTACTTTTTCCTGAACCATTTGGGCCCATGATGGCATGAACTTCACCGGGTTTAACGGTTAGGTTAATGCCCTTTAGAATAGCGCTTTCTTCAACGATAACGTGCAAGTCTTTGATTTATAACATGTTTATCCCACACTATGCTCGAGGCTGATTGATAAGAGCTTCTGAGCTTCAACAGCGAATTCGAGTGGTAATTCTGAAAATACGTCTTTACAAAAGCCATTCACAATCATTGAAATAGCGTTGTCTTCACTGATGCCTCGTTGGACACAGTAAAAGAGTTGGTCTTCGCCGATTCGAGATGTTGTGGCTTCATGTTCAACATGAGCGGATGGATTTTTGACTTCGATATATGGGAAGGTGTGCGCGCCGCATTGATCGCCAATTAACATCGAATCACACTGGGTAAAGTTTCTCGCACCTTCAGCGTTAGAAGTCACTTTAACTAGTCCTCGGTAGCTGTTTTGGCTTTTGCCTGCAGAGATCCCTTTTGAGATGATCGTAGAGCGCGTATGTTTCCCGATATGGACCATCTTGGTTCCGGTATCTGCCTGTTGAACGCCATTGGTTAAAGCAACAGAGAAAAACTCGCCGACTGAGTAATCGCCCTTTAAAATGACGCTCGGGTATTTCCAAGTGATTGCAGAACCTGTTTCGGACTGAGTCCAAGACATCTTGCTGTGGTCACCTTCACAAACGGCTCGTTTGGTTACAAAGTTAAGAATCCCGCCTTTGGAATCTTCTTCGCCGGAGAACCAGTTTTGGACGGTGGAGTATTTCACTTCGGCGTTTTTATGAATGATCACCTCTACCACGGCTGCGTGAAGTTGGTAGCTGTCTCGCATGGGAGCGGAGCAGCCTTCAATGTAACTCACGTAGGAATCTTCATCGGCGACAAGAATGGTGCGTTCGAATTGGCCTGTTTTGGCTTGATTGATTCTAAAGTAGGTCGAGAGTTCTCGAGGGCACCTGACACCTTTGGGGATGTACACAAAGGTCCCGTCAGAAGCGACCGCGGCGTTTAAGGCTGCAAAGAAATTGTCTTTAGGAGGGACAACGGTGCCCAAATATTGTTGAACAAGGTCTGGGTATTCTTGAATAGCTTCACTGAATGAACAGAAGATAATCCCCAGCTCTTGAAGTTCTTTTCGGTATGTGGTGGTAACAGAAACCGAATCAAAAATAGCGTCTACAGCAACTTCAGATCCTTCTCTTACTGGGACACCAAGCGCTTCAAATGCTGTTTCTACTTCTTCGGTTAAGAACTCATTTGACCCATCGTCACTGTTGTCGTTACTAGCATCATCGCAACTTGAGCAGCTCGGCGCTGAATAGTAACTGTAATCTTGGTAATTGAGCTCAGGGTAGTCGGCTTTGAGCCAATGTGGCTCCTCCATTTCTAACCATTGTTGGAACGCATTCAGGCGAAACTCCAACATCCATTCAGGTTCGTTGCGCTTTGCGGAAATCGCTCTGACAACCTGTTCATTGATCCCTTTTGATAAAGTATCTGAAGACAGCTCTGTGTAGAAACCTTCACGGTAGTGAGTACTTTGCAGCATCTCTTCAACTTCAGGCTGCGTTTCAACTGCACACATGCTTAAACTCCAAAACTCTCACCACATCCACAAAGGTTTTTTACTTTGGGATTGTTGTATACAAAATTGCTATTTAGCCCTTGACGTACAAAGTCAATTTCAGTGCCATCGACCATAGGCATTGCTTGGAGGGCGACAAAAAAAACAACGTTATGAGACTCATATTTAATGTCGCCTTCTGATGGTTGTTCGATAAGGGTTACAACGTAGGCAAACCCCGTACAGCCAGAGGATTTCACTGTCAGGTGGAAGTGCTGTTTCTCACCCGCTAGTTGAGTGATTCTGTTGGCGGCATTTTCACTCAAAGTGACGCCTTGCCACTGCATGTCATGTATTGATATTTCGTTAGAACCAGAACTCGGAATACTCACCTTACTGCCTCATAGTTGATTACTGCGATCAAATGATATTGATTATCATTTTCATATCAACCATGCATTTTTTATGGTTTTTGGTGTGCAGATCAATATATTGACAAAATTAAATCTACAAATACTATATGTGCCACGCTATATTTGATAATGGTTATCATTAAGATTTAAGTGAGGTTGTACTATATGGATATCGTCGTCTACTCGAAACCACAATGTGTTCAATGCACTGCGACAGTGAAGGCATTACAGAGCAAAGGTATAGAGCATACCGTTGTTGATCTAACGCTGGATGAAGTTGCGATGGAGAGGGTTCAATCACTGGGTTATCGACAGGCCCCAGTGGTGGTGGCCAATGGTCGTCACTGGTCGGGTTTTCGACCTGACATGATCAGCGCTTTGGGACAATGATCGTTTACTACTCGAGTGCCTCTGGCAATACCAAAAGATTTGTAGAGCAGCTGGGAATGTCAGCAATTCGGCTTCCTATTGAGGATGGTGACGGGCTACCCGAGATTGAACAGCCATTCGTGCTCATATGCCCAACATATGCTGACGGAGAAGGGCGGGGAGCCGTGCCTAAGTCTGTTATACGCATATTGAATAATCCGAAAAATCGCGCATTGATTAAAGGCGTGATCGCGTCGGGAAATCGAAACTTTGGGGCGTTGTTTGCTAGTGGTGGTGCGATTGTCGCTGAAAAGTGCAATGTACCACTCTTGTACCGTTTCGAACTATCAGGAACCCAGAACGATGTTGAAATCGTTCGTGACGGGTTAAAACAATTTTGGAAACATCATGGATAACCACTTCGAGAATGAGTCTCTTGACTACCATGCTCTAAATGCGATGTTGAATCTGCTCGATGATCAAGGGGCGATTCAATTTGAGGCAGATAAGCAAGCTGCTCGCCAATTTTTCTTACAACATGTGAATCAAAATACGGTCTTTTTCCATAACTTGGATGAGAAAATAGACTATCTCCTGAGAGAAGGTTACTACGAGTCGGAAGTTATCGAACAGTATGACCGCAGTTTTCTTCATCAGATTTGGCAGCAAGCTTATCAAATCAAATTTCGCTTCCGTACCTTCTTAGGTGCCTACAAGTTTTTCACTTCCTACGCACTGAAGACACGAGATGGTAAGAGATACCTTGAGCGGTTCGAAGACCGAGTTGTGATGACGGCACTCTTATTGGCACGAGGTGATTGTCACTTTGCTCTTGCACTAATGGAGGAAATCATCCATCAGCGTTTCCAACCGGCTACGCCAACCTTTATCAACGCTGGCAAGAAGAGTCGTGGTGAATTGATCTCATGCTTTTTGCTCAGAATTGAAGACAACATGGAGAGTATTGGCCGCGCAATAAACTCTTCGTTGCAGTTGTCGCGTCGCGGTGGCGGTGTCGCGCTTCTTCTTAGCAATTTAAGAGAGCAGGGCGCGCCAATTAAGGGAATTCTTAACCAAAGTTCGGGTGTTGTGCCGGTGATGAAGCTACTCGAAGATAGCTTCTCTTACGCAAACCAGTTAGGTGCAAGGCAGGGAGCAGGTGCTGTTTACCTAAATGTTCATCATCCCGATATCATGCAGTTTCTCGATACAAAAAGAGAAAATGCCGATGAGAAAATTCGAATTAAGACATTAAGTCTTGGAGTGGTAATTCCAGATATTACGCTGGAGTTAGCCAAGCAAAACAAGGATATGTACCTGTTTTCCCCTCATGATGTTGAGCGTGTTTACGGTGTGCCTTTCTCTGAGATCAGCGTTACCGAGAAGTATCATGAAATGGTGGATGACCCAAGAATTCGGAAAGGGAAGATCAACGCGCGAGGGCTTTTCCAAACATTGGCAGAGATCCAATTTGAGTCTGGCTACCCATATATCATGTTTGAAGATACGGTGAATCAAGCCAACCCTATTGAGGGTCGCATCAACATGTCCAACTTATGCTCGGAGATTCTTCAAGTGAACGAGGCGTCGAGCTTCGATGATGACTTGAACTACAACCATACTGGGCGAGATATCTCATGCAACCTAGGTTCGATTAATATCGCTAAAGCCTTGGATGGTGGGCAGCTATCGCAAACCGTAGAGACGGCAATTCGAGCCTTGAATGCTGTGTCAGAGATGAGTGCCATCAATAGCGTGCCGTCCATTCGAAAAGGGAATGATGAAGGCCACGCGATTGGTTTAGGCCAAATGAACCTGCACGGATTCTTAGCACGTGAGCGAATTCATTACGACTCCCCTGAGGCGATTGATTTCACTGGCAGCTATTTTGCCTGCATCTTGTACCACTGCCTCGTTGCGTCCAACAAACTCGCTCAAGAGAAAAAGAGCGTGTTTAAGGGGTTTGAAAACTCCACTTACAGTGACGGCTCATTCTTTAGTAAGTATCTAGAACAAGATTTCTCTCCAAAGTCAGAAGTCGTCAAAGCGCTATTTGAACGCTTAGATATACGTATACCGACAGTTTCCGAGTGGGAGGAGCTGAAACAAACGGTGATGAGCTCTGGCCTTTACAACCGAAATCTACAGGCGATTCCACCTACAGGCTCGATCAGTTACATCAATGACTCTACGGCGTCTATACATCCTGTGACCGCCAAAGTTGAGATTCGAAAAGAGGGTAAGATTGGTCGCGTTTACTTCCCTGCGCCTTTTTTGAACAATGAAAATCTGGAGTACTTCCGTGATGCGTATGCCATTGGCCCTGAAACGATTATTGATGTGTATGCCGCAGCGACAGAGCATGTCGACCAAGGCTTGTCACTAACCCTGTTCTTTGATGATGAAGTGACGACACGAGACATCAATAAAGCTCAGATCTACGCATGGAAAAAGAAAATTAAAACGCTTTACTACATCCGTATGCGACAGAAAGCGCTTGAAGGCACGCAAGTCGAAGGTTGTGTGTCTTGCTCACTGTAAATAAGGGATAAACTCAATGAAACAGATGGAATCAGGTCCAGTACGAGCAATTAACTGGAACCGTATGATAGATGACAAAGACCTAGAGATTTGGAATCGTCTAACGGTGAATTTTTGGCTTCCAGAAAAGGTGCCATTGTCGAATGATATTCAGACATGGAAGCAGTTGACCGAAGATGAGCAAACATTAACGATTCGAGTGTTTACCGGGCTGACCTTGCTCGACACAATTCAAAACTCTGTGGGAGCTCCGGCTTTGATGGAGGATGCTCGAACGCCACACGAAGAAGCAGTGTTGACCAATATCGCTTTCATGGAAGCAGTGCATGCTCGTAGTTACTCTTCGGTGTTTTCAACCTTGTGTACCACGCCACAAATTGACGAAGCATTTCGATGGGCGGAAGAAAACCCGTTACTCCAGAAGAAGGCTCAGTTGATTCTAGAAGATTACTTATCAACGGGCGACCCGCTTAAGAAAAAGGTAGCGAGCGTATTTCTTGAAAGCTTCATGTTCTACTCAGGTTTCTACTTGCCGATGCATTGGTCGAGCCGAGCGAAACTGACTAATACGGCGGACTTAATCCGTCTTATTATCCGAGACGAAGCCATCCACGGTTATTACATTGGATACAAATTTCAGCTCGCTTTTCAGGAGCTGGATGAAGTTGAGCAGGCGAGAGTAAAGGATGAAGCGTATTCGCTAATGTTCTCTTTGTATGAAATTGAAACGCAATACACAGAGTCGCTTTATGACCAAGTAGGTCTAACAGAGGATGTTAAACACTTCTTACACTACAACGCCAATAAAGCATTGATGAATTTAGGCTTTGAAGCACTCTTCCCCGATGAATTATGTCAGGTCAATCCGGCAATCATGGCAGCACTTTCGCCAAATGCGGATGAAAACCATGACTTCTTCTCAGGTTCTGGTTCCTCCTATGTGATAGGCAAAGCCGTTGCGACCGAAGATGACGATTGGGACTTCTAATACAAAAAAGCCCGAGCATAATTTGCTCGGGCTTGATGTATTCGTCTCTGTGAAATGAGGCTTAAATGGCCTGACGAAGCTGGAAGTAACGGCCTTCATCAGATAGCAGGCTGCTATGAGAGCCTTGCTCTACAATCTCACCTTGCTCAATCAAGACGATTGAATCCATCTTCTCAAGGCCGATTAGACGGTGAGTAATGAAGATAACCGTCTTGCCTTCGAAGTGCTCTTCAAACAGCGCCATGATGCTTTTCTCTGTCTGTTTGTCTAGGCCTTCAGTTGGCTCATCAAGCAGTAGGATAGGGGCGTCATGAAGAATCGCACGTGCAATACCAATACGGCGCTTCTCACCACCAGAAAGCTGACGACCACCGTCACCTAGCCATGCATCAAGTGCGTTGTCATCCAATAATTTCTCTAGGCCAACCTTAGTCAGAATGCTTTGCAGCTCTTCATCGGTGGCTTGTGGCTTAGCAATCAGCAGGTTGTCACGTAGAGAGCCATTTAGGATATCAACACGTTGGCTAACCACACTGATGGACTCACGAAGCTGACTTTCATTCCACTGAGTTAAATCGATGCCCGCAATAGAAATAACACCCTGTTTTGGATCCCAGTAACGAGTCAGCAATTGGATAAGCGTGGATTTACCAGAACCTGTTTGACCAACAATCGCGACCTTGTTGTTCGCTGGAATCGATAGGTCGACTGAGTTCAATACAGAGCGCTCAGAGTCAGGGTAGTGGAAAGAGACAGCATTGAACTGAATATCAAGAGGTTGGTCGATATCAAGTTTGTTCTCGTTAAACTGTACCTCTGGCTCAGATAGGATGACCTCATTCAAGCGACGTGCCGATGTGAGAGTTTGTCCTAAATGCTGGAACGCACCTGCGATAGGCATAAGCAGTTCAAAGCTCGCCATTGTTGCGAACGCCATCAATGCGATCAGTGGATCTGGTGCGTTGCCACCAACACCATCAGCCGCTAGCCAAAGCATCAACACTAAAGTTAAACCGTTGAACAGCATCAATGCTGCCGATGCCATGCCTGTTAGGTTTGCATTGACGAACTGGTTCGCCATCAGCTTTTGTTGCGTGTTTAGAATCGCGTTGCGGTAGCGCTCTTCAGCACCAAACAGTGTTAGTTCGCTGTAGCCTTCAATCCAATCCAGTGTAGTAACACGTAGCTCTGCTTTATTCTGGGTTAGCTCGCCACCGTTGCGTTGACCCAGCTTGTAGAACAATACCGGCCAGATGATCAACATGATCAATAGGATAGAGCCTAAGATTAAGCCTAGAGAGCTATCAAACCACATCAAAAATGCTGTTAGGAAGAAGATACCCAACACACCCACAGTGACCGGGCTTACCAGTCGTAGGTAGACATGGTCCATCGCATCCACATCAGCAACCAAGCGGTTAAGCAGGTCAGCATCACGCAGGTTTGAAATACGACCTGGGATAAGCGGTGCCAGCTTTTTGAAGAAGAAGATACGTAGGTCAGTTAACAGCTTGAAGGTCGCGTTGTGGCTCACTACACGCTCACCCCAACGGCCAGCGGTACGGCTCATTGCAAGACCGCGCACGCCACCACCTGGCAACATGTAGTTAAAGGTTTCACGAGCGATCGTTAGGCCAGCAACCGCAGAAGCAGAAATGAACCAACCAGACAGGGTCAACAAACCGATAGAGGCAGCTAAGGTTAAGAAGGCTAGTAGCATGCCCAAAGACAGCCCAAACCAATGTTTCTTATACAGTTTCAGGTAAGGCAGTAAATCACGCATCTAAATTACCCTCATTATCTTGTTGAGCCAAATTCGCGTTTAGCATCTCTTCAAATAGACCGCCAGACTGAGACAGCTCATTGAAGTTGCCTTGTTCGACGAGCGTACCGTCGCGCAAAACTAGGATGTTGTCTACCGATTGCAGCGGCGCAAGTTGGTGCGTCACGAGTAGGGCAGTGTTGTTTTGGATGCGGTTGTTGATGCATTGCATGACTAGCTTTTCACTGCGCGTATCTAGGCTGGCAGTTGGTTCATCCAGCAACCAGAATTGACCATTTTGAATCATCGCTCGAGCAAGCGCCAAACGTTGCGATTGACCGACAGACAGGCCGCCTGAGCGATCTGAGATCATGTAATCCAGTCCGTGCTCTTGAACAAACTCATCTGCGAAAGATTGCTCTAGGGCTTGTTGAACAGTTTGATCACTGATGTCTTGCTTACCTAGCGTGACATTGTCACGGATTGTGCCGTGCAGTAGCAGTGGGTTTTGACCAACCCAGCTGATCGCTTTACGCCAAGACGCAAGATCAAGCTCCCTTAACTCAACACCATTGATTTTCAAGCTTCCTTCATATGGCATGAAACCAAGAATGGCATTGATCAAACTCGTTTTACCCGCACCACTTGGGCCGACAAGGGCAGTAGATTGCTGAGTATTAAGCGCAAAGCTGATAGGGCCAACTAACTGAACACCCTCTGGGCTCAACACTTTAAGGTCTTGAGCTTCAATGGATATTCCAGCGTCGCTGTTTAGCTGTGTATCACCCGATTTTACTTTATTGATGTCTGTTTCTAGGAACTCAACAATGCTCTCTGCAGCACCTACCGCTTGTTGCTTCGCGTGGTAGAAGGTACCCAGATCGCGCAGAGGTTGGTAAAACTCAGGCGCAAGAATCAAAATAAATAGACCGGCGAACAGAGTCACCCCAGCACCGTAGTGACCGAAGTTCAGCTCACCGATGTAAGTGAAACCGAAGTAAACCGCGGTCATCGCGATAGAAAGCGACGTGAAGAATTCTAGAACCGCAGAAGATAGGAAAGCGATCTTTAAGACATCCATAGTGCGAGTACGGAAGACTTCCGATGCACCGTGCAGCACTTCGGTTTCCGCAGACGTGCGGTCAAACAAGCGAATCGTCGTCATTGATTGTAGACGGTCGTAGAAGTGACCAGACAGTCGTTGCAGCGCCTTAAAGTTCTTGCGGTTGGCATCGGCTGCCTTCATACCCACCAACGCCATAAAGATTGGAACCAGCGGCGCAGTGATAAGGAAGATAAGACCGGCTGCCCAGTTCACTGGGAAAACCACCACCAAGATAACAAACGGAATCATCACCGAAAGAGACATCTGAGGCAGGTAACGCGAGAAGAAGTCTTGCATGTCTTCGACTTGCTCTAGAAGCAGCGTTGCCCATGTTCCTGCTGGTTTGCCCTTGATGTAGGCTGGGCCAAGCTCTCGAAGCTTATCTATAATCAGCTGACGGATATAAACACGAACTTGCTCACCACAACGGTAACCGGCGATCTCTCGCCCCCAAGTACAACCAGCTCGACCAACCACCGACAGAGCCAGACCAACAAAATGGCCGACTAGCTCAGATTTATCGACATGTTCGATAATCAGTTGATGAAGAATAGAGGCGAGAAGGGCAGCTTGAGCCACCAAGAACACGCTTGAAAGTACGCCAAGGCCAATAGCAATCATGAGCCAGCGCTTTGCGAGGCCGCTTTGTTGCTTAAGCCATTTATTCAAGCTGCGTTGTTTTTTCTTATCCATTATGAAGGCTTAATGATAATTATTATTCGGTTGAGGGCGGCTAGTATACAAAAGAAAACCCCGTGGATATACCACGGGGTTCTAGGGAATTATAACAAAGTGTATTTAAACTCAGTATTTAGCGTGCCAAGAGGCAAAACTGGAAACTGAGGTTTTACTTATCGGTCAGTCCGTCTAGGAAACGTTCCGCATCAAGTGCCGCCATACAACCTGTACCTGCTGATGTGATCGCTTGACGGTAGTTGTGGTCCATTACGTCGCCCGCAGCAAATACACCTTCGATACTGGTTTGCGTTGCGTTACCTTCTAGGCCAGATTGTACGATGATGTAATCGTCCTTCATTTCTAGTTGGCCTTTGAAGATGCCCGTATTTGGCTGGTGGCCGATAGCGATAAACGCGCCCATTACATCGATATCTTCTGTCTTATCAGACTGAGTATCTTTAATGCGAACGCCTGTAACGCCCATATCGTCACCAAGAACTTCGTCTAGCGTGCGGTCTGTGTGAAGTACGATGTTACCGTTCTCAACTTTGTCCATTAAACGCTTAACCAAGATCTTCTCAGCGCGGAATGTGTCACGACGGTGAATTAGGTGAACTTCAGACGCGATGTTTGAAAGGTAAAGTGCTTCTTCAACGGCTGTGTTACCGCCACCAACTACGGCAACTTTCTGGTTGCGGTAGAAGAAACCATCACATGTAGCACACGCTGATACACCACGGCCTTTGAATGCTTCTTCAGATTCAAGACCTAGGTACTTCGCTGAAGCACCCGTCGAGATGATCAATGCATCACAGGTGTACTCACCTGAATCACCTTTGAGTGTGAAAGGACGCTTCGATAGATCAACTTCGTTAATGTGGTCGAATAGGATTTCAGTTTCAAATCGCTCGGCGTGCTCTTTCATACGCTCCATAAGACCCGGACCTGTTAGGCCTTCTGCATCGCCAGGCCAGTTTTCAACTTCAGTGGTTGTTGTTAATTGACCACCTTGCTGCATACCGGTAACAAGAACTGGGTTTAGGTTAGCACGAGCTGCGTAAACAGCAGCAGTGTAGCCGGCAGGGCCAGAACCAAGAATCAATAAATTACAATGCTTTACGTCGCTCATGAGGACTCCGAGGTTGAATTCGTTTTTATTTATAATCGCTGATGATTGTATGGAAAATATGAGGGCAATTAAAGTTTTAACAAGGGCGCAAATGTAATTAATCGTTATAGGTTAGAACTTAACCGAGACAAACGTTCTCGTGGCTGAGAGAACAGCGGTCGGTGTGCTAGGCGGGCTGACATTATGTGAGCCAAACCAAGGCTTGTTACAGTGCTTCAAAAACGATTGGGGAGTCCGCATGTTTGAGTGCTCAGAAAACTAGAAAGAGTATTTTACGTTTGTTATGCCTAAATCTCACTCAACTCGTTACGCATTTGTTTTAAGAGTAAATCAGTTTTTTCCTGAATACATTTTCCTAACCTATTAGCTTCTACTTGATACTCTTTGGCTTTATCGTTTTCTTCGTTGATAACTATACTAATAAACCCTTTCATGAACGTATTAGCGTGTTCCATGGCTTCAGTTGTAAGTTGTTCTATTGATTCAAAGGTCACAAGCATTTCATCTGTTGCTATCAACTTTAGACGGTTTGATTCAAATTTTAATTTCAGTAGGTCCGCTTGCCCCTCGCGCATGAAAGCTGCAATCTGTAGAGTGAACCAAGCAACAACTTCTCTTTGGTCGTCCTCATTATTTGATGCAATGGCAGTCATGTACCTTTTTAAGTATTCATCAAATATTGGCTGCATTCGTTCTGGTAATTCAACCTTTGCCTTTCTTCCGAAAGCATCTAACTCAGTAACATAATTACTATACTCTCTCGCTTTGAGGTCAAACACTTTTAGCCGTCTATCTGCCTGATACCTCAAGTCTTGTTCTACTTTCTTAAGATTTTTGTCATGAGTTTGTTTATTGAAGTACATGAATACGCCCCAAAGCGCATTCACAACTCCGAAAAGCCATGCAAAATACTCTGGATTCTCTTGGATGACGTTATAGATTGATTCCATAATTCCTCTTTAGGTATGGCGCAGCGTTACGCCGCTTTTTTGATTACTTTAGCCAAAGTTTCACAGGAAAACCCTACTATAAAACCTAATAAAATAGCTTCAGATAATTGGTAAAACGCTATAGCTCTTTGAAGATTTAAGTCAAGCTCTTCACTTTGGGAAAAAGCAATATGTAATACTAAATGACAGGAAAAAAAGGATACGAGTATTGCAATCGCTAAAAAGATTTCTTGCAATATGAACATGGTTTTCTGATAAATTTTTATACATGAAGACCACTCTCTTTTTCTTTGAATCGACCAAACTAAGAATAAAATAGCACCAAAAAAAACTGAGCAGCTCAGTATTACGGGATGCCTAAAAACAGAATAAAAATATGATAAAAGTACTATGAGCAACAGGCTAATCACAGATAATAGAGTTTCCGACTTCAGTTGCAGTTCACTGACGCTGTCATATTTATGTTTATTTATACGATAGATTAAAGATTTTAAGTACCGGTGAAATAGATCTGAGATTATACGAGTGGAGGGATACGCCAAAATTGACGAAATAGACAAAAAAAACACCAACTTCATAACGTATTCAAAGTCAGAACCGGTAAGTAGACTAATGCCAAGTATACTTGACATCAAACTTGAATAAATAACAGTTAGACCAACAAAAACACAAAGTAACACGCATTGCATTTGAAATGTAAACTTCTTGTCCATTCGTCCTAATCCTGTACTGTGAATTACAGCTTACTAAAAATATTAGATGTCAACGATACGTTTTTTTATCAAAAATAACAGCAACTTAATCGGTAAAGGTTACTGTCCCTCCCAAAATATAAAATTCTTATGTAAAGCATAAATTGATGTGCCAATCGGTGACTCAGGTATGCATAATTAGTTGAGGGTTAATAGAAAAACACTTCTATAGTAGATACATGAATATATTTTTGTATGGCTCTATGCCTTTAGTACAGAGAGGTATAGCCAATTAGTAAATTTGGTCACAGAGTAGGATTTGAAAAAGTGAGTCAGATTAAGCTTTGTTGGAGTACGTGTTGAATCAGTCGCAATAAGGAAAGAGGCACAAACGTGTTTAGAAGTAACCCCCGGCGTTCGTGAACCCATTCTACTCGTCTTGAAATTGCGCTTATTGTTGTGGTCAGAATTCAAAAATGCTTGAGATTGAGAAAGCGAACAATCCCCAAAGCAAGTAAATGTGACCTTGGGGTGGCCGAGTTCCCCCCGAACTCGACCTGTTCCAGACGCGCAAGCAAAGGCGTTTGGATACTTTACAGTTGATAAATTAACCAATGTGCTATCACTGTGTAAATGGTTAATAGCTGTTGCTTCATTAGGTGTGTCGCATTTCAGTCTGTAACCGTTTTTGTTGGCAATCATTATCATGTTTGTCTATTTCTGCTCATCCAAATTCCTCATCCATTCCCTTCAAAACACAACGCTGCGCAGAAAATTAGAGAATAGCGTGCCAAATTAAACATTGCCTTTTTAATTAAAAATAGTGAATAAAACTAGCCAGTGAAGTGTGCTGAATTTTAAAGGTGCCCAACTTTTGAACTGGTTTTAATCACTGGTTTTCGAATTCAAGTTGGAATTAAGTTTTAAATTTATCTCTACAGCAGAATAAATGGTTGTTTAAAGTTGATTTAACCAGATCTTCACGTATCATTTATGTAAACAAAAGGTTAAATAAAATAAGTAAAGTGGACATTCATTAAGGAGTCGATGATGTTACATGCTCACGAAAACACCCTACATATAACGCATCTCAGCAACCATGCGGTTGAAGAGCTGTCACCTTCATTTGAAAAGCTACCAAGTACTGAACACGCGGATGGTAAGTTCCGATTGAGAAGATACTCAGTGATTCGTTTTTGCGGTGGTCAGGTTGTGGAGCAGGACAAGCACAATTTTGTTCAATCAGAAGACATCAATCACTTTCAAGGCGATGTGGTACGTCAATTTGAACCAGTAGAAGCGAATACTCTCCAAAGCGAAGGTATGCAGGAGATGTGTGAGCTGTTCATTGAGACAAACGGCTTAGCAGACGGACAAGAGATCGAGATTCACCAAATTCGTATCTCAGCAATCTACGACGAGACGCAAGTTGCTCCAGAAGGCGTGCACCAAGATGGTTTTGATCATATTGCCTTGATTGGTATGAATCGCCATAACATTGTCGGCGGTGAGATCATGCTTTACCAAGACTTTCATGAAGCGCCATTCTTCAGAAAAGTGCTGGAAGATGGTGAAGTTGCAATGCTTGCAGACAGCAAACTTTGGCACAACGCCCAGCCAATCCGAACGATTGACCACGGCGAAGTGGGTCATATGGATGTATTTGTACTGACAGCAAAGGATGAGCGCAATGTCCTTCACTCTTAATGATGTTCGCCAGCAGTTTAGCGCGTTAAGCCAATATCATAATGGCAAGCCTGTTACTTTTTTTGATGGGCCCGGTGGTTCGCAAGTCCCTGAAAATGTCCTTGCCTCAATGACTGAGTATCTTGGCCATTTTAATTCAAATCTAGGTGGACACTACTTTTCGAGCCAGAAAACGACAGGGCTAATGCAGCAGGCGAGAGAGTCAGTTCAAGCATTACTGAATGCAGAGTCTTCTGGCAACATCGTGTTTGGCGCCAATATGACCTCGCTGACTTTCCAATTAAGCCGAGCAATTAGCCGAGATTGGAATGAGGGCGATGAAATCATTGTCACAGCACTCGATCACTACTCAAATGTATCAAGCTGGCAGCAAGCAGCAGAAGACAAAGGCGTTGTTGTTCATCAAGTTCGAGTAGATGAAGCAGACTGCAGCCTAGACATGGCACATTTCGAATCTCTATTGAGTGATAAGACTCGATTGGTCGCGGTGACATTTGCATCAAACACGACAGGTTCGATTGTTGATGTAGAGAAAGTTGTAGAGCTAGCACACAGTAAAGGTGCGCAGGTTTACGTTGATGCGGTTCACTATGCACCTCATCACTTGATTGACGTACAGAAGCTTAACTGTGACTTTTTGGCTTGTTCTGCCTACAAGTTTTTTGGCCCTCACGTTGGTATTGCTTATGTTGCTCCGCAGTGGCTTCACACATTAAAGCCTTACAAGGTTGAGCCTGCGACGAATATTGGCCCGGGACGTTTTGAAACGGGTACTCAGAGCTTTGAAGGTTTGGCTGGTGTGATTGCGGCGGTTGACTACCTTGCGCAGTGCGGCGATCCGGCTGAGGGATTAAGAACGCGTTTGGAGCAGAGCTATCAGTTATACAACCGACATGAAAGCCAACTGAGCGAGTATTTCTTGCAGAGATTAAACGAGCTGAGTGGTGTTCGCCTTTACGGTAGAACAACCCATGACTCGAACTTGCGTACGCCGACGTTTGCCATCACGTTCGATGACCACTCAACAGAGTCGATAGCTAAAGCGCTAGGCGAGCACAATATCTGTGTTTGGAATGGCCACTTTTACGCACTTGGCTTAGTGAAGCAGCTAGGTATTGAAGAGACAGGCGTGGTTCGCATCGGCTGTATGCACTACAACTCAACTGAAGAGATCGACTTACTGTTCAATGTGTTGGAAGGCATTCTTCGCAAAGACTAATCCCGAATCACAATCAAACGAAAAGAGCGCACTCAAAATAGTGCGCTCTTTGTTTTTTATCCTTTCGAATTGAGATTTTGAGCCATCGCTTTAGCTACTCGCTCAAAGGTTGCGAGCTCATCACTATCAATGCCTATCTTCATCTTCTCAAACATCTCGCTATCAACCTCACTTAGCTGATCGACAATGGCTTTACCGCGCTCGGTGATAGCCAAACATTGACTGCGCTTGTCTTCGGGGTTGGGTTCTTTAACGATCAATTCTTGTTTAATTAGGGCACTGAGAAGGCGAGTCACTTGCGCCTTATCTCGGTCCAAAAAGTTCGCGATATCAACAGCAGTACACTGCGGCTTCTTGGTGATGATCTTTAATACACGCACGTGCATAGGTGCAATATCGAGATCCAACGCCTCTATCTTTTCATGCACATTTCTTTTTACGGCATGTACCAATTTAAACAGGCTATCCAGTGATTTACCTTCAGACATAAAAACGCCTTAGTCAAACTAGTTGACATTATCAATCAAATTAAACTATGGTTGACATTATCAACTTAATTCAAAGCTAATTCAAGACTGGAGAAGAGAATGACTGTACAAGCTGTGATGAATGAATCAGTAATCGAGCCACAGAAAACGCCGCTTATCCAAAAAGTCTTGGTTATGTTGGGCATGGTTAGCCTGATGGGTGGCACGATCACCGGAACAATGACGTACCTTAACCTAGGTTTTACGGAGACTTTCTTTGCCGATTGGGCAACTA
Source organism: Vibrio sp. D404a (assembly GCF_030248535.1). GTDB lineage: Bacteria > Pseudomonadota > Gammaproteobacteria > Enterobacterales > Vibrionaceae > Vibrio. The sequence goes on along the minus strand of NZ_JAHGAJ010000046.1, from coordinate 35,935 downwards.
ACTTTTTTACAGCGCTGTTTACCGTGATTCCGTTAGGTTTCACCATGATGGCGTTGTTAACGAAAGGTGCACAGAAGCTGCTGCCGAATATGGCCGCTAAAGCGAGAGATGCACTTGTTGGCATCATTATGGCGTTAGTGATGGAGTCAGGGATGGCGTTAACCAGCGCCTATCACAGTGTTGGTTTAGACAACCGCGCTGATTTTGTAGATGCATGGATGAGTGGCGTACTTGGGGCACTTCCTGTTGCACTGGTACTGATGATTACCGTGTCGATGACGATTAAGCCAAAGGTAGAGAAGTTCCTAAAGAGCTAATCAACATCATCGTGATTTCTAACTTTATTAACGACCAACTTAAATGCATTAGAGGCCAAAAAATGATTCCTACAATTCGCAAAGACAAACAGTACCGTATCACTATTGAAGAAGTCGGTACTGAACAAGCAAGAACCCTAGAGTTTGATTATCAAGATCGCGAAGACCTGTTCAACGTCGTTGATAACTTGAAGAAGGGCAGTGGCCTAGAACCAGAAACCGCGACGAAAGTGGCCGTGGCTCTGCGTTTATTGGGACCTGTGATGATGAAAGACCGCAAACATCCTCTGTTTGTTGATTTCATGCCTCACTTTAAGAATTTCATGCAAAACCTGAAAAGCACGGTTAAACAAGCCGTGAAGGGATAATTATTTTGCTTGTTTGAAGGTGAGTCTGCTCTCAGAGTCTATAGTAAGAAGCATTAGGCACAGTCTTAATAGTTCAGATGAGATTTAAACAGACTTACCTCGTTCAGGGAGCGATTTATGAGCCAATACCTTCAAACGAATAAACAAAATGCAATCAACTTCTATGAGATGGCGTATCGAGGAAAGCCTCGTGAAGCAGTAGATCTCTATGTTGGCGATGAATACATCCAACATAACCCGCTGGTGGGGGATGGACCACAGCCCTTCATCGATTACTTTGAGCGCATGCAGTTAGAGTACCCAGATAAAGATATCACCTTTGTTCGTGCGGTGGCAGAAGGTAATTTGGTTGCGCTGCATACTCATCAAACATGGCCGGATAATGTCGAGTATGTGACGATGGACTTCTTCCGTTTTGATGACAACGGCAAGATTGTTGAACATTGGGATGCGCTTCAGGAGATCCCGGAAGGGACGGCGAATGGCAACACCATGTATTAGTGACCTGAAAACAGAAAACGCCCAGTGATTGTTGTCACTGGGCGTTTATTTTTATTTGGAATATTACTCAGCAGACACTTCTACTTCGTAAGAGCCAAATTTACGAATGTTGATAACGCCTGTATCAAGAATCAGATATTGGCCTTTAATGCCTTGCAGTACGCCAGTCACCTCAGGATTCTTATCGAAGTTGTGAGAAGTGATTTTCACGGGGTGCTGTTCAACTGGATAGCTCAGTGGTGTGATGTTCTCGCTTAGGATCTCAATCGCATCATCACCATATTTTGCTTTGATCTCTTGGATTTTATCTTCCACAAGAGGCAGTAACTCTTTCGCGCGTTCAACCAATTCGATGTCATCGCCATCGCCTTTAAGCAGCGTACGCCAGTTGGTTTTATCTGCGATGTGCTTCGCTAGCTCAACTTCAATCAGACCTGAGATCTGACGGGTTTTCACTTTCAAGATTGGTAGGCCTTGAGTCGCACCTTGGTCAATCCAACGAGTTGGGATCTGAGTATGACGCGTAATACCTACCTTCAGGCTTGATGTATTCGACAGATACACGAAGTGATCAACCATGCAGTTCTCTTCACCCCATTGCGGCTCACGACAGGTTCCTTCATCGTAGTGACAAGTCTCTGGCTTCATGATGCACATGTCGCAGCTTGCTAGCTTCTTCATACAAACAAAGCAGTGGCCTTGAGAGTAACTCTTCTTGGTTTTCTTACCGCAAGAGCAGCAAAAGATATTGCCTGTGTGAGTGAGGTTAATGGTTTTGCCAATCAGAGGGTTCAGTTCTACGAACTCTTCGCCGACGGGCAGACGATACGTAACCGTACCATCAAGAGAAGCACTCATTTTTTTGAGTGTTCCTTTCGCTAATAAAGACATGACATTACTCGTGCATTTTTGATTATATTTTGCGATCTAGCCGTAGCCATTGCCGCATTGATTATCCAGTCAGTATACCAAATAGAGGTGGGCTAGGTACGTAATATTGATGATTGATAAGGCGTTCGAACTTTTATTAAGCAGACTCTAAATTAGAGTATGACATTTTGAAAACCCATGTTATAACGTCGAAAGTTGAGAAATGCCTAACTGGCATGGTTCTCAGAGTGTGGTTTGTCTAGAGCGCCTTAGTGCGTCAGAAATTGGAAACAAAAGCAGTGAAGTGGATACATAAGGTCGTCATATTCTTGATTGTGGCGACTTTGGCGATTGTTCAGTTATATCAAGTCAGCGGTAACCGCGTTGTCACGGCCATAACGCCGGACAAGTTTGAATTTATCGCGACCAGCGACCGTGTCGATAATGGCATTAGCACCTCCATTTTGAGTGTTAAAGACGACCAATACGTGCTGGATTGTGAACTCATTAAGTCTGACTACCCTTGGCCTTATTGTGGGCTGTCTATCAAAGTGAATCCTGATCCAAGTGTTGGGGTTGATTTATCTCAGTATCACACCTTCCAAGTCAATATCGACTATCACACCAGTGAAGCATCGAGTGGTCGACTCAGAACATACCTTCGCAATTACAACCCAGCGTATTCGACGCCTGATGATGAATATTCCTATAAATACAATGGGATGGAATTTCAACCTGGTGTTGATGGCGGCGTGATTGAAATCCCAATCGCGAACCTTCAAGTGATGACGTGGTGGTTAGCAGACAACGACATTGCCATGGAGCACTCAGCGCCAGAGTTTTCGAACGTTAACTTAGTCGAGTTCGCAACCGGATCGGGTGCTAAGTTAGGTAGGCACCAGATCGTTATCAAGAGCATCGAATTTGAAGGCTCTTATATCAGTGCAGAAAGTCTGTTTCTTATCTTGCTGTTTATCTGGGTGGGCACTGGCATCATTTTCTTGCTCTCGGAACTGCACAGCTCTCGCAAGCGAATGGTGATTGCAGAAAAACGCCACGCCCATTTAAAAAACGTCAATAAATCGCTGCGTGAGCAGAACTTTGAATTCTCAGAGTTGGCCAATCGCGATGAGCTCACTGGAACCCTCAATCGCCACGCGGTTCGTGACTGGCTTAAAGTTCAATCTCAAGATGTGAAGCAGGGGCATGGTCTGTTCAGCATGCTCTATTTTGATATCGACCATTTCAAAATGGTGAATGATGAGTATGGTCACCAGATGGGGGATCATATCCTGCGTGAGTTCTCTATGGTGGTGGGTAGCTTAATCAGCCCGTCGGATAAACTGGTACGCTGGGGTGGGGAAGAGTTCATTGTATTTTGCCCTGAAACTCCCCTTAGTGAAGCGCAAATCAAGGCTGAGAAAATTCGTACTATCGTTGCTCAGCACCTGTGGATTCATGGTGACCCATTAACTTGTAGTATTGGCGTTGCTCAAATGAAGCAAGAGCGAGTCACTGAAACTATCGCCAGAGCGGATGAGGCGTTATATCAAGCTAAGCATTCTGGGCGTAACCAAGTGGTGGTAAGTCAGTAAGAAAAAAAAAGGTGGCGCATTTGGCCACCGAAGGGAAAAGTATGCCTGTGTATTGTTGTTAGTAGGTGCCAGGCCATGATTACACTCTTGATTGTTTAAACGGGTTGCTAGGGGGAATCGCAACCCGCTGTGTGGAGCAATGAGTGTTGATTACCAGAAAATCCAAGCGAACAGTGTCAGTGCCATAATACATACGATGTTTAGCACCATACCGATACGCATCATCTCGTTCTGCTTGATGTGACCAGAGCCAAATACGATAGCGTTTGGTGGTGTCGCAACAGGCAGCATGAAGGCACATGATGCCGCTACCGCGATAAGTGCAGACAAGATAACCGGAGACATGCCCAGAGCTTCGGCAATGGTTGCGAATACAGGAACCAGTAGCGCAGCACTTGCGGTATTACTTGCAAACTCAGTTAGGAATACCACGAAAGCAACCACAGCTAGAATCGTCAGTAGCACGCCAGCCTGCTCTAGGAAACCGCTTAGTGAGTGAGCTAGGAAAACACTGGTGCCAGTCGCTTTCAGAATGTTACTTAGACAGATACCGCCACCGAATAGAATCAATACGCCCCAGTCTGTTGTTTTCTCAACGTCTTTCCACTCTACAGCGCGAGATGCACCAAGTAGGACGATAGCGCCAATCGCAACCAAGCTATCGAACTTCGAGAAGCCACCGATCATTGCGTTGATTGGTTTGCCGAAAATCCACAGAGTTACTGTTAGCAAGAAGATCGACAGTGTGATTTTTTTGCTGTTGGTCCATTCAACCGGCTTATGGTCTAGCTCGAAGGTATGGTTCAGCTTAGGCTTAGTCATCGCATATAAGATAACCATCGCAATTGGTAGAAGAATAAGAGAGATAGGAAGACCTAGCGCCATCCATTCTGTAAAGCTCAGGCCAACTTCTGCTGCTGCGATTGCGTTCGGTGGGCTACCTACTAGCGTTGCGATACCACCAATTGAAGCACAGTAAGCGATACCAAGTAGAACGAATACATAAGTATTGCGGTCTTCACGTTGGTCGACTTTGTTCATCACACCCAAAACCAGAGGCAGCATCATAGCTGTGGTTGCGGTGTTAGAGATCCACATTGATAGACCAGCACTCACACCGAATAGCATGAATATCGCCACCGACATCTTACCTTTAGCAATCAAAAGCACCTTATCGGCGATCGCCTTGTCGAGCTCCTGCTTGTTCAATGCTGCCGCTAATGCAAATCCACCTAGGAAAAGAAAGATAATTGGGTTGGAGAAGTTTGCAAGTGCAGCCGAAGTGTTAAAGACACCAAACACAACCGCGAGCAACGGTACCAGTAATGCAGTGATACTGACGTGAATCGCCTCTGTTAGCCAAAGTACAGCCACAAAGATCAAAATACTTAGACCTGTGTTGACCTGCGATTCGAAGGGAAGGGTATTTATCAGAGTAGCAAACAACAAAAAATTCCCGATAAGAATCATGCTGTTGCGTGTGAACAACCAGTGTTTCAGTGTAGTAACAAGTGCCGTCATAGGGCGCTCCTTTTGTTTCACCTCAGTTATTAGCTGCGCCTATTTTTTTTATGGCGCTTATTGTATTTGAGGTGTTTGACTTGATGTAGGGTCAGACTTTGTTGACAGAATGTTACTCAAGTTAATAAAGGAGTGTTGGTGTGTTTTAGGCTTGGTATAGCAAAGTGTGAGGCGACAAATCCAAAATGTGTAGTTTTCTACACATCGGTTTCAGGATTAGTTGTTTCAGGGGTTGCGCTTGGTTGAATAGGCTCTTTCGGGCCCAAGAATTTCGGCGCTGTTCCTATGATGTAAAGGTCGAGAAATGCTTTGGTTCGTGCAAAAACTTCACGCAGTCGAATGGTAAAACCAGAGTGGTTGGTTGGGCCGGAAACCGCTAAACACTGCGCGTGAATATCATAGGAGCTTGCAATGAACAGCGCGCGCTCACAGTGAAACTTCTGCGTGATGATCAGAAAGTTATCGGTATCGAAAATCTTTTTAGCGCGCACGATGGAATCAAGTGTGCGAAAACCCGCGTAATCAAGGTTGATGCGGTTTTCTGGAACGCCTGCCTTAAGAAGATCGCGCTTCATGGTCCAAGGTTCGTTGTAAGAGCGGTGCGCGTTGTCACCACTTAATAAGAATTGGTTAATCGTGCCTTGGTTGTATAAGTCGATGGCAGCATCAATGCGGTGCTTGTAGTATTCGTTGAGGGTTCGACCCAGATACTTACTTGTTCCCAGAACGACGGCGACCTCACGCTGTGGCACATCCTCAATCTGAGTAATGATACGACCTTTCGCCTGCCAAGATACCCAGTAATCGATACCAATAACGGCTGCCGCCCCAATCAAAACGATGATAAACAGAGAGAATAGGGTGGTTTGTATCTTTTTGCTCGCCTTCTTAGAAAGTGCAATCAAATTTGAAGAACTGAATTTCACTCGAGGTAGGGTCCTTGCGCCTGAGCATCATTAACGAATAGTCGATAGTAACAAAAATATCTTATAAAAATGAACGATTAACTGATGTCAAAATGAAAAAAGCCCCTGCAAGGCAGAGGCTTTAGAGACAATCTTAAATCTCGCTTAGAAAGCAGTACGCTTATAGCGACGGTAAACCGGTTGCCAGAAGTGCTGGTCAATCGCTTGTTGTAGTGCTTCTTCAGTGATCTCTAGAGCAACACCTTGCTCGATCGCTTTCTTACCAACGGCAAAGGCAATCTTCTTCGATACGGTGTGAATCTCTTCCAATGGTGGAAGCAGAGCACCCGAACCGTTGATCGCCAGTGGAGAACAAGTCGCTAGTGCACGACTTGATTCCATCAGCATTTCATCAGTGATGCGAGAAGCGTTAACCGCTAGAACACCAAGGCCAATACCTGGGAAGATGTAGCTGTTGTTACACTGTGCGATTGGGTAAGTTGTGCCTTTATGGATCACTGGCTCAAACGGGCTACCTGTTGCGACAAGTGCTTGACCTTCTGTCCAACGGATGATGTCGTTTGGCGTTGCTTCAACACGGCTTGTTGGGTTAGACAGTGGGAACACGATAGGGCGTTCACAGTGCTGGTGCATCTCTTGGATAACTTCTTTGCTGAATAGACCCGGCGCACCAGAAACACCAACCAGTACCGTTGGCTTCGCGTTGCGAACAACGTCTAGAAGAGAGAAGCCTGTACCGTCGCTTTCCCAGCTTGCAGTGTTCTTGTTGGTTTGAACAAGACGCTGTTGGAAGTCCAGTAGGTTTTGCATGCCTTCTTGCAGTAGGCCCCAACGGTCTACCATGTAAACTTGAGAGCGAGCTTGCTCATCGCTGATACCCTCAGACACCATCTGCGCGATGATCGCTTCTGCGATACCACAACCTGCAGAACCTGCACCAAGGAAAGTAACGCGTTGATCTGACAGTTTGCTACCCGCTGCTTTACATGCCGCCAGTAGTGAACCAACAGTTACCGCTGCTGTACCTTGAATGTCATCGTTGAAACAACAGATACGGTTTTTGTAGCGCTCAAGTAGTGGCATTGCGTTCTTCTGAGCGAAATCCTCAAACTGAACAAGTGCATCTGGCCAGCGACGTTGAACCGCTTGAATAAACTCTTCCACAAATGCGTCGTAATCTGCACCTGTGATACGAGGGTGACGCCAACCCATGTACATTGGATCAGCTAGACGTTGTGGGTTGTTTGTACCGACATCAAGAACGATAGGTAGCATGTAAGCCGGGCTGATGCCGCCACACGCTGTGTATAGAGAAAGCTTACCAATTGGAATACCCATACCACCGATACCTTGGTCTCCCAAACCAAGAATACGCTCACCGTCCGTTACCACGATTACTTTTACGTTGTGGTTGGTCGCATTGTTCAGTAGGTCATCGATACGATCACGGTTCGGGTAAGAGATAAACAGACCACGACCACGACGGTAGATGTTAGAGAAGTTTTCACATGCTGCACCTACAGTTGGTGTGTAGATGATTGGCATCATTTCAGAGATGTGGTTTTGAACTAAACGATAGAAGAGGGTTTCGTTTGTGTCTTGGATGTTGCGCAGGTAAATGTGCTTATCCATGTCGTTTTCGAAGTTGCAGTACTGCTTGTAAGCACGCTCAACTTGCTCTTGAATCGTTTCTGTATTTTCAGGCAAAAGGCCTTCTAAGTTAAAAGAAGAACGCTCTTCGGCGGTGAATGCACTGCCTTTATTTAGAAGAGGGGTACTTAGTAGCGCAGGGCCTGAATATGGGATGTACAGAGGACGTTTGTCGTTGTTCATTGGAAGCCTAATATGGGAGAAAGAAAAACGGAAAAATGATAACGGTTTAGTTATTCAATTGTAAACTGTTTATCCCTTATATAACCAAACAAAATGACGATCTCACTGCTTTGCCACACTTCTCGAATATCGAGTCGAGATTTAGGTATACTTAGCTCACATTTTTTATCTATTGACGTCTTTTATGTCTCTACTCCCCATCGATTCTCATGAGCATGCACTTCATGAACTGCTCCCTTCACACCACCTTGTTGTCGAGGCCGAAACTGGTTCAGGTAAATCGACACGGCTACCGATTTGGGCAGCCCAGCATGGTCGAGTTTTAGTGATTGAACCAAGGCGTATTGCCTGTACATCGTTGGCGGAATTTTTGGCCGCTTCTTCAGGAAAACCTCTAGGTGAAGAGATAGGTTATGCGATCAAGCTTGAAGCCAAATACAACGAATCAACCCAAGTTGTGTTTGTGACGCCGGGTGTCGCACTGCGTTGGCTGGTGGAAGATGGGTTAAAAGCGTTCGATGTGATTGTGGTGGATGAGTTCCATGAGCGTCGTTGGGACATCGACTTGCTGGTTGCGATTCTAAAACAGCGTAATCAGCACCGATTGATTGTTACATCCGCGACCATCGAAGGTGCAAAGCTGGCTCATTACCTAGAGGCTAAACGCATAAGCTGTGAAGGGCGGAATTTTCGTGTCTCGATTGAGCATCGAGCGCTCGATTCTCGCCATCTGCCAGACAGTCGTAATCTAGAGAGGCGCATCGTTGACGAAGTGAAGCAGCAGCTCAGTCAGTGTGCGGGTGATATTCTTGTGTTTCTGCCCGGTAAGAAAGAGATCATACAAACGGCTCAGGCCCTTAACATTATTGATGACATTCAAGTCTGCCCGTTGTATGCCTCTGTATCTGACGCTGAGCGCAGTCGTGCTCTGTCAGATGTTCATCTCGACACGCCAGACCGACAAACAAAAGTGATATTAGCGACCAACGTTGCAGAGACCTCGTTAACCATTCCTAATATAGCGGTGGTGATTGATTCTGGTTTGGAGCGCCGCACCGTTCAACGCAATGGCAGAACGACTCTGACACTAAAAGCGATTTCTCGTGCCAGCGCTAAGCAGCGCGCAGGTCGATCTGGTCGTGTAATGGACGGTACGTGTATTCGTCTGTTTGGTGAGCATGCCGCTCTTGAACTTGTGACGCCACCAGAGCTGCAGCGTGAAGAGTTAACTGAGCCAATGTTAGCGGCGGCTTGCTGCAACGCGAGCTTGGAAATACTGCCATTTCTCGATGACATTCCAGAAAAGTCATTGCATAAAGCCAAGCAAACACTGCTTTTGATGGAAGCTATCGACGCTGAAGGCGCAGTGACTGAACATGGTCAGCGCATGTATCCGTTGCCGATTGACGCACTGCATGCCGATATCGTGACGCGCATTAAAACTAAAGCGCTCAAAGAGGCGATGATCGATCTTACTGCAGCGCTTTCTGTACCCGCTCGTTTGTTTCAACTGCCGAACAACCCAGAACATCTCGATGCCTTGTTTAAAGAGGAAAAAGAGGGCTGCGATGTTGCATTGCTGATTGGTGTGGTTAGAGGCCGTTCTTACCCACACTTAAAAATAGATGAGCAAGCCTTGTTGGAGGCGCGAGGTTTGGCTGAGCAGATGCGCGAGCTGTTTGAGCTGCCTCAGTTAGAAGTCGCTTCTCGTTATAATCGAGCTGATTTGTTAAAAGAGATCATTCGATTGCACCCAGAGTTAGCATTTGTTCGCCGAACCAAGCGTCGTGAGGCATTCGCCAATGGTGAGCTTGAAGTCATGCTGGGCAGGGAAAATCGAGTGCCAGACAACAGTGAAGCGATGCTGGTATTGGATATCTATAGCTTACCCGGAAGAGGGGTAAAGCAGACACTCAACTTAGCAACAACTGTCGCACCTATCTCCCTTCAATGGCTGGTGGAGCAAGAGCTAGGGGAGTGGGTTCAAGGTGAAACCGTTGTCGAGGAGCAAGCAGACAAGACCGAGCAGGTGTATACCTCGATGTCGTTGATCTATGCAGGGCGCGTAATTGAAACCAAACTGATCGAGGCGCAAGGTCAACTCTCACTTAAACCCGTCATCGACATGGTGGTAAGCGAGCAGTACTTGCAAGGGTTCGCGAAACAGAGAACTCAAGAGATCAAGCATTGGCAGTTGTATGTGCGAATGGGACTGAGTGAAAGTCATGAGTACTCACAACAAATCGAAGCGCTTAACTTTGTTGATTGGTTTGCTGCCCAGTTAGAAGAGTTGGGTGTAAGCCAAGTAGATGAGTTAGAGGTGTTCGACGCGGAAGACATTCCGTTTGATGGTATTCCGTATTGGGAATATGAAGAATTTGCAGAAAAATACCCATTCCATTTATTATTGGCCGATCTCCAACTCGATGTTGAATACCTTCCTCAAAGAAAGCTTGTGTATGTCCATTACTCGAGCGGTGGACGTAAAACACCACCTAAGCGTTGGGAACTGCCAGTTTGGTCTGGTTGGCGTATTCAGTACAAGAAAGCGAGTCGTGTGTTGGATGTGAAATAATTGGAATTACTTCAATTTGTAAAATATTAATCAAATAGGCGCATATATGAGTTTTCAGTTCGTCTTTTGTTACAAAATTGATTTTTATATGCCTTTTTAACCAATCAAAAGGTCATAAAAGACCATTCTTCTATATCCTATTGCTATATAGAAAAAGTTGGTGGATATTAAGAGTATATTGTGTTGCCAATGTGTCGGGGGACATCATGGATAAACAAAAAGAGACCTGTGTAGAATTTGATTACACAAACTTTCTTGGCGCGTCATGCGATAAAAAATGGACTTTTCTAGAAGCACTCACCACATTTGCCCCTGTGTTCGGTACAGTTTGGAAAGATAGCATTAAAGATCTATCGACTCCGGAAGATCGTTTATGGGAAAAGGCACTCAAATCGCTCTCTACGCGAAAGAGTGACGAATCGAATATCGTGGTATTACTTAAGTTGGCAAAGTTGGAAGGTATCAATGAACTGAAAGTTGTGATGCCATATTCGTTGGAAGATGAACAGATCGAGTACATCGAATCACGAAGCCACCTAGTGATCACCGGAAGTTCGGCTGAGGAGTTCACGATAAAGTTATAGACGGTGAGGCGTTATTCCGGCGCCAAGCCTGATAACAATAAAGGGCCGCTTATCTACTTCATTAACTCAGTTACTTGAGTAATAAAGTGATAAGCGGCCCTTTAAGTAACAGACCTTATTGATAGAAAGGAGTGTTAGTCGATTAGGTTGTACTCAGCGCGTAGGATGTCGACGATCTCTTGTTTTGGATTCTCGCTCAGTTCAATCTTGCTACCTGTGATCTTTTCAGCAATATCAAGGTAGGTGCGAGACAGAGACATTAGCGCATCAAGCGGCAGTTCGTTATCGCGAGCCAATGCTTCACGTTCAGGCATACGCTCTTTGTTAAGTAGAATATCGGCATCTGGGAAGTGGTTTAACAAGAACTGGCGGAAGCCTTCTTTCGAGTTCTCGACGATGTTGCCTTTGTCGTACTCTTGAGTATCCCAAATACGTGATGAATCTGGCGTGCCGACTTCATCCATGTAGATGAGTTTTTCGTTGCCTTGAGCGTCGTTTACGTAGCCGAACTCAAATTTAGTATCAACGAAGGTTTGATCAACCTTGCTCAACGCTTCGCTAATCACGCCAAAGCCTTCTTTCAGCAGTTTCTCGTAATGAGCAATGTCGCTCTCTTTAGTGAAGTTGAACGCTGCAAAGTTTTGCTCAATGTTTTCACGAGTGATGTTCACGTCATCTGCTTCAGGAACACCCGGAATACCTTTTAGAATCCCTTTGGTTGATGGCGTGATCAGCAGCTCTGGAAGCTTTTTGTCTTTTTCTAGACCTTCCGGCATCTCAATACCACAGAACTCGCGCTCGCCATTGGCATAGGCACGCCACATGGAGCCAGTAATGTACTGACGACAAATCGCTTCAATCATCACAGGGCGAGCCTTTTGGACAATCCAAACGAATGGGTGAGGGATGTCTAGGATGTGGCTGTCAGCCAGCCCGTTATCTTTGAATAGTTTGAACCAGTGGTTAGAGATAGCATTAAGAGCAGCGCCTTTACCTGGAACACCTTTCAAGCCACCTTCGCCATGCCAAATACAGTCAAAAGCAGAGATACGGTCACTGATAACCATGATTGCTAACGGCGCGTCGGGTGCGACATCGTAGCCTTTCTCTTTGATTAGTCTTTGACTATCTTCTTCGGTTAACCAGTAAACTGAGCGTACCTTGCCACTGTGGACAGGTTTATCAGTACGGATTGGTAGATCATCATTTACGGCTAGAACTTGATCAGCGAGGCTCATTTAGACATTCCTATCTTTTATCAAACGTCATACAGAGAAGTGCGTAACACACTCGATTAGGTGGGCATTATACCCAATCTAAATTCTGCTTCCAGAGAAAAAGCAAACGTTTGCCTATTTCTTTGGGATTCCGTTTTTCTTTCCGCCTAGCGAGCTCTTTATAACAAATAAAAACCCCGCTCAATGCTGCGCTAGATTTAGGCAGAAAAGAGCGGGGTAGGCAGTGTTCGATTAGTGGATGTGCTTGTTAGTGAACATTCTCTTTAATGAACATGTTCTTTAATGAACAAGCTCTTTAGTGAATATAGTTACTTGCGCTGTTATCGATAAAAAAGACTTCGCATTGGTGATGATTAGCAAGAGCACGTAAATACTGCTGACCAAAAGAGTCAATCTGATTGCTCGCGACAATCGCACTGGCATTGCGTGAACGAATCGCTTTCTCTACGGTTTCCATCTCGTTCATTTGGCGAGAAGGTTTCATGTGAATGATGCGCTCACAACAAATATTGTACTGAGAGAGCTCTTTCGCAGATGGACGCGGGGTTTGCGCTGTAAACAGCAGCCACTGTTCTTGGTTGGACAGCAAAGCCATACGTGTAAGCAACGTCGCCTGGTGATTGGTTTGATTAGAGCTGTGCGGCAGACGCGATGCTGCAGAAAATGCGCATTGAACTAGCGGGCTAGAGTGTTGTGCTTTTGCGTGAGCTTGAATCATTTTGCTGTCCTTATATACATGCTGTATGTGTATACAGTAGTTTTGATGATGCATAAGATCAAGCATTTTTTTGAGGGAATAATAACCAAAAAATCGCTACTTCATTCTAAATTAGATCTAAGTTATTGTTTGTAATCGCTTTATTAAATTAGTTTGAAAAGTAATAAATTCTCACAAACAAGAAAATTTGAGAGCTAAACCACTGTTCATATACAGCTGTATACAGTGGTTTTAGGAAAGTACTGTATAGAAACAGTGTCAAAGGGATACATCTATAAGTGGAAGAAAGAAGAAAGAAGAAAGAAGAAAGAAGAAAAAGGAAGATTTGCAGCTTACTGGAGGGAGCGTGATGAACGTAGCGAGTATAGTTTTCTAGAGCGATCAAAAAAGCGCCTCAATTGGCGCTTTTTTTACTTCCGTGTTGCGGTGACTATCTTCTTGTCGCCTCGGAGAGTTTTGCTCTCATTTCCATTTCGCCGATGTTGAACTGGCGAACATCCATGGTGGCAATATCATTGCACTTTTCACATGAATAATGGGACTTACCATCTAGGTAGTCGTGCTTTTTTACTAGGCTTGGCTTTTTACACCAATCGCATACGCCTTCTTTTGTGAACATATCCTCTCCTCACCTGTATCGTCAGGTGTATTTTCGGCGCCGATTATGACACAACTAGGACTAAAAAGTTAATTGTTTGTTACCTGTTTTTGAGAGGGAGATCGTTTGCTAACTCAATAAATTCGGGTTTCCGTGTTCTAGGTCGTACCTACCTCATTTCAAATTTTACGATTTAGTAACATTTTGTAAGATTGTTTTCAGTGCAGCATTCAGTCGCTTCATCTCTTCATCACTGCCTTGACCATCTGGGTGATAAATTTTAGAGAGCTGTTTATAGCGTATTTTGATCTTTTTTTGCTCAGGGATACTTGAGGTTTTGTATCCAAAAACGGCGCAAGCTAATTGAAGGTTGTTATTACTCTTGCTGCTTTGCCTCTTTTTGAGCTCCTTGTAGAGCGTCGCGATCTGGTGTTTTTGTTGTGAGAGCTGGATATCTTTGAGTTTGATCTGTTCACGATGGACGTCATCTAGGCTGGTTTTTCGATTGCCCTTCCGCAGCTTTATAACTAGAAAACCCGTTAACCCAAGTAACAGTGTAATGATGCTTGCTAGGCTCAGGGTGAGGGTCTGTGATGATTGATTTTGTTGGTTGACGTATGTCGAGGGCGGCGTCATTGGTGCTGTAGACACAGGTGTCGTGTTAACAGGCTGAGAATCGTCTGAACCGCCATATTGCTCATCAAGCGCTTTAAACGACGACACTTGTTCAGAGCGGCGCTTATTAAACTGTGCTTGCAAGACGCGCTCATAGGCTTGTTGAGCTTGCGTCAGTTCAGAGCTAGCAAGGCGATACCATATCTCTGCTTGATCCAAAGCGTCGAATGAATCGGATGCCGACTCATACAATTTCCCCAAACTGTAGGCTGCTTGATGATTGCCCGTGATGGCTAACTGGGTATACCACTGTGCGGCTGCATTGATGTCTTTTTTGGTGCCTTGTCCGATGGCAAGCATATCGGCAGTCTGTAACTGCGCTTGCGGGTGGCCTTCTTCAGCCGCTTGAGAAAACCAGTAGAATGCTTCCTCATCATTTTTAACAGCGTCTTCGGTCAAATAAACTTGGGCTAGACGATATTCGTCTGCTGGATCACCTTGGCTCGCTTTCTGTTGAAGCTGAGTGAGTTCTTGCGGCGTTGTATTGGCAAAAGAAAGGGGGCTAATCAAAGTGAAGAAAAGGGGGATTAAAGTGAGCTTTGGTATCATAGGTCCATCTTTCTTGTTCTGTCTCTATAAAAAAGCCCAGCGAGTGGCTGGGCTTCATCGAGATTATTTCAATGGTAGAATTTGAATCTCTACACGACGGTTACACGCTCGACCTTGAGAGGTACCGTTGTCACAAATTGGGTAGCGTTCACCGTTACCACGAGCAATAGCACGGCCTGCTGCAACATCCTGTGAAATCAGGAATGCACGAACAGATTCGGCACGACGCTCAGATAGGATCTGGTTCGTCGACTCGCTGCCTGTGCTGTCTGTGTGACCATCGATCACTAGGCTTGTGTCTGGGTATTCAACCAAGATACGCGCTACACCACGCAGTGTGTTGTGAATGCTTGATTCTAGAGCGTAAGAGCCAGACTCAAAGCCAATGCCGTTCTCTAGACGAAGCAGCAGTTGGTTTTCGCCAACACGCTCAACTTGAACACCAGAGTTAAGCAGTTCTTGGCGAAGTGCTGCTTCTTGTTGGTCGAAGTAGTAACCAATACCACCACCGACCGCTGCACCACCTGCAGCACCGATCAGTGCACGCTTACGGCGATCTTTCGAGTCGTCACCGGTTGCTGCACCTGCTACGGCACCAGCAATAGCGCCGATTAGAGCACCTTGTGTTGCAGAGTTTGTTTCAGATTCACCTGTTGTTGCGTTTTGACGCTGTGTTGCCTGACAGCCAGTTAGAGCGATTGTTAGCGCAAGTGCTAGTGTGATTTTTTTCAACGTGTTGTCTCCATGTTGTACTGCAGCCATATCCGTAGTGTCCATGGCAAACATATTGTTCTGTATATCCGTCGAAGGAAATATTTACCAGCGATTTACTATTGAGTAAAGCGAGTATTAGGATTTAGTAATGCGTTTTGCCGCTTGAGCTCCGCCAACAGGCCGGTTCACCGATAGTTTACGACCCTTTTTCAAGCCAACTTCGTAGTCTGCGGTGAGGTTTTTCATCGCCTCTTTGAGTTGCTGTTTAAAGGTTTCGCGGTCGATGTTCTTAAACTCTTTATCAATGTAGTTATTGATTTTGTTGTTTGACTCATCGTCGGGCGTGATGGTTGGCAGTTTCTCAAGAGCGCCTTCAACCCAGCCAGAAACAAACGAGTTTACTCGACGAGTCACTTCCAGCGAGCTGGTACCAGAGCCTGCAAAGCTGTTACGGAATTGACCTGTATGCTCGTTCATTTCGCGATAGATGATGTCAAAAGCAAAAGCCGCGAAGATAGCGCGATCGGCTTCTCCGATGAACTCGGCACGCTTTAGGCCTTTATGGTTCAACAAAACCGCTTCTACACCGAATTTGGTATTAATACCGCGAATAACGCGCAGCAGAGTAGAGCTGATATTAGCGGGCAGTAGATGTGTGGACTGAGTTTTCCCCATCTTGATGAATTCAATATCGTCCTTCTCAAGGCCGTATTTAAGCATCAAGTTATGCGCCATTTTGATCGCGTTAGCAGCTTCGTTAACGTTGGCTGAGTTTCCAAGCTCTAAACACTTGGCAATTTTTTTGAGGGCTCTTTTCTTATCCATCGACTGACTTAATCATTACCGCAATTTTTTAAAAGTCCGACATTTTACCCGTTTTAGTGGCTAACAGAAAGTAAAAGTGATGTCAGTAAGCGATGTTGGTGATGAGTAGGTAGGGCGAGAAAAGAAAAACACCATCAAATGATTGATGGTGTTTTGGGATTTGAAAACGAGAATTCGTTTAGATGCCTAGCTCGTCAAGAAGGTCTGCAGCGGCGTCGTTATCAGACGGCTTATTATTGTCTGATTTTTCTTCGTTCATTTTCTTCTGAGTCGCTTCTAGGATGCTATCTGGGCACTCGTCCTCAGAAATCTCAAACTCTTCAAGCTGAATGAACTCTGTTTTGTCCATAGCAAGCTCTAGGTAGAAGATGTTGTTCTTCTCAGTAGAGAACGTAACACGGCGTGCCTGTGGGCGATCTAAGTTCGTGTCGACTGACAGGTTAACTTGCTTGTTCAGTGCTAGCATTTTTGGTTGGTTTTGCGTGATGTTTGTCTGCAGCTCTTTGCGAACTTTGTTGGTGAAATCACCCACTAATTGGTTCATCAACTCACCCAGTACATCACCGACTTCATCTGAGGTGTGCAGTACTGCCAGTTCGTCTTCAGGCATGCCCATGTTGCGCATGTAGTTTGTGTAGATCTCTAGTGCCGCTTTCGACGTGAAGTTGATAACAACTAGACCAGAAAAACCACCGTCAAAAAGAACAAAACAACCAAAGTCAGGTTTAAGGCTGGTTTTACTGATCTTTTGGACCATTGCTGAGTATTGAACTGAAGAGGCAGTTGCAGAAGTCAGTACGCTTGATACCGATTGGCATAGTTTTAGAAGAATGTCTTCTGTTGTGACTGTCTTATTTTTTCTCATTATATTGTGCTCATGGGTATCTTTAACAAAACGATATCCAGTATGTTACTACTGAAAGAATAGAAAAGTGACTATTATTGCATTCTTGCATTGAGATTCTCTTTTGATCACCTTTTTATATGAACTTATTAGTAGTAAAGTGACGAAATTCAAAGAAAATTATTAAAATTCTAACTTAACCCAATGCTGATAGGATCAGCGAAGTAGGGGCAGGAAGCAAATGTTACCAAGACTTCAACTCAATGCTGATGTCGATCCAGTTGTTGTTCGCTTTTTAGAAGAGTTAAAAGCGGCCGGTTTTACTGGTGACATCGAATCTCATTACGCAAGCCGTTTGGCCGTCGCAACCGATAACAGTGTTTATCAACAGTTGCCGCAAGCGGTGGTACTCCCTAAAACAACCCACGATGTCTCTCTAGTCGGAAAAATCAGTGCGAAATCCACGTATGAAAGGGTAACTTTTTCCCCTCGTGGTGGCGGTACTGGTACTAACGGTCAATCCCTGACTAAAGGGGTCGTCGTCGACCTTTCTCGTTACATGAATCAAGTTATTGAGATGAACGAAAAAGAGGGCTGGGTTCGTGTTCAAGCTGGTATCGTAAAAGATCAGCTTAACGATGCGGTTCGTCCATATGGTTACTTTTTCTCTCCTGATCTCTCTACCAGTAACCGCGCTACGCTAGGCGGCATGATTAACACGGATGCTTCAGGTCAAGGCTCGTTGAAATATGGCAAAACTTCCGACCATGTTCTTTCACTGCAAGCGGTGTTTGCTGATGGCTCGGTTTTGGAGTCAGACCTTTCTAATGGGTTACCTAACGTTGGTGAGTTCGCTCATAAGGCGTTAGAGGTCACTGAGTCTGTTTGTCGTGAAAAACGTGCGCAAATCTTAGAGAAATTCCCACCATTAAACCGCTTTCTTACGGGGTACGACCTGAAAAATGCACTAGACGATGAAAACGATCGTTTTGATATCACTCGTGTGCTTTGTGGTGCAGAAGGCTCATTGGCTTTTATTACTGAGGCGAAGCTCAACCTCACGCCAATCCCTAAAGCTCGCACCTTAGTTAACGTTAAGTACAACTCGTTCGATTCGGCGCTACGTAACGCTCCCTTTATGGTTGAAGCGAAAGCACTATCGGTAGAAACTGTTGATTCGCGTGTTCTGAACTTGGCGAAGCAAGACATTGTTTGGCATACAGTAAGCGATTTGCTTACCGACGTGCCGAACAAAGAGATGCTTGGCATTAACATGGTTGAGTTTGCCGGCCAAGACGAAGCAGAGGTTGAAGCGCAAGTGAACGCTTTAACTGAGCGCTTGAACCAAATGCTAGAAGCTGAAGAGGCGGGTATTATCGGTTTCCAAGTGTGCAGTGACCTAGCAAGCATTGGCCGTATTTACAACATGCGTAAGAAAGCCGTTGGACTTCTTGGCGCTGCCAAAGGTCGTGCAAAGCCGGTTGCTTTTGCTGAAGATACCTGTGTTCCACCTGAAAACTTGGCTGACTTCATTGTTGAGTTCCGCGAACTGCTTGATGCTAAGTCTCTCAATTACGGTATGTTTGGTCACGTCGATGCCGGTGTTCTTCACGTCCGTCCAGCTCTTGATCTGTGCGATCCAAAGCAAGAAGCCTTAATGCATGAAATCTCAGACGAGGTTGTTAAGCTGGTGGCTAAATATGGCGGCTTGATGTGGGGTGAGCACGGTAAGGGTTTCCGCTCTGAATATGGCCCAGACTTCTTTGGTCAGGAGCTATTCACTGAGCTTCGTCGCGTAAAAGCAGCATTTGATCCGCACAATAAGATGAACCCGGGTAAGATCTGTACGCCGCTTGATAGTGATGCAGAGCTAGTAAAAGTCACTGACACCAAACGTGGCTATTACGACCGTCAAATTGATGTGCAGGTGCGCGACAGCTTTAAACAAGCGATGGAATGTAACGGTAACGGCTTATGTTTTAACTACGACACCAGCTCGCCAATGTGTCCTTCGATGAAAGTTACCGCTGATCGTCGTCACT
Organism: Vibrio sp. D404a; assembly: GCF_030248535.1. GTDB lineage: Bacteria > Pseudomonadota > Gammaproteobacteria > Enterobacterales > Vibrionaceae > Vibrio. The sequence continues at coordinate 16,642 of NZ_JAHGAJ010000046.1, read as the reverse complement.
CTCCGAAAGGCCGTGCAGGTTTAGTGCGTGAATGGTTGCGTCAGTTGACTGAGCAAGGTGTTGATATCCTCGATCTAGAGCAACAAGCACTAAATGATTCAACGCCTGTGAAAACTATGATTGAGCGCGTTCGTAACTCACTTAACAAGCGTCACGAATACGACTTCTCTCATGAAGTGCACGAAGCGATGAATGGCTGTCTTGCTTGTAAAGCGTGTGCGAGTCAGTGTCCGATTAAAGTTGACGTTCCGAGCTTCCGCTCTCGCTTCTTAAATATCTACTACTCTCGTTATCAACGTCCGGCGAAAGACTACTTGGTGGCGAACATTGAAACCATGTTGCCGCTGATGGCGAAAGCGCCAAAAGTTGTCAATGCGGCTCTGTCTCAGAAGTGGGTGCAAAGTGCGACAGCGAAAACGGTGGGTTATGTTGATGCACCGTTGATGTCAGTGCCTACTCTAGATAAGCGATTGGCAGGAAAACAGCTCAAGGCTTTTGACTTGCAGTACCTAGAGGGGCTGTCAAAGGAGCAGAAACAACAGCACGTTCTGATTGTTCAAGACCCATTTACCAGTTACTACGATGCAGAAGTGGTTGAAGACTTTGTCTCGTTACTTATCAAGCTCGGTAAGACGCCGGTTGTGTTGCCATTCAAACCAAATGGTAAGGCTCAGCATATTAAGGGCTTTTTGAGTCGATTTGCTAAGAACGCCAAATCAACGGCTGATTTTCTATCGCTGATCGCTGATATTGGTATTCCGCTAGTGGGTGTCGATCCTGCTTTGGTACTTTGTTACCGTGATGAATATCTAGAAGTACTCGGTAACAAACGTGGTGACTTCGATGTTCTTACTGTGCATGAGTGGATGCTGCCACGTCTTGAGGATTTTGCTACTCGTGAGTCTAGTCAAGAGATGTGGTATCTCTTCGCTCACTGTACCGAAAAGACCAAGATGCCAAACGCTGAGAAAGAGTGGGGCGCAATATTCGCTCACTTCGGTGCCGGTTTAACAACAGTGCCTGTTGGTTGTTGTGGTATGGCGGGTACCTTTGGTCATGAAGTAGACAAGCTACAAATGTCGAAAGATATCTATGGATTGAGTTGGAAGCCACAAATTCAAGATCTTCCTAAAGATCGATGCCTCGCAACAGGGTACTCTTGTAGGAGTCAGGTTAAGCGTTTCGAGGGAGAGAAACTTGCTCACCCACTGCAAGCGCTTGAAAGATTGATATAAATGATGAAGCCCAGCAATGACTGGGCTTTTTAATATCTCAATGTCGCATAAGGAAGGCTATGAAGTTCTTGGAATTAAAAGTACCACCGCTCGCGCTGTTTGTTGTAATTCTATTGTTGTCGTACTGGCTAGCGAATAGCCTGACATTTGCTTCGTTTCCTGTTCCTTACCATCAACTCGTATCCGTACTGGGAGTAGTTGTCAGTGGTGTAATTGGTGTTTCTGCGGTTTGGGAGTTCAAAAAACGCAAAACAACAGTAAATCCAATCAAAGTCGACACTGCCTCTCTAGTGGTCGATTCAGGCATCTTTGGCTACAGCAGAAATCCAATGTATCTCGCGCTCTTCATTCTGCTTTTTTGTTTCGGATACTACCTTCAAAATCTATTCAGCCTATCACTCAGCTTTCTATTTGTGATCTATATGAACCGCTTTCAAATCCTTCCTGAAGAGCAAGCTTTGGAATCGCTATTCGGTGCCGAATACGTTGATTACAAACAGAAAGTTCGTCGATGGGTTTAATTTTCATACTGATGTAAATGATAATTGTTTTCATAATAATATGTACGTCACAAAAATACAAAACTCATGTTTCATATGTTTAATTTATAAATTAGCCTGCGCCGACTATTAGAAGTAATAAAGGCTAGGTACAAATATGAAACAGACTAAGTTGCTATCCGCTGTTATTGGATTGGCATGTTTGTCTTCGACGCCAGCGATCGCTGATGTCTCTTCTCGAATCATTAATGGTGAGGTAGCTGACGCAAGTAGCTGGCCTTTTATGGCTGCACTCGTAACCAAAAACCTGGATGCTTATAAAAGCCAGTTTTGTGGTGCAAGCTACATTGGTGAGCGCTATGTGCTAACTGCAGCACACTGTGTGGAAGATGAAAACGCAGAAGATGTAGAAGTAGTCATCGGCGTATCAGATCTATCTTCCAATGAAGTGCAAGATCATCGTTATGGCGTGAAGAATATTTATATTCATGCTCAATATGGCCAAGTTGGGATGAGCAATGATATTGCTATCATTGAGCTAACCGAGATTCCCCAAGAAAAAGCTGTTTCTCTGGCAGATAGTCACCTACGTTGGAATTTAAATGACGGTCAAAACCTCACGGTGATGGGGTGGGGTGATCAGGACACATCGAGTAACTTCGCCAATAGTAACCATCTCTATCAAGTGGATGTACCGCTCGTTAATCAAGAAGTCTGTAAAAGCATTGATCGTTCCATCAACCCAAACTACGAAAAAATTGGTGATGACGCATTTTGTGCCGGCTTTGTGAATGGTGGTAAAGACTCTTGCCAAGGGGATAGCGGTGGTCCGATTGTTGTTGAGACAAATGGCACCTTTGAACAACTTGGCGTTGTCAGTTGGGGTGAGGGTTGTGCTCAGGCAAACGCTTATGGTGTCTATGCGAACGTAGGTCACTTTGAGTCATGGGTTGCTGATATGACAAGAGGCTTTAGTTATCGCTCTCGTGAGCACCTACACATGCGTCCTGTTGGTCAATTAAGTCATACGTTCAAGTTTGATAACTTTAGCGATCAGACAATTGTCTTTTCAGGTGTTAATCCGGTGAGCGGTTCTCAAATTACGAGTAATGGCTGTAACAGCCTGGAGATTGGTGCAAGCTGTGAAATCCAAATCACAAAGAACTTAGCGACCGTAGGCTATTCTTCTTTTGGTATCGAGTTTAATACTGACTTACCAGGATCTGAAACGGTAACCAATCTTGTGGAGGTTAATGCGGGAAATCCTGTTAATCAACAAACAGCGAACCTTATTTCCATCCCTTACGATGAGATAGTGAGTAACAGAACTTGGAAAGTAGAAGGCAATGAAATTGTTTCCCCATTCCTGTTCAATTCTCAAGTTGCTCGTTTAGGTATTAATGGTATCCCTAAGGGGAGCGTTACACTTGATTTAAATATTTCGACAGAAGAGAGATATGACGAAGTAGTTATTTTGACAAATGGGAAGCTTGCTTACTTTAACTCTGGCATTGTGTCTGGGACAGTATCGGTACCTATGGTTCGCGAAACGGGAAATAGCTTAGAAATTCTCTATGTAAAAGATAATTCTCAATCAGCAGGAAACGATGAAATTAGATTTAGCAACCTAAGGCACAGTAGCGACGTTGTTGGCTCTAACTTGAGTGGAAATAACGTCGCTAAGTCAGGTAGCGGCGGTGGCGGCGGTTCACTAGGTTGGCACTGGCTTCTACTATTGGCAGGTGCTGGCTTGATGAGAAAGCGCCACTAATTTCCCAGTGTTTTGATTTAAAGAGCTTCGTATTGTGAAGCTCTTTTTGTTTAAACCTTATACTTCGATCATTAAGTTGCAGACATCAAAAAGCCCAGCTTACTTCAGGCTGGGCTTTATAATTTTTGCTATCGCTTAATTTTTTACGACCGCTATGTGCTAAAGAGCTGTTTGAGTCATTAAGCGGCTGCAGCGAACTGTGCTAGAAACATATCTTTGCGCTCGTTAAAGCGGTTTACTAGGTCGTCCACTGATGCTTGGTCGTATGGCTTAAGGCCGCTTGCAACCATGCGCTTCACGCCTTTACCTACAATTTCACCGTCTTCTTTGAAATCGAAGTTAAGGGTTACGACACCACGCTTACCTTCAACATCGAATGTCGCGCCAGAGAATGCCACTTCTGGGTGAGTCAGGTCTAGGCGAGAGAATTCAACTTCCATGCTTTCATAGATGACCAGTGGTCGCTGGCAGTTGATCATCATTTGTTGCTCTTCCATAAGAGGAACCATGATGTGCGGGAAGTTCATGCCAGAGAACTGAACGTAGTTAGTCACGACATGCTCGATGAATGCTTGATCTTGGCTTGTTTCACCTTCACATGTCATGTGTAGGTACTCTTTGCCTTTCTCATCAACAACAGCACTCTCTTTATCGCACTTGTTTTCTACATCTAATGCAATGCCATCGCTTACCATGCCTGAAAAATCAAAACGCATCTTTTGGCTGATGCCTTGCTTTTGCAGTAGAACCGCAAACAATAGGTCGCCAGGTACACAGAAGCGCTTGTTGTCTTCATCGTGAATTGGGTTGAAATCACCAGCAACCTTTTTTGCAAAGTGGCTAGCTTGTTCACGAGTGAATTGAAATTTGTTTTCTTCAGTAGAAACGTATGGTGTTAGAAACATAATACCGCTATTCATTATCAAAACTGCGGCGATTATAACGGACTAATTCGAATCTAATGGTCTATCCAGTTAGTGACTGTGTTCATATGCTACGGAATGGTAACGCGGTTGTTATGTGATCTTGGTTTAGTTATTTGTGATGTGAATGGTAGGAGGGGTTTGGGAAGGTGAACTACTGTATGGCGATACCTGCACTCCATTTCTGAGCGATGAAGTGCAGGTTGATCGATTAAGTAGAGATATTCTCAACTTAGGATATTGCTAACTAAAAGCTACACAGAATACCGTCAGGCATCAGATGATTGTGCACGGATAGCTTAAGCAGCAAGTTCGCTTGTTCGATGTCTGGCGAAAAGTAACGGTCTTTGTCATAGAAGCTGACTTTCTCTCGCAGGATCTGTTTCGCTTCTTCGACTTTAGCTGAGGACTTGTTTGGTGCTCGGAAATCAAGCCCTTGCGCTGCTGATAAATATTCAACCGCAAGAATGCCACGGGTGTTTTCGGCCATGTCACGTAAGCGTCGACCTGCGAACGTTGCCATTGATACGTGGTCCTCTTGGTTTGCAGACGTTGGTAAGCTATCAACTGACGCAGGGTGAGCAAGCGTTTTGTTTTCACTCGCTAGCGCTGCAGAAGTTACCTGAGCAATCATAAAGCCTGAGTTTACACCACCGTTATCGACCAAGAATGGTGGCAGTTTGCTCAGTGCGCTATCGATAAGCAGAGCCATGCGGCGCTCTGACAAGCTACCGATTTCAGCAATAGCCAGCGCTAAATTATCTGCTGCCATTGCCACAGGTTCTGCGTGGAAGTTACCACCAGAAATGATGTCGCCATCGTCAGCGAAAACCAGCGGGTTATCAGACACAGAGTTTGCTTCAATCTTTAGGATCTCTGCCGCGTTTCTGATCTGTTGTAAACACGCGCCCATCACTTGAGGCTGACAACGCAGTGAATATGGGTCTTGAACCTTTTCACAACAGGTATGAGACTCACCAATTTCACTCGTTTGATCGAGTAGATGACGGTAAGCCAGTGCGGCGTCCATTTGTCCACGATGGCCACGAACACGGTGGATTCGAGGGTCGAATGGTCTGCGACTGCCAAGCGCTGCTTCAACAGACATCGCTCCACATACAGTTGCTGAAGCGAATAGATCTTCTGCCGCAAACAAACCTTCTAGCGCGAATGCTGTAGACGCTTGTGTGCCGTTCAGTAGCGCTAAACCTTCTTTTGGCGCGAGGGTAATTGGCTCAAGTCCTGCAATTTGCATTGCTTCTAAGCCGGTAATGATCTTGCCATTGTGACGTGCTTGACCTTCACCCAGTAGAACCGTACTCATATGTGCTAATGGTGCTAAATCACCCGAAGCGCCAACCGAGCCTTTCTGTGGTACACAAGGATATACTTGCGCATTCACTAGGTCGATCAGTGCATTGATGACTTTAAGACGAATACCCGAATAGCCACGAGATAGGCTGTTGATCTTCAGTACCATCATTAGACGAACGGTCTCGTCAGACATGAACTTGCCGATACCTGCCGCATGAGACAGCACGATACTTTTCTGCAGTACTTCTAAATCTTCAGGGGCGATTTTGGTGTTTGCGAGTAAGCCAAAGCCAGTGTTGATGCCGTAAACTGTACGATCTTCGGCGATCACTTGCTCAACGACTTGAGTGCTTGCCTCTATATCAGGAACCGCTTCCGGATCCAGTGATAGGTTCACAGGGCTGCGGCTGATTTTACGAAGCTCGGATAGGCCAAGTTGCCCCGGTTTTAGTAATAGGTTCAACATATCTTCTCTCACTCCTAAAGCTTACGTAGTTCAGCGTTTAACATCGGTAGGTCCAGTTTTTGGTCTTTCGCGCACTGCTTAGCAATGTCGTAACCTGCATCGGCGTGTCGCATTACGCCGGTTGCTGGGTCGTTGTGTAGCACGCGAGCGATACGACGAGACGCATCATCACTACCATCACAACAGATCACCATACCTGAGTGCTGCGAGAAGCCCATACCAACACCGCCACCGTGGTGTAGAGAAACCCACGTTGCGCCGCCAGCTGTGTTCAACAGTGCATTGAGTAGCGGCCAATCTGATACAGCATCAGAGCCATCCATCATGCTTTCTGTTTCACGGTTAGGGCTGGCTACTGAGCCAGAATCTAGGTGGTCACGACCAATAACGACTGGTGCTTTTAGTTCGCCATTTTTAACCATTTCGTTGAACGCTTGACCTAAACGTTCACGGTCTTTCAATCCAACCCAACAGATACGAGCAGGCAAACCTTGGAACTGAATGCGCTCACGAGCCATATCTAGCCAGTTGTGAAGGTGTGGGTTATCAGGAATCAGCTCTTTTACTTTCTGATCGGTTTTGTAGATATCTTCTGGATCACCAGACAGTGCAGCCCAACGGAATGGACCAATACCTTCACAGAATAAAGGTCGAATGTATTGTGGAACAAAACCCGGGAAATCGAATGCGTTTTCTACGCCTTCTTCCAGTGCCATTTGACGGATGTTGTTACCATAGTCCACAGTTGCTGCGCCTCGTGCTTGTAGATCTAGCATCGCTTGCACTTGGATTGCCATTGACTGCTTCGCTGCTTTGACTACTTTCGCTTCATCGGCTAAGCGCTCTTCCGCTGCTTTCTCCATTGACCAACCTTGAGGTAGGTAGCCATTGAGAGGGTCGTGAGCGGAGGTTTGGTCTGTTACTGCATCCGGTGTGATGTTGCGTTCTACAAGCTCAGGGAATACATCCGCTGCGTTACCAAGTAGGCCAACAGACACGGGTGTTTCAGATTCTGTAATGATCGCCATCGCTTCATCTAGGCTGGTAGCTTTCTTGTCGACATAGCCAGTGCGTAGGCGGTAATCAATACGAGATTCATCACACTCAACTGCGATCATAGAGAAACCTGCCATGGTTGCCGCTAGAGGTTGAGCGCCTCCCATGCCACCAAGACCGCCTGTTAGGATCCAGCGTCCTTTTGCATCACCATTGAAGTGCTGCTTAGCCATTGCAACGAAGGTTTCGTAAGTACCTTGAACAATGCCTTGTGAGCCGATGTAGATCCAGCTACCTGCGGTCATTTGGCCGTACATCATCAAACCTTGTTTATCGAGTTCGTTAAAGTGCTCCCAGTTCGCCCAGTGAGGAACTATGTTTGAGTTTGCAATCAATACTCGTGGTGCGTCTTTGTGAGTTGGGAAAACGCCTACGGGTTTGCCTGATTGTACCAATAGGGTTTGGTCGTCTTCTAGGCGCTCTAGTACTTCAACAATAGTATCGAAGCATTTCCAGTCGCGAGCAGCGCGACCAATACCACCGTATACAACCAGTGAGTGAGGGTGCTCAGCGACATCTGGGGCTAGGTTGTTCATTAACATACGTAGTGGCGCTTCTGTCAGCCAAGACTTAGTACGCAGTGTCGTACCATGCGGAGCGCGAATCTCACGTGAGGTATCTAGGCGAGGGTCGCTATTGTGATGTTCCGTCATGTTGGATTTCCTTATGTTCACGTTATCTTTTGTTTTTATTAAAGTTATGCGTTTGCCATAGCGTTGGCGATATCCCAACATAAGCGCGCAGCGAGCCGAGCGGTTTGTTGGTCTATGTCGTAATTTGGGTTGTACTCGGCAATGTCAGCGAGTAGCAATTTATCTGGGTGTTGAAGTACTAGTTCGAGTAACGGGGCAAGAATGTCGTAGCTCACTCCACGAGCTGCAGGTGCGCTAACCCCGGGTGCTGTTGCTGCTGGGAACACATCAAGATCTATGGTGAGATACAGGTAGTCACATTGCTTGATGAATTCAGAGAGCTTTTCTAGGTTACCGACTAAATTCGGGTAAGTGATCTGGTGATCGTTCAAATACCAAACATTGAGTGCGTCTGCTTTTTTAAACAGAGCTTGCGTATTGCTAGCCGCACTGACACCCAAGCAAGCGTAATGAAATGGCCAACCTTTAGTTTGGCACCATTGATGAATCTGATTAAATGGCGTACCTGAGCTTGGTTTGACGTCAGCAATCTCGCTTTCATGTTCACGCAAATCGAAATGCGCATCGAAATTGATGATGCCGATACGAGGTGATGGACCTTGTGATATATGATCAAGATGGTTTGCTAACCCTTGAAATGATGCCCAAGCGATCTCATGTCCACCTCCCAGCACTATGGTGCGTGTTTTATTTAGGGCTTTCGTCACCACCTCTGCACATTGCGTCTGTGCGCTAGTGAGATCATCACCTTCACAGGTCACATTTCCGAGATCGTAAACATTGGCTTGGTTATGCCATGCCATATTCGCGAGTGCTTGGCGAATGAGGTTTGGTGATTGCTTAGCACCTACGCGTCCTTTGTTGCGTGCGACGCCAGCATCAGTCTCAAAACCGATAAGCGCAACGCTTCGTTCAGAGGGTATGTTCAAGCAATCAACGACCTGCGTGATGTGGTGAACTCGTTTGCCATCTGCACCATCTTCTAGGTCATCACGACCTGTCCAATTATGATTGTGTTGGGTCAGGTTAGAGGCTGTCATGGCATAGCTCTCCTGCAACAATACGTTTTGATAAACGTGGTACACCGACCTGATAACTCAGATCCGCTGGATGTTCGATGTTCCAAATTGCGAAATCCGCATCGTAACCTTGTGCAATTTTCCCAAGAGAGCCTGCTTTGCCAATAGCTTGCGCTGCTTGACAGGTAACGCCTCTCAATGACTCTTCTGGAGTCAAACCAAAGAGAGTACAGCCCATGTTCATCATCAGTGTGAGATCAGCAAAGGGTGAAGTTCCCGGGTTTAAGTCGGTCGCGAGCGCCATCGGCACTTTGTGTTCCCGTAGAAGTTCGATAGGCGGTAGCTGAGTCTCTTTTAAAAAGTAGAAAGCCCCTGGTAGCAGCGTTGCAACGGTATTGTTTTCGCTCAGTGCTTTTACACCTGCAAGATCGAGATATTCAATGTGGTCGACGGAGGTTGCTCCAAGTTTTGCGGCTAAAGCGCTGCCACCCATATTGGAGAGTTGCTCTGTGTGACCTTTGATGGACAAGCCATGCTTTATGCCCGCTTGAAAGATGCGCTCGGTTTGTTCCAAGGTGAAGCCAATCGATTCGCAAAACACATCCACCGAATCTGCAAGTTTTTCCGCAGCGACTTGTGGAATGATGGTGTCGCAGATGAGATCGACATACTGATCGGCGTTGTCTTTAAACTCAGGTGGAACGGTATGTGCCGCTAAAAGTGTGGTTGTGATGCGTACACGGCGGTGATTTTCGAGTGCCTTTGCGGCTCTGAGCATTTTTAACTCGTCTTCGAGTGTCAAACCATAGCCCGACTTAACCTCAACGGTGGTAACGCCACTGCTTAGCAGACCATCGAGTCGTGGTAGCGCCAATTCAATCAGCTCTTCTTCACTTGCGGCACGTGTTGCTCGAACCGTTGATAAGATCCCGCCGCCTTGTGCTGCAATATCAGTGTAGGCCGCTCCGTTTAGTCGCATTTCAAACTCGTTAGCGCGATTTCCTGCATAAACCAGATGAGTGTGGCTATCGATGAAACCCGGAGTGACAAGTTTGCCTGAACAGTCGATGACTTGGTGACTTGAATTAGATACTTGTTCAGCAAAGGCGTTCGCGTCTGATGAGGCGATCTCAGCAATTTTGCCATCAATGACTAACACATCTTGAGGCTCAGATGGGATGTAGCCCAAAGGACTTGGTTCCATCGAGCTAACGCGTGTGTTTTTAAGGATCAAGCTTGCCACCATTTCGATCATTAACCTTGTTTGTTTAAATGTATATACAAATAAATAGGCTAAAGTACTTAACTAATCAAGTTGATGTTGCAAATTTGTGATCGATAAGCAGGATGATGTGCTTTAATTGAGTAGTATCTTGGAGCTTAATTTGTATTTAGAACCAGGGTGATACAGCAGGGCAAAGCTAACCAAGCGCTCTTCGCTCCATGTGCGACGATTGAGCAATAGGCATGGTTCGTTGGCTTTCATTTCTAGGCTCTCTTGAACTCTAGGCTCCGGCACAATGGCCTCAACGGTGTGTTCAATCGCACTGAGAGGGCAATTATTAGATAGGTATTCATTGGGTGTAGAGTGCGTAAAGTCTTGTTCGAGGTAATTAGGAACAATGTCTGAATTGACCCATCGACATTCCAATTGCGTTGGTGTGTTGTCAGAAAAATGGATGATTTCACTATAGAAAACAGCAGTATTGATCATCACCCCTAACTGCATCGCTGTTTTTTCATCGGCGTTTATCTTCAAGTGCTTAATGACTTTACTACGGTGGGTTTGTCCTCGCTCACGTATCTCTTGAGCAATGTTATTGATGTCTAGTAGAGGGGATTGAGCTTTTTCTGACGGTTCACAAACAAACGTGCCAACGCGCGGCTTACGAGCTAATTTCCCCTCGCTCACTAGATCTCTAATCGCTTTATTTACTGTCATTCGGCTAACGTTAAACTGCTTTGTCAGCTCTAACTCTGTGGTGATTCTGTGCCCGGGAGGCCAGTGACCCATAGCGATCTTGTCATCAATAAACTGCTTGATCTGTAAATATAACGGCGCGTTCGACATACTGGTACCTCAATTGACTATACAAATAGAGTACCTGATCTACACATGATTACAATATTTACACGAAATGTGTGGTGTAATAACTCATCCATGGGGCAAATTACTTGCTAATCATGTGTAACTACAGCAAATTTGTTGTCAGATGGTCTAAGTCTTTCAAAAAGATAATTCTAAAAAGGGAAAGTATGTTTAAGAAACTTAAAGCGTCACTGGGTATTGGTGCTGCGAAGGTCGATACCGTTTTGGATAATATTGAAGTGTTTCAAGGTGGTGAGTTGTCTGGCAACGTCCACATTTTGGGTGGTGATGTTGAACAGCAGATTGATCTGATTAACTTGGTATTGAATACCGAAGTGAAAGTAGAAACTGAGGACAGCACCAGTTATGAGACGTTTTCATTAGGCCGTATTCAAGCTGTAGAGCCGTTCACCATTCAACCGGGTGAAACTAAGCAGGTTCCGTTTCGCTTAAAACTGAATGATGAAACACCAATCACGGCACTTAACGCGAAAATGAATCAGTGCCATGTGTGGGTGGAAACTAATCTAGATATTGGTTTCGCTATCGACCCGAAAGATCGTGATTTCATTACCGTTAAGCCACTACCAACGGTGGCTAAAATCATTCAAGGTGTTGAAGAATCAGGCATGGCAATGGTAAAAGCTGACGTCGAGAAAGGCTACCTAAAAGGAAATACATTCTCATCTGTTTCGGGTTGCTATCAAGAGATAGAATTTAGAAGCGGTGGCTTTATCAATAACAAAGAGATTGAGCTTTCATTTATCGTAAATGGCAACACGGTTCACTGCTTAGCTGAAATCGATCGTTCATTAAGCTTCCGCGGCGATCAATACATCTCATTTAGCCTGCCAATCAATGCGTCTGATAGCGATATCCGTGCAGCTGTTTCTCGTATCATGAGCTCTTAACTGACGAAAGCGTATTAACTGAGCATCATCAAAGCTTAAGTATCATCAAAACTTAGGCACCATCAAAATGAGCCGTGTTCAATCACGGCTTTTTTGTGTCCAGTTCTTTGAGTACGGACATTTAAGAGGTTACTTACTCGCTGTTTTTAATCCGGTAACGGTAAGCGATCTGGAAACCCACATCGGTCGAATTGTCCATATTAACGATGTTTTCAATAATAGAGAGTTCAATGGCACCGAGAGGCGATTTATAACGATAACCAAAAAGGATCTCGTTGGCCGCTTCTGAAAACTCTGTGTTGCCATTTTCTGCACCTTCATACCATCGATACTCCAAATGCAGTTCATGATTGGTTATTAGTTCTAAGCGATAACCTGCCATAAATGAGAGTAGGGTGCTTTTGTGCGGGAAATCATTTTCTCTCTCGTAGTCGGACTGATGACTGATGGCGAATGAGGTATAGATACTTTGCTGCGTAAAAGCATAGCTGTAATTAACTTGAGCGCTTTGCTCAAAACTTTCCCCTTTAAAAATCCCATTGTTTACGTTGTTCTTATATAGGGCGACACCTAGGGACAAACCATGCGATTGGGTATTGATGAATTGGTACTGGCTATAAAGCGTAAAGGCGCTGGTCAGGGTGTCCCCAGAGAAATCGGAAATGTTGACACCATGTTGAGGAGCATAGATATCGAACTCATGTTTATCTTTTTGGTCGCGGCCTGCTTGGTCAATACTGAAGAAGTCATGGAAGTCGATGATTAAACTATCAAGGTGGTTATTGCCTGCATATAGCCATCGATAATTGAGCTCAAGCTGCCAATCTTCGTGTATTTGCCAACGCAGTCCAGTGTGGAGTTGATTCTGATAATAATCGAGATGGTAGTCATCAGAGTTTGCCCAAATACTCGCGGCAGTAAAACTGGCGAATAGCTCTATTTCTTGCTCATACATGGGAAAGCCTGAGCGCAAAGTGGGCGTATGTCGGGCGGAGTGCATAGGAGATTGCGAATAGCTCAGTAATGGCCCGTAATCATCGTTGGCAAAGCTCGGTAAGGCACAAAATAGAGAAACAAAGCTTAGCGTTTGAATTATGACTCTGTTGTTCATTCCCACCCCCAAGGTTAACTAGCGATAGTAAGTTAAGCGTAGTGGTAAAAGAGCGATTTAACATCTTATTAACTTTGGTTTTTTTGTTTGAATTTTTGGTTTTTCATGCTTAGTCGGAGTGGACGGTAAAAAGCGGTCATTGTTATTTAATATTAATTCGTTACAATGCTTGCTCACTTTTTAAAGGGGCATCTGTATTTGTTTCTTGAAAAGTGAATTTTACTTACTCATATATCCCCAACCAATTCTGATTGGTTGACCGACATATATTAAACATTTTCATGTGTTGCTTGGTGTGCAACACCACTGTAAAGGACAAATAATGCCAATTATTACTCTTCCTGACGGCAGTCAGCGTCAATTTGACAACCCTGTATCAACTCTAGATGTTGCCCTATCAATCGGTCCTGGTCTTGCGAAAGCAACCATCGCTGGTCGTGTAGATGGCGAACGCGTTGATGCTTGCGACCTAATCGAGAACGATGCAAGCCTAGAAATCATCACCGCTAAAGATGAAGTAGATGGTCTTGAAATCGTACGTCACTCTTGTGCTCACCTTCTTGGTCACGCTGTTAAGCAGCTATTCCCAGAAGCAAAAATGGCGATCGGTCCAACGATCGACAACGGCTTCTACTACGACATCGACCTAGAGCACTCTCTAACGCAAGAAGATCTTGAGAAGATTGAAAAGCGTATGAAAGAGCTGGCAAAGACCAAATACCAGGTTGTTAAGAAGAAAGTTAGCTGGCAGGAAGCGCGTGATGCTTTCGAAGCACGCGGCGAAACATACAAAATGGAAATCCTTGACGAGAACGTTTCTAAAGACGACCGTCCAGGCCTATACCACCATGAAGAATACATCGATATGTGTCGTGGTCCACACGTACCACATATGGGTTTCTGTCAGCACTTCACGCTACTAAACGTAGCTGGTGCTTACTGGCGTGGTAACAGTGACAACAAGATGCTTCAACGTATCTACGGCACTGCATTCCATGACAAGAAAGCGCTTAAAGCTCACCTAGTTCGTCTAGAAGAAGCAGCTAAGCGTGACCACCGTAAAATCGGTAAAGCATTGGATCTATTCCACATGCAGCAAGAAGCACCTGGCATGGTGTTCTGGCACCACAACGGTTGGACTATCTTCCGTGAGCTAGAAGTATTCATTCGTCAAAAACTGAACGAATACGAGTACCAAGAAGTAAAAGGTCCTCTAATGATGGACCGTGTTCTTTGGGAACGTTCTGGTCACTGGGATAAGTACGCAGAAGCGATGTTCACGACTTCTTCAGAGAACCGTGAGTACGCTATCAAGCCAATGAACTGTCCAGGTCACGTACAGATCTTCAACCAAGGTCTGAAATCTTACCGTGATTTACCGCTACGTATGGCTGAGTTCGGCTCATGTCACCGTAACGAGCCATCAGGTGCACTTCACGGCATCATGCGTGTTCGTGGCTTCACTCAAGATGATGCACACGTATTCTGTACTGAAGACCAAGTTCAACAAGAAGTTAAAGCTTGTATTGAAATGGTTTACGACACTTACACAACTTTCGGTTTCGAAAACATTGTTGTTAAGCTGTCTACTCGTCCAGAGCAACGCGTAGGTTCTGACGAAATGTGGGACCGTGCTGAGGCTGACCTTAAGCAAGCACTAGAAGCAATGGAAATCGCATACGAGATTCAAGAAGGCGAGGGTGCATTCTACGGACCTAAGATTGAATTTACTTTGCATGATTGTTTGGACCGTGCATGGCAATGTGGTACAGTGCAGCTCGATTTTGCATTACCAGAGCGTCTAGGTGCAACTTACGTTGGTGAAGATAACGAGCGTCACACGCCAGTTATGATTCACCGCGCGATTTTAGGTTCACTAGAGCGCTTCATCGGTATTCTTATTGAAGAATACGCTGGCTTCTTCCCAACGTGGTTGGCGCCAGAACAAGCAGTTGTAATGGGTATTACTGACAAACAGTCTGAATACGTACAAGAAATTACGAAAAAACTGCAAAAAAGTGGATTTAGAGTCAAAGCAGACTTGAGAAATGAGAAGATAGGCTTTAAAATCCGCGAACACACTTTGAAACGTGTACCGTTCATGCTCGTATGTGGTGACCAAGAAATGGAAGCCGGCGAAATTGCAGTACGTACACGTAAAGGCAAAGACCTAGGCAAGTTTAAAGTGGATGACTTTATTTCTTACATCCAAGCCGAGGTTTCTAGCCGTAAGCTCAATCTGGAGGAATAAGCTATTAAAGGCGGAAGACGTGGCCAACAACCGGCCAAACAAAACCAGCATCGTTTAAACGGTGAAATTCGTGGCGTTCGTGAAGTTCGTCTAACAGGCGCTGACGGCGAAGCCGTTGGTATCGTTTCTATCCAAGAAGCGCTTGATGCAGCTGTAGAAGCTGGTATGGATCTTGTAGAGATCAGCCCTAACGCCGAGCCGCCAGTTTGTCGTGTGATGGACTACGGTAAGTTCCTCTTCGAGAAGAGCAAAGCTGCGAAAGAGCAGAAGAAAAAGCAAAAGCAGATTCAGATTAAGGAAGTAAAATTCCGTCCTGGAACTGATATTGGAGACTATCAGGTAAAACTACGCAACCTGACGCGTTTCCTAGAAGACGGCAACAAAGTGAAGGTAACAATTCGCTTCCGTGGCCGCGAAATGGCTCACCAAGACATCGGTGTCGACGTTTTGAATCGTCTGAAAGAAGATACAGTAGATTTAGCTGTTGTAGAATCTTTCCCGACTCGAATCGAAGGTCGCCAGATGATCATGGTATTGGCCCCTAAAAAGAAGTAATTAACGGCTTTGCAAGTAATTGAACCCTGCAGCCTTCGGTTGCGGGGTTTTATTCGCCCTAATTACTATGTTATTAACAACTCAACAATGCGGAGTTATTCATCATGCCTAAGATGAAAACCAACAAAGGTGCTGCTAAGCGTTTCCAGAAAACTGCTGGTGGTATTAAGTTTAAGCACGCTGGTAAACGTCACATCCTGACTAAGCGTACTACTAAGAACAAGCGTCAACTACGTCCAAATGCAATCCTTCCTAAGTGTGAAGTGGCTGCAGTTGCTCGTATGATGCCATACGCTTAATTCTTTTTAGTTTAATAATCGTTTAGTTTAGGAGAAGCATAATGCCTCGCGTAAAACGTGGTGTACAAGCTCGTGCACGTCATAAGAAAGTTCTAAAACAAGCTAAAGGTTACTACGGTGCACGTTCTCGTGTTTACCGCGTAGCTTTCCAAGCAGTTACTAAAGCTGGTCAATACGCTTACCGTGACCGTCGCAACAAGAAACGTCAATTCCGTCAACTATGGATTGCACGTATCAACGCTGCATCTCGTCAGAATGGTCTATCTTACAGCCGTTTCATCAACGGTCTTAAGAAAGCATCTATCGAGATCGACCGTAAGATCCTTGCTGACATCGCGGTATTCGACAAAGCTGCATTCGCAGTTCTAGTTGAAAAAGCAAAAGCTGCTCTTTAATTAGAGTTTGCATTTAGGATTAAGAGAAGGAGAGCTTAGGCTCTCCTTTTTTATTGCCTGTAATTTGGCTTTGTCATATTCTCTCGCATCTCGC
>NZ_JAHGAJ010000045.1 GCF_030248535.1 Vibrio sp. D404a | reverse complement strand
GTCTTTCCAAATCGGTGCGGACAACGGCGAAGCGGTAATGCTTGAGTTGAAAGACATGCGCTCTGACAACGCTCAAATGGGTGGTAAGAGCTACCAAACTGAAAGCGCTAAAGACAAGAACTGGAACGTACAAGCTGACTCTAACGACCTGAAAATGACGTTCACAGATAACTTTGGTCAAGCTCAAGAGATCGACATCAATGCAAAAGCTGGCGATGACATCGAAGAGCTAGCAACTTACATCAACGGTCAACAAGACTCTGTTAAAGCGTCTGTAACGGAAGATGGCAAGCTACAAATGTTCGCAGGTAACAACAAGGTAGAAGGCAGCGTAGACTTCTCTGGTGGCCTTGCAGGTGAGCTTGGCATTCAAGGCGGTAAAGAAGTAACAGTTGATACTATCGACGTGACTTCTGTAGGTGGCGCACAAGAATCTGTTGCTATCATCGATGCTGCCCTGAAATACGTAGATAGCCACCGTGCAGAGCTGGGTGCATTCCAGAACCGCTTCGACCACGCTATCAATAACTTAGATAACATCAACGAAAACGTGAATGCATCTAAGAGCCGTATTAAAGACACAGACTTCGCGAAAGAAACGACGCAAATGACTAAGTCGCAAATTCTTTCTCAAGCGTCTAGCTCGATTCTTGCTCAAGCTAAGCAAGCACCGAACTCAGCACTTAGCCTACTTGGCTAATTAGAAATAAAGTTGAAACTGAAAGCTAGGTGGTTAAACACCTAGCTTTCTTTTTATCTACAAGTTTTACCGAATAATGAATTGTATTAATGGTTTAAGTCGTATCATTCTGATGTATGCAATCGGTGTTAATAGAACTAACACAGAAGGTGGGGTAAGCCCAACCCAAGGACATACAACGTAATGGTATCAATACAGACCAATATTTCTTCCTCTATTGCACAACGACATCTCGGTGAGGCGCAAAGCCAAGCTGTAGACGCTCAATCTAAACTTCAATCTGGTTCACGTATCAATGCGGGTAGCGACGATGCTGCTGGACTTCAAATAGCCAATCGACTCAAAGCGCAAACTCGAGGCCTTGATGCTGCGTTGTCGAATGCAACTAATGCGGATTCTATTGCTCAAACTGCCGAAGGCGCGCTGCACGAAAGTACCAATATGCTGCAAAAGCTTCGTGATCTTGGTTTACAGGCATCCAATGGTGTATTGAGTCGGGATGAGCGCGAAAGTATTCAAATTGAATCGGAAATGTTGATCAATGATCTGGATCGTATTGCCTCTTCAACGACGTTTGCAGGCGATCAGCTATTTGACGGCTCTTTTGGTAAGCGTAACTTTAACCTAAGTGCAGATTCTAATGCGGTCTCTCTCACGCTCAAAAACATGTACACCAATATCCCACAAATGGGAGGACACTTTACTGAAGCAAACAGTGACGTTGATGAGAATTGGCGAGTCGCTTCTAATGAGCAAGGTTTGAGTGTCAGCTATAAAGATGGCAACGGAGATGCTCAGGCGTTCGATTTCATGCTTAAGGAGGGCGATGACATCTATCAGGTAGCCACCTTCATCAACGGGCAGCAGGATGTTATTAGAGCGTCGGTAAACGAAGATCACCAGCTTCAGCTGTTTTCAGCTCATGCGGATTCACCTCACGGCTTTGAAGTCTCAGGAGAGGCAGCGAGTGCTTTTAATTTTGATGATACTGAAGCCATATCCTTGGATGATGTTGATATGACAACCGTAGGTGGCGCGCAACTTGGCGTTGCCGTGATTGATGCATCATTGAATTATGTAGATGGGCATCGGAGTGAGATAGGCGGATTCCAGAACGGAGTGAGCCGAACCATGAATAGCCTCAACAACACCTTTCATCGTATCGCTGAGTCAGAAGGGCAGATCAGAGATACCGATTATGCTCAGATAACGACGGAACTGACCAAATCTCAGATGCTAGAACGTGCGACGTCAACACTACTCGCACAAGCGAACCAAGATACCGGTACCGCTCTTTCTTTATTGGGCTAATTTTTCCAGACAACAAAAAACGCAGCCGTGAGGCTGCGCTTTTTGAACTTTTGAAATGCTAAGTAAAGATTACTTAGTCACTTTCAGAACTGGAGTTTCACCTACAGTTACAGAACCAGCAAGTTTGTTCAGCTCTTTGATTTCGTCCATGTTAGAAATAACAACTGGAGTAAGAGTTGATTTTGCTTTTTCTTCTAGAAGCGCTAGGTCGAAAGTGATGATAGTGTCACCAGCTTTAACAGTTTGGCCTTCTTCTGCTACGCGAGTGAAGCCTTCGCCTTTAAGTTCAACAGTATCGATACCGAAGTGAACGAATAGCTCAACACCGTCGTCAGACTCGATAGAGAATGCGTGGTTAGTTTCGAAGATCTTACCGATAGTGCCGTTAACTGGAGCTACCATTTTGTCGCCAGCTGGTTTGATCGCGATGCCGTCACCAACGATTTTTTCAGCGAAAACAACATCTGGCACGTCTTCGATATTTACGATTTCACCAGATAGAGGTGCGATGATTTCGATTGCACCAGCGTCAGCGCTGTCATCAGATACTAGCTTCTTAAGTTTGTCAAACAGACCCATTGTGTCATGCTCCTAACGTTTAGTTTTATTCTGTAGAATATACTATACCAATCTAGCAAATTAGACGACTTTTTTTAGTCGTCTAATCATATTAAGCCATTGGTGATTACTGAGTTTTCTCAGCGATGAACTTTTCTACTACTGCTTGGATTTCTTCAGCAGTTGGTAGAGATAGTGCTTCATCAGCCATTGCTTTCACTTCAGCGAAGTTAGAGTTACGGATAACTTTCTTCACTTTAGGGATAGAGATGCCGCTCATAGAGAACTCGTCTAGACCCATACCTAGTAGAAGCAGTGTTGCACGCTCATCACCTGCAAGCTCACCACACATACCTGTCCACTTACCTTCAGCGTGAGACGCATCGATAACCTGCTTGATAACAGTAAGAACAGCAGGAGACAGTGGGTTGTAAAGGTGAGAAATCATCTCGTTACCACGGTCTACAGCAAGTGTGTATTGAGTAAGGTCGTTTGTACCGATAGAGAAGAAAGATACTTCCTTCGCTAGGTGGTGTGCGATAGCTGCCGCAGCAGGTGTCTCAACCATTACACCGATTTCGATCTCTTCGTCGAATGCTAGACCTTCAGCGCGAAGTTCTGCTTTGTACTCTTCGATCGCTTTCTTCAGTTCACGGATCTCTTCAACAGAGATGATCATTGGGAACATGATGCGAAGCTTACCGTGTGCAGATGCACGAAGGATACCGCGTAGTTGGTCACGTAGGATTTCGCGACGATCTAAGCTGATACGTACTGCACGCCAGCCTAGGAACGGGTTCATCTCTTCTGGAAGATCCATGTACGGTAGGTCTTTGTCGCCACCGATATCCATAGTACGGATGATCACTGACTCGCCGTTCATTGCTTCAGCTACTTCTTTGTAAGCAACGTATTGCTCTTCTTCAGTAGGAAGTGTGTCACGGTCCATGAATAGGAATTCAGTACGGTACAGACCAACGCCTTCACCGCCGTTACGGATGATGCCGTCACAGTCTTTAACAGTACCGATGTTACCGCAAACTTCTACACGGTGACCGTCTAGAGTCTCAGCGTGTAGGTCTTTAAGTTTAGCTAGCTCTTCTTTTTCAGCTAGGAATGCAGCTTTAACTGCTTTCGCTTCTTCAAGCTCAGCGTCTGATGGGTTGATAACAATCTTGTTATTCATCGCATCAAGAATAAGCATGTCGCCGTTCTTAACTTGCTTAGTGATATCGTTAGTACCAACGATAGCAGGAAGCTCTAGAGAACGCGCCATGATAGATGTATGAGATGTACGACCGCCGATGTCACAAGCGAAGCCTAGTACGTAGTCTAGGTTGATTTGTGCAGTTTCAGATGGCGTTAGGTCGTAAGCTGCTAGGATAACTTCTTCATCGATATCGCTTAGAGAAACGATGTTGATGCCTAGAGCGTTTTTAACAAAACGAGTACCGATATCACGGATATCAGTTGCACGTTCTTTTAGGTATTCGTCGTCTAGTGACTCAAGTGCAGATGCTTGCTCTTCGATAACCGTGTGGATTGCGTTATCTGCGTGCATCTTGTCGTTCTTGATAAGTGCTAGGATTTCTTCCTCTAGCTCTTCATCTTCAAGAAGCATGATGTGACCTTCAAAGATCGCCTCTTTTTCTTCACCGAAAGTCTCAAGCGCTTTTTGCTTAACAATTTCTAGTTGAGCTGAAGATTTGTTACGAGCGTCAAAGAAACGCTGAACTTCTGCTTCAACTTGGTCTTCAGTGATAGTGTTAGTGTTTAGAACGATTTCATCTTCTTGAAGTAGTAGTGCTTTACCGATAGCAATACCAGGAGATGCTAGGATACCTGAAATCATAGCTTTACCTTAAGTTGGTCAACTGTAAACGGGAGAGTGTGTGACTTATTCAGCTTAGCATTATGCTGAGCTTATTCTGTTCTATTTCGAACAAAGCCACTTTGCAGGGCAAAATGGCTTTGAAAGAAGAAGACCGAATTAGTGTAGTTGGTCCATTAGAGCAACTAGGTGGTCTACCGCTTGCTGTGCTTGTGGGCCTTCAGCAGAAATAGAAACTACAGTACCTTTAACTAGGCCTAGAGTTTGTAGTTTGAATAGGCTCTTAGCGCTTGCGCTTTTACCGTTAGAAGTCACTGTGATGTCTGCGTCGAAAGACTTTGCTTCTTTAACAAACTGTGCAGCTGGACGAGTGTGAAGACCGTTTTCTGCTGTGATTTCTACTTGCTTCTCGTACATTTTATATACCCCAATTAATTTATTATTTGTAAAGTCTATAACCAAGTTTAGCTTAACTTCTTTAACGCGTTTGCGCTAGAGGGTAGTACGCCATGTTCGTGTTAGAACTTCTTGGTTAAAATTTTATCCAGCTATGGTGCTCTTGTGGTGAGTACTCACAACCTTCAGAATCTGGTTTATTGCTTCTTTTATTTTGAAGCGAAAAATAAAACAGGGGTGATATTACCAAAGGTGAGGCAGGGATCAACAAAAAAGCCCCTATTAGGGGCTTTTTTAGACCAAATATTGATTTGACCACATATTACTGTTGGTTCTCTTTGTCGGTAAAAATGCCGGCAAACAGTGCTGTACTGAGGTATCGTTCACCAGAGCTTGGTAAAACTGTAACAATTGTTTTCCCAGCAAATTCAGGCAGTTCCGCTAGACGGTTTGCAGCGACTACTGCCGCACCAGATGAGATACCCGCTAGGATGCCTTCTTCAGCCATTAGGCGTTGAGCCATCTCAATTGCTTCTTCTGAAGTCACAGACTCAACACGGTCAACGAGCTCTAAATCTAGATTACCAGGGATGAAACCTGCACCAATACCTTGGATTTTGTGTGGCGCTGGTTGAATTTCGTCACCTGCAAGCGCTTGTGCAATTACTGGCGATTCTGCTGGCTCAACCGCTACAGAAGTAATTGCTTTGCCTTTTTCGCCTTTGATGTAACGGCTTGTACCGGTAATTGTACCGCCAGTACCTACACCTGCTACAAAGACATCGATCTCACCGTCAGTCGCTTCCCAAATCTCAGGACCAGTCGTCTTCTCGTGAATCTCTGGGTTTGCTGGGTTGTTGAACTGTTGAAGTAGTAGGTATTTTTCTGGATCGCTTGCAACAATTTCTTCTGCTTTAGCGATAGCGCCCTTCATACCTTTAGCTGCTTCTGTTAGTTCTAGGTTTGCACCCAGTGCTTTTAGAAGCTTACGACGCTCAAGGCTCATTGATTCAGGCATAGTCAGTGTTAGCTTGTAACCACGAGCAGCCGCTACGAAAGCAAGTGCAACACCAGTATTACCACTTGTTGGCTCTACAAGCTCAACACCTGGTTTCAGCGTGCCGGCTTTTTCAGCTTCCCAGATCATGTTCGCACCGATACGACACTTAACACTGAAGCTTGGGTTACGAGCCTCCACTTTCGCTAGTACGTTGCCTTTACTTACTTTGTTAAGGCGAACCAGTGGTGTGTTACCAATCGTAAGGGAGTTATCTTCGTAAATCTTGCTCATGGAATATTCCTTCATTTGATGACAGAACTAAACGCGGCATATCAATGACTTAGTCGTCCCGTTTATTTCAATGTTTGTTTAGGTTGAATTTAGATTAAACAAGTTGAAAAAAAGGTAAAAGGATTAAAAAGTTATATCATATAGATATGTAGCAGAATGCACGCCCATTTTGATAGAAATCAGTGATTCAACAAAACGGGCGTTAGCTCTACCAATAGTAGAAGGGTTTAACGAAGGTGAGTAAATTGACCTTTATGTTCTTCGACCCACATCGCCGTTGCACCACAAACAGCAACAGGAACCACGATCAGGTTGAGAATAGGAATGGTGGTGAAGACAGAAACCAACGCACCAAACCCATAGGTTTTGCCTTGTTTCTGTTTCAGTGAATGTCTCATGTCATCAAAGCTGATTTTGTGGTTATCAAATGGGTAATCAGCGTATTGAATGGCTAGCATCCACGCAGTGAAAATGAACCATAAGAAGGGTGCGACGGTTTGACCGAGGGCAGGAATCAATAATAGTAAGAATAGGCCAATGGCTTTTGGCAGGGTGTATACTAATTTTCGCCATTCGCGGGCAAGGATACGTGGTGTATCTTTGACTACATCCATCCAACCATCATCGTTAACTTTCTTTCCTGTTAATAGCTCTTCGACCTTTTCTGATAGTAAACCGTTAAAGGGCGCCGCGATAAAATTCGCCAAGGTACTAAAAAAGTAAGAAAAAGTGGCGAGTATCGTTAATGCTAATAGAGGCCATAAAACGTAAGAGAGCCAAGTCAAAAAGCTTGGCAGGCCTTCAAGCCAACCATCAATCCAAGTATTGAGGTTAGAGAAAATGTAAAACAGAGCACCACCAACCAGTAATACGTTGGCAATCAATGGCATTAGTACAAATTTACGGATACTCGGGGAGAGCGCTATCTTAGCGCCAAAGATGAAGTAGCCGAAGCCAGAGCGTGGAATCGATAAATTAGTCATATTGGAATATCAGCTCACATAAGGGGAGTTGGTTAAATAGCAAACATCTATAGTGTACTCGACCGATATTAAGAAAAAAAGCGTGGCGAAAATCACATCAACTGAGGAACTTATTGTATTAAGTTGTTCTAAAACAGTAGCTACTTTTGATACAGTAGTGAGATTGGTCAAATTAACCTAACTGATATAGTGACCTGAAATTTCAGAGTGACTATGAAAGCTGAGAGCGAAAAATGCAGGAATTGCGATTTGTACTCATTATTGTTGGCGCACTAGCGATCGCCGCATTATTGTTCCACGGATTGTGGACGAGTAAAAAAGAAGGGAAAGCCAAATTTGGTGATAAACCACTTGGTAAGCTCGACAATGACAGCTTAGATGACGCGGATACGATGCCAGAGCGTTCTTTTGCACCTGAAGATGATTTCGAAATCATTCGTAAAGAGCGCAAAGAGCCAGATTTTGCGGTATCTCCAACCAGTGCCGATCCATTGATTGATTCTGATCCTCTGACTTCAAGCCCTTCAGCTAAGAATGAGCAAGCCGATCTAGAGTTGAATGATTTACCGTCTTTCAGTGTCGAAACACCTGCGAAAGAACAGCCAGAGTCAGCTCCTGTATTAACGCCTGAACCAGCGGTTCCAAACTTTGAACTAACCGAAGAGCAGAAAGAGAACCACGCTGACTTTAAAGAGCATTACGGTGCTATGTCACAAGAGCCAGAGTTTGACACTCAGCCTGTTCAACAGAATTTGCAACAAGAAGACACAGCTCCAGCCGTTGAAGCGGCAGAAGCTGCACCTCAAGAAGCACAAGAAGATGACTTGGGCTTAGAAGTGATTGTACTGAATGTACATTGTGCTGGTGAAACGCCGTTTGTAGGTACTGAACTATTCCGCAGCATGGAAAATAATGGTCTTACTTACGGTGAGATGTCGATTTATCACTGCTTTGCTGAAGCTGCAGATACACCAAAAGTAATCTTCAGTGTCGCGAACATGATGCAGCCAGGCACGCTTGAGCATGACAATCCGGCAGACTTTACAACCAAAGGCATTTCATTCTTCATGACATTGCCGTGTTACGGTCAAGCGGATCAAAATTTCAATGTTATGCTGAGTGCGGCACAACAAATTGCGGATGATTTAGGTGGTAATGTGCTGGACGAATCCAGAAACCTAATGACGCCAAATCGATTGTCTGAATACCGCAAGCAAATCCGAGACTTTATGGTTGGTCAAGGCGCTTAATACATAATGTAAGCCTTACAGTTAATCTATAATGATAGAAAGGGCTCCTGATGGGGCCCTTTTTGATATTTCAATCTGACAGAGAATGATATGAAAGAATCCATTCAAAGTACTTTAGAGCAGTTAAAAGAGACTCTGCACTATCATGCCGTCCGCTATTATGTTGAAGATAGCCCAGAGATCCCTGATGCTGAATATGATCGATTAATGCAGCAACTGCTGAAGATTGAGCAAGAACACCCGGAATTGGTGACTGTAGATTCACCAAGCCAGCGCGTTGGTGGTGAGCCTCTAGATGGCTTTACCCAGGTGACGCATGAGATCCCGATGCTTTCTCTGGACAATGCTTTTTCTGACGAAGACCTAGATGCTTTCCATAAACGTATGTCTGATCGTGCACCTACTTCAGATTTGAAGACCTTTTGCTGTGAACCAAAGCTTGATGGTTTAGCGGTAAGTCTTCTTTATGAAAACGGTACACTAGTTCAAGCCGCCACCCGTGGTGATGGTACCACGGGCGAAAACATTACAGAAAACGTGCGTACAATCAGCTCTATCCCATTGAAGCTGCAAGGTGAAGGCTGGCCAACTCGTATTGAGGTTCGTGGTGAAGTCTTTATGCCGAAAGCAGGCTTCGACAAACTCAATGAACAAGCACTGAAGAAAGGCGAAAAGGTTTTTGTTAACCCTCGTAACGCTGCGGCAGGTAGCTTGCGTCAGTTAGACTCTCGTATTACGGCAAAACGTCCGTTAGCTTTTTATGCTTATAGCGTCGGTGTCGTTGAAGGCGTAGAGCTGTCTGGCAGCCACTATGAGCGTTTCCTACAGCTAAAAAGCTGGGGACTACCAATGTGTCCAGAGACCAAGCAGCTAAGCTCAATGGACGATGTGAAGGCCTACTACCAAGATATTATGACTCGTCGCGATGCACTCGCGTATGAGATAGATGGTGTGGTTATCAAAGTCGACAATATCGCGGCTCAAGAGGCTTTAGGCTTTGTTGCACGCGCTCCACGCTGGGCAATAGCGTATAAGTTCCCTGCACAAGAAGAGATCACACTGCTTAACGACGTCGAGTTCCAAGTTGGCCGAACAGGGGCGATTACTCCTGTCGCGAAACTGGAGCCTGTGTTTGTTGGTGGTGTAACGGTAAGTAATGCAACTCTGCATAACGCAGATGAAATAGAACGTTTAGGCGTTATGGTTGGCGACAGTGTGATTATTCGCCGTGCCGGTGATGTGATCCCTCAAATTGTTGCTGTAGTTACGGAGCGTCGCCCTGAGAGCGCAAAAGAGATTGTTTTCCCTGAAGCTTGTCCTGTGTGTAGCTCTGCTGTCGAACGTGTTGAAGGTGAAGCCGTGGCCCGTTGTACCGGAGGTCTGGTATGTCAGGCGCAACGTAAAGAAGCGCTCAAGCACTTTGTTTCGCGTAAAGCACTGGATGTTGACGGCTTGGGCGAGAAAGTGATTGAGCAATTGGTTGACCGTGAAATGGTTGAAACCCCTGCTGATCTCTTTAAGTTAAGTGCAGGTGTCTTAACGGTGTTAGACCGCATGGGGCCGAAATCAGCGCAAAACGTGGTGAATGCACTGACCAAAGCGAAAGAAACGACCCTAGCTCGTTTCTTGTACTCTCTGGGTATTCGAGAAGTTGGTGAAGCAACGGCAATGAACCTTGCTCAGCACTTTAAGTCGCTTGATATGGTTCAGGCTGCGACTCACGAACAACTCGTAGATGTGCAAGATATCGGTGATATTGTTGCTAGCCATATTACCAGCTTCTTCTCACAAGATAAGAACCGTGAAGTGGTTGATAAGTTGCTAGAGTTAGGGCTCACCTGGCCGGCAATAGAAGCGCCTGCAGAAGGGCAGTCACTACCACTTGAAGGTAAGACAGTAGTTTTGACGGGCTCCCTCTCTCAATTAGGACGCAGCGAAGCGAAAGCAGCGTTACAAGCACTGGGTGCAAAAGTAACAGGCAGCGTTTCCAAGAAAACAGACATCCTATTTGCTGGTGAAGCCGCCGGTTCTAAGCTAACTAAAGCACAAGATTTAGGTATCGAAATAAGAAATGAGCAGGACCTTATTGCGCTGATTTCTTAAGTAAAGCAAGCTAAAAAAAGCTCAAAGGCACTCCTCAATGGAGTGCCTTTTTTTTGTTTTGCATACAAAATTTAATCTTTTTATTTGCCGTGAAATTTGTCGCTATATTAACTCTCATTTTGGGACTGTGACTTCGCTCAATAATAGGGAAATAGCGTTCCGCACGTCATTTATTTGCGAGTGATATCACCATTTATAGATATAATTAAATTGTAAGTTGTTGTTTTTGTATGGTTTTGATGGTTTTTGTGTGAACACGATGATTTTTGTCGATCGGGATCACTAAGTCATAGATAAATTTGCACCAACTCATATTTTTTTAGATGAGAATTAAGTTCTCATTGATCTTTTTAGAGGCGAAGTTAGTCTTAGTGACATGGATGCACACAGTGTATACCCAGTAAGGAAAAAGGAATCTCGGGCGGTTAGAGGTTCCTAACAAGAAAAGGTATTTCTCTCTACGGCGGCCAACTTTAGGTGAGAAATAATCAAACAGCTATATCCATTTTTAGGAGTTTTATTCCATGGACAACAAAATTTTCAAGCGCACTCTATTAGGTGCGGCAGTAGCAATGATTTCTACTGGCGCAATGGCTAAAGAAGTAGGTATTAACTCTGACTTCAACGTTGACGTTTACGGTGTTGCAGCTATCTCTCTTGTAAACTACAACACGACAGACCAAGACGATGCTAGCAGTGGCTTCGCTGTAGAGAATGAATCACGTATTGGTTTCCGTGCGCACAAAGAGATGTTTGATGACGTAACCATCACGATGCAAATCGAGTCAGGTTATGTTGATAGCACAGACTGGTCTCATGGTGGTGTTTCTGGTGGTGTGTTAGGTTTCCGTGATACATTCGTTGGTGCTTCAGGTTCTTGGGGTAATTTACGTGTGGGTCGTGTTCTGACTCCTCTATACGAAATCGTTGACTGGCCATACTCAAACCCAGGTCTTGGTTCTGTATTCGACTGGGGCGGCATCAATGGTCACTACGATCGTCAATCTAACCAAATCCGTTACGATTCTCCAAAATTTGGTGGTTTCTCTTTCGCAGCTTCTGCTGGTCGTGATGATAATGACAATGGTGGTGGTGCTGTTACTCGTGATGCTCAATTCTTCGGTGCAAGTGCAAAATACGCATTCGAAAAAATCACATTCATGGGTGGTATTGAAAGTGGTACCCGCGTAGTTGCTGATACTGCAGAGTCTTGTGTGTTTGACCCAGATAACCCGGGTACGCCAAAATGTACAGCTGCAGTAGAAGGCTATAACGATGATACGTTTGCATACATTGTTGGCTTTGAAGCAAGCTTGCCAGCTGGCTTTGGTATCGCCGCAGCATACAAAGGCGAAGAGATTGACAATGGCACTCGTAAATATACGCAAGACTCTTACTCTATCATTGGTCAATACTGGAATGGTCCTTGGGGCTTTAAAGTAGGCTACGCAGCCAATGATGACGCAGAGCTTTCAGGTACAACTGCTGCAAACTCTTCATTGAAAGCAAGTGCTACAGATAAGAGTGATACCATTTCTGGTCAGTTGATGTATGTTCATAACGGCTTTGTTCCTTACCTACGTGTAGCAAGCCGTAGCTTTACTGACAATGACCGTGGTGAGGTTTCGTCAGATATCGTAACTCGTATTGGTCTTGAATACGGCTTCTAAGATATTATCTTAGTTTGATAAATGAACGCTGGTAAGTTGCTTTACCAGCGTTTTTACTTAGTGAATATAAGGAATTAAGCATAATGAATAAAGTTAGTATCGTAGTATTGTCATTATTTTTGGGAGCTTGTAGTTCACTAGATTCTAAAAGCAACTTTGATAACTCTGTTGCTGAGATAACACCTAAAAATGGATATATCGAGGTTACAGGTCAATCATATTCTCCCGACAGCAAAGCGAATGTTGGAGCTGATATTTTAAAGTCGTCGCTATACTTTACCTACAACCATAAAGTGTCTAACAGTGCGACACCTGAATCATTAATAACGATGGATGTAAGTTACTTCCAAAGTTACAAAGAATATTCCACGGTCAACTTCTTTGGTAAGTCGCTAGACATTAGTAGCACTCAACTATCACGAGAAAGCTGCAGCGAGCATTGCACTAGAACACAATACTTTACCTTTCCTCTGACAGAAAAAGACGTTCAACAGGCAAGACAAAGTGATCTTGAGTTTACCCTTGAAGGACAAGGCGGGGTGTTAAGCACTACCTTCATCGTACCTAAAGAATATATCGAAACTATTTATTCTAGTGCTTCTGGCACAACTTTAGCGCCTGCTATTATGGTTTCTGCACCTGTTGTTGCTGCTCAACCTGAACAGCCTGTTGCTAATGCATCTAAACCTGTTGAGATGTCGACTTACTGGTTTGAAGAAGTACCAGCTGCCGAGAAGAGTGAGACTCTAAATTGGGCTGTTGAAAACCGTTCTTCTTCTGAAATTCAGTCACTAACAGGTTCAAAAGAAGCGGAAATGTTTAGTTATTGGTTTGAGAAAGCCTCAATAGATGAGAGAAAGGCGATAATTAAACAGCTACTATAGAATTGAGAAAAAGGAGCCAATGGCTCCTTTTTTTAATCTAGAACCGTACCGTTACTGTGTTTGCAAATAACAATAGGAACGTAATCGACGTGACCGTTTAATTCGCAATTAACCAGAGGCCCTGATGCTGAATTTCCTGGATTCTGAGCCGATACAGAGAAACTAAAAAGTAAACTACACGCAAATGCTAAAAAATATTTCATAATGACACCTCACTTAAAATCCCTTCAAATAAGAGATACTCATTAGTATGTGAACTATTTCGCAAAGATCAAAAAAATATAAAAATTTTTTATAAAAAATAACAATCAATAGTTTGGCCAAATTAATCAGTAACTTATTGAAATTGCGTAATGCTAATTTTCGGAAACTGAGTCCTTCAATTTAAAAGTTGGTAAAACTGACCATAATTCGCAGGCTTTATTTTCTCTTATTATATTGACTACGTTTAAGCCTTGATTAGGTGTATTATTTGTTCAAAATGTACGTTGTTTTGAGTGGGCAGTCTTGCCTAACTCTGCTAATGATTTGAGCAATATCATGAATATAAGTGAAGTCGCAAAGCTAACTAACCTATCTACGAAGTCGATTCGCCTCTATGAAGATAAGGGCGTGATTTCAAAGCCAATACGCTCAGACAATGGCTATCGAGCCTACACTCAAAAGCAAGTTAAAGAGCTAGGAGTGGTTGCTAAGGCCAGAAGTGCTGGATTTTCGTTGGAAGAGTGCAGAGAATTGGTCGCATTGGCTGACAATCCATGTCGAGAAAGTGCCGATGTTAAAGCTAAAGCTCAGAGCAAGCTCGACGAAGTGAACCGTAAAATTGCAGATTTAATGGCGATTAAGACAACGTTAGAAGCTTGGGTTGAGAAGTGCCCAGGGGACAATAACAGTCACTGTCCAATCATTAATGACCTTGTGGATTAGTGAATAAAAGAGAGCCATTAGCACTAACACTAATGGCTTTATATTATTTGTCTACAGGTGTAATAGTCAGAACTATTCCGTCAACTGCGGTGACTACAACTTCTGTACCCGACTTAATATCGCTTGCTGCAACGGCAGACCAAGTGGTATCACCGAGTTGAATGCGGCACTTGCCTTTTTGAATATCGGCATCAACGCGAGTCGTCGTACCAATCAGCTGTTTATCTCTTTGGTTGAGCACTCGCGCTTTGTCAGATTTACGGTCACTCTTTAATTGTCTGCGCCACCACAACCAAGTCGTAATGAGCGAGAAGCTAGCAAACGAGAGCCATTGCATCTGCCAGCCTAGAGGTAAGCCTCCAAGGAGAGCCCCTACGATCATCGCTGAGATACCGATCCAAAGAAAGTACCCAGCTGTTCCTAGCAATTCTAAACCAAGTAGCAATAACCCGAGTGCAAGCCAATGCCAATGGTTGACCTGCTCTAGTAATTCAATCATACGCTACTCCTTATTCTTGTCCCCTTTATGGGCAAACATCTCCGCTATGCCCGCTACAGAGCCCATTAATCCTGATGCCTCTAGCGGTAACATAATAATCTTACCATTTTCAGCCTGACCAATCGATTTAAGTGCATCGGTATAGCCTTGCGCGATAAAGTAGTTGACGGCCTGCATGTCACCCTGAGCGATTGCCGTTGAAACCATCTCTGTCGCTTTCGCCTCTGCTTCAGCAGCACGTTCACGGGCTTCGGCTTGCAGAATCGCAGCTTGCTTTTCACCTTCGGCTTTCAGGATCTCCGATTGCTTATGACCCTCAGCTTTCAGGATCTCAGCTTGTCTAACACCTTCCGCTTCAAGAATATCAGCACGCTTATTACGCTCCGCCTTCATTTGAGCATTCATTGCTGCGGTCAGGTCGGCTGGTGGCTGAACGTCTTTAATTTCGATACGGGTAACTTTAACACCCCAAGGGTTAGTGGCCTCATCAACGATGTTCAATAGCTTACTGTTGATCATGTCACGTTGACTGAGCATCTCGTCGAGCTCCATAGAACCTAAGACGGTACGAATATTGGTTAGAGTCAAATTACGAATGGCATGCTCTAGGTCATTTACCTCATAAGCAGCTCGCGCCGCATCAATAACTTGTACAAAACAGACGGCATCGATAACCACATTGGCGTTATCTTTAGAGATCACCTCTTGAGCTGGGATATCTAATACGCGTTCCATCATATTGATCTTTTGTCCAATGCTATCAATAAATGGAATGATTAGGTTTAAGCCGGGCTTAAGGGTCAAGGTATAACGACCAAAACGTTCAACGGTCCAGTTATTGCCTTGAGGAACGGTTTTCACGCCGGCAAAAATGAAAAGAAGGGCGACAACGGTAAAGCCGCCGATAGTAATCAGTGTATCAATAGCCATACAAAATCCTTGTTTGAACGAGTCTTTGATTTGTCATTAAAGATAGTGGCTTAATTTTGAACGCTGAGCAAATTTATAAATGAGAAATGAGCCATAAAATATTGATTTTATGGCTCATTTTTTAGAGATGCAGAACGGAAAGATAGCTTGCTTATTGACTGTTTTATCCAGTAAAGCGAATTAGTAGAGTAGTGAGTAAAGCTGACGACGATACTTACTTGCCGCCGCATTGCTTTGACCAAGTGCACTCAAAATGTCCATAAAGCTTTTCTTCATGTCACCATCTAAAGCGTTAAGATCTTTCACTAAGAATGACCAGAGTAATTCAAGCGCTTCTTCGCTACGGTTCACTTGATGGTATTGCAGAGCAAGCTCCGCTGCGACTTTAGCATCGCTCGGGTTTGCTTGAAGGTTCGCTTCCAGTGCTTGAATTTGTGGGCTATCGGCCGCTTGCTTATGAAGGTCAAGCTTTGCAACGAGTCCCTTGAAATAGTTGTCTTGATACTCAAGTGGAATGGTCGCTAGTTGAGCCTCCGCCAGATCGAATTGCTGCGTTTCGAGAAGACATTCAGCGATAGCCAGTTTTACTTCGCCTTTGCTCGTCAGTTCTTCTGGCAATTGCTGTATCGCAGTTAGGGCCTGTAGGTGTTCACCAGCTTGCATCTGCTCTAACGCTTGACGAAGGATTAGTTCGTCTTGACTAGGCAGGTGTTTGCTCAGCATGCCAACAATCGCTTCTAAGCTTTGAGGGCCGCCTAGACCGTCAACCGGTTGTCCATTCACAAAGAGGGCAATGGTCGGCAGGGCTTGTACACCAAATTGGCTAGCAATAGCTTGCTCTTGTTCGCAGTTTAATAGTGCCAAGGTAAATGCACCATTGTATTGCTGAGTCAGGGTTTGCAGTTCCGGAATAATTTGAGCGCTCTCTTGGCTCATTGGTGCCCAAAAATGGATCAGAACAGGTGTTTGCATCGAACCTTCGAGTACCTGACGAAAGTTCTGTTCATTGAGTTCAACAATATGCGGCGATTGCATGGGCGTTCCTTGAGTTAAATTGAGTGCTAACAGTGATATGGGGTCAGTTAGCGTAACTTCAAGGTTACAGTGGCGAGATAGCAAAATAGGCGAAAAGGCAATAAAAAACGCTACGTTTCAGCGCCTTTTTTGGGGCGAGAAAGCATAGCGTTATTTACCAATCAGGTTGGAGGTGCATTCCCTGTTTGTACTCAAAACAGTAAAAATAGGGTGATGGCAACACTCACACCAACCCAGTTTAAGGTGTTAAGAGTCATGAATGTACCTTCAGTGGAGAGATCAAGCAGGGCTGCTTGATGCTACGATGTGAATCATGACATCTTATTGTTACGAACAAATTACATCGTTACATTATTTTTGCGAGTAATTCGGTTATTTGTTATTAAGCCGCTTTGCGTAAAATAGGATCTAACCATCGGTTTGGCAGCAAGCGTTTAAGGATCGAAAAGATCTTTGTCGGCGTGGTGACTCGATATCGTAATTTAGGCTGCTTTGCCGTCAGCGCATGATAGACGGGCTCGATACAGCTTTCTGGCGGCAGTACAAAGCGGTTTCCTGAGGTTTCATTCTCAAGTCGCTGTTGCTGCTGTTGATAATAGTCTCTGTGAACGCTGCGCTCTGGCTTGATCCAGTTATTGAAGGCAATCAGAGCGTTACGTCTGAATTCTGTTTCGATTGGGCCCGGTTGAAGCAGTGAAATATGGATACCACTCCCATGAAGCTCAAGTCTTAGCGTATCTGTCCATCCCTCTATCGCGAATTTAGAGGCGTTGTAGGCACCTCTATACTTCATTGCTGCAAAACCAAGTACAGAACTATTTTGAATAATTCGTCCTTCACCTCGTTCTCGCATATGTGGAAGGACTAAGTTGACGAGGTGGTGCCAGCCGAAAAAATTAGTTTGAAACTGGTCGCGTAAACCTTGAGTGGGTAGGTCTTCCAACGCGCCGGGTTGACCATAAGCGCCGTTGTTGAACAGGGCGTACAGACCATTAGGAGCAAGCGCGAGTGCTTTTTCTACGCCTTGTTCAATACTTTGCTCGCAATTAAGGTCAAGCAGAATGCAGTCTAGTCCCTCCTGCTGGAGTCTTAAGACATCTTGCTCACTGCGGCATGAAGCGATGACATGAAAGCCACGCTCGTTAAGTGCATGCGCGCAGGTATAACCAATACCCGTTGAGCATCCAGTTATCAATATTGATTTAGTCACGGCGGTTCCTTTC
Organism: Vibrio sp. D404a; assembly: GCF_030248535.1. GTDB lineage: Bacteria > Pseudomonadota > Gammaproteobacteria > Enterobacterales > Vibrionaceae > Vibrio. Next base: position 42,241 of record NZ_JAHGAJ010000045.1, on the reverse strand, counting down.
CTAGAGATATTGCCCTAGGTTAAAGGAATTAGTCTTGATGTTGTAATAAGTTTTTTAATGCAGGCTCAATTCTTGAGTAACTGAATATGAAGCCCATCTCGGTGAGTTTCTTAGGCTTGGCGCGAATGCTGTCGAACAGCAAGCAAGAGGACTCTCCCATCATCAAAGACATCGCCCACTTCGGTGTGAACAGAATATGAGGGCGGCCAAGTTGTTTGGCTAAGGTCTGGCTGAACTGCTTGTTAGTGGCTGGATGAGGCGCACACATGTTGAATTCACCCTGTGCGTGAGGTGTGTTGAGCAGATGGTTGATTGCCCTGATCATATCGAGTAGGTGGATCCAAGGCATGTACTGCTTCCCAGAACCTAGAGGCCCACCGAGACCGAGTTTATACGGCAATAGCATCTTCTTTAACGCTCCACCATGCTCACCTAATACGATGCCGGTTCTCAGTAGGACGACGCGAGTATTGTCCGACTGTGCACGTTTGGCGATCTCTTCCCAGTGTGCGCACACTTTATGAGGAAAACTGTTGTCTGATACATTCAGCGCTTCGTCAAAGGGGTGTTCTTGTTGGTCCCCATAATATCCCACAGCAGAGCCGCTAATGAACACACTCGGTGGGTTGGTGCTGGCATGAATCAACTCAACAATCTTCTCTGTGATATGCCAACGGCTTTGGCAAATGCGCTCTTTTTGCTCGGAGCTCCAACGTTTATCTGCGATCGGTTCCCCTGCGAGATTTATTACGGTATCGAAGTCATTAAGGTCAGAAAGATCGTCTAGAGAGGTGATGTAGTGAAGATTATTCTGGTTCAGGTGATTGAGTGCTCCCTGTGCTTTGGACGGATCTCGAGTAAGCAGCGTGACTTCATCCGTTTGCCAGCTTTTTATCAGTTCCGAGCCAATAAACCCAGTGCCACCCGTCAACAATATCTTCATACCAACCTCCTCTTAATTTATTAATTATAGACATGGCTTGTTTTAGTCTGCCAACCAATACGCAGAAAACTATATAACGATCATAAGGTTTCATTCATGTGATAACTCAAAGAGCGGTGTTGAAGCTGCGTTAATCCTAGTCAGTGGGCACGCTCACAGTTTAACGAAAATGTTTCAATATGTTACTAAGTGCTTAATGCGAGTCACATCTCGATAAACGGAAATTTGTCATGCTTATTAAATACAAGGAATTCATGGCGTAGCTCATTACGTCTCGCATTAGATCGCCCTTAGGGACAAGGAGAGTTGATGACAGCGATATTTGCTTTAATGAAAGCTATGCTCGGTAGCCTTAGAGATCTGCTGCCGATTGTCGTTGTGATTGCGTTTTTTCAGCTGGTGGTGTTGCAGGAGCCTTTGCCTAACCTCGTGTCGATCATCAGCGGTTTAGTTCTTGTGGTATTGGGGCTGACTTTTTTTATCTTCGGTTTAGAGATGGGGTTGTTTCCTATCGGTGAATCGATGGCACAAGCCTTTGCCCGCAAAGGAAGTGTTGTATGGCTGCTAATCTTTGCTTTTTGCCTTGGTTTTGGCACCACCATCGCGGAGCCCGCGTTAACTGCTGTTGCCGATGAGGCCGCAGAAGTGGCTGCTGAGGGAGGGGTGATCCCTAACTCACTCCAAGAGATGGAAGAGTACGCCAACGGGCTGCGTATCACTGTGGCCTTATCTGTCGGTTTAGCCATCGTATTAGGCGTGCTGCGTATTTTGAAAGGTTGGCCTATCCATTTCATGATCATTGGTGGCTACATTGGCGTGGTGGTATTAACGGTATTTGCACCAGAAAATATCATCGGCATCGCCTATGACTCAGGTGGCGTCACAACGTCAACTATCACAGTTCCCTTAGTCACCGCATTAGGTGTCGGGCTTGCGTCGTCGATAAAGGGGCGTAACCCTATGATTGATGGCTTTGGCTTGATTGCCTTCGCCTCGTTGTTACCCATGATGTTTGTGATGGTGTACGGAATGGTGATTGCATGATGAATCTCAACCTATTTGTCGATACCTTCTTTGGCACCGTTATGGATGTGATCCCGATTGCCGCCATCATTTTTGGTTTTCAGTTAGCGGTGCTGCGTAAACCTGTCACCAATCTTCCGCGAGTCATACTTGGCTTTTTCTACGTCATTCTTGGTTTAACACTGTTCTTGATGGGGCTCGAACTGGCACTGTTCCCGTTAGGCGAAACCATGGCGATGCAACTCACTGCCCCGGATTTTCTCAGTGATTTTAAGCTTAGCGAGGGTGAGCTACTTGGTTGGTTTGATTACTACTGGGTGTATTTGTTTGCCTTTTTTATCGGCTTTAGTACCACCATCGCTGAACCCTCATTGATTGCGGTTGCGATCAAGGCGAACCAAGTATCGGGCGGCAGTATTAGTGTAAATGGACTAAGAATCGCCGTGGCTTTGGGAGTTGCGATTGGGATTTCATTAGGTAGCTATCGAATTGTCGCGGGTGATCCCATTCATTACTACATTATTGCTGGTTATGTTGTGGTAGTAGTTCAAACATTCTATGCACCGAAACTGATTATTCCATTGGCCTACGACTCTGGAGGGGTAACGACCTCAACAGTGACTGTGCCTTTAGTTACGGCCCTTGGGCTAGGTTTGGCTTCTACTGTGCCGGGGCGAAACCCAGTCATTGATGGTTTTGGGCTGATCGCCTTTGCCAGCTTGTTCCCAATTATCTCTGTCATGAGTTATGCGCAAATTACTCAATGGCTCAACCAACCACAACGAATAGAGCCACAAAAAGCTCAGCAACAACAAGCTCAATCACAGGAATATAAGGAGCAGTAGATGCGTTTTAAACTCATTTTAGCCTTTGTTGAGGATAGTAAAACAGATGTCGTCTTGGATGCAGCGCGAGGAGCTGGAGCAACAGGTGCTACGGTGATCAGCAATGCTCGTGGAGAGGGGCTCAATCAAAAGCGCACCTTTTTTGGGTTAACGCTAGAGGTGCAGAAAGACGTCTTGCTGTTTGTCGTCGAGGAACACCTTTCCCGTCATATTCTCGAAACCATCAGTGAGGTAGGGGAGTTCGACCAAGAGTCGGGGCAGGGTATCGCGGTGCAGATTGACGTTGAAGATGCCGTAGGCGTGGCGCATCAAGTAGAAACATTAACCAAGGTTGTTGAGGACAAGCTATGAGCGAACAACAAATTATCCGCGTCGTCGACGTAATGGCGAACACATACATCATTGTCGATGGGCTGATCACAGTACATGAAGCGATCGGACTAGCGCGACAGCATAGTGTCAAAGCACTGATTGTGGATAAGCGTCATGATGATGACGAGTACGGCATTGTGTTGATGAATGACATCGCTAAACAGGTGCTCGCAAAGAATCGGTCGCCTCAACGAACTAACATCTATGAAATCATGACCAAGCCAGCGTTGAGTGTCTCTGCTGAAATGAACGTTAAGTATTGTGCGAGACTGTTTGAGCGTTTTGGAGTGAGTCGAGCACCTGTCATTCAAGAGGGAAAGATCATTGGCATGGTCAGTTACAATAATATCGTGATAAATGGCATGGCGAAGGATGACGTAAAGTAAGGGGAGCCGTACAATAGGCCTATAGTTTTTATGGAGATGTACGCGTGAAATTATTTTTTGCCTCAGACCTGCATGGTTCACTGCCAGCGACAGAAAAGGTCCTTGAGCTGTATCAGGCATCTGGTGCCCAACATTTGGTGTTATTAGGCGATACCCTAAACCATGGGCCAAGAAATCCTGTGCCTGACGGTTATAACCCTCCAGCAGTGGCAGAGAAGCTCAATGAGTTTGCTTCACAGATCATTGCGGTGCGCGGAAACTGTGACAGCGAAGTCGACCAAATGTTGCTCGAATTTCCAATGATGATGGATTACTCGTGGGTGTTGTTGCCTTCTGGACAGCGTATCTTCTTAACGCATGGCCATCTCTACAACACCAACAAACGTCCACCGCTGAATCCTGGTGATGTGATTGCGCATGGTCATACTCACATCCCTGTTGCTGAGCACCAAGACGAGGTTTTCATCTTCAATCCAGGCTCTGTCACCTTTCCGCGCGATGGACACCCAGCCAGCTATGGTTTGTATGAAAACGGCACTTTTTCTGTGTTAACGTTTGATGGTGATGTTCTAAAAAGCGGCGCACTATAATCCGTGCGCTAAGTAATCAAAGAGCACTGAGATAAGATCGAGTGTTATTTTGAATCGACGTGGCCTAGGTCGCGTTCTGGGGCAATGATATTGCGGACTCGTTGTTTGAGTATTTTTGCCTCAGGGAATCCCCCTTCTGCTTTTCTGTCCCAGATGAGTACACCGTTACAAAAAACTTCGAACCGACCTCCGGTATCTGGGCAAAGTGTTACTGCACCGAGCTCTTCGCTAAAGGTATGCAGCAATTCTTGAGACAACCAGCTAGCACGAAGCATCCAATTGCATTGGCGGCAATAGTGAATGGTAACCGTCGGTTTTTCAGATGGTTCAAGGAGAGTTTGTGGTTCCATGTCTTATTCTCTTATCGATGGTGTGTGAGCGCGTCGAGTTGTTAGCTAGATAACGCTTTAGACAAACAGCCAGATAGCAAAAAGGGGCATCATGCCCCTTTCTCTTAATCTAGCTATTTGGTCACTTAGTTTGAAAACAATACCGTAGAACCGTGGTTCAAGCTAGTTAATAGCAGTGCCTTTGGATTCACAATATCGATTCTTCTACTCTGCTCAGCGTCCATTTTGATAACCTGAGTGATCAAATCTAACTGCTCTTGTGAGAAGTCTTGTCTCTGTGCAGATGTGACATCTTTAAACTCAGTTGGAGAAACCAACAGATAGTTATCGTTGATGTCCCATTGACCAGTCTCTGAAATGTTAATCACATTCGCAGGCGCTGTCTCAGTGCCATACAGTCTAACAATCGACATTCTTAGGTAGGTGCCGTTTGGTAGGTATTTAGCATTCGACGAGAGTTCAACCTTGCGCAATGGTCCAATGGTATCTTCCTGTTTGTTTTCAGTGATTAGAGTCACCATCTTCGACTGCCACTCATGCGCCGTCAGTAAGCGTTCAACTTTGGCATCGCTGCCCCAGTACAACCAACCGCTGAAAAGAGCAGAGCCTACAAGCAATACTAGTGAGATTTTTAATTTCATATTACTGATCACCCTTACAAATTTCACGTAGGTCAGTTTGGTTTGCGTACAGTCTCAGAGTGATGTTTTCGCTCGAGTACTCTTGTGCGTGAATGTAGTTTAAAGCTAGGTTGTTGGTCTGACCGCCAGTTGCAATCACTTGTGTCGGCTTAAGGTGACCATCATGCTCTGCATTGTAATGAGCTACACACTGTTCAATAGCTGGGATCCAGCTAGATAGATCAGGGTGATTAATAGGCGATAAAATTTGTACACCGTCGACTTCTGCAAGCGTGCGGAATTCAGACTCAGCCGGGTTGGTGAAGGTGATAACAAAAATAGGCATCAGCGCTGCTAAAACCCAAAGAGCACGATGCAACCATTTGTTTTCAGCTGGCGCGCTTACTTGGCTAGTGGTGTTTTTGACCTCTACTTCAGGCTTCGCTGCTGGTGTTGGTGATACGCTTGGTTCAACGGTTGCTGGCTCGAGAGTTTCTTCAATTTGAGGCTGCGCAGAAACCACAGCCTCTGATGCCACGTCTTGTTTCTCGGCAGTAACAGATTGGTCACTCGAAGAAAATGGTGCAGAGCGCTCTACCGTCGCGATGAATTGGTAACCGCGTTTTGGCACAGTCTTTACGAACTCTGGTGATTTTGTTGAGTCCTTAAGCATTTTACGCAGCGTCGAGATAGCTTGAGTTAAGCTAGAGTCATCAACCTCAAAGCCTTGGTCACGCCACACATATTCGTGCAGTTCGTTACGAGTGATCACTTCGTTCGGTCTTTCTGAAAGCATAAGGAGAATGCGGCTTTCATTGCTGCCTAAACGGACGATTTCACCTTCATTGTTCTGATCAACGAGGGAGTTGCTATTAGGGTCAAATACAAATCGCTGCGCGAGAATAAACTTTGTGCCGATATTGCTCATTGAACTCTTCTATGTTTTTGAATGGTTTTTTGGATGCGAAATAGACAAATTGCGAAGGAATTCAGCTTCAATTCCATCTAAATCATGATTCTTTTATGTTCTTTTATATTTATGATCCTTAGCATAATAAAAACAGATCAAAAAAACAGTGTTTTTATGATTTTTGACCTTGAATTTACAATTGTCATCCTCATGTTAATGAACATACAAGGGGGGACAAGTCAGAATATCCTTCCGATTTTGACGTTTTAAGTATAGATGTTTTGGAGTAAAAATGAGCGAAACAGCAACGCAAAATAAAGAGACTCGTGGCTTTCAATCAGAAGTTAAGCAGCTGCTTCACTTGATGATTCATTCACTATATTCGAATAAAGAGATCTTTCTTCGTGAACTGATCTCAAACGCATCTGACGCTGCAGACAAGCTGCGTTTTCAGGCATTGTCAAATGGTGAACTGTACCAAGGTGATGCTGACCTAGGTGTGAAGCTCTCTTTTGACGCCGATGCTAATACCTTGACCATTTCAGACAATGGCATCGGTATGAGCCGTGATGATGTGATTGAACATTTAGGTACCATCGCGAAGTCAGGCACAGCAGACTTTTTCTCTAAGCTTTCAGAAGACCAAAGCAAAGATTCACAGCTGATCGGTCAGTTTGGTGTTGGTTTTTACTCTGCATTTATCGTGGCGGATGCAGTAACGGTTCGCACTCGTGCCGCTGGCCTTGCTAATGATGAGGCAGTTCAATGGCACTCTGCAGGCGAAGGTGAATACACTATCGAGACAATCTCAAAAGAGTCTCGTGGTACTGACATCATTCTTCACATGCGTGACGAAGGTAAAGAGTTCCTAAATGAGTGGCGTCTACGCGACGTGATCAGCAAATACTCTGACCACATCGGTATTCCAGTTTCGATTTTAACTGCCGTCAAAGATGACGAAGGTAAAGACACCGAAGAGAAGAAGTGGGAGCAAATCAACAAAGCTCAAGCACTATGGACTCGCAACAAGTCTGACATCACTAAAGAAGAATACCAAGAGTTCTACAAACACGTTTCTCATGACTTTGCAGATGCTCTGACTTGGAGCCACAACAAGGTTGAAGGTAAGAACGACTACACAAGCCTGCTTTACATCCCATCTAAAGCGCCTTGGGATATGATGAACCGTGACCACAAGAGCGGTCTTAAGCTTTACGTTCAGCGTGTTTTCATCATGGATGACGCAGAACAGTTTATGCCATCATACATGCGCTTTGTTCGTGGTTTGATTGACTCGAATGATCTACCTCTGAACGTTTCTCGTGAAATCCTACAAGACAACAAGGTGACTCAATCGCTACGTGGTGCTTGTACTAAGCGTGTATTGACCATGCTTGAGCGTATGGCGAAGAACGACAATGAGAAGTACCTAGAGTTCTGGAAAGAGTTTGGTCTTGTGATGAAGGAAGGCCCAGCGGAAGACATGGCGAACAAAGAGAAGATCGCTGGTCTGCTGCGCTTTGCATCAACGGAAGTCGATTCTTCTGATCAAACAATCAGCCTAGCGTCTTACGTCGAGCGTATGAAAGAAGGTCAAGATAAGATCTACTACCTGACTGCAGACAACTACACAGCCGCAAAAAACAGCCCACACCTAGAGCAATTTAAAGCAAAAGGCATTGAAGTGGTTCTAATGTACGATCGCATTGATGAGTATGTAATGAACTACCTAACTGACTTCGATGGTAAACAATTCCAATCAATCACCAAGGCGGGCCTAGACTTAAGCAAGTTTGAAGGCGAAGAAGAGAAAGAGAAGCAAAAAGAGACAGAAGAAGAGTTCAAATCTGTTGTCGAGCGCACTCAATCTTACCTAGGTGAGCGTGTGAAAGAGGTACGTACCACGTTCAAGCTGGCAAACACGCCTGCTGTTGTGGTAACGGATGATTTCGAAATGGGTACTCAAATGGCTAAGCTACTTGAAGCAGCTGGCCAAGCTGCACCTGAGGTTAAATACATCTTTGAGATTAACCCTGAGCACGCTTTGGTTAAGCAAATGGCAGACGAAGCCGATGAAGAAGCTTTTGGCCGTTGGGTTGAACTTCTACTAGGCCAAGCAATGCTAGCTGAGAAAGGCTCAATGGAAGATCCATCACAGTTCTTGGGTGCAATCAATGAACTGTTGTCGAAACGCTAAGCTTTCGACTTTGGGCTAAAGCCTTAATTGTATTAAAAAGCTCGCAAATGCGGGCTTTTTTAATGAACGTCGCTGAACTGTCGCTATTAAGGTGATAAATGACGATGAATGTAGCGTCGCTCTTCAACCTTACATTCTTTAGTCTTAAATTCAGCCATAATGAATATTAATGTGGTAGAATGCTCGACCTAATCGGGTAGCAATCGTTAAATTGGTATCTACCTGTATGATTTTTAAACGTTATACCGAAACTTACCGTTGTGTTTATGTGTTGCTATTTTCGAACTCTATTCGTTACTAGCACACTCAAATAGTGAGCTTCGGTATAAATCATAATTTTATAAGAGGATTAAACATGCGCATCATTCTTCTAGGTGCTCCTGGCGCGGGTAAAGGCACTCAAGCAAACTTCATCATGAACAAATTTGGTATCCCTCAAATTTCAACTGGTGACATGCTACGTGCTGCTATCAAAGCGGGTACTGAGCTTGGTAAACAAGCTAAATCAGTAATCGACGCTGGTCAGCTAGTTTCTGATGAAATTATCCTTGGTCTAATCAAAGAGCGTATCGCTCAAGATGACTGCGAAAAAGGTTTCCTACTTGACGGTTTCCCACGCACAATCCCACAAGCTGATGGCCTAAAAGAGATGGGTATCGCTGTAGATTACGTTGTTGAATTCGACGTAGCTGATGATGTGATTGTTGAGCGTATGGCGGGTCGTCGTGCTCACCTTCCTTCAGGCCGTACATACCACGTTGTGTACAACCCGCCTAAAGAAGAAGGTAAAGATGACGTAACTGGCGAAGAGCTAGTTGTACGTGATGACGACAAAGAAGAGACAGTTCGTGCACGTCTAGGCGTTTACCACGATCAAACAGCACCTCTTATCGCTTACTACGGTAAAGAAGCTGAAGCTGGTAACACTAAGTACCTTAAATTCGATGGTACTAAGCAAGTTGCTGAAGTTAGTGCAGAACTTGAGAAAGCACTAGCATAATTGGCTAACAGCCAGTTTTATAATTTGATATATTGGAAGCGACCGGTCAGGTCGCTTTTTTTATATCAATTTTTTGCGTGATTGGCGTTTTTGAACGCTATATTGATGCCGTCAGCACGTAGCAGTCGTGATTGATCTGAAAAGAGTTAGTAGGGTGATCCCAAGAGTAACTGGCTGAGTATAAAGCTTTCCAAATTTCTTTAATGGTCTCAGGTATCTATGGAAAATAAAAAAAAGCAGGGTGTATTATTGGTGAACCTAGGGACACCAGATGCAGCAACACCTGCAGCTGTGCGCCGTTTTTTAAGCGAATTTCTGCATGATAAGCGAGTCGTGAGCCTGACTCGTTGGCTTTGGTGCCCAATCCTTCACGGTGTCATATTACCGATTCGTTCACCTAAAGTGGCCAAGCTCTATCAGTCAGTATGGATGGACCAAGGGTCGCCTTTGTTGGTTTATTCCCAACGTCAGGTCGCTAAGCTACAAGATAAACTTCAAATGCCAGTGGCACTGGGCATGACTTACGGTAATCCAAGCTTGAAAACAGGTATTGAAGCTTTGATGGCTCAGGGCGTTGAAGAGGTGATCGTTTTACCACTCTACCCACAATATTCCGGTACAACGACAGCAGCGGTTTCTGATGGGTTAACCAAGGCATTTAAACAGTTGCCTGTGATTCCGGGTTACCGCTTTATTCGTGATTATTATAGCCACCCGGGCTACGTTAAAGCGCTGGCCGAGAGTGTGCGTAAACATTGGCGTGAGCATGGACAAGGCGATCACCTTGTTTGTTCGTTCCACGGTATTCCAAAACGCCTAGCGGACCAAGGTGATATATATCCTCAACACTGTGAGCAAACCACTCAGCTTTTGGCTGAAGAGTTAGGCTTATCATCAGATAAGATCACCATGACTTATCAATCGCGTTTCGGTCGTGAAGAGTGGCTTAAGCCATACACAGATGAAACGTTAGAACAGCTACCTAAGCAAGGTATTAAGAAGCTCGATATCATGGCGCCAGCTTTCTCGGTTGACTGTTTGGAAACTCTGGAAGAGATCTCTGACCAATGCAAAGAGACATTCATCGAAGCGGGTGGGGAAGCCTTTAGCTATATCAAATGCCTGAATGACAATGATGAGCATATTGAAATGATGGCGGATTTGGTCGAACAGCATCGCTAGTTGACAAGAAGATCGCAAAAGAAAAGGAGTGACTCATCGAGCCACTCCTTTTTTGTTTTAACATACCGAGTATTTCTAGATACTTAGTACATAAGTGTTTGCAACGTTACGCCAGTGACGTTTGTGCGGTTGCTTCCTCACTTTCTGCTTCAACAGGGTTACCCTCAACACCATGCATCCAAGAAACCAGTTTATTTGCACATAGAAGCAGAATGACACCACTAACGGTTGCAGAAATTGCAATACCGCTGAAGATAGCCATTGCGCCTAGTTCACCCACATGTGAGCCCACCAGACCAGCAACATAGTTCGCGATTGCGTTGAAACCAAACCATGCACCCATCATTAAAGAAGCCAGACGAAGCGGAGCCAGTTTGGTCACAAGTGATAGACCAATTGGAGATAGGCACAGCTCACCCAAGGTATGGAAGAAGAATGCTCCAACGAGCCATAACATAGAGGTCTTAACGCTAAGATCGCCACCTTGCTCCATAACAGCACCGATCATACAAACAAAGCCAAGTGCTAAGAAGAACAGTGCCATTGCAAATTTAACCGGAGAGTTTGGCTCTCGTTTACCCAGTTTTACCCAGAACGCAGCGATAAGAGGCGCTAAGGTAATGATGAAGAATGGGTTAAGGGATTGGAACCAAGCTGCAGGTACCTCAAAGTCACCAATCATACGGTCAGTGTACTGTTGAGTGTAAATATTCATTAGGCCACCGGCTTGCTCAAAACCAGCCCAGAAGACAATAACGAACAGACCCATGATTAGGATAACCTTGAGTCGGTCGAACTCTTCTTTGGTCAGAGGGGCTTTGTTGTCTGACTTATTTAGCGCTTTAGCTCGCGCTGCGGCAGGTACAGAACCGATGTCGCCTAACCAAGATTGAGCCATTGTCATCTGCATGATCAAGCTAATCACCATACCGATACCAGCTGCTAAGAAGCCCGCTTTCCAGCCGTAAGAATCGACCGCAGCACCGGAAATAAGACCACCGATAAGTGCACCTAAGTTGATGCCCATGTAGAAAATAGTAAATGCGCCGTCACGACGATTGTCACCTTCTTGGTAAAGATCACCAACCATCGTTGAGATGTTTGGCTTAAACATACCATTACCACTGATAAGCAGAGCCAAGCCGAGATAAAGCGCGCTCACCTGGTCTAATCCCATAAAGCCAGTAGGTAGTGCTAAAGTAAACTGACCGAGTGCCATAAGCACACCACCAATAAGGATAGACTTGCGCTGGCCTAGGTAGTTGTCCGCAACCCAACCGCCAATAAGTGGGGTAATGTAGACTAAACCTGTGTAAATGCCATAAAGGTCGAGAGCGTCTTTGGTTGACCAACCTAGACCGCCATTGATAGTTGTGTCCGTAAGAAATAGAACCAAGATGGCACGCATCGCGTAGTAAGAGAATCGCTCCCATAACTCGGTACTAAAAAGTAGAAACAGCCCTCTAGGGTGGCCGAAGATGTTGTGTGTGTTTGCCATAAGTTTTACTAATTTTAGATATTAAAAGATTTTATAGTCACTCATGTATACATACCCAGATAAAAAGCTGCAATAGGGTGTTTTTGTGGTGATGATAAATATGCTTTGTTAAGTTTATGATTTAGTTTGCTTTTATTGAGAATGTTCAACGCCATTTATGTGCTGCAAACTAATTTTTCATTATTGAACAAGGCTTTATTGATGGAATTTTGGCTTGTAAGTAACAATTTGTGATTTGTAAGCGTATGTATTTTGCTCTGTATCATTTCGTGCAATTTACTGTATGATGTTCCAAAAGTTGGTCGATGAAGTATTTTTTGTTGATTAATGGGTCTACTCCGCAATATTTCTTAGCGATTAGCAATTCGTTTCATTCACCTAGATGAAACACATTTTTGCTATGTTAAGATGTAAAAAAAATACAAAATGGCTAGGAAAATGAAACGTTGGTATCTACTTTACTGTAAGCGAGGAGAACAACTCCGAGCGAAGCAGCACATGGAAAATCAGGGGGTAGAGTGTTTTTACCCTCAACTTGAAGTCGAAAAAGTCGTAAGAGGAAAGAAGAAACGAGTCAAAGAACCGTTGTTTCCTTCTTACATTTTTGTTCGCTTTGACTACGAGCAGGGCCCAAGCTTCACTACGCTTAGGTCAACACGAGGCGTTGTGGACTTTATTAAATTTGGCGCGATGCCACATGAAGTTCAAGGTGACTTGATTTACGAACTGAAGCAGATTGAACGAGAGTGTCAGGGTTACCCAGTTGATGATTGCCCTGAACTATGCCCGGACTATCAAGCTGGAGATGTGGTCGAGATTTGTAGCGGTCAGTTTGCAGGTATTAAAGCGGTTTATCACGAGAAAGACGGTGAAGCACGCTCAATTATGCTTGTTCAGATGATCAGTCAAATCGTTCCGATTAGTATCGAGAACGCGGCATTAGCTGCACGCATCTAATTCATACATCTAATACTAACCAAGGCTTAAATTAGTGTTAGGGTAATAAAAAAGGCGCTATAAGCGCCTTTTTTGATTCTGATTTTTAGAAATTTTGTCCCTAGCTGGGGAAGTTTTAGTACGAGTCGTTGTGAACGCTCTGTACCGCACGACCTGATGGATCGGCCATGTTTTTGAATGACTCATCCCACTCAATTGCTTTCGCAGAAGAGCATGCCACAGATGGACCGCCTGGTACACACTCTGCCGCAGACTCTAGCGGGAACAACTCTTCAAAGATCTCACGGTATGCGTAACCTTCTTTGGTTGTCGGTGTGTTGTATGGGAAGCGGAATTTTGCCGTTTCCATCTGTTGGTCTGTTACTTTAGCTTCCGCTGTCGCTTTCAGCGTATCGATCCAGTCATAGCCAACGCCATCTGAGAACTGCTCTTTCTGACGCCAAGCGATAGAATCTGGTAGGTAGTGTTCAAAACACTCACGTAGGATGTGTTTTTCCATCTTACCGTTACCACACATCTTATCTTCTGGGTTTAGACGCATTGCAACATCAATGAATTCTTTATCTAAGAAAGGTACACGACCTTCAACACCCCAAGCTGCTAGAGATTTGTTTGCTCGAGCACAGTCAAACATGTTCAGAGCTAGAAGTTTACGTACTGTCTCTTCATGGAACTCTTTTGCGTTTGGTGCTTTGTGGAAGTACAAGTAGCCACCGAAGATCTCATCCGCACCCTCACCAGAAAGTACCATCTTGATACCCATAGCTTTGATCTTACGAGCAAGTAGGTACATTGGAGTAGACGCACGGATGGTGGTCACATCGTAAGTTTCAATGTGGTAGATAACATCGCGAATCGCATCCAGACCTTCTTGGATTGTGTAGGTCATTTCGTGGTGAACCGTACCAATCTTGTCAGCAACTTCACGAGCAGCGATAAGATCAGGTGCACCTTCAAGGCCAACAGCGAAAGAGTGCAGTTGTGGCCACCAAGCTTCAGACTGCTCATCGTCTTCGATACGCATTGCCGCAAAGCGTTTAGCGACTGCAGAAGTGATTGATGAATCCAAACCACCAGAAAGCAGTACACCATAAGGAACGTCGGTCATCAGTTGGCGTTTAACCGCAGCTTCTAATGCTTCTGTTAGCTCTTCTTTGCTGGTTGAGTTGCCTTGTACCGCTGCATATTCGTTCCAATCACGCACATAGTAGCGTTGAGGCTCAGTATCTTTCGAACCGTATGAACAACCAGGAGGAAACTCGCTCACTGTTTTACATACTGGCACTAGTGCCTTCATTTCTGAAGCAACGTAGTAGTTACCGTGCTCATCGTAACCTTGGTATAGAGGGATAATACCGATGTGGTCACGACCAACTAGGTATTCGTCTTTCTCTTCATCATAAAGAACGAATGCAAAGATACCGTTTAGCTCTTCGAGTAAGTCTGCACCAAGCTCTTGATACAGTGCCAAGATAACTTCACAGTCAGAATCTGTCTGGAATTCGTATTTATCTTGGTAACGAGCACGAAGTTCTTTGTGGTTATAAATTTCACCGTTTACCGCTAGGATATGCTTTTTGTCTTGGCTGTATAGCGGTTGTGCACCACTGTTTAGGCCAACAATCGCAAGACGCTCGTGAGCAAGAATGGCTTTGTCACTGGCGTAAATACCAGACCAATCTGGGCCACGGTGGCGGAGCTTTTTAGACATCTCTAGAGCAACAGGGCGAAGTGCTGAAGCATCACTTTTTATATCAAGAATGCCAAATACTGAACACATAGAACTTCCTTTTAAATCATTTCCAAATCAACTGTATTCAATTTGCCATTCTGGCTAAAAAATGCAACCGGGTATGATGAAAAAGATTATATAAAGAGGCTTCTATTAGAAAATATCTAATATTATGTGATTTTTGGTTGATGAGATCTAAATGTGGTGTGATTTTTAGCCACTCATCTCAATTTTTCGCCAACGTTAGGCGAACAATCAGTGATGAGTGGCATAGAGGAAGTGCTACATTTTCATAATGTTAGGGTTTAATTGCTCGCATACGTGGCGCGCAAAACCACTACCGGCTTCACTGTAAATATTAAACGCGGCGTCAACACCATTCTCTTTCAAGGTCTCTAGTTGATCTGGATACTCTGCAATCGCAGCAATTTGCCCCTTAAAGTGACGAGACTGCAGCTGATCTAAAGCTGTTTGATTACCTTGGTGGTGAGGCATCGCCAAGATAACCAGTTTTACGTTGGCTGTATCTAAGATGCGTTCCCAGAAATCCGGGTCAGTAGCGTCACCAGAAATCACGTTTCTTCCTTGGTTTCTGTGGTTCTGTGCTGCTTCTTCTCGCACCTCTACACCCAAGCTCACTTTGCCGTAGCGTTCGCGTAACTCGTCGTAGGCACCGGTACCAATTCGCCCCATACCCAAGATCAGGACTTGAGCGCGACCCGGATCAATGCGCTTATCGCGTTGGTGTAGCTTTTCAGCCGCGTGCTCTTTTAGCCACTTACCAGACTGTTGATACAGTTTATGTCCAGCGCGATTGAGTGGCGCTGCAATCAAGAAAGAGAGAGAGACAGCAATTGCGACTGCGACCAAGATATCGCCAGACATCCATCCCATCTTAAATGCAAGACCACCAACGATCAGGCCGAATTCGCTGAAGTTGAATAGAGAAAGCGACGCAAGTAGCGAGGTGCGGACGCGGAATTTGAAGAAGTTGAGTACCCAGAAGTAGAGGAAGCCTTTGACTGGCAATAGCAGTAAGAACAGGATTGCCAGCATAAAGCCTTGAATGGTCGGCTGCTCTGATAAGCCGATATTAAGGAAGAAGCAGACAAGGAAGAGCTCTTTAAGGTTAAAGAGTGATTTAGATAGCTCTGATGCTTTGGCGTGTCCCGCCAGTAACATACCCAGAATCAGCGCACCTAGATCAGCTTTTACACCGACAAATTCAAACAGGCCTGCACCGACGACCAATGCGAAGAATATACCAAATAGCACCAGCATCTCGCCGTGGCCAACCCAATCGAGCACTTTGTAGAACAGTGGACGTAGCAAAGGAAGCGCGAACAGTGCAATCGCATACCACTCAGGGATTTTACCTGTAGAAGCCGTTAGGAATACCACCGCAAAGATGTCTTGCATAACCAAGATACCGATCGCAAGAGTGCCGTAAGTGGCATTCATTTCACCTTTCTCTTGGAGTGTTTTTACTGCAAAAACGGTACTAGAGAAGGAAAGGGCGAAACCGAGCAGGATAATTTGCTCGTTGGACATTGCCGCAAGCGACGAAATACCCAGTAGCTTAAATCCAAACAGAGCCAGTGCAAAAAAGAGTGTTGATAATAGGTTATGCACCGTGGCGCCCGCCCAGATCTCTTTAGAGAGCAAGGTCTTGATATCGAGTTTGAGGCCAATGGTGAACAGCAGCAGTGTGACACCGAGATCGGCGAGGGTAACGATGGTGTCGTTACTCTCAAAACCAAACGCGTTGAGTGCAAAGCCAGCAATGAGAAAGCCAACGAGTGGGGGAAGGTGACACTTTAACGAAATAAAGCCAGCAATAAATGCTGCGGATAATAGTATAAGTTCCATAACTTGTAGTAGTTGTTCCCTAGCTTATAAAAACGGGCCGTGTTTATCCAAACACGGCCCGCGGAAAATCAATATTTGTTTTTCTTTAGTCTTCGAGTAACTTCTGCAACAACACGCCGTTGAGCATGGCACGCTTGATCATCGCGAAAGCACCCATTGTCGGATGTTTATCGATTTCAGATGCTACAATAGGCAAGCCGCTATGGAAAGTCGTTAGAGATTGATTCTCTACATTGCGCTTGATTGCGGGGAAAACAATGTCTTGAGCCTTGGTAATTTCACCAGCAATGATCACTTTTTGTGGGTTAAACAAGTTAATTGTCATTGCGATGGCTTTGCCCAATTGGTTACCAACGCGAACTAAACTCTGTTTTGCGAGCTCATCACCATTCATCGCATGGTCACACACATCTTGAATCGTAATTCGTTCAAGTTCAGTTAAAGAAGACTCGTAGCCCTGCTTAATCAGTTTTTGAACGCGTTCAACGATAGCTGGGTTCGCAGCCACAGTTTCTAGGCAGCCGAAGTTGCCACACTGACATTGCTCACCAAGTGGATCGATTTGAATATGACCAATCTCACCAACATTGCGGTTATGGCCTAAGAATACTTGGCCATTCACAATGATACCTGCACCTGTACCACGGTGAACACTCACCAAAATAGAATCTTGGCTATCTTGGCTTGCACCGAAGTAATGTTCAGCGAGTGCCATACCACGAACATCGTTACCAACGAAACAAGCAACGTGGAAGGTGTCGCGAATGATGTCGCTTAGCGCTAGATTATCAATATCGGTATTTGGCATGTACTCAACAACACCGGTTGTTGGGTTCACTAGGCCTGGAAGGGTAATACCAATCGCGATAAGTTGATCGATTTGATGCTGCTGCTCTGCCACAAACGATTTAAGAGTCGTGAGTAGACCTTGCATGAGGTCAGATTGATCAGAGTAGTTTAAATCTTCTTGAACGAAAGCCAGCTCACGACCACCAAGGTCATGAAGGCTGATTTGAATATAATCTCGCCCTAAACGAACAGCGATGGAATGAAAAGGCTCCACCTCGGTTGTTAGTGAGATAGCGCGTCTACCGCCAGTAGACGCTTGCTGAGCGACCTCTTTGATGAGGCCACGTTCTAATAATTGGCGGGTAATTTTTGTAACACTTGCTGGTGCGAGTTGGCTTACGTCAGCCACCTGTATACGACTGATAGGACCTTGTTGGTCTATTAGTCTGTATACCGCCGCACTGTTTAGTTGTTTAACTAAGTCTACGTTACCTATTTGTCCGCCATTCATACTTAATTGTGCTCGTATTGTCCGTTAACAACAGTCGCTTTTACATTGAAGTCTCGATCGAATACAGCCAGGTTTGCAACCATGCCTTTCTTGATTCGACCTAGTTTACCCTCTACACCCATTGCTGTTGCTGGGTATAGTGTAGCCATACGCAGAGCTTCGTCTAAAGCGATTCCAGCGTGCTCAACTGTGTTCTGTACTGCTTCGATCATCGTCAGAGCTGAGCCGCCCAGTGTGCCGTTTTCATCAACACACTTACCATCTCGGTAATATACTTTCTTACCGACAAAAATAAAGTATTCCATGTCAGCACCTGCAGGAGCTGTGGCATCCGTCACTAATACCAACTTTTCTCCCTTGATTTTATGCGCAATACGGATGTTTGCGTAATCAACGTGGAAGCCGTCTGCAATGATACCTGCATACACTTCAGGAGTGTCGTAGATAGCACCTACTACGCCTGGCTCACGGCCAACCATTGGTGTCATCGCGTTGAAAAGGTGTGTTGCGAAGGTAATGCCTGATTCAAAGCCCTTGCGCGCTTCAGCGTAAGTTGCATTGGTGTGGCCGATTGAAACCACAACGCCAGCTTGGTGTAGGCGCTCGATATGCTCTGGATCGTTTTGCTCTGGTGCTAACGTTACTTTAGCCACTAGGTCGCGGTTTTCGCAGATTAAGTCGATCATCTCGCTGTCTGATTTGCGAATGTGGTCAACGCTGTGAATACCTTTTTTCGCGACGTTAAGGTAAGGGCCTTCTAAGTGTAAACCCAGAGATTGGTTTTGGTATTGGTTGTGATATTCACGAGCGGCTGTGATTACTGCACGCATATCTTCGTCTGAAGATGTGATGAGTGTAGGTAGGAAGCTAGTACAGCCAGACTTTAGGTTAGCTCGGTGCATGATCTGCATGGTCTCTGCAGTAATTTCATCATTAAGCATAACACCACCACAACCGTTCAATTGTAGGTCGATAAAGCCCGGGCTCAGGTTGGCACCGTTTAGGTCACGAACTTCGATGCCGTCTGGCAGTTCAGTAACAGGGCAGACTTGTTTAATCAGTCCGTTTTCGATAACTACTGCGTGATCAGTCAGAACATCACTACCAGTGTAGATTTTACAGTTACTTAGCGCGTACATAGTCAGCTAATCCTTATTTCGTGAGATCTTTAAATTTTGTTCGTTACCTAAATGTCGACTTAGTTTGCAAACATCATTTACGTAACGATTTAACTTTTTTAAACCGGCGTTCTTCAAAGTGAAGCGCGAATTAAGCCATTGAAAATACAGTAAACAAATACCTTCTAGCCTTTCATTAGGCGGCCTAGTCATTGATTATTAGTGGAGCAAAGAAAGCGAGTGCTACCTATGCATTGGCCTAATGTTTAGTGTCGAATTTTATCTGTAAATCTTCATTTTTTTGAATGATAAAATAAGTTTTATGATCTCGCTAGCAAAAACCTTTGGATTTGGCAAAAACTGGTGATTAGGATCACAAATGGTAAGGTTTTAATTTGCGGAGCAAAATTAATTGAATACACTGATTAGGACTAAATTGAGCGACTAAAATAAGTTTCTCAAACGAATTCTAAAAATCCTATAGGGGGAAACAACAGGTGAATATTCTAGGATATGCACAGAAGCTAGGTAAAGCGTTAATGCTTCCTATCGCAACGCTTCCGATTGCGGCGCTTCTACTACGTTTAGGTCAAGGCGATCTACTTGATATTCCATTCATGGCGCAAGCTGGTGGTGCTATCTTCGGTAACCTACCGCTGCTATTTGGTCTAGGTATCGCAATTGGTCTTTCTAAAGATGGTAACGGTGCAGCAGGTCTTGCTGGTGCGGTTGCTTACTTCGTACTAACTGCGACAGCAACAACAATCAATGCTGACGTAAACATGTCTTTCTTCGGCGGTATCTTCGCAGGTATCATCGCAGGTCACTCATACAACGCTTTCCATGCAACACGCCTTCCTGAGTGGCTAGCATTCTTCGCAGGTAAACGTCTTGTGCCTATCATGGCCGGTCTATTTGCGTTAGTTGCTGGTGCAATCTCTGGTGTGGTATGGCCTGGTGTTCAATCTGGTCTAGATGCACTAGCTCACGCAGTATCGACGTCTGGCGCTATCGGTCAGTTCGTATACGGTACTCTTAACCGTGCACTTATCCCTGTAGGTCTACACCACGTATTGAAC
This sequence comes from Vibrio sp. D404a, assembly GCF_030248535.1. Taxonomy (GTDB): domain Bacteria; phylum Pseudomonadota; class Gammaproteobacteria; order Enterobacterales; family Vibrionaceae; genus Vibrio. The sequence goes on along the minus strand of NZ_JAHGAJ010000045.1, from coordinate 22,270 downwards.
TCGTACTTCTGGTTCGGTATGGGTACTTGTCAAGAAATCGTAGTAGCAGGTTCTGCTGGCTTCGAAAGCTTCAAGCAACTTTGTGTTGACCCAGCTCTAGCGAAAACTCTAGTTGTTGGTCAAGAGTACACTTTCAACTTTGCGAACTCTGTAAACCCAGAAATCACTGCAGTTGTTAAAGAAGTAACTGAAACAGTTAAGTCTGGTGACCTACACCGCTTCTTCGGCGGCGACAAAGGCGCTGGCGTATTCATGAATGGTTTCTTCCCAGTAATGATGTTTGGTCTACCAGGTGCTGCACTAGCAATGTACCTAGCAGCTCCAGCTGAAAAACGCGGTCAAGTTGGCGGCGCACTATTCTCAGTAGCATTCTGTTCATTCCTAACAGGTATCACAGAGCCACTAGAATTCATGTTCGTATTCCTAGCTCCTGCTCTATACGCAATGCACGCAGTATTTACTGGTCTATCTCTAGTAATCGCTAACATGTTCGGTACGCTTCACGGCTTCGGTTTCTCTGCTGGTCTAATCGACTTCGTATTGAACTTCGGTCTAGCGACTAAGCCAATGACTCTACTGTTCATCGGTCTAGCATTCGGTGCTCTATACTTCTTCACATTCAGCTTCGCAATCCGCGCTTTCAACCTGAAATCGCCAGGTCGTGAAGATGACGACGAAGGTGCTGCAGCAACTGACGGTGAAGCGCCAAAAGGTGACCTAGCTCGTCAATACCTAAAAGCACTAGGTGGTCACGAGAACCTAACTTCAATCGACGCTTGTATCACTCGTCTACGTTTAACTCTTAAAGACCGCTCTGTTGCTGACGAAGCAGTTCTTAAGAAACTAGGTGCTAAAGGTGTGGTTAAACTAGGTGAGAACAACCTACAGGTTATCCTAGGCCCACTAGCTGAAATCGTAGCTGGCGAAATGAAAGCTATCGGTGCAGGTGAAGACCTATCAGACGTTAAACTTCCTTAGTCGCTTTAGCGTAGAGCAAATTACTCACGCAACAGCCACAAGAACTAAGTAAGTCGAAATCAAAGCCTCCCTTTTTTGGGAGGCTTTTTCGTATGTGGTTTTGGTGGTTGAAACGTCCAACGTTCTATTCTTCATCGAATAGGAGAAATATTCGCAATAAACTGATGGTTCTTATTGTGTAAAGGCTAAGAATTGTGGATGATTAGCAACAATGATCTTTCTATCCTAGGCTTGAGATAAATGGGCTGTTTATGGAACAGAAAGAAGAATTTTTCTCTGACAATACTAAATACATAGAGGTGCTATAGATGAGTGAAGCTGAGGCTCGTCCATCGAATTTCATTCGCCACATTATTGATAAAGATTTAGCGGATGGTACACACACTAGCGTGCATACTCGTTTCCCGCCGGAGCCGAACGGTTACCTGCACATCGGTCACGCTAAATCTATCTGCTTGAACTTTGGTATTGCTCAGGACTACCAGGGACAATGTAATCTTCGTTTCGATGATACAAACCCTGAAAAAGAAGACGTTGAATACGTTGAGTCAATTAAGAATGATGTAAGCTGGTTAGGCTTCGAGTGGTCTGGTGACATTTGTTACTCATCAAACTACTTCGATACGCTTTACGCTTACGCTGTCGAATTAATTAATAAAGGCTTAGCGTACGTAGACGAGCTAAGTCCTGAGCAGATCCGTGAATACCGTGGCACGCTAAAAGAGCCAGGTAAAGCGAGCCCATATCGTGATCGCAGCCCTGAAGAAAACCTAGCGCTATTCGAAAAAATGCGTGACGGCGGCTTCGAGGAAGGCAAAGCGTGTCTGCGTGCGAAGATCGACATGAGCTCTTCATTCATGGTAATGCGCGATCCGGTTATCTACCGTGTGCGTTTTGCTCACCACCACCAAACGGGTGACAAGTGGTGCATCTACCCAATGTACGACTTCACGCACTGTATCTCTGATGCACTAGAGGGCATTACGCACTCTATCTGTACGCTTGAGTTCCAAGACAACCGCCGTCTTTACGACTGGGTGCTAGATAACATCACTATCGATTGTCAGCCTCGTCAGTACGAGTTCAGCCGTCTTAACTTAGAATACACAGTGATGTCGAAGCGTAAGCTGAACCAACTTGTGGTTGAAAACTTAGTTAACGGTTGGGATGACCCACGTATGCCGACTATCTCTGGCCTACGTCGTCGCGGTTTCACGCCTGCGTCAATTCGTGAGTTCTGTAAGCGTATTGGTGTAACCAAGCAAGAGAATATGATCGAGTTTGGTTCTCTTGAATCTTGTATTCGTGATGACCTAAACGAAAACGCACCACGTGCAATGGCTGTTCTTGATCCGGTTAAGATCGTGATTGAAAACTACGATGCTGACAAGGTTGAAACACTAACGGTTGCTAACCACCCGAACAAGCCTGAGATGGGTACTCGTGAAGTTCCATTTACTCGTGAAGTTTGGATTGAGCGTGATGACTTCCGCGAAGAAGCAAACAAGAAGTACAAGCGTTTGGTTCTAGGTAAAGAAGTTCGCCTACGTGGTGCTTATGTGATTAAAGCTGAACGTATTGAGAAAGATGCTGAAGGTAACATCACAACGATTTTCTGTTCTTACGACGATGAAACGCTAGGTAAGAACCCAGCTGATGGCCGTAAAGTAAAAGGTGTTATCCACTGGGTATCTGCTGATAAAGCACTACCAGCAGAGATTCGTCTGTACGATCGTCTATTCACAGTTGCTAACCCAGCGGCTGCGGATGACTTCGCTGCAACAATCAACCCAGACTCCCTGGTTAAACTGAATGGTTTCGTTGAGCCAAGCCTAGCAGAAGCTGCGCCAGAACAAGGCTTCCAGTTTGAGCGTACTGGTTACTTCTGTGTAGATTCGAAAGAGTCTAAAGCAGATGCGCTAGTATTCAACCGCACGGTTGGCCTGCGTGACACTTGGGGTAAAACAGAAGCTTAATTGTATCTTCTGTTAGACATATTAAAAGCCGGCATCATTGCCGGCTTTTTTGTATCTAGCGCTTTAATATCAAATTATTGATTAGGATCTTGTTGAGTGACTTCTCCGGTGCGTGAGTTATACCAAAACACATAGCCTGCATTATTTGGGTCACTGTCGAAATCGACTCGCGTGTAGATGTAGTAGCAGATAGCGAGCTTAGTCTGTGAAGAACCATTCTTAGCGATAAAACTCAGGTTTTGACGACGAGTAACAAAATCGAAGTCACCGGACTGGTTTGGGTCTGTGGTTGCAGTGAGGTCTGTTGTCATAATGGCATCCCAAATCGAGACGCAGCCTTGATCGCCTTGACCAATATTATAAGGCTGACCCATTGGGTTACCTTTATCTACACCTAATGGATAGCCGACGTCGTTGACATCTAGTTGAGCATTACCATCTTCGTCTTCCCCAAAGCCGGGCATATCATTCATTTCCGCATTACCACCACCACTCACTAGCCATTTGCTGTGGGCGAAGGTGATGGCGCTTTGAAATTGTGATTCTGCGCCTTCAAAAAGCGCAATACGACTGTCGTCTTGGATATTGAGAAAACGAGGCAGGGCAACAACCGATAGCACAACGATAATCACAATCGCTACTAGCATTTCAATGAGGGTGAAGCCTCTATAGGGTGATTTTGAAAGATCCTTTTTCATCGCTCTCCAAATAAAAAACGCTGACCGAGGCCAGCGTTTTTTCTATTTCTTAGGTTTGTGTGCGTCTGGGTTGTTTTTGCAATCGCCCGTCATGCTCTTACCGTAAAGGTACAAACTATGGTTTGTTAGCTGAACGTTGTAACGCTTAGCAATCTCTTTTTGTCGCTCTTCGATGATGTCGTCTGAGAATTCGATCACTTCACCACAGTCTAAACAAACCAGGTGATCGTGATGGTGCTGCGTTGATAGTTCGAATACAGACTTACCGCCTTCGAAGTGGTGGCGAGTAACAATGCCAGCGTCATCGAATTGGTTAAGAACTCGATAAACGGTCGCAAGGCCAATCTCTTCACCTAAGTCGATTAGCTTTTTATACAAGTCTTCAGCACTAATGTGTTGGCAGTCTGGCTGTTGTAATACTTCTAGAATTTTGAGCCTTGGGAGGGTCACTTTAAGACCAGCATCTTTTAGCGCTTGATTGTTGTCTGACATATACTTTCCTGTTGATGATCTGCAGCAATTAACAGAATTCAATATTCCCATTATTATAGGATACTCGACCGCAACAATAAACCACGAACTTCAAAGGGTTACTCACTTACATCACAATCTGTTTTGTAAAATCTAAATATCTCTCTTATATTGGAGGTACGACCAGTTATTATGGTGGTGAATAAAAAACAGAACATGGAAGATCGTAATGAACAAGCAACTCGCTAGAATCTACAAACCTAATATCGTTAAGTTTGCGCTCAACATCTGGCCTCCGTTTTGGGGCGCAGGAATCAAAATTGCCCACATTAGCCCTGATTTTAGAGTTGTCAAAACCGTATTGAAGTTACGCTGGTGGAATAAAAATGCCAATCGTACTCAGTATGGAGGTAGTATCTTTTCTCTGACCGATCCCGTTTACTCATTGATGTTAATGGGAATCTTAGGGGAGCGCTATTATGTGTGGGATAAAGAGGCGAGTATTAACTTCATTAAACCCGGACAATCGGATTTGTACGCAGAATTTGAGATCACCCAAGGGCAGCTCGATGATATCTATCGCCAGACTCAGCTGGGTGAAAAGTGCTTTCCGGAGTTCGTAATATACGTCAAGGACAAAAAAGGGCAGGTGGTGTCTGAAATTCAACGCACATTGTATGTGAGGAAGAAACCACAGTTTCGGGAAGATGATGAGCCGGTTGAGGCTTAATTCACTAAAAGTTGAAAGAAATAGAAACAAAAAAACCTCCGCGCGGGAGGTTTTTATATATTCAGTTAGCAGATTGACAGATTAGTCTTCAAGCTCTGCTAGGCACATCTCTTCGTGGATTTGTTTAACCCAGTTAGATACGCGCTCGTCAGTCAGTTCTGGTTGACGGTCTTCGTCGATACATAGACCAACGAATTGGTTGTCATCGCCTTCAACAAGTGCTTTAGACGCTTCGAACTCGTAGCCTTCTGTTGAAGTGTAACCTAGGATAGTACCGCCCTTCGCTTCAACGATGTCGCGAATTGTACCCATCGCATCACAGAAGTACTCAGCGTAATCTTCTTGGTCACCACAACCAAAGATAGCAACTAGCTTAGTTGAGAAGTCGATTGCTTCTAGTTCAGGGAAGAAATCATCCCAATCACACTGTGCTTCACCGTAGTACCACGTTGGGATACCAAGTAGAAGCAGGTCGAAGTTATCGATGTCTTCTTTGCTGCTTTTTGCAATGTCTTGAACATGAACGAGCTGCTTGCTCAATTGCTTTTGAATCATCTTTGCAACAGCTTCAGTGTTACCTGTATCGCTACCGAAGAAGAGACCTACACTTGCCATAGAATCATTACCTTTCATTTTGTCTGTTGTCGGTGTAATAAAGTGTCGACGGGAATCAACCGATTCCTGTACCTTCCCAGCTCATCTGAATTATCCCCTTGGCGATAAAACCTGCACAGCCAAGGAACAGCACTAACCATACAATGCGACGACCAAATGCTGGAACATTACCTTGTTTTAGAACGTCTTTAATTGCCATACCGATTAGAAAGAAAATCGACGCAAATAGAAGATCTAAACCAATAGATTCAATGATGTTCATGTAGTCGTAAAGCATGGGAACCTTATATACCAATTTTGCTTGGGCGCACTATATCACTGTTGTGAGATAAAGTTAATCCGCAGAGATCGCTGACTTCTCATTTATCTGTTGATGTAGAGATTGTTCACCAAAAAAACAGAACGATTAGCCTAAGAATTTACGAATCGCTCTGAGCACTTCTTTGGGTTTTTCTGCGTGCAGCCAGTGACCAGTGTTGGCAATCACGTGCGCTTTCACATTCGAAAATTGTTGCTGTACTGCCGATTGATGCTCTGGCATTAAATAGTCAGAGTCGCCGCCTTTAACCAATAGCGTTTTGACGTCAGTTTTCTTAATAGGTTCCCAACCGATAATATTGGCGTAGTTAGACTCCAATGATTCGACATTGAATCGCCAAACCATCACGCCTTGTTCGTTTTTATACAGGGATTTCGTTAGAAACTGTCTGACACCATCCATCTCGATGTGCTTAGCCAATACCTTTAATGCCTCTGCTCTAGAGCTTGGCTGCTCTTGAATCACGGCATTAAGGCCTGCCAGTACATTGTCGTGGCGACTTTGGGTATAGGCAACTGGGGCCATGTCGAGCACGATCAGTTTATCGATGTCGGTTTTTTCCGTCAGTGCCATGGCGACCTTGCCACCCATTGAGTGACCGATGACAGTGGGGTTGGTGATGTTTAGCGAGGATAATAACTGCGCGACATCATCAGCCATTGAACGATAGTCGTGGGTGTCGCTGTGGGGCGAGACACCATGGTTACGCAGGTCGATACTGAGTACCTGATGATCCGTTTTGAGATCGCGAGCAAGCAGGCCTAAATTATCCAGATTGCCGAACAATCCATGGATCAAAACGATGGTGTGACCTTCACCTTCCAATTTATAGTTGAGCTGTACTGACATTTTTATCTTATTCATGGTGGGTTTGACGTAGAGTATCCGCGCGGATCTCGCTATAATCCCCCAGAGTTTAAACATTGAGATTGTGAAAAGCGAATGAAAACAATTGAGGTTGATGAGGACCTATACCGTTATATCGCGGGTCAGACAGAACGTATCGGCGAAAGCGCTTCAGATATTCTGCGCCGTTTATTACAGGTGGACAACCAAGGCTTGGCTCCGGTTGAAGAGATCGTAGAGCCGAAAGGTATCGTTGTGAGTAAGGAAGTAGGCTTTACTCCAGAGAAGCTGGATGGCGTAAAAGAGATGCGCTCTCTGCTTATTTCAGATGAATTCGCCTCTTTAAAGAAAGCCATTGATCGTTTCATGTTAGTGTTATCAACACTGCATAAAATTGACCCAGCGAGCTTTTCAGAAGCGACTCAAGTAAAAGGTCGTAAGCGTGTTTACTTCGCAGATAACGAAGCAACACTGTTGGCGAACGGTAACACGACTAAGCCAAAAGCGATTCCACTGAGTCCGTTTTGGGTTATCACTAACAACAATACTAGTCGTAAAAGACAGATGGTTGAACAGTTGATGAGCCGTATGAATTTCCAAGCTGAACTAATAGAAAAAGTAACAGGTTCAATTTAGGGAAATCAGATTTAAACCTCATAATATCCATGCTAAAGAAGATATTATGAGGTTTTTTTGTTTTTAAATTTTATATATAAGGATGTCAAAATGGCTATGCACCCTCGTGCCGGGCAGAAAGCTCAGCAGGAAGATCTTCATAATATCCCGGCTTTAGTTGCTAACTATTTCTTACAGCAACCGGATGCGTCTAACCCAGATCATAAAGTACAGTTTGGTACTTCTGGTCACCGTGGTACAGCAGACAAATCAACATTTAATGAAAACCACATTCTTGCTATTGCTCAAGCAGTAGCAGAAGTTCGTGCAGAGCAGGGCACGACAGGACCTCTGTTTGTAGGTAAAGATACACACGCGCTCTCTGAGCCAGCATTCTCTAGTGTTGTTGAAGTACTGGTTGCCAATGGCGTTCAAGTGATCACTCAACAAGACAATGGCTACACACCAACACCGGGTGTTTCTCATGCGATTCTAACGTACAACCTTAAGCACGAAGATAAGGCTGACGGTATCGTTATTACGCCATCTCACAACCCACCACAAGATGGCGGTATCAAGTACAACCCAGTACACGGCGGTCCTGCGGAAGCTGAGCTGACTCAAGCTATCGAAGATCGTGCTAACGTTCTGATTGCAGAAGGCCTGCAGGGTGTTAAGCGTATGTCTCTTACAGAAGCAAAAGCGTCTGAGCTGTTTGTAGAGATGGATCTTGTTAAGCCATACATTGATGATCTAGTTAATGTGATCGATATGGAAGCAATCCAAAAAGCGAACCTAAAAATTGGTGTCGATCCACTAGGTGGTAGCGGCATCGACTACTGGCGTCAAATTGGTAAGGCATACAACCTTGACTTAACTTTAGTAAGTGAAGCTATCGACCCATCGTTCCAGTTTATGTCTCTAGATAAAGATGGCGTGGTTCGTATGGACTGTTCTTCTCCTTACGCAATGGCAGGTCTGCTAGCGCTTAAAGATGAGTACGACCTAGCATTTGGTAATGACCCTGATTACGACCGCCACGGTATCGTAACGCCAAAAGGCCTAATGAACCCGAACCACTTTCTAGCGGTATGTATCGACTACCTATACCGTCATCGTGAAGGTTGGGGCAAAGACGTCGCTGTTGGTAAGACACTGGTATCAAGTGCATTGATTGACCGCGTAGTTGCAGATCTTGGTCGTGAACTTTGTGAAGTTCCAGTAGGCTTTAAGTGGTTTGTGGATGGTTTATACAACGGTACGTTCGGCTTTGGTGGTGAAGAGTCTGCGGGTGCATCATTCCTACGTAAAGACGGCACACCATGGTCAACAGACAAAGATGGCATCATTTTGTGTCTTCTTGCTGCTGAAATTACCGCGGTAACGGGTAAGAACCCACAAGACTACTACGAAGAGCTAGCGGCAAAACACGGTGAGTCTAAGTACAACCGTATTCAAGCCATTGCTAACGGTCCTCAAAAAGACGTACTTAAAAAGCTATCGCCAGAGATGGTTGCAGCAGAAACATTAGCGGGTGATGCAATCACTGCTCGTCTAACGCACGCTCCTGGTAATGGTGCAGCAATCGGTGGTCTTAAAGTGACAACTGAAAACGGTTGGTTTGCAGCTCGTCCGTCAGGCACGGAAGATATCTACAAGATCTACTGCGAAAGCTTTAAAGGCGAAGAGCACCTGAAACAGATCGAAGCAGAAGCACAAGAAATCGTTAACCAAGTGTTTGCTGCGGCAGGCCTATAATCGGTAATCGATTTTAGCTAGATAATGAGAAGGGTTGATGTGAAAGCATCAACCCTTTTTTGTGCACTTAGAAAGTCGTCTTATCCATGTGGCCAACGTTCTGGCATCACGAACCAGAATTGACCGGACTTTGTTTGGCCATGTACGAAGCGATCACCAAACTCTGTAATGGGTGATTGCTCGAAATCCTCAGTACCTGACGCCCATTGGTTTTTGGTAAGTGGGTACAGCGCTTCTTCAATGAGGTGAGCTTGATTTTGATAGCACCAGTAGCCGTTTACTTGTGTGGAGTTAATATTATAACCTAAACAATGAGTTGGAACTTTTTGTTCAAGAAACGGGTTAATATACAAGCGGCCTTGCATTAACAGATGTTGCGATTGAATATCGAGGTCAGGGTATTGAGCGCGAAATGCTTCAGAACTCGACATCTTGAGCTGGTGGCTAAGCATACGATCAAACTTCTTGTCGAGTTGGTCATGCGCATTAGGACCGTACCAAGTATCTTCATGAAGCAGATAAAACTTAATTGCCACTTCCCAATGCTCCAATTGAGCGTTGCGCTTATCTTCTAGAATAAAGTCTATGGCACCCAATGTTCGACCATTTACATTGATTTGAATTTCATCATGAGCAATGACGTAATGTGGTGAGTTTTCGAACAGAGTTTGGCACAAATGCTGATAAACAAATCCTAATCTTGGATTGCCTTGATATTGGTGGTCATTTGGAAGTGATTGTGGCGATGCAAATTGTGTTAAATCACTGACGGGTTGCTTGCACTCTAATAGTGGCGGTGACTCCATGATCCATTGAAAAAATCGTTGTAATGACGCCATCTATTCCTCACTGATTGGCTAAGGTCTTCCGACCCAAGTATGCTTTCGACATTCTACCCGTAAATTGATATAACCACGTTATCAAAAATGTAAGCTGGAACAAGCAATGAATAACCTACAATTAGAAAAAATTCTTAATGAGAAGCTGCAACCTCAACAGATTAAAGATTACAGCCCGAATGGTCTACAAGTTGAAGGTACGCCTGAAGTAAAACGCATTGTTACAGGCGTTACGGCCTCACAAGCTTTAATTGACAAGGCGGTTGAGCTAAACGCTGATGCACTGCTTGTTCATCATGGTTACTTCTGGAAAGGTGAGCCTGAGCCGATTCGTGGTATGAAAGGCAAGCGCATTCGTACTCTGATTAAGAATGACATCAACCTTATGGGTTACCACCTGCCGCTTGATATCCATCCTGAGTTGGGCAACAACGCCGAGTTGGCTCGATTGCTTGAGATTGATGTAGAAGGTGGCTTAGAAGGGCACCCTCAATCGGTAGCCATGTTTGGTAAGCTACGCAAGCCAATGACAGGTGCGGAATTCGCTGACAAGATTAATCAAGTGCTTAACCGTGAGCCACTGCATATTGCACCAGAGAATGCCGATAAGATGATTGAAACAGTCGGTTGGTGTACAGGTGGTGGTCAAGACTACATTGAGCTTGCTGCGGCGAACGGCTTAGATGCATTTATTTCGGGTGAGATCTCAGAACGCACAACATACTCTGCACGCGAGCAAGACATTCATTACTTCGCAGCAGGGCACCACGCAACAGAGCGCTACGGTATTAAAGCGTTGGGCGAGTGGCTAGCAAAAGAGCACGGCTTGGATGTTGAGTTTATCGATATCGATAATCCAGTATAAGAGCAGATACGGGATGAGGGATACGAGTAGAGAGTACTCCTCACATCAATCTCGCATCTCGTATAAAAAGAAAAGGGTTGATGCTTTCGCATCAACCCTTTTTAACAATCATACTTTAATAACGACTATTCACGTTCGTGAAGAGCTTTAAAGTCACGCTGTTCTTGACCAGTGTACAGCTGACGTGGACGACCGATACGGTTCGTTGGGTCGCTGTGCATCTCGTTCCAGTGTGCAATCCAACCGATAGTACGAGACATCGCGAAGATTACCGTGAACATTGATACTGGGATTCCGATCGCTTTCAGGATGATGCCTGAGTAGAAATCTACGTTCGGGTACAGTTTCTTAGATACGAAGTATTCGTCAGAAAGTGCGATACGCTCCAGTTCCATTGCTACGTCAAGTAGTGGATCTTGGATATTTAGCTCTTTTAGTACTTCGTGGCACGCTTCACGCATTACAGTTGCACGTGGATCGTAGTTCTTGTAAACGCGGTGACCGAAGCCCATTAGACGGAATGGGTCATCTTTGTCTTTCGCTTTAGCAACATACTCTTCGATCTTATCTACGCTACCGATCTCTTCCAGCATACGCAGACATGCTTCGTTTGCACCGCCGTGAGCGGGACCCCAAAGAGATGCGATACCTGCCGCGATACAAGCGAACGGGTTAGCACCTGAAGAACCAGACAGACGTACTGTTGATGTAGAAGCATTTTGCTCGTGGTCTGCGTGCAGAGTGAAGATCTTATCCATTGCGCGAGCAACGATAGGGTTTACTTCGTACTCTTCACATGGGTTTGCGAACATCATGTGAAGGAAGTTTTCTGCGTAGCTTAGGTCGTTACGTGGGTAAATGAACGGCTGACCGATCGAGTACTTGTAACACATTGCCGCCAACGTTGGCATTTTCGAGATCAGGCGGTAAGCCGCGATCTCACGGTGTGTGTCGTTATTGATATCAAGTGAGTCATGATAAAACGCTGCAAGAGCACCAACCACGCCACACATGACAGCCATAGGGTGCGCGTCACGACGGAAGCCGTGGAAGAAGCTTGCGATTTGTTCATGAACCATGGTGTGACGAGTAACGGTCGTTTTGAATTTCTCGTATTCGTCGCGAGATGGGGCTTCACCATAGAGAAGGATGTAACATACTTCCAAGTAATCAGCGTTATTGGCTAGTTGGTCAATTGGGTAACCACGGTGCAAAAGGATACCTTTGCCGCCGTCAATAAAAGTGATTTGAGACTCACAGGATGCAGTGGCAAGAAAACCAGGGTCAAAAGTGAAAAAACCATTAGAACCTAGTGTACGAACATCGATCACTGGCGTACCAAGTACACCTTCCGTAATCGGCAGCTCGATTGGCGCTTGACCTTCAATATGAAGGGTAGCTTTCTTATCCGCCATAACAATCTCCTTTGTTTATTATTTAATCCGTCCAGGATGTTTATGTGCCATTTTTTTACTGGTCTTACGTGGGAAAGTCAATTTTTCTGCAGCTTTGTGTGCACTTGTTAGTGTTTTTTACATTAAATTCGTTAAAAATCTGTGCTGTGTAGCATTATTTGTTACATCAATTGTATTAGAATGTTGCCGTCCGTATAGTGGCGCTGAAAAGTTTGGTTAAAACCTTATAAATGCAAGGCTAAGAAGAAATGTGAGGTGTCTTCGTTAACCTTGTTGTTAACAAATATTTTACAATTAACTCAGGCTCAACTTCAGTTATTTGTTAAGTTAATGTTAAATTTTGCAGGTTTGCGACCAAATTTTGTCCATAACAATATCAAAGGTTATTTAATGACCGTAATGCTCAATGGAGCTGAGTGAGCAAGCCCGTGAAAGAAAGAAAGACAAGACCTGTTAATTTAGATTTGCAGACTATCCACTTTCCTATCACAGCAATAGCTTCCATCCTACACCGCGTGTCTGGGGTGATTACTTTTGTTGCGATCGGAATTTTACTTTACCTATTAAACATTTCCCTCTCTTCCCCGGAAGGCTTTGCGGAAGCAAGCGACATTGTCGATGGCTTTTTCGTTAAGTTTATTCTGTGGGGCATTTTAACCGCTTTGGCATACCACATTGCTGGTGGTATTCGTCACCTTCTTATGGACCTAGGTCACTTTGAAGAGCTGGAATCTGGCGCTAAGAGCGCTAAGGTTGCATTCGCAGCGACAGCGGTATTGTCTCTACTAGCGGGGATCTTAGTATGGTAAACAACGTTTCTACATTTGGTCGTAATGGCGTTCACGATTTCCTACTGATTCGTGCAACTGCAATCATTATGACGCTTTACACTATTTACCTAGTAAGCTTCTGTGCTTTCTCTGGTGATATCTCTTATGCATCTTGGACTCAATTCTTTGGTGGTACGTTCACTAAAGTCTTTACCATGTTAGCGCTGACCTCGGTTCTTGTTCACGCTTGGATCGGTCTATGGCAAGTGCTAACTGACTACATCAAGTGCGCGAAACTACGCGTCGGTCTTCAAGTTGGTGTGGTTGCGGTTCTTCTAGGATATTTCTTCTCTGGTCTGTTTGTTTTGTGGGGTGCGTAAGTGACTATTCCTGTTCGTGAGTTTGATGCCGTAGTAATCGGCGCTGGTGGTGCTGGTATGCGTGCCGCACTGCAAATTTCTGAGCAAGGCCTATCTTGTGCATTGCTTTCTAAAGTTTTCCCAACTCGTTCACACACCGTATCTGCTCAAGGCGGTATTACGGTTGCGCTAGGTAACGCGCACGAGGATCACTGGGAACAACACATGTACGATACAGTTAAAGGTTCTGATTACATCGGTGACCAAGACGCTATCGAATACATGTGTAAAAATGGCCCAGAATCAGTTATCGAACTAGAGAAGATGGGTCTTCCATTCTCTCGTTTTGATAACGGCACCATTTACCAACGTCCTTTTGGTGGCCAATCGAAAAACTTTGGTGGTGAGCAAGCGGCTCGTACCGCTGCGGCAGCTGACCGTACTGGTCACGCTCTGCTACACACGCTTTACCAACAAAACATTAAGCACAAGACAACTGTGTTCTCTGAGTGGTATGCGCTTGATCTTGTGAAGAACGAAGATGGTGCCATTCTTGGTACTACAGCACTTTGCATGGAAACAGGCGAAGTATGCTACTTCAAAGCAAAAGCAACGATTCTAGCAACTGGCGGTGCTGGTCGTATTTACGCTTCAACGACAAACGCGCACATCAATACTGGTGACGGTGTTGGTATGGCGATTCGTGCTGGCGTTCCAATGCAAGATATCGAAATGTGGCAGTTCCACCCAACGGGTATTGCTGGCGCAGGTGTTCTTGTAACAGAAGGTTGTCGTGGTGAGGGTGGTTACCTTCTAAATAAAGACGGCGAGCGCTTCATGGAGCGTTATGCTCCAAACGCGAAAGACCTAGCAGGTCGTGACGTTGTTGCACGTTCAATGATGGTTGAAATCCGTGAAGGTCGTGGCTGTGACGGTCCTTGGGGTCCACACATCAAACTGAAACTAGACCACCTAGGTAAAGAGACGCTTGAATCTCGTCTACCAGGCGTTTGTGAACTGTCTCGTACATTCGCACACGTTGACCCAGTTAAAGAGCCAATTCCAGTAATCCCAACATGTCACTACATGATGGGTGGTGTTCCGACGCAAGTTTCTGGCCAAGCGATCAAGCAAGCTGAAGACGGTAGTGATGTAGAAGTACAAGGTCTATTTGCTTGTGGTGAGATTGCTTCTGTATCTGTACACGGTGCGAACCGTCTAGGTGGTAACTCGCTACTTGACTTGGTTGTATTCGGTCGTGCGACAGGTCTACACCTAGGTGAGACACTTAAGAAGCAAGCGGATGCTAAGCCAGCAACCGAAGAAGACATTGCACGTTCACTAGAGCGCTACAACCGTTGGGAAAACAGCACAGACGGTGAAGATCCAGCGCAGATCCGTAAAGATCTACAGCAATGTATGCAGAACAACTTCTCTGTATTCCGTGAAGGTAAAGCAATGGCTGAGGGCTTAGAAGAGCTTAAAGCGATTCGTGAGCGTCTGAAGAATGCACACCTTTCTGACAAGTCTACAGAATTCAATACTCAGCGTATTGAGTGTCTAGAGCTTGAAAACCTAATGGAAACAGCTTACGCGACTGCTGTAGCGGCTAACTACCGTACAGAGAGCCGTGGTGCACACGCTCGTTTTGACTTCCCTGATCGTGATGATGAGCAATGGCTATGCCACACGCTTTACAATCCTGATACTGAAGAGATGTCTAAGCGTAACGTAAACATGGAACCTATCCACCGTGAAGCGTTCCCACCAAAAGCACGTACGTACTAAGGAGATCTAACCATGAAACTGAATTTCTCTTTATACCGCTACAACCCAGATGTTGACCAGAAGCCTTACATGAAGGACTACGTCCTTGAAGTAGACGAAGGGTCAGACATGATGCTTTTGGACGCTCTTATCCTACTAAAAGAGCAAGATCCAACAATTTCATTCCGTCGTTCATGCCGTGAAGGTGTATGTGGTTCTGACGGTCTTAATATGAATGGCAAAAATGGACTGGCATGTATCACTCCATTGTCTGCACTGTCTGGCCAAGACAAGATTGTGATTCGCCCACTACCGGGTCTACCGGTTGTGCGTGACCTTATCGTGGACATGACTCAGTTCTACAATAACTACGAAAAAGTGAAGCCATTCTTAGTGTCTGATGGCAATGTGCCACCGTCACGCGAAAACCTACAAACCCCTGATGAACGAGCGCATTTGGATGGGTTGTATGAATGTATCATGTGTGCATGTTGTACAACGTCTTGTCCTTCTTTCTGGTGGAACCCAGACAAGTTCATCGGTCCTGCAGGCCTACTAGCTGCTTACCGTTGGTTAATTGATAGCCGAGATACAGCGACAGATGAACGTTTGTCTGATCTTGATGACGCATTTAGCGTTTTTCGTTGCCATGGCATCATGAATTGTGTAAGTGTTTGTCCTAAGGGATTAAATCCGACGAAAGCGATTGGTCACATCAAGACCATGCTTGTAAATCGCTCGGTTTAAGAAATAAAAAAATTGCCGCCCTAGCTGTTTTGGGCGGCCTTTTAATAGCTCGGCTATAAGACCGCAGCAAACGTGAAAACTACTGGTTAAGGGAAAATATGCACAACGGCGTGATGAAGGCATGGCTCGAGTCTTCACACTTGGCTGGCGCCAATGCAACATACGTAGAGGAACTCTACGAACTGTATCTAAGTGACCCCGACTTGGTAAGTGACGAATGGAGAAGCGTTTTTGAAGAGTTGCCTGTGCAAGCTTCAGAAGCGGTGGAACAACCACACTCTCGTGTTCGTGAATACTTCCGACGACTCGCTCAAGAAACAAAGCATTACAGTGTCCAAGTTAGTGATCCAGATGTCGATGCGAAACAAGTAAAGGTTCTGCAACTTATTAATGCTTACCGATTCCGTGGGCATCAAGCAGCAAACCTAGACCCACTAGGTTTATGGAAAAGAGATACAGTCGCTGAACTGGATCCTTCCTTCCACACTCTCACCGAAGAAGACCTCAACGAGACGTTTAACGTCGGCTCTTACGCGATTGGCCAAGAGACGATGGTTCTTAAAGATCTCTACAAATCTTTGAAGCAGACGTATTGTGGCTCTATCGGTGCAGAATACATGCACATGACTAACACAGAACAAAAACGTTGGATTCAACAACGTCTAGAGTCTGTTTCTGGTCAACCATCATTCAACAAAGAAGAGAAGCAAGCTTTCCTAGAAGAGCTAACTGCTGCTGAAGGTCTTGAGCGCTATCTTGGTGCTAAGTTCCCAGGCGCAAAGCGTTTCTCTCTAGAAGGTGGTGATGCTTTGATTCCAATGACGAAAGAGATCATTCGTCATGCTGGTGGTCAAGGTATGCGTGAAGTTGTTATTGGTATGGCTCACCGCGGTCGTTTGAACATGCTGGTGAACGTACTTGGTAAGAAACCACAAGACCTATTCGACGAGTTTGCTGGCAAACACGACGAAACATGGGGTACAGGTGATGTGAAATATCACCAAGGTTTCTCTGCTGACTTCGCAACTCCAGGTGGTGATGTTCACCTAGCGTTGGCATTTAACCCGTCTCACCTTGAGATTGTAAACCCAGTAGTTATTGGTTCAGTTCGTGCTCGTCAAGATCGTCTAGACGATAAAGATGGCAGCAGCGTACTACCTATTACTATTCACGGTGACTCTGCAATTGCAGGTCAAGGTGTAGTTCAAGAGACATTCAACATGTCTCAAGCACGTGGCTTCTGTGTTGGCGGTACCGTTCGTATCGTGGTTAACAACCAAGTTGGCTTCACAACGTCAAACCCACGTGACACGCGTTCTACTATGTACTGTACTGATATCGCTAAGATGGTACAGGCACCGATTTTCCACGTTAATGCAGATGACCCAGAAGCAGTAGCTTTCGTTGCTCGCTTGGCACTGGATTACCGTAATACGTTCAAGCGCGATGTTGTTATCGACCTTGTTTGTTACCGTCGTCACGGTCACAACGAAGCAGATGAGCCGAATGCAACTCAACCGCTGATGTACCAAAAAATCAAGAAGCATCCAACACCACGTAAGCTATACGCAGACATCCTAATGGAGCGCGGTGAGTTTGGTATCGACACAGCAACTCAGCTGGTCAACGAATACCGTGATGCTCTAGACCATGGTGAAGTTGTCGTTAAAGAGTGGCGCCCAATGGCACTGCACTCTGTAGACTGGAGCCCATACATTGGTCACGATTGGAACATCGATTGGAACAGCCAAATTGATATCGAGCGTCTAAAAGAGCTTGGTACTAAGCTGTGCCAATACCCAGATAGCCACAAGTTACAAAGCCGAGTAAACAAACTGTACAACGATCGTACTGCCATGATTAATGGTGAGAAACAAGTCGATTGGGGTATGGCGGAGACGCTTGCGTATGCGACTCTGGTTGATGATGGTAAACGTATCCGTATTTCTGGCCAAGATTCAGGCCGTGGTACTTTCTTCCACCGTCACTCTGTTCTACATAACCAAACAGATGCGAGCACTTACGTTCCACTAGCGAACATTCACGATAAGCAGGGTCCTTTCCAAGTATTTGACTCAGTACTATCTGAAGAAGCAGTTCTGGCATTTGAATACGGCTACGCAACAGCAGAGCCAAGCGGCTTAACCCTTTGGGAAGCACAGTTTGGTGATTTTGCGAACGGCGCTCAAGTAGTTATCGACCAATTCATCTCGTCTGGTGAGCAAAAATGGGCACGTCTATGTGGTCTAACAATGCTGCTTCCACACGGTTACGAAGGTCAAGGTCCAGAGCACTCTTCTGCACGTCTAGAGCGTTACCTACAGCTATGTGCTGAACAGAACATGCAGGTTGTTGTTCCATCAACACCAGCTCAGGTTTACCACATGATTCGTCGTCAGGTTGTACGTCCAATGCGTCGTCCTCTGATTGTAATGTCTCCTAAGTCATTGCTGCGTCACCCACTGTGTACATCTTCACTTGAAGACCTTGCAGAGGGTACATTCCAACCAGCAATCGCTGAGATTGATGACATCAAGCCAGAGAATGTGAAACGTGTAGTGTTCTGTTCAGGTAAGGTTTACTTCGACCTACTAGAACAGCGCCGTAAGAACGAACAAGACGATGTTGCTATTGTGCGTATCGAGCAACTATACCCATTCCCTCTTGAGGAAGTTCAAGCTGCGATTGCACAGTACACAAATGTTGAAGATTACGTTTGGTGTCAAGAAGAGCCACAAAACCAAGGTGCTTGGTACAGCAGCCAGCACAACTTCCGTGCTGCGATTCCAGCGGGTGCTGATCTTAAATATGCAGGCCGTCCTGCCTCAGCATCACCTGCAGTTGGCTACATGTCAGTACACTTGAAACAACAAAAAGCGTTAATTGGAGACGCTCTGACCCTACTTTCGAACTAGAAGTAAAAGGAAAACACAGATATGACAATTGAAATTCTGGTTCCAGATTTACCTGAATCGGTGGCTGACGCAACAGTCGCAACTTGGCACAAACAACCGGGTGAAGCGGTTGAACGCGATGAAGTCATCGTAGATATTGAAACTGACAAAGTGGTTCTAGAAGTACCAGCTCCAGAAGCTGGTGTTCTAGAGGCAATCATCGAAGAAGAAGGTGCAACAGTACTTTCTAAGCAACTTATCGCTAAGCTTAAGCCTGGCGCGGTTGCTGGTGAACCAACGACTGATACAACAGAAGATACTGAAGCATCTCCAGACAAGCGCCACAAAGCGACGCTTTCTGAAGAGAGCAATGACGCGCTAAGCCCAGCAGTTCGTCGTCTTCTAGCTGAACACAATCTACAACCAGCTGATGTTAAAGGCACTGGTGTAGGCGGTCGTATCACTCGTGAAGACATCGATGCACATCTAGCGGCAGCGAAATCTGCACCTAAAGCAGAGGCTCCTGCAGCGGTAGAAGCACCAGCAGCAGCTCGTAGCCAGAAGCGTGTGCCAATGACGCGTCTACGTAAAACAGTCGCTAACCGTCTGCTTGAAGCGAAGAACAGCACTGCAATGCTAACGACGTTCAACGAAGTAAACATGAAGCCAATCATGGACCTTCGTAAGCAGTACAAAGACCAGTTCGAGAAGCGTCACGACACGCGTCTAGGTTTCATGTCTTTCTACGTGAAAGCAGTAACTGAAGCATTGAAGCGTTACCCAGAAGTAAACGCGTCTATCGACGGTGATGATATCGTTTACCACAACTACTTCGACATCAGCATGGCGGTATCTACGCCACGTGGTCTAGTAACTCCAGTACTTAAAGACTGTGACACTCTAGGTTTCGCTGATATCGAAAAAGGCATCAAAGAGCTAGCGATCAAAGGCCGTGACGGCAAGCTAACTGTTGATGAGCTTATGGGTGGTAACTTCACTATCACGAACGGCGGTGTATTTGGTTCACTGATGTCAACGCCAATCATCAACCCACCACAAGCGGCTATCCTGGGTATGCATAAGATCCAAGAGCGTCCAATGGCGGTTGACGGTAAGGTTGAAATCCTACCGATGATGTACCTAGCGCTATCTTACGACCACCGTCTAATCGATGGTCGAGAGTCAGTTGGTTTCCTAGTAACGATTAAAGAGCTACTAGAAGATCCAGCACGTCTCCTATTAGACGTTTAATATCGCTAAAACGTCTAGTTGTGCTCAACAGCTAGACGTTGATAGTTTCAAAGGCTAGGCTAGCTCGACGTCTGGCCTTCACTTGAGCTGAAGATTACTTGTTAAATATTCGCTATTTATCTGAGTTATCTTGGCTGATTTGAGAAGACCCTACAGACGTAACACAGATAACTGTGTCGTTATGGAAATAATAATCCCTTAAGGGAAAATAAACGGAATATCAAAATGAATTTGCATGAATACCAAGCCAAACAGCTGTTTGCAGAATTCGGTTTGCCTGTACCAGAAGGTTTCGCATGTGATACAGCTCAAGAAGCTTTCGAAGCAGCGGGTCGTATCTCTACTGAAAAGAAAGTTGTTAAGTGTCAAGTACACGCTGGCGGTCGCGGTAAAGCGGGCGGTGTAGAACTACATGACACTAAAGAAGGCGTTAAAGAGTTTGCTCAAAAGTGGCTAGGTAAAAACCTAGTGACTTACCAAACAGATGCAAATGGTCAGCCTGTAACTAAAATCCTAGTTGAAGAAGCGTCTAACATCGCTAACGAACTTTACCTAGGCGCAGTTGTAGACCGTGCAACTCGTAAAATTGTATTCATGGCGTCTACTGAAGGCGGTGTGGACATTGAGAAAATCGCTGAAGAAACTCCTGAGTTGATTCACCAATCTGCGATTGATCCTCTAGTAGGTCCTCAAGCTTACCAAGGCCGTGAACTTGCGTTCAAACTTGGTCTAGTTGGCGACCAAATCAAACAGTTCGTTAAGATCTTCATGGGTCTTGGCCAAATGTTCTCTCAGTACGACCTAGCTCTACTAGAGATCAACCCACTTGTTATCACTGGCGAAGGCAATCTTCTTTGTCTAGACGGCAAGATCAACATCGACTCAAACGCGATGTACCGTCAGCCTAAACTACGTGAAATGCACGATCCATCTCAAGAAGATGAGCGCGAAGCACACGCAGCACAGTGGGAACTGAACTACGTAGCACTAGACGGTAACGTTGGCTGTATGGTTAACGGTGCAGGTCTAGCAATGGGTACGATGGATATCGTTAACCTACACGGTGGCAAACCAGCAAACTTCCTTGATGTAGGCGGCGGCGCAACGAAAGAGCGTGTAGCTGAAGCATTCAAGATCATCCTTTCTGATGACAATGTTAGCGCAGTACTAGTAAACATCTTCGGTGGCATCGTACGTTGTGACATGATCGCTGAAGGTATTATTGGTGCGGTTAAAGAAGTAGGCGTAACAGTACCAGTTGTTGTTCGTCTAGAAGGTACAAACGCAGACCTAGGTCGTGAAGTACTTGCTAATTCTGATGTTGATATCATTGCAGCTGAATCTCTAACAGATGCTGCTCAGAAAGTTGTTGCTGCTGCGGAGGCGAAATAATGTCTGTACTAATTAACAAAGACACTAAAGTAATCTGTCAGGGTTTCACTGGCGGTCAAGGTACATTCCACTCAGAGCAAGCTATCGCATACGGTACGCAAATGGTTGGTGGTGTATCTCCTGGTAAAGGTGGTCAAACTCACCTTGGTCTTCCAGTATTCAACACAGTACGTGAAGCAGTAGAAGTGACTGGCGCAACGGCAACAGTTATCTACGTACCAGCACCTTTCTGTAAAGATGCAATCCTTGAAGCGATCGACGCAGGTATTGAGCTTATCGTAACGATCACTGAAGGTATCCCAACAACAGATATGATCGATGTGAAAGTGAAGCTAGAAGAAACTGGCGTTCGCATGATCGGTCCTAACTGTCCAGGTCTTATCACTCCAGACGAGTGTAAGATTGGTATCATGCCTGGTCACATCCACAAGAAAGGTAAAGTAGGTATCGTATCTCGTTCAGGTACTCTTACTTACGAAGCAGTTAAACAAACAACAGACGAAGGCTTCGGTCAGTCTACATGTGTTGGTATCGGTGGTGACCCAATCCCAGGTTCAAACTTCATCGACATCCTAAAACTGTTCCAAGAAGATCCTGAAACAGAAGCAATCGTAATGATTGGTGAAATCGGTGGTACAGCGGAAGAAGAAGCAGCAGCGTTCATTAAAGAGAATGTAACTAAGCCAGTTGTTTCTTACATCGCAGGTGTTACTGCTCCTCCAGGTAAACGTATGGGCCACGCTGGCGCAATCATCTCTGGCGGTAAAGGTACTGCTGAAGACAAATTCGCAGCACTTGAAGCAGCAGGCGTTAAGACAGTTAAGTCTCTTGCTGACATCGGTAAAGGTCTACGCGAGATTACTGGTTGGTAATCAGAGCTTTACAGTGATAGATAATAGAAAGGCTTGGTCGATGACCAAGCCTTTTTTGTATGTGCTCTAAGGTAAGTTTTGAAGATACGAGAT